>CAVQTH010000061.1:0-17313 GCA_963716325.1 uncultured delta proteobacterium | reverse complement strand
TCCCGGCTTCGAAAAGAGAACCCCGTATTTCGCCGCAACCGTACTCAAATATTTATGGTCATCGGAGTTTTCAAAGCCTTCCTGCAGCATGAGGTGGTCAACGTATGAAACGGAAAGCTTTGTTTTCACGCGCTCGACACCCATGGCCTCGAACTCGAGATATGTCATGGTCCCCAGCGCATCTTGAGTCAAGGTCTGGTCGATGCTTATGCTGATCTCGCTTCCCTTGACCATCTCGCCGGAAACCAAGTGGGAGGCGATCAGTTTTTCCGTCAAATTTTGACTCATGGTAAGCCGCCTTGATGGAGCCTATTTGATCTTGTCGATGGCTTCGAAAATTTCGTGAAAATCCTTCGGGGGGACGCCTTTGAAGTACCCCTTGAGCCCCAGCTGAGTGCACCATCTCAGCTTGTCCTTGGTGGCTTTGGACATGGTACCGTCCACCTTCAACCTCTCCAGGGTGGCAATGACCTCATCCATCTCGTGCTCGCGCCGCTCGGAATGAATGACGCCGCGGCCGACCAGACCGTTGACCACTTCCAGCAGCGGGCCCGCGGTCAGCGTTTCCTTCACCGACAGCAGGACGTCGTCTTCCACTTTGTATTTATGAGCAGCCACGAGCATTTCCAGCAGCAGAGTGACAAAGCCTTTCATGAAAATGCTTCGGAACATCTTCGACGCCGACGCGCTCCCCGCCGGTGCATCCATGAAGGTGATGTTCATCCCATAAGGCGACATGGTTTCGGCAAACGCCTTGGCGCCCTTCCCCGAAACCGAGACCGGAACTTTGTGCTGGTACGTCGGGACCGGTCCCATGACGGCACCATCCACGAACAGGGCGACCGGGGAGATGATTTTGTCGATTTCCTCCTTGGTCATGGGGGATGTGGCGTTGATGTCGACGTATACCTGGCTCGGCTTCAGGAACGGTTTGGAAGCCTGAGCCAGTGAAACGGCCATGTCGGCGCTCACGGCTGAAACCACCAATTCGCTTTTCTCGACCAACTCCTGGTGCGTCGGAACCATCCGGACCTGGGCCTCCGAAGCCCGCTGGGATATCAGCTCTGAACCGGGGGCCCCCTTCCAGAACTTGTCATAAGCCGTGATCCCGTCCAAACCTTCGCTTTTGAGCCCTTTGGCGATGTTGTAGGCCGCCTCGCCGAAGCCGATGAAGCCGAGTTTAACCATGTTGATCCTCCACCTCGGTATTTATGAAAAACGTTACTACGCCCCCAACACCTGTTTCCGTTTCCGCTCCAATGCGAATTTGGCGATGGCGGCAAAACGGTAAATCCCGTGCACGAATTTGCCGTAGGGCATTGACAGGAACAACCCCATGACGATGCCGAGATGCACGACCAGGAGCGTCCCCATGGCAGAGGATTCCCGCAGAAGGAGCAGGAGCAGCCCGGTCGCGCTCGCGAGCAGCAGCAGTACCAGGAAGGCCGTGTCCATCCCGACCTGCCCCTCGTCGGTGATGTCCCGGTTGCGGCCCCGCTTGAGGACCAGCAAGCCGGCCGGACCCACCAGCAGCCCGAGGCCGCCCAGAATCCCGAGGATCACCGGCAGGCTGCCGTAGCCGTAGGGCGCAGGCCAGCCGAACACATAGTCGTACATCGCAGCGACCGTGGTCGACGCAAAGCAGAGCAGGAACCCGTAAAAGGTGAGGTGGTGGAACCATCGTCTGGCCGGCGAGCTTTCCTCGCCCGGGTAGGAGCAGCCCCAGCCACCGCCGTCCAGGTACTCGAGCTGCAGGCTCTCCCTGAGCGTCACGGCCAGATTGGAGGGGCTGAAGAGGTCGGAGAGCTTCTCCCCGATGTCGCGGCAGAAGCGCACGAGGCCGACCCCCAGCGCCACCGCGCTGAAGAGCCCCGTAAGGCCGAAGGCCGTCACCAGCGCGCCATGCGAGGTGACCTGGTAGAAGTTGCCTCCGGGCACGGGGGTCGAGAGCGCCGCTACCCCATGCACGACCACGACCGCGAACTGGAACAGGACGCAGGCCAGCGCCGCCACCAGCGCGACCACCATTCCGTTCGCGCGGAAGGCGGAGGCGAGCGACCTCGGCCAGGCGTACTGCTCATAGGACCGGGTGCGGATCTTGGCGAATGTCAGCGGCGGGTTGATGTCCCACTCGTGCGGCGGCGCGTACTGGCAGGCGTAATAGCACTCGCTGCAGTCGTGACATAAATTGGCGAGATAGTTGAGGTCGCCGGCCGGAAACTCGCGGCGGTATTCCATCGCGCGCCAGACCGCGCAGAAGCCTTCGCAATAGCGGCATGAATTACAGATCCGCATCAATTGTTCGCCTTGTGCCAACAGTTCTTTTTGCATGATGATCGTGCCTCCTAAGCCGCTTTCCGCATGGTGCGCGCAATAGCCGCCGCTTCGCTGCCGGCGGTTCTCCCGAAAACATTGCCGATGACCAGGCCGAACCCCCCAATGTAGCCCTTGGGCAAGATGTTCCCGGACATGATTTCCCCGGCCGCAAAAATGTTGGACGCGGGCTTCCCGCCCTTCATGAGCACCGCTGCCCGTTGGTCGATCTTGACGCTGAAGTAGGTGAAAGTCAGGCCGGGCCGCAGCGGGTAGCCGTAGAAAGGCGGCTGGTCGATGCGCAGGGCCCAGTGCGTCTTGGGCGGCGTCAAGCCGGCGGTCTTGCAATCGTCCTGGATGGTGTGGTCGAAATTCCCGGGCTGAACCGCACGGTTGTATTCGTCCAGGGTGGCGTTCACCTTGTCCACCGGAAGGTTGAACTGCTCCGCCACCTCCGCGATGGTGTCCCCCTTTACCGGCGGGAACACCGAGGGCATGAAGCGGTCGAGCGTCTTCGAATCGATGAACACATAGGAGATCTGATCGGGCTGCTGCGCCACCAAACGACCCCAGATGGCATAGCGCATGGGCCAGAAGTCCTCGCCCTCGTCGTAATAGCGCTCCCCGTTCTTGTTTACGACGATCCCGAGGGTGACGCAGTCGAGGCGGGTGACGATGCCGCCGTCGAATTTCGGCGAGCGTGCGTCGATGGGGACCATGTGCGCCTGGGTGGGCTCGCCGACCGATACCGCACCGTGGTCCAGCAGGATTTTGAGCAGGGTGCCCGTATCGAACGGTGCGCCACGAATCAGGAAGTTGTCGGCGGCCGGGCCCCAAACCTGTCTCAGCCAGGCCAGATTCGATTGAAAACCGCCGGCCGCCACCACCACCGCCCTGGCGGGGATGGTCACCGTCTGTCCGCCCATTAACACCGACGCGCTGTAAAAGTGGCCGTCGCGTACGTCCAGTCCGACCACTTCGGCCTCATAGCGAACGTTCACGCCCAGGCGTTCGGCACTTCGGAAAAGCGAGTTCACCATCCCTTTGCCGCCGCCCAAAAACCATGCATTGGTGCGGCCCAGATGGAGCGTCCCCGCCAAAGCCGGCTGGAACTTCACCCCGTGGGCCCGCATCCAGTCGAGAATGGAGGCCGACCCGCTGACGGCCATTTGGGCCAGTTCGAGGTTGCCCTCGCCACCCGTCGCCTTCATGTAGTTTTCCCACATTTCCTTTTCCGGGTAGGCGCCCGTGTAGGGAGCAAATTGAGTCTCGTGCGCCAGGCGCATGTTGCGCGTGTGCCGGCTGTTCCCACCTCGGAAGTGCTTCGGCGAGCATTCCAGCAACAGCACGCTTGCGCCTTGTTCCCGTGCGGTGATCGCTGCACTGAGAGCAGCGGCCCCTCCACCGATGACCAACACATCGTGCTCTTTCAAGGTTTCCTGATTCATCGTCCTCTCCTAAAACCTTTTCTCCATCCGTAGTGTGTGATTCCGAAGGCTCAGCATGAAGCGGTCTGGTAAAGGTCAAGGTGAATTCAGCATGGATGTCATTTCACGGACGTCTCTGTGTTCTATTTCTAAAATGATTTCACGAATCTTGTTCATTCGATCCATCGAGTAGAGGGTGCAAGCGTTTTTCTCAAACTTAGACTGCATCTCGTCGTCGCCAAGCGGGTTTTCAGGTTCCCCTTTAGGGTATATCACTTCATGTGTGCAGGATTTATCTGCTGTTTTGACGGTGACGCGCGCCCCTCTTTGCCCAGGGTACAGCTTGTCACGCTCGGGGTTCACATGCACCGTGACTTTCTTCGCAATGGATTGGACCATGGGGTCTGATAGGTATTGCTTTGTGTAGATCGAGGAGTCCGTCTGCCCGAACACCAGCAGCAAGCCGATGGCGATCGGAGTGCTGAACTTGGCTCCCAGCTCGGAGGCTTCGGTCGCGATGTGGCCGGTCAGGCTTTTGGCGATCGAGTAGGTTTCAATGTCGATCGACCCGATTCTTTCAGGGGATAGAGCGTGCCGGTCAACGATTTCCGCTAACGCATCCAAGGCCGAATGAATGTGGCGGCATGCCGCGTGCTTTTTGAAATAAACGCTGGGGAGGCTGAACTCTTTTCCAAGATTTTTGCATATGGCTTGACTGTCGCACGGCTTTCCGGCAAACGCCTTGAAAAAGCCCTTCTCACCTTCAAAAACGCTCTCGGGCCCGTCGGCGCCGTGTTGCGCCAGCAAGCCCGCCAGGACCCCGCTTTGGGAGGCTTTCCCCACCTGGAACGATTTCCCGCTTTCACCGCTGTGCAAAACCTCCAGAAGCCCGGCACTCTGGAGCCCGCAGAGGGACAGCGCATTTTCGGTCTGGGGTCTGCTCAAGTTGAGCAGCTTGGCCGCAACCGCGCCGGAGGAAAAACAGCCGATGGTGGCGGTCGTGTGAAACCCGCGCAGAAGCAGGTCGGGATTGACTGCAGACCCCAACCGGATGAAAAATTCATAGCCGATGACGATCGCCTCGATCAGTTCGCGGCCCGTCCGGTTCTCTTTTTCGGACAGAGCCACCGCCGCCGGGATGGTGACCACGCCCGGGTGGCCGTTGGCATACCGATGACCGTCGTCCATGTCGATCGCATGCCCCTGCACCGCATTCATCAGGACTGCCGTCAGCAGCGGCAGCTTGCGGTCGGACCCCCAGAGAGCGACCTCCTCGCATCCGCCCATCGCCGGGATAAGGCTCTGAACGATAGCGGCAACCTTCTGGCGACCCCCTGCGATGCTCACCCCGATCAGATCGAGCAGGCAGAGCTTGGCTTGATGAATTACGTTTCCGGGGAGCTTTTCGAAAGATGTGTCGTGAATGAAATCGGCCAACTTCTTGCGGAGGGGTACGGGGGCGATAGACTGTTCCATTCTATTCAGCCTCCTATGGGTGAAGCGATCTCTTTACCGCTTTGGATCGTTTCGTGTTTCCTGCTGTATAGCTGTTTATAAGTCTATACAAATGTCCAATTGACCTTGTCAAGCCAGATTTTTTTTATTATTCAGGAAAGGCGATGAAACGAGTTTTGATAGCCAGGGGACTTGCCGCCGTATCCCCATCCCGTATCCGCGAAATCGCCGATATCGCCTTCGGCATGGACGGCGTCCTCAAACTGCACTTCGGCGAGTCCAACCTGCCGACGCCGGCCTTCATCAAGGCAGCGGCCGTTCGGGCGCTAAACGAGGGCTACACGTTTTATACCGAAAATGCCGGCCTGCCCGCCCTGAGGCAGGCCATTGCCGAAAAATACCATGAACTCCACGAGGTAACGCTTGATCCACGAACCGAAATCCTCGTCACCGCTTCCGGGGTTCAGGCCCTGAATGTGTCCATCCGCTGCGCGATCGACCCCGGGGACGAGGCGATCGTTCTGACCCCCAACTGGCCCAACGCCACCGCGATTGTGAACCTCTACGCCGGGGCGGGGCGGGAAGTGCCCTTCGCCTGGGACGGCCGACGCTACACCCTTGATCTGTCCGCAATCGAAGCGGCCCTCACCCCCCGAACGCGCTTGATCGTTTATGCATCACCCTCCAATCCGCTGGGTTGGGTGGCCCGACCGGAGGAACAGCGCACCCTTCTGGAGTTCTGCCGCCGCCACGGGCTGTGGCTGCTGGCCGACGAGGTCTACGAGCGCATCTATTTCACCGGAACGGCGGCGCCGTCCATTCTGCGGCTCTGCAGCCGCGACGATGCGGTCATCGTCGTGCAGTCCTTCTCGAAAAGCTACTGCATGACCGGATGGCGTTTGGGTTGGGTGGCGGCCCGGCAGGACCTGGTGCGGAAGGCGGCGCAGTTGAACGAGTTCATCGTCTCGCATGCGCCCTCTATGGTGCAGCGCGCAGGCGAAACGGCCCTGCGGGACGGCGAGGCGTTTGTGCAGGGCATGGCGGCGGATGTGCAGCGCCGGGTGCGCTTCTGCCATGAGGCCCTGCGCGGCGTTCCCGGGGTCACGGTGGCGCCGCCGGAAGGCTCTTTCTATCTTTTCCCACGGATCGAGGGACTGAGCGACTCGTTTGATTTCGCCCTGTCCCTGTTGCGGGATACCCGGGTGGCCGTGGCGCCCGGTTCAGCCTTCGGCAACGGCGGCGAAGGCGCCATCCGCATCTGCTGCGCGGCGGACGAGTCGGTCCTGGAGCCGGCGATGGAGCGACTGCGCCGATTTCTTAAAAAAAGATGAAGGGATTGTGGTTTGACCATCCCTTTCCCGAAGTGCGGAATGTGTTTCTCACTATCCAGAATTGAATGCTAAGAAAGCATGCTGGAATTGCTCAGGGACAACTTGGAGGCGTTATCGCCTGTCAACACAATTTTGGTGGATAGACTATTAAGGGGCATCATATGTCTGTGAAAAACATCCAGACCGGAAGGGTATATGCTTTTCAGACCATTGGTGTAAATTGAGATCGTCACGGTTTCTTCTGACAATTTCTTTATGGCATATATCAGTTCATATGCCGATGTGACGTCGAAGTCGCCCTCCAATTTCAAGACAAAACCATAGCTCTTTTTTATCGATGGCTATTTCGAAATTTGATGCCATGGCCCATCCCTCCCTGTAGATTTTGGATGCCTAGCATAAATTTGGATGCCTTCAACTCCGCTTAGTTAAGAGGTTTGATCAGCAGCGAGGCAGAGCGAACATATCGCTGCCTCGCTGCTTAATTAACGGTACCCTTCGAGGGTGCAAGTCCGAATTAGTCTTCACCCACCACGATGTAACCGTAGAAATGTTTAGTCAGTTTGCAGTTATCAAGGCCGAACACGGTGACTTCGTCACCTGGCTTTATATTGCTCAGATCGATGGGAACGTAACTCGCGCCGGTTTTTTTGATTATGGTGGCGCCGGGCTCGACATCGATTATGTAATCGTCACCGAGCAAAATAGTATCCATCCCCGTGTTGACTGAAACTACGTTAGAGGTTCTCTGGGCTGGAATCACGTACACTCTCTTGGTAGTCGGAGGGTTCGTGTTTTGCGCCGGGTCCACAAGAACGCGAACCTGTATGTTGCTGCATCCGATAAGATCATTCAGGCGATTGAGAGCGACCACCCCATCACCCTGGAGGTGAACGTTTTGATCGATAGGCAGAAAGACGGTCTCCGGTGAAACGGCCGTCGTTTTGATGGTGAGGTCATTGCCTCCAGGTGCCGAAGAAATATTTAACAACTGGCCGGTGAATTCCCTGGATGCGACTATCACTGCTACGGCGCGTATCACTTTAACATCTGTGTCGTATTTGCCGATGACGGTCGTTCGGACACCCTGCTGGATGTAGCTGCGGGCAACCTGCGTGTCGCAATCGATAAGTATGATGCTCTGACCGGCCAAGCCCACCTCAACGGAGGTTCCTACCAGTTCCTGAGATGGATCGAGGGTCATCGTGTATTGGTTCGCGACGACTTCCTCGGTTGCGGTGCCCTTGACTTTCATAACCTGGCCGATCACGACCAGGGACGCCAGCAGGGAGCCATCAGACTGAAGACGCCCTCTTACATATGCGGACTCGCCGACCTTGATGTCTGTTGTGTCACCGGGCATGCCATCTCCGTCAAAAATGACCGTGCTGGAATTGATGGATACCTTGAGCTCGCCCCGGTTCGTTTCCAGGACGAACGTATCAGGCTTAGTGCCGCCAATGCTGACGCTGTCAATGCGGCCATTTACCACTTCCGGGCATGAATCGACATTGCCGACCGATTGGATATCAACGAAAATCACCGGCCGGAAGATGCACTTGCCGGAGTTCCCCGCCTTTTTAAGCAGGAAACTCTTTTTAGCATCGATGTCGAGCCTGATTGCAAGTGCCTCACCCTCCACAACCTGGAAGGTCCCTCGCGGATTGAGATCGATCTTGCCGCTGGGAAGTTTTATTTCGATGCCGTCGGAATTGCATTCACCTCCCTCGGCCCTGACATCGGAAACCTCTAAGCGGACCTTGTTGTAGGTGCCGACAGGCACTTCGCGGTTCAAGGTGAGAAGGTAGTCAATGTTTTGATAGCTCAAAATGTCCACTTCATGCCCGTCGGGATCATCGAACACCACGACCTCTCGGCCGTTATCTGCCCTGAGGAGGGACACCTTTGTTACCGTGATGAAAAGCTCCTCGAGCCCGTCGTATGGACCGTCCGTCAGCATCACGGCGACGCTGCCGCTGGCCGGCGCCGCCCCGCCGGACGAACTGCCGCCTCCGCTTCCCTCCGCATGCCATAAAAACGGCTGCGGCGAAGATTACACTGACGAGAAAAGCCGATCGAAAAAATTGGGATGATTTCATGCTGCCCTCCTTATGCTGTGAAAAACACAGCGCAGTGGTTGTCTTCCGGTCGGTGCGATTGTTAGTTCTCCAGGTCCGACCGGAATAAAAGAGCTGAATTTTCGACTCATTCGCTTTTAATCTGGTTCCAGATCACAGCCGGCCCGGTTAAAGTGCCTCCCACGTTGACGGTATCCCCTATCTGCAGGTTGGAGAAAAATTCGTCTGCCGACACCGAGCTTCCGCCTTTTCCGGCGAACGAGCCCGCAGGGATGGGGGAGGTGTTTATTTCAACCCCCAGCACCCGCAAGGTCGGCGGGTTCTTGGCTTCGACAGGCCCCTTCAGCACGACGGTGCCGCTGCCGGGCTTTACCAGCACCTTTGTGGCGATCACGTCGCCCGAGCCGGTCGCTCTACCGAAAACCTTTACATGGCTGCCCACATCAATCTGGCTCAAATCATCGACTCCGGTGAACTTGGTGGAGGCATCGGTCTTGACAACAATGGGAGAGAGCCCTGAGAGCGTTAGGCTGCCCGCTGTCGCGTCTACGGAACTGACGTTAGACTCGAGCTTGACCTTGTCGGCCAGTGCAACCCCGTCCGCGAGAACCACCCGGTTGTTCAAGGAACCGCGGATTCTCATGCGTGTGCCGATGGCCAAATCTTCGGCGGTCACATCGTTGAAAACGGTTGCGCCGTCGGTGACAATGCCGACCGTGCCGAGGACAAAGGAGGAAATCGACGTTAACTGGGTGAGGAGGCCCTCGATGTCGATTGTGTCGACATCATCTCGACCCAACTCGTTTTCAAAGACAACGCTTGTCGCGAACAGGGTGTCCGGGCCGATCAAACGGCCTTTGATTTCAGCCAGCTTGCCTTGCTGCGGGCCCGCCCCTGAAAAACCGCTGACGGTCGCTGTCGTGTAATCGATGGTGAGTGAATGGATCGAGAATTGTTTAGTAATCGCATTCAGGTTTTGAACGACCCCCTTTAGCTCAACCGGCGCGCTCGGGGCGAGGCTGTCGGATTTTTTGTTCACATAGGTCGCGAAGATGACTCCCGCCTGATCGACCAGGCCGCTCACTTCCACCACATTGCCCACACCGACGGATCCGAGCGTCGCGTTCTGTAACACCGTGCGGTCGTCCACCCGCACCGTCTGTCCCATGACCACCAACTCCGTGACGAAATCGTCGAGCGGGGCGATGCTTTCAACCGGGCCCTCAACATGGTCGTTGAAGACCACGCGGGCGGCGGTGCCGGTCCTGTCCCCGTCCAGCCTGCCTTCCACACGAACCATCATACCTCGTGAAATAAGACTAGTTACGGCGGAATCACCCGTGCCTCGGACTTCACCCTCAACCACAACCTCGGCGTTGGTCGTGTCAAATTCCACGTCGTTGACGATGATGCTGCCAAAGCCGGAAACGCTCCCCACGCTGACCGCCGAGACCGTTATCCCGGACCCGCCGATCCCGCCGCCGGCCAGGCTATCCGTGCCACCACTGCCGCCGCAGCCAAAGAAAAAGAACGGCACAACGACAAACAGCAGACCGTGAATCCTCGTTGATCGATTAAAGGCAGCCATTGATGCTATCCCTTTTTATGGATGTCGCAGTCATGCGCCATGGACCGACCCACACCGTTTTGCACCGCACTCTGTCAGAGGCGACGCCGAACGGCGGCCCGGGTATGATCGCCATTGGTCCAGCTGACGAAGCGGGGATCGAAGGGTCGTTTGGCGACTTTCCTCAGCGCTTATCATTCTGCCCCCCGATCGGACGGTTGTTTTTCGAAAAAATATATTCCAATACCGGCCGTGTTGCGCCCGCTCCCCTCGATGCCGGACCGGGTGTCACGATCATGTTGGGAAAGCCACCGGTCGAACTTCTCCAGCAGATTTTGGGACGCTTTGGATGAAAGCCGCCTGAATTCGGGAAGAGCCTCGTCAGGCAGGTTGTCGTAAAGCACTTTTCGTTGGAATCGAGTGAAAGGATGTTCCGCCTTCAAGTTGTGATCGATGGTGTCGATGAGCAGGGCCGTATCGACACCCAGGATGTGCAGCTTCATGGACTCATCGGCCTTCGGCAGATACGCCCGCTGGGTCAATTTCACCCGGCTCTCGTCGAGGCGTTCCACGCTGCCATCCGCCTCCAGTTCGTCAAGGACGGCCCGGTATGGAATATCTCCGCTGTAGCGCCTCACGAGTTCCTGGAAGCTGTTCGCCTTCCCGGACACGCTCAGCACCATCGGCTGGCCCTTTCGATCCAGAAAAGCAGCATCCCGGCGCCACCCTGCAACCACTCGCGCAGCGCGGTTGTATCGCTCCGAATTCTCATGGTCTTCCGATGGTTCGAGCCCGACCACCCGCCTGACTTCCTTGCGTGTCAAACCGGTGATGACCGAGACGCGGGATACGGACTGCTTGCGTCCCTCGATCGAAAACTCATTTCGAGCGACGTCGATGAACTGGCTTTTGGCGATGTCTGCGAACGTTCCGTACGAAATGCCGTTTCGCAGAAGAATTCGTATGAGCGGTTTCAAAATCCGGGCAACAGCCGCAGCGAGAATCTGGTGTTTGGATTTTTGCATCGTGTGAGAGCCCCTCTAATTTGGGATATTTTTCCCAATTTAAAGGATTAAAGTCAAGAAAAAAGATTGCTGATGAATCTTTTTTGCGGCTTTTCGAGGTGATGAAAAAACGGTTTATCAACCCCAGATCGCAGTTTGGTGCAGGAAATTCATTGGTCTGGAAGGCGGGATGCCCGACGAATCAGCGCCGACAGGCTGAATAGAAACGCCCAGGTGCAAGGCACGTGAAATCCCGAGGAATGAGGCAGATCGGGGGGTAACGACAAGTAGATGAGATATGAAGCCGATGGCTGTGTAATAAACCGGGGAAAAGCGATTTATCAAGCCTGAATCGCGGCTGAGGGCAAGGCGTTTCGCGACCTGAAAGCGGAGCGTACACGTTAGTACGCGAGCATTTCAGGGCGCGAAACAACGCAGCCATCGGGTGCGAGGCAGGATTCAGAAACCGCTTTTCAGACGGGAATCGTGACGACCGGGACGGTGGTGCACTTCAGCACCCGCTCGGCCACGCTCCCGAAATTGAAATGCCCCTCGCTGCCGCGGTTGGCCATCACCACGATGTCTATTTTTTCCTGGGCGATAATCTTGAGGATTTCCTTGGCGGGTTCGCCGACGGCGATGTGCCGGATGTAAAGGGGGCACTCGTTGAGGAACTTCTCGCAGATTTCACCCAGGCGCGATTCGGCGGTCTGCTTTTCCCACTCCTGCATTTTTTTCAATTCGTCGGGGTCGAACTGCCCGTAGGATGCACCGAAGGCGGGGTAATCCTTCATGACGTAAAGGATGTGGATCTCCGCCCCGAATTTCTGGCTCAACTGCGTGACCAGGGGAAGCGCCTTGCCGGCGTTCTCGGAAAAATCGGTCGGCCACAGGATTCTGCTGATCTCCATTGCTCTCTCCTCCGTTTCAATGGACTGATGACGCGAAGTAGTTCAATAGCATCATTAAAGGGGCGGCGCAATAGTCACCAGGACCCGCATGTCGCTCGTCGCCCGGACCCCGTGGGGTTCGCTGATATCGGAGATGAGCACGTCGCCGGTGTCGGCCGGGAGCGTCTGGCCGTCTTTTCCCAAGAAAAGCCCCTTCCCTTCCAGCACCACGATGCTGAGCTGGCCTTCCGTGTCGTGGGAGTGGATGGGCAGCTCCTGGCCCGCCTTGAAATTGAAATTCAGCACCCGGAAATAAGGCGAGTCGTGCACCAGCATTCTCGCCATGGCCAGGTCGTTGAACTTTCCGTCTTTGAATACCTCGACCCGTTTGAGCATGTTGACCCTCCTCTTTCGGTCATTTTATTATTATTCCGGTAAGTAAATATGACTAATTCCAGCAACTCACTCAGAGGCGGAGCGGGGTGCCCGCCGCGGCGAGCCGCAACCAATTCTTCAGCCGACCCTGCCGGACAAGATACGGTAACGCCCGAGGCCCCGGAAGTCAAACTCGGATGCTCGGCAACCATCGTGAGGCGGCGGATCTTCTATGGTAATTTAGAGATTGCCTTTTATTTCAGATGCGGATAAAAATTACGAATCGGATAAAAGACAAACACCTTGAGCGTATTGACAAGCGGGAATTCCACAGATGGATAAATTGCCAATATACCTCTGCTCCGACCCGACCGAGGAGATCACCATCCGCATTCCCTGCGCGCTGGCCGAACGCATCGCCGCCTACGCCGCCGACAATCAATCAACGCCTTCGAGCGTCATCATCGAAGCCCTGGACTTCTTCCTGAGGCAAGGCAACAAGTAAAAGCCCCGCCGCTGCGTCGTGCCCATTCAGCCGGTTTTACCGTCGTCATTTTCCAGCCGTTCCCAGCATTCCACTTTTTTTGAAACCAGCCAGTCTTTCACCCGCCGGTCGAACCCCAGAAAATGGTCCGGTCTTCAGATGGGCATCGAAGGCGGCCTTGTCGGTGTAGATCTCGTAGAGAAACACCCGGCGACGGTCCCCCGCGTCGACGCATATGTCGAACCGGCGGCAGTCCTTCTCCAGTTCGAGCGAGTTGCGCGCCTGCGCGCGCATCGCTTCCATGAATTCCGAAAGGTGTCGATCATCGACTTCCAACAGAACGGTCACGGCGAACATAACCGGCGTCTCCTTCATCACCCAAAGCGTTTTCGCAGTTCCTCCACGGCGTCGTGGTTGAGCACCGCGTAGTTTTCATTCCGCAGCACCAGGAAAAGTCGCGCGGTCTCCTCAAGCTCCTCGGCGTTGTAGACGGCGTCGTCGAGGTCCATGCCGGCGGTGACGGTCCCGTGGTGGGCCAGCAGAATCCCCCGGCATCTGGCAGCCAACCGGCCGGCCGCCTCCGCCAGCCCCGGGTCCCCCGGCGGGTAGTAAGGCACCAGCGGCAGCCGGCCGATCCGCATGACGAAGTAAGGCGTGATGGGCGGCAGCACATTGTCGGTGTTGAGCCCGTTGAGACAGGACACCGCCACGGCATGAGGGGAGTGCAGGTGCACCACCGCGCCCGCATTCGGCCGGGCGCGGTAAACCGCCAGGTGCAGGCCCCATTCCTTGGAAGGCGGGTCGCCGCTGATGCGATTGCCGTCCCCGTCCAATTTTGAGATCCGGTCCTTCTCCAACCGGCCCAGGCAGCTGTTGGTGGGCGTCACCAGCACCCCGTCCGGAAGGCGGACGCTCATGTTGCCCGACCCGCCGCAGGTGTACCGGCGGTCGAAAAGGGATTTGCCGTGCACGATCATCTTTTCGCGAATGTCGTTTTCCGTCATGGCAGCATCCTTACCGATTTCTCGAAGAAGTCGTCATCGCCGAAATTCCCGGACTTCAGCGCCAGGCACAATCGCGGTTCGTCTTCCGTGACCGTCCAGGGCACGCCCGGCGCAATCTCAGGGCCGATGCGCAGCGAACCGACTCTCAGGGCGGCCATCACCGCCCCGGAGGTTTCGCCGCCGGCGACGATGAACGTGCGCACCCCCGCCTGCCTGAGCCGCAGAGCGAGTTCACCCATGGCCTGTTCGACGAGATGGCCGGCGGCCTCGCGCCCCAACTGCGCCTGCACGGCGGCCACCTGCTCGGGTTCCGCCGTGGAGTAGATAAGAACCGGGCTTTCACCGACCCGCTCCGCGGCCCATCGGGCGATATCCTCGAGGTGCATTTTCCCGGAGGCCAGCTCATGCGGGTCGATGCAAACAGACGGACAGAATGCCGACATCCGCGCGACCTGGCGCCGCGTGGCGGCCGAGCAGCTCCCGGCCAGAACCACGATGCCGCCGCTCAGCTTCGGCAGGGGCGCCGGACCGGCCGAGTCCCCCAGCAGTCCTGCTCGGTGAAAGTTCAGCGGCAGCCCCATGGCCACCCCGGAGCCACCCGTCACCAGCTTCAAATCGGCGCAAGCTTCCCCGATCGTGACGAGGTGCTGGTTCGTCAAAGCGTCCACAACCACGTGACGGCAATTCCGGCCGGCCAGTTCCTGCAAACGGTCGCGGATGGCCGCCGGCCCCCGGTCCACCGTTGCGTAGGAAATGAGGGCGACCGTTTCCGGATTCCGGACCTGCTTGCCCAGAAACCGGACCAGGTTGGAGTCGGTCATCGGGGTCAGCGGATGATGCCGCATGCCGGAGTCCGAGAGCAAATCGCCTCCGACGAACAGGTGCCCGTTGTACACGGTGCGGCCGTTCTCGGGGAAGGCCGGACAGTAGATCGCGATCTCGGCACCGAGGCGCGCCAGCAACGCTTCCGTCACCGGCCCGATGTTGCCTCTCTCGGTGGAATCAAAGGTCGAGCAGTACTTGAAAAAGATCTGGCGGGCGCCCTGCGCGAGCAGCCAGTCGCAGGCCGCAAGCGAATCGGCGACCGCCTGCTCCACCGGCGCCGTGCGGCTCTTGAGAGCCACCACCGCCGCCTGGGCGTCGTGCACGACCGCGCCGGGTTGCGGCAGGCCGATCGTTTGCACCACGGACATGCCGTGCTTGCTCAGCATCAGGGCCAGGTCCGTGGACCCGGTCACGTCGTCGCCGATGGCACCGATCAGCACTTGCCCCATTCAAGTCCCCCTCGCCCGAATCGTTTCCCTGACTGCAGCCTCTCCGCCTGAACTTACGGCAGCAGCGAAACGGCAACCGATGAATATCCGGCGCAGACACTCCCGATCATGCGCAGGTGTCTTAGCACTTTTTCCTTTGGTTAGGAAGCGGTTGCCGGTTCGCCGCCCCTTCGTTCACAGCCCTGCATTTTTGCTTTCCAAACCTTTTTGGATAGTGCTACATAATAAAAGATGCGACAGGAACACCTCTGTCCATCCGACACCTTTGCTCATGGAAACCTTCATCGGGAAAAAACCGAATTCACCTCGAGGCATGCCGATGACTCACAAAAGCACTCTGCCGCCAAAGACCACCGACGTCATGCAGACCCTCATGCGGGTGGCGCTCGGCGCGGAGCCGGCCGACCTGGTGGTGCTCAACGCCGACTTGGTCAACGTCTACACCGGCGAGATCCAGAAAAACATGGGGATCGCAATGAAAGGCCGATGGATCGCCCGCGTATCCGCGGAGGTTAAGGACACCGTCGGGCCGGCCACGCGCGTGCTCGACGCCACCGGCAGGACGCTCGTCCCCGGGTTGATCGACGGGCACACTCACCTGGCCTGGGTCTGCACCGCCGCCGAGTTCATTCCGTTCGCAGCCGCCGCCGGCGTCACCACCGTCGTCACCGAAACCATCGAGCCCTACCCGGTGGCCGGGTTGCCCGGCGTCCTCGATTTTCTCGATTCGTTCCGGGAGCAGCCGATCCGCATCCTGGCCACCGCGCCGGCCATGGTATCCATCAGCGCCGCGGCCAAAGGGGTTTCTGGCGACGACCTGAACCTCCTGCTGCAGAGAGACGAGATTCTCGGCCTCGGGGAATCCTACTGGCAGTCCGTGCTGCAAGAACCAGAGGCCTACCTGCCCTCCTTCCAGCAGGCCCTCCAGGCCGGCAAGGTCCTCGAAGGCCACTCGGCCGGGGCCAGCGAAAAGAAGCTCGCGGCTTACGTGGCCGCCGGCGTCACCTCCTGCCATGAGCCCATCGACGCCGAACAGGTCCTCGCGCGCCTGCGCCTGGGGGTTCACGTGATGGTGCGGGAGGGCAGCATCCGCAGGGATTTGGAAGCCATTTCCCGTGTCCGCTCAGCCGGCATCGACCTGCGGCGACTGATCCTGGCCAGCGACGGCGCCTCACCGCAGGACCTGATGCAGGGCAAATACATGGATTTCGTGGTCCGCAAGGCGATGGCCTGCGGGTTCACACCGGTCGAGGCGATCCAGATGGCCACTCTCAACGTGGCCGAGCACTTCCGCCTGGACGGAATCCTGGGCGGCATTGCGCCCGGGCGATTGGCGGACATGGTGCTCCTTCCGGATTTGACCGAGTTCAAGCCTGAGACAGTCGTCTGCAACGGCGAGATCATCTTTGAAGGCGGCCGGCTGCGCAGAGCGCCACGGCGGCATGCCTTTTCCACGGCAAGCCTGAACACCGTCAAGCTGCCCCGCCGCCTTTCCCCTTCCGATTTCAACATCCGGTCGCCGGCGGGCGTCAGCACCGCGCGGGTGCGGGTCATCGAGATGGTCACCGATCTCGTCACGGCCGAACGGCACCTGGACCTGCCGGTGTCGAAAGGAGAACTGAAGGCGGACCCCGAAAACGGCCTCTGCAAAATCGCCGCCGTGGACCGCACGCACAGCCCCGGGAAGCTTTTCACCGGTCTGATCAAGGGTTTCGGGCTCACCCGCGGGGCCGTGGCCTGCAGCGCGGCCTGGGACACCTCGGACATCGTGGTGGTCGGAGCGAACGATGCCGACATGGCCTGCGCCGTCAACCGGCTGGCCGACATGCAGGGCGGCGCCGTGCTCTGCGAGGGCGGCCGCGTACTGGCCGAAATCCCCATGCCGATCTTCGGGCTTGCGAGCGACTTGCCCGTTGCAGCACTTGCCGCGCGCCTGGATGCCCTGAAGCAGGCCGTGGCCCGGCTGGGCGTGGCCTTCCCGGACCCGCTGCTGTCCCTGATCGCGCTCACGGGCGCAGCCATCCCCTATCTGCGGATCTGTGAGGAAGGGCTGGTGAACCTCAAGGACGGCAAGCCCCTGGGCCTTTTTGTGACCTGATGGCCGTCACCTT
>CAVQTH010000060.1:0-35658 GCA_963716325.1 uncultured delta proteobacterium | reverse complement strand
GGGGGTCCATGTAGCCGACGTTGATCCGGCGGCAGACATCCTTCGCGGTCGAGGTTACGAAAACCAGGTTCACATCGGCTCTCTCGACGCCGTCCGCGTACGTGCCGGTCCCGCGGACGTGGGTCAGATGCGCCAGCACGCCCCGCGGGACACCCTTGAGCCGGTCGATGTGGTCCAAGAGGTATTCCCGGATGTGATAGCCGACGGCCTCGATGTAACGGCCCCACGTCCGGGACACCTCATGGATATGGGGAGCGTAAATTATAAGGGTCCCCTGGTCGGCCACGACCTGTTCGAGCTTGTACATGACCTTGCCGGCGGTCCAGATTTCGTCGTACATGGCGGGAGCGGCGCCCAGCACAAGCTTGAAGGGCTTTCTCTTGGTCACGATGTGAATCCGTGAGGACAGGTCCGCCGCCCGTGACCAAACCGCGCGCGTGTCCCCCGCATACAGCCCGCACAACCCCGCGCCGTGGTTGACCACCATGGCCAGGCAGCGAACGGGTACACCGATCATGTCCAGCGCCCGGTCGATCACGCGCCGGACCGGCGTGTCCTTGATCCCGATGATTTTCTTGGTGCTGATGACCGCACCCAGCCAGTGAAAGAAATGCAGAAACTCGCCTCCGGATATGCCGGGAAAAAGATACTTGGCCCCGCCCGAGTAGCCCACCACCTCGTGCGGGAATACCGGTCCGGCGATGAGCACCAGATCGTAATCGAAGATGCGTTGGTTGATCTCGATCGGCACCTCTTCGCTCAGCAGCCCTCCGGAGATCTCTTCGACGTCAGTGGGTGCCAGGGTCCCGATGCGCCGGAAGGTGTCCGCACGGTCCCATTCGTGGTTGTAAAAGGCTGAGCGGGGGAAGTCCTGCTGGGGATGCGTTATGCCGTAGAGCGCCAGGATGCTCTGCGGCGACAGAGGGGTATGGGTGCCCAGGGCGACCATGAAATCGAGACGGGCACAACGCTCGCCGATGGTCTTGCGGATGGCCCGCACCATCATCGGCAGCGGGCAGGTCCGCGTGGCATCCGGCGTGAGAACGAGAACCCGCTGGTTCTCATACAACCCGGCCGGGATCCCCTCCAGGATAATGGATGCCACATCCTTTTCCAGCAGCACGGCATCCGGGCTGCCTTCACCGATGGTCATGGGGTGGTCCTTCAAAGTCGATTTTAAAATCCCCCCAAACCCACTTTTTTATAGGGGGCGCCAGAGGGTCGCGGCGTCTCTCCCCTTTTGAAAAAGGGGGCCGGGGGATTTCGTTCCATGGGTCAGTCCTTGACCCACTGGGTGTGAAAAAATTCACCGCGCGGCCGGTCGACTCGCTCGTAGGTATGCGCGCCGAAGTAATCCCGCTGGGCCTGGATGAGGTTGGCGGGCAGGCGGGCGCTGCGGTAGCCGTCGTAAAAGGAGAGCGCGGCCGAGATGGCGGGGACCGGGATCCCCCGCCGCACCGCCTCCATCACCACCCGCCGCCAGGATCCCTGGCATTTCTTGACAACGCTTCTGAAATAATCGTCCAATAGCAGGTTCGGCAGACCGTGATTCCCGGCAAAGGCATCCTTGATCCTTTCCAGGAATGCGCTGCGGATGATGCAGCCCGCGCGCCACAGCAGGGCGATTTTCCCGAGGTCCAGGTTCCACCGGTATTCCCGCGCCGCTTCGCGCATCAGCATGAACCCCTGGGCGTAAGAGACGATCTTGGAGGCCAGGACCGCGTTACGCAGGTCGGTCACGATCGTTTTCTGTTCTCCCGTAAACGTGGCCCGGGGGCCGCCGAGAAGCGTGGAAGCGGCGACGCGCTCGTCCTTGAGGGCCGACAGGCAGCGGGCGTAGACCGCCTCGCTGATGAGGGTCACCGGCATGCCCAGATCCAGGGAGTTGATCCCCGTCCACTTGCCCGTGCCCTTCTGTCCGGCGCTGTCGAAAATCTTCTCCACCAACGGCTTGCCGTCGGCGTCCGTGAACGCCATGATGTCCCGAGTGATCTCTATCAGATAGCTCTGCAGGTCGCCGGCGTTCCAGCGGGCAAAGATCCGGTGCATCTCATCGTGCGGCAGCCGCAGCCCGTCGCGCATGAGGTGATAGGCCTCGGCGATGATCTGCATGTCGCCGTATTCGATACCGTTATGGATCATCTTCACATAGTGCCCGGCGCCCTCCTCGCCCACCCAGTCGCAGCAGGGCGAGCCGTCGGGTGTCTTGGCGGCGATGGCCCGGAACAGGTCCCTCACGAGCGGCCAAGCCTGGGGGTTGCCGCCCGGCATGATGGACGGCCCGCGCCGGGCGCCCTCCTCGCCTCCGGAAATGCCGGTGCCGATGTAGAGAATCCCCTTGGTTTCGCAATATTTTGTCCGGCGACTGGTGTCGGTGAACTGGGAGTTGCCCCCGTCGATGATCAGGTCTCCGGCCCCCAACAGCGGCAGGAGCCGGTCGATGAAATCGTCCACGGCTTTGCCGGCTTTCACCATCAGCATCACCTTGCGCGGACGCTTGAGGCTTGCCGTCAGCCCTTCCAGTGAATGGGCCCCGGCCACCCGGGTGCCCTGGGCCGGACCGTTCAGGAATTCGTCGACCTTCGCGATGGTCCGGTTGTAGACGGCAACGGTGTAGCCGTGGTCGTTCATGTTGAGCACCAGGTTCTGGCCCATGACCGCCAGGCCAATCAATCCGATGTCCGCCGTTTTCTCCATGTTGATTTGCATGGGCGAATTCCCTCTGATTTCTGATTTAAAATAAAAGATGGTCCGGAAATCTCTATGATATATGCGATAGCCTGTCAACTTGACGAATGCGGAGCCGAATGATTTCTCCGGCAATCCAATATGCCAAATTCCAACATCTCGCGTATAGGCGGAGCGGGGTGCCTGCCTTCACCCGAACATGAGTTGGCATATTGGATTGCTGGTTTAATAGCTGCTGCAGAGAAATGCTTCCGCCGGGACGTAAACCCGACGCGACTTCAAGGAACAGTTGCAGTAGAAGCGATGGGTTGTTACTATCAGGCTCCTTCATATTCCGGGGGCCGACTCGCACCATGGCCGCCCGTACTGCACCTTCAGGCGGAGGGACACAATGAACACCACCAGCCTTGATTTCGAACGATTGGCAGAGGCCAGGACCTTTCCGGACCAGACCCCTTACAAGAGCCTGTCCGTCCATCACATTCTCGAGATCTCGTGGCGGTCAGGCGTACGCGGCCGGGAAATTGAAATCACGGCTCTTGAAAACGGCATCGTCCCCGAGCGCTATGCACGGAACATGCGGACGTTCTCCCTCGCCGACCAGGCGACGCTGCTGAAGGCGCGCGTAGCCGTGGTGGGCCTGGGCGGTCTGGGCGGTGCGGTGACCGAAATCCTGGCCCGCATGGGTGTGGGCCGCTTGACGCTCATTGACGGCGACAGCTTCGAGGAGAGCAATCTCAACCGCCAGCTCCTCAGCACCATTGCCCACCTGGGACAGCCCAAGGCGCAGGCCGCTCGCCAGCGGGTTGACCAGATCAACCCGTCGGTTGAATGCACCGCGTCGGCCGAGTTTCTGAGCCCGGAAAACGCCGGCGAACGGCTCGCCGCGTGCGATGTGGTCGTGGACTGCCTGGACAATCTGCCCGCGCGCTTCATGGTGGAAAACGCCTGCCGACGTCTCGGCCGGCCGATGGTATCCGCGGCGGTCGCCGGGGCATCCGGCCACGTCACCACCATTTTCCCCGAAGACCGGGGCCTGCGACTGATCTATGGCGAACCGCAGAACCTGCCGCTCAAGGGCGCCGAGACCGCCTTGGGGACGGTACCCTTCTCCGTGGTTTTTCTGGCGTCTTTGGAATGCGCAGAGGCCGCCAAGATCATTCTGAAAAAGGGGACCCCTTTTCGAAACAAGCTGCTGGTGGCCGATCTGATGGACGGCGTGATGGAAGTGATGAACCTGGCCTGATGTCGTGGGCCGCGACTCGTCCTTAAACCGCCGGCCGGCCCCGGCTTGACAGGCCCAGGACTTTCCGCCATACTTTCCTGACCTTAAGCCGTCTTCACCAAAAAGTTAAAATGGGATGTGGGTTGCGTTCGGCCCATTTCCGGGGAGGCACACATGCATCGGTTGCAAAAATGGGGATATGGGGCCTGGGTTGCGTTCGGTATTCTCGCAGCCGCCTGCGCCTCCTCCAACGTGATGAACGTCCAGTATCAGCTGCCGGCGCTGGCTGGAGGCCCTATCCCGCGCAGCGTTGTGGTCGTCTTCGAGGACGCACGTAAAAACAGGGCGTTTCTCACCCCAAGCGCCCGGGAGGAGCTGGAGGGGTTTTCCGACGTGTACGCCCTGACGGTTTCAAAGCCCGGCCGGGGCAACGAGCTCAGGGGGGCCTATCCCCTCGGCCCTCTGTTCACTGAAATCCTGCGCTATCGGCTGGAGGATTCCGGGGTGAAGGTGATGCCGCCGGGGGCCAACGCCGACGCGGAATTGAACGTGGTGCTCAATGAATTCCAGCTGGATTTCGGAGACCGGAAGTGGAGTGCATCGGTCGCTTACGAGGCCCGGCTGCTGAAAAATGGAACCCTGCTCAGCATGCAGGCGGTCACCGGCAGCGCCGAACGGGTCATGTTCATGAAAAAGGCCGATGCCGAAAAGGTGGTCGGTGAACTGGTGAGCGACACGATCAACCAGATGGACCTGACCGGGCTTTTCAAACGGGCCGGCCTGTAGGAGACGTCGCATGGAAGAGATGGCTGCGCGCCTGGGGCGATTCAGCACCACGGGCCGCCTCTTCACCCTGGTGGATGAGTTGCCGAGGGACAAGCAGCTGATCCTTCTCAAGCAGCTGCTGGGGGACCGCATCACCACCCATCTTTTCAAGTTGGTTATGGAAATGTCCGAAGAGCAGCAGACGCGACTGTTGGAGCAGATGCTCGATTTCCCCTTCAGCGAAGCGATGGTAACGACCCTCACGCTGGATGACGATGACGCTCTGATCCGCCAGATGCAGCGCACGTCCTGCCGGCTGCGCGCCGTGTGTGTCCTCGATGCCAACACCTTTGACGGCACCATCACCGACATCAGCACGGTCGGCATGTTCATCAAGACCGAGCGATCCTATCCCCCGGGCAAACCGATCCGCATCAGCTGCCGCTTGCCTGGCCTGGAAAGGCCGTTGATCCTGAACGGCGAGATCCTTCGCAACGAACCCGCCGGCATCGGCATCCGGCTCAAATCCCTTCCGGCGGATCAGGAAAAAGCGATCCTTGCCTTCATAAACGGCACGCGGCCAGGAGTGTAACGCCGCACGCCCTCTGCCGGCCCTGCCCTTTTTCCATGCCGCATCCCATGATAGAGCGCCGCATGCCGTTTATCGGAAGGCACCCTTGCGGTAGAGCCTCCAGGACAGCACACAGAGAGCTAAAATCGGATGCTGCCGCAGGCGCGGCGGCACCTCCACGGCTACCCCAGTATGGCGCTCGATCTTCCACAGGATGTAGTCCAACCCCCCGGCGAACGTGAAGGCCCCCTTCAGCAGCCGCAACAGCGAAAGAACCTTGCCCTGAAGAGACCGGACCTTCCACCCTGCCCGGCAGATCGTCCGTCGCCCGGACGAAATGCGGGATTCATAGCCGCCCGCAGGCCCTTCGACGCGATGGGCGGGAAACGGCAGCACCGGCAGCGCAGCCGCAGTGATCTCCTCGTAATAGTCCGAGGAGGCCTGAAACAGGCCGGCCACCTTTTCAGGCCGCTCGGCCCGCAGCTCGGCGCGGTAGCTCAACGAAAGCCCCTTGAGCCATAGATCTTTGACGGAAAACTGCGCGGGCAGGCAGGGGATCACCCGGCTCAGAAAGGTCACGACCGCCTGGCCTAACGCCGCGCGCACCCGCTCGGCCGCCTCAGGGCTGCGCGCATAGAGGAGCGCCGTGGGCTGAGCGAACCGGCCCCACAAATAGGAATGGAACCAGGCGGGCGAGACCCCGCGCTCCAGGTCGGCCAGGGACAGGATGGAGTACTTGGCCCGCACCACGCGACCGTCAGCGGAAATTTCCAGATAGAATACATTGGGCGGCAGGAGTTTGTTCAGAAGGGCCCATACCCCCGATCCATAGGCGCTGCGGTAGCGGTCCACGACCGCATAAAGGTCCACCATCCCGCCCCGATCATCCCCCGAGCGCAGGCAGGATCCATAGAAGACGATGGCCTGCACGGATTCTCCGTGTTGGGCCAACACCCTCTCCGCCAAGGCCTTCACTGCATCCGCAGCGGGTTGGGCGGCCTTGCCGCGGATCAAGCACATCATCGGCTCGGGAATGGGCATGCTCACAACCTTAAAAAGTCCGCGACGCCCCCGTCCTGAATGAGGACCGGACCCGAACGCGGGTCGGCGGAAAAAAGCTCACCGTCTATGGCAAACCCACCGTCCATTTCCAACTGGATTTCGCGGGCGTTACAGCTGAGATAGCCGTTATCGGGCGTAGCGCATGAAGTGCCGCGGCCATTAATCAGAGCGGGCAGCGCGCGCAGCAGCCGCCGGGGTCCGGCGCTGACGGCGGTGAGTCGCAGCGGTCCGCCGCCTTGGCTCCAAAACGGCCGCAAGCCCAAAATTAACCGGTCGAGCGTGGTGATCAGCAGCAGCAGAACGTTTTTCGAAATTGCACCGGAGCGGTCCGCGCGGATGGCGGTGGACACGGGCGCCACCAGTGCGTCCTGCCGCCGGGCCAGCGCCCAGAGAAACCGCGCCAGGATCAGCAGGTGGGCGGGGTCGCCGCTCAACCCCATCCGGTGGACTCTCGAGTGGAAAAACTGAATGCCTTTGAAGATACAGGCGGCCCCGAAAAATAAACCGTATAGCGGATGCGGGCAGGAGGGGGACTGTACCTTCAGGATCGACCTCCGCCGAACCAGCGCCTCCCCCTCCCCGTGATGCGCCCAGTTCATCAGCCGCCGCAGGGCGGCGACCCGCTGACCGCGCAGCCCCAGATCCTGGTGGGTCATGTTGGTCGTACCGCCGCACAGAAGCGCCAGCAACGGTAACGGCTGAAACGCGCGATGATTAAAAAGTGCGGTCAGCGCCGCCTGAATGGTCCCGTCGCCGGAGTTCACCGCCACCAGGTTCAAATCGTTGCGTGCGAAGTCAGCGAGGGTCGCCTGGACTTCTTCCGCGGTGCAGACCTCGCGATGCGGGATATCGGGGTAGTCCAGCAAAAAGCGGCGAATGCCGTTCAGCCCGCCGCGCCGGTTCCCGCCGCTCAAAGGATTGCTGATCACCCCCACGCGCCAAGGCCCGCGGCCGGCCGGGACATCTCCCGGCCGGTCGGCAACGCCATCTTCTACGCTGGATGTGGACAACGACAAGCTCATTGCAAAGTTCAGCCGGTAGTTGGAACCGCGGCAATGATCAACGTCGCGCGATCGCGTCGATGTTGATGGATTTCTTCGAAAGTCAACACCTCTGGCGTTGAAATGCAAAGCGTCGTGGTTTATATATGCCCTCATGAGTTTTGTAAAGCCAGGAACAACGCGCAGCGCGTTCACTTTGATTCACATCTCCGACTTTCACCTGTGCCGCCCGACCGGCGTTGCTTTCTCGCGCTGGTTTAACAAACGTGCGTTCAGCTACCTGAGCTGGAACGTACGCCGCCGGTACGAGCACCGCATAGAAGTCCTCCACGCCCTGACTCAGGCCGTGCAAGCGACGCGTTTCGGCCACATCGTCGTGACCGGAGACCTGACGCAACTGGCCCTGCCCGCCGAGTTTGAGCAAGCCCGGCGGCACCTGCAGGGCCTGGGTCCGCCTGAAAACGTGTTCGTGGTTCCGGGCAACCATGACGCGCTGGTTCCCACGGCATGGAATGACGGGTACGCACACTGGGCCGACTACATGGCACCGGATTCCGCTGAAACCGGATCTCGGCCATGTTTCCCGACCCTCAGGATCCGGGGCCCTGTCGCACTGATCGGCATCTCCACGGCCCGGCCCACGCGACCCTTGTCGGCCGCCGGCAGCATCGGCGCCTCGCAGCTGGCACGTTGCGCCGAGGTGTTGTCCGAAACCGCCCGCCGCAACCTCTACCGCGTCCTGCTGATCCACCATCCGCCGGTGCCGAACGCCGTTTCCCCCCACAAGCGACTGACGGACGCCGAGAGCTTTCTGCCACTCCTCCGCCAGCACGGCGCCGAGCTCATTCTTCACGGCCACTCCCACCGCCGGTCCCGCGCAGATCTGCCCGGCCCTTCCGGCAGCGTGCCGGTGCTGGGCGTATCCTCGGCCTCGGCGAACCGCCGGGACCCCCTTCGTCGGGCTGCCTTTCGTGTCTTCCGCATCACCCCGACCTCCACCGGCTGGCTCACCACCTGTCAAGACCACGCCCTGGATCACGACAGCGATCGGTTCATCCCGGAATCAGAAATCCGAATCTGATGCTAAAAGGCTTTGCGGAGGAGTCTCAGCGCCACCAGCAGAATGACGCTCACCGGGCCCAGCGTCGTGAGAAGGGGGGGCAGGTCGAGAATCAGGCCCACGTGCCCGACGATCTGGTTGGTGAGATAGAACAGCACCCCCACCAGCATTCCAATGAAAATCCGCTGGCTGGCGTTGCGGATGCGTGTGGAGCCGAAGATGAAGGTGAGGGAAAGCAGCACCATGATGCCGGTGGTCACCGGAAGGCAGACCTTCTGCCAAAACGCCAGGGCATAGGCCTTCGAGTTCTCGGACCGCTGGTTGAGGCTGCGGACAAAGCCCCACAAATCCGAAAGCGAGAGGCTGTCGGGAGGTAACTCGAGGATGGACACCTGGGCGGGTGTCAGGAAGGACGTCAACCGGTAGTGGTCCATGGGGTATACGGCAACGGTCTCACCATCGAACTTTTTTGCCTGAATATCCGTCAGCAGCCAATCCTGGCCATCCTGGATGGACGCCTGCTTGGCCGCAACGAACCGCCTCAGGCGCCCCGATTCGTCGAGTTCGTAGATTTCAATATCAGCGGCGCCCCCCCCGCCGAAGGTCCGACCCACATGGACGAAGGCCTGCCCGTGGCGCACCCAGAAACCTTCCTTTTGCATGATGACCGCCTTGCCGTAGATCGCCCGGGATCGCATGAAGCGGGCGCTCTGGTCGAGCGGGGGAGCAACGAACTCGGCCAGGATGATGGCCGTCAGCATGAGCACGATGCTCGTCCCCAGCACCGAAAAGGCGATGCGCTGAACGGACATGCCGGCCGCCTGCATGGCGGTGAGCTCCTGGTGATCGGCCAGCAGGCCGAGGGAAACGATGCTGCCAAGGAGGGCCGCGACCGGCATGAGGTCGACGACGCGCTTGGGGATCGTCAGCGCCACAAACAGGAATGCGTCCGGCAGGCGGTAACTCCCCTTGCCGAGATCGTTGATCTGGATCAGCAGTTCCAGAAAACTGAAAATCACGACCAGCATCGAAAGGACCAGCAAAAACCCCTGCAGAGTGTTCCGGCCTAAATAGCGATCGATGATTTTGAGCTGTTCACTCATTTTTGGTAAAACACTTCCCCCGTCCTCCACAGAAAAAAGACGGCCAACAGCGTCAGCACCAGGGGCACCCACCATATCCCTATCAGCGGCGAAACCAGGGATTTTTCCACCCAGGTTTTTGCG
This sequence comes from uncultured delta proteobacterium, assembly GCA_963716325.1. Taxonomy (GTDB): domain Bacteria; phylum Desulfobacterota; class Desulfobacteria; order Desulfobacterales; family SpSt-501; genus SpSt-501. The sequence goes on along the minus strand of CAVQTH010000060.1, from coordinate 26,060 downwards.
ATCACAAACATCTGGTAATAAAAGGCGAAGATGACGATGGCAACCCCGAGCTTGGCATATTTGCCCCTGCGCGGGTTGCTTTTGCTCAAGGGGACGCCGAGCATCGCCAGCAGAATGGTGGACAGCGGCGTGGACAGCCGCCATTGAAGCTCGGCGATGTCCTCCTGTCGCGGGGAGCCGATGAGCTGCAGCGTGGAAGCGGATTTGCGCCGATAGCGGGCAGTGTTTTCAACCGGCATGGGGTATTCCGCTTGGTCGAAACGCGTGATTTTCCCGCCCGGACCGCTGGTCGGAAACTCGTAGAGCATCCCTTCGCGAAAATAGAGCGTACGCTGTCCATCGCGCTCTGCTTCGCCCTGGATCATCCGTTGCGCCTGAATCACCTGACGGTTGGCGCCTTCCTCGATCCGGATGAACACCTGCTGCGCCCCCTCCTGTTTGTTGCCGACCCCTTCGGCAAAAAAAACGTATTTGCCGCTTTGGACGTCGAGAAAATGATCGGCTTCCAGCCGCGAGATGTCGAATTGAGCCTGGGCCTGGTCCTGAATCTGGTAGATCTTTTCATAGGCTTCCGGGCGGATGTAAAGCGAGGCGCAAGCCGCCAGGGCTGCCAGCGGCAGGGACAGCATGAAGACCGGCTTCAACACATCGGCAATGCCCACCCCGCAGGCGGAAAGGGCGGTCATCTCGGAATCCTTGTAGAGGCGCCCCAGGGCGATGATGACCGACAGGTAGAAGGTGGTCGGCAGGAGGATTTCCAGCGCCATTCCGATGCGCAGCAGAATCAGCATTCCCACCGTTCCCGGCGGGAGCGAGCCGGCGACGGCCTGGGCCAGGAAAGTGACCGCGCTATAACTTGCAAAAATGATGACTAGTACGGTTAGAATGGCCGCCGCCGGCTTGAGAATCTCCGATATGATGTACCGCTGCAGGATCACCGGTTTACCTCCGTCTCTGCATTCAGCGTCCGGCCCGGGCGGCGATGGCCTCTGCGAAATGCCAGTCGCTGACCGAATCGACGTCGGCGGCCGCCTCCGGGAACGGCAGGATGACCACTCCGACCTTGAGCCCCATCCGCTCGGAGATGAGCCTCACCGCATCCTTCAGAGACAACCGCCCCAGCAGGTAGCGCAGCACCACCATCCAGCCCAAGCGGCCGATCATTTTGAGCGGCCGCTTGCGATCGTTTTCGACTTGCCGCCAGAGGTCTGCCGCCGTGCGGCTCTCGGCCGTAAGAAAGGCAAACAGGTTGCAGCCGCAAAACGCCCCGTCGCTGAAGCGCGTCCGGGTGCGGCGCATTCCCGGGTATTGGGCCATGACCAGCGCATGTGAGGCCAAGGCCGCCACCACGTCGCAACCGGTCGCGAGCGCTTCACGGCCGAAATGATCGACCATCGCGGGTGTGAGAAGGGCGTGGTCGGCCGTCGTCAGAAGCACCGGGGTCCCTTCGGTGATTGAGTTGAGCGCCGCCAGGGTGCTGGTGCTGGGAGTGGCCTGGGGGGCCAGCCATTTCATGCCGGAAGCGGACAGCCGCTGCCGGACCAGCGGCGCACGATCGACTATGGCTGCCGGCGGCCCACAAACCATACAGGTGTTAACCAGATTGGACGCCTCCAGCGCATCCAGCACCCGAAACAGCATGGGGCGCCCGCCGACCGGGGCGAGCGCTTTGCAGGGTACTCCTGCCGCACGCGCGACTGGATCCTCGCCCGTTCGGTCGGCCGCAAGAATCACTGCTGTAAACGGCTGGTAGCTTTGGGTCGTCATAGTATTTGTTGTTTATGCGGTATATATTAAGGATAGAAAATTGGCTTGGATTTGGAAAGGCTAAACTTTCTGGGTTAAAATGCCGATAGCCCTGTTTTTAATAACGGATGCATGGCTGCAGAAACCGGATCCTCGCGTTAGGGAAAACAGACCCCGCTCGCAATGGGGCCGGCTGCGGCCTGTATCCTCCCGGCAGGGGCTCGGACGGGTTATCCCACAACAGGTGGTGCCAAACGCGTTTGGAGGCCTCTGATCCGCCTGAGCCGTTTGGCCATCGAAGGCGCCTCCGAAAACCCATTCTCGGCAAAACCGCGCTGGACGGCACTTTGCGAGCGATTAAGACGAGTGACTCTTTCACAAGTTAATGCATTTTTCAAGCTGATTTTATTTTTTTAAACAATCCCTTGCAATTCGGAAAAACATGGTTTATTAGTTTGTCGCTTTTTTTGTTAGCGTTTTCAAGGTGCTCGGACTATAATCGCCATCTTGAAAGGGCAAAAAAGATCCTGGGATTTGACATTCCAAATCAATTGAGATAAATCTAATGAAATTTGATTTTCCGGTTTCGGCTCCGGTGGACGAAATAGTCCAACTGGGGTTTTATATCGTCAGCGATGTAAGCGGATTGGAGCGGAACGGAATTCGAATCCTGAATAGAAACCTAAAAGGATAGTGGATTACTATGGAGGCGACACCGACCGAAAATAATTTACCTCTGAGACCCGGCGATTTCGCTACGTTGGCGGACGCACTGGATTACGCTGCACGGGGTCAGACGGGGGCGAATTTTTACAACGGAAGGGGGCAGCTTGAAGCGATTCTACCCTACGCGGTGCTGCGGGAGGATGCCGTTGACATCGCCCGCCAGCTGCTGGGGTTGAATCTGGAGCGCGGTTCCCGGGTGGCGTTGGTCGCCGAGACCTACCCCGATTTTCTGCGCTTTTTCTATGCCTGCCAGTACGCCGGGATGGTGCCGGTGCCGTTGCCCGCCTCGATCCATTTGGGCGGCCACAAGTCATATGTGGCACAACTCCGGCGCCTGCTCCTGAACTGCCGGGCTCAGGTAGCCATCGCTCCGAGCATGTTTTTATCCTTTTTAAGCGAGGCCGCCGAAGGATTGCCGCTGGCGTTCGTCGGGACTCCCGAGCAATTTTCGGAAGTTTCACGATCAAACGCCCCCATATCCCCATCGGGCCCGGACGAACTGGCCTATCTCCAGTACACATCCGGCAGCACGCGGTTCCCGCGCGGGGTCATGATCACTCAAAGAACCGTGATGAGCAACCTGGCCAGCATCATCCGTGACGGGGTCAAGGCGCGTCCCGGCGACCGCAGCATGTCCTGGCTGCCGTATTACCACGACATGGGGCTGGTCGGCTTGGTGCTCTCGCCGATGGCAGCCCAGGCATCGGTCGACTACCTGAAAACCAGGGATTTCGGAATGCGGCCGCGGCTGTGGCTGGCGCTGATTTCACAAAACCGCGCCACGGTTTCCTTCGGCCCGCCCTTCGGCTATGAACTCTGCGTTCAACGGCTGCGCGAAGAAACGGCCGGTCAGTTCGACCTGTCTTCGTGGCGCCTGGCCGGTGTCGGCGCGGAGACCATCCGCCCCGAGCCGCTGGCCCGGTTCGCGGACATGCTCGCGCCCAGCGGTTTCAACCCGAAAGCCTTCGCCGCCTGCTACGGCATGGCGGAGTGCTCGCTGGCGGTCAGTTTCTCCGAACTGGACCTGGGGATTCAGCTGGACACCGTCGACCCCGAACTGCTGGCGGATGAACAGAGAGCCGAGCCGGTCAATGCAAATGCATGGAACTCTTCAGGCAAGTCCAAGAATTTCGTCACCTGCGGTTTCCCGCTGCCGGGATTTGATGTGGAAGTCCGCGGCTCCGACGGTCAAGCGTTGCCGGAGCGGCATGTGGGCACCTTGTTCGTCCGTGGTCCCAGCGTCATGTCCGGGTATTTCGGCGAAGAAGCCCTGACCCGCGAAGTGCTTTCTCCCGAGGGGTGGCTGAACACCGGCGACTTGGCTTACATCGTCGATGGCAGCCTCATTATCACCGGCCGGCAGAAAGACCTGATCATCATCAACGGGCGAAATATCTGGCCGCAGGACCTGGAATACATCGCCGAAAGTCAGCCGGAAATCAGAACCGGTGATGCCTCCGCGTTTTCGGTGACGGCCTCCGATGGAGAGGACAAAGCCGTGCTGGTGCTCGAGTGCCGGGAGTCCAACCTCGTCAAACGGATGGAGCTCTCGACCCGCATCCAGGCCCTGATCCGTCAGGACTTGGGCATCGAATGCTTCATCGAGCTGGTGGTCCGAAACACCCTGCCGCGGACCACTTCGGGCAAGCTCTCCCGGTCGGGCGCCAAGAAGGATTTCTTGCAGCGGGTCGAAGACGGTAAGACCGAACAGCCCGGGGCAAGCGATGAGCTTTACATTCGGCGGCGCAAGGCAGGCTGAGGACTGAGGGTCGGCTTGCGCTGTCATTCGCGCAGGATTCCGAGTGCCCATTCAAGAGATATTTAGCCGGCGATCATCCCTCCCGATCGATGAAGGGGTGATCGCCGGTGTGCTATGAAAGTACCCATGCCCCGAACGCTGGCCCTGACGGGGGCCACAGGCTTCATCGGAGCCGCCCTGCTCAAACGCCTGCTGGGTGCAGGATGGGCCGTGAATGCGCTTTGTCGCTCCGCCCCGCCGCATCGCCGGACGGACCATGGCGATTCCGGGCTGCGGTGGTTTCAAGGAAGCCTTGAGGATCCGGAGAGCCTGAAACGCCTCGTCGCCGGGGTGACGGCAGTGGTGCATTGCGCCGGCGCCGTGCGAGGGGCTTCGGCAGCTCAATTCAACCAGGTCAATGTCGAAGGCGTGGCGCGGCTGGTGCAAGCAGCGAGGGAATTGCACCCTTTGCCGCGCTTTTTGTTGATATCGTCCCTGGCGGCACGCGAGCCGCAGCTGTCCGCCTACGGTGCCAGCAAACGCGGCGGCGAGGATGTGTTGCGGTCCGGAGCGTCCGGCCTCATGTGGGCGGCCGTGCGGCCCCCCGCCGTCTACGGACCGGGAGATCGTGAAACACTTCCCCTGGTTCGATGCATGCAGCACGGTTGGGCACCGGTTCTGGGACCCCTTGCGTCTCGGTTCTCCTTGTTGTACGTCGACGATCTGGCCGACGCCGTTCGGCACTTCCTGGAAATGGCGGACTGGCCCACCGGTCCCTTCGAGATTCATGACGGACGACCGGGAGGATATGCCTGGCAAGACCTCATCCGCACGGTATCGCGCAGCATCCGCAAACCCGTCCGGCAGCTGAGAGTACCCCGCGGATTGCTCCACATCGCCGCCTGCGTCAACCTTTCGGGCGCGCGCGTGTTCGGCTACCGCCCGATGCTGACGCCCGGCAAGGTTCGGGAATTGACTCACGCCGATTGGGTGTGCAATGATGCTCCTTTACGGGCCGCCACTGGCTGGAAACCGAGGGTTCTTCTCGACGATGGAATGCAGCGGACCCTGCAGTGCCTCAAAGACGGCAGCTGGATCACCGAGGCATGAGCCGTTATGCCATACGCTAAAACGGTCAATCGGTACGACAATAGAAACGTCGCAAAGGATCGATCATGCACACCTACGACAGCATCCTGCAGCTCGTGATTGAGCTTGTCAAACCGCTGGCCCCTGAAGGCCGGGAGGTCCGCGAGAACACCGATCTGGTGGCGGACCTTGAGTTTGACTCGCTGAAGGTGATGAACCTCATCGAACAGGTGGAGGATCGCTTTGACGTTTCGGTTCCGCTGAACATCCTGCCCGATATCCGCACGGTCAGGGATTTTACGGTTCAGCTGCAACGCATCATCGGAGACAATTAACCATGGCCATCTTCGACAAATTCCAGCAACTGGCAGCCACCCGCCGGGCCTTGGCCGAAAGCGGAATTCAATCGATCAGCGTGGTAATGGACCGGGTGGTCTCGGCCACCGAAGCGGTTGTGAACGGCCGCTCGCTCATTTTGGCCGGCACCAACAACTACCTGGGGCTCACCTTCAACCCCGATTGCATCGAAGCCGCCTGCCATGCGGTCCGCACTCAAGGTACGGGGACCACGGGATCGCGCGCGGCCAACGGCAGCTATGCCGTTCACGCCCAACTTGAGCGGGACCTCGCCGATTTCTTCGGCCGCCGGGGAGTCATCGTCTTTTCCACCGGATACGTGGCCAACCTCGGCATGCTCTCCACGCTGGCCGGACCGGGCGACGTGTTCGTGATCGACGGCGACTGCCACGCCAGCATTTACGACGGCTGCCGCCTGAGCGGCGCTGAAATCATCCGCTTCCGCCACAACGACGCCGCCGACCTGGACAAGCGCCTTAGGCGGTTGGGCGGCCGCATCGAAAACACCCTCATCGTCGTAGAGGGGATCTACAGCATGCTCGGTGACCGCGCGCCGCTGGCCGACATCGCGGCGGTGAAGCGCAGCTACCCTGGCGCATTTCTTGTGGTCGACGAGGCGCACTCCCTCGGCGTGCTCGGCGAGAAAGGCCGGGGCATGGCGGAGGAAGCGGGGGTTGAGGCTGACGTGGACTTCATCATCGGCACCTTCAGCAAGAGCCTGGGCGCGATCGGCGGCTACTGCGCCAGCGACCACCCGGAGCTCGATCTCATCCGGTTTGCCAACCGCCCCTATGTGTTCACGGCCTCATCCTCGCCCTCCATCATCGCTTCCACCCGCGCGGCCCTGAAAATCCTCGGCGCACAGCCACACTTGCGGCAACGGTTGTGGGATAACTCTCATCGCCTCTATGCCCGGTTGAGCGGGTTGGGTCTTCATCTGAGCCCTGAACCGAGCCCCATCATCGCCGTCCGATTCGACCAGCGCGAAAAGGCGTTCGCAGGCTGGACCGGGTTGATCGAGCGCGGGGTTTATGTCAACCTCGTGCTGCCGCCGGCCACTCCGGACGGCAGTTCCCTGCTGCGCTGCAGCGTCAGCGCGGGGCATACGCCGGAGCAAATCGACACGATCGGCAACGCGTTTGCCGACCTGCAAACGGCGGGCGGTCTGGCATGACGGGGCGGCGGCATTGCTTCCGAATTCAACGCCGGTATCATTGAAACGACAAACTCGCACCTTCTCATGAAGCTATTACTCACGCTTGCTCGGCAATATCCATGGCGCACCCTGCTGACCCTGCTGGGCATCTCTTTCGCCGGCATTTCAGAGGGGTTCGGCGTCTCGGCCCTGCTGCCACTGCTCAATACGGTTTTCAACCAGAAAATTCAGGCGAGCGGCGGCGGCGTTTCGTCGGAACTTAATTCGCTTCTCGACCAGGTCGTGCAAAGCGTGCTGGCAGCCATCGGCCTGAGCCCCACCGTTGCAGCCCTGCTGTCGCTGTTTGTCGGCTGCATCATTCTGAAATGCGTTCTGCTGTTCCTGGCAAACAAGCAGATCGGCTACACGGTCGCGCTGATTGCCACGGAAATGCGCATGACCCTGCTGCGGTCGCTTTTTGCCAGCCGGTGGGAATATTTCATCCGCCAGCCCATCGGCCAGCTCACCAACGGGATCGCTTTCGAGGCCCATCGCGCATCCACCGCGTTTCACTTCGGCGCCAAAATGGCGGCCATGGTGATCGAGTCCTTGATCTACGTCGCCCTGGCGTTTATGGTATCATGGAAAGCCACACTGCTGGCATGCGGAGGCGGATTTTTCATTCTCGTCGTTTTGAGGCGCCTGATCAAGAAAACGCGCCGAGCCGGCCAGAGCAAACAACGCACATGCAGGACCTGGTCGCCCAGATGACGGATATTCTCATATCGATCAAGCCCCTCAAATCAATGGCCCGGGAAAATCGGCAAGCGCAGTCCTGACCGATCGCACCCGGAAACTGAATCGGGCGCTTCAGAAACAGGTTCTCAGCAAAGCCGCGCTGGGCTCTTTTCAAGAACCGCTCATCATGGCCTTCTTGGTTTTGTGCCTTTATGCCGCCCTGTCGTACTGGAATCTCTCACTCGCCTCCATCATGGCGATGATCTTTTTCATCGGCAAAATACTCAAGCAGGTCCAGAAGATCCAAAATGAATACGCGAACCTGGCCGAGTATGATTCCGCCTATTGGTCCCTCATCGGTAAAATCGAAACCGCCAGCCAGGCACGCGAGGTCCTGACCGGAAGCATTGAGCCGGAGCTCAAGGTCTCCATTCACATGGACGGTGTCGGCTTCGCCTACGATGAGCGGCGCGTGCTGACGGATGCCTCTCTTGAAATACCGGCCGGGATGCTGACTGTGTTGTGCGGGCCATCCGGTTCGGGCAAAACGACCATCGCCGACCTGCTGATAGCCCTGCTCCGGCCGCAGCAGGGGGAAGTCTGGATCGATCAACTGCCCATGGCCCAGGTAGACATTCACCGCTGGCGGCAGATGATCGGCTACGTCACTCAGGAAAGCCTGCTGTTGAACGACAGCGTCCTGCAGAACGTCAGCCTCGGGCAGAAAACCGTCACCCAGCAGGACGTGGAAGAAGCCTTGCGAGCCGCCGGTGCCTGGGAATTCGTTCAGGCGATGCCGCAGGGCGTTTTTTCTGTTGTCGGAGAGCGCGGTGGCATGTTATCAGGGGGACAACGGCAGCGCATTGCGATTGCCCGCGCGCTGGTGAAGCACCCCAAGCTGCTGATTCTCGACGAGGCCACCACCGCGCTGGATCCCAAGACGGAAAAGGAGATCTGCGCCACCCTGCAGCAACTTCGGGGACGCATCACCATGTTGGCGATTTCGCACCAGCCGACCCTGTTGGAATGCGCGGACTGGGCCTATCAATTGAAGGAGGGGAGCGGTCATCCTGATCAAACAGCCTTCCGGGTTGTTCCAGCTCCGGGATCCCATCGCAGCCAGGATTTGACCTTCTGACGCGCGGCATGGAATGGCAGAGGGCGGCCGGCGCGGATGCGGAAAAATTGGAATCCACAATTAGATCTCACGTCCAAGGAGGAAATACCATGCGCAGATTAGTCATCAACGGTCAGGCGATCGACGATAGCACCGACTGTTATTCGATCGCGGAGATCGGTCACAACCATCAGGGCAAGCTGAAGACCTGCATGGAGATGTTCAAGGTGGCCAAGGAGTGCGGGGCGGACGCCGTGAAGCTCCAGAAGCGCGACAACCGAAGCCTCTACACCAAGGCCGGCTACGAGAAGCCCTACGACAACGAGAACAGCTACGGGGCGACTTACGGCGAGCACCGCGAGGCACTGGAGTTCGGGGAGAGCGAGTACAAGGAGCTCAAGGCCTACGCGAAGGAGATCGGGGTGACGATGTTCGCCACGGCCTTCGACTTTCCCAGCGTGGATTTTCTGGCCAAGCTGGAGATGCCGGCCTTTAAGGTGGCCTCCGGGGACCTGAAGAACACTCCGCTGTTGACCTACATGGCCAAAGTGGGTAAGCCGATCGTTTTGAGCACCGGGGGCGGGGCGATGCCGGACGTGAACCGGGCCTACGACGCGATCATGCCGATCAACCCGCAGCTGTGCCTGCTGCAGTGCACGGCGGGGTATCCGGCGGCTTTCGAGGAACTGAACCTGAAGGTGATCACCACGTTCCGAGAGCGTTTTCCGCAGGCGGTGGTGGGGCTGTCCTCGCACGACAACGGGATTGCGATGGCGGTGGCGGCCTACATGCTGGGGGCGCGGGTGGTGGAGAAGCACTTCACGTTGAACCACACCTGGAAAGGGACCGACCATGCGTTCTCGCTGGAGCCGATCGGTTTTCAGAAGATGGTGCGCGATCTCAGGCGGGTGCGGGTGGCGATGGGCGACGGGGTCAAGCGCGTGTACGAGAGCGAAGTGACCCCGATGGTGAAGATGGGTAAGCAGCTGGTGGCGGCGCGGGATCTGCCGGCGGGCCATGCGATCCGGCGGGAGGACATCGCCATCAAGTCGCCCGGCGGCGCGCTGCAGCCCTATGAGATCGACAAGGTCATCGGCCGCACCACGCGGGTTGCGCTCAAGGCCGACGACGCCCTAACCTTCGAGGCCCTCAACGGAGCGGAAAACTGGAAAAAGGTCGCCTGATGGAGATCTTCAACCTCGGCGGCGAGGTCGGTGTCGTCACCGGCGCCTTGGGCAAGCTGGGGCCGATATGGGTGGAAACGCTGCTCGCCGCCGGTGCGCGGGTCTTGGCCCTGGATCGACCCGGGCAGCCGGCGTCATCTGAATTCCAGAACGTTCAGGCGCGCTTCGGGCCCGAGCGGCTGGCACTGGCATTCGCGGACGTCTGCAGCCGCCCTGAGCTTGAAGCGGCGCTCGCCCGATGCGAGCAGCGGTTCGGCACTCCGACCCTCCTCGTCAACAACGCCGGTATCGATGCCCCACCGGCGGCCGACGGCAAAGGCTACCGCCTGGAGGAAATCCCTCTGGACGTGAACCTGCGGATTCTCGAAGTGAATGCCGCCGGCTTGTTTCTGGTCTCCCAGGTGTTCGGCTCGGCCATGGCGGCAAAACGTCGAGGGTCCATCATCAACATCGGATCGCTCTATGCCAGCGTCTCGCCGGACGCGCGTTTCTACGACCACATCCCGAGCGACCCCCCTTTCATCAAACCACCGGCCTACGGTGCATCCAAGGCGGCCGTGGTCAACCTCACGAAATACCTCGCCGCCCATTTGGCCCCCCATGGCGTGCGCGTCAACGCGCTTTCCCCAGGCGGAGTCCTGGGCGGGCAGGATGAAAACTTCAAGCGCAAGTTCTGCGCCCGGGTCCCTCTCGGCCGCATGGCGACCGCCGATGACCTGCGCGGCCCCCTGCTTTTCCTGGCATCGCCGGCGTCCGCCTACGTGACGGGGATCAACTTGAAAGTGGACGGCGGCTTTACGGTCTGGTAAAAAATTCAAGTATCCCGGTCCATTGCCCGGAATACTTGAATTTTTTTGTGGGAGCGGCTTTCCAGCCGCGATCATCGAGAATGAACGCCTCTCCCGCAGGGTTGCAAAAAAACGACCTCATTGGAAGAGATTATCACGTTTTATTCCATGCATCCGCCTGATATTCCGCAAACGATACGCAATTGGATCGACGGTCGCGAGGCGCAAGCCTCGACGGGAGAAACGTTTGCAAAGCATTCCCCGGCCACCGGCCAAGAGACATGCCGGGTGGCGCGCTCGCGTTCCGCCGATGTCTCCAGCGCGATCGATGCAGCCGCGGACGCCTTTCCGGCCTGGTCCGCGCAAACGCCTGTCGCCCGCGGCGACATGCTGATGGCCGTCACCCGCGCCATGCGCCGGCGCCGGGAAGACATCGCGGCCATGGTCGCCGCTGAAACCGGCATGTCGTTCAACGCCGCCCTGGCTGAAACCGGCGGAGCGGTTGCTTTGGGCGAGTTCATGGCCGGCGAGGGGCGCCGGCTTTATGGCCGCACCACCACCAGCGCCATCCCCGCCAAACTGACCATGACGGTGCGCGATCCCATCGGAGTGGCCGGCCTCATCATCGCCGCCAACACGCCGATAGCCAATGCGGCCTGGAAAGTGTTTCCGGCGCTCGTGTGCGGCAACACGGCCGTGCTCAAGGCGGCCGAAGACGCCCCGGCCACCGTCTGGCTGTTCGGCCGCATCGCCCATGAAGCCGGCCTTCCGCCCGGCGTGCTGAACATCGTCCAGGGGTTGGGAGAAGAAGCCGGCGCGCCTCTGGTCGCAGACGACCGGGTCGCCGTAGTGAGCTTCACGGGTTCGACCGGAGTGGGCCGCGAGATCGCGCGCATCGCCGGCTCGCGACTCGCGCGGGTCTCCCTGGAACTGGGAGGCAAGAACCCGCTCGTGGTCTGCGATGACGCCGACCTCGAACACGCGGCCCAATGGACGATCCTTTCGGCGTTCAGCAACGCCGGCCAGCGCTGTGCGGCGGGCAGCCGCATCATCGTTTTCGATGCCGTCTACGAAAACCTCCGAAACAGGCTGGTCGAGCGCACGCGACGCTTGAAGGTCGGCCCCGGCAACGACGACGATCTTGGCCCGGTCATCAACGCCGAGCAACTGGGGAACATGCTGGCGGCCGTGGAGCGCGCGCGGCAGGACGGCGCGACGGCCCTCACCGGAGGACATCGCCTCACTGACCCCGGCCACGCGGCTGGGTACTACATGGCGCCGACGATCATAGAAAACGCGGCCCCGGACGCCGAGATTTCCGTGTCCGAGCTGTTCGGGCCCGTCACGTGCCTTTACCGGGTACCGGGCTTTGACGAGGCCCTTCGCCTGGCCAACCAGTCCCCCTACGGGCTGACGGCCTGTATCCACACCCGCAGCGTGCACCGCGCGCTGGAATTCACGCGCCGGGTGCAGGCAGGGGTGGCCGTGGTCAACGCCGGCACCTTCGGCAGCGAGCCCCACATGCCCTTCGGCGGGGTAAAATTTTCCGGCAACGGCACGCGCGAGCCCGGCACCGAGGCGCTGGATGTGTATTCGAACCTGAAAAACGTAATCATGACGTTCGACCCGAACCAAGCTTGAGCATTTGGTATCTCGACACCCAATAAACACCATGAACCCCATGAACTCAACAAACCCTAAGCTATGCTCACCCCTGCGTGGCCCTCATCCCGGCGCGTTCCGGCTCCAAGCGCGTCCCGGACAAGAACATCCGGCCTTTGGCCGGTCACCCGCTGATCGCCTACAGCATTTCGGCCGCGCTGCAGAGCGGTGTTTTCGCGGCGGTCATCGTTTCGACGGACTCCGAGCGCTACGCGGAGGTCGCCCGCTACTATGGTGCCGAAGTGCCCTTCATGCGCCCGGCCGAGTATTCCGGAGACACTTCCCCCGACATCGAGTGGGTGGAATACACGCTCAAACGGCTGGCAGATGAAGGCCGCCGCTACGATTGTTTCAGCATCCTGCGCCCCACGAGCCCCTTTCGCCTGCCGGAAACCATCCGGCGGGCCTGGGCCGAGTTCTGCGCCGAAACCGGAGTGGACTCGCTGCGGGCGGTCGAAAAGTGCAGCCAGCATCCTGCCAAGATGTGGGTGGTGCGCGGCATGCGCATGCTGCCGCTGCTGCCGATGGGGCCTGCCGATCAGCCCTGGCACAGCAGCCAGTACCCGGCGCTGCCGGAAGTCTTCGTTCAGAACGCGAGCCTGGAGATCGCATGGTCCCGCGTGGTATTCGAGGGCCGCACCATTGCCGGAACCGTGCTGATGCCTTTCCTCACCCGGGATGCGGAGGGCTTCGACGTGAACAAGCCCTATGACTGGAACCTGGCTGAGCACCTCGTCCGTTCCGGCAGCGCAAAACTGCCTCCCGTCGCTCAGCCGCCTCCCAAGGTCTGATGGGTGCCTGCGCGACCGAATCAATTTGCCCTGCTGAAAACGCGCATCCGTTAAGGGGGATGCGCTGATTGCATTACACGGGTTTATGGTTCTGGTCATTCTTCAGCAGCTGCAACCGGAACACACGGCACCCGCAATCTATTGACAAAAAATTATATCAGACTAATATTTGACAATTAATCTGAGTTCTCATCAACGATGAATGGCAGGCTATCGCGTCGGTTGAACCTCCGGTTCGTGAAACGGCCCACCAGCGTGGGAGAACGGATTAAGCAACGGAAGTCGGCTTGGGGAGAACATGCGCCATCCGTTGCTTATTAAACCGGCAATCAAATATGCCAACCCCAGTTCGGGTGAAGGCGGCCAGCAGGGTGCCGCGCCGCGGCGAGCCGCAACCACCCGTGCAACGCACCAGCGCACGGCAGCCAGCTCGCTCCATACCGACCCCGGCAGCCGCGGAGGACCGACCCTCACGGAGCCGCCGGTCGTCGCTGCCTGTCTGCGGTATCCGTGAGACGGCTTTGGGGCGTGGCAGAGTCGCCTGAAGAATTGGTTGCGGCGCGCCGCGGCGGGCACCCCGCTCCGCCTGTGCGTGAAATGCTGAACTTGCCGTATTTAATTGCCGGAGTAATAATTGTTTCGCACTGAAATCGATCGAATATCCGTGCCTTCCATGGCTTGAACAAAGCCGACTTCCCGGGACCTCTTTCTCCCGACAAATATGAAAAACTTTTTTAAATCCTTGTTAAGCTGCATTGACTGCCTTGTCGCCGTTTTGGCTGTGATCTTGTGCTTCTTCTTTTTTCTTTTATCCATGCCGTGGGTTCTGAAGAAAAGAAAGCGCTGGGTTTCATCAGGCAAAGGAAACCGCAAAGTTCTTATTGTACACGGTTTTAACGCAAAAGAATGGGAAAGAAAAGGATATGAATTTCTGCTGCCCTTTCGCAATCATTGGATCAGCTGGGTTGGGTTATTTGATCCTGTCAACTCTTTGAACGATGATATCCGGGTCGAAGACGACTTGTTTCTGGTTGCCCGAAAATTACCCAACATTATGACATTCATAACGGGGATCGGATTAAAAGCCACTTCGACGATCTTCCGCGAATTTTATTCAGCGTATAAAATTTCCGATTTTTGCGTCAAAGAAAAAATCGGGATCCTTCGAGCCTACAAACACAATTTCCCTGCGTTGCGTGTTTATCTCGCCTCATGTCTTATCAAAATACCATTCATCGTCGATATCACCGGAAACTACGAACTGATTCGCAGGCTTAATGGGAAACCGTTTTACTTCAGACAATTGACCAAAATACCCATTTTGAGAGTTTTCGCTCCCGCGTTGACGAACTGGCTGCTTGGCGTGCCGCTGAAGCATGCCACCTTCGTGCTAGGACGAAACAAAAACAACTACGAACACGCATTCGCACTTGGCGCAGCGGTTGAGAAAATGTCATTGCTCAGAGTCAGCAATTTCAGTCACGCATTCAATAATTTCGACCCCAGCCAATTGCCGCCGCCCCCCGTGGATTTCCCTTACGTGCTGTTTGTCGGGCGCCTCGTTTTGATCAAGTTTCCCTTTGATGTAATCGACGCTTTTGAAATCGTCGCGGCAAAGATTCCGGAATATCGACTGGTAATGATTGGAGACGGCGCTCTCCGGCAAGAGATCGTGCAACGGATATCGTCCAGCCCATTTAAGGATCGGATTGTTTTTCTGGGGCCGTGCTCAAGTGATACGGTCTTCAACTATACCGCACATGCCAAATTAGCCGTTTGTCCGTTTTCGGGGTACACCCTGGCCGAATCGATGTTATGCGGAGTCCCTGTCATCGCCTACGATGTTGAGAATCACAGCGAGATCGTGATCGACGGCTACACCGGTTTTTTGGTGCCTTTCCGAGATGTCAAGGCATTATCCAGAGCCATCGTCTCCGTTGCGAATGACTACGAGCAAGCAAAATCGATAGGCCGGCAGGGTCGGGAGCTTGCGCGTGTGGCATATGACAAGGACAAGATTTTAGAAAAAGAAGGAAGGGTTTACCTTCAAGCGCTCGGCCTGCCGTCCCCGGATGACAATTCCTTTCTGGCAACAAATCCATCTCCCCATTAGCTGGCGGATGATTCATTCCAGCGGATCGCCGCGTTCACTTGCATGCAGAAGCGCCGGTTTGTTTTACAAAGATCGATGGCAGGAAATCGCTTCACATCGAGTGAATGGGATCAGGTTCCCCGGCTGTCAATCGCCTGGTTCTTTCGTTCGCATCCGCATCAGTCGTGCAGGAACGCCTGCCATGACCGCATACGGCGGAACGTCCGAAGCGACCACCGCACCAGCCCCGATCTGCGCTCCCTGCCCGATACGGACGCCGGGCAGAATGACGGAACCCACACCGAGATCCGCATCGCCTTCGATCACCACGGGTGCAAATTGAATACGGCTATGGAGTATCGGTTTGGAAATACCTTCCTCTGCGTGAAAGGACGTGATGATTTTTACTCCGGGTCCGATCCCGACGTTGCGCCCGATGCTCAGATCGCCGGCACTATGAAAGAAGCACTGCTGACCGATCCAGGTCCCGTCTCCGATCACCATCCGGCCGCGATAGTACCCTTTCAGGATGGTGCCGTGGCCCACATAGACTCCGTCTCCCAGCTCCACGGTTTCGGGGTGAAAAACCAACACCCCCGCTTCGATGATTACGTTCTGGCCGATGCGTGCGAACTGGGATCGTTTGAACCGGCCCGAACCGTGGCTGCGTCTCATGGGCCGCAAAATTCCCGTATCCTCAACCATCGTATTCAAGAGCTACCTTTGCCGTTCGTTGAGAATTTCCTTCAGTTTCTCGGCTACCGTTTCCTGATCGTAACGAGTCATGTGCGCATACAAGGGAAGGGTCAGTGACCGGGCGAAGACGCGGTCGGCCACTGGGAAATCCCCCTGCTTGAATCCATAGCGGGCTTGGAAAAAGGAGGTCATGGGCATGTTCCAGGTGCCGATGGCGCTCTCGACCCCCCTTTCCTTCAGCCGTGCGATGACATCGTTTCTAAAAGCGGGATCTCCTTTCGGCAGCAAAACCACATACGATTGAAAAACCGGCGAATGGCCGGGCGGAACGGCCGGAAGCGTCAAGGAGGTTTCGCGCAGAAGTTCCTCGTAATCGTGTGCCAGTCTTTTTCGACTCGAGATAATATGATCCAGCTTTTTCATTTGTGTGATGCCGAGGGCAGCCTGGAATTCGGTCATGCGATAGTTCAGGCCGGGCAGAATGAAATCCGGAGACTGGCTGTGGGGGTCCTGCCCGTGATTGCGCATGGCCTTCAGTCGCCGAATCAGCTCACCATCGTTTCCAACGATCATCCCCCCTTCGCCCGTTGTGACGGCTTTGCGAGGATGAAAACTGAAACATCCCAATCTTCCCCAGGAACCTGCCGGTCGCCCATCCAAACTTGCTCCCAGTGCGCAGGCCCCATCCTCGACCACCGGAATTCCATATCGATCGGCAAGACTCATGATCTCAGCCATGCTCGCCATCAAGCCGAAGGCATGGACCGGCAGAATGGCCTTCACCCGCCGGGCGGTTTCGCGGTTGCCCATGAGCCGTTTTAGGACCGGCTCCAGTACCGACGGGTCCATGTTGAAGGTGTCCGGCCGGATGTCCACGAAGACCGGATGGGCCCCGCACAACTCGATCACGTTTGCCGTAGCCACCCAAGAGTAGGCTGTGACGATGACCACGTCTCCCGCTCGGACGTCCAAGGCGAGCAACGACAGGTGGAGTGCCGCCGTGCAGTTGGATACGGCGACGGCAAAGTCGGTTCCTGCCCGCTCGGCGACCTGTGTCTCGAACGAAGCCACGCGGGCCCCCTGAACCAGTTGACCGGAGGCCAGAACCTCTCGAACGGCACGAGAGGTCCTCATCGTCGATGGAGGGGATGGTGAGTCTGATCATCCCTCCGCCTCACGATAAAAGGCGGCCGTTCGTTTAATCCCCTCTTCCAGATCGATTTTGGCCTCGAAGCCGATGAGGTCGTGGGCCTTGCGGACCGACGGGATACGCAGCTCCACATCGGCGTAATCCTTGCGTGTAAACAGAATGGCAGACTTGGAGCCGAGGACCCGCACCACGGTGTTGGCCAGGCCGTAAATCGTAACCACCGCCTTCTGGTTTCCGATGTTGATGGATTCGCCGACGGCCCTGGGGTGTGCCATCGCCAAGAGCAGTCCGTCGACCATGTCGTCTACGTAACACCAAGCCCGAATCTGTGTTCCGTCGCCATGGATTTCGATAGTCTCGTTCTTGATTCCCCGCTGAATGAAGGTCTTGAGTGCCCCTTCCCCGACCTGGCCCGGACCATAAACATTGAAGGGCCGGACCACCACGGTGGGCAGCCATTTCTCCTGATGATAGGCGATGGCAAGGTGTTCTTCCGCCAGTTTGCTTACGGCATAGGTCCACCGGGCCTCGCCTACCTTTCCGGTCACTGTATTGTCCGTCTCGGAGGAACAGAAGGCATGCTGGCCGAAGACTTCGCTGGTGGAAAAGCAGACCACCCGATCGACACCGGGGCAGGCGTGAGGCCGCCTCCAACACGTTTGCAGAACCCACCATGTTGACTCGCATGGTGGTGACCGGGCTTTTGATGACGGTGTCGATGCCGGCGATGGCCGCGCAGTGTACCACGATGTCGGCGCCTTTCATCGCATTGCACAACGTTTCGAAATCCAGGACGTCTCCCTTGATGATTTTGAGATTGGAGTGATCCCGGTATGGCCGGCTCTGGATGGAATCCCGCGAGAAGTTGTCGAAGATTACCACCTGGTTCCTTTCAACCAGCCTGCCCACCAAGGTTGAGCCGATGAATCCTGCTCCCCCTGTAATGAAAATGGTCTTTCCCTCAATCACGGAACATTCTCCATCGCAAGTTTAATTTCTCGGAAGCACCTTGCCAATTACAAGATCGCTTAAAGATCGCGTTGCATCCAGTATGCAGGGGATCGGACGATCGCCCCATGCGCCTGGCCGCGGAACGGGTGAGATGTTTCTTGACCAAATGGTAATGGTGATCCTGCAGAAAAGCAGATGATGGCATCCGAATGGGGTTCGTTCAATTCGACTTGAATGCTCAAAGGGGCATCGGGGGACCTCAACAGCGAAGTCATGCCCTGCAAAATGAGATACTCGTCGCCGTCGATGTCGATCTTAACGTGCTGAGGCGGGGCCACACGATTGGAGGCGATCAACGCGTCAACCCGGACGGTATTCTTGAGTTCTATAATCTGATCATCCGCTAGTTTCAATTCGCCATTGGAACCCTCGAACAACTGGCTGTTTGATGTGCCGGCGTTCAGGGATCGAGTAGCGAAATTTGAGGTAGCCGTCCGAATTGTGCAATGCAAAGCTGCATGGGACCACGACATCCTGCAGGCGGTTGATGGCAATGTTGTCGCTCAGTCTTGAAAAATTCGGCCCGTGGGGTTCAAAGGCATACACTTTACCGCCGGGCGAAACCTGCCGGGCGGCAAAAATAGTGTATACTCCTATGTTCGCACCGATGTCGTAAAAGACCTGGCCGGGTTTCATTTCAGACTTAATCCACTCGATGGTTCCCGGTTCCTTTGAATAGAGCTTGAGGCAACGGTTGAATTCCCTCACGGTTCCACATCGGAATCTGTAGACACCGGCCTTGTCGGTAATTTCCAATTCACGGGCGAGCCAGTTTCTCAGCTCAAGGATTTTTCGATGCAACCTGCGCAGGTAGCGGCGAGGCGGCCATGAGACAGCATCCTTACGAATCATTCGAGAATCTTTCTTACTGGTTTTTTTGGACAAAACATATTTTTTTACCTTGAATGCCTCTAATTGTCAACGAATTGCCCGATAATTTATGCCCGTTGATCAGGGCGTTAATTGGATAAGCGCACAGTGATAGAACCAAACACAGGCACGAACCAGCACATAAAGCCGAAAAATGCCATTGCATAACGTTTTATGCAATGCTTTTATTGACATTCGATGCCTATATGGGCTATTTGTGAAAATTTAAAATTGAATTATCCTGCAGCCATCTGCAAGGAATTCGACCCGACGGGATTAAATCCTGACCCGTTGCGTCGCATGCTATCCGCAGTGAACGCGAAGAGGTAATCCTCAGATTCGGAGACGACCCGGCCCATGTCGGCCTCAAAACCATTGCTGTTGATCCCGGTCGAAAACCAGGTCCGAGAGCTGGACCCCAAGTTGCTCCTCGCCTGTGTGGCGGCTCGGCGCGGGTTTTCTTCCGTCATCGGTTCCCGCCGCGAAATGGAGATGCTCATCGACTCTTTTCCCCGCAGCATCTACCTCTCCAAGAGCATGACCGTACGCAGCCTTCTGTTCTTCTGGGTTGCCGCCAAATACGGCCACGACATCATCACATGGGACGAGGAAGCCCTCGTGCATCTGCCGCCGGAGACCTACTTTTCGCGGCGACTGCATCCTGCCGCCATTCGTTACGTCAATCATCTTTTTGCCTGGGGCGAAGAAAATGCCGACCTGTGGCGCCGGTATTCGCATCTGCCGCAGGAGATTCCGATCCATGTCACCGGCAACCCGCGCAGCGACCTGCTGCGGCCGAACATGCACGCCTACTACGCCGCCGATGTGGAAAAAATCCGTAGCGAATTCGGAGACTTCATCCTAGTCAACACCAATTTCAACCATGTCAACGCCTTCGGGCCGGACATGAATCTCTTCAAACCCGTCAAAACCCCCGGTGAGACTCCCAAGTTCGGCCGGGCCGCGCGCGGCATGAGCCGGGAGTACGCCGAAGGACTGAGAGACCACAAGCTGGCCGTGTTCGCCGATTTCCAGCGCATGATCCCTGAGCTGGAAAAGAGTTTCCCTGACCACACCATCGTGGTCCGGCCCCATCCCACGGAGAGCCACGAGGCCTACCGCCTGATCGCGGCGGAATGCCGCCGGGTGAAAGTTACCAACGAGGGCAACGTGGTCCCCTGGCTGTTGAGCGCGAAAGCGCTGATCCACAACGGCTGCACCACGGGGGTGGAGGCTTTCGAATTGCGGGTGCCGGCCCTGAGCTACCGCGTGACCGTCAACGACACCTATGACGCCGGATTCTACCGCCTGCCCAACACACTGAGCCACAATTGTTTTTCTTTCGATGAGCTTCGAGACACCCTGCAACGCATTTTGGAGGGAACGCTCGGCGCTCCGAATGGCGAAAACCGCCGTGCCCTCGTGCGGCACCACCTGGCGGCGCAGGACGGCCCATTGGCGTGTGAACGCGTGGTGGACGTGCTGGAGCAGATCGCATCCGACCAGGCTCGCCCCATATCTCAGGCCGTGTGGCGGCGCTGCGAGCGCTGGCTGACATCCCAAGGATTGCACGGGGTGCGCAGCGTGAAATCCATGCTGCCCGGCTCCCACAACCGACCGGAATTCCAGCGCCACCGTTATCCCGGCCTGCCGCTCGCGGAGGTTTCCGAGCGCCTGGTTCGCTTCCAGCGGCTGCTGGACGATCGCACGCGCCTGGCGGTCGAACCGGTCACGGCTACCATTTACCGGATCCGGGTGGCCTGACCGGCGCAGGAGAAATCGCATGCCTTCCACAGCACCGCTGATCATCCCGGTCGAAAACCAGGTGCGTGAACTGGACCCCAAGCTGCTGCTCGCGTGCATCGCCGCCCGTCGGGGCTTCACTTCCATCATCGGCTCCCACCGCGAAATCGATTTTCGAATCGCGTCCTTTCCGCGCGGGCTTTACCTGAACAAGAGCATGACCGAGCGCAACCTGAAAATGTTTCAGATCATGCACCGGATCGGGCATGCCATTCTGACATGGGATGAAGAGGCGCTGGTCCATCTGCCGCCGGACATCTATTACTCGAGGCGGCTGTCTCCGGTGGCCATTCGCTATGTTTCGCATCTATTCGCCTGGGGTGAAAACAACGCGGACTTGTGGCGCCGCTACCCCCAACTGCCGCAGACCCTGCCGATCCATGTCACCGGCAACCCGCGCAACGACATGCTCCGACCGGAACTGCATGCGTTCTACGCGGACGAGGTTCGAGCAATTCATGACCGGTACGGGGATTACCTTTTAGTCAACACCAATTTCAATCATGTCAATGCATTCTTCCCGGCCCAAAACCTGTTCAAACCGGTTAAGCACCCTGGCGAAACGCCTCCGTTCGGCAAGGCCGGCGTCGGCATGACCCGGCAGTTCGCCGAAGCCCTGCGCGACCAGAAACAGGCGGTCTTTGAGGCATTTCAGAGCCTGATCCCGGATCTGGCGCGTGCCTTCCCCGGGGTCTCCATCATCGTCAGGCCGCATCCGACGGAAGGCCAGGACCTATACCGGCGGCTGGCATCCGGCAACGACCGGATCCATGTCACCAACGAGGGCAACGTGGTGCCCTGGCTGCTGGGGGCAAAAGCGCTCATCCACAACGGCTGCACCACGGGGGTCGAAGCCTTTGTGATGCGGGTTCCGGCCTTCAGCTTCCGCCCGTCCGTCAGCGAAGCCATCGACACCACCTTCTATGTCCTGCCGCACGGGCTGAGCCACCAGTGTTTCACGACCGCCGAGCTCATCGATGGGATTCAGCAGGTACTGGATGGAAAGCTCGGCGCCGCCGGCGGCGAAAAGCGCGCAGCCCTGGTAAAACACTACCTGACCGGGCAGGAGGGCGCGCTCGCCTGCGAACGGATGATGGACGTCCTGCTGGAGATCACGGAAAAGGGCCAGGGCTTGCCGGCGCCGTCACTTCCCAAACGCCTCTCCGGCATCATCACGGCGCAGACCCGTTTTTGGATCAAACGCGTGAAATCCTATTTTCCGGGGTCCCATGCACCGCCGGAGTTCCACCGCCACCGCTACCCGGGAATTACCTTGGAAGAGCTTCGCCGTCGGATTCGGCTGTTTCAAGAGATCCTTGGAGATGAAATCCCAATTTCAGCCGAAGCGATCACCCCCCAGATATTCAGCATACGCCCGGTCGGATGAAGGGGCGGCCACGCGGCGGCCATGGGGTCACGTCTTGACAGTAAAAGGGCAATTCGGATATACACTCAAGGCATCGTTGCAGGTCTATAAAGCGGGTACGGATGCAGGATCGTCCGATTTTTATTTTAGGGGCAAGCGACCATGAAAGTATTGATTCTCGGACTTGGAAAATCCGGCACCACGGGCATGGTGTATAAGGTAGCGGGAGGGCTTCCGAACTGCCATGCCTTCTCAGGCGGAAAACCCGGCAAGTACACTGGCAAATATGAAAATGCCGTCTACAAGCACACCTACGAAGAGCGAAAAGGCAAAAACTTCGAGGTCTACAAAAAACACTTCGCAAAATTTCAGTACGACCGCAAGGTCTGGATGGCCAGGGACCCGCGGGATGCCGCCGTCAGCCGCATTCTTTACCGTTTCCACAAAGGAATTCTGTTCAACCGGAAGCAGTATGAGGCCTACTTCGACTTGATCCTGAATAAGGAGAAGGCTCCGAAATCCCTGCCCTTCATTGAGATTTGCCGGCATGCCGGCCATCTCGACTGGCCGGTCAGCCGCGAGAAAGTCATCGAGGAGGAACGGGTGCGCTACGAACGCATGCGGACGTTTGTGAAAAACCTCGGTAGCGACTGGTTCCTCTTCAAATACGAAGACATGGTGACGGGAAAATTCGACGAAATCAACCGCTATCTGGGCTTCGACCTGAAATCCGACGCCGAAGTGCCCAAGGGCACCGGCAAGGACAAGGTCATTCGCAAGAAGGCCTTCGGCGACTGGCGCCACTGGTTCACGGAAGAGGACGTCGCGCTTTTCAAACCGGCCTACCTACCCTACATGGAGGCGGCCGGCTATGATTGCAATGACTGGGCTCTGGCGCCGGACCCGGTCATCGAGCCCCGGTTCTCCTCGGCGTACGTGAAAAACCTCGCCGACAAGGGGCACTCCAACATTCTGAAGCGTTTCTACGACAACCTCATGCAGCGCTATTACGCGCGCAATTGAGTACTCCAAACCCCGACAGGCATCCGCAGCCTGGCTGCGGCGATTGGCCCGCCTGTATGCCCTCTGATATGAAACGCCGCCGGCCTCATCCGGCGGCGTTTCATTTGAGGTGAATTTCCTTCAGCCTCATTTCCACCCCACCGATCAGCGGCAGCTCGCACCTCGCCATCAGGGGCAGACTTCCGTCGAGGCTCAAGACCAGCAGAGTCCCGTCTCTGAAGAAATCTTCCACTTGACCGCGGTAGGAACCGATCGGCCGGGATTCAAGCCGGATGCTGCGCGCCGGCGCCGAGCCGGATCGTCTGGTTTCGCCCTCCCCCTTCTTCTCCAGATAATCAAAACCGGCCGCTGCCACCGGCGCGGCTTGAAGGCTCACGCGGTGAAGTTGCCGTTTGTGGAAGACGCACAGCTGACCTGTGTCGTAGGTTTCCTTCGCAGCGGCCGCTGAGAGAAGGTAAATCAGCGTCGAGGTTTCCAGGACGGGACGGCAGCTCGTTTCAACCGGCGGGGTGGCGTAAAAATGCTCCCCACGCTTGGTCCAGGATTCAGGCGGCCGGGCAGCCTCGGCAGCGGAAGCGGGCTCGCACTGGCGCCGGAAAACGCCCTCCTGGGTGAAACGGAACTGCTGGAAATAATCGTCGAGGCCCCGGCGGGTGCGCACGAGGAAAAGCGGCGTGCCGTCACGTGGATCAAACCAGATATGGTTTTCCACCTTAACGGGTCCCCGGCCGATGATCTCGATCCGGATGTGAATGGAAAGCTTCACCACGTCCGGGCCGGAACCCCGGAAAGGCACCCCCCGGGGGCTGGATAAAAAGGCGGCCTGCTCGGCTGCGACGGGCCGCAGGGCGATCCGGACTTCCGCAGTGACCTTGCCCCCCAGAGGTTCGGCCTGAAACGACGCATACGACCAGGCCGCTGTCCGCGCGGACACCCCGTCGGAGGCGATGTCGGCTGCATCGGGCTGTCCGCTCAGGGCCAGTACCGCTGCGGCGATGCCGAGCCACACCGTTCGTTTCCTTAACGCGTTTCGGCCATCCGCAATCGTCCGCCGCATGCAGGAGTCCTTTCGAGATCAGGCCGGGGCTGTCGAAAACTGGTAGTTCCCCCGCATGAACTGCTCCACATACCAGTCCACCTGGCGGTCCTCCGCCAGGTGCATGTCCAGCAGCCGAACGGTGCCCAGCAGGCGGCCGAGCAGATCGAGCTTCTCCACCAGCAACCCCTCCTGGTATTTCTTGATTTCCCCGCGCACCATGTCGCCTTTCTGCTCGACCTTGAATCCCAGCTGTTTGAGTATCTGAGAGATCATGAGCGCCCGGC
This sequence comes from uncultured delta proteobacterium, assembly GCA_963716325.1. GTDB lineage: Bacteria > Desulfobacterota > Desulfobacteria > Desulfobacterales > SpSt-501 > SpSt-501. The sequence goes on along the minus strand of CAVQTH010000060.1, from coordinate 1,655 downwards.
GCGACCGTCGGCCGATATCGGCCGCCCCGCCCTTGAAGTAGAAGGTAATGTAGTTGTCGTTCACCTCGGGCCCGCAGAACGTGTCGATCGTGGTGAAGTGGTAGCCCAGACGCGAATTGAAATTTAGATAACGCCCCCCGAGCAGGGCGTAGCTGGGGGCGCCCATGCGGCCCTCGGTCATGGGGTCGCGAATCGCCGTCTGGGCAACGATGGAGGCGAACCCGCCCCAGCTGATCCCCGCGTCTCGCGACCAGTCCACCCCCTCGTGTTTCATGCCCTTCAACAGGGCGCGGAACGGGATCGAGGTCACATCCTCCAGTTCGGCATGGGCGGTGGTCCGGCCCGGGCGAAGGCCGTTTCCCAAATCCACCGCGAGGATTTTCATCGGCAGATAGGCCCGCACGGGAACCGCCGCGCATTCGTCCGGCGCCAGATGGTCGCTGATCCGGAACATCTCCCGCATGGAAATCTCGTGTGCAAAGCGGACGATGTCGTGCAGCGTCCGGCAGCCGTTCGGATGGAAGTTGTCCTTCTGCGGGTCCGTCAAATTCAGCGGGGCAATGCGTTTGAGAACGGATTTCATGAGGTTGTAGGTAGGGCTGTCCCGCATGGGATTCACGGCTTTCTTTTCTGTCAAAAGCGCCTCCACCCGCCCCCGGTAGACCACGCGCTTGGAGGCGTCCACCGTGATCTCGTCGCCGTGGGAGATCAGCGCCGTGCCGTTGCCGACGCCGACCAGCGTGGGAATTCGGAATTCGCGGGCGACGGAAGCCATGTGCCCCGTGACGCTGCCGACGTCGGTGATGAAGGCCCGAATCCTTCCCATGAGCGGGACGTAGCGCGGCGAGGTCTGGCGCGCCACCACGACGGCCCCCTCGGGGATGTGGTGCAGCATGTGATCCGACTGAATGATATAGGCAAATCCCGAAGCGGCCCCGTCGCTGGCGGTCTGGCCACCCTTGAGGATGACCGGTTGGGAGATGGTGACGGCCGGTTCCTGACCGGCATCGGAGTCGGCCGCTTCAATCCCATGTTGCCGTGACCGCCTCAAGGGGCGCGCCTGCAGGATGTACAGCCGGTCGTCCTGGCCGATGGCCCATTCAATGTCCAAGGCATAGCCGTAGTGCTTTTCAAGCTTCAAGCCGTAATCGGCCAGCAGCCCGATTTCCTCCCCCGTAAGGCATGCCGCACGTTGAAGCGCTTCCGGCAGCGACTCTTCACTGACGCCGTCGGCCGCGTCTGGACGCAGCTGCCGCTGTTTGAGCGCCACCTCCGCCGTCTCCACCGCGCGGGTCTTCTTGTTGACCTGGAAAAAATCGGTGGCGACGGATCCCTCGACCGCATCCGCCGCAAGACCCCACACCGCGCTGATCATGATGACGGAATGCCGGCTGTCGTTGGGGTCGACGGTGTACATGACGCCGCTCACCTTGGCGTGGACCATGACGATGCAGGCGACACTCATGTTCACATCCTGGTCGCGGTAGCCGCGGCGCCGGCGATAGTAGATCGCCCGCGGGCTGAACGTGCTGGCGACCACTTCCTTGTAGGCTTCGATCAGGTTGTTTTCGCTGACATTGAGCACCGTGGAATGCTGCCCGGCAAAGCTGGCTTCCGAGTCCTCGCTGGTGGCGCTGCTGCGGACGGACAACTTG
>CAVQTH010000059.1:0-44137 GCA_963716325.1 uncultured delta proteobacterium | reverse complement strand
AGCAGTTGTCCGGTGAATTGATGCGGGTCTTGTAGGAAATGCTCTTGCTGGTGACGGCAACGGCCAGGGAATGCTTCCAGAAATCGGTTATGTCGAAGTCCTTGAGCTTGATTTTCTTGGCAAATGCCTCGATCACCGACACCGAGACGATGGCGTTGCGCACGGCATTGAAGCCCAGCATGATCACGGCGCTGCGGATGTCGCTCACCTTGGATTTGAAGCCGTAAAAGGCCGAGTTGACCAGCTTGAGGATTTTCAACGCCATGGCTTGGTCCTTCTCGATCGTTTGGCTGATCCGGGCGACGGAGGTATCCGGATCCTGCAGCAGCCGGTTCAGCTCGAAGACGATGCTGGGCAGTGTCGGTATCTCCTTGATGCGATCGAGCTTTTCCACCAATTGTTTTTCGTCCATAAACTCCGTTCCTTTTCAACGACCATGCCACCCATTATGGCTGTTGCCAGACAATGGCGATCCCTTGGAAAACGTGTGCGCCCAGGACGTCCCTCGGCGAGGGATGCCCATTCGTGAGTTATATCGGCCCTCCTGAAAAAATCCTTTAGCATAAAAAAAAGCCTGCGGAGAAACTCCGCAGGCTTTTTTTATGAAACGGGAAACGGTTACTTCATGAACAGCTTGGCAATCGCGGTCGCCTGGGGGTGCGCAAAAATGAGGATCAGGGCGACGACGAGCGCGTAAATACAAAGTGATTCGATCAGGGCCAGGCCGATCAGCATGGTCACCGTGACCTTACCGGAGGATTCCGGGTTTCGCGCGATGCCCTCGACGGCCGCCCGCAGGCCGAGGCCCTGGGCAATGCCGCAGCCGAAAGCGGCGATGGCGATCCCAAAACCGGCCGCCGTGACGCAAGCGATGAAGAACTCCAATGCTTTTGATTCCATACCTTTTCTTCCTCCTTTGAGTAGTATGTTAGTGGGCTTCTTCCATCTTCCCATTAAGCGCGTTGCAAGGTTCCATTGCCGTCCGCCCGGGCGGGGGGCATCAGTGTGCGTGCTCCATGGATCCGCTGAAGTACATGACCGACAATAGGAAAAACACGAACGCCTGAACAAACGACACGAAGATACCCATCGCCATGATGGGCAGGGGAGCAAAAAAGGCGCCGGCCAGCATGAACAGAATCATGAGCACCAGTTCGTGTCCCATCATGTTGCCGAAGAGACGGAACGAGAGGGACATGATGCGCGCCAGGTGGCCGATGAGCTCGATCGGTAAAATGATCGGGATCATCCACCAGATGGGTCCCAGAAAATGTTTGATGTATTTGACGCCGTGGTACTTAATCCCGATGAAATGGGTAAAAACGAAGGACACCAGGGCACAGGAGAGCGTCGTGTTGATGCTGGCCGTCGGCGGGAAGAACCCCGGGATGAGGCCGATCAGGTTGCAGGTGGCGATGTAAAGGAAAATGGTGCCGACCAGCGGGAAAAACCAGCGGCCCTCCTCCCCGGTGACATCCACCATGAACTCTTCCATGCCCGAGATCACCACCTCGAAGAAATTCTGGGCCTTGCCCGGCACCAGGGTGATTCGGCGGGTGCCGAAGTAGGCCAGCAGGATCAACAGAAGCAGAACGAACCAGGAATAGACCACGTGCGGGTAAGATCGGGCAAAGTGCCCGAGGCCGAAGAGTTCAAAAAACTTTGGCAAAAACAGATAGGGGTGTTCCATCCTTAGGCCGCCTCCTTAAAGATGATTTTTTTCACTTCCCGAATGGTCGCCAGAATGATGCTCATTACCACAACCGACAAGCCGATGACAAGCCCCAGCGGGTTCACCACCCCGCCGGCAATCAGCAGAAAAATAACGAAGCCGCTGACTGTAAACCGCAGGTAATATTTCGCCAGCACCGCATTGTGAGAGGCCACGTGAGGCGGTTTAAGCGCTCGGTGCAGGGTTCTGGCCAGCAGGTGAAAGTTGACCGTAACAATCAATCCGCCGCTGAAGATCCCCAGCGCGAAGTCCAGGGGTGCGAGCATGGCCCCTGCCGCCGTCGCCCCCGCGAGCAGGACCCAGTTGGCCCGGCTGACGAAGGTCACTATACGTTGCTCAACCTGCACGGTTTCGGCACAAAGGAATCGGTTGACGCAGGGGTCAGAGCTTTCGGCTCTTCTTGATCGCGATCCCGATGTTGCGAAAGGCCGCCGCGATTCCCAGCGCTAAAAAAACGAGGGTGCACCAGGGGGAGGTCTCAAACCGCCGATCCAGGTATACCCCCACGAACAGCCCGATGAAAACCGAGAGCGCCACGGAGAAGCCGATGCTGCTGAAATAGGCCAGGTCCCGCCACGCCCGTCTGGTGTCATGTTTCATTCAGTTAAGGAGGAGATTGTCGGGCGAGTTCCCTGCCCGGAAAGACGCCTGCAAGTACCATAGCCTTCCGCACAAGTCAATGCCAATTTGGACTAAAGCGCAATCTCTTCGGCGTCGAAGACCGGGCCATCCAGGCAGGCGTGCAGGTAGCGGGTGTCGTCCTGCCGTCCGCTGACCGCGCACCCCAGGCAGGCGCCCATGCCGCATGCCATCATGGTCTCGATGGAGACCTGGCAGGGGACGGAGCCGGCGCGCACGATGCCCAGCACACAGGCCAGCATGGCCGTGGGCCCGCAGGCGAGCACCAGGTCGGGCGGCTCGCGCCGGATGGCTTCCTCCAAGGGATTCGTCACCAGGCACTGGTCGCCGCAGCTGCCGTCGTCCGTCGTCAGAACCACGGGGGTCCCCAAACGCTCGATCTCCTCTGCGCACAGCAAATCCTCCCGGCTGCGGCCGCCTAAAAAGAGCCGGCAAACCGGCGGCGCCGGCGGCGTGGCGCGCAGCCATTCGAGCAGAAAAACCATCGGCGCCACGCCGACGCCGCCGGCCGCCAGGTAAAGGCGGCGGGTCCCGGAGGCGATCTGAAAGGCATTGCCGAGCGGCCCGAGGAGACTGACCGCTTCACCGGCCCTCACCCGGGCGAGCTGGCGCGTCGCCGGTCCAACCGTTTTATAGAGCAGTTCGATGCCCTGACAGCGGCCGTCGGCCATGATCAGCCGATGGATGGAAAACGGCCGGCGCAGCAAGGGGTGGATGCTGTCGGGAAACCCCAGCATGACGAATTGACCGGGCTTTGAACGCGCGAAAGACCCGCCGCAGGACAGGGAGATGCGGCCGTAATTCGGAGCGAGCATCTCGTTGTGCAACACGGTCGACAGGATTTGGATCATGGGAGGTGTTTGGTTTTTTGTGTTTTGTGTTTGGTGTTGGGTGTTTGGAGAAGCGGTCAGTGGGTTTGGACCGAATCCCCAAACAACTCAATGCCTATGGTTTTTTAAGCCCGATCACTGCCGGGAAACGACCAGTTGTCTTTTCCGCACGGTAGGAAAAGAAGCGGTCCGTGCGGCATTTCGTGCACAGCCCGCTGACCTGGATCTGGTCTTGCGGGACACCGGCGCGGATCAGCTGATCGCGGCTCATGGCCCAGAAATCGAATCGCACCGAATCAAGCTTGTAGGCCCAGAGTTCAGGAGGAATCTCATCGCGGTAGTTTGTGAACTCCGCGCAGCACGGACCCAGCGATGGGCCAATCCCGGCCCGCACATCGCCGGGATCGCAGCCGAAGCGTTCGGCCATGACGGCCACGGTGCGGCCGGCCACGTTGGCGACGCTGCCCCGCCAGCCGGAGTGAACATTGGCCACCAGTCCCCGACGCGGGTCGTACATCAGAATCGGCTGACAATCCGCCACGCTCACCACCAGGAATTTCCCCGGCTGGTCCGTCACCATGGCGTCGCCGACGGGAATAGCGGTTTCCTCCCGTGCGCCGGGGCTCACCGGCCGGCCGTCGATGACCACGATGGAATTCCCGTGCACCTGGCGCGCGAACACCAGCGCTTCTGCCTGCATGCAGTCGGCCACCCGCCGTCGATTGCGCTCAACCCGCTGAACATCGTCGCCCACGGCCAGGCTCACGTTCAGCCGGTGGAAGGGCGCCTCGCTGCAGCCCGGTGCGCGCGAGAAAACCCCGTGCCGGATTTCCGGAAACGCCGCCAAGTGCTCGAACTGGTAATAGGCGGCGCCGTGGTCGGTTCTCAGAATCAAAACGAATTTCCTTGCCGGTACCGATCGAGGATGCGGGCGATCAGGGCGCTGGTGCCGGCGCCCTCCACCAGCGGGATGCGCACCACGCGGCCGCCTTCCCGCTTGACCGCATCCGCGCCGATGATCTCCGCTTCCGCCCAGTCGCCGCCTTTGACCAGCACGTCCGGCTGCAGGGCTTGAATCACCCGCAACGGGTCGGTCTCCTCGAATACCGTGACAAAGTCGACACAAACAAGTCCGGCCAGAACTTCCGCCCGCTCGGCCGCAGGGACGATGGGCCGGCGGTCCCCTTTGATCGCTTTTACGGAACGATCGGAGTTCACCCCGACGACGAGCAGATCCCCCTCTCCGCGGGCGGCCGCCAGATAGCGCACATGCCCCACGTGCAACAGGTCGAAGCATCCGTTCGTAAACACGACCGTCTGGCCGCTCTGGTGGAACTGCCGCAGCAGCGGAGCCAGTTCTTCCAGCGTCTTGATCTTTTGGGAAACGGGCATATGCCGTTGCGGTCCACCCGTCGCCGGTCGGCCCGTCGCCCGAAGTCCGGGAACTTGCATTCCCGCGGGACCGGCGACCGGCAGACCGGACGACTTTTTTTAGATGACTCTTGCCAGCGCCAGCACGTCCACCCGGGCGGCGCCGCTTTTCAGCAGCACGCGAGCGGCTTCCGCCGCTGTCGCACCGGTGGTGACGACGTCATCCACCAGAAGCAGATGCCGGCCGGCAATCGTCTCCGGCCGTCGGACGGCAAAGGCACCGCGAATATTGGCCTCCCGTTCGCGCCGGCCGAGACCCGCCTGGGAGGCCGTCGCCCGCACCCGCCGCAGCACCCCGGCAACGATGGGGGGCGCCGGCGCCCCGGCCGGACCGATTTTCCATTTCCGCACCAGAAGCTCGGACTGGTTGAATCCCCGCGACCGCAGGCGCCGGCCGTGCAGCGGCACCGGCAGAATCGCGTCCACCCGCTCATCTCCCCAATCACGCACAAACGTCCGCTGCAAAAGCAGCCCCAAAGGAGCGGCCAGCTGAAGTTTTCCTTTATACTTGAAACAATGGATGACATCAACCAGCGATCGGTCATAGACAAACGCGGCACGCGCCTTGAGGAAGCCGGGCGGTTGCTCCCGGCAGCGTCCGCACAGATGGTCGTTGCCGACACGGCCCTTGAACATGACACCGCAGCGCGGGCAGAGGGGGGGATCAAGCGGCATCACGCCCCGCAGGCACGCCGCACAGAAGAAAGGCCGCAGCAAGGCAACGGCACCCGGAGGGCACCCTTCCTCACCCGCACCTTCCCGGTGGGTCTCGGGAATGAAGTCGCGACACTCCAGGCAGCGGGCAGGAAACACCGCGTCACGGCATGCGCGGAAGGCGGCGACGACCATCCGCCGCAGCCGTGCGTCAGGGCATCTGGCGCCGTGCATCCGTCAAGTTCCTCGATCCCGGTGGGTGCCCGGCACCTCTCTGGCGGCCGATCTCGAACAGCGCAATGCCGGCGGCCACCGAGGCGTTCAGGGAGTCGAGCGGGCCCGTCTGGGGGATCGACACCAGCCGGTCGCAGGTTCGGCGCACCAGCGGCCGCATGCCCCGGCCCTCGCCTCCGACCACCAGCACCATGGGCATGGTGAGATCCGCGCGGTAGATGCTTTCGGTCGCGGACCGATCCAGACCGACCACCCAGCGATCCCTGTCCTTCATCGCTTCCAGGGCACGCACCAGGTTCGTCACCTGGACGAACCGGATGTGCTCAAGGGCTCCCGCGGAGATCTTGGAGACCGCCGGCGTGGGCGGGGCCGACCGGTCCTTTGGGACCAGCACGGCTCCGACGCCGGCGCACAGCGCGGTCCGCAGAACAGCACCCAGGTTGTGGGGGTCCACGATCTGGTCCAATGCCAGAAAAAGACCCGATTCCGGCCGCCCGACGGCATCCAGAACGCTCGAATAGTCATGCCCGCTGTAAACGGAGACGCGGGCGGCCACCCCTTGATGCGCGGCCGTGCCTGCCATGGAGGCCATCTGCGTCGCGTCCATCTGCCTGACCTCCATTCCCCGGGCCTCGGCAGCGGAAACAATGGACTGCAGGCGGCCGGTGGCGGCGTGGCTCCGATCGACGCAGACCTCGAACAGTTCGCGCCGCCCGGCCGCCAACGCCTCCTGCACGGCGTGAACACCGTATAGGATTTCGGTTTTCACTTTCGATACGATCCGATGATGGCAAGCAGTTCCTTAACCGCCGTGGGCAGGTCGTCGTTGACGATCACATGGCGGTACATGTCTTTCTGGGCCATCTCCTCGCGCGCGTTGCGAAGCCGCAGCGCGATGGCCTCCGGCCGGTCCGTGCCCCGGGACCGCAGCCGCGCCTCCAGGATTTCTAAAGAAGGGGGCATGATGAAGATCGTGACGCTCTGTGAAAAGCGCTTGCAGATCTGTCGTGCCCCCTGGACGTCGATGTCCAACAGGATATCGTGGCCTTCCGCCAGGGCCTGCGACAGGACCTCCGCCGAGGTCCCGTAGTAGTTGCCGTGCACCTGGGCCCACTCCGCCCAGCGATCCGTGCGGATGCCGTCCTCGAATTCGCCCGGGGAGATGAACACGTAGTCGCGGCCGTTCACCTCTCCGGTCCGGGGCGCACGCGTGGTGTAGGACACGGAGTAGCGCAGGTCGGGGAGGCGCTCGAGCGCCGCTCGGAGCAGTGTGGTCTTTCCGGCGCCGGACGGGGCCGAGAGGATGAACAGATGCCTGCCGGAAAAAGCGGGGAGGCCGGAGAGACGGGGATCGGATGATGTCATGGACACGACACTATGGTTCCTGCGGCGCCGGCGAGTCCGTCGCCTCCCTGAGCTGGGCATAACGCTGGGAGATGGTCTCGGCCTGGATGGCGGACAGCACCACGTGATTGCTGTCCAGCACGATGATGGACCGAGTGCGACGGCCGTGGGTCGCATCGATCAACCGCCGGTCCTCGCGCGCCTCGTCTTTCAGGCGTTTCATGGGAGCGGAGTTCGGGGAAACGATGGCCACCACCCGATCCGATACCACCGTGCTTCCAAAACCGATGTTGAGCAGGGCCTGTTCCATCGTCCCCTCATCCCTTTGCGCTCAGCCGCCCGCGCCTCGCCCGACGGTCGCCGGCCGGGGCATTTCACTCGACGTTTTGAATCTGTTCGCGGATCTTCTCCAGTTCGGCCTTGACCTCGACCACCACATGGCCGGCCGCTGCGTTGCTTATTTTAGACCCCATGGTGTTGAATTCGCGGTTGAGCTCCTGCAGCAGGAAGTTCAATTTTCGGCCGCCGGGCTCGGCGCCGTCCATGATGGACCGGAACTGGCTCAGATGACTTCCCGCGCGAACGATCTCCTCCGAGATATCCGCGCGATCGGCCAGGAAGGCGGCTTCCTGGGCCATCCGCGCGGGGTCGATGTCCACCAGCCCCTGGGTCAGGTTCATGATGCGCTCCTTGAGTCGCTCCTGATAAAGCGCCGCCACGCCGGCTGACTTCCGCGAAATATCGCCTAAAGCCGCCTCCAATGCATCGATGCGTGCACCGAGATCAACGGCCAGGTTGCGACCTTCCGTGGCGCGCATGGCGTCCAGTCCGTCCAGGGCCTGGCTCAGGCACCCCTCGAGCGCGGACCAGGCGGCGTCGAGGTCGGCTTTCGGCTGAACCGTCTTGAGGACGCCGCCGACACCCACCAGGAGTTCCAGGGACGCCGCGCCCTCAAGCCCGAATTCCGTTTTCAGGCGTTCCAGGGCGACGAGCACCGCGCGCGCGCGCGCCATGTCCACCTCCACGGGCGAAGCCGAATCGGAAACATCCTCGATATGGATACGGGTCTCGATGCGGCCGCGCGCAAGGCGTGCGGCGATGACCGATCTTACTCGCTCCTCGAGATCGGTGAAGCCGGCCGGCATCCTCAGCGCGAGGTCCAGGTTGCGACTGTTGTAGGTGCGGATCTCGATGGACACCGTCAGGCCGCCGACGGTGGCCGCGGCGGATGCAAAACCGGTCATGCTCTTGATCATGATGTCGGTGTCTCTCCTCTTATATCGACGGCGTACTTTCGCCGCACCGCAACCAGGAAACGGCGCATCGGCTCGCCGGCATAATCAGGGTACGTCCAGGGCAGCGCCCGGTAGGCGCCGCGCTGATAGATCAGCGTCAGGTCGGCGTAGATGCCCCGGCCGATGTAGATGCGGTGGCTGTAGTTCTTGCCGGTGGCCAGCACCAGCCGCTCCAGCAGCAGGTAGCCGGGGTCGATGTTGGCCTCTCGTCGGCCGCTTACGCTGCGAATCTGCTCCATGGCGTTGGCAGCCAGTTTGACGTCCGCCAGTTGATCCTGTTCGATCAGCGGCCGGAAGGCCAGCATGCGCCGCCACAGCGGGGCCCCCATTTCTTTCTCGTAGTAAGACGTGCCATCGAAGGCCAACCACGGGCTCACCACGTCGAAAACCCCGAAGGCGGCTTCCAGTTCGCTGGCAATGCCCGGGAAAAGAGCCCGATCCTTCAGCACGACCCCGACCACCAGCTTGGCCGGCCGGGGGGCATGGGGCATGCTCATGACGGGTCACCGCCCTTAGCGGTCCGAGAGGGGTTTGGCCTCGTCGATCAGCATGATCGGAATCCCGTCCCGTATTTCGTAGACCAGCCGGCACCGGTCGCAGATCAGGCCGTCCTGGGAAGCGTTCAGTCGGATGTCCCCCTTGCATTTGGGGCAGGCCAGGATCTCCAGAAGCTCGCGATGAAGGGTCATGGGTTCTTCCTCATGGGTTTGATTCAATGGCCCGGATCACAGGCACAGGGCCTTGCCCCGCTCCGTTCCGCTTGCCCCTTGGGCCTCCGGGGTTTGCCGAATATTCCGGATCCAAGAGGCCGGCCGGCTAGACACTTTCACCGAAAGACGCCATCAGCTCGGCCTCGGCCACCATCTGCCCTTCCACCAGGGCCCGGCCTGCCATCTTGGCGACTTTCGACCGCATTTTCAGCACGCGCGCCTCCAGGATCAGCTGATCGCCGGGCACGACGGGCCGACGGAACCGCACGTGGTCCATCCCCATAAAGTAGATGATCTCGCCCTGTTTGTCCGGGCCCCGGATCTCGGAGGCGAGTACCCCGCCCGCCTGGGCCAGGGCCTCCATGATCAGCACGCCCGGCATCACCGGCTGGGCGGGGAAATGCCCCTGAAAAAACGGCTCGTTCATGGTCACGTTTTTCAGGGCGACGATTTCCTCGCCGGGGACGATCTTGATGATCCGGTCGATCAGCAGAAACGGGTAGCGGTGTGGCAGCCGCCGCATGATGGCCATGATGTCCAACGGGGTTTCCATCGCTTGCCTCCTCGGCCGGCACGCCGCACGTCCTCGCACCGCAGCCGCGGTCCTGACGGCTCGGCCGGCGGTTCGGTGGGTTATTTGCCGGCCTTCTTGGCGGGCTTGGCGTTCAGTTCCTGGATCAGACGGTTGGTGATGTCCGCGGCCGGCTGGTGGTAGAGCACCCCGATGTTGCTGATGACCAGCAGGTACCCCTCCTTCTTGCCGATCTCGTCCACCAGGGCGCTGATGTCCTTCTGAAGCTCGCCCATGAGTTTGCGTTCGAGGTCCTGGAGATCGCTGCGGTATTTCTTCTGCAACGCCTGGAAGTCGCTGGCCTTGATCCGGAACTCGCGCTCTTTTTCCTCACGCGCTTCCTTGCTCATGACCTGGGCCTCGCGCTGCAGGCGCTTCTCGGTTTCCTGAAGATCGCTGCCTTTCTGCTTCAGATCCCCTTCCAGCTTGTCGCGCTGGGCTTTGAGCTGGCCCTGGGCCGCTTTGCCGGCGACCGAGGTCTCGAGCACCGTCTGCAGGTTGACAACGGCGATTTTAGGCGCGTCGGCGGCCAGTGCCGGGCGGCCCCCTGCGATGCAAAGCATGGCAAACGCCACCCCCGTCAAGGCTGTGATGATTCGCATTTCAATCCCCTTTCCTGTCGTCAGCTGAAGCCCGTCCGATCGGCGGCGGGCATTGGTTTCCGGTTTAAAACGCAGAGGCCATCGAGAACTCGAAGCCCCCGTTGCTTTTATATTCCGGCTTGGGGTTCAGATACCATCCGTATGCCAGCCGGATCGGGCCGATGGGCGACATCCAGCGGATCTCCGGCCCTCCGGTCACGATCGCATTGCCGAGATCCATCTCATCGTCCTTCCGGTAAACAGCGCCGGCATCGATGAAAAGGATCCCGAAGACGCCGGCTTCCTCAATCAGCGGGAATTTGACTTCGAAGTTGCCCTGGAGGAACTTTTCCCCGCCGACCGGCTCCCCGTCCTGCTTGGGCGCCAGATCGTTGCGGTCGCCGCCCCGGACCGAGTTCATGCCGCCGAGATAGAACTTCTCGTAGTCCGGCAGGTCCCAGCCCGGCAGCTGGTTCACGTACCCGGCCCGGCCGTGGGGCACGAACACGAGTTTCCAGACGGGGAAATACCAGCCCGAGTCCACGATGACCTTGTTGAACCCGACATCCCCGCCGAGGCCGGCGAATTCGTATTCGATGCTGTGAACCGAACCCTCCTTGGCGTTGAAGCTCTGGTCACGCGAGTCGTACCGAATCAATGGACTGATGCTGCTCTTGAGGTGTTCGCCCTCATCGTTCTGGATCGAGGTTGCGGCGTCCTCGTCCACGCTGCCGATGTCCGTTAGATCCAACGTGTATGTCAAATTTCCCCGCACAAACTCGTAGAGCGGGTAGCCGAACCTGAGCTTGCCGCCGATGCTGTCCTTGTTGTACTGGTCGAACTCATAGTCCCACTTGTAAAGTTCGATGCCGGCCGAAAGCGGCGTATCGAACAGCCAGGGCTCTAAAAAACTCACGCTGTATCTCTGGGTCTTCGAGCCGACCATCCCCTGCACCCCCAGAGTCTGGCCGCGGCCGAACAAGTTACGTTCGCGGATCGAGGCCGTGAAAAAAGCGTCTTCCGCGGTGCTGTAGCCCGCACCGACGGTGAAGGCGCCCGTGTTCTTCTCCTTCACCTCCACGTCCATCCGCATCTTGTCGTCGGCGCTGCCCTTGGCGGTGTCGACTTTGACGTTCTCGAAATAATCCAGGCGGTTCAGGTTGCGGATGCCCCGCTTGAGGCGCGTGCCGCTGTAAAGCTCCTCTTCGTAGACGCGCAGCTCGCGCCGGATCACCTTGTCGCGGGTTTTCGTGTTGCCGCTGATCTGGATGCTTTCGAAATAGACTTGCCTGCCCTTGTCGATCTGGAACGTGATGTTGGCCAGCAGCTTTTCGTTGTCCTGATCCACTTTGGGGGAGATGTCGGCGTAGGCGTACCCCTCGTCGCTGTAAAGATCGCTCAGCGCCAGCACGTCGGTCCGCAACGTCTCCCGGTTGTAGAAGACATCCTTGGTGATCTTGAGCTTCTTCATGAGCTCGTCCTTGGGCAGGATCAGATCGCCGCTGAAGTCTATCTTGCCCAGCTTGAAACGCGGGCCTTCGTTGATCTTGAAGGTGACGACGATTCCGTCCTCCTCGAAATCCACCTGCGGTTCTCCCACCCGGGCGCGGATGTAGCCGTTGTTGTGGTAAAAGGCCGTCAGTTTGGCCGAATCCTGGCCCAGGATGTCCTGGTTGAGGTCGCCCGCCGAAGTGATCCATGAAAGGAAGCTTTTCTCGGACGTGCTGAGCTCCCCCTTGAGCTGCTTTTCGGAAAAGGCGGAGTTGCCGGTGAAGAGGATTTTCTTGATCAGGATTTTGCTGCCCTCCTCGATGATGTACTCCACGTCGACCTGATTGTTCTTTTGAGGAAGGAGTTTGAAGTCGACCTTGATGTTGTGATAGTTTTTCTCCTTGTACATGTCCTCGATCCGCCGCACGTCGTTGCGGACCGTGAAAATGTTCAGGATCGACCCCTTTTTCAAGGTCAGGCTCTTCTTCATCTCGTCGGTGTCGAACACGACGTTGCCCGTCAGCTGGATGGAACGCACGGTCGGTTTTTCAGTGACCTTGAAAACCAGCCGGATGCCGTCCGGCTCGCGTTCGGACTGGATCTGAACGTCCTCGAAATACCCCATGCCGTAAACGGCCTTGAGGTCTTCCGCTGCATTTTTGGCAATGAAGACATCACCGGGCTTCTGCTTGATCACCCGCCGGATCGCGTCGGTTTCGATGCGTTGATTGCCCTCGACCACGATGTCGGTGATCTTGTCTCGCCTGAAAAGAGCAAGCCCCATGTCGCGTGCCAGTCTCTTGACCGTGCCGGGCAGGTTCTCTACCCCCTTGCCCACCGCCGTGAACACCCGGGCCGGCCGCCCGCCCGTGGAGGGCAGCAGACGCATGTCCAGGCTGAAGTCCTGGCCGATCCAGGTGAGGCTTCCCGTGACGACATAGTCGGCCCCGGTCTGCAGGGCCATGCGGGCGAAATCGGCGTCGGTTCCGCCGGTCTTGCTCCACTCCGCCGCGGTTTCCGCATCCAGCACCCGGGCATTGGCGCCGTCCTCGGCGAACTGCTGCCGCATCGCCTCCGGTATTTCACCCCGGAGATAGGCCATGTCCGCCGGTGCATGGATCGAAATCGGCATCATGACGACCCCTACGGTGGGCTGCGCCAATGCACCGATGAGGGTCCCGAACACGATGGCCGGAAGCAGCCCCATCCACCGGAACACGTGATCGCGCAAGCGGATTTGCATCGTCTGCCGCCGTCTGCCGTTTCTGAGAATGTGAGTCTTCAATGCCATCCGTTCGCTCACCCGCCGGCGCCTCAGGGCACCGCCGATAGACGGCCGTCCAGCAACGTCACCCGTCGCGACATGCAGGCGGCCAATTCCAGGTTATGCGTCACCGCGACCAGCGTCATGCCGATCTCCGCATTGAGCTCCAGCAACAGTCGGTGAACCTGTTTGCTGTTGGCGCGGTCCAGGTTCCCGGTGGGCTCGTCGGCAAGCAGGATGGGGGGCCGGAGAACCAGCGCTCGTGCCAAGGCCACGCGCTGCTGTTCGCCGCCCGACAATTTTCCGACCCGGTAGCCCAGACGATTGCCCAGCCCCACCCGCTCCAGGATCGCCGTCGCCGTCTCGGCGGCCCGGGGCCGGGCCCATCCCTGGATCAGAGCCGGCATCATCGTGTTCTCCAGCGTGCTGAACTCGGGCAGCAGGTGATGAAACTGAAACACAAAGCCGATGGACTCGTTGCGAAACCGCGCCAGTCGGGCGTCCGGGTAATCAAGGATGCTTTCGCCGTTGACGCTCAGGCGGCCGCTGTCGGGCCGATCCAGCGTCCCCAGGATGTGCAGCAGCGTCGACTTGCCGATCCCGGAGGCGCCGACGATGGCAACGGTCTCCCCCGGTCCCAGATCGAAATCCAGGTCCTGAAGCACGTCCACCACGGCCCCGCCGTTCCGGAAGCGCTTGCACAGCCGACGCGCCGCCAGAAGCGGAACGGAATTGATCCGGGACCGCTCGTTTCCCGTCGAATGCGATGGGTCTTCAGCCATATCGAATCGCCTCGACCGGGTTCAGCCGGGCCGCTTGGCGGGCGGGGTAAAGGGTCGCCAGAAAACAAATCACCAGCGCGGCGACAACAATGGCGACCACATCCGGCACCTCCATCTTGACCGGCAGCTGGGTGGTGAAATAGTAGATGTCGCCCGTGAGTTCGTGGATGTTGTAACGCTTCAGCAGGCTGCACAAAATGACGGCGAGGATGAGCCCCAGGCTGGTTCCGACGACGCCGATCACCATGCCGTTGAACACGAAAATCTTGCGGATGCTGCGGTCGGTCGCCCCCATGGCCTTCAGGATGGCAATGTCCTTGGTCTTGCCCATCACGAGCATGATCAGCGAGCTGGCGATGTTGAACGCCGCCACCAGCACGATCAGGGTCAGGATGATGAACATGACCCGCCGCTCCAACTTGAGCGCCTTGAACAGGTTGCGGTTCATCTGCATCCAGTCCCGGGCGTAATAACCGGGGCCCAGCCGCGCCACGACGGCATCGGCCACTTCCCGGGCCTTGTAAATGTCGTCCACACGTATCTCGAGGCCGGTCACGGCATCCCCCATGCGCAACAGCCGCTGAGCATCAAGGAGGTTGATGTAGGCGAACGTCTGGTCGAACTCGTACATGCCGGACTCGAAGTAACCGCTGACCCGGAACGGCTTCATGGCAGGCACGTGACCGGTGGGCGCGAGCATGCCGCGCGGGGATATCAGGTGGACCACGTCACCCTGGACCACGCCCAGATTCTTGGCCAGTTCCCGGCCGAGGACGATGCCCGGCATCCCGCTCCCGGCCCCCTCCGGGCCGCCGGCCGGCCCTGCTTCCGGCACCTTCACGCTTTCCAGGGTCTTCATCACCCGACCGACGGTCTCCGGGTCGATGCCTCGCAGGACGGCGCCGGTGGTGGCGGAGGCCGTGCGCAGCATGACCTGGCTGTAGATGAAGGGGGTGGCGGCCGCCACTCCCTGTACCGTCTCGATTTGGCGCATGACGCCCCGGAAGTCCTCGAAGGGGCCGCTGTAGCGCATGAGGATGGCGTTGGCCTGCCCGCCGAGGATGCGGCTCTTGAGATCGGCCTCGAAGCCGGTCATCACCGCGATGACCACGATCAGGGCCATGACCCCTACCGCCACCCCGGCGATCGACAGGTAGGTGATGAGCGCAATGAAGGCCTGCTTCTGCTTGGCCCGCAGGTACCGCCCGCCGATGAATCGTTCAAAAGACATAAGAAATGGTGTTGGGTTAAAGTTTAAGGTTTAAGGCGCGCAAATGTCATGCTGCGAGGCGTAAACCCCTTACAGTGCCGACCGATGGCCGCGCCCAAAGCCCACGTTCAAGGCGCGCGAAGCCCGCGACGCGAGGCGAACGGTTTCGCTTTCGTTTAGTTGTCCCGGCGACCGGTCCCGTATAGACGGCTTCGCCCCAAGCTCAAGTTCAAGGCGCGCAAATGTCGTGCGGCGAGGTGTAAACCCCTTACAGTGCCGACCGATGGCCGCGCCCAAAGCCCAAGTTCAAGGCGCGCGAAGCCCGCGACGCGAGGCGTACTTTTCGTACGCCGCAGCGCCCGCGGCCTGAAGCGCAACGCGGAAATTGGGCTTTCGGCGCGGCCATCACTCGCGGGGCTTCATGTGCGGGAACAGTATCACCTCCCGGATGGACGGCGCGTCGGTCAGCAGCATGGCCAGCCGGTCGATGCCGATACCCTCACCCGCGGTCGGGGGCATGCCGTATTCGAGGGCCTCGATGTAGTCATCGTCCATCCAGTGGGCCTCCGCGTCGCCCGCTTCCCGCTCCCTCACCTGCTGCAGGAACCGATCGCGCTGATCGGCCGGGTCGTTCAGCTCGGAGAATCCATTGGCGATCTCCCGCCCGCCGATGAACAGTTCAAAACGCTCCGTCAGGTCCGGGGTCTGGTCGCTGCGCCGGGACAGCGGCGACACCTCGGCCGGGTAGCCGGTGATGAACGTGGGCTGGGTGAGATGCGGCTGCACCAGCACGTCGAAGAGCTTGGTGATGACTTTGCCCAACTTGCCGGTCTTGGTGATGGTCACTTTCCGCTGGGCGGCGAACTCGAGCAGCCGCCCGCGGTCCTGCAGGACGTCGCGATCCAGCCCGCCGATATCCACCAGAGCGTCGAAGAGGCTCAGCCGACGCCATGGGCCCGCCAACTCGATGGTCTGCCCCTGGCAGGTCACGGTCGCCGAACCGGTGATCGTCTCGGCCACGCGGGCCAGAAGGTTCTCGGTGAGGTCCATCAGGTCCGTGTGGGTGGCATACGCCTGGTAGAACTCCAGCATGGTGAACTCGGGGTTGTGCTGGGTGGACACCCCCTCGTTGCGGAAATTGCGATTGATCTCGAACACGCGCTCGAACCCGCCCACCACCAGCCGTTTCAGATAAAGTTCGGGTGCAATGCGCAGGTAGAGGTCCATTCCCAGGGCGTTGTGGTGGGTTTTAAAAGGGGTCGCCTCCGCCCCGCCGGGGATCGGCTGCATCATCGGGGTTTCGACCTCCAGGAACTCGCGCTCCAGGAAAAAGGACCGGATCTCCTGAATCATGCGACTTCGCCGGATGAAGGTTTCGCGCACATCCGGATTCATGACGAGATCGAGATAACGCTGGCGGTAGCGCTTTTCCGGGTCCTTGAGCCCGTGGAATTTCTCCGGCAGCGGACGGACCGCCTTGGACAGCAGCCGCAGCGCATCCGCCAGCAGGGTCCATTCGCCGGTCCGTGTCTGAAAGAGCGTACCTTTCATCCCGACGAAATCGCCGATATCAAGCTGCTTGAACAGGGCAAACGCTTCCTCCCCGATGCGGTCCTTGCGGACATAGGCTTGCAGCTGACCCGAACGGTCCCGCACCCGCACGAAAGCCGCCTTGCCGAAGTGATTGACGGCCATCAGCCGCCCGGCGATTTCGAAGAAGGGGCCTTGTTCGGTCAGGGTTTCAGGTGCCCGCTGAACGGTCTCCTGGATCTCCGCGATCATGTGGGAGACTTTGAAATCGTTGGGATAGAGGTTGAGCCCGGAACGCTTCAGGCTTTCGATTTTTTCATGCCGCTTTTGAATGACGTCGCTTACGGTTTCCATGGCATCCGGCGGTGCATTGCACGAGTTGAACCTGAACGGGGCGATTCATGCACCCCATATGGGCCCGAGCCGTTGGACAAGCCGGGGCCTTCGCTAAACGAACCATCGCTCAGGATCGGTTGAGATTGACGGCTAGGGCGTTGGGGGCAAAGGACAAGGTGCAGACCCGGAGGCTTGCAGCCGCCCTTCGGTCTGAAACCGAGGCCGATCGAAAAACGGCATGAGCCCCCGCCCGCAACCCGAAAGCGGGGCTCCCCTCTCATCCGAAAGGCCGCACCGGCAGCCGCTTGGGTTCGAGATCGCCCGGCACCGGGTGACGGCGCCCCGCCCGGCTCTCCGCGTCAGCATGAACCGACGCACATCAACGTTACTCGATAGCTCATTTCGGCAAAGCCTGTCAAGGCTTAGTTGGCGGGCCGCGCAGGCTCCTCGATCTGGCGGAAATGCAGGCTGAAGGTCGTCCCCTGCCCGAGGACGCTTTCCACATCCAGGCGGCAATCGTAGGCTTCGAGAATACGGTGAACGATGGACAACCCCAGACCGGTGCCGGTGGCCTTGGTGGTGAAAAAGGGGTCGAAAATCGATGCAACGATCTCCGGCGGCATGCCGACACCGGAATCGGCAATCTTCAGGCAGGCCAGCCGGTCTTTACCGGCTGAAAGCTCGAGGCGGATCTGGCCGCGGCCCTCGATGGCTTCGGCGGCGTTGATCAGCAGGTTCCACAACACCTGTCGCAGGTGGGCGGGGTCCATGCCGACCCAGATGCCGGGCGGGGCTTTCAGGGTCGTTGAAACCCGGCCGTTGAGGGCCCCTTTCTTGCCGAACAGCTCGACGGTTTCCCTCACCGCGCGCTCGAGGTCGATGGGTTCGGATTTGCCGACCGGCGGTCTGGCGTAGAGCAGAAAATTGCTCACCAGCGAACTCAAACGGTCGGCTTCGCGCAAAATGATCTGCATCAGGCGGTCGTGGTCCGGGTCGTACCGAATCTCCTCGCGCAGCAGTTGGATCGCGCCGGCCAGGCTGGCCAGCGGGTTCTTGATCTCATGCGCGAGCCCGGCGGCCATTTCACCGACGGCCGCCATTTTCTCAACGCGCTTGACGTGCGCTTCCATGACCCGCAGCTCGCGGCGGGTTCTCACGGCCTGATCCGCAAGGAAGCTGCTCAGAAACGCCACCACGATACAGGCCGCCATGATCGTGACGATCTTGGTGATGACCTGATCCCCGCCGGTGGCGTAGGCTGAAGGGTTTTCCAGCCCGTCGAACAAGCTGAGCAGGCCGTAATACTCGAAGTCGACCATCAGGCCGAACTGAACGCTGCACAAGGCGGCTACCAGCACGGTTCCGCGGCGGGGCAGCAACAGGCTGGAGGTGACGATCACCACGAGATAGAGGAATGAAAATGGGCTCGAAAAGCCGCCGGTCACCACCAAAATAATCGTGACGATCGCGGTGTCGACGAGGGTTTGCAGGTAGGCGAATGCCAGATACCTCCGGAGGCGCATCAGCACGAGGGCATAGCCCGCGGAAAGAATGAAAATGCAGGCGATCAGGCCGTATAGAACCACCAGGGGGGACGCTTCCAACGACCCCGCCCGGTTGAACTGCAGGAAGAGGGTCGACCCCAGCAGCAGGGACGAAAAGAGGATCCGTGCGCCGATCAGCTTCCGCAGCTTGTTTTTCAGGTCGCCTTCGGGACTCATGGTCATGCCTTTGAAAAAACCGGGCGATGGCCAGGACCGGGTGAATCCACCACCGGTGTGGACCATGCCCCGCTCCGGGCCGACGCAGGATTCTCTGGGTGTGGATGGCCGGGGCAACCCCCCTCGATCAGGCCCGAAACAAACAGGCCGCCTGACCCCAGGCGGCCTGTGACGGGCACGGCTGAAAACATGGAGGCCCGAGGACGCGGGAACCGCCGCCGCGGCGTCAGGCGATGGCGCCGGCCATCTTGAAAATCGGCAGATACATGGCCACCACCAAGCCTCCGATGGTAACTCCCAGGAACACCAGCATGAGCGGCTCGATCAGCGCGGTCATGTTCTCTACCGCCTGATCGACCTCCTCGTCGTAGAAGTCGGCGATCTTCTCCAGCATGGCGTCCAGGGCGCCGGTGGACTCGCCGACCGCAATCATCTGGCAGACCATGGGAGGGAAGACGCCACTTTCCGTCAGGGGGTCGGCCATGGTGCGGCCCTCGGTAATCCCGGAGCGGACGTTGTAGATGGCCTTCTCGACGCTGCGGTTCCCCGCGGTCTTGGCCACGATGTCCAACGCCTCGAGGATGGCCACGCCGCTCGCGAGCATGGTGCCCATCGTGCGGGTGAACTTCGCGACCGCCACCTTGCGCAGCAGCATGCCGAACACCGGCAGCCTCAAGAGCAGGTCGTCCGCTGCGTCGCGCCCCTTCTCCGTGGCGTAGTATTTTTTGAAAGCGAAACCGCCCAGAATGAATGCGATGATGATGTAGACGATCTTGCTTTTGACCAGGTCGCTCATGGCGACCACCAACTGGGTGGGGACCGGCAGCTCGCTGCCGAAGTCGGCGAACATCTCCTCGAAAACCGGGATGACGAAAATCAGGATGACCGCCAGTACGACAACGGCGATGCCCAGGGTGACCAGCGGGTAGGTCATGGCGCCTTTGACTTTCGCCTTGAGCCGGGCGGCTTTTTCCATGTAGGCGGCCAGGCGCCTGAGGATCGCATCCAAAATGCCGCCGGCCTCGCCCGCGGCGATCATGTTGACGAACAGATCGTCGAATTGCTTGGGAAACTTCTTGAGCGCCTCGGCCAGGGTAGCGCCGCCTTCGACGGATTCCTTGACCTGCCTCAGCATTTTCTTGAAGGTGCTATTGTTCTGCTGGCTGTGGAGGATCTCCAGGCACTGGATGATGGGCAGGCCGGCGTCGATCATGGTGGAAAACTGCCGGGCGAACAGGATGATGTCGTTTTCCTTTACCCGGGGCTGCAGGAACTTGATGTTCTGAAAAAGGTCCTTTGGTTTCGGTTTGATCCGGGTGGGGGTGATCTTCTGGCGCACGAGACTGGCACGGACGCCTTCCTCGCTCTGCGCCTCCATTTCCCCCTTCTGGACCTTGTTCAACCTGTTTTTCCCGACCCATTGATAGACTGGCATGCGGCATTCCTCCCTGATCAACCATGCGCACGAGACGCTTGCCTGGGCGACCCGCAGAATCCCTCGTGCGGACCCCTGCGCTGGTGGTTAAAAAATGACATTTTTCGACGCTGACGGTTCCGGCCAAGCACTGCCTTACTGCGGCACCGGCGGGCGTCAGCATAAATGGTTTCGGATTATCTATCGGCCGTGCGCGTTAAAACTTGAGGCTTTTTCACCCTGGGCTTTTACAAAAAAGATCGGGCCTTTCCTCGGGGGCCTTCCTCCATCGGTTTTGTTTGAAATCATTTCAGATTGGCTTTGATGGACGAATGTGATAATTTGTTCCATCTGTGCCCTGTCAGCCCAAAACCATCCGGATTTACACAAATTTTATGACGACCCTGCCACGACATGACGACGCTTCCGCGCGGACCGTCATCGCGACCCACATCAACGCGGATTTCGACGCCCTGGCGTCCATGCTGGCGGCCCAGAAACTCTATCCGAAGGCTCGTGTCGTTTTTCCGGGTTCCCAGGAAAAGAACCTGAGAAACTTTTTTATCAGCTCGCTGGTCTACCTGTTCAACATGACCGACATCCAGTCGATCGATCTCGGCCGGGTCAAGCAACTCGTGCTCGTGGACACCCGCCAGGCCGGCCGCATCGGCAAGCTTGCCGCACTGGTCGGTCGGCGGGATGTGGAGATCCATATTTACGATCATCATCCGGCCGGGGACGCCGATATCCGCGGAACCCTCGAGGTCTGCGAACCGACGGGTGCGACGGTCACCCTCCTGGTAGAAGCCATCCGCGAACGGTCCGTGGATCTCACGCCGGATGAAGCCACCATCATGTGCCTGGGACTGTACGAGGACACCGGCGCGTTCACTTTCCCCTCCACCACCGAGCGGGACCTGATGGCCGCCGCTTTCCTGCTGTCCAAAGGCGCCAACCTCAACATCGTTTCCGACCTCATCGCCCGGGAGCTCAACCACGAACAGGTGGCCCTGCTCAACGACATGATCCAGGCCGCCCACCGCCTGAACATCAACGGCGTCGAGGTCGTGGTGACCAGCATCTCCCGCGAGGCGTACATCCCCGACTTCGCCTTTCTGGTTCAGAAAATGGCCAAGATGGAAAACATGGATGTCATCTTTGCCCTGGCGCAGATGGAGTCCAAGATCTACATCGTGGCCCGCAGCCGGAGAGATGAGGTGGACGTCGGGGCCATTCTGGGGTCCTTCGGAGGCGGCGGCCA
Organism: uncultured delta proteobacterium; assembly: GCA_963716325.1. Taxonomy (GTDB): domain Bacteria; phylum Desulfobacterota; class Desulfobacteria; order Desulfobacterales; family SpSt-501; genus SpSt-501. The sequence continues at coordinate 23,107 of CAVQTH010000059.1, read as the reverse complement.
CGCCTACGCAGCGGCGGCCACCGTCAAGGGCCAGACCCTCACCCAGACCGAAAACCAATTGCTCGAACGCCTTCAGGAGAAAATCAAGACCCGGCGCCTGGCTCGGTCCCTGATGTCGTCGCCGGCGATTGTTGTCGATCCGGCGGTCTCCTGCGAGGACGCCAACCAGCTGTTGACCCGCTACAACATCAATGCCCTGCTGGTCACTGCCAAAAGCGACGGCCGAGAGGAGCTGCGGGGCTACATCACCCGGCAGGTCATCGAAAAGGCGCTTTTCCACAAGCTCGGCGGCGTGCCGGTGCGCGAGTACATGACCACCGATGCGGCCACCGTCGGACCCGAGGCCGACCTGCAGGAGATTCAGAAAAAGATCATCGACAACAAGCAGCGCATTCTGCCGGTCATGCAGGAGGGCGGCATCGCCGGCGTCATCACGCGCACCGACCTTCTGAACGTTTTGGTCGGCCATGGACGCCCGGAGGCCGGGGCGTCGGTCGAGCCGCTGCGGGACTCCTTCTTGCCGCGCACCCGCAACGTGACCAAATTCATGCAGGAGCGGCTGTCTCGCCCGCTGATGGGGATCCTGAGACAGATCGGAGAGGTGGCGAGCTCCCTCACCTGCGGCGCCTATGTGGTGGGCGGTTTCGTACGCGACCTCTTCCTGTATCGCGGCGATGAGGACCTGGACATCGTCATCGAAGGCGACGGAATCGCCTTCGCCCGGCAATTCGCCCACATCGCCGGCGCCCGCATCCACGCCCATGAGAAATTCGGCACGGCGGTGATCATCTACCCGGACGGGATGAAGATCGACGTGGCCTCCGCCCGCATGGAATATTACAAGTTCCCGGCCGCCCTGCCGGTGGTGGAGATGAGCTCGATCAAGCTCGACCTCTACCGCCGGGATTTCACCATCAACACGCTGACGATCCAGCTCAACCCGGACCGCTTCGGGATTCTGATCGACTTTTTCAACGCTCAGAAGGACATCAAGGAGAAATCCATCCGGGTCATGCACAACCTGAGCTTCGTCGAGGACCCCACGCGGGTGTTCCGGGCCATCCGCTTCGAGCAGCGGTTTGGGTTCAGCATCGGCCGCCTGACGGCCGGATTGATCCAGAACGCGGTGCGGATGGATTTCTTTCGTCAGCTTTCCGGCCGACGAGTGTTCAACGAGCTGCAGCTGATCCTGCAGGAGGAAAACCCGGCGGCGGCCGTTGCCCGACTCAGGGATTTCAACCTGCTCAAGGAGATTCACCCCGGCCTGGTGTGCGACAAGGCCATGCTCGGGCTCATGAACGCGGTTCACCAGGTCGTTGCCTGGTATGATTTGCTTTTTCTGGATGAATCCTATATGAAGTGGGCCGTTTATTTTCTGGCCCTGATCCATCCGTGTGAAAAGGTGCAGGTGCAGGAGATCTGCCGGCGCTTCGAGCTGACGCCCCGCATGCAGACCCTCTTTGTGGATTCCCGTGCCAAGGCTCAGGAGTCCCTGCACGCGTTGGCGCGCAGCCTGCCGGCCGACAACAGCACCGTGTATCATCGGCTGGCCGGGTTCCGGACCGAGCTCATCCTGTTCATGATGGCGGCCGCCGATCAGGAGAAGGTGAAAAAAGCCATTTCACTGTATTTCACCCACCTGCGCCGGACGGCCATCTCCCTGAAAGGGGAAGACCTGCAGCAGCTGGGGGTCCGTCCCGGCCCGATCTACCGAGAGGTCTTCCAGGCGGTCTTCGACGCCAAGCTGAACGGCCGGGTCAAGACGCGCGAGGAGGAGCTCGAGTTCGCCAGAAAACGGCTCCGTGGATGACCTCCGGGGACGCCGCCTTTTTGCAACCCGGCGGGAGCGGCGTTCCCGCCGCGATTCAGCCGTCGCAGCCCAAACTGCTTTGGCGACGTCGGCGCATCGCGGCTGAACGCCTCTCCCGCAATCGATCGCCTTCGTTCCCCCGGAGGGTGGCGAAGGAACGGCCCCGTGCTGTTTACGTGACCGCTATTTAAGGAGTCGATCCGACACGCATGAAAAAACGTCTTTTGAGTGGAATGAGGCCCACCGGGCCCCTGCACCTGGGCAACTACCATGGTGCGCTCGCCAACTGGGTGCGTCTGCAGGAGCCATACGACTGCTTCTTCTTTGTCGCCGACTGGCATGCCCTGACCAGCGACTACGAAAAGCCGGATTTCATCAGGGGCTACACCACCGAAATCCTGCTCGACTGGTTGAGCGCAGGCCTCACTCCTGAGAAAAGCACGCTGTTCATTCAGTCCCGCGTCAAGGAGCACGCCGAGCTCTTCCTGATCCTGTCGATGATCACGCCGGTGGCCTGGCTGGAGCGCAACCCGACCTACAAGGACCAGATGGATCAGCTCAACAACAAGGATCTCTCCACCTTCGGGTTTCTGGGATATCCCGTGCTTCAGGCGGCGGACATCATCATGTACAAACCCTACGGCGTTCCGGTCGGCGTGGACCAGGCGCCGCATGTCGAGATCACGCGGGAAATCGCCCGCCGCTTCAACTATTTATACGGCCCCGTATTTCCGGAACCCGAAGTCATCCTGACCGAGACCCCCAAGCTGCTCGGCACCGACCGCCGCAAGATGAGCAAGAGCTACGGCAATGCCATCTTCCTCTCCGACCCGCCGGAGACCGTCGCCGCCAAGGTGGGGGCTATGATCACGGACCCCCAGCGCATGCGCAAGAGCGACCCGGGCAATCCCGATGTGTGCAACGTCTACGACTTTCACAAGCTCTACTCACCGCCGGAGGTGACGGCGGACGTCAACCGGCGCTGCCGCACGGCCGACATCGGCTGCGTCGAGTGCAAGAAGCTGATGGCGGGTCACCTGAACGCCTTCCTGGATCCCATCCGGGAGCGGCGGCGCTTCTATCTGGAGCGCCCGGGACTCGTGGAGGAGATCATCACCGCCGGCAGCGACAAGGCCCGGCAGACGGCCCGCCGGACCCTTGAGGAGGTCCGGGCGGCCGTCAAGCTGTGAGGGGAAGGGGTCGACGGTGACGGAACGGCATGCAACGGCGGCGCCTTATCGGGTGAATCTCTCGGATATTTTCGAGGGCCCGATGGACCTGCTGGTGCACCTGATCAAGAAAAATGAAATCAATATCTGCGACATCCCGATCGCGCTAGTCACCGAGCAGTATCTGCAGTATCTCGAGTGGATGGACGCGCTGAACCTCGATTACGCCGCGGAGTTCGTCGTCATGGCCTCTACGCTGACGCAGATCAAGTCGCGCATGCTGCTGCCGCTGCACCCCGAGGAGGCGGGCGAGGAAGAGGACCCGCGGCAGGCGATCGTGCGCCCGCTGCTCGAATATCTCAAGCTCAAGTCGGCCGCCGAGCAGCTGGCGGAGCGCCCGTTGCTGGGCGAGGACACTTTCACACGGCCGGCGCCACCCGCTGCGCTGGCCGTTGCCGACGATGAGGAGGTCATCAAGATCGGCTTGTTCGAGCTGATCGACGCGTTTCAGAGAATTCTCGCCGGCCTACCGGATGAAGCCCGGATCGAATTCACCACCGACACCATTTCGGTCAAGGAGCGCATCTCGCAGATCGCCGACGCGTTGGAGGCCAAGGGGTCGCTCACCTTCTTCGAGCTGTTTTCAGAACACCCCACCCGCAGCGAGATCGTGGTCACCTTCTTGGCGATCCTGGAAATGGTCAAACTCGCATTGATCCGCCTGGTCCAACACGTGAACTCCGGGATTATCAGGATATTCTACCTGTGATGGAAGACCTAAAGAACATCATCGAAAGCCTGCTGTTCGTGGCCGAAGAGCCGTTGAGCCCCGAGCGCATCAGAAAACTCGTGGGCCCGGTGGAAGCCGCGGAGATCCACCAGGCGCTCGCGGCCCTTCAGGCCGATTACGACTCCCGCAGGGGCGGCTTCTTCCTGTCGGAAGTGGCCGGGGGCTTTCAGTTCCGCACCCGGCCGGAGTACACCGCCTGGATTAGGCGCTTGCTCGACCCCAAACCGGTACGCCTGAGCAAGGCCGCGCTGGAGACCCTCGCCATCATCGCCTACAAGCAGCCGGTCATCCGGACCGACGTCGAACACATCCGCGGGGTGGATTGCGGCGGCGTGCTGCGGCAGCTGCTCGAGCGCAAGCTGATCCGCGTTCTGGGACGCAAGGAGATCGCTGGACGCCCCCTGATCTATGCCACGACCAAGAGGTTTCTTGAGACCTTCGACCTCAAGGACCTGAAGGATCTGCCCACGCCCAGAGAGGTCGAGGAATTCGGCAAGCCGCCCCTCGCCGAACGCGGCTACGTCACCATCGAGCCGGACGAGGCAACGGAGCCGGCGGCGGAAACTCCCACAGGATCGGCCGAGCACTCCCCGGCGGAGGGCGAACCGACCGGCGATGCTGCCGTGCAGGCCGACGGCTACGACGAACCGGCTGAAATAGAGGACGCGTCTCCGCCGGACGAATCGGGTACCACACCAGGCGAACCGCCGCTCGACGCCGCGGAAAGCATTTCCCATGGAGATGCAGGCGCGAACGAAACATCGCTGTCGGACGGAATGAAAGCGGAAGATCAACCTGAAAAATAACTTGATTTCAGCCCGGAAAGGACGTAATAAAAATTCTGCCGCTCAGCGGCAGAATTTTCAGGGCGCTTAGCTCAGCGGGAGAGCGCTACCCTCACACGGTAGAAGTCGCTGGTTCAAATCCAGCAGCGCCTACCAAAATATTTAAAGGGGTTCCGGCCTAGCCGCAGCCCCTTTTTGTTTGGATAATTTTATTCATACTTATCTATAAAGTATTACCTCCCTGCCGGCTCCCTTCGCCCGCCCGGCCGCATCCACCTGCTTTTCGGGCCCGACCCCAAGACGCCTCTCTCTCCCGGGCCTCTCCGTCAGTCGCCGGCATCTCCCGTGGAGTTGATGCAGCCTCGGCATGCGAACGAGCCGCAGCGGCAGGGCACCTTCTCCCCTTCCGCACTGTAGCTGTAGTCGATGGTGAGTTCCTCGCCGGTGGCGATGTCCCGGTCGGCGTAAATCAAAATCCTCCGTCCCTCGACCCGGTAGTCGCAATTCGGCGTGCAGCAGTGGTTGATAAAGCGTGCGGTGTTTCCCTCGACCAACCCGTCAATCGCCCACTCGTCGCCGACCCAAAACGTGTATATGCCGGTGCGGGTCGTATCCTGCTCCAGGCGGTAGGCTTCTTCGGCGGGGATCAAGGTCCCTTTGTATTCGACAATGAAGGCCCCGGCGGGAATGGGCTCCCCCGCATAGCAGCCGTGGCCGTGGATGGAGGAATGCTTGACGATGAGCGTACAGCCGCCTTCCCGACGCGTCATGGTGTTTCCATCTCCCTTTCCCCGGAAAGGTAGCTCTCGTTCAGATATCCGGTGACCCGGGGCAGATGCGCGATCTCCGGGGGGGCAAAGCCGAACGCGATCTTCAAAAAGCTCATCGTGATGCGATACGTCGCCCCCCACAGCAGTTCCGTTCCGTGGGGAGCACGCCAGCGGAAGCCCGGCACGTCCCGAACCGTCTCAGGCCCCGGGGAACCGGCGGGCACCGCCATGGTCAGCTGGTAACGGACGTAGTTCTCCGGGCTCAGCAGGCGGCGCAGTGGTATGCGCAGGATCCGCTCGACCTCCCGGTTGGGTTTGAACCGTTGCTGGTGCGGCACCCAGGCCGCCAACGGATAAATGAGCCGCCGGAACAACACCAGGCGTTGCTGCGGCAGCGGTCCGAGGAAGCGGACCCGCAGGGGGTTGAGCCGCATTTCCTCGAAAGCCTCCCGCAGCGCGGTCGCGTAATAGAGGGCCAGCCAGCGGCCCTCGAGCGGTTTCTGCCGACGCCATCGCCGCCAAAACGGCCAGCGCCCCAGGGGCCCGAGAGGCAGGCCGAGCATCCGCGCGACCCCGAAATCGAACCGTGGAGCGACGCCGCCCCCCGGGCAGCAGAGGTCGCCGGATTGGCGCACCGCCGCCGAGCGTTTGTTCAAGACCAGACAGGCCTCGCTTGCCCGCCCCTCTGCCGGTTTACAGCGGCCGAGAAGCAGCAGCACCGCCGATGTTGCCGCCAGGTCTGCGGCCGCGGCGTCAAAGAGAGGGGTCGCTGACGCGTGGTCGTAAAGCGCCTCTGTGATCGCAGGGATCAAGCGCTTGAAATCTGAAAGCGGCTCCCGTGTGTCGGCAGCCCCTGGGGCCGGCGGATGTTCCCACATCCGTGGTTGGATATCAGGTTCGGCTGCATCCTGCAACCATGCAAAAACAGAAGGGCGGCCGATCGGCCGCCCTTCTGTTTTTGTCATCAGGTTCAAACCATATGATAGGCGGGCCTGCGACCCGCCTTTCATGTATCAGTACATGTCGTCGTCCATGGGAGGAGCCGCCCCGCCCTTCTTTTTCTTTTCCGGCTTGTCCGTGATCATGGCCTCGGTGGTCAGCATCAAGCCGGCCACGGATGCCGCGTTCTGGAGGGCGAAGCGCACGACCTTGGTCGGGTCGATGACGCCCGCCTTCATCAGATCCTCGTAGGCTCCGGTTTCCGCGTTGAACCCGTAGGCGTCTTTGCCTTCCAGCACGTTATTGACCACCACGGACCCTTCCAGACCGGCATTCTGGGCGATGTTGCGCAGCGGGTCAGACAGCGCCCGCTTCAGGATTCCGACCCCGGCCTTTTCCTCGCCCGAAACCTTCAGGCCGTTCAGCGCATTCACGCAGCGCAGCAGGGCCACGCCGCCGCCCGGCACGATGCCCTCTTCCACAGCCGCACGGGTGGCATTGAGCGCATCCTCGACCCGGGCCTTCTTTTCCTTCATCTCGGTCTCCGTGGCCGCACCGATGTGGATCACAGCCACGCCGCCGATCAGCTTGGCCAAACGCTCCTGCAGCTTCTCGCGGTCGTAGTCGGAGGTGGTATCGTCGATCTGGGCCCGGATCTGTTTGATGCGCCCCTCGATGTCCGCCTTCTTGCCGGCGCCGTCGATGATGGTGGTGTTGTCCTTGTCGATGCGGACGTGCTTGCAGCGTCCCAGGTCGCTCACGGTCACGTTCTCAAGCTTGACCCCCAGGTCTTCCGAGATCACCTGGCCGCCGGTCAGGACGGCGATGTCCTCGAGCATGGCCTTGCGTCGGTCGCCGAAACCCGGGGCCTTGACCGCGGCCGCCTTGAGGGTGCCGCGCAGCTTGTTCACGATCAGGGTCGCCAGGGCCTCGCCCTCGATGTCCTCGGCAAGGATCAGCAGCGGCCGGCCGCTCTGCGCCACGGATTCCAGGATCGGCACCATGTCCTTCATGGAGCTGATCTTCTTCTCGTTGATCAGGATGTAGGGGTCCTCGAGGTGGACTTCCATCTTCTCGGGGTTGGTGATGAAATAGGGCGACACGTACCCGCGGTCGAACTGCATGCCTTCGACCACCTCGAGGGTGGTCTCCATGCTCTTGGCTTCCTCGACCGTGATCACCCCCTCCTTGCCCACCTTGTCCATGGCCTCGGAAATGAGTTTGCCGATCATCTCGTCGTTGTTGGCCGAGATGCTGCCCACCTGGACGATCTCGTTCTTGCCCTTGATGGACTTGGACATCTTCTTGAGCTCTTCGACCACCACGCCGACACCCTTCTCGATGCCGCGCTTGATCGCCATGGGGTTGGTCCCGGCCGCCACGAGCTTCTGGCCCTCGCTGTAAATGGACTGGGCGAGCACGGTGGCGGTGGTGGTGCCGTCGCCGGCCACATCGCTGGTTTTGCTGGCGACTTCCTTTACCATCTGGGCGCCCATGTTCTCGTACTTGTCCTCAAGGGTGATTTCCTTGGCGACCGTCACCCCGTCCTTGGTGACCGTCGGAGAGCCGAAGGACTTTTCAAGGACCACGTTGCGGCCCTTGGGACCAAGCGTGATTTTGACCGCATCCGCCAGGATGTTGACGCCCTTGAGCATCTTCTCCCTGGCCTGAGACCCGTAACAAATCATTTTGGCTGGCATCTTTTTTCCTCCCTGATCGGTTATTCCAGAATTCCAAGAATGTCGTCTTCGCGCATGAAAATCTGTTCGACGCCGTCGACCTTAATTTCAGAACCGGCGTACTTGGAGAACAGAACGCGGTCCCCCTTCTTCAATTCCATGGGGATCCGTTTCCCGTCGTCGCCCATTTTCCCCGGGCCGGCGGCAACGACCTTGCCTTCCTGGGGCTTTTCTTTCGCTGTGTCGGGAATGATGATCCCGCCGGCGGTTTTCTTTTCCTCCTCGACCCGCACGACCAATATCCTGTCGTTCATCGGCCTGATTTTCATACCTGCATACCTCCTTCATTGAGTGGTTTGGGCGCATCCGCGCCTGATAGGGTGCTCTTGTCAAATGCTTGGCTACGTGTTTTTACCGCTGAATTTCTCTATTGTGAATTTAATCTTTTTCAATGTAATATCAGAATATTACACGAGAGAGTACCCTTAAGCGGTTGGCCAATAATAATCACAGGCGATGGGATGTCAAGGCCCTGCCGGAATCTAAATGGGGTGTGCCGGGGAAACGGTGCTAATGCGGCCCGGAACGTGTGCTTTCCGCCCGGAGCACCGACTTGCCCGAGCGGTCGCGTGTCCGCAGGTTTCCCCTATCTCTCAGGGTCCAGGCAGCCGCCCAGGTGCCGATTCACGCGAGCCTCAACGCCGGCGAGGTCGTTGCGCCGTTTACCGTCACCATATATTTCTGCGATCGCCGCCGCATAACGCTTGGCCGCACCATGGCCTGCCTCCACGGACTGGGAAACCGCAGCCCAGTCGCCATTTCGCAAAACGTCCGCCAGGCAGGCCGCAAGCTCGGGAAAGAGCGCCTGGGTCACCCGGTCCGCAAACGCCATATACAGCGCGAGCCCCGCCACACTGCGGGTCCGGAGGATCCAACGAAGGGTGCCCATGGCGTTGGTGTCGGCGAGCAAATCCTTCACGTGCCGCGCCAGCAGCTCGACCCGGGTGAGGGGAAAGGCAGCGATGATCTCCTGCCAGAGATCGCGCTTGAATTCCGTTTCGTGGATCTCGCCGAGCTCATGGTGCAGATGGATGGCTTCCTGCACCTCGAGCAGCTTGTGGAGGTCGCGTCGGAGAGCGGACGGCCGGAAATCCGTGATGGTGCAGGCATGCATGGCCGCATGCAGCGCCCGACGCGCCGAAGGGGCGACATAGGAGATCTGGTCCCAGAGAAACCGGTGCGCCGATTCGCGTCGCAGCAGGATGGTTCGGCCCTGTGAAAGGGCGGGCAGCGTCAGCAGGTCACGCGCCATCTCGTGGCCGAGGGTGTAGACGCTGCAGCCCTCGATATCCCGGCGGCCTTCCACGGCAGCCAGAAAAAAAGTGGGCTTGAGCCCCCGTGCATAGCCGGCACCGTAATATACGCCCCGCGCGGACAGGACGGAGTTGACGCCGGCCGTGTCGAACGGCTCCCAGGACCGCCCGTTCATGCAGAGCGCCGCATAATCGGAGTCGGCCAGCGTTTCCCAGTAGGCCTCCCGGGCGCCGATCCAATCCAACACCTCGGCGGGGTCCCCCTCTTCCCACGGGGCCAGCCCTCGCTCCCACTTGAAGAGATCCCTCAGGCGCAGGGCCAGGCCGCACACGGAAAACACACCACCGTGGCGCGCATCGGAGATATCGCAGTTGCGCCGGATATGCCGGATCAACTCGTCGAGGTCGGACATCGTGAGGCTCTCAAAGAAGGGCAAGTTAAACCAAGTAGCGCTTATTACACCGGCAATCAAATATGGCAAATTCCTCCATCTCACGCAGAGGCGGAGCGGGGTGCCCGCCTTCACTCGAACTAGAGTGGGCATATTTGATTGCCGGCTTAATAGAGAACAACCTATGGTCGATGCGGGTGGGTGTCAATCGAGCAACAGGTCGGCGAAAGCGGTCTGAGATTGCGGTGGACAGCCTGCCATCGGTCGGCTTTGCCGAAAGCCCATATTCAAGGCGCGCCAGCCTCGCGGACCGAGGCGTACTCAACGTACGCCGCAGGGCCCGCGCGGCGCAGCGCAACGCCGAAGATGGGCTTTCGGCGAAGCCGCCCCGCTATAGAACCCCCTGGTCGAGCATGGCATCCACCACCTTGACGAAGCCGGCGATGTTGGCACCGTTCAGGTAGTTGCCGGGGGTGCCGTATTCCTCGGCCGTTCCCAGGCACGTGCGGTGGATGTCCCGGATGATGATCCGCAGCCGGGCGTCCACTTCTTCCCCCAGCCAACTCAAGCGCATGCTGTTCTGCACCATCTCCAACCCGCTGACGGCAACACCACCGGCGTTGGCGGCCTTGCTGGGGGCGAAGAGGATCTTCTTGCCGAGAAAAACGGCGATCGCCTCCGAGCGGCAGGGCATGTTGGCGCCCTCGCACACGAGCTTGATGTTGTTGTTGATGAGGATGTAAGCGTCTTTCTCGCCGATCTCGTTCTGGGTGGCGCAGGGGAAGGCGGCGTCGGCCCGGTGACCCCACAGGGGGTTGTGATCGAGCGCCGGGTCATACGGGGTGAAGACGGCGGATCGGTACTTCTCGACGTACTCCCGGATGCGGCCCCGTCGGACGTTCTTCAGGAATTTCACGAAAGCGAGTTTCTCCGGGTCGATGCCGTCCGGATCGTAGATATGACCCGAGGAGTCCGACAGCGTCGCCACCCGGGCGCCGAGCTGGATCAGTTTCTCAGCCGTGTGCTGGGCCACTTGGCCCGCACCGGACACCAGGCAGACCTGGTCCTCGAGGCCCATGCCGCGCGTCGCCAGCATTTCCGAGGCGAAGTAGACACAGCCGTATCCGGCGGCTTCCGGCCGGAACAGACTGCCGCCCCACATCAGGCCCTTGCCGGTCAACGCGCCGGTGAAACGGTTGGTGAGCTTTTTGTAGGCCCCGAAGAGGAATCCGATCTCGCGACTGCCGACGCCGATGTCCCCGCCGGGGATGTCGGAATGAGGTCCGGCATGCCGGTACAGCTCGGCCATGAAGCTGTGGCAGAAGCGCATGACCTCGTCGTCGGATTTGCCTTTGGGTTCGAAGTCGGCCCCCCCCGCGCCGCCGCCCAGGGGCAGGGTCGTGAGGGCGTTCTTGAAGACCTGTTCGAAGGCCAGAAACTTCAGGATGCTCTGGTTCACCGAGGGGTGAAATCGGAGCCCGCCCTTGAAGGGGCCGATCGCGTTGTTCATTTCGATCAGGTACCCGCGGTTGACCCGCGTCTGGCCCTGGTCGTCCACCCATGGAACGCGGAAGGTGAGCACGCGCTCCGGCTCGGTGATCCGTTCCAAAACGGCGGATCGGACGTAGAGCGGATGGCGTTTCAGGACCGGCTTGATGCTTTCAGCCACTTCCTTGACGGCTTGATAGAATTCTTTCTCCCATGGGTCGCGGGATTTGATGATTGGCAGAATGTCCGACATGGTCCCCTCGGATCACATTGAGCGTTCATTCAAAGGGCCGCCGCCGTGGACGAAAACCCCTTATGCTGGGCGCGCACCATACGCGGTTTCAACCGGAGTTGTCAACTCACCCGGATCCTCAAAGCAAGAATTTTCGCAGGCCATGGCGGGAAGCGTCATTGGCCGCCCTCAAGTTTAAAGACGCGCGGGCCGATACCGGAAAAGGAAGGAGAAAGTTGTTTATGTCAGCGAAAAGCAAGGCGCACCCGAAGGACGTCGCCGACCACCGGGCCCATCCCCGGGTCGAGACCTGCAACCTCATTTCGTTTCAGTGCATCGATGCCGGCGGCAGGGCCGTGCGTCAGGGCATGGGGAAAGCGCTCGACATCAGCAAAAACGGGCTGATGCTTGAATCGGGCCATCCGGTTGAATCGGAATATGTTTCGTTGATGTCGACCGACCCGGACAACCGATTGATCGAGGTCGTCGGCAAAGTGGCCTATTCGCGGCGATCCCGGACGGGCAGCTACCAAACGGGCATCCAGTTCTCGGGAAGCAGTGATGAAAACATCCGCTTCGCCACCAGCCTGATCAAAACCTTCCACTACCGGCGCAAAAAATCCGCCAACGGCACCGGAGCCGCCAAGGCTTCCATCGCCGCCGCATAACCCTTCTGCGCCACCACCCGATGGTCATCGCCGAACCACCAATGTCCGATTTAAATAACGATATAGGGACGTTCGTGTTAAAATTGCTTTACTTCATGAGGGTCATTTGGTAAGCTGGTTTCATGCCACGATCAGCGAGGATCGACGCGCCGGGGGTGCTGCACCACGTCATCGGCCGCGGGATCGAGAAACGTCACATCTTTCGCGACGATGCGGACCGTGATGACTTCCTCACCCGGCTGGCGGCGCTGGTGGACGGCGAGGCCCTATCGGTCTATGCATGGGCCCTTCTGCCGAACCATTTCCACCTGTTGTGCCGGACCAACCTCCTGCCCCTCTCCGCGAGCATGCATCGATTGCTCACCGGTTACGTGGTCAATTTCAACAAACGCCACCGCCGCCACGGCCATCTGTTTCAAAACCGCTTCAAGTCCATCGTCTGCCAGGAAGATCGCTATCTCAAGGAACTGGTCCGTTACATTCACCTCAACCCCCTGCGCTCCGGTCTGGTGAGCGGTCTGAGTGAGCTTGCCGCCTACCCCTATGCCGGGCACTCGGCACTGACCGGCCATCTTCGCATGGCCTGGCAGGACATCGACCGGGTGCTTTCCCTGTTCGGCAAACATCCCTCAAGCGCCCGGCGGGCCTATCATCAGTTCATCGCGGCCGGCGTGCGCCTGGGACGAAAGCCGGAGCTGGTCGGCGGAGGTCTGGTGCGCAGCCTCGGCGGATGGTCGGAAGTAAGGGCCCTGCGGCAGCGCGGGGACCGGTCGGCGTGCGACCCAAGGATATTAGGCGACGGCGAGTTCGTGCGTGCGATCGTCGGCCGGATGCAGGAGCGGGTCCGTCGGAACCTGAGGCTTTCACAGTCGAAGCCGGAAATCGGCTGCGTCTGCCGGCATGTCTGCGATGCCTATGATGTGTCGGCGGGGGAGCTTTGTTCCGGCAGCCGCCGCCGCCCGGTCGTTAAGGCCCGAGGCGCGCTGGCCTGGGTCGCCGTAAGGGAGCTGGGCTATTCGGGTGCCGATGTCGCCCGCTATTTAGGCGTCAGCACGTCCTGCATCACCCGGTCGGTCGCAACGGGACACCCGCCGGATGTCGGGGGTCTCATCGAACGGATCAGCGGACCCACGGCCCCCCATTTCGCCTGAGGAAACGATTACATGTATCACCCGCGATGCAAACCCGCTCCCGCAGCAACAGGCTTCGCACGGCCGCCATCGGTGGCAACATCGGCGCCACGCCGCCGGCGGATGGCTCTCACATGGTTTGGATGGAAACCCCTTGCGGCCGTTTCAGCCGCCTTGCTCCTGGCATATGGAATTTTCACCGGAACGACGGGCTCGCCCCCCCGCCCCCGCCAGGACCTGCGGCCGCAGACCGCTGCGGCTAAACCGCGGCAGGCAGCGCGGACCATCGGCAAGCCGGATGTCCAAATGCTCACCGCCGGAAAAAATTTCCTGAACCTGACGGACCGCCGCATCGAAATCCGGGGGGGGGATTCTTGCTACACGCTGCAAACCACTTTGGACCCGGACTTGCAGTGGTTTCTGACCCAGCGGCTTGACCGCAAGAACTCCCGCTACATCGGCATCGTGGCCATGGACCCGCGGGACGGCCGGGTGCTGGCCATGGCGGGGTACGACAAGGCGAACCCCGAGGGCAACCCGTGCCTGGACAGCCGCTTTCCCGCTGCGAGCATTTTCAAAATCATCACGGCCGCGGCCGCGGTGGAAACCCATGACCTTGACCCGGGTTCCATTTTGAAATTCTCCGGCGGCAAATACACGCTCTACAAATCCCAGATCAGCCCGAGGCCGACCAAATACGCCAGCCAGATCACTCTGAAGGACTCCTTCGCCCAATCCGTCAACCCGGTCTTCGGCAAGCTGGGGGCCAACCTGCTCGGCAAGGATGTGATCGAAGCCTATGCGGAAGCATTCGGTTTCAACCGCGAGATCGACTTCGAACTGCCCCTGCGACCGAGCCGGATCGAACTGACCGGCGGGGCGTTCGAACTGGCCGAAATAGCCAGCGGCTACAACCGCACGACGCGGATTTCGCCGCTGCACGGGGCGATGATGGCGGCCGCCGTCGTCAACCAGGGCCGCTGGGTGGAGCCCACGGTCGTCGACTGGATCCTAAACGATGCCGGGCAGCCGGTTTACCAGAATCAGGCGGTTTACCGGGATCAAGTTATCGACCGGGAGACCGCCAACGTTGTCCGCCAGCTGATGCAGGCCACCGTCACATCCGGAACCGCCCACAAGGAGTTTCAGAAACACCATGGTGACAGGATCCTGTCGCGGCTGGAAATCGGCGGCAAAACAGGCTCCATGGGGGATGGGGCTTCGGAGGCGCGCTACGACTGGTTTGTGGGGTATGCGCGTGAACCCCATGGAAACGGGCAGCTGGCCTTTGCGGTCGTGGTCGCCCACGAAGACTACATCGGCACCCGCGCCGCCGCCTATGCCGTCATGGCCATCAAAGAGTATTTCAAGGGGTATTACGCCCGCCTGGAAAAACCAGCGCCGCGGAAATCCTGATGCCGGGAGGTCCCACCCATTCCTCCCCCATGCGCACGCCGGCGCTCCAGCAAGTCCACGTCCAATCTTCCTTTTTTTGCCTGGCGGATGCCTTCGTGGTATGATGATGATCGAACCGGCCATTGACATGCCAAATTCCAAATTCTCACGCAGAGGCGGAGCGGGGTGCCCGCCGCGGCGAGCCGCAACCAATTTCGTTTATGAAACTCAAGGATGCCGACATCAAGGACCTCCACGACATGTTCGAGGAGGCGCTGAACCGGGCTCAACGCCTGGACAAACAGCAGCGGATCCATTTGCGCAAGAAGATCCGCAACGAGCTTTTTGCCCTCATGAGCTGGGAGCTCGCCACCGCTTCCGCCATCATGAGCCGCTGGGAGGAGCGCCTGTCCGACGTGTTCAGCGCTTTGCCCTTCGGCTTCAAGGATTCGATGGCCATAGCCCTGACGGAGAAACTGCGCTCCCCTCTTCTGGGCCGACGCGGGCAGGACAGCCTCGATGGGCTGTACCGGAAAAAACCCAGTACCGGCTGACTGTTGCCGACCGGCCACCCTGCGGCTTCCAGGAACCGGGCGGCGACCAGGGCAACCATCGGAGCGAGAAGGCCGAGCCGCCCCCGCTCCACGTATTCAGCTTTCTGAAAAAAATCCCCTGAAGCGAAGCGCTTCAGGGGATTTGCGTTTTATCGGACCGACGCCCGGGCGCATGCGCGCGCCCGCGTCTACATCAATGTCTTGAGCGTGGCGGCGACCGCGTCGATGAACCCCTCGGTGCTCTGGTGGCCGGCCGGCCGGGGGTCCATGAGCGGAACGAGATCCTTGGTGACGATGCCGGCCTCGATGCAGCCGATGACGGCCTTTTCGATTTTCTCCCCGAAGGCGGTCACTTCCGGCGTGGCGTCCAACTCCCCGCGCTTCCGGATGCCGCCGGTCCAGGCGAAGATCGACGCAACCGAGTTCGTGCTCGTGGGGTGGCCCTTGAGGTGCTCGTAGTAGTGTCGCCGCACCGTGCCGTGGGCGGCCTCGAACTCGAACTTGCCGTCCGGCGACACCAGCACCGAGGTCATCATCCCCAGGCTGCCGAAGCCGGAGGCCACCACGTCCGAGAACACATCCCCGTCGTAGTTGCTGAGCGCCCAGAGGAAGCCGCCCTCGTGCTTCATGGCCTGGGCCGCGGCGTCGTCGATCAGCATGTAGCGGTAGCCGATCCCGGCTTTCTCGAAATCCGCCCTGCGGGCCTGCGTCTCGACCGCGAAAATATCCTTGAAATAGGCGTGGTAGGTCTTGCTGATGGTGTCCTTCACCGAAAACCACAGGTCCGTCTTCTCGCTCAAGGCGTAGGTGATGCAGGCGCGGGCAAAGGAACGGATGGACGTCTCGAGGTTGTGGATGCCCATCACCACGCCGGGCCCCTTGAAGTCGTGCAGCAGCAGACGTCGCTCCCGGCCCGTATCGGGGGTGTAGACGATTTCCACCTTGCCCGGTTGGTCTACCATCATCTCCACGCTGCGGTAGAGGTCGCCGTAGGCATGGCGGCCCAGGATGATGGGCTTCTTCCAGCTGCGCACGGCCGGGGTGATGTTCTTCACCAGGATGGGCTTGCGGAACACCGTACCGTCCAGGATCGAGCGGATCTGGCCGTTGGGGGAGGGCCAGGCCTTCTTGAGCGTGTACTCCGTCACGCGCTCGGCGTCCGGGGTGATCGTGGCGCACTTCACCCCCACGCCGTACTGCTGGATGGCGTGCGCCGACTCGGTGGTGATCCTGTCGTCGCTCTCGTCGCGCTTCCGGACCCCGAGATCGAAGTATTTCAGATCCACGTCGAGAAAAGGCAGGATCAGCTTTTGCTTGATCATCGCCCAGATGATGCGGGTCATCTCGTCGCCGTCCAGCTCCACCAGCGGGGTTTTGACTTTTATTTTCGCCATGATGAGATCTCCTCGTCAAATCGGTTGCGTCACGCGGACGTGATGTGGTTCAAAAGTCCGCCCGCCGGTATCGCGGCGGTCTGCTTCGCGGAAAGCGCACCGGTGCATTCGATCGCCTTCCCGGAGGTGGGCCTGCAGCACTTTTTCAACGATGTTTTCAGGCATGCTTTCCTTCTTGATAAGGGGAGCGGTTGATCACCGGCATCTGTGGGAGCGGCTTTCCAGCCGCGATCGAAATGCGCGATTGAGCTCCGCGCATCTGCTGTGGCCGGCCGCAACGCCCACACTTGCGAAAATGCTGTTCCCGAGGCTCACCACCTGTTCCGGTCTACACCCCGCTGAGCATTTTGGGTTTTTTGAAAAGCGGGTAGACGATCGAGAAGAGCGCACCCGCCAGCAGGACCACGCTGATCGGGCTGCTGACCAAGCCGAGGGGGCTCCCACCCGCCAGCAGCAGCGCCCGACGCAGGGAAAGTTCCGCCATGTCCCCCAGAACCAGCGCCAGAATGCACGGCGCCACGGGAATGTCGAATTTGCGCATGGCATAACCGATCAGCGAGAACGCGAACATCAGCATGACGTCGTCCATGTTGTTGTTGAGCCCGTAGGCCCCGATCAGGCAGAGGATCATGATCGCCGCCGAAAAGATCGAATACGGCATGCGGTTCAGCTCCAGGAACATGCGGATCGCGAGGATCGTCAGGCCCAACAGCAAGAGGTTCGTCAAGAGCATGGAAACGAAGATCCCGTAGACGATGTCCGGCCGGGTGGACAAAAGTAGGGGGCCGGGCTGCATGCCGTGGATCATGAAGGCCGCAATCATCATGGCCGTGGTGTTGCTGCCGGGAATCCCCAGGGAGAGCAGGATGGTCATGGAGCCGCCGGTGGAGGCGTTGTTGGCGCACTCGGCAGCCATCAGGCCTTCCACGGCGCCCTTGCCGAACTTCTCCGGTTCGTGCTTGGCCGTGCGCGACGCCTCGCCGTAGGCGAGAAAGGCGGCGATGGTCGCACCTGCACCCGGCAGGGCCCCGACGATGGTCCCGATGATCGGGGATCGAACCATGGTCAGCAGGTATTTCCTGAACAGGCTAAATGGCGGGAACTCGCTCAGCATGCCCCGGTACTCGACACCGCCCTTGTATTCCTTGAAGGGTTCCTCCGCCTCGATGAAAATTTCGGACACGGCCAACAACCCCACCATGGCCACCACGAAGTTGATGCCGCCCAGCAGGGTGACGGTATCGAAGGTGAAGCGCTCCTCGCCGGTGATGCCGTCGGTGCCGATGGTCGCCAGGAACAACCCCAAAAAGCAGGAGAGAAACCCTTTCAGCATGGACCCGCCGGAGAGGCCCGAGACGACGCTCAGCCCGAGGACGGTCAGCGCGAAATACTCCGCCGGACCGAATTTCAGGGCGAAGCTGGCGATCAAGGGCGTGGCCACGATCATGAACACCACGCTGAAAGTGCCGCCGTAAATCGAGCACAGCAAATAGACCCACAGGGCATAGGCGGGCCGGCCCTGCTTGGCGATGGCGTGGCCCTCGATCACGGTGGGCACCGAAGAGGGCTCGCCCGGAATGCCGAAAAGGATCGAGGTAATGGATCCGCCGGTGATGCCGCCGAGATAAGCGCCGATGAGCAGAACGAAGGCGGTCATCGGCGACAACGAATAGGTAAACGACAGAAGCAGCACGACCCCCATCGACGTGCTGATGCCCGGCAGGGCCCCGGCCAAGAGCCCCCAGAGGGATCCGAGCACCATCGCCAGCAGATTTTGCGGAAGAAGGACCGTGGCAAACGCCTGGAGATAATGGTCTATCATGTTTGAATCCCTCCCTGGCTAATAGAAAAGGCGGCTGAACTCGGCGAACACCCCGATCCCCTTGGGGAATGGGATCGTAATGAACTTCGCAAATACCCCGACGATCACCGCGGTCACCAGAACGGGAGAGACCGCCAGCACCCACCGTCTTCTCTCACCTAACGCTAATGCAAAGGCCAGGATGTAGATCAGGGTCGCCAGGATGAAACCGACCCAGGGCATCACGAGGATATAGGTCAGAAAGGTCACGATGCTGAGGGTGACGGTGGTCCGCTGGTGTCTCTTTTCCACGATGGCCTCGGCCGACAGTTCCGGGGTGCCCTCCCGGGCGGCCGCCCTGTATTTCTTGATGCTCGCGATCAGCATCAACAGGCTGAGCACCAATGAAACTGCCAATGCCATGAAAGGCCAGAGCCCGCTGCCGACCTCGCCCGACCGACCCTGCCCCAGCAACTCGATGGTCTCGAACAGCATGAACCCGAAAAAGGCGACACACACTCCGGAAAATACAATTTCACCCTTTTTCATAATGGACCTGCCCATCATCTTGGCGGAAGGGTTAGATCCCCCGCGCGGTTGGCTGCACGTCAGGGTCAACCTGCCGGCCGGTCACCGACGCGGCAGGCCTTCCCCGGATTCATTCACTTCACGTATCCCAACTCCTTGAGGACACCTGTAAAGAACTCGACCTGCTCTTCCATGTATTTCCGGGTTTCCTCCGGCCCCAGGTAGCCCGGCCGCGCATCCAGATGGTTGTCCTTGATGAATTTCACGTACATCGGGTGATCCAGCGACTTCTTGATCACCTCGATCAGAAATTTCTGCCGCTCCAGCGGGGTGCCTTTCTTGACGGCCCAGGCCCGCATCAGGCCATGGGTGTAATCGATCCCCAACTCCTTCGAACACGGCACGTTCGGAAGGGCCGGGTGGCGTTTGTCCATGATGACGCACAGGGACTTCAACTTGCCGGCTTCGATCAGGGGCAGGGTCTCGGCCAGTTCTTCGACCGCGCCGGTGATGTGCCCGCCCAGGATGGCGGCCTTGATCTCCGCGCCCGAATCAAAGGGCACAAAGATCACCTCCACGCCGCACTTCTTGAAAAACGCCACGGTCTGGATCTCCGACCAGCCGCCCGGAGAGGTGCCGGCGAACTTCAACGCCTTAGGGTTCTTCTTGCCGAAATCGATCAGCTCCGCCAGGGTCGTGAATTTCGAATCGCCGGCGATCGTCACCGCCGAGGTGTCCCACTGGATCCGGCACAGAGGATCGAAGTCCCTCAGGATGTGGGCCCGCGTCTTGGGCTTGACCGCGTCGATGAGGTGTGAGGTGGTGACGGCGAGAACCGAGTAGCCGTCGGCCGGCTGCTGGGAGACGTAGAGCATGCCCTTGGTGGCGCCGCCGCCGGGCATGTTGTTCACCATCACGCCGTTTTTCAGCTGGGGCTTGATCCCCTCCGCCACCGCGCGCGCCGCGGTGTCGCTGCCGCCGCCGGCGCCGAAGGGCACGAGGATTTCGATGGCCCTTTCCGGATATTCGGCAGCCACGGCTTTCCGGTCGCCGAAGACCAGCCCCACCAGGAAAAACACCGACAGGATGAAACAGAACGATTTTCTCATTTCTCTCCCCCTTTTGTGATGGGTTGACCGAGTTGCGATTAAGTGCTTGCAGATACGGTGGCAAAATGCGCTTCGAGGGCGCCGTATTTCGTTGCGCGAGTATGTTGGAAGCAACCATCTTTGTCAATATATGGACGTACGGCAAATCAGAATTCGTGCCGGCGGGACCGCCGGCGGCAAATGCCGTCAGGGCCCCGCGTCTGCGGCCTTCGAGGGTGTCGAAAAATATGGACCCGGAACCGTGTTTTATGGAATTGACAACAAGTTCAGCTTGTGAAATTTTTATTGCTTGGTTCAGTTGCCGGTTTCAGATTCCCGTTCACCGTTCAGACTTATTAACCGTTTCATAATTGTCCGCATGTCGTCATTCGGGCGGAAGCCGGAATCCAGTAGCTTTCTGGATGCCCCCGTATCGTGGTACGGGGCAGGCTTATCACGTCCGGCATGACGGTATTATTTCAAAACGATTAGTAAGGAGGGCGACATGCAGAGACGCATACCGGCCGTTCTCATGCGCGGTGGCACCAGCAAAGGACTCTTTTTCCACGAGAAGGACCTGCCGCCGGGGCCGGGCCTCCGCGACCAGGTGATCCTGGCCGCCTACGGCAGTCCCGACCCCAACAAGCGCCAGATCGACGGCGTCGGCGGCGCCCTCAGCGTCACCAGCAAGGTAGCCATCATCAGCCCCTCGCCCTCACCCGACTACGACGTCGTCTACCATTTCGGCCAGGTGTCCATCGACCGGTTGATCGTGGACGTCAAGGGCAACTGCGGCAACATGTCCTCCGCCGTCGGCCCGTTTGCGGTGGACGAAGGTTTGGTGAAAGCCGTCGAACCTGTCACCCGGGTCCGTATCCACCAGAAAAACACGAACAAGCTTATTGTCGCCGAGGTCCCGGTCAAGGACGGGAAATTCAACGAAGCGGGCGACTATGCCATCGACGGAGTCCCCGGAACGGGTGCGCGCATCCTCCTGCGGTTCGTGGACCCCGCCGGCGCGGTCACGGGAAAACTCTTCCCCACCGGCAACCGCAGAGACCGCTTCGACATCCCGGGCCTGGGCGCCGTGGAGGTCACCTGCATCGACGCCGCCAACCCCTTCGTGTTCGTCCGGGCCGAATCGCTCGGGTTGTCGGGCACGGAGACCGAGGAACTCGAGCGCCGCAGCGAGATCAAGTCCATGCTGGAGGCGATCCGCTGCCGGGCCGCCGTCGAACTGGGAATCGCCGCCTCGGAAGAGGAGGCCGCCCGGCGCAGCCAGGCCGTCCCTAAAGTGGCCGTGGTGGCGGCACCCAGCGCCTACACCGCATTGAACGGGCGAGCCATTGAACCGCATGAAGTCGACCTGCTGGCGCGCATGATGTCCATGGGAACGCTGCACCGTTCGTATGCCGTGAGCGGCGCGGTCGCCACGGCCGGCGCGGCCATGATCCCGGGCACCGTGGTCAGCGATCTTCTCCCGGAAACCGCCCGCGGCAGAGAGCTCCTGCGCATCGGCCATCCCGGCGGCGCCATCGACGTCGGCGCCGTGATAGAATCCCGCGCAGGCGAGTTCATTTACCGGGAAGCCTTGCTGGGCCGCACGGCCCGGCGCCTGATGGAAGGTAATGTCCTGGTGCCGGGGCGCTGTTTCGATTAGCCTGAACCACCGCCGGAAGGCTCCGCGCGAATGAGAGTGAAATCGACTCCCGATGAGGCCGCTTGGATGCAACCCCGGGGATGGATCGCCATACACGGAATGAGAGGTCCGCAAGAAAATCGAGTTTCCATGAGTATGATTTTCCGGTGGGAGCGGCTTTCCAGCCGCGATCATCGAGGCTGAAAGCCTCTCCCACAATGCATCGGCGACAGGCCGGCGCCGCGCGTGGCAACCCGCTTACGAGGAAGTTTTTCTGTGGGAGCGGCATCTTGCCGCGACACGATCGTGGCTGGAAGCCAGTCCCACAAGGGCAACACGGCATGGGCGATGGAATGGCGCAGTTGCCCATAACCTGCTTTTCAAGGGAGCATCACGTGCCCCAATCAAAAACATACCGAATCGTGGTTTTGCCCGGCGACGGGATCGGGCCTGAAATCGTAGACGCCGCCCTCGATGTCCTGGAAACGGTTCAGGAGGCGGCAGGCGGTTTTTCCCTCGCCTATGAGTTCCACAAGGCCGGGGCCGCCTGCTACCGCGACACCGGGGAAGCCATCACACCCGAGGCGCTGGAGGCCTTCCGCAGCGCCGATGCCACCCTGAAGGGGCCGGTGGGGCTGCCCGACGTCCGAAAACCGGACGGCACCGAAGCCGGCCTGCTGGGCGGCATCCTCCGGGTGGGGTTTGATCTCTACGCCAACGTGCGGCCCATCCGCCTTTACCCGAATGCCGCCACCCCTCTTGCCGGCTACCAACCCGACGGCATCGACTACGTGATCGTCCGCGAAAACACCGAGGGTCTGTACCTGTCGCGAGGGCTCGGCCTGGTGACCCCCCACGCGGCCACGGACACACTGCTCCTGACCGCCCACGGCTGCGAGCGCATCGCCCGGTTCGCGTTTCAAACGGCCCTGAAAAAGCAGCGCGGGGCGCCCGAGGACGGCTGCAAGCGGGTCACCCTTGTCGACAAGAGCAACGTCCTGCGTTCCTTTGCGTTCTTCCGCAGGATCTTTCTGAAGGTGGCGGAGGAATTCCCCGAGGTGGCGGCCGAGTGTCTCTACGTGGATGCGGCCGCCGCCGCGCTGGTCGAACGCCCCCGGCACTTTCAGGTGATCGTGACTGAAAATCTGTTTGGCGACATCCTGAGCGATCTCGGCGGGGCCACCATCGGCGGGCTGGGGATGTGCCCTTCGGCCAACATCGGCGAACGCCGCGCCTACTTCGAACCCATCCACGGGTCGGCGCCGGACATCGCCGGCCGCCGCCTCGCCAACCCGGTCTCCCAGATCATGTCGGCCGCCATGATGCTGGACCACATCGGCGAGGCAAAGGCCGCGGCCATGCTGGAAGACGCACTGTGGGGGGTCTACGCGCAGCGCCGGGTCCCGTTCAAGACCGGCGGCGCGGTGGAGGGCGGCGCTTCCGTCGTGGCAAAGGCCGTGAAGCGGGCGCTTCACGGGCAGTGAGCTGTCCAGGGGGTTTCCGGACCGAAGTATTGGGGTTTTTGTTTTTGAAAAATAAAAAA
>CAVQTH010000058.1:0-58871 GCA_963716325.1 uncultured delta proteobacterium | reverse complement strand
ATGACCGCCATTATCTCAGGCTTCGAAAGCTCACCTTCCCGGATCACCACCGGCGTCTCGCCGGTCACATCCACGACGGTCGATCCCACCCCGCCCTTTAGGGGACCGCCGTCGAGAATAATATCCACCTGCCGCCTGATCTGAGGATCCAGTTCGGAAATCTGCCGGCAGCCGGTGCCGCCGGATATATTGGCACTGGTCCCGGTGATCGGTCTGGCAACGGCCTCCACCAGCGCCCTCGTCACCGGGTGGGCCGCCAACCTTATTCCGATTTTACCGCTGCCGGCCGTCAGGCGCGCCGGGAGGCTCTCTTCCGCTTCCAGCACCAGGGTCAGCCGGCCGGGCCAGAAGCGCTGCATGAGCACGTGCGCAACCCGCGGGATGCCCCTGGCCAGGCCGTCCATCTGGGCCGGGCTGTTGATGAGAACCAGCAGCGGCAGTTCGGCCGGCCGCTGCTTGATGTCGAAAACGCGTTCGACGGCCGCGGCGTTGAATGCATCGGCCCCCAGGCCGTAGAGGCAGCGCGTCGGAAAGCACACGACCCCTCCCCCACGGATGGCCGCCGCTGCCTGACCGATGGTCTCGGGCTTCGGCGCCCGTGGATCCACCCGCAGGAGCTTAGCGGTAGTCCTTGAGCTTTTCGGCTTTGCGTTCAACTTCGGTCGCCATGTCCTTCTTGAACCGGTGGATGGCCGCTGCCACACCCGGGTCGGATAGCGCCAGCATCTGGGCGGCGAAAATGCCGGCGTTGCGCGCTCCGGATTTTCCCAACGCCATGGTGGCCACCGGGATTCCCGGCGGCATCTGCACCGTCGACAGCAGCGAATCCAACCCCTGCAGGCTGGAGGAGTCGATCGGCACGCCGATGACCGGAAGGCTGGTGTGCGCCGCCAGCACCCCGGCCAGGTGCGCGGCATGGCCGGCGCCGGCGATGATGACCTTCATGCCGCGCTCGCGGGCGCCTGTCGCAAACGCCATGGCGCGCTCCGGGCTGCGGTGGGCGGAGGCGACCGTCATCTCGAAGGGGATGCCGAACTTTTTCAACATGGCCGCGGCCTCCTCCATGACGGGCAGGTCCGAGTCGCTGCCCATGACAATGCCGACCGCGGGGGCCCGGCACAGGCGCTTGAGGGCCTTCTGCCCGATGTCCCTGCGGCAGTAGGCGCCCTCCCATCTGATCTTGCCGACGGCGTCATAGGCCTTCGCGATGGCGTCCGCCACCGTGTCGCCCAGGGCGGTCACACCCAGGACGCGGCCGCCGTCGGTCACGACGGCGCGCTTCGCGAGCTTCGTCCCGGCGTGAAACACAACCACGTCCTGCATTTTCTTCGCGGCGTCCAACCCCTTGATGGGAAGCCCCTTGGGGTAGCTGCCCGGGTAGCCGGCCGAGGCCATGACCACGCAGACCGATGCGCGGTCGTCGATCTCCAGGCGGCACTGGTCGAGGCGGCCGTCGATCACGGCCTCCATGATCGGCACGATGTCGCTCTTGATCCGCATCAGCAGCGGCTGGGCCTCCGGGTCGCCGAAGCGCCCGTTGAACTCCAGCACCCGCAGCTGGTCGCGGTCGATCATGAGTCCGGCATAGAGCACCCCCTTGTAGGGCCGGCCCTCGGCCGCCATGGCCTTGACCGTCGGAAGCATGACCTCGTTCATGATCTTCCGGTGCATCAGGCGGTCCACCACCGGCGCGGGCGAATAGGCGCCCATGCCGCCGGTATTCGGCCCGCGGTCGTCGTCGTAGATCGCCTTGTGGTCCTGCGAGGAAGGCATCGGCAGCACGGTCTTGCCGTCCGTGAACGCCAGGAAGGAGGCCTCTTCGCCCTTCAGGCACTCCTCGATCACCACTTGGTCGCCGGCATCCCCGAACTCGCGCTTGACCATGATGCGCTTGAGCGCGGCCAGCGCCTGGGCCTCGGTGGCGCACACGATGACCCCCTTGCCGGCCGCGAGCCCGTCGGCCTTGACCACCACCGGCACGCCCAGTTTGCGCAGGTACCGCTCGGCCTGCGTCAGGCTGCGGAAACTCCGTCCCTGGGCGGTGGGGATGCGGTACTTGTCCAGCAAGGCCTTGGCGAAAGACTTGCTCGACTCGATCTCGGCCGCCCGTCGGCTCGCCCCGAAGATCCGCAGCCCTTCCCGCTCGAAGAGATCCACGATCCCCTCGGACAGCGGGCCCTCGGGCCCGACCACGGTGAGGTCGATCTTGCGCCGCCGGGCGAAGTCGAGCAGCCCCTGGAGGTCGCCCGCCGAGATGGGCACGCATTCAGCCAAGTCGGAAATGCCGGCATTGCCGGGGGCGCAAAACACCTTTTTGACCTTGGGGCTTTGGGCGATCTTCCAGACCAGAGCGTGCTCACGCCCGCCGCCGCCGATGACGAGAACTTTCATTCCTACCTCCAGGCTGTTAATTTTAGGCACTTTAGCGCACGTTAGGCATTTTAGGCACTTCCCCCAACGCTTCCTCCAACGCCTCCCGTTTCCTGCGATTCAACTCTTGCCTGCTGATGCGGGCGGCAGAGATGCCCCCATCGAGCGTGATTTCGGAAAGATGGCAGCCACCCCCCTCCGCCAGCTGCAGATCGATGTGGGCGTACGGGAACCTGCCGCGTGCCATCGCCTCCCGGCAAAGGCCTTCTGCGGCCGCATCCATCGATAGCGCCCGGCTTGCTCCCCCGGCGGCGAGGTTGGCCCTGAAATTGTAAAGGTTCTCCCGCAGATAGGCCTCCACATAGTCGCCGACCACGATCACACGCACATCGCTGATGCTTGCCATGAAGGGTTGAAGCACGAACGGGAATGCCTCCGGCGTGAAGGCCATCGCGTTGTAGAGCGCCTCGGCGCTTTCCCAGCGGCGGATGCCGTGGCCGCAGTGCATCCCCTCCTGCTTGCTCACCACCGCCTCGATCCCGTGCCGGCCGCAGTAGGTCACCGCGTCCATGAGCTCCGCACGGCGGGAAACCACCAGCGTGTGCGGGGCCATCCATCGCCGGAAAATGATAGTCTGGGCGCATTTGGAACGGCTGAGCAGCTGGCAGAGCACCGACGGTAGGCACCGCACCCCGCGTTCCAAAAGGTCGGCGGCGAGCGCCCCGCGCAGGTATCTCGCCGGCAGCGGACCCAGGACGATGTCCCCGGGGCCCAGGTCCTCGAAACGCTGTTCCAGCTCGCCGGCGCTCCGGACGATCATGGCCTCACCTGCGGGCCGGACGGCCCTCTAAGCTCAGCTCGATCAATCGATCCAGCAGTCGGCTGAAGCTGATCCCCGCGGTCCGCGCAGCCCGCGGGAGAAGGCTCGTCGCCGTCATGCCCGGAATCGTGTTGGTTTCGAGGATGAAGATGTCGCGGCCCCGCAGCATCATGTCGGTCCGGCTGTAGCCCCGGCAGAAAAGCACCCGGTGGGCCTCCATCGCCAGGTGCTGGGCCCTTGCGGTCAGCTCGGCATCGATGCGGGCCGGGCATATCTCTTGCGTGGCGCCGTCCGTGTATTTGGCGACGTAGTCGAAAAATTCGTGGTTTGTATCCGGGATGATTTCGATGATCGGCAGCGCCTCCAGCTCGTCGTTTCCGATGACGCCGCCTGTGATCTCCGTCCCCTGGATGTAAGTTTCGATCAGCACGGAAGCGTCGTAGGCGTAGGCGGCCTTGAGAGCGGAGTCCAGTTCCTGCGGGCGGCGCACCATTGTGATGCCCACGCTGGAGCCCCCCGCCACCGGCTTGACGACCAGCGGCATCCCCAGCCGCCGCTCCGCCTCTCCAGGGTCCAGGCGGCTGCCGCGCCGGGCGACGATGAAGTCCGGAATCGGCAGGTCGGCCTGCTGGTAGAGGCGTTTGGCGGCCAGCTTGTTCATGGCAACCGCGCTGCCCAGCACCCCCGAGCCCTGGTAGGGAATGCCCAGAAGATCGAGCAGACCCTGCACGGTCCCGTCCTCGCCGAAGGCCCCGTGCAGAATGATCAGGGCCGCGTCGATGCGATGCGCGTCCGCCACCAGCCGCGGCAGGTCGGTTTGGGGGTCGTAGCGCAGGATGTCGTACCTGCCCTTGTCCAGCGCCTCGTAGACCTGCCGGCCGCTGTTGAGCGAGACCTCCCGCTCCGAGGAGATGCCGCCGGATAGGAGGGCGATGGCAAGTTTTTTCGTCAAATTGGTTCTCGCTGCGCCAATGAACAAGAACTGGATTTGGTAGGCAGAGAAGTGCCTACGCTGTGAAGTGCCTAAAATGCCTAAAGTGCGCTAAAGTGCCTAAAGTTAAAAAGGACAGAGCCTAAAGTTGAAATGAGCAACTGTCAAAACCAGAGGCGGCTTAAACCTGTGTCCGTTTTCTCTTGACCACTACAAACCGTTTTTTTTAACTTTAGGCACTATAGGCACTTTAGCTCACTATAGGCACTATTTTCTTTGCTTCCCCATTTCGAGCCGCGATACGACTTGGGCGGCGTAATGCTCCGGAATCTCGTTAGCGATCGAGGCCCTGCGCACCGTGTTCACCTTGAAGATCAGGAAGTTCAGTTTTTTGAGGATCCGGTACTTTTCAGCCGTGTCGGGCAGCGCCGTCAGGAGGTCTTCGGTTTTCTCGATTTCCTTGCGCAGCTCGATCTCGGGCGGCAGGCACTCGGCGTTCTTCAGGATCTTGTAAGCCAGGCGCAGCTCCTCGGGAACGCAGCTGTCGTCCTCCAGCGCGAGCGGCTCGCCCGCACCGGAAAGGTCATCGAACTCGCCGTTCTCAAACGCTCGCCGGATCCGCTCCTCAACGATTTTTTCAAACCCTGTGATCATACAAAAAAGATAGTAAAAAACTGTTTGCTGATGCTTCAGTTTCAGCCTCATTTCAGCCTACTGTCAAGCTGTTATACATTTCGGGAGGTATGTTGGCAAGAGGCTTTAAAAAGAGTGTTGCAAGATAAATGGTGGATTCTTCGCAAGCTAATAATGCTGACAATCTATATACTTTGCCGAGAAATCTAAACAAAAAGAAGGTGTTACAACAGCTGGGTCTTCACGAAATTGAGAAGGCTAATTCCCCCAACCTTAATGTGAGAGGAGCGCAGGCAATGAAGAAGAGACTTTTGGTGTTAATTATGATCTGGCTTTTAGTACCAGTAGTTGGATCCCATGCAGGCTTGGTCAACCTTGGGCCGGGGTCCTTTACGCCGCTGGCCTCGCAGATCACCTTTAGCGAACAACCCCTAAACACTCCGAATCCAGTCTATAATTTTATTGGACTGCCTGATTTAGGCAACGTAACTGTAAATTTTGGTGGGAATTTTGTTGGTCAAACTGCCGGAGGTGGATTTCCAGTTACATTGACCGACCATACGCCAACTCCAGGAGTAGCACTGGCGTTGGACGGGGCTGCTCCCCAGACTTTTATAACCAACGATGCTTCCAACCCAACCTCACCCGTACTGAGCGGGACCCCAACATTCAACGGACCAGTTTCCGTTCTGTTCAGCCAACCGGTAGCCGGAGTCGGATTGGATGGTGGTTATTTCAACGCGATCGGCGCTACGACCATCGAAGCTTACGATTCTCTGGGAAACGTTTTGGGTAGCATAGTCAATTCCCAGCTGGCAATTGAATTCTTCGGTTTAGCAGACAGCACAGGCCAAAACGTCATCGCCGGCATCTCTTTCTTCATCACCGGCAGTAAACCCGCAGGCTTTGCCATCGACAACCTTACTTTCGGAGCCAAGGGCGCGATTAATCTGGTCCCCGAACCGGCCACGCTCCTTCTTTTTGGCCTGGGTCTCACCGCCCTTGCGGGAGCCAGCCGGAGGAAAATTAAGAAATAAAAAATGGTGCTATGAGTTCTCGGAGGCAGGTAGAATGCTCCCTGCCTTTTTTTTGCTATATAACATGACGGTGTCGGTGCACGGCGTGAACCCGAAACGCATGAGGTGGTAATATTTTGCAAAGCCACGATGCATGTTAGCTGCTGTTAGTGAAGCGGCCCCCTGGGACACATCGTCCCCACCCCCTTGAGTAGCCCTCATCTCATAGGAAAGAAGGGAGTATCGGAAGTTATTTTTCATGGCAAAGTCAAATGGAAGTCAAAATTATCGATCTGATGGAAGTCAATCTTTTTCTATGGCCTTCAGAGTTGCTCTTCTTCTGTTGTTTACAGTCTCAAATCGAGCCCCAATAGGATTTCTCGAAACTCGAGATCACTCCACGCTACCCACAGCAGAAACGCCCCTATCTTAACGGCCTATTGGCGCCTTATTCGCATGCTCATACAACAGAAAAGCCGCAACCCGTTAGGATTGCGGCTTGGGTCTGAATTTGGTGGCGATGCAGGGATTTGAACCCCGGACACTGCGGATATGAGCCGCATGCTCTGACCAACTGAGCTACATCGCCAGCGCCGGGCATATTGCGTTAAAGTGCGGAGATTGTCAAGAAGCAGTTTCTTGAGGAAATGGCTCCTGCCAAGGACTTTTCATCTGGAATGCCGCTCCCGCAAGGAAAGGAGCGACTTCCTGCGAAAGTCGGGCAAGCCTTTCAACACCATGACTGCTCAAAACGAAATCCCCCTCTCCCCCTTTGGCAAAGGGGGTTGGGGGGGATTTTTCTATAGGGTATCTCTAAACCGCCTGCGCTACTTGGACGAGCCGGCCACCTCCACGCTGTATTCGTCCAGGTTGCCCGGCAGACCGTCGAACACCACCATGAACGGGATGGCCGCGCCGGGTTTCACTCCCGCGTTCAGGTTGTTGACGCCGGTTTTGTTCTTCAGGCGCGCGCTGATGGCGGCGAGGTCCTGGCCGGCGAGTTCCTGTCTCGAGAGGACGTTGCCGGCATACACCGTCGCTGTTTTGACCACGGTCTTGTTCTTGTCGTAGAGCTTGGCCGTGACCCGGATGGAACTGCGCGGATGGTCGTACGTGTTGCGGACCTGACCCTTGATGACGCAGAGTCTTCCGGCGCCGGCGTTGTCGACGAACTCGGCATTTACACTTTCCGGGACCGGCGCGATCTTCAGGTTGCCGGCGGTGTCTTCGGGTTCGGATTGGAAGATCTTGCCGAGGAAGGGGATCTCGAGATCGCTCAGGTATGGGATATCCACGTCGCTGAGGTAGGGGACATGAATACCCAGGCTGCGCGGGATCACCAGCGCCGCGACCACCAGCACCGCCAGCGCCGCTGCCGCCAGCAACAGCTTCCGGATCCCGCCCGAACGCCCCGGGGCTGGGGTTTTCTTCGTCTTGGGAGCGGCCGTCCTGGGAGCTTCCGTTTCCAGCAGATCGGTTGCGCCGGTCATACCGGCCTGGGTGAATTCGTCCGTGGAGAATTCATCGGTCACCGCTGTTGTTTTCCCCGACATGGCCGCCGCGCCGGCCGCGCCGGCGAGGGCGGCAGCCGCAACCGCCGCGGTGGCAGCCGGCCGGGCAACAGGAACCTGGCGGTCGAACCCTTCGTCCACCGGCTCGATTTCGATTTCCAGATCGCCGGCTTCGTCCCGGCCGGGTGCGGCCGCAAATTCCAGATCGAGTTCATCGGTCATTTCGGCAGCCGTCTTTTGCGCCTCAGGCGTCTTTTCCTCGTCTGCCGCCAGGAGGGTTTCAAGGTCCAGCAAGAGATCCTCCTGGGGCTCGGGTGAAAGAGTCTCTTCGGTTTTCGCGGCTACCGCCTGCGGTTCGTCGTCGAAAACCAGGTCGAGTTCCTCGGCCGGTTTCTCCGCACTCTCTTTGCCGGCGACCGGTGCCTTCTCGTCCAGGATGCCGGATATGTCCGAGAAATCCAATTCGTCGGCCGCAACCTCATCCTTGGCGGGCCCGGCTTCGGGCGCGTCCGCGATGTCGGTCAGGTCCAGTTCCTGCATTTCTCCGCCCTTGGCTTCATCCTCGACAGCCGCCCCCAGGTCCAGCTCCAGGTCAATGCCCTCGGTGGCGGCGGCAGGCTTTGTTGAGGCCCCGCCCTTGCCCTCGCCCTCGAGCATGGCCTCAAGGTCCGAGAGGTCCAGCACGTCTTCGCCTGACGGCATGGGTACGGCTACCGAACCCTTTGCGACGGGCGTTTCGCTCACGCCGATATCCGGTTCGTGGCCGGAGGCATCCAAACGATCGGCCGGTGACCCGGGGGCATTCGCCCGGCCGGCGGATGCGGATTCGACAACAGCGCTGATATCATCATCCGCCGCAGCCCCATGGGTTGCGGCGGCACTTTCTGAAGCCAAATCCTCCAGGTCCAGATCCAGTTCGAGCTCGGAGCTCGGAGCGTCAATCCGGCGGGTCGCTTCGGCCGCGGCGGGCGTCACCGCCTCATCCAACCGATCCAAATCGTCCAGGCTGATTTCCAGCTCTTCCAAGGCGGGGAGGGAGGACTCGGGCTCAGCTTGCGCGGCAGGCTCAAGGTCCATGCTGAAATCGATGGATGGCTCTCCCGCGTCAGCGGGCGCAGCCGGCGGCGGCGTTTTTGCCTGTGGCGCCCCCGCCGCCGAATCCTCTTCAAGGCTCAAGCCCAGGTCTAGATCAAGTTCCAATTCATCACCGAGCGCTTCCGTGGTCAATGCGCCGGCAGCCGGCGCATCCCCGGCGAGCAGCTCGTCCACATTGAGCAGCTCCGGTTCCGGCGCGACGGATGCCGGATCCCCCTTGCCGGAAGCATCTTCACGGAAGAGGGCATCGAGCTGGGCATCGATCTCATTCAGCCCCGCCGGGTCTCCGGAAGCAGGCGCGGCCGGCAATTCCTCTTCGAGGATCAACGGCTCTTCGGCCTCGGCCGCCGCCGGGTAAGCGACAAAAACGTGCCGGCACTTGGAGCACCTGACTTTGGAGCCCGTGGGCTTGATCATGCGATCGTCCACCTGGAAACTCGTCTCGCATCCTTCGCACATCACTATCATGGCTGAACCCCGTTGGTTAAAGAGTTAAGGTTCCACAAACCCTAAAGTTTCAAGTCATAGAGCCCCGGCAGGTGACGGTAGGCTTCGGCGTAGTCCAGACCGTAGCCCACCAGAAAACCTTTTTCCGTCACATGACCGGAGTAGACGATCGGCACCTCGGTTTCCCTCCGCTCGCGTTTGTCGATCAAGGTGCACACGCTCACGCTGAGCGGCTGAAACGATTTCAGGTGGTCGAGAATCCAGTTGACGGTGCGGCCGGTATCCACGATGTCTTCCACCAGAAGGACGTCCTTTCTGCGGATGTCCACCCCGATGTCCTTTACCAACCGGACAGCCCCGCAGGACTGCGTGCCGGCACCGTAGCTGCAGGCCTGCAGGAAATCGACCTGCACGGGGATGGTCAGCTGCCGGATGAGATCGGCAAGAAAAACGAACGAGCCTTTCAGAACGGCGACCATCACAAGCTCACGGTCTCGGTAATCTGCCGAGATCCGCTGAGCCATGTTTTTTACCAGCAGATGGATCTCATCCGCCGCCAAGACCGGTATCAGCTCACTCATAAATTTAACAAAAATAGGGTCTTGTGTCACCCGCGGCGCACTATTAGTATCGGCATCTATATAGAAAACTTTATCCCGAAATGCATTCAAAGTCAAATTTTGTAATTTTGGAAAAAGGCCGATTTTAGGCCTTTGCGGGGTTGCGCCATGCCCCGCAGCCTGGCCTCGCACCGCTGGGTTTAGAGGTCTCGGCCTTTTTACAAAATTAGCGGTGGCTTTTCATGGGTCTTAGAACGGCTGTCTATTGGCAGATCAGCCCTCGCTCCGCGGTCTTCTGCAAGGGCATTCGGTTGTGAGGCTATAGACGAGCGGGCGAAACAGCGCAGTTCGGAATCTTCAGATGCCTGTCTCGGCAAGCTTTTCTATCAGTTCCCGTTGCTCGCGGGTGAGGTCTTTGGGAACCTGGATGTGGAGACGGACGTAGAGATCGCCGTTCTTGCTGCCCTGCATCGCAGGCAGTCCGTGGCCGGCCAGGCGCAGCTTGGTGCCGCTCTTGGTCCCGGCTGGGATCTTGAGGTTGTATTGCTTCTCATCCAGGGTGGGGACGGAAATCGTAGCCCCCAGCAGGGCTTCGGTGATCTTGATGTCGCGGTGGGTGACCAGGTCCTGCCCCTCGACGCTGAAGACCGGGTCCTCCATCAGGGTCGCCTGAATGTAGAGGTCCCCGCGCGGTCCGCCGAAAGGCCCCGGGCTCCCCTTGCCCGCCAGACGCAGCTTCTTGCCCGCTGCCATACCTTTGGGGATCTTGACGGTGACGCGCTCGGGGGCGCCCTGGTTTTGAATGGTCACGGCCTTGGTGGTACCGAAGGCGGCTTCGCGCAGGGTGAGGGGCAGTTCGTAAATGAGGTCGGAGCCTTTGACCGATTGAGCCTGCTGTCGGCCGCGTCCTCCGAAGGTCGGGCCCGATCCATAGGAAAACCGGGTGCCCCGGCCCGCTCCGCCGAAGGTGTCGCCGCCGAACCCGAATTCCCTCAGGATGTCGTTGATGTCGAAGCCCCTGAAGATGTCTTCCTGGGAAAAGCGCTGGCGAAACCCCTCGGAGCCGAAGGTGTCGTATTCCTGGCGTTTCTCCTTGTCGCTGAGGACGGCATAGGCTTCGCTGATCTTCTTGAACTTCTCCTCGGCCGTCTTGTCCCCCTTGGCGTGGTCCGGGTGGAACTTCATGGCCAGTTTGCGATAAGCCTTCTTTATTTCCGTCGCGTCGGCGGTACGGTTCACTCCGAGAATTTTGTAATAATCTTCCGCCATCTGTTAATCCTTCGTTATTTCAAATAGTTTTCATCGACAAAATAGTTAGAAATCCCCCCGGAGTCAAGCGGCCGGGCCCGCGGCGCTGACGTTTTGCAGCAGGCAGCGCATGGTTGATCGCCAAAAGAGGTTCCGCCCAAACCGTTGAGCTATGAGCAACGGGCTTTCAGCGCCACCATCAGCACCGAGAGCGCCGCAGGGGTCATGCCGTCCATGCGGGCCGCTTGACCGAGACAGGCCGGACGCACGGCGCCGAGCTTGCTTTTCAGCTCGTTGGACAGTCCGTGAACCGTTTCATAATCAAATTCGTCGGGGATCCGGATCTTCTCCAGGTGCTTGAATTTCTCGATTTCCTTCATCTGCTTGTCGATGTAGCCTTCGTACTTGATCTCGATCTCTACCTGGCGGGCCACCGGCGGCGCCACCGGTTCCGGGGCGGGGGCGAGGCGCTCCACCGTGGGGTATCCGAGCTCGGCCCGCTTCACCAGCTGGTCCAGGCGGACTCCCTGCTGAATCGGTTGGGAGCCGCTCCCGGCAAGGTAGGCGTTGACCTCCGGGCCGGGCCGCACCACCGTTTGCCTGACGCGCTCGATTTCCCCCGCGATCTGCCGGCGGCGCTCCCGCAGATCCCGGGCCGCCTCCGCCGTGATCAGCCCGAGCTCGTGGCCGATCTCCATCAGGCGCAGGTCGGCATTGTCCTCACGCAGGGTCAACCGGTATTCGGCGCGTGAGGTGAACATGCGGTAGGGTTCACCGGTCCCGCGCGTGACCAGATCGTCCACCATGACGGCCATGTAGGCCTGGGAGCGGTCCAGCACGAACGGCGGCCGCCTCTGCACCCGGCAGGCCGCGTTGATGCCGGCCCACAGCCCCTGGGCCGCCGCCTCTTCGTAGCCCGACGTGCCGTTGATCTGCCCCGCCAGGTAGAGCCCCGCCACACGCTTGCTCTCGAGCGTGTTTTTGAGCTGGACCGGGTTCAGGTAGTCGTACTCGATGGCATAGGCGGGGCGCATGATCTCGGCGCCTTCCAGACCGTCGATCGATCGCACCACTTCGATCTGAACTTCGATCGGCAGGCTGTTGCCCAGGCCGCTCGCATAGATCTCCTCCGTGTCGATGCCCTCCGGCTCCAGAATGATCTGATGCCGGTTTCGTTCGGGGAACTTCACGATCTTGTCTTCGAAGGAAGGGCAGTAGCGGGCCGATGTGCCGGTGATGACACCGCCGTAAAGCGCCGAGCGGGAAAGGTTGCGACGCACGACCTCATGGGTCCGCCCGGAGGTGTGGCCGATGAAGCTCGGCACCTGCGGCAGCTCCGGCCCCCGGCTGAACAGGGAAAACGGCTGCGGGCATTCATCACCCCCTTGCCGGGCAAAGCGTGAAAAGTCGATGCTGGCACGCTTCAGGCGCGGGGGGGTGCCGGTTTTCAGCCGCCCCAGTTCGAACCCCAGCTCTTTCAGGTGCGCCGGCAGCCCATAGGAGGCGAACTCGCCGGCCCGCCCGGCCCGGATCGAGCTGAAGCCGATGTGCACCAGGCCGCTCAGAAACGTCCCCGTGGCGAGCACGACCGCCCGGGCGGCATACCCGAAACCGGTGTGGTCCTCCACCCCCGCCACCCGCCCGCCCTCGATCACGAGCCTCTCCACCAGGGCCTGCTTCAGCTCGAGGCCGGGCTGGGCTTCGATCACCCGTTTCATCGCCATGTGATAGCGCTTCTTGTCGTTCTGAGTGCGGGAGGAATGAACGGCCGGCCCCTTCTTGGTATTGAGCGTGCGGTACTGGATGGCGGTGCGGTCGGTGACCCTCGCCATCTCGCCGCCGAGGGCGTCGATCTCCTTCACCAGCTGCCCCTTCGCCATGCCGCCGATGGAGGGGCTGCACGGCATGGCCGCGAGCTTGTCGAGGTCGATTGCCAAAAGCAGCACGCGGCAGCCCATCCGGGCCGCGGCCAGGGCGGCTTCGCAGCCAGCGTGGCCGGCGCCGACCACGAGGATGTCGTAGGTGGTGGGGTGGGACGTCATGGTGGCGAGCCGGCTTGTCGATTGCGCGAAGCCGGGCGCGTGTGATAGATGAGCAACAAGCATCAGCGCGTTAATCGCGCGGCCCACCGGGATCTTCACGCGAGCAACGCGATGAACGCGATGAACGCATTATAGGGGTGCATCTTCAGCGGGTCAAGCCGCCATGCCGAACCGTTACAACGACCTAAACTCCTACCTGCGCGGGCGTTTCGGGTGCCGCGTCCAGAAAATCACGGTGGATGCCGGCCTCAGCTGCCCGAACCGGGACGGCGCCGTCGCCACCGGCGGCTGCATCTACTGCAACTCGCAGGGGTCGGGCACCGGCGCCCATGGCCGCGGGCTTTCCATCGCCGCGCAGCTGGAGGCCGGCAAGGCCGCCATGGCCCGCCGTTACCGCGCCGCGAAGTTCATCGCCTATTTCCAGTCCTTCTCCAACACCTACGCCCCGGTCGAACGTCTCCAGGCGCTTTACGAGGAGGCTTTAGGCGTCGAGGGCGTGGTGGGGCTCTTCATCGGAACGCGTCCGGACTGCGTGCCGGAGCCGGTCCTGAATCTGCTGCAGGAGATGGCCCGCCGCTGCCTGGTCTGGGTCGAGTACGGGCTGCAATCCGCCCGCGACGCCACTCTCGCCGTCATCAACCGCGGCCACGACGCCGCCTGCTTCCTGAGGGCGCTGGAGGCCACCCACCGATGCGGCATCCAGGTGTGTGCGCACATCATCCTGGGGCTGCCGGGTGAAACCGCCGCAGATGCGCGGTTTACGGCTCAGACCCTGGCCGCTGCGGGGGTCGACGGCGTCAAGCTCCACAACCTGTACGTGATCAAGGGCACGCGGCTGGAAGCCCTGTTCCGCTCCGGCGGATACCGCTGCCTCGAACGGCAGGAATACGTGGACCAGGTGGTGGACGTGCTCGAACGCCTGCCCGCCCACGCCGTCATCCAGCGCCTGACGGGCGATCCACACCCGGATGAGCTCGCGGCCCCGTCCTGGAGCCGGGAAAAAGCCGCCACGCTCAAGGCCATCCATGAGACGCTCGATCGCAGGGACACCTGGCAGGGCAAACTCTGCGGAATGGGGTCATCTGCTTTTCCGACCATTTCTTGAAATTTATCGGACATGAGCCTATAAAGCAGTCAGGCGTAACGGCCGCCGGGATGATTTCTCGGCGTTTTCAACTTTAGGCACTATAGGCACTTTAGCGCACTTTAGGCACTTCTTAGGAACCTCATCCCCATGGACCCCCATTTCGAGACTCCGGCCGGCAGCGAGGACTTCGATCTCTCCTTCAAGGTCTTTCACGAGTTGATGGCCCGCAAGGTCACCGACATCCTCCTGATCAGCAGCCCGTATGAGGCCTTCATCATGGAGGAGGAAGGCCGCCTGGCGGAGCGCATCATTCACGAGTACCGCGGCCTCAACCTGTCGCGCCCGCCGATGCTCACCTGGGTGTCCACCTCCCAGGAAGCCCAGGAAGCCCTGCGCCGCAAAAAGTTCGACCTCGTGATCACCATGCCGCTGGTGGACGACACCGATGCTTACGTGCTCGGCCGCACCATCAAGGAAAATTTTCCGGACCTCCCCGTTTTTCTCCTGGTGCACAAGACCGGCCAGCACCTGATAGACCAGCGGGCCTCCGACGGCGAGGCGATCGACCGGGTCTACGTCTGGCAGGGGAACAGCGACCTGCTGCTGGCCCTCATCAAGAACCTTGAGGACCGCATGAACGTGGCCTTCGACACCGAGCGGGCCAAGGTGCGGGTCATCGTTCTGGTCGAGGACGCCCCGGTTCACTACTCTTCGCTGCTGCCGATTCTCTACAAGGAAATCGTCACCCAGACCCAGGCGGCCATGGAGGAGTCGGTCAACGACGAACACCGCATCTTCCGGATGCGGGCCCGGCCGAAGATCCTGGTGGCGCAAACCTACGAGGAGGCCGTGGACCTCTGCCGGCGCTACCGGCCGTATCTGCTGAGCGTGCTGTCGGACGTCCGGTTCCCGCGCGACGGGGTCATGGACGAAAAGGCGGGCGTTGAGCTGCTGTCCATGATCCGTGCGGAGAACCCGGACCTGCCGCTGCTCAACCTGAGCACGGAGGAGGCCAACCGCGAGAAAGCCGGGCGGGTGCCGGCGGTTTTCATCAACAAGACCTCCCCGACGCTCTACGCGGAAATCCACGAATTCTTCATGCAATATTTAGGCTTCGGCGATTTCATCTTCCGCCTTCCGGACGGCCGCGAGATCGCCCGCGCTTCCAACCTGCGCGACATGGAGAAGCTCCTGCCCTCCATTCCCGACGATTCGGTGGATTATCATGCCCGCCGCAACCACTTCTCCAGCTGGTTCATGGCCCGCTCGGAGGTCATGCTGGCCTCGAAGCTCAAACCCGTAAAGGTCAGCGACTTTGCCAGCGTGGAGGCCCTCACGCACTACCTGGTCCGCTGCATCCACGAGCGGCGCAAAGGCATCCAGCGCGGGATCATCACGGAAATGTCCGAGGGCCGCTTCGACCCGGATGCGGACTTCATCAAAATCGGGCGCGGCTCGCTGGGCGGCAAGGCGCGCGGGCTGGCGTTCGCCTCCACCCTGCTCAGAACGCATCCCGAGCTGCATGAAAGGTTCAAGGGCGTCGACATCCGGGTCCCCAAGACGGTGGCCATCAGCACCGAGGGGTTCGATGCCTTCGTCGCCGAAAACAACCTCAGGGGGTTCGCCACCCGCGAGGCGGGCGACGCGGAGATTGCCGCGGCTTTTCTCAAGGCCCGCTTTCCGGATTGGCTGGCGCGAAATCTCGCGGTCTTCATGGAACACACGACCTGCCCGCTGGCGGTGCGCTCCTCCAGCCTGCTCGAGGACGCCCAGTTTCAGCCGTTCGCCGGGATCTACCGCACCTACATGCTGCCCAACAACGACCCCGACCGGGCCCGGCGTCTCGAGCGCCTGATCACCGCCGTCAAGCTGGTCTATGCCTCCACGTACTTTGAAAGCCCCAAGTCGTTCGCCCGGAGCACCTACCACCGCATCGAGGAAGAAAAAATGGCCGTCGCCATCCAGCACCTGACGGGGGCGCCCTGGAGCGGGCATTTCTTTCCCACCCTGGCCGGCGTGGTCCAGTCCTACAATTTCTATCCGATCGCCCACATGAAACCCGATGAGGGAATCGCGCACATCGCCCTGGGGTTGGGGAAAATGGTGGTGGAGGGCGGGACCTCGCTGCGTTTCTCGCCGAAATACCCCCAGTTCATGCCGCAGTTCTCGGCGGTGGACGACATCCTGAGAAACGCCCAGCGATTCTTTTATGCATTGAAGCTGACCGATGTTCCGGAGCTGCTGGGCGCGGAAGAGGATTCGACGCTGACTCGGCTGGCGCTGGACGACGTCCCCGACTGCCCGGCGGTGCGGACGCTGTCGAGCACGTACTTTCCTCAGGAGCACCGCATCCGCGACGGGTTCCTGAACGGCGGTCTGCCGTTGCTGACGTTTGCCGGCATCCTGAAATACCGCGAGTTCCCGCTGCCGGAGATCCTCGAGGCTCTGTTGGAATTGGGCCGCAAGGGCATGGGCTGCCCGGTGGAGATCGAGTTTGCGGTGAACCTGACGGCCGGGACGAGACCCGCGTTCGATTTGCTGCAGGTCCGGCCGATGGCCGTGGCCCGGCAGAAACTGAACGTGGAGATCAGCGGCGAGGACCGCCAACGGGCCATCTGCTACTCGACGATGGCGCTGGGCAACGGGCAGGTGAACGATCTGCAGGACATCATTTTTGTCGACCCCGAGGCCTTCGATGTGGCCCGCACCATGGACATCGCCGCCGAGGTCGGGCGTTTGAACAAGCAGCTCGAAGCGCGGAATCGACGCTATCTGTTGATAGGGCCAGGGCGCTGGGGTTCAGCCGACCGCTGGCTCGGCATCCCGGTGAAATGGAGCGACATCTCCGCGGTGAGAGCCGTCGTGGAAACGGCCACCGAGGGGCTCAGGGCAGACCCGTCCCAGGGGTCGCACTTTTTCCACAACATCACGTCCCTGGACATCAGCTACCTGACCACCTTCGGCAACGGGGAGGATTTCGTGGACTGGGACTGGCTGAAAGCCCAGCCGGCGGCGGCCGAAACCCGATACCTCCGGCACGTCCGGCTGGACCGGCCGCTCACCCTCAAGATCGACGGGAAAAAAACTCAGGCGGTGATTTTGCCATAAAGAAAACCGCCTTGATCCTTACGCCCCCGCCGGCGCTATTACTCCGGCAAGTAATTATGTCTAATTCCGGCAACTCAAACAGGGGCGGAGCGGGGTGCCCGCCGCGGCGAGCCACAACCAATGCTTCAAGTGACCCTGCCACGCCCCCCAGCTGTCTCAGGGATACCGCAGACAGGCAGCGACGGCCGGCAGCTCCGTGGAAGACGGTCCTCCGGGGCTGTCCGGGTCGCCATGGAGCGGGCTGGCTACCGTACGTTGGTTCGTTGAATGGATGGTTGCGGCTCGCCGCGGCGGGCACCCCGCTCCGCCTGACATCGGCTAAAGTGGCACCTTTTTAGACGGAGTAATAAATTCAAGGCGAACCCGCCGGGAATGGTGGCCCCGCCGCTTTACTTCGCGCCTTTGAGATACGCCTGGGCGTCCTCGTCCCCCAGATCGGCGGCTTTGCGGAAATCCTGCATGGCACTGTCCTTCTCCCCGGCCAACAGATACGTCCGGCCGCGGCCATAGTAATATAGACCGTTCCGAGGCTCCATCTCGATGGCCCGGTTGATGTCGGCGACGGCCCTGGTGTAATTGCCCAGTTGGCCGTAGGAAACGCCTTGGGAGAAAATGGCGCCGCTGTGGCCGGGTTCGAGGGCGATGGCCTTGCCGAAATAGCGGATCGCCGCCTGGTTGTTGCCGTAGGTGGCACACAGCGCACCCTTTTGGAACCAGTAGTTCGGGTCCCTGGATTCCGCTGCCGCCGCCGGGCGCTGTTGGCCCTTGGCCGCGGTCTTGTCCGCGGCAATCGCCGGTGCAGCGAGCGCCAGCGCCACGGCGATGCTAAAAAGCACGATGGCAAATCTGCCTGAAGCGGATGTCGAGATCATAGTCAAGCTCCCTTTTCTTGGCTGGCCTTCAACAAAGAGTTTAACTCGTTATCGGCCGATATGTCAAAAACTTGAGCCTTAAGTTAATGGCCCTGCAGAGGGCGGCAGGGCCATTAACTTATTGTATTTTTATAGCGAATGTTAAACGTTCAAGGCGCCGGTGGCGCCCATGAACGTTTAGCTGGAATTTTCAGCTCAAGCGAGGTATAAAAAATGTTGGCAGCTGACTTAAATTCTCTGGCTCGCATCGCACCCCTCGTTTTCAGGACGCCGTCATGCGCGAATACATCATCCACCCCCTGGCGGTGGGCATCAACGAGACCGACCAGGGCGTCATGACCTACCTGCGGGATTACGGTAAACGGATCTACCTGCCGATCTACGCCTTCTACCTCAAGGGCGGGGACCGGAACATCCTGGTGGACACGGGCCTCGCGGAATTCGTGGCGCCGGCGGATGCCGAGGAAATCTGCGGTTTCAAAATCATGGAATTCGAGGAGGCCCTGGCCACCGTGGACTTGACGCCGGAGGCGGTCGACATCATCATCCACACCCACCTGCACAACGACCACTGCGAAAACGACCACACGTGCACCAACGCCGAAATCTATGTGCAGAAATCCGAATACGAGTTCCTGCTCAACCCCCATCCGGTGGATCACCGTTATTACCCGGACATCCTCGACGGGCTGAACGTCACACAGGTCGAGGGGGATACCGACATCGCCGAAGGCGTCCAGGTGATTTTCTCGCCGGGCCACACGGTCGGCGGTCAATCCGTTGCGGTGAACACCGCCCGCGGCAGGGCCGTCATCACGGGCTTCTGCTGCAATGCCAAGAACTTCCCGGCCCAGGGCCCGGCCATCCCGCCGGGGGTCCACATCAACCTCGCGGAGGCCTACGACACGATCCAGAAAATCCGCGCAATGGCGGAC
Source organism: uncultured delta proteobacterium (assembly GCA_963716325.1). Lineage (GTDB taxonomy): Bacteria > Desulfobacterota > Desulfobacteria > Desulfobacterales > SpSt-501 > SpSt-501. The sequence continues at coordinate 40,196 of CAVQTH010000058.1, read as the reverse complement.
ATTTTGATACCGATCCACGACCCCGCCGTCGGGCGGAAAAAACGCATACCGGAATGAGATGAACATGGCTGCAGAAAAGGACCTCGTTCTCATCTACTACGAAGACAAGCCGTTGTCGTTCGCGCGCATCGAGGCCATCGAACCCGACCACAAGCCCAGCTGGTATCACGTCAGCCTGCTGCTACTGCAAGTGCCGGTGCAGGCCGTCACCTGGATCCTGCGGGACGCTTACATCGACGGGGCGGAGTTCACGATGAACGGCAAACGCATGCGGCTTGAAAAAGTGGAGCGTCCGGAGCCGGCCGCCGCGCCTCAGGATCCGCCGGATCTAAAGAAGCCGGCCCGGGACGTTGCCGCCGCCAAGGTGATTTCACTGGCAGAACTCAAGAAAGACAGGTAGCCGCTCGAGCGTTTCGTGGTCAACGCGCATCACAGGGTCCTCTCGGCGTCCCGCCGCACCGACATCCCCGCCTTTTTCATGCCGTGGTTCATGGAGGGCATCGCCCGGGGCGAGTTCGAGGTGACCAACCCCTTCAACCGGCGCGTGACCCGGGTTGCCGCCACCGCCCCGCCGGTGCACACGATCGTTTTCTGGTCCAAGAACTTCGGCCCCTTCCTGGAGGGAGACTACGGCGGCCGCCTGCAGCAGATGGGATACCATCTGTATTTTCAGTTCACGATCAACTCGGAAAACAGCATCCTCGAGCCGAACCTCCCCGGTCTCGATCAGCGCCTGGGGCAACTGCAGCGGCTCTGCGACCAATTCGGGCCGCGTTCGGTCAGCTGGCGCTTCGACCCGATCTGCTTCTACCGGTCGAAGGGCGAGGGCCTCCTCAGCAACCTCGGCGACGCCGACCGGATCGCGGAAGCGGCCGCGGCCGCGGGCATTCGCCGCTGCACCGCAAGCTTCATGGACGCTTACGCCAAGATACGGAAAAGAATGGCGCGACGGCCGGGGTTCACCTTTGTGGACCTCCGGCGGGAGGAGAAGATTGAAACGCTGCTGGACCTGGAGCGCCGGCTGGAGGCCAAGCGCATCCGGCTCTTCACCTGCTGCGAAAGCGAGCTGCTGTCCGCGCTGCCCGCCCGTTCCACGGTCCGCGCCGGGGCCTGCATCCCCAGCGCGCTCTTCATGGAACTTCACGGCGGGGCGCTTTCCTTGAAACGCGACAGCGGTCAGCGGGTCAGGGCCGGCTGCGACTGCCGGGTTTCCGCGGACGTCGGCTCCTACGACCTTCACCGTTGCGGGCACGACTGCCTGTACTGCTACGCCCGGCCGGTGGGCGATCCAAAAAGATGAAGATCGGAACTCTCACTCTGGAAAACCCCACCCTGCTGGCGCCGCTGGCGGGGATCACCCACCTGCCCGTCCGCCTGCTGGCGCGCGAGGCCGGCTGCGCCCTGGTGTGCACGGAGATGGTGAGCGCCGACGGGCTCGCGCACGGGTCTCCCCACACCCTGCCCTACCTGCGCAGCCTGCCGGCGGAGAAACCGCTGGCCGTGCAGATCTTCGGGTCGGACCCGGCGGTGATGGCTGCAGCGGCGGCCATCGTCCAGGACAGCGGGGCCGATGTGGTCGACATCAATTTCGGCTGTGCGGTCCGCAAGGTGGTCAAGGCGGGGGCGGGGGTGGCCCTGATGCGCAGTCCGAAACGCGCCGAAGCCCTCCTGCGGGCGGTTCGCCGGGCAGTGCGGATCCCGGTGACGATCAAGATCCGCAGCGGCTGGGACCGGTCCGGTCGAGAGGCGCTGGACATCGGCGCCATCGGGGAGGCCTGCGGGGTGGATGCCGTCACCCTCCACCCGCGCACGGCGGCCCAGAGGTTCAGCGGCCAGGCGGATTGGGGGCTCATCGCCGCCCTCAAGCGGCGCCTGGCCATCCCCGTGATCGGCAACGGAGACATCCGCACCGCACACGATGCCGAACGGATGATGGCTGAAACCGGCTGCGATGCCGTCATGATCGGCCGCAGCGCCGTCGGCTATCCCCGGATTTTCACCGAGGTCAACGCACGGCTGGCCAGCCGACCGTCACCGCCGGAGGCGTGGGGAGAGCGGTTCGAGACCATGCGCCGGTATGTCGTTCTAACAGCGGCCTGCTACGGGGAGGAGACCGCGCTGCGTCTGGTACGCACCCGGCTGGGCTGGTTTGCAAAAGGATGGCGGGGCGCAGCGGCCCTGAGGCAGGCCGCTACCCGGACGGAGTCGATTGGCACTGCGCTGGAGCTGATCGATGCCTACCGCATGACCGCCGCCGCAGCGCAGGAGGAATGGAGCGGGGCGCCGGACGCCGGCCGCTGATGGTCACCGGAGCTGGACCGTCCCGCCGGGGCCGGCGGCCGCCGGCTGGCTGAAAACGGCGTCGGCCTGGTCGGCCGCGGCCGATTCGACCCGGGCCTCGCCGATTTTTTCGCCCGGCGCCAGGAACCGCTGGCCGTCCTTGTTCTCAACGATCCGGCCTTTGTCGAAAACCTCCACCACGCTTCCCGGGGTCAGGCCGACCGCGCTGCCGGCAGAGATGGTGAGGCGGTCCCGGTCGACGGCGGTGACAAACCCTCGCCAGGGCTGGTTCCGCAGCACCTCGCAGGTTTTCTGCCCGACCTCGAGCAGCAGTCGGTCCAAGACCGGGGCCGTCTCGGTCAAGGGGATGCCCCCGGCCTCCTTGAGTTCCTCGTACTTCATTTCATCGACGATCGACGCTTCCCACAGACTTTCATCAAACGCCTTGGTGCCCGTGGCCGAGTCGACGATTTCAAGGCGCAGCGTGGCGCGGAGCCGGTAACGGGTTTTCTTCCACAGCCAGAAACCGGTTTTTTCATCCAGAAACCGCACGTCGGTGAGGCTGCCGATCACGAAAAAATTGACCCCCCGCGGGCGGCCCATCATGGCCAGGCTGAAACCGTCGATCTGGCCGGAGGCGAGCCGCGGCGGGGATTTCATGATCGCGCCGGCGGTTTCGTCCAGCAGCACCTCGCGGCACTCCTGCTGGAGGTGTTCCGAAAGCGCCCGGCTGAATTGGGTGCCGAAACCGGCCTGGCCGGCGTCCGCCCGACTTTCAACGCCGATCAGGACAATCTTTTTTTTGAGGCCCGAACCGCCCGGCGTAATCGCGTCGACCGCCTTGCGGGAGGACTCGCTGACCGTGCGTGCGGTTCCCTTGGCGGCATCCTTGATCGTGGTGCAGCCGGCGCCGATCAGGAAAATCAGAAACCCCATGAGCATGGCGGCGATCCGCAGCTGCCCGCCACTCGTTTTAGTTTCGGTTACCATATCATCTCCCGTTTTAAGGCAGGGAGAATAATGGATGCGGACTTCGGTGTCAAATGGGCCCGTCGAGCGGGAGCGTCTTTGCCTGCCGGCCGGCCCCCATAGATTTATTGCTCCGGCAAGTAAATATGCCAAATTTCATCACCGCACGCACAGGCGGATCGGGCGGTTAAAAAAATGTTCCGATGTTGACAGCCCGTGTGCTTTCTGTTAGCGGACCCGGAGCAATGCCGACCCACGGAGAGGAAAACGCATGGCCTCCATCGACGAGCACATTTTGAAAGCCGCCAAGGAGATCGTGGTCAAGTTCATCGAATGCGGCCGCCTGTCGCCGACCGGTTTCGCCGAGACCTTCCAGAGCGTCTACAAAACGGTGGACGAGACCGTCAAAAGCCGGCAGAAACCGCCGGAAAAGGAGCCTGAGGCCAGGATTGTAGCCCCAGCCCCGAAACCGCAAGGCTCGGCAAAGAAACCATAGCCGACGACGGATGGCCCATGCCCATGCGGCGGCGGGCGCCGCAGAGAAGGAGCAGCAACCCCGAACAACCACGCCGCCATCATAATTTTAGGCACTTTAGCTCAATTTAGGCACTTTAGGCACTTGCTTAATGCGCCTCCGCCCAGTTGGCCCCCGTGGCCGTGTTCACCCGGAGCGGCACCCTCAAGTCCCAGACCCCTTCCATGATCTCCTGCACCAACCGGGTCAGTGCGTCCACCTCTTCCGGCGGGGTTTCGAAGACCAGTTCATCGTGCACCGTCAAGAGCATGGCGGCCTTGAACGCTTCTTTGGTGAGCGCCGCATCGATCCGGATCATGGCCACCTTGATGAGATCGGCCGCAGACCCCTGAATCGGGGTGTTGATGGCGGTGCGCTCGGCGGCCTGGCGAATGGTTGCGTTCGGGCTGTTGATGTCCGGCAGCAGCCGGATGCGCCCGAGCAGGGTGCTTGTCCGGCGGGTTTCGCGCGCCTCCTCGATCGTACGATCCAGGAAGCGCTTGACCCCCGGGTACCGGGCGAAATAGTTGTCGATGTAGGTCTTGGCCATTTTCTGGCCGATCTCGAGCTGCCGCGCCAGTCCGAAGGGGCTCATCCCGTAGATGATGCCGAAATTGATGGCCTTGGCCTGCCGCCGCAGCTCGGGGCTGACCTCCCGGGGGTCAACCTGGAAGACTTCCGACGCCGTTCGGGTGTGGATGTCCTCCTCATCCCGGAAAGACTGGATCAGGATTTCATCCTCCGAACAGTGGGCCAGGATGCGCAGTTCGACCTGGGAGTAATCCGCCGACAGCAGGCGCCATCCCGGGCGGGGCACGAACGCCCGTCGGATCTCGATCCCCTCCTCGCTGCGGATGGGGATGTTCTGCAGGTTCGGGTCCGAGCTGGACAGCCGCCCCGTGGCCGTGACCGTCTGGTGGTAAGACGTGTGAATGCGGCCGGTGTCGGGGTGCACCAGGCCGACCAGGGCGTCGGCGTAAGTGGATTTCAGCTTGGCCAGGGTGCGCTGCTTCAGGATCATGGCCGGCAGTTCGTGCAGCGCGGCCAGCGAGGTCAGCACGTCCACGTCGGTGGAGTAGGCGGTCTTCTTCTTGGTCTTCTTCTGGACCGGCAGCTGGAGTTTTTCAAAGAGGATGTAGCCGAGCTGCTGGCTGGAATTGATGTTGAACCGCTCCCCGGCAATCCCGTAGATGCCGGCCTCGAGCGCCTCGAGCTGCTGCGCAAAGGACTTGGAAAGCTCGTGCAGCCGCTCGATGTCGACCGCAACCCCCCGCATCTCCATCCGCATGAGGACCGGCACCAGGGGCATTTCCACCGCGGTCATCAGCGCCGTCAGCCCCACCTCCTCCAGGCGCCGGCTGAGCACGTCGTGCGCCATCAGCGTGATGTCGGCGTCTTCGCAGGCGTAGGGCGCCGCAGTTTCCAGCGGGACTTCGGCAAAGGTGGCGACCCCCTTGCGCTTGCCGACGAGATCCTCGAAGGCGATGGTTTTGTGATCAAGAAAGTCGAGCGCGATCTGGTCCAGGTTGTGAGCGCGCTTGGAGGGGTCGAGCAGGTAGGATGCGAGCATCGTGTCGAACACCACGCCTTCGAGCGCGACGCCGTGGCGCGCCAGCACCATCCCGTCGTACTTGATGTTCTGGCCGACCTTGCGCAGCCGCGAGTCCTCGAGCAGCGGCTTGAGCTGCTCGAGCACGAACCCGCGTTCAAGCTGCCGGGGCGCCCCGAGGTAGCGGTGGCCGCAGGGGATGTAGAAGGCCTGGTCGGCCTGGACCGCAACCGAAAGGCCGACCAGCCCGGCCCGCATGGGGTCCCGGGAGGTGGTCTCCGTGTCGATGGCGAACATCCCGGCGGCCCGCAACCGTTCGATCAGCGCCGAGAGCTCACCGGCGTCGAGGACGGCCCGGTAATCCTTGCGGCTCAGATCCGACGCCTGCGGCAGGCTCTGCTGCAGCTGCCGGAACTCAAGCTCCCGGAACAGCCCGGACAGCGCTTGGACATCGGGGGCTCTGACCCGGAGCGCTTCGGTTTCCAGCTCGACGGGAGCGTCGGTCCGGATGGCGGCCAGCTCGCGGCTCAGAAACGCCTGGTCCCGGAATTTCAGCAGGTTCTCCTGCTGCTTCTTGCGGGTGACGCGATCGATCTGCGCGTAGAGGTTCTCCAGCGTACCGTGGGTTTTGATCAGCTCAAGGGCCGTCTTGGGTCCGATCCCCGGCACCCCCGGGATGTTGTCCGCCGCATCGCCGGAGAGCCCCATGACGTCCACCATCTGAGGCGGTTCGACACCCATCGTCTCCCGGACGGAGCGCAGGTCGGTCGAGATTTCCTTCATCGGGTCCCAGATGCTGATGTGCTCGGTGACCAGCTGCAGGAAATCCTTGTCGCCGGTCACCATCACCACCGGATGACCGGCCTCGGCCAGCCGCCGCGCGAGCGTCCCGATGAGATCGTCGGCCTCGTAGCCGGGCATTTCAAAGACCGGCAGCCGATAGGCCGCCGTGATGGTCTTGATGTAAGGGATCTGAACCGCCATCTCCTCGGGCATCGGCGGCCGGTTGGCCTTGTAGGGCGCAAACAGGCCATGCCGAAAGGTGGGGCCGCGGGCATCGAAGAACATGGCGGCATAGGCCGGGTGGCGCTCCTCCATGAGCTTGATCAGCATGCGGGTGAACCCGAAGGCCGCGTTGGTCGGAAGCCCCCTGGAATTGGTCAGGCCTGAGATGGCATGATAGGCGCGGTGAATGTAGGCGGAGCCGTCGATGAGATAGACGGGGTCTTTCCGGTTCATGTCGAAGGGCCTCGCGAAAGCGTCCCGAACCCCGGGACCAGGCCTGGAATTCGGCAATGCTGGTTGACACGGAGTCGGCCTTGGTTTAGTTTTTACACTCGATATAGCATTGCACCGGACCGACCGCAAGCAGAAGAGAAAATCATGAAAACGGGGCGCATCATCACCGCCGACGCCGACATCAAAGCCGTTCTGACGTCCTCGAAAACCATCGCCGTCTTGGGTTTGAGCCCGAAGCCGGGCCGCGATTCCTACCAAGTGGCGGCTTACTTGAAGGATCGGGGCTACACGGTGATCCCCGTGCGGCCCGCCCAGGCGGAGATTCTCGGGGAAAAGGCATACCCCTCTTTGGACGATGTCCCGGGGCCGGTGGACATCGTGGATGTCTTTCGCAGCTCCGAGCAGATCCTGCCCCACGCCCACGAGGCCCTGCGGCGAAAGCCCGGGACTTTCTGGATGCAGGAGGGCATCGAAAACCGGGAAGCCGCCGCCCTGCTCACGGCGGCCGGCATCGACGTGGTGATGGACCGCTGCATCAAGCGTGAACATGCCAGACTCTTCGGCTAAGGCACCCTACCGGCGAAAACACCGCCGCGAGCGCGATGCCCGGTGCCATTGCTGCCGGAACGCAGTGCCCTTCTGCTGGTCCTGCCGGTGCGGCTTCAGGATCTGCCAGGATTGCATGCTGGAGAACCTCTGGGGCATGTCCTGCAATGCCATCACTTGGGACTGCCCGGACTGCGGCGCCCCGAACGGATTCGGAAACCAGTGACCACGAGCGTCAGGACCGATCATGCACTATGAAGGCACCATCATACGACCCCCCAGCGAGGCCAACAGCATCCTGCTGCAGGTGACCGTGGGCTGTTCCCGGAACAAATGCACGTTCTGCGGCACGTATGCGGGCGAGCGGTTCCGGATCAAACCCGATGAGACCATCATGGAGGACATCGCCTTCGCGGCCGCTTATTGCCGGCGCCAGCGGCGGGTGTTCCTGTGCGACGGCGACGCCCTGATCATCCCGCAGGCCCGGCTCCTGCACATCCTGAAGGCGATCCGCGATCAGCTGCCGTGGGTCACCCGGGTGGGGGCCTACGCCAACGCCAAAAGCCTCAAACTCAAGAGCCCCGATGAACTGGGCCAACTCCGCGGTCAGGGGCTGGGCATCCTCTACATGGGGCTTGAAACCGGCGACGATGCGACGCTCACGCGCATCAACAAGGGGGCCGATTCCGCCACGATGATCGCCATGGGCCGCAAGGCCGGGGACGCCGGCTTCAAGCTGTCGATCACGGTGCTGCTGGGTATCGCCGGCCGCGAACGCTCGCAGACCCATGCCCGCGAAACCGGCCGCGTGCTGTCCGCCATCGACCCGGACTACGTGGGAGCGCTCAGCCTGATGCTCATCCCCGGAACCCCGCTTTATGACGACTGGCGCTCGGGGGCCTTCACGCTGATCGACCCCCCCGAGATGCTGGCGGAACTGAGGACCATGATCGCCGAGACCTCTCTGTCCCAGGGTCTTTTTCATGCCAACCACGCCTCCAATTATCTTCCGATCCGGGCGCGCCTGCCCCGGGACAAGGAGGCCACCCTGGCCTTGATCGACAAGGCCCTGGCGGGCGACGTCGCGCTCAAGCCTGAATTCATGCGGGCGTTGTGAATGACATGCGGGTTCAAGGATTCAAAAAGCGAAGGGCTCAATTGAAATAGAAAGGAACCGGATGGACATCAAGCTGCTGCTGACCACCTTCGGGTTGGTGTTTCTGGCCGAACTGGGAGACAAGACCCAGCTGGCCACCTTTTGTTTTTCAGCCGACTGCGACAACCGGCTTTCGGTGTTCCTGGGTTCCGCCGGCGCGCTGGTGCTGAGTTCGCTCATCGCCGTGCTCCTGGGGGCCGGCATCAGCCGCTTCGTTTCACCGGCCACCATCAAGATCGGCGCCGGCGTCTTCTTTGTCATTGTCGGCGTCTGGACGCTGGTCGCGGCGCTGCGCGCGTGAGGGCGCCGGGAGGGCCAGCCGACCATGCGTGATCTTCTCCGATATGCCGCCGCCGCTGTTCTGGCGACGGCGCTGTGGACCGCCGAGGCAGGGGCACAGGCCGTCCGTGCGGCACCGGCGCTGGACTTCTCAGCGCTGATCCAGGCCGCCCGCATCAAGGGGCCGCTGGATTTCTGCGGGGAACCCGTTCCCCTCGAGGACCCGGATGTGCGCGAGCGCATGGAGCGGGAGGTCCTGGGGGTGCTGGCGGACCCGCATCAGGTCATCCTCTGGATCAAGCGTTCCCGCCAATACCTGACCCCCATCGAAGAGACGCTGCGCAAACACCATCTGCCGGATGACCTGAAATACGTCGCCATCGCCGAGAGCGCCCTGCGGCCGCATGCCGGCTCGCCCAAGGGCGCCATGGGGTTCTGGCAGTTCATCGAATCGACCGGGCGCAAATACGGGCTCCGGGTGGACTCGGAAAAAGACGAGCGCCGCAACCTTTCCACCTCGACGGACGCCGCGATCGCGTATCTGCGCGAACTCCGGGACATGTTCGGCTCGTGGACCCTGGCCGTAGCGGCATACAACATGGGCGAAAACGGGTTGCGCAGCGACATCAGCCAGCAGAACACCCGGGACTATTACCGTCTTTATCTGCCCCTGGAAACCCAGCGCTACGTGTTTCGGATTCTCACGGCCAAGCTCATTTTGAGAAACCCCGAACCGTACGGTTTTCGTCTGGAGCCCGAGGACATCTACCCGCCGGTCGCATCGGAGCGGATCGCGCTGGAAACGGACCGGGAAATCTCCCTGCTCACGGTCGCCCAGGCCGCGGATACCCATGTGAAACTCATCAAGGACCTCAATCCGGAAATCCGCGGCTATCGGTTGATGCCGGGCCAGCACCGGCTGCTGGTGCCCAAGGGCGCCACCGGCCAGTTTCACCAGCGTCTGTCGGGGCTGATGAATCAGATGCCCGAAAAGCGCGGAGAGGTTGTTTACGTCGTCAAGGAAGGGGACACGCTGTCCGAAATCGCGGAGCGCCACAGGGTGTCGGTTTCCGATGTGAGGACATGGAACCGGTTGGACCCTAAAAAGCAAATCCAGCCCGGGATGCGGCTGACGATCTTCAACCAGGAAGGACCACCCGGAAATTCCAGCCCGTGAGATCGGCAGACCGTGGGGATGGGTGCGCCCAGAGACATTCACCGGCTGAAAAAAAGCTCGTTTTCAACACTCGAGTCTATCGCGGGAAAATTATTTTTCGCTTTTCAGGGTCCGGCTGGGGTCGGTAAAAAATGGCCACATGACCGATGGCGCCGGCCAGGCAGCTGTCCGTCTTTTGTTGAACCTCGGCCGCGCTATCCGCCATGACGCTCCGGTCTTGGGCATCGACAAACCGGACCTTGATCAATTCGTGCGCGACCAGGGCTTCGCGGATGGATTCCAGCACGGCGGGGTTGATCCCCTTCTGACCGACGAACACCACCGGTTTGAGGCTGTGGGCGAGGCCGCGCAGATATTTTGCCTGAGAACTGGTTAGCGGTTGCATACACCATCACCTGGAGTTGAAGCGAACCGGAGCCATCATCGTCGAAGGAGCCGACCATGCAAAAAACGAATTATCCCCAGGAGGCTGTTTCCTTCCAGCTGCAGGCGTACCGCAAACCGAAGGACATCCGCGTTTTGCGCCTGGAAAACGTATCCTTTGCCGGAAGCCCCCGCAAGCACCCCTACGACCCGGAGAAAATCATCCTGGTGGCGGACCCTTACAGCACCAACACCTGTTACTACGAATTCACGAAGAACGACATCGCCTTTGTTGAAGAGCTGCCGAGCGTGGTGGACATGGATGGCACCACCCTCACGATGATCCGGATCTGGGTCCGCAAGGGTAGCATCGCCTTGCGCTATACCCCGTTCATTGCGGGCGACACGCGGACCAGTGAGTGACGCCTTGTTGGTAATCAGAATTTGATGTTCAGCTGGAACGACATTTCGTCCATCGGGGCGTTGCGCTTGCCGGGTTCATCCAATGCCTTGGCATCCGGGTTGTAGGCATGCGTGCCCCAGAGGGAAAAACGGAGAGAATCGGACAGGTGGTAGTGAAGGCCGAGGGCCACATCCATCGTCTGCCAATCCGGGGAAACCCCCAGCGGGCGCTCGAACAGGTCGTCCTGGTTCCTGGCATGGGCCCCCATGAATACCGCCATGCCTGAACTGGGCAGGATCATCCAGGTTTCAAGTCCCAACTTCTGATGATCGCGACTGCGATCTTCCTTTCCGCTTTCGACTTGGGTCACGGACGGAATCAGCTTGAACCATTCCAATGGCGACAAGATGGCTGCCAACCGAAAGCCGCCTTCTGCCTCGTTGTTGGGTTCGGGACCGGTCAGGTCCGACGAAGACGGCATGGCGCCGGGCGGGCCGTTGTTCTCGAGGGAGTTGATAAAAAACCCGCTTAAAAGCAACTCCAGGGAATCGTTGAGCTTGACCCCGAAATCAAGAAACCTGACATCGGCATCCTCGCCATCGAAGGCGGAAGACATGGAATCCCGCATCAAGTCCCTGTGCACTTCCAGGTCGTCGTCGACCCCCTCGCTCACCTCCAGACCGTGCATCCGTTTGGAAAACATGAACCGCGATTTCCAGTAGCTTTCATCGAGGCTCGAAATCGTGACGCCTTCCGAACGCGCCGCATGCAGGAAGCGTCCGCTGGCAAGGTACATGCCGACATGGTTCACCTGCTTGCGGTTGGGGCCGAAGAAAACCAGATCCCCCGTCTTGAGGTCATCGCGGGGCACGGCGTCCAAGCTCCCCAGCCGGCTTTGCTCGGAAGAGCTGCGCGGCAGGCTGACTCCGAAAACATCCGAGTAGACTTGTTGAACCAGCGCCGAGCAGTCGATCCCGCTCCTGCCTTCGCCGCCGAAGCGGTAGCGCAGCCCGAAGAATTTGCTGATTTCCTGCTCGAGGTTCGGCGGCAAATCCGGAGCGATTTCGGAGGTGATAGCCTCGGCCTTGGCTTTGGTCGCGACGGAAACCAGAGGTTGGGCGGCAGGCTTGGGCTTGTTTTTGGATGCGGCGGCGGTCTTCGATTTGGCGACGGTTTGAGCCGGAGGTTTCAGCTTGGCCTTGGCGGCCACGGGCTTTTTCACCACGCAGGACGGTGGGGGTGCCCCGGCCCTGGTGTTCTCATCGGCATGCGACTCGACGCAAAGAAAACAAAACACAAGGAAACAGGCAGCCGCAGCAAGGCCCCTGCTCCTGAATGACCTGGCGAGTCTAATGATGTGTTCGTAAGGCGATGCGTGGTGTAACGTGTGCAATTTTCAAAACCTCGGAGATCGTCTCGAACCGTTTGGGCGCTTGCCTTGCGCCCTTGGCCTCCCAATGACACGCGGCGGAAACGTGGTTTCCATCCATCAGGCGGTTTATCTGCTTCCTGTCAACCTCGGGCCAGATAGTAACGTTATCGGCCACCAGATACAATCTGTTGACAAGAAATGTTTTTTTAGCCTGATGCCACGACCGCTGTCAAGCATTTTTAGCGGTCAAAGGGTGTTTACCCAGAGCATTAGCAACACATGTGCCAACAATGAATAATTATCGTTATTTATGCGAATCCTTGGAGTTACACCTCGTTCAGCGAAATGCGGCCCTTCTGCGTTGGTTACCGCCATGAATTTCAAACTACGGATTCCTGACACTTTGCGGATCTGTTGGGCGCAGGAAAAACCAGGCACTTCGATCCCCGCCTTAAATTCTGGCAATGAGCCAAGGTTTTCGTACTTGCACCGTCGGAAATAAATCACTTGACTTCAAAGGAACCATTGTGTAGCTGCTATGTAGCTAAAAATTAAAAAAATGCATTAAAATAATAGCGATTATTAAATGAATAAAATTCATTGCAAAACCGATTTGGTTTCGGCGGATGTAGCGCGAACATTCGTTGGCCGGCTGGTTACTAACCGTCCGACCACCCTTCCTCGCCTGACGGCAGAGGTTTCTCCCATCTTCCACAGGGGCCATAAAGCCAAAGGAGGCAAACCATGAAACATAACCCCAATCACTTCAGCCTGATTGTTCTGGCGTTGGTTGCAGGTCTGCTTATCGCGGGGCAGATCCAAGCTGCGGAACCGATCATCATCGGGGTGCCCACATCCCTGGGATTCTTGGAGGGCAAGGAATCTCACAAAGTGGTACAGATGGCCGTCAGCGAGATCAACGCAAAGGGAGGCGTGACCGTGGGCGGCCAGAAAAGGCTCCTCGAAGTGTCTTCCATGGACATACGGGATGCCGCTCCCGGGGTGCCCGTACCGGAAGCCCTGCTCGGCATCGAAAAAAACATCCTTGAGAAGAAGCCCGTCGCCATCGTGGTCGGACCCTTCCGCTCCGAGGCGCTGGTCGCCGGGATGGATCTGATCGCCAAATACAAGACACCGATGATCGGAACCATTGCCATGACCCCGGCTTCCGAGGCCAAGGTCAAAGAGGATCCGGAAAAGTACAAGTACGTGTTTCGCAACTGCCTTAACGCCATCTACCTGGTGAATTATCTCTCCGGAACCATGGCCGCCATCAACAAGGAGTTCGGGTTCACCAAGGTCTATATCATGCACCAGGATGTCGCCTGGGCGCGGGCCACGGCCGACGGGGTAAAGAAAAGCTACTTTGACAAGGCCGGGTGGGAAGTGCTCGATCAGGAAGCCTACCCGACCGGCACCTCGGATTTCTCATCCGCGCTGATGAAAGCCCAGGCCAAGGGCGCCCAGGTGATCATGCCGATTTTCGACATGCCCCAGAGCGGCATTTTGGTCAAACAGTGGAAATCCATGAACGTACCCGCCCTGATGGCGGGTTTCATCTCCCCGCTGGCAGGCACGGATGCCTGGAAAACGTTCGACGGCAAGATCGGCGGGGCCATCAACTGCGTCTTCGAGATGGGCAGTGCCATTGCCAGCGACAAGCTGCCCAAGTCGGTGGAGTTCTACAACAAATACAAGAAACTCTTCGGCAAGGAACTGCAGGCCGGCCACGGCCCGGCGCCGGCCTATGAATCCGTCTACATCCTGGCGGAAGCCATCGAACGCGCCGGAAGCCTGGACCCCGATGCCGTCACCGCCCAGATAAAGATGACCGACCGGATGGGGATCATGGGCCGCATCCGCTTTGACGCGGGCAACCAGGTCGTCTACGGCTTCGACCCCAAAGAAACCGCAGTCGCTGCGGTCTTTCAATGGACCGAGGACGGCAAGCGCCGGATCGTCTTCCCGGAGACCATTGCAGAAGCCAAGATCCAGCTGCCCAAGGGTTTGAAGTCCGCCAAATAAGCATCGGCAGAGGAGATCAGCCGGATGTTTCTGGGAACGGTCATTTATGCCCTGCTCAACAGCGCCATCCTGGCCGTGATGGCGATCGGGTTCAACCTGACCTTCGGCATCAGCGGGGTGGCGAACTTCGCCTACGGGGCCATGTACATCCTGTCCGCCTACCTGAGCTGGATGATCCTCAACCTCCTGGAACTGCCCTACTGGCTGGCGGTGTGCGTTTCCCTTATGGTCACGATGGGAGCCGGGTTGTTGATGTACCGGTTCGTCCTCCTGCGGGTTCGCGGGCAGGCCCTGTCGGAGGTGATTGCCACCTTCGGGGTCGGGCTCGCCGTCCTGGAGCTGTTTAACTATCTGGGCTTCGTGGGTTTCGAGTACACCCTGCCGGTTCTCATCGACGGGGGCTTCATGATCGGCGAGACCATGGTCGATGCGCAGCGTATTCTTATCGCGGCGGCGGCGGCGTTCCTCGTGGCGGGCTTGTGGGCCTTCACTCACCACACTCGCCTGGGTCTGGCGTTCCGCGGGATCGCCCAGGATGAACGCACGGCCCTCACCCTGGGGATCGACTCGGACTGGATCGCCACGATCAGCGTAGGACTCGGCTGCGGACTGGCGGCACTCGCCGCCACCCTCATCATCCCGCTCGGCAGCATCTCGCCGAGCGAGGGCTATGAGGTGCTGATCAAGGCCCTGGCCGTCTGCATCATCGGCGGCCTCGGCAGCACCGGCGGGGTCATTGTGGCCAGCTTCATCATAGGCTTCGCCGAACGTTTCACGGACACCTACCTCAGCTCGCACTGGACCATGATCGTGAGCCTGGCCGCGATTCTCGTCATCCTGGCGGTGAAGCCCTCCGGATTGTTCGGCCGCCAGAAGGAACTGGAAGAGAGGATCTGAACCGCTTGGAACGACGCCGAGAACGCATTGACCGGGGCATCAAGGTCCGCGCGGGGGATGTTTTCGCCCTGTGTTCGTGGCGTGAAATGCTCTATCTGGTCGCACCCCGGCTGATCCCGATCCTGGGGTTCCTGCTGCTGCCTCTGGTTCTGGGCACGTACTGGCAGAAAGTGCTTCTGTCCGTGGCCGTGTTCGCCCTGCTGGCCATCAGCTGGGACATCCTGGCCCAATCCGGAATGATCTCCCTGGGACAGGCGCTGTTCTTCGGCCTGGGGGCCTACAGCTCGGGCATCCTGAACCACACCTTCGGTTGGCATCCCCTGCTGGCGCTGCCGGCGGCAACGCTCCTCGGAGGGCTGATCAGCACGGCCTGCCTGCTGCCCGTGCTGAGGCTGCGGGGCGTCTACTTTTCCATGGTCACCCTCATCACCCCTCTCATGCTGGTCCGGGTCGTCGAGGCCACGAAAGTTTTCGGCGGCACCGAGGGCCTGAGCGGCATCGCCCCCCTGCCCTCCAAGTGGATCGAGCTCTACCTGATCGTCGGGGTCCTGCTGGCGGCGCTTTTCGGATTCCGGCGCATGCTCGACTCCGACTACGGGCTGGTGCTGAAAGGCATCAAGGACAACGACCGCTCCGTGACCAACGCCGGGATCAACATCTACTGGTTCAAGACCCAGGCGCTCTTCATCGCCAGCAGCATCGGCGCACTGGCCGGGGCCTTCATGACCCACGTGTACATGTTCGTGGGCATGCCGGTGTTCGCGCTGGATTACTCCATCCTGCCGATCGCCGCAGCGGTGGTGGGGGGCCCGGGGACGCTGGCAGGCGCCACGCTGGGAGCGGTGATCCTGGTGCCCCTTTCGGAAGCCCTGCGCGGGATCGGCGGCCTGCGCATCGTGTTCTACGGGTGTTTTCTGGTCGTGTTCATCGTCGCCCTGCCGGAGGGCATCTTCCATTACGTTCAGCGCAAATATCACCAGTTCGAGCGCTGGGTGGAGGTGGAATAATGGGGGCCGGGGTTCTTCTCAGGGTCGACTCGCTCTACAAGAACTTCGGCGGGATACAGGCCGTCACGGACCTCAGCTTCGAGCTGGCCCAAGGAGAGCTGCTGGGCCTCATCGGCCCGAACGGCTCCGGCAAGACCACGGCGGTCAACCTGATCACCGGCTTCGTCAAGCCCTCCAAGGGCGCCGTCGTCTACCGGGGCCGCACCATCAGCGGCCTGGCGCCCCATGCGGTGGTGCGGCTGGGCATCTCCCGCACCTTCCAGATGGTAAAGCCGTTTTATCAGCTGCCGGCCTACAAGAACATGATCATTCCCCTGTACTCCCCGCGGGTCAAACAGCTGGTCGGCGGCCGCTACGGCGACCGGGATGCGGTGGCTCTCGACCTGCTGGAAGAGGTCGGCTTCGAACGCGATGCCCAGGTGGCCTATAAGAGCGCGGCCGTCCTGCCCCAGGGCTACCTCAAGCGGCTGGAGCTCGCCAAGGCCATGGCGTTGAGACCCGATTTGATCATCCTCGACGAGCTGTTCTCCGGCCTTAGCCTGGCCGAGGTCGCCAGCATCGTCCCGATCATCGAGAAGCTGCGCAAGGAAGGCAAAACCATCATCATGATCGAACACCGCCTGAAGGAGCTGTTCCGGATCGCCGACCGGATCGTGGTGCTCAACTTCGGCCTGAAAATCGCCGAGGGGCGGGCGGAAGACGTCATGGCCAGCGAGGACGTTAAGAAGGCTTACCTGGGAGTCGAATCGTGAGCAGCGACCCAACGGGTAATCCTGCCGCTCCACCCGAACCCCTGCTTGAAGTGCGGGATCTGATGGTGTTCTTTGAGAACGCGCTGGCCGTCAACGGGCTCAGTCTTGAGGTGCAGGCGGGGGAGATCGTGGGGGTGATCGGGTCCAACAGCGCCGGCAAGACGACCCTGATGAACGCGCTCTCGGGGCTCATCATCGACATGCGCACCAAGGAGAAGCGCCGCGGCGGCGAGCGCATCACCCTGTACGGCCGGATCCTCTTCCAGGGGGAGGACATCACCGAAACCCGCCCGAGCGAACGGGTCAAAAAGGGGATCGTGCTCTCGCGTGAACGCCACCCGGTGTTCCCGGAAAGCAGCGTCCTGGAAAACCTCCGGATCGCCGGCTACCTGAAGTCCCGCGCACAGGTGAAGGACACCATCGCCTACGTCTTCGAGCTCTTCCCGCACCTGGCGCGGCTGAAATCCCGCAAGGCCGGGTTCATGAGCGGCGGCGAGCAGCAGATGCTCGCCATCGGCATGGCCCTGGTGGTGCAGCCCAGGCTGCTGCTGCTGGATGAGCCGCTTCTCGGCCTGAGCCCGCTCATGCAGCAGGCCGTCATGGAGGCCATCGTCAACCTGAAGCAGCACTACGGCCTCACGGTGGTGCTGAGCGAGCAGTTCGCGCGGCCGGTGCTGCCCGCGATCGACCGCGGGTACGTGGTTGAAAACGGGATGCTCGCCCTTACCGGCACGGGGCCCGAGCTGATGGAAAACCCGGAGATCAAGTCGGCCTATTTCGGAATATAAGGTCACCATGCAGGATCCGAGCAACCAGTCGATCTATGCCGTGTTCGCAGAGACCGCCGGACGGCGCAAGAACCACACGGCGGTGATTTATCTGGGCAGCCGGTATTCTTACGGTCGTGTCAAAGAGCTGGCCGAGGCCTTTGCCGGCGGCCTCGCCCGGCTCGGTGTGACCGCCGGCTCGAAGGTGATGCTTTACATCCCCAACAGCATTCAGTGGGTGGTGGCTTGGCTCGGCCTCCAGCGCCTGGGTGCGGTGGCCGTGCCCATCACCCCGATTTACACCCCTCACGACATCATTTACATCGCCAACGACAGCGGCGCCGAGGCCATCGTCTGTGCCGACACCAACTTCGGCTACGTGACGAGCGCGCTGCCTGAGACCGGCCTGAAGCAGGTCGTTTTCGCGAACATGGCCGACCTTCTGCCCGCCTGGAAACGCGCCTTCGGCTACCTCTTCGACGTGGTGCCGCGGGGTAAAACGGCTGCCGACGGCAGGACCCGCGCCTTCCGCCGTCTGATATCGGACGCCGCCGGCAAAACGCTTCCGGAAGCAGGCACGCGCTGCGGCGCCGACACCGCCGAGATCCTCTACACCGGAGGAACCACCAAGTACCCCAAGGGGGTGCCTATCTCACAAGCACTCTTCCTGGTCTCCGCAGACGAGCAGATCCGCATGAGCGCGCCGCTGTTCCCCCCGGAGGACAACGTCGTCATGGGCAACGCCCCGCTCTTTCATATCCTGGGCCAGACCTGCAGCCTGGCGGCGCTGCTGGTGGGCGGGTCCCTGATCATCCAGCCCCGCATCAACATCGATGCGGCCTTCGATGCCATCCAGCGGTTCCGGGCCAGGACCATGATCGGCGTGCCGGCGCTCTACCGCATGATCCTTGAGCACGCGCGCCTGGATCAGTACGATCTCAGTTCCCTGGAGTACTGCTTCAGCGGCGGCGACGTTCTGCCGACGGATCTGGGGCGCCGCTGGCTGGAAAAATTCGGGCGCCCCATCCGCCAGGGCTACGGCGCCACCGAGACCTGCGGCGGGGTCGCCATGTGCCCGACGGATGGCGACAACCCGCCGAAGAGCGTGGGCAAGGTGGTGCCCAGCAAAAGGGTGAAGCTCGTCGACCCCATCGAGCTCAGGGAGGTTGCGACCGGAGAACCCGGCGAGCTGCTGGTGTCCTCGCGCCACATGGTGAAGGCTTACCTCAACAAGCCGGAGGAAACCGAGGCGGCTTTCGTTCGGATCGACGGCGAGACCTGGTATCGCACGGCGGACATCATGTCGATGGATGCCGACGGCAACCTCTACTTCGTCGACCGCACCGTGGACACCATCAAGCACAAGGGCTACCGCATCTCCGCCTCGGAGGTCGAGTCCGTGCTGCAGGAGCACCCGGCGGTCATGGCCACCTGCGTGGTGGGCATTCCGGACCCGAAGGTCGGCGAGCGCATCAAGGCCTATGTGGTGCTCAAGGAGGACATCAAGGGGATCACCGGCTACGACCTCATCACCTGGTGCCGCAACACCCTGGCCCCGTACAAGATACCGCACTACATCGAGTTCCGCGACATGCTGCCCAAGTCCAAGGTGGGCAAGCTCCTGCGCCGAGAAATCCGGGATGAGGAAAAGCGGCGCAAGGAAGTGTGAAATCCCGACAAACAAGTAGAGTGGAGACGGAGCGATGAACATTTCCCAGCACGTTGAAAAGGCCGCCAAGTTTTTCCCTGATAGCACCGCCATTATCTTTGAAGGAACCCCGGTCACTTACCGGGACCTGAACGCTCGCATCGATCGTCTATCCAATGCGCTTAAGGCCAATGACGTCGGCCGGGGCAAATGTGTCGCACTTTACTTGCCGAATATCCCCGAATTCGTGATCGGTTACCTCGCGACCGTCCGGGTCGGCGCCATAGCTGTGTCCGTCAACTCCATGTACAAATCCGAGGAGCTGAACTACATCCTCAACGATTCCGGCTGCGTATTGATATTTACGACCGGGGAATTGCTGCCCAACATCCCCTTCAACGAATGCCCGCACCTGAAACATGCGGTGATCTGCGAGGGGGACCCGCAGGGCCGCCCGACGCTGGGCGAATGGCTGGCCAAGGGCTCGAGCGACCGCGCGCTGGCGGATATGAACCCGGACGACCCCGCGGTTCTGCTCTACACCTCGGGCACCACCGGGTTCCCCAAGGGGGCGACGCTCTCGCACGGCAACGTCCTTTCCAACTGCTGGGCGACCGTGCATCATGCGGGGTATAAAAAAGAAGATCGAATGATTCTGTTTCTGCCCGTTTTTCACGTCTTCGGGCAGAATTTCATCATGAATGCCACGTTCATGGCGTGTGCGACGCTCGTGCTGCACCGCCGGTTCGTGCCGGACCGGGTGCTGGATTCGATCCGCCGGGACCGTGTCACCATGTTTTTCGCTGTGCCCACCATTTATATCGCCCTGTTGAACGCGCCGCTGCCCGATGAAGCGTTCGCATCCATCCGTTATGAATTTTCAGCGGCATCGACCATGCCGAGAGAGATATCCGCCCGCTGGACGGAGCGCTTCGGCCGCCCGGTGTACGAGGGGTACGGGTTGACCGAGTGCTCGCCTTTCGCCTGCTACAACCACGATTTCCGGCACAAGTTCGGAAGCGTGGGGACCCCGGTGGAGAATTTTGAAATAAAGATCATGGACGGCGATGATCACGAACTGCCGCTGGGCACGTGGGGGGAGATCTGCATCAAGGGCCCGGGGGTGATGCAAGGCTACTGGAACAAGCCGGATGAAACCCGGCATGCGTTGCGCAATGGGTGGCTGCATTCCGGCGACATCGGGACGATGGACGATGAGGGCTACGTCTTCATCGTCGATCGGGTCAAGGACATGATCAATGTTTCCGGGTTTAAGGTGTGGCCCGCCGAGGTGGAGGGATTTCTGTATAAACATCCCGCCATCCAGGAGGTTGCGGTTTACGGCCAGGCGCACCCGGAAAAAGGGGAAATGGTCGTGGCGGCGATTGTCCTGAGAGAAGGCGCCAAGGCCACTGGCGAAGAGATCATCGCCTATTGCCGCAATCACCTGGCCGCATACAAGGCCCCGGCACGAGTCGATTTCGTACCCGAGCTGCCCAAGAGCGCCACCGGCAAGATCCTGAAGCGGATGCTGAGAGACAAGGGGTGAAACTTATTAAACCGGCAATCAAATATGGCAAATTCCTCCATCTCACGCAGAGGCGGAGTGGGGTGCCGGGAAAGATCAATCGGAGAGGATCGCGATGGATTTTTCACTGACCAAAGAGCAGCAGGACATCGTCAAGGCGGCCCGCACGTTCGCCGCGAAGGAGTTCCCGGAGCGCGCCCGCGAATTCGACCGGGAAGAAACCTTTGATCTCGGGCTTTGGAAAAAGGCGTGCGATCTGGGGTTTGTGGGCGTTTTTATCGACAAGCAGCACGGCGGCCTCGGCTACGGCTTTTTGGAGCACTGCCTGATCAACGAGGAGTTCTGGGCCGTCGAGCCGGGCATCGGCTCGGCCATTTTGTCGACCACCTTCGGGGCCGAATTGATCCAGATGTTCGGCAGCGACCATCAGCAGAAGACGATCCTGCCCAAACTCGCGGAAGGCGAGGCCATCATCGGGACGGCCATCACGGAGCCGGATGCCGGCAGCGACGTCACCATGGCGTCCACGACCGCCGTGCAAGACGGGAACGAGTGGGTCATCAACGGCTCCAAGATGTTCGCCACGAACGGGACCATCGCCACGTACATGAACGTCTTTTGCGTGACCGACCCGGAGAACCCCTCCCGGCACAAACGCCACAGCTTCATTCTCGTGCCGACGGCCGCGACCGGCTACACGGCCATCAAGATCCACGGCAAGCTGGGGATTCGCGCCTCGGACACGGCGGAATTGGTTCTCAAGGACCTGCGGGTCCCGGCTGCGAACCTGGTGGGGGTTGCCGGCGAGGGGTTCCCCCAGCTGATGGCGTTTTTCAACCACACCCGGCTGCATGTCTGCGCCCAGGCCGTGGGGCTCTCCCGGGCGGCCTTGGAGGAAGCCGTCCGCCATGTGAAGGGGCGGGTCCAGTTCGGGCAGCCCCTGGCGGCGTTCCAATCGACCCAGTTCAAAATCGCGGAGATGGCCACCCGCATTCGAGCCTCGCGCAACCTTTACTACGAGGCGGCCTGGACCGCGGACCGCGGCAAACTCGACCACGGCCTGGTGGCCATGGCCAAGTGGTTCTCCGGCAAAACCGCCGTATACTGCGCCGACGAAGCCCTGCAAATGCACGGCGGCTACGGCTACATCGACGAATACAAGGTCCAGCGTCTCTACCGCGACGCCAAGATCCTCGAGATCTATGAGGGCACCAAGGAGATCGAAAAAACCATCGTCGCGCGCAGTGTGTTGCGATAAGCGTAAAAAAGGATGCGGCGTATGCTGCCCGAGCTGAAGAACGCCCTTCTCGCCAGAATCAACCGGATCCCGATCGTTCAAACGCTGGAGCTCGAGATCGTCAGTTTCGGCGACGGCACTTGCGAAACCCGAGTCCCGCGCAAGCGGCAATACGACGGCGTCTTCGAATCCTTCCACGGCGGCCTGCTGATGACCCTCGCCGACAGCACGGCCTGTTTCGCGATTCTGACCCGCACCGGCCCGGACACCCGCCTGACGACCACCGACATGAACATCCGCTTCCTGGCCCCCTGCCTGACCGACGTGACGGCCAGGGCCCGGGTGATCAAATTCGGCCGCACCCTCTGCCCGGTGGCCGTCGATCTGTTCGACGCGCAGGAGCGACAGGTGGCCGTGGCCCAGGTGAATTACATCCTGCTCGATCAGCCGGCATGAATTTCACCGTCTCAATTGGCGAGCGTCTTTTATTTTGGACCGACATCCCATCGATCTGTTTTATCTTCTGATGAACCCTATCCCTCCTCAATAAAAAAGGCTGAGAGGACACTGGGAGTATCCTCACAGCCGTTAATTTTTGGCTCCCCGAGTAGGACTTGAACCTACAGCCTAGTGGTTAACAGCCACCCGCTCTGCCGATTGAGCTATCGGGGAATAATTCAACCCTTAATTTTTATGGCAATGCCGCCTATGTGTCAATATATTTTTTCCGAATGCAGCGGCCCGGCGGCGATCCATTCCCTCCGGCTGAGCCCGAATGGAGGCAAAAAAAGATTCGTCTTGCTTGCAGAGGGCGTCATGCAGCATATTCACGATCGAGCGACTGCCTTTATCCTGAAGCCACGTGAGAGAGAAGGGTAGCATGAAAATCGGGCGAAACGATCCATGCCCCTGCGGTAGCGGCAAAAAGTACAAGGTCTGCTGCCTTGCCAAAACGGGGGTTTCCACAGACTTCCTTTATGACAAGCTAAGCGACGCCTACAACCGGCTGAGCGATCACCTGCTGCGGTTTGCGCACCATCAGATGACCGAATTCGGATTGTCCGCGGCCATGGCGGAGTTTCTGCTGTGGCCGGAAGACGATCAGGACGAGACGGAGCTTGATCGACGTGCGGATTCCCACTCCACGGTCTTCTTTCCTTGGCTGCTTTTCAATTGGGTGTGGGACCCTGACGATTTCGACGAAAGACCGCTCATCCCGATCAACATGACTATCGCCGAGGCCTTCCTGAAAGATCCGAAGACCCGTCTGGACCCCCTGGAAAAGCGGATAATCGAGGCTACCGTTGAAAAGCCTTTCAGCTTCTATGAGGTGATCGAGTGCCGGCCGGGCCGAGGGTTTCGTCTGAAGGATGTTTTTCGGGGCGAAGAGGTTGACGTCAGCGAGCGAAGCGGTTCCCGGCACGCGCGCGCGGGGGACATCTTCTACGCACGCGTCACCCGGGTCGATGCTGTGGCCATGTTGGCGGGGTGCGGCTCCATTCTGATCCCGCCGAGCTGCAAGCCGCAGCTTATCCGGTTCAGGACCTTCCTCCAGGAAAGCAAGAAGACCCCCATCACGCTCGCGGACTTGGACGACTACGACTTCGAACTGCGGGAGATTTATTTCGGCATCCACGACCGGTTGACGACTTCTCCCCGGATATGCAACACGGACGGCGACCCGCTGGTGCTCCATCGGTTGCACTACGAAATCGATTCCGCCGAACTGGCGTTCGACCGTCTGAAAGCCCTTTGCGTGACTGAGAGTGAAACGGATATGCTTGCCGGCGCGCAGCGCGACCATGCGGGTCGGATTCATAAAATCGACGTGACTTGGAGCCGCAAGGGGAACCGGCAGATCAAGTCGTTTGAAAACACCATCCTGGGGAATATCCGCATCGACGGCAAAAGCCTCAAAATAGAAGTCAACTCAGCCAAACGCGCCGAAAGAATCCAACGGGAGGTAAAAAAACGGTTAGGCGAGCATGCGGTCTACCGGACCACCGAAATCCTAACCGAGAACGCTTTTTCAGCTGCGGAAGAAAATCATGCCCCAGACCCCCGGCAGAAAGAACTCTTGGAGCATCCCCAAGTGCGCGAGCATCTCGCCAAAGTACTCGGCGAGCACTGGTCCCGATGGGTCGACACCAAAATCCCGGCTCTGGACGGAAAAACCCCGCGCCAAGCCGTGAAGACCGCCGACGGCCAGGAAAGCGTTGCAGCCCTGTTGGCGAGTGCCGAGCGCGATGCCGCCCGTTTTCCCCAGATGCCGGAAGCGGCGGTCGAGGCCATCCGCAAAGCGCGAATCCAGCTCGGGCTCGACCCGAGCCCTATTTCCTGAAAAAGCTGCGATGAAAAGCCAGACGGATCCAAGCGGATTGCCGACAATGCACTGGCGGCCATCACGCTGATGATCGCCGAAAGCAACCCCGCGGCCTCGTTGCGTGAAAAGGCAAAGCAGTGTAGGATAATATTCGATCAATACGTGCTTGGGCCATGCCATGCGGCATGGGGAAATCGTCAACCCCGGCCAGGCGGTACGCCTGGTTTTGTTTTGAGGCGGTACATGGAACTGAGCGTCCGCAAGGCAGCGGCGTTGCTGGGGGTATCTGAAAACACGATCTACCGCTGGATCGATGAGCGGCAGATCCCGGCCTACCGAGTGAACGAGAGCTACCGGTTCAACCACGCCGAGTTGCTGGAATGGGCCAACTCGCACCAGGTCCACCCCCCGGCCAGCCTGATCGAGGAGGCCGAGGACGCCCCCACGGCATTTGCGCTGGAAGATGCCCTGCGGGCCGGCGGCGTGTTTGACGGGATCAAAGGCCATGACGGGCCGAGCGTCCTGAAATCGGTGGTGGCATCGATGCCGTTGCCGGAGGACGTCAACCGGGAGTTCCTGCTCCAGATGCTGCTGGCGCGGGAGTCGGCCGGCTCGACCGGCATCGGCGACGGTGTGGCCATCCCGCACGCCCGCAACCCCATTGTGATGCACATCCCCCGGCCGCTCGTATCTTTGTGTTATCTGGAGCAGCCGATCGAGTTCGGCGCCATTGACAACCAGCCGGTCCACACGTTGTTTACGATCGTCAGCCCCACCATCAAAACCCATCTCGGTCTCCTGTCGCGCCTGGCGTTCGCCCTGCGCGACGCGACGTTCGCCCAAACCGTTGCGCGGCGGAGCCAGCGCGAGGCGGTGTTCTCCGAAGCCGGGAGGGTCGACGGCCTGCTTGCGCGGCACGAACCTGAAAGGGCGGCGTCCCGGCCATGACTCTTTTCCTGGCGGCGCTGGCGGTAATGACGGCAGGAGGGGCGGCTTGTCTTCTGGTCGGCCGCCGGCCGGCCGTCTCATTGCTGGGTGCATCCACCTGCACGCTCGCCTCGGCTGCCGCCCTGACAGCGGCGGTCCGGGGGATGGCCTCCGGGCGAACGGAGGATCTGCTCCTGCCCTGGCCCATCCCGTTCGGTTCCTTCCACGTGGGGCTTGACGGCCTGTCGGCCTTTTTTGTGCTGGTGATCGCGCTGATCTGCCCGCTGGCGGCGATTTACGGCGTCTCCTACCTGAAACCCCAGCGGGAGAAAAAGAACCTGGGCGGCACATGGTTTTTTTTCAATCTCCTGACGGTGAGCATGCTGCTGGTGGTGACGGCCCGCGATGCCGTGCTGTTCCTGATGGCGTGGGAGGTCATGGCCCTGACCTCGTTTTTCCTGGTGATGTTCGAGGGGGAGCGGGCGGAGACCGTTGAAGCGGGCTGGACCTACCTGATCGCCACCCACCTCGGAACGGCCTTTCTGCTGGCCATGTTCGTGCTTCTGAGCGGCAGCGGCGCGAGCATGGATTTTACCCGCCTGCAGGCCGCCTCCCCGGCGGCGGCCGGCGCCTGTTTCCTGCTGGCGCTGGTGGGATTCGGGACCAAGGCCGGGTTTGTCCCCTTGCATGTCTGGCTCCCCCAGGCGCACCCGGCCGCCCCCTCGCATGTCTCGGCCGTGATGAGCGGCGTGATGATAAAAACCGGGATCTACGGGCTGCTGCGGGCACTGACCTTTCTGGGCCCCCCGGAACTTTGGTGGGGCTGGACCCTGGTGGGCATAGGGGCCGTCTCCGGCATCCTGGGTGTGCTGCTGGCGCTGGCCCAGCACGATCTCAAGCGCCTGCTGGCCTACCACAGCGTCGAGAACATCGGGATCATCACCCTGGGAATCGGGCTGGGGCTGGTCGGCATCACCTCCGGCGACCCTGCCATGGCCGCACTCGGCATGCTGGGCGGCATCCTGCATGTCCTCAACCACGCCGTTTTCAAGGGCCTGCTGTTTCTGGGGGCCGGTTCCATCCTGCATGCCACCGGCAGCCGCAACATCGAGCAACTTGGCGGCCTGATCCGGCGCATGGGAACCACCGGTGCGACGTTTTTGATCGGGTCGGCGGCGATTTCGGGCCTGCCGCCCCTGAACGGGTTCGTCAGTGAATTTCTGATCTATGCCGGAGCGTTCGGATCGCTCGCAGGAAGGCCGGGAGCCGGCGCGGCCGCTTTGCCTGCTCTGATCGTGATCCTGGCCCTGGCCATGATCGGCGGCCTGGCGGCCGCCTGTTTCGCCAAGGCCTTCGGCATCGCCTTCCTGGGCGAACCGCGCAGCGCCCACGCCGAGGGCGCCCATGAAGCCCCGATCGGCATGCGCCTGCCGATGATCGTCCTGGCGGCGCTGTGTGTGGGCATCGGGGTGCTGGGCGCGCTGGCGGTGACGGCGGCGGCGCCGGCCGCCGCGGTCCTGCTGCCGACCGTGGATGTGCTGTCCCAGGCCCGCCGGGTCCAGCTCTGGCTGGGGACCGTCAGCGCCGGTGCGGTGCTGCTGCTGGTCCTGGCCGCGGGGCTCGCGGCATTGAGACGCCGTCTGCTCTCCGGAAGGACCATCGGCCGGACGGTGACGTGGGACTGCGGGTATGCCGCCCCCACCGCCCGGATGCAATACACGGCCTCCTCGTTCGCTTCACCGCTGCTGGGCTCCTTCCGCCTGATCCTGCGGCCGGATTCCCGGATTCAGGCGCCGCAGGGGATGTTCCCGGCGGAGGCGTCCCTGCATACCCGGGTCGAGGACACCTTCGAGCGTCACGTCTTCAAGCCGGCCTTCCGGCTGGTGAGGTCGCTATCGCTCCGGCTGCACTGGCTCCAGGCAGGTCCCAACCAGCTGTATGTGCTTTACGTGGCTATGGCCATCTTGGTCCTGCTCGTCTGGAAGCTGAGGTAGCGCGGCATGCCGTTCGCCTCCATCATAAATGTCCTCTTGGCGCTGCTGCTCGCTCCCCTGCTGCCCGGGGTGATCAACCGGGTGAAAGCCTTCTTCGCCGGCCGCCGCGGCCAACCGTTGCTTCAGCCCTACCACGACATTCTCAAGCTCCTGAGAAAAGGCGCGGTCTACAGCCGGACGACCAGCTGGGTCTTCCGCGCCGGCCCGGTCCTGGGGCTGGCGGCGGCCATGGTCAGCCTCACCGTCCTGCCCCTGGGCGGCACCCCGGCCGTGCTGGCCTTCCCCGGGGACCTGCTCCTGTTTGCCTACCTGCTGGGGCTCATGCGTTTTGTGACCATGACGGCCGCCCTGGACACCGGCTCCGCGTTCGAGGGCATGGGGGCCAGCCGCGAGGCCTGGTTCTCGATGCTGGCCGAGCCGGCCCTGCTGCTCGGCCTGGCGGCTCTGGCGGTGCACACCGGCAGCCTTTCGCTCAGCGGCATGCTGGATGGCCTCGCCTTGGTGGAAATCGGCGGGCCGGGCGCGCCGCTGCTGCTGCTGGTCGCCGTGGCCTTCGGGATCGTCCTGCTGACCGAAAACGCGCGCATCCCCGTGGACGACCCCAACACGCATCTCGAACTCACCATGATCCACGAGGTCATGGTGCTGGACCACGGCGGTGTGGACTTCGGCTTCATCCAGTACGCCGCCTGCCTGAAACTGTGGGCGCTGGCAGCACTCCTGACCGGCGTGCTGCTGCCGCCGCTCAGCGGCATGGCGGCCGGCGGACATGGCGCTGGGTGTGGCGCTCATCCTCGCTGTGGCGGTCATGGTGGGCGTGATCGAATCGGTGATGGCCCGTCTCAAACTCGTGCGGGTCCCGCAGTTGCTGGTGGCCGCCTCGGTTCTGTCCGTCCTGGCCCTGGCGCTGGTGTTGAGGTAACTATGCCGACCGCATTGGACATCCTGGGGGTTCTGCTGATTCTCGCCAACCTGCGCCTGCTCGGCTCCAGCCGGCTCGCGGCCTGCATCCGGGCCGTGGCCCTGCAGGCGGTCATCCTGGGGGCGGCCGCGCTGCTCGCCAACCTTCCCGACCTGGATGCCCGCGTCGTCATCATCGCCGCGGCCAGCACGGGCCTCAAGGCCGGCGCGCTGCCCTGGCTGCTGCGCCGGGCGATCCGGGAATCGGGTGCCGTGCGCGAGATCGAACCCTTCATCGGGTTCACGGCCTCACTGCTGGTCGGGGTGGGCTTGCTGGGGCTGTGCTTCCTCATCGGCTCCCCGCTATCGGCCCACGTGGCCGCGGGATCCGGCCTGCTGATCACGGTGTCTTTGTTCACCACCGCGACGGGCCTGCTGGTCATCGTTTCGCGACGCAAGGCGGTCACGCAGGTGCTGGGCTACCTGGCCATGGAGAACGGCATCTACGCCTTCGGCATGGCGTTTGCCATCCAGGAGCCGCTGCTGGTTGAAATGGGCGTGCTGCTGGACGTCTTCGTGGCCGTTTTCGTCATGGGGATCACCATCTACAACATCAGCCGGGAGTTCGACCACATCGACACGGACCGGCTGTCGGCTTTGAAGGACTGAGACGATGCTCTGGCTGCTCCTGCTGATTCCGACCGGTGCGGGGCTTCTCGCCATGACGCTGCGGCGGCAGGCGCGGCTGCGGCGCTGGCTGCTGATGACGACGGCGGCCGCGCATGCCGCTCTCACCGCGGCGGCATGGGTTTTGCGGCCCGAGCCGGTGCTGTACGGATGGCTCGGCCTGGACCATGCGTCCCTGCTTTTTTTGAGCATCACCAGCAGTCTCTTCATGGCGGCCTCGGCCTACGCGGCCGGGTACCTTCGCCGGGAACCCCCCCGGAAGACGGACTTCCAGGAGGGGTTGTTGTTCACGGACGCACCGGAAGCCCGGTTTGTCGGCTGCCTGCTGCTGTTCCTGGCGACGATGACCCTGGTGGCCGAATCCCGCCACCTCGGGCTGCTCTGGGTGGGGGTGGAAGCCACCACCCTCGCCAGCGCGCCCCTCATCTATTTTCACCGCCATCACCGCAGTCTCGAAGCCACCTGGAAATACCTGCTCATCTGCTCGGTGGGCATCGCGCTGGCCCTTCAGGGAAATTTCTTCCTGGCCGTGGCCGCCAAGGGCACGCCCGAGGTGCACCTGACCATCGAGCATCTCATGGCCGGCAGCCGGCAATTGGACCCCCTGTGGCTCAAGGCCGCCTTTCTGCTCCTGCTCGTGGGCTACGGCACGAAGATGGGCCTTGCGCCCATGCACACCTGGCTTCCGGACGCCCACAGCGAAGCCCCCTCGGTCGTCTCGGCCCTCCTGTCCGGAGCGCTGCTGAACTGCGCCTTCCTGGGGATCCTGCGGGTGCACGCGCTCATGGGGGCGGCGGGGCTGGGGGACTTCAGCAGCCAGCTCTTGATCGGCCTGGGTCTGGTATCGATGGCCGTCGCGGCCGTGTTCATCATCGAGCAAGCCGACTTCAAGCGCATGCTGGCGTATTCCAGCGTGGAGCACATGGGGATTCTCTCCCTGGGGGCGGGCCTGGGAGGGCTCGCGGGAATGGGGTCCATGCTGCACATGGTCAACCACTCCTTCACCAAAGCGATGCTGTTCCTGCTGGCGGGCAACATTCTGGCCGCTTACCGGACCAAGAGCACCCGCCAGGTCCGCGGCCTGCTGCAGGCCCTGCCGCTCACGGGCCCGCTGTGGCTGGCGGGTTTCCTGGCCATCGCCGGCTCGCCGCCGTTCGGGTTGTTCGTGAGCGAGTTGATCATCCTCAAGGGGGCGTTGCAGGGGGGGCATGTCCTGGTAGCGACGGCATACCTGCTGGCGCTGGGCGTGATCTTTGCGGCCATGGCGCGCAGCGTGCTGCAGATGGCCTACGGCACGCCGGAGGGCGCCGTCCCCGGACCCGCCCGAACCCAGGAGGCCTGGGCCGTGCTGCCGCCCATGGCACTGGGGGCAATCGTGCTGGCCCTGGGGGTCTACATGCCGGCGTGGCTCGTAAAAGCGCTGTCTGACGCGGCGCAGGCGGCGGGGGTTCACTGATGCGAAACGCACTGCCCCTCCACAACGCTCAGGCGGTCCGGATAGCCGACTGCCCCGCTCTCACCCTCGAGGCGTTCACGGAGGCGGTGGTTCGGGAGGTCCCCGGCCGGGCGCGCCTGGCCGCGCTGCTGGCAGCCCCCTGGCCGGATGGGTCCATGCACCTGCTCGCCGTGCTGGCCGATGTGGCGGACGAAACCTTGTCGCTGCTCTCATGCCCGGTCGGCACCCACTATCCCAGCCTCACGCCGGCCGTCACCCAGGCCCACTGGTTTGAACGCGAGATCGCCGAGGTGGGGGGCATTCAGCCCCTGGGTCACCCCTGGCTCAAGCCGATCCGGTTTCAAGCCTCGGCCGCCGGCAACCAGGGGCCGCCCATCGGCGTCACGGACTTTTTCCACATGCAGGGCGAGGAGGTGCACGAGGTCGCGGTGGGACCCGTGCACG
Organism: uncultured delta proteobacterium; assembly: GCA_963716325.1. Classification (GTDB taxonomy): domain Bacteria; phylum Desulfobacterota; class Desulfobacteria; order Desulfobacterales; family SpSt-501; genus SpSt-501. The sequence goes on along the minus strand of CAVQTH010000058.1, from coordinate 9,757 downwards.
CCGGGGTGATCGAACCGGGGCATTTCCGGTTCCAATGCCACGGGGAGACGGTCTACCATCTCGAAATCTCCCTGGGCTACCAGCACCGCGGCGTGGAACGGGCGCTGCGCGGCGGCCCGGACCGGCGCACCCGACACTACATCGAAACCCTGGCCGGCGACACCACCATCGGTCACGCCACTGCCTGGTGCCGGGCCATGGAGTGGCTGGCCGGAGCCCGGGTGTCGCCGCGGGCCATGGCCATCCGAGGCATCGCCGCCGAACTGGAGCGGCTGGCCAACCACATCGGCGACCTCGGCGCCCTGGCGGGCGACGTGGGGTACCTGCCGACCTTGAGCTACTGCGGCCGGATCCGCGGTGATGCCCTGAACATGACCGCCCTGATCTGCGGCAACCGCTTCGGCCGGGGTCTGCTCCTGCCCGGCGGGGTGACGCAGGACATCGACAGCGGGCTGGCCCAAACGCTGCTCGGCCGCCTGGACGCCCTCGAGTCCGACACCCGCGGTGCGGTGGAATTGATGTTCCGCGCCCCGAGCGTGCTCTCGCGCTTCGAGGGGGTGGGAACGGTCCCGGCGGCGACGGCGCGCGACATCGGCCTCGTGGGGCCGGCGGCCCGGGCCTGCGGTCTTGAGGTCGATGTCCGGCAGAACTTCCCTTACGGCATCTACCGCTTCGCCTACATCCCGGTGTGCACCTGGGCCGGCGGCGACTGCTTTGCGCGGGCCTACGTGCGGTGGCTGGAGGTCCAGCGCAGCATCGAGTTCCTGCGCGAGCAGCTGCGCCGGCTGCCCGGCGGCGCGGTGCAGATGCCGACCGGCGGCCTGCCGCCGGACATGCTGACCGTTTCCCTCAGCGAAGGCTGGCGGGGTGAGATCGTGCACGTCGCCATGACGGACGGCCGTGGGGCGTTCCGCCTTTACAAGGTGATCGACCCCTCTTTCCACAACTGGTTCGGACTGGCCTGTGCGCTTAGAAACCAGCAGATTTCGGACTTTCCCCTGTGCAACAAAAGCTTCAATCTCTCCTACTGCGGGCATGACCTTTAGGAAGGCGGGCGGCTCCCATGTTGGATGTATGGCTCACGCGACTCAAGCAAAAACACCGGACGATGGCATACCCCGACGGCCCGGCCCCGGAACTGCCGCCCCGCTTCGCCGGCCGGCCCGTCATCGCGGCAGGTGAATGCGGCGAAAGCTGCCGCGAGTGCATCGCCGTCTGCCCCACCGCCGCCGTCCAGGCCGGGACCACGGGGTTGCGTCTGGACATGGGCCGATGCCTTTTTTGCCGGGCCTGCGAGCAAGCCTGCCGCCGGCAGGTGATCGCCTTCGGCCCGGATCACCGGCTGGCCGCCGGCCAGCGCGAGGACCTGATCGTAACCGCCGCGTCGCCGGCGGTGGCGCCGGCCCGGCACGCTCCGGCGGAGCGGCTCTTCAAGCGTTCCTTCAAGCTGCGCCAGGTCTCGGCCGGCGGCTGCAACGCCTGCGAGGCGGACGCGAACGTGCTGGGGACCCTCGCCTGGGACATGGGCCGCTTCGGCATCCAGTTCGTGGCCTCGCCGCGCCACGCCGACGGCCTGCTCATCACCGGCCCCGTCACCCGCAACATGCGTCTGGCGCTTGAAAAAACCTACGATGCGGTCCCGTCCCCCAAGGTGGTCATCGCCGTCGGCGCCTGCGCGGTCTCCGGCGGGGGCTACTCCGGCCATCCCGAACAGTGCGACGGCGCGGCGTCGGTGCTGCCCGTGGACCTGTTCATCCCCGGTTGCCCTCCCCACCCCCTCACGATCCTGGACGGCCTGCTGCGGTTCATCGGCCGAATCGACTGAAGCACCGGGGACTTGACCTTCGCCGTCGACGCCCGCAGGCCGAACACCGTTCCTCTTCAATCCGGGGCAAACGAGCCTGCCGCCCGCAATCGACTGGACCTGGTTCTGCCCCATATTCTGCTTGACTAACGTGGGGGTCCATTATAGGAGAACCGATTTACAACGAAGCCACTCCAACCGCCGCCGAACCGGCCGGGTGCATGCGGACGGCGCAGGTTGCCCGGAAAGCGGAACGACATGCTTGATGTCTCAGGGCTGAGCAAATCCTTCGGAGCGATTCAGGCGCTGGACCGAGTGGATCTCCGGGTCGAAAAGGGCTCCATCCACGGCATCATCGGTCCGAACGGTTCGGGAAAGACCACCCTCTTCAACTGCGTCACCGGCATGCTCAAACCCGATTCCGGCTCCATCCGTCTCGAAGGTGAAGCTATCACGGGGCAGAAACCCGAGATCATCGCCAACAAGGGCATCCGGCGGACGTTCCAGGCGGGCAAGCTCATACCGAGCTTAACCGTGATCGAAAACGTCATGTCGGGCGTCAACGACCCGATCGGATGGGCGGCCCGGGATGCGGCGCTCCGGCTCCCCTTCGTACCTTCCGCGCGCGAATCGGAGATCGAAGCCCGCGCCCTGCGCATCCTGTCCCTGGTGGGGCTGGAGGCCTCTGCCCGGCGCTGGGCGGCGGACCTGGTCTGGACCGAACGCCAGCTCGTGCAAATCGCTCGCGCGCTCATCGCCGCACCCAAACTCCTCCTCCTGGACGAGCCGGCCTCCGGCATGGGCGCCAAGGAGATGGAAAAGGTCGAAGACATCATCCGCAACATCCGGGAAATGGGAGTTACCGTCGTCGTGGTCAGCCACGATGTCAAGATGTTGATGAACCTGTCCGACGGGGTCACCGTGCTCAACTTCGGCAAACGAATTGCCGAGGGCGTCCCGGAACAGATCCAGAAGGACCCGCGCGTGCTGGAGGCCTACCTTGGCACCGAATGACCCGATCGGCGCGCCGTCCAGCCCGGCCTTGCTCACCATCGACCATGTTTCGGTATCCTACGGCCAGGTGAACGCCCTGAAAAACGCGAGCGTCGAAGTGTTTCGCGGCGAGATCGTAGTGCTGATCGGAGCCAACGGCGCAGGCAAAACCACGCTTCTCGAAACGGCGCTCGGCATCCACACGCCTTCGACGGGCTCCATCCGCTTCAAGGGCAACGCCATCGACGGGGTGCCGGTGGACCGCAACGTGCGCAACGGCATCTGCCTGGTCCCCGAAGGCCGCGGCGTCTTCGCCTCGATGACCGTCCTCGACAATCTGCTGCTGGGCGCCCACCACAACATCAAGAACGCAGACAAGCACCTGCAACGGGTGTACGAGTGGTTCCCGATCTTGCAAAAGCGCCGGGACCAGATCGCCCGGACGCTCTCGGGTGGGGAGCGCCAGATGCTCGCCATCGGCCGGGCGCTCATGTCGGCGCCCGAACTCATCATGGTGGATGAGCCGTCCATCGGGTTGGCGCCGATCGTCGTAAACGATATCTTCAACAACCTCCGCATGCTCAACCGGGAGGGCTTCACCATCCTGCTTTCCGAACAAAACGCCAACAAGGCGCTCCGGTGCGCTCATCGGGGCTATGTGCTCGAGACCGGTACGGTGACCCTCAGCGGCAGCGCGGAAAAACTGCTCAACGACCCGGGTGTGCGGGAGGCGTACTTAGGAGCATAAGGCATGGAAGTATTCATCGCCCAGGTCATCAACGGACTGGCCTTGGGGAGCATCTATGTGCTTCTCGTCACCGGCTTCAACCTGCTGCTCCTGGTGGCCATGATCATTCACTTCGCCTATCCCCAGGTGGTCGTCTTCTCCATGTACATCATATGGCTGGTGCTCGGTCTCACCGGAAACAACCTCCTGCTGGGCGCCCTGGCGGGGATCGCCTCCTCGATCCTTCTCAACCTGATGTCGGCGCCGCTCTTCCAGAAGGTAATGGAGAAGCGCGGCGAGGTGGACATCAACACCACCATGGTTTTGTCCATGGGCATCGGGATGATCATCACCGATGTGCTCTCGCACGGCTTCAACAAGGGCCACCCCATTGCATTCCCGGAAACGCTCGCAGGGGGTGAAGCGATCCTGCGCGTGGGGCTGATCAGTGTTCTTCCGGGGCAGGTCTTCTCGCTGGTGGTGGGAGGGGTCGCCGTCTCGAGCTTCTTCCTGCTTCTCTACAAGACGCGGCCGGGCCGGGCCTTCCGGGCCATCGCGGAGGATCCTAACGGCGCGCGTCTCGTGGGAATTCCGCTCTTGAGGACCGGTCTTGAAAGCTACGCCTTATCCGGGCTGCTGGGCGGCATCATCGCGTTGCTGCTTGCGGCGCTTCTGGGTTCGGCCTCACCCGGATTGGGGGAGCAGGTCGCCCACAAGGTTCTGGCCGTCTCCATCATCGCCGGGCTCGGCAACCTCGTCGGCGGTCTCGTGGTGGGGCTGTTGCTCGGAATCCTCGAAGCGATCGTACAGGGCTACATTTCCGGGACCTGGTCGAACGTCATCGCATTCGTGGTCATGCTGGTGGTCATCCTGGCCAAGCCGAACGGGCTGTTCGGCCTCAAGCTTTAGGGGGGCATCGTGTCGCTGCCGCTTTACTACTTTCTGACCATTACCGCCGTCAACATCCTCATGAGCTGGGCCCTCTACATGCCCTATCGAATGGGGCACCTGCATTTCATCGTCGTGGCCAACATGGCCATCTCGGGCTACACGGCGGCCTTCATGGTCCTTAGCCTGCAACTGCCGTTCGGGCTGGCGCTCCTGGCGGGCTTCCTGCTCGGCGCGCTCGTCGGCTACATCGTGGCCCTCTTCATCGGCGACGCCCCCACCTTCGCCGTGGTCATCGTGGGCTTTACGTTCATCTATATCACCCGCACGGTCATCGAGAACACCGCCGCGGTCGGCGGGACGATGGGACTTTTCGGCCTGCCCAATGTGGGGGGCAGCCCCTCGGCACACCGCTGGACGATCCTGACCATCCTCTACGGTCTGGTTTTTCTGGTGGGGTTCCTGATCCACCGCTTTGATCGTTCCCAGCTGGGCCGTGCGGCCTCAGCGGCTTTCATCGACAAGGATCTCACCGCTTCGCTGGGGATCGACATCAAGAAGATGGGGATCCTCCTGCAAACCTTCAGCTGCACGTTAGCGGGGGGATGCGGGGTTCTTTATGGCTTTATCTACAAAAGCTTCCACCTGGACTTCTTCACCTTCCATGTGATCGGGATCCTGATGACCGTCATCTTTGTGGGCGGCTACACGACGCTGTGGGGCACGGTGCTGGCCGCGCCGGTGCTCTACGGCGTGCCCCTGCTCTTCCCGCCCGAGATCGCCTCCTGGCGCATCGTCATCTACGGCGCCCTTTTGATTCTGGTCTTGGTACTGAAGCCCGAGGGCTTCATCACCACCCGGTTCGTCTATACCATCGAGAGCTATTTGTCGCAAAAACGAAGTCAGCAGACACTCCCCAACAGAAGGAAGGAGAACTTATGAAGACAAGGCTTATCGTCGCAAGCGTACTGGCATCCATGTTCTTTGCCGCCGGACCCGGGTTCGCTCAGCAACCGGTTGCGGTCAACGAGTGGCAGGTACCGTTTCTCAACTGTCTGACCGGCCCCATTGCGAGCATCGGTGCGTATCTCCAGTGGGGCGCCGAGCGCGCGGCGGCCGACATCAACCAGGCGGGCGGCATCGCCGGCAAACCCGTCAAAGTGACCGGCATCGACACGGCGAACGACCCCCAGAAGGGGACCGTGGAGATGGCGCGCATCGTCAAGGATGGGCTCGTCTCCCTGGGCCCCGTGCCCGAGCCGGTCATCATGGCGGCCATGCCCATCGCCGTGGAAAACGAGATGGTCTCGATGACCGCGACGACCTCCTACGAATACGCGAACAAATTCTTCCCCTGGACGGTCTCATGGTTTCCGCCCATCTCCAAGCGGCTGCCCCCGGTCGTGACGGCCTGGGCCAAGCAGTTCAGCGACATGAAACAGGTGGTTCAGTTCATCGAGCCATACGGGGCCTGGCCCGGGATGGCGGAGGCCCACGTCCCCGGGCTCAAGGCCGCGGATGTGAAGGTGTTGAGCCCGATTGAGGTTCCCTCCGATGCCGTAACGTTCGGACCGCTGGTCGTCAGGGCGCTTGACCAGAAACCGGACGGGATCATCTTCGCCTGCAACGCCGAGAAGATCGCGAAAATCATCAAAGAGCTGAAGGGCCGCGGATGGCAGAAGATGAACCACCTGCTCGTTTTCAACAGCGGCGACGACGCGGCGCTCTACACGATCGGCGGCGAGGACATCAACGGGGTCCAGGTGTACAACTTTATCAACCCCGGCCTGGACACGCCCCGCTGGAACGCATTCAAAAACGCCTACATGAAGGACCACAACGGCATGGTGCCCCCCAGCCTGTCGACCCATTACTACGACGCGCTTTTCATGATCAAGGAGGCGATCGAGAAAACGGGCGTGACCGGTGATCCGAAGAAACTCAAGGAGGAGCGCAAGAAGATCGCCGACTACTGCGCCAACGTGAAGAATTTTCAGGGCCTGATGTTCAAATGGGACATGAAGGACGGCGTGCCGACCAACAAACCGCTCTATATCTTTGAAATTGAAAGCGGCAAAAAGAAGTTCGTGCAGGAGGTCAGGCCGCAATAAGCTTCGAACGAAGGCGGCAGTTTGAAGCCGACGTCTTGAATCAGAACGGCCGGAGGGGGTTCCCTCCGGCCGTTCCAAATTCACCCGCCGCGATCAGCTGCGTTTCACCCTTAACTGCAGCTCATCCAGCTGCGCCTTCGCCGGTTCAGAGGGCGCGTTGGTGAGCAGGCAGGCGGCTTTCTGAGTTTTGGGAAACGCGATCACGTCCCGGATGGAGGACTCGCCGCAGAGCAGCATCACCAGCCGGTCGAACCCGAAGGCAATGCCGCCGTGGGGCGGCGCCCCGGAGTCCAGGGCGGAGAGCAGAAAGCCGAACTTTTCCTCGTAGGAGGCCGCGTCCATGCCGAGTGTCTTGAAAATCCGCTCCTGCAGTGCGCGCTGGTGTATGCGGATGCTGCCGCCGCCGACCTCGAAGCCGTTCAACACCAGGTCGTAGGCGCGGGAGTTCACCTGCAGCGGGTTCGTCTCGAGCTTGTCGTCGTCCTCCTCGAGCGGGGCGGTGAAAGGATGGTGCAGCGCCTGGTAGCGCTTCTCGGTTTCATCGTACTCGAACATCGGGAACCGCGTCACCCAGAGGAAATTGAATCGGCCTGCATCGATCAGACCGAGCTTCTGCCCCAAATGGTTGCGCAGCTGACCGAGGGAATCGTTGACCACGACGGCCTGGTCGGCCACGAAGAAGACCAGGTCGCCGGTCTCCATGCCGATGCGCTCCGCCATGGCCTTCTTCTCGGCCTCGGTGAAGAACTTCGCGATGGGCGACTGCCAACCGTCCTCGCGCACCTTGATCCAGGCCATGCCCTTGGCCCGGTAGACGGCGACAAAGGCCGTCAAATCATCGATCTCCTTGCGGGACATCTCGACGCACCTCTTGGCGTTCAACGCCTTGACGATACCGCCCTTGCCGATCGCATCGGCAAAGACTTTAAAGCCGGAGCGTCCGACGATGTCCGAGACGTCCTTCAGCTCCAGACCGAAGCGGGTGTCCGGCTTGTCCAGGCCGTACCGGCCGACGGCCTCGACGTAAGGCAGGCGTGCAAAGGGCGTCTTGAGCTCCAGACCGAGAATGTCCTTGAACAGCGCGGCCATCATGCCCTCGGCCACCGCCATCACATCTTCCTCGCCCACGAAGGACATCTCCAGGTCGATCTGGGTGAACTCCGGCTGGCGGTCGGCCCGCAGGTCCTCGTCGCGGAAGCAGCGCACGATCTGGTAGTAGCGGTCGAAGCCGGACATCATGAACAGCTGCTTGAAAAGCTGCGGGGACTGCGGCAGCGCATAAAACATCCCCGGGTTGACACGGCTGGGAACGAGGTAGTCCCGGGCGCCTTCCGGCGTGCTCTTGGTGAGAAACGGTGTTTCCAGATCCAGGAACCCGAGGCCGTTCAGGTAGGCGCGCACGGCCGCCGCCGCGCGGTGCCGCAGCATCAGGTTGCGCTGCAGGCGGGGGCGCCGAAGGTCGATGTGGCGGTACTTGAGGCGCGTACCCTCGGCGACGTCCACGTTGTCTTCGATCAGAAACGGCGGCGTCTGGGCCTGGTTGAAAATTTTAAGTTCGTCGGCCATCACTTCAATGGCGCCGGTGGGGAGATTCGGGTTCAGCATGCCTTCGGGCCGGTTCCGGACCTGACCGCGGACCCCGAGCACGAATTCGCCGCGGATGGCTTCGGCCTTGGCGTGCGCCTCCGGTGCCCGCTCGGGGTTGAACACGACCTGGGTGATCCCTTCGCGGTCCCTGAGGTCGACGAAAATGACACCGCCATGATCCCTGCGCCGCAGCACCCAGCCCATGAGAACCACGTCCCGGCCCACATCCCCGGCGCCGAGCTGCCCGCAGGTGTGGGTTCTGCGCATGTCTCCCAATTTATCCGCCAATGTCCTGACTCCTTTTCATTTGCTTTACGGTCTCGATGACCCTGTCAAACGGCACCGCGACCTGCTCCTTGGTGCCCATGTTGCGCAGCAGCGCGACCTTTTCCTCGAGCTCCTTGCCGCCGATCATGAGAACATGGGCGGCCCCCAGACGATCGGCGCTTTTCATCAGGCTCTTGAGACTCTTGTCGCCGAACTCCATCTCCACCCGGACCCCTTCCCGGCCGAGGCGGCAGCACCATTCGAACGCCAGTGACCGGCTGCGCTCCCCCAGCGCCGCCAGAAAGACATCCGGCCGGGGCTGGTAATCGCCGGCCTGCAGTCCGACGATCTCGGCCAGGCGGTCGAAGCCGATGGCAAACCCCGTAGCGGGCAGGTCGGGTCCCCCGAGTTCCTTGACGAGCCTGTCGTAGCGGCCGCCGCCGGCGACGGCACTCTGGGCCCCCAGCTCGCCGGTCTGGATTTCGAAGGTGGCGCGCGTGTAATAGTCAAGGCCCCTCACCAGACGCTTGTCGACCATGTAGGCAACACCAAGGCCCCTGAGGGCGGCTTGCAGCTCCTCGAAGTCCTTGCGGCAATCGCCGCAGAGATGGTCGAGGATGGACGGGGCGGCCGCCAGCGCCTCGCGGCAGCCGGGCACCTTGCAGTCCAGGACCCTCAGGGGGTTGCGGTCCCGGCGGCGGGTGCAGTCCGCGCAGAGCCGGTCGCTCACGGAGGCCAGCATGGCCTGCAGCGCGTCCCGAAATCCCGGCCGGCACGCCGGGCATCCCAGAGAGTTAACGTGGGCTTCCACGTTCTTGACTTTCAGGCGCTCGCACAGCGTAACCAGAAGATAGATCAGCTGGGCATCCGCCAGCGGAGATCCGACGCCGAAGATCTCGGCATCGATCTGGTAGAACTGCCGGTAGCGACCCTTCTGGGGCCGCTCGCGCCGGAACATCGGCCCGATCATGTAAAGCCGCTGGGCGGGGTCCGGCGCGTAGAGCTTGTGCTGGATGTAGGCCCGCACGATCGAGGCCGTGGCCTCCGGCCGCAGCGTGACCATGTCCCCGCCCCGGTCGGCGAAGGTGTACATCTCCTTCTCGACGATGTCGGTGTCCTCGCCGATGCTGCGCTTGAAGAGTTCGGTCTTTTCCATAATCGGGATCCGGATCTCCCGGAACCCGAAGCTCTCGAAAAGCCTCCGGGCCTCCCGCTCGATCTTCTGCCAGAGTTCCACCTCCCCGGGCAGAATGTCTTTGAAACCGCGAATGAGTTGAATCATGTTGACAGATAGCCTCTTCAAACCGGGTAATATTATATATGGATTTGCATAAACTTGTATTATTAGCTCAAGATAGCGCTTTCCGTCAACATGATTGT
>CAVQTH010000057.1:0-12390 GCA_963716325.1 uncultured delta proteobacterium | reverse complement strand
CTCCATCGTAATCCACCCCTGAGCAACCGGGGTATAACGAAATCTTGCAATGGCATTAGCCGGTGATTATTGTTGCACTCAGATTTGAGCCGGCCCAAATCCTGAGAAGAAATCTCTACGTGCAAGGAGGTTAACCAATGAGACTGACTAAAGGAGTGGCGTTCTTAGTGGCCCTGCTCATCCTAATGACTCTCACCCCAAATTCGAGCAGCGCGCAACCCCTCACAGGCACTCCCGCTGCACCGCAATACAAATACTCAACCTCGATGCCTCCAGGTGTCGCATCGCCGGATAAGGTTGAAACGCGCCTGGGCACGTTCAATTTCTTCGACGGTTTTCCCGACAACGCTACGGCCGAAAAGCTCTTCGACAACCTCGACTTCCAACGGGCAGTTCAAGCCTACCTGCTGGCGCTCCCGGCCGTGAATCAAGCTTATAACCGGAAAGCCATTCTCTCCGTGGGTCCAGTGAATCTGACCGTGCCCATCTGGGAGAGGCTCGTCGATGCCCGTACGATTGAACTGACCGCCAACGATAATACCCCGTACACTTGGTTCTGGATCGATCTTCGCAAAGGCCCGCTTGTGATCGAAGTGCCTCCCAAGGTGCTCGGCCTTGTTAACGACATGTGGTACCGGTGGGTCGTCGATCTCGGTATCACTGGTCCGGACAAGGGCAAGGGAGGCAAGTATCTTTTTCTGCCGCCCGGCTACAAGGACACTCCGCCCAAAGGCTACAAGGTCGTCCGGCCGCAGACTTTCAGCAATTTGGTCATCTGGCGAAGCTTCCTTGTGAACGGCGATCCAAAACCCGGTGTGGAAATGGTCAAAAAATTCACGAAGATTTATTCTCTCGGACAGGCAGCCAACCTGCCGAAGCTAACCTTCGTGGATATGTCGGAAAAGCCCTTCAATATGGTCAACCCGGCCGACTACCCGTCGTACTGGGAACTGCTTAACCAAGTCGTTCAGGAGGAACCGAGCGAATCACTGGACCAGATTCGCCTGGGCTACTACGCTTCGATCGGCATCCAGAAAGGCAAACCATTCTCACCGGATGATCGGATGAAGAAAATCCTTACCGAAGCCGCTGCCGTGGGTGATGCCACTGCCCGCGCAGTTGCCTTCCATATGCGGGATCGGGACGATTACTACTATGCGAACAGTAACTGGCAACTGCCGTTCGTCGGCGGCTACAAGTTCCAGTCGCAGCCAGGAGTCTTGAATCTCGACGGCTACATTTTTTATTACTTCATGGCGACCGGCGTCACTCCAGCGATGGAAATGAAGATGGTCGGACTCGGGTCACAGTACGCTTGGACATGCAGGGATGCGAGCGGTAACCCCTTGGATGGGAGCAAGAATTACAAGATGCATCTGCCGCCCAATATCCCGGTCAAAGATTTCTGGTCGGTTATCGTCTACACGAATCAAACCCGTTCGATGGTCCAGACCAACCAGAAACAGCCTAGCGTCAGCAGTCAAACCAAAGGCCTTCAAGTGAACGCGGACGGGTCGGTGGATGTTTATTTTGGGCCGCAGGCCCTGGCGGGCAAGGAGTCGAATTGGGTACAGACGGTCCCAGGCAATGGCTGGAACACGATCCTGCGGCTATACGGACCACTGGAACCTTGGTTTAATAAAACATGGCGTCCGGGAGAGATCGAGCTTCAACAGTGATATAGTCCTAAAGTGAAAGCAGCGGGTGTGCGGAACATCTCTTATCTGCCGCACATCCGTTGCTTACGCCTCTCTTTTTGATAGATATCTGCCATTAAGGTGAAATTTATTCTGCCTCCAAGAATTTCAGATTCCCATACGATATCTATCACAGAAAAAACAATGTGCCCGAGTTGGAGACAGCCTATCCTTGCCTCTGGCTGATTTGAAAAATTCTTGATATTCGGACCATATTTCAAACAGCCGTTGTTCGATTTGATCCGGGTTTTGATTTTCAATCTGCCCCCAAAAAAACCTCACTTAATCCGGAAGAAGAGTACCAGCGTTTAGCCTCCTGTTATGGATACTCCCGGCGATAGCGGGGTTCCCGGGCGCCAGACGGGGCCTCAATGCTTGAAGGAGCGTTGCCCCGTGAACACCATGGCGACATCGGCCTCGTTGCAGGCTTCGATCACCTGGTAGTCGTTCTCGGAGCCGCCCGGCTGAATCACTGAGCGGATCCCCTCCCGGATGCCGACATCCACGCCGTCGCGGAACGGGAAGAAGGCGTCGCTCACCATGGCCGCACCGATCAGCCCGCCCTTTTCCTTCGCCACGCGGGCGTCGATCTCGGCCTTCTTGTCGGCCTCCTTCATGTCGTTGTACGCAATCCCGTGGGTCTCGAAACAGTAGCGATCGGCGAGCTTGCGGTAGGCCTTGTCGCGGGCGATCTCCGCCACTCCCACCCGGTCCTGCTCGCCGGTGCCGATACCTACCGTCACCTGGTCCTTCACGTAAATCACCGAGTTGGAGCTGACGCCGGCTTCGACGAACCAGCCGAAGAGCAGGTCCTCGTATTCCTTCGGAGTCGGAGTCCGTTTGACCCGATAAGACTTGCCCTTGTATTCGCACTCGGCAGTCTTCAGGTCCGCCTGGCTGCGGGTGACCGGCACAAACGACCACTGTACGATCTGACCGCCGTCGATCAGGCTCTTGAACTCCACAAAATGCTGCCCGACATAGCCCTGCAGACGGGCCATGTTGCCGATGCGCATCACCCGCAGGCTCTTCTTGCGGGCGAAGATGTCCATCACCCCTTCCTCGAAGTCCGGCGCCACCACCACCTCGGCATACTGCCTGGCGACCGCCTCGGCCGTAACCTTGTCCACGGCCCGGTTGCAGGCGATGCAGCCGCCGAAAGCCGCGACTCGGTCCGCCATGTTGGCCTTCCCATAGGCGTTCAGCAGGGTTTCGGACCGCGCCACCCCGCAGGGGTTGTTGTGCTTGACGATCACCACGGTCGGCCGGTCGGTGAAATAACGCAGGATGTTGAGCGAGTTGTCGGCGTCGGTGATGTTGGTCTTGCCGGGGTGCTTGCCGGACTGCAGCAGATCCGCCTCCGAGGCCAGATACCGGCCCGGCTGGATGTTTTCAACCTGCCCGAGAGCGAGGTTGCCGTTGACCAGCTTGTAGAGCGCGGCTTCCTGGCCTGGGTTTTCGCCGTAACGCAGTCCCTTCTCGACGCCGTCGATGACCCAGGTGGCCTTGTCGTAGACCAGGGTCTGCCGTTTGTTCCCGTCCACGAAGCTCACTTCCATGCGCGGCGGGAAGTGATCGTCCATGATGGTGCGGTACATTTTCTTGAGGTCTTGGGGCATGAAGAGCCTCCTTTTTTGGTGAATGGCGAGAAAATCGCTTCGGGAATCCCCCCATCCCCCTTTAGCAAAGGGGGCGAAGGGGGATTTGGTTTCTATTCTGAAAATCCTGTCAATCCAGTCTTTCAAGTACGTTGGCGTCTCTTCTGTGGGAGCGGCTTTCCAGCCGCGACGATCGAGGCTGAACGCCTCTCCCACAAAAAAACAAGCTTACTGGCCGATAAAGTGCCGGCAGTCACGGCGTGCCAACCACTTTTTCACTGATACCGGTAGCACGCGCTCACGCCGGCTGCGCCCTGCCGGCCCAAATAATCGGCGATGGCGCGGTCGTAATCGGCGGTGTGCGCAAAGGCTTTCTGCGCCAGACGGAAGCGCAGGGCGAGCGGCATTTTGCCGCCGTTGGCCTTGAGCTCGGCGAGGATCGCCGGGTAGTCGGCCGGGTCCACCACCGAGGCCACCCGGATGAAGTTCTTGGCCGAGGCGCGGATCATGCAGGGGCCGCCGATGTCGATGTTGCCCCGCGCCTCCTCGACCGTGACCCCGGCCCTGGCGATGGTCTCCCGGAAGGGGTAGAGATTGACCACCACCATGTCGATGGGCACGCTCCGCGTCCGCTGCAGGTCGGCCTGGTGCGCCTCGTTGTAGGTTTCCGTCAACAGCCCCAGATAAATCTTGAAGTCCAGCGTCTTGACCAGCCCGCCCTGGGTCTCGGGCTGACCGGTGTAGTCCGCCACCTGGGTCAGATTCCGGCCGGCATCCTTTCCCAGGATTTTCTCCAGATGGGTAAACGTACCGCCGGTCGAGAAGATGCGAAGCCCCGGGTTCAGCCGCACGAGTTCCGGGACGAAAGCCTCGAGCCCGCGCTTGTCGGAGACGCTCACCAATACCTGCCGGATATCGACCCGCTCGTCGATTCGTTCCACCCTGTTGATGCTCATGTCCGTCACCTCTTTCCGTCGTATTCTTCGAGAAACCGTTTGAAAAATGCCTCCAAGTCCGCCCCTTCCGCCCGGCCGATGCGTTCGCAGAGGCAGCGGGATCGTCAAATGTCATGGCGCCATCGCTCTTATTGATGTTGGAAATGCGAGAAGTTCCGGGGATGCCGAACGCGCGAAAGAGATCTACACCACCCGGTGCGAATCTTTCAACCAAAAAAACCGGGCGGGCGGTCAGGTTGTCTTCACCACTTCGCTTTGTTGTAGGAATATGTACACACTCCACCAGTAGGGGCCGGTTTTTTATCATTTGTTACGGATTTCTTGGCCTGTCAATAAACCAAGGCTGGCTGTTCCAGCCAGGCGGAGCGCGAACTCGGATGCGGGAATTTTCAAATACCGGTAAGCGCTGAATCACCAACTGGGGGGCGCCGTTTTCCCGCCCTCGCTAAACCTTTCGCTGTTTTCTGCCGATGATACGGATGATGAGATTTATGCGAATCCGATCTGGTCCCGATAAAAGGGTTGGCACGCCGAGGAGACCGTGAAAAGCAGCTCCTACATACCCGTGAGGGGCTCCCAAATCCGTTACTACAGGCGGGTTCCGCTCTATTCTGAAACCGCAACGCATGTTTTTCAGCTGTACAAGCCGGCGGGGATGGAAATCTCGGAAATGCGTATCGACCAGGGAATGCACCCCCGCCTTTTCATCCAGCAGGCCGATCGCATGGATGCCATCCGGGAGGTCCACAAGGGGTTCAACCTCGACATCGCCCACAGCATTGAAACCGGAGACGTCACCTCGGTAAAATCCAACCTGTGCAACCTGGTGGCGGAAACCCTTGCGGAACCCCGCGCCGGAACGCTCCAATCTCTTCCCGAAACGATGGGCATCCTGGTCAGCGGCTATTCCAAGCAGCCGGGCATCCTCAGGACGTTCGCCACCATCTCAAACAAGGACTACACGACCGTCATTCACTCGGTAAACGTGATGGCCCTCACCCTGAGCTTCTGTTTTTATTCGGGATTGTCCCTGCCGGAGACCAAGCGCCTCGGCCTGAGCGCTCTGTTGCACGACGTCGGCAAGGCGGAAATTCCCACCGAGATCCTATCCGCACCGCGCAAACTCACCTCGGAGGAATTCGAGGTGATGAAATCCCACCCTTCCATCGGGGAACGGCTCATCCGCCAGATCAGCCGGCTCGGAGAGGATATTGCCCTGGGCGCGCTGGAACATCACGAAAAGCTGGACGGCAGCGGTTATCCCAAAGGGTTGCAGAAAATATCCTTCCACGGGCAGCTGATCGGGATCGTCGACTGCTACGAGGCCCTGACAAACGAGGACCGGCCCTACCGCCGCGCCAAAGACCCCCTGGACACGTTGAAGCTCCTAAAGGACGACGTCGAAAGCGGCAAGTTCAATCGCGAGCTGTTCGAAAAATTCTGCTACAGCTTGATTTGAGGACAGCACGGCATCGGATGAGCCGATGCCGTGCTGCCCTCAAATCAAATCACTAAAGGCATTCTCATCCGCTGTTGTCATCCCGCCCCGAATGGGGATACAATTCTTTCCGCCGACTCAAACCCGCTTAATCGAACAGGGTATGGGACCTCTCATGAACCGGTCGATTTGCTGTCGATTCATTATCACCATCATTCTCACGATGACCCATTGGGGATGCCAGGGCGCGAGCTATTACGGCCAGGCCGCCTGGGGGCATGTGCAGATCATGCTCGCGAAACGGCCGATCGCCGAATTGCTCGAAGACCCGGGCATCCCCCAGGCCCTCAGAGAAAAACTCGCCTATGTGATGGCGCTTCGCGAGTTTGCCCAAAACGACCTCCTGCTGCCGGTGGGCGACACCTACCTGGAGTATGCCGATCTCCATCGCCCCTACGTGGTGTGGAACGTCTTTGCCGCGCCGGAGCTCTCTCTGGAACCGAAGAACTGGTGCTACCCGATGGTCGGCTGCGCGCCCTATCGGGGATACTTTGAGCAAGCGGCGGCCGAGCGTTATTCGGACTCCCTGCGCGGGGACGGGTACGATGTGTTTGTCTCGGGGGTCCTCGCCTACTCCACTCTGGGGTGGTTCGACGACCCGGTGCTGAGCACATTCCTGCAGTTGGACGACGCCCGGCTCAGCGCATTGATCTTCCATGAGCTGGCCCATCGGATGTTCTATGTGCCCGGCGATACCGCATTCAACGAAAGCTTCGCCACCGCGGTCGAGGAGGAAGGTATGCGCCGCTGGGCCGCGGCCAGCCGGGCCCCCGGCCTCCTCGCCGAGCATGAACGCCGGCAGAAGTTGACCGAGGACTTCATCGCCATGGTGTCGAGGCGGAAAAACGAGTTGACCGCCATGTACGCGAGCGACCTGTCCCTGGACCGGAAGCGGATTGAAAAAGCCGCACTGTTCAGCGCGCTGCTGAACGAATTCGAAGCGGAGAAGCAAAAGATCCCCGAAATGGCAAGATATCAGCACTGGTTCGCCTCGGGACTCAACAACGCAGGGCTGGCGACCATTGCCGTCTATCATGACCTGGTGCCCGCCTTTCAGCGGATCCTGAGTCGATCCCATGGCGATTTGACCGTTTTTTACGAGGAATGCCGCAGGCTGTCCCGCCTGTCGCAATCCGAACGCCGGCAGCATCTAAAGCTGTTGATGTCCGCTCGACCGTCATAAACCCATCGTATCGGCCAGCCGCAGCCATCCGCTGCGTATTGACAGCTGTGGCCATGTCCCCTATAATATTCTGATAATGTGAGAAATTTTTTCGGGTAGTGCCGTCCGAACAACGGGTATCACCCCTTTCCCGGATCGTCACCGGCTATCCGGTTTTCCCGGACATTTCATGCTGATTTTTCGGCATCGGCAAAAATGTTCGAACGACCTGCCCTTCCCGAGGATAGGACTGCATGTATAACGCCTATTTCGGATTCAGAGAAAAACCATTCAGGCTGGTGCCGAATCCGGAATATCTTTTTCTCAGCAAAAGCCACGAAGAGGCGCTGGCCCACTTGAACTATGCCATCGCCCAGGGGGACGGTTTCGTTGAAATCACCGGCGAGGTGGGCACCGGAAAAACAACACTGTGTCGAGCTTTCCTGGAGAACCTGGACGACACGACGGTGGCGGCCTACATCTTCAACCCCAAGCTGGGCCCGAAGCAGCTGATCAAGACCATCAATGACGAATTCGGCATCCAGTACAACGCCGACGACACGAAGGACCTCATCGACAAACTCAACCGTTTTCTCATCCAGAAGAAGGCGGAGCGCAAAAAAGTCATTGTCCTGATCGACGAGGCTCAGAACCTCTCGAAAACCGTGCTGGAGCAGTTGCGGTTGCTGTCGAACCTCGAGACCAGCAAAGAGAAACTGCTCCAGATCATTCTGGTGGGGCAGCCCGAGCTGGCGGAAATGCTCGACTCCCATGATCTGCGGCAGATCGGCCAGCGGATATCACTCCGCTATCAGATCACCCCGTTGAGCTTGAAGGAAACCCAGGAGTACATCCAGTACCGGCTCAACATCGCTTCCCAGAAACGCTCGCCCCTGTTTGACCCCTCCGCCATCCGCCGCATCTACGCCCATTCGCGCGGAATCCCGCGGGTGATCAACATCGCCTGCGATCGGGCCCTGCTCACCGCCTTCGGCATGAACCGGCACAAAGTGACGGGCCGGATCGCCGACATCGCCTTGTCGGAAATGACCCACCGCGGGCATGTCCGCCGATCGCCTCTCATGGAAGGCCGCTACGCATTCGGGCTGTTTGCACTGTTCTGCCTGCTGGCAGTGGCGCTTCTCTACCATAAATCCTTGAGCGAGGCCGTGAGCTCGTTTTTCACCCCCCGGCCGGCTGCCACCGGCTCCGCCGCGCCGGCGGGCGAAACGGCCGGCGCCCCTACGGCAGAACCTCTCCGTCCTCCCACCGCGGCCGCCGGCACCTCGACTTCCGGTTCTAAGATGGAGGTGAAAGCGCCGATCCCGGGCACTGAGCCAACGGCCGCACTGCGTGAAGGCGCGCGCCTGCCCGATCACCTCAAACGCGCAGACAGCCGCGCCTCGCGGCAAGCGGCGCTGGCGGAAGTCATGGGGGCCTGGGGGGCGACCCTTGAGCCGAAACATTATCTAGAGGCGGTCGACGACGACCCGACCTTTTTCAATCTCTCCGCCAAAGCCGCAGGCTTTCTCGTCCAGCGCATCGAGGGGGACCTGGCGTTCCTGCGCCGGCTGAACATGCCGGCCATTCTGGAGTTTCGTTCCTCCGGAAAACAGCCCCACTCCTACCTGGGGTTGACCGCGGTCGACGGCGCCAAATTTTTGCTCAAAACCGGCGCCGGCGAACGCGCCATCGAAAGCGATGCGGGCGAGCTCGGCCAGAGCTGGAACGGCGTGGCGTACCTCCCCTGGAAAAACTTTCTCTCGCTCTCGGGCACCATTCCCGGGAACGCCCCGGCGGACTCGGTGCTGGCCCTGAAAATGCTGTTGCGCGACCTTGGCTACACCGGCATCCCGTTGAGCAAGGACTACGACGGCACCACCCAGAAAACGGTCGAGCAAATTCAAGCCAAGTATGGTGTGCCTGTAGACGGGGTGGTCGGCAATCTGACCAAAATCATTCTTTACCGTGAGGGGAACCACTTCGACATCCCCCGGCTCGTTTCAAACTAAGCCATTTGTGGACGGATTTTGTGAGCTCGATTCTGAAAGCCCTCAAGAAGATTGAAACCACCGGGGTCTCCGAGGAGCCCAGCGGCCAACAGGTGCCCTCTGGCCTGCAGGCGATGTTTGCGCCGCAGTTGGGAGCACGGTGGTACACCCGCCGGGGTGTCCTGTGGTTGCTGGGTGCCATGTTTCTGGCAGCCGGGGCCGCCGCCTATTACGGGTGGTCCAACGGCAGCTCACCGTCTCAGACGGCCGGTGTGGCACGCGAGGTACGATCTCCGTTGCCTCCCGGCCAGACAACGCCGCCGCCGCCGGCCAAGCCGATCCCGACGCCCCCCCCGGCCCCGGCTCCCCGGCCGACCGAAGGCGTTGACGGCCCGGCCGCCGCAGCGGGCCAACCCAAGGCCGCCCCCCCGGTTCAAGCGCCGCCCCCCTCAAGCCGCATCCGCCCGCGGGACGGCGGTGGGCCGACGGGGTCCGAAACACGGCCGCCGTCGGCCCAAAGGAGCGCACCGGCAGCCCGCCCGGCGTCCGGCCGATCCCCCGAGGACAGCCTGAGCCGTCTGGAGGAATCCAAACTCAAAGTGATGGCCATCGCCTGGACCGACGATCCCGCACGGCGACTGGCTGTCGTCAACGGGCACATCGTCAAGGAGGGGGAATCCGTCGAAGGTTACAACGTCATGCAGATCCGCAAGGATGACATCATCGTCAACGACGGCGGCCGGTCCTGGCGGGTGGAGCTCAACCTCAAAGCCCAACCCTGATGAAATCGCACCCGTATGGTTTTCTGCGCCAGTCTTTCCAACCCGCAAATCCGTTGACCGCACCGTTTACAGATATCTCGGCTGCGATTTCATTGCACTTTACCCTACCGGGAAAAGCCCTACATGCGGAAGGCCCCTTTAACATTAGCCACGCCATGGGCGTGGTTAATCTTGTTTGACGACGGCGACGACCTCTATTTCCACCCGGGCCCCCCGGGCGAGCCCGTTCACGCCCATGGCACTGCGCGCCGGGAGGTGGTCGGTGAAAAAGGTGACATAGACCTTGTTCATTTCGGCCCACTCGTTCATGTCCGCCAGCATGACCGTGGCCTTGACGACATGATGAAGCGAAGAGCCGCAGCGCTCCAGCGCGGCCTTGATGTTTTCCATGGTCTGTCGGGTTTCGGCGGCAATACCGCCGGACACCACCTTGCCGGAGCTGTCCGTTCCCAGTTTGCCGGACAGATAAAGCATGTCACCCACGCGCACGGCCTCTGAAAACGGCAGGCCTTTCATGGCGTCCGAGGTGAGGTATTCAACATTCGTCTTGAGTTTGGTTTTCATGTCGTTCCTCCAGGAAGGTTTGACCGCGGAACGGTCTTTGTGCTACTGGGGACGCCCATACGCCAAACCGCCGGCGCCCCTGTCTCCAGAATCAGATTTCACTTGAGAGCGATGCCATGAGTTCCCCCTTAGCAGATTATCCCGTCGTGGTCGACATCCCGGTGGCCTGGGGCGAGATGGACGCCTACGGCCACGTAAACAACATCGTCTATTTCAGGTATTTCGAGACCGCCCGCATGGCCTACTTCGAGAAGCTGGCGTCCCCCGATTTCGTCAACCGCAACCCCCTGGGGCCCATCCTGGCCTCCACGTCCTGCCGCTTCCGGGCGCCGCTGGCCTTCCCCGACCGCATCTCGGTCGGCGCCCGCGTCGCGCGGGTCGACGAAGACCGCTTCGTCATGTTCTACGCGGTCTACAGCCACCGGCTTCAAAGGCTCGCCGCCGAGGGCGAAGGCACCATCGTCTGCTTCGATTACCGGGAAAACCGCAAGGCCCCGCTTCCGGCTGAGCTGAAGCAAAAGATCTCCGCGCTTGAAAACTCGGCCGGACCGATCGCGTCCTGAAACTCCTGGAGCCGTTGCCTGATCATATCCTCTTTGTTTTAAAGACATCCAACGCCCGGCCGTCGATTGCGGCCAACCCCAGACCGATCAAGCCCATGCCTACAAGATGCTTGATCTGAATGTGCTCACCGAGAAAGGTCACGCCGAGCAGAATGGCGCTGACGGGATGGACCGGAAACAAACAAAACTTGACCGTTGCAGATCTTTTTAGATAGTATCCAACATTCTGACCGTTGCTGCCATCGCACGGCTTTTCCGATTTTTTTTAATGCGGTTTCGGCCATCAAGTTGGGTTGTTCCCATTTTCAGGTGAGAGGACGCTTCCAAGCGGAGTATGGCCGGCTGGTTTGACACGGTTCGCACGAAACGGAGGGGCCTTGCCGCCATTTGAGCTCGACGCACCGGTCCGGCGCAGCCTGGCAATGGTCGCGGCCTGGCTGGTCGTCGTCAACATTTTCGCCCTCCTGGCGTTCAACCGTTTGAATCTCGCCCCCGACACATCCATGGAATGGATGTCCCCCCACAACGTCCGTCCGGTGAGACAAGACTGGGCCATCATCGACCTGCACAATCGCTGGGACGCTTACTGGTATCTCGACATCGCTGAAAACGGATATTACCTGCGCGGCGAGAAAGGTCAGGCCAACATCGTATTTTTCCCGCTCTATCCGCTGCTGGTGCGCATGGCGGCACCTCTGGCGGGCGGCAACCGGGTGCTGGCCGGCTGGATAGTGAGCAGCGTGTTCCTGGCGCTGGCTGTATGGATGCTGGTCCGGCTGACCCAGGAGTTCCATCCCGGCATCGATCCCATGCGGCCGGTTGTGTTTCTACTGGCATATCCGGCCGCGTTTTTTCTCAACGCGGTCTATTCCGAATCGCTGTTTTTGTTCCTGTCGCTAGCCATGGTGTTTTGGGCGCGCCGAGGCAACTTCTGGCTGGCAGCTGTTTTCGCAGGGCTGGCCTCGGCCACCCGGGTCGCGGGCGTGTTTCTGTTCGTGCTCCTGCTGGTCGAATTCGTCCAGACCCACGGGTGGCGCGCCTTGTTTACACGCCGGGCCTGGCCGCTGGCGCTGGCGCCGGTCGGCGTTCTCGCTTTTTTTGTTTACCACTGGATCGCATTCGGCGATTTCTTTCTCTATATCAAGGTGCAGAGCACTTATGGACGAGACTTCGCAATGGATGCGGCCGATTTTGAATTTCGCAACGGCGCCGATCTTGTCGTCACGGTGCTGGACTGGTTCTTCATCGCCGCGGCCATCCTCATGGGCTTCATCGCGCTCCTGCGGCTGAGGCTCTCCTACGGCGTTTATATGCTGGTCTCGCTGGCTATTGCCTTGGGCAGCGGGTCCTTTCTGGGGGCGGCACGCTACTCCATGGTGCTTTTCCCGATCCACCTCATCGGGGCGGGCATCGGTTCGGCGGTGGGCCGCGGCGCCTGGCTGTTCGGGTCGGTCCTGCTGCTGGCGCTCGACATCATCTGTTTCGTGAACCATTACTGGGCCGGCTGACGACGCCGGATCAAAGGACAGGCGACATCCGCCCGAGAAAGGCGTGCTCCTCGACTATGGAAACCGACAAT
>CAVQTH010000056.1:0-136563 GCA_963716325.1 uncultured delta proteobacterium | reverse complement strand
AGGATTGGTTCTGCGCCTGGCGCTTCACGCTGAAACCGTAGCTAATGCCTATTGCAACTTTGATTCGGCGTGGGATATCATCCGGCGTATAACGATGCGACCCCATTTTGCGGCATGGGCGGGTGAATTTCTCTTTTTTAAAGCCATGGCGGTGTGAAACGTCAAGGTGTTTCTGAAAGCCGCTGGGCAAGATCAATGAAAAACAGCCCCATTTTGACAGAGAGACGGATAAAGCCCAGGCACCCGGCGATGTCTGAGCATATGGTCGAGTTTGCGTTCCCGGGGGTCCCGGTTTACCAACTGAAAGCCAAGGATATATCCGAGACCGGAATCGGAGTGATAGTCAGGCCGGATTCGAAATTTCTCAATCTGATTCAAATCGGACAAGAAATGAACGTGAAACTGCTCTCGCCGAAGGAATCCAGGCATATGCAAGGAACCTATCGGGCAAAAATAGCGCATATCACCACTCTTGAGGAGGGCAAATTTAAAAGCCATAAGCTGGTCGCCTTGGAATTGATATCGAAGATTCCCGCATAGTGAACCTTTCAGATCAAATCATTCAACGCACTTCATTTCATCTTTGTTCTTCTCTTGACGCGTACCGGCGGCCGTGATTTGATATTCAAAATATGGAGAGGATGGACGACGGACGGCTATTTTGCGTCCGGGAGGAAATTTTCTCAATAGGAAGGAGCCCACCATGCCGGTTGCGGATTACAAAATTTATTGCCAGATGCTCGATCGGGCGCTGGCGGGAAAGTTCGCCTACCCCGCCTTCAATGTCACCTCCATGGCGTCCGCCAGCGCCGTGCTTAAAGGCCTGGCCGAGTCCAAAAGCGACGGGATCATCCAGGTATCGACCGGCGGCGGCGCGTTTGCTTCCGGTTCGATGCTGAAGGACATGGCGCTCGGCGCCATCGCCATCGCCGAGTATGTCCAGCGGGTCGCCGATCGATACCCGGTCTACGTCGGCCTGCATACGGACCACTGCCAGGCGGACAAGCTGGATCAGTTCGTGAATCCTCTGATTACAGAGACCGAGCGCCGGCGCGCCAAGGGGCTGCCCAATCTCTTCAACAGCCACATGTTCGACGGCAGCGCTCTGCCGCTTAAGGAGAACCTCGACATTGCGGTCAAGCTGCTTGAGCGCTGCCAGAAGAGCGAGATCATCTTGGAGATCGAGGCAGGGGTTGTGGGCGGCGAGGAGGACGGCATCAAGGCCGAGGCCTCGGCCAAGCTCTACACCACGCCCGAGGACACCCTGGAAGTCGCCCGGCGGCTGAACGCGGTCAAGGGGGCGCGCTACCTTCTGGCCGCCACCTTCGGCAACGTGCACGGCGTCTACAAGCCGGGCCAGGTGAAGCTCAAACCTTCCATCCTGAGGACCTGCCAGGATGCGGTCGTCAAGGCCTGCGGTGAAAAAGGGCGGTTCGCACTGGTCTTCCACGGCGGCTCCGGCTCGACGGTGGCTGAGATCCGCGAGGCGGTGGACTACGGGGTCGTCAAGATGAACATCGATACCGACACGCAGTACGCGTTCACGCGCCCCATCGCCGACCACATGCTGAAAAACTACGACGGCGTTCTCAAGGTGGACGGCGAGGTGGGCAGCAAGAAGGCGTACGACCCCCGCACCTATCTCGCCGCGGCGGAGAAGGGTATGGCGGAGCGGGTGAAGCAGGCCGTGAAGGACCTGCGGGGAGAGGGGACCACCCAGTTCAAATGAGGCATGTGATGGAATTGAAACCAGCGGAACTTGATATCCAGCGGATCGGCCCCTGCCGCATCCAATCCCCCATTTCCGGGGCCCATTTTGTCGACGATGGGGACCATGTCGTGCTTCAATCGAACCCGGCAGAGATCCAGCGCGTTTTGGCTGAAAGCGGGAACATCCTCGCCTTCGAGAAAGCCGGGCCGCGGGAGAAGATCTACTTCGACACGTCCAAGCTGAAGTGCGGCATCGTCACCTGCGGCGGCCTGTGCCCGGGCCTGAACGACGTCATCCGGGCGCTCGTGCTGAGCCTGTTCCACAACTACAAGGTCAAAACCGTGTTCGGCTTTCCTTACGGCTACGAGGGGCTCACGTATCGCTACGGGCACACCCCCGTCGAGTTGGACCCGGGCGCCGTGAGCCGCATCCATGAATACGGCGGGACGATCCTGGGCTCTTCGCGGGGCAACCAGGACATCGGCGAGATGGTCGACACCCTGGACCGCATGAACCTGGGGATCCTGTTTGCCGTCGGCGGAGACGGCACGCTGCGCGGGGCCCAGGCCATCGTCGAGGAAATCCAGCGCCGGGGTCTCAAGATCAGCGTGATCGGCATCCCCAAAACCATCGACAACGACATCTCCTACGTGGAGCGGTCCTTCGGCTTTGAGACGGCGGTATCCGAGGCGGTCAAGGCCATCGACGCCGCGCACACCGAGGCCAAGGGCGCGCGCAACGGGATCGGGCTGGTCAAGCTCATGGGCCGCGAGTCCGGCTTCATCGCCGTGTTCGCCTCGCTCGCCCGCAGCGATGTCAACTTCTGCCTGATACCGGAAGTGCCGTTCACCCTGGACAAGCTGCTCGAAAGCGTGCGGGACCGGCTGCAGCGCCGCGGGCACGCGGTGATCGTGGTGGCCGAAGGCGCCGGCCAGGACCTGGTGGGGGACACCTCGGAGCGGGATGCCTCCGGGAATGTGAAGTTCAACGACATCGGGCTTTTTCTGAAGGACCGGATCAACGCGCATTTCAAGAAAATCGGCATGGAAGCCACCCTGAAATACATCGACCCGAGCTACACCATCCGCGGGGTCCCGGCCAACGCCTATGATTCGGCGTTCTGCCTGTTGCTCGGCCAGAACGCCGTGCACGCCGGCATGGCCGGCCGCACCAACATGGTGGTCGGCTACTGGATGAACACCTTCACCCACGTGCCCATCCCGCTGGCGGTGTCGCGGCGCAAGAAGGTCGACCCGGCGGGCTGGGTCTGGAGCAGCGTGTTGACCAGCACCGGGCAACCCAAGGAGATCCGCTGATCTTTGCTCTTGAACCCTGAGCGGTTACGCCCCCGCTGCATAGACTGGAGGCTGCCACGCCATGACCCCTCGACGAATTGCCATTTCCACCGGCGGCGGGGACGCCCCCGGGCTGAACGCCGTCATCCGGGCGATCGTTCTTTCCGCCTTGAACCGCGGCTGGGAGTGCGTCGGCATCCGGGACGGCTACAACGGCCTGCTGGCCCCGGCGGACTACCCCCAGGGGTGGCTCATCCCCCTGGACCGCAGCACGGTCCGCGGCATTACGCATCTGGGGGGCACCATTCTCGGGACCACCAACCGGGGCAACCCGCTGCGTTACCCGGTGGCGACGGAAGACGGGAAGGTGGTCGAGAAGGACCGCACGGACGAGCTGGTGGCCCTCTTCCGCAGGCAGGGTCTGGACGCCCTGATCGCCATCGGGGGCGACGGATCGCTTGAGATCGCCAGCGCCTTGCACCTCAAAGGCCTGAGCGTGATCGGGGTTCCCAAGACGATCGACAACGATCTGGACCGGACCGTGGTCACTTTCGGTTTCGACACCGCCGTGGACTTCGCCACCGAGTGCATCGACCGCCTGCACTCGACGGCCGAGTCCCACCAGCGCATCATGGTGGTCGAGGTCATGGGACGCTACGCCGGCTGGATCGCCCTGCACGCCGGCTTGGCCGCATCGGCCGATGTCATCCTCATTCCCGAGATCCCCTACGACATTTCCCGGGTTGCCGAAAAGATCGCCGAGCGTGAGCGCGGCCGGCGGCATTTTTCGATCGTCGTCGTGGCGGAAGGCGCGGCCCCCAAGGACGGCGCCCGCACGGTGCTGGAGGGAAAAACGGCCGGAAAGATGGAGCGGCTGGGCGGCGTCGGTCATAAGATCGGCGCGGAGCTGGAGCATTTGACCGGCAAGGAGTCGCGCGTGGTCGTGCTGGGCCATCTTCTGCGGGGCGGGCGGCCCACCGCCACCGACCGCCTGATCTCCCTGCGGTTCGGTGCGGCCGCGGTCAGGGCCCTGGGCGAGGGCCGCTCCGGCATCATGGTGGCGCTGGCCCCGCCGACGGTCAATTACGTGCCGCTGGAGTCGAGCATCCGGCGGATGAAAACGGTTCCGCTGGACTGCGACACCATGCTCACCGCGCGGGACATCGGGATCAGCCTTGGGGACTAGCCCGGGTGTTGAAAAACGGCGCCTGAAGCCGTGATCTGGCGTTGTACGCCTTGTAACTACTCACATCTGATCGAATATGCTGCGCTTTCCAAAACACCGCACGCCCTGGTTGACGGCCTGATACTTGTTTTGCAACACCCTTGCCGTGAGGGAGCGCTCAGCGCCACCCGATCGGGTCGTACCCCTTTTCCTTGAGACAGCGGTCCACAAAACTTCGGAAGACGGCATCCGGCTCATCGGATGTGAGGGCACCGTGCACCAGCCCGCCGGCCGCGCCCCCGGCTGCGCCGGCCGCCACCCCCCGCCCCAGGTTCCCCAGCACCGCCCCGGTGGCCGCTCCCACGGCCCCGCCCACGGCCGCCCCGCCCGCGGTGCCCTTGGCGATTTCAGCCCCCTTGTTACCCTCGGCGCCGCTGTCCCTCGCGTAGCGGATGCACTCGTCGATGTCGCGCTGGGCGGTTTCATTGCCGACCTGTTTGAGGTGGGCGTTGGGGTAGACCACGGGCCGTTTATCCGCGCAGGCCGTGCATGCCATTACAGCGATACCGATCAAAGCGATCAGTTTCTCCTTCATGTTTCTGCTCCCGATATAGGGTTCAATAGCCTCTTTTTGGACGGGGATACCGCGCGACATGCTGAGACCTACGCCAAAATAGGCTGCAACTGCGGCATTTTCAAGAATTTTATAATTGATTTCCTCAAGTATTCATCGAAGCCGCCGATACGTTGTAAAGAGGGGTGTGCTCCGATATCAACGCCGGATCGCCTCGCAAGAGAGAGGAAATCAATTTGGACGAAGAAAAGCTCAGTCACATCATGACTCAGGTCAAATCATTCCCGGGCATGCCGGCCACGGCGGCCCGGCTCATGCCCCTGCTCCAGAACCCGGACGCCAGCGCCAGCAAGATCGAAGACATCCTCAAATACGACCCCGGGTTGACGGCCAATATCCTCAAGCTGACCAACTCGGCTTATTTCGGTCTCCCGTCGCGGGTCAGCTCCGTGCGTCAGGCCATCATGCTGCTGGGGTGGAAGCGCCTGCTGCAGCTGGTGATGACGATGTGCATGAGCGCGCTCATGAAGAAGCCGGTGCCGGGCTACGACCTGCCGCGGGGAGCGCTGTGGCGGCATTCGGTGGCGGTCTCCGTGGCCGCGGACCTGCTCGTCAAGTCCTTGAGCATCAGCGACGCGGATGAGGTGTTCACCGCCGCGCTGCTCCACGACATCGGCAAGCTCGTTCTGGGCGACTACGTGCAGGAGGACCTGGAGAAGATCGAAGGGATGGTGACCAAGGGCATCTCGTTCGAAGTGGCGGAATTTGTCGTGCTGGGGACGAACCATGCGACCATCGGTGCACGGATCCTCCAAAACTGGTCGCTGCCCCAGGAGTTGGTGAACGCGGTCAGCTGGCATCACGATCCTGAAAACTGCGACCACTACTGCATGCTCAGCGACGTGGTGCATATCGCCAACATCGTGGGACGCCGGGTGGGCTTCGGGAAGGGCCGCGACGGGCAGGCCCTGGAACCGTCGCTCGAAGTCGCCGAGCGCCTGGGGGTCAACCAGGGCCACATCGACGCGCTCGCCGAACAGACCCTTCAGGAAGTGGGGAAGCTCACGGACATCCTGAACTGACACGCGGGCGTTAAACACCCGTGTCAGAGGTAGTCCCTCCACTTCCAGCGGATGATCCCGTTGGCCCGCTCACATTCCAGGTTTCCGTTATGGGCTGCCGCTTCCAGGGCGTCCCGGATTCGTTCCCTCCCATGTTGCGTGGCAGCGTCCACCTGGCGGATCAGGCCGTTCAGTAATCCCGCGGCATTTGTTTCCTCGCGGTCCGGCCAGGTCCCGGTCTGCTCGATGACCGTCTTCATCATGAGATCGTACACGAGGACAATCCGCTCCAGGTTGGTCAGCTGGCGGGCCTCGTCGGCGCCGGCTTCCCCCTTTTGCATGCGTTCCTTGATGTCGCCCAGGTAGCGGTTGAAGCGGTCCTCCCATTCGACGGCGATCTCGTCGAGCATCTGCCGGGTTACGGTTTCGGTCTCGGTGACGGCGCGGTTGGCATGGTAGCGGGACCAGTCGTCGGTGAGGATGCGGAGGCCGAGGTCGCGGCAGCGCTCGCGCACCTCCGTGCCGGGAAACGGCGCGAGGATGTGGAATCCGTAGACCAGCCCCTTGTCCTCCAGCCGCTTGCCGAATGCGATGGTTTCGCGCAGGGTGTCCGGCGTCTCTCCTGGAAGCCCCAGGATAAAGGACGCAAACGGCGTGACACCCGTCTGTGAGCACATATCCACCGCCGCCACGACCTGCTCCAGGGTGATTTTTTTCTTGATGGTCTTGAGGATCCCGGCATTGCCCGACTCGATCCCGAAGCTCACCGCCGTGCACCCGGCGGCTTTCATTTTGGCGAGGATTTCTTCTGAAACGGTGTCTACCCGGGCAAATGAGGTCCACTGGATGCGGAGACCCCGCCGCAGGATTTCATCGCAGACGGTCGCGCATCGGTGCGGGTCGGCGGTGAACAGGTCATCGGCCAGGTTCACCTGGTGAAACCCCAGCGTTGCCAGATAGGCCAGTTCATCCACAACCCGTGCGGGGCTGTGAAAGCGCACCCGGGCCCCCACCATCCGGCGGCCGACGCAGAAGATGCACTGATGGGGGCAGCCGCGGGAGGTGGTCATGCTGATGGGCATGCCCAGAGCTCGGTAACGGCCGAGCGGCAGCAGCCGGCGGGCGGGCATGGGCAGGGTGTCCAGGTCCCGGATGAAATCCCGGCCAGGCGTAAAGCGGAGGCCGTCGCCGGCGCGCCAGGCAATGCCCTTGACGGATTCAAGCCCGGTGCCGGCTTCGACGGCGCGGCCGAGCTCGACGATGGTCCGCTCGCCTTCGCCCACGGCGACCGCGTCCAGGGCGGGGCAGGCCGCCAGGGTTTCCGATGCGCTGAAGGTGACATGCGGCCCCCCCATGAGTGTGAAGACCTGCGGGGCGAGGCGCTTCACATCCGCGACGACGGCCAGGGCGCTGTCGATGTTCATGGTGACGGCGGTGAGCCCGACCAGTTCGGGCCGGAATTCATCCAGGAGGTCTGCAAGGAGGTCTTCGCTGTGCGGGGTGACCACCAGGTCGAGCACCCGGACTTCGACCCCCGCCTCCTCGAGTGCCGCGGCGAGATAGGCCAGCCCGAGCGGCGGGGAGGGGGTCTCGGAGATGGGGTAAAACGGGTTGATCAGGAGGACGCGCATGAATAAAGATAGTTTCAAGTTTTAGGTGTTAAGTTTTAAGTTAAGAGACGAGCATGCTCTTAACATGATACTTCCAAATCCGAAATGCGAAGAACAAGGGGGCTCGGCCGAATCGGCCGGGCCCCTTGTTTCTCTTTGGCTTAACACTTAAAACTTAACACGTAACACGGTCTTTCATTAGAACAGCCCGGACACCGCGCCGGTGTTCACGTCCACGTCGATCCTTCGGAAGGCCGGGTTGGAGCTCGTCCCGGGCATCAGGCTGATGGTGCCGGCGCAGGGGCACAGGAACTTGGCGCCGGAGTAAATCAGGACGTCGCGGATGGGAAGCGTCCAGCCCTTGGGCACGCCCTTCAGCACCGGGTCGTGGGTGAGGGACAGGTGGGTCTTGACCATCATGGTGGCGAAGTCCGCGTACTTGGGATCGGACTCCAGCATCTTGGCCTTGGCCTCGGCATCCGGGGTCCATGACACGCCGTCGGCGCCGTAGACCTCCTTGGCGATCAGGGCCACGCGCTCGCGCAGCTTCATCTCCAGCGGGTAGAGGAATTTGAATTCCGACTTTTCGTTGCAGGCGTCGATGACGGCGTCGGCCAGCTCCAGGGCGCCTTCGCCGCCCTTCAGCCAGTGCTGGGACTCGGCGCAGCGCGCGCCGGCCGCTTCGGCCGCCTTCTTGACCGCTTTCACTTCCGCGTCGGTGTCGGTGTAAAAACGGTTGATGCAGACCACCGGGTTTATGCCCGACTTGCGGATGACGTTGATCAGGTGGGCCATGTTGGCGCAGCCCTTCTCCACCAGGGCGAGGTTCTCCTTGGTGTACTCTTCGGGAAGCGCCTTGCCGGCCACGACCTTGGGCCCGCCGCCGTGCATCTTGAGGGCGCGGATGGTGGCGGTGAGCACCGACACGTGGGGTTTGAGGCCGCTGTTGCGGCACTTCACGTTCCAGAACTTCTCGAAGCCGATGTCGGCCGCGAAACCCGACTCGGTCACGTGGTAGTCGAACATCTTGAGGCCGATGCGGTCGGCGATGATCGAGGACTGGCCGACGGCGATGTTGGCGAAGGGGCCGGCGTGCACCAGGCAGGGCTGGTACTCGGCCGTGCTCATGAGGGTCGGGTTGATGGTGTTGCGCATGAAGGCCGTCATGGCGTTGCCGACCTCGAGGTCGCCCGTGGTGACCGGTTTGCCGCTCTTGTCGAAGGCGACCGTGATCTCGTTCAGGCGCTTCTTGAGGTCCGCCAGGTCCTTGATGATCGAGAGGATGGCCATGCACTCGGAGCCGACGGCGATGCCGAACTTGGACTGCATCATGTACCCGTCGGTGCGGCCGCCGATGCCGATGATGATGTTGCGCAGCGACTGGGCGCAGAAGTCCATGATCCAGCCCATCTCCACCCGGGTGGGGTCGATGTCGAGCCGGCGCATCTTGGTCAGGCGGGCGAGCTGCTCGTCGTTGTAGTTGCGCTCGTGCTGCATGCGCGAGGTCATGGCCACCATGGCGAGGTTGTGGGCGTTCATGATGTCGTTGATGTCGCCGGTCAGCCCCAGGGAGAACTCGGTCATGGGGATCAAAAGCGCGTTGCCGCCGCCGGCCGCCGTGCCCTTGACGTTCATGGTGGGGCCGCCGGAGGGCTGGCGCAGGGCGCCGCCGACGCTCTTGCCGCGCTTGCCCAAACCTTCCATGAGCCCGACCGAGGTCGTGCTCTTGCCTTCCCCGAGCGGGGTCGGGGTGATGGCGGTGACCTCGATGTACTTCCCGTCCGGCTTGCCTTTCAGGCGCTCGATGATCTTCAGAAAATCGAGTTTGGCCAGACGGCCCATGGGCAGCATCTCCTCTTTCTGCAAACCCAGTTTCTGCTGCCACTGCTCGGGGGAGGGCATTTTCTTTTCGGCTGCCTCGGAAATCTGCCAGTCGGCCATCTTCGTTGCATCGTAGGGCATCGGTGTGGTCCTCCTTTTTTTGTTTGGCGTTAAGGATTCAGCTGTGGGCGGAGCGGGCAAGCAAATTCCCCCGCGGTTCGTCGGGCGACCCGTTGAGGTGCAACGCCGCATTTTCCATGGACATTTGGGTAAAGGCATATACCATCCGGCCCCCTGTTTGGCAAGAGAATTATCGCTGTGAAAGCGCCGCGGCGTCCGGCTCCAGCTGGTGGAGGCGGTAGTAAAACCCCCGCTGGTCCATCAGCCGGGAATGGGTGCCGGATTCGATGATCCGGCCCCGGTGCATGACCAGGATGCGGTCGGCGCCGCGCACGGTGGACAGGCGGTGGGCCACCACCAGGGCGGTGCGGTGCCGCATCAGGCGCTCCAGGGCCTGCTGGATCCACTGCTCGGTCTGGGAGTCGATGGCGGAGGTGGCCTCGTCGAAGAGAATGAGCTGCGGGTTGCGCGCAAAGGCCCGGGCGATGGCGATGAGCTGGCGCTCGCCGCTCGAGATCGAGCCGCCGCCTTCACCGAGAACGGTGTCGAGGCCCTCCGGCAGCCGCGCGAGCAGGCGATCCAGGTTGGAAGCGGCGATGATGTCGGCTTCCTCGCCGGAGGGCCGCCCGGGGGCGCCTTGGAAAATATTTCCGCGGATGGTGCCGGAAAACAGGAAGGGGTCCTGCATGACCAGGGCCATCCGGTCGCGGAAGACGGCGCTCGGGTAGTCGCGCAAGTCGCGGCCGTTGATGGTCACCCGGCCGGCGGCCGGGTCGTAGAGCCGGGGGATAAGGTTGATGAGCGAGGTTTTTCCGGCGCCGGTGGGCCCCACCACGGCCAGGGTTTCACCCCGGCGCATCTCGAAGCAGACGTCGTTCAGCACGGGTTCCCCCGCCACATAGCCGAAGGTCACATGCTCGAAGCGCAGCTCCTCGATGGCGGGCAGCCCGGGGAGGCTTCCGCCCGGGGGGGCCACCGGCTGGGGCAGCACGGTGTGCGTGTCCAGGACCAGGAAGATGCGCTCGGCCGAGGCCATGGCGTTCTGCAGGATGTTGTATTTTTCCGCAAGGTCCCGCAGGGGCCGGAAGAACATGCGGATGTAGGAAATGAAGGCCACCAGGGCCCCCAGGCTCAGCGCATCGCCCATGACCTGGCCGCCGCCGTACCAGATGATCAGCGCCACGGCCGCCAGCGCCACCACCTCGATCAGCGGCATGAAAACGGCGAGCACCCGGATCTGCTCCATGCCGGAGAGGTAGTTGGCGTGGTTCAGCCCGGCAAAGCGGCGGAAGTTGTCGGCCTCCTGGCGGTAAAGCTGGATGACGCGCATGCCGCCGATGGTTTCGGCAAAGCGGGTGTTGATTTCGGCCACCTGCACCCGCAGGGTGCGGAAGATGTGGCGGGCGCGTTTGGAGAAGCGGACGGAAGCGACGGCCACCAGCGGCAGGACGATGAAGCTGACCAGCGCCAGCTTCCAGTTCAGCACGAGCATTACGGCGGCGATGCCGGCGAGCAGCACCAGGTCCTTGAAGACAAAGGAGATGAACGAGGTGAAGAGTTCGTACATGTTCTGGATGTCGCTGGTCGTGCGGGTCACGAGGCGGCCCACCGGGTTGCGGGTGAAGAACTCCAGCGCCAGCTCCAGGGTGTGGCTGAACAACCGCATGCGCAACTCGTGCATGATCCGCTGGCCGGTGATCTCCATGATGACCGACTGGGCGAAGTTGAGCAGAAAATCGAAAATGACCAGAACCCCAAAGATCCCCGCGATGAGCGCCAGGCCCGCCAGGTCGGCGCGGCGCAGCCGGGCCAAATCCTCCCTGCCCAGGGAGGCCAGGGCCTCGTAGGGGATGTAGGCGACCGCCCCCTCCACCTGCGCCAGATCCGGGTGGCGCTGCAGGACCGCCCCCGCCGCCGGGTCGGACACGTCGAGCTTCAGCCGTCGGTCGCCGGCGGCCGCCTCGGAGGCAAAAGGCACGATGTGGCGGTCGATGGCCAGCTTGGTGACATAGGGCAGGATCACGTCCAGAAGGGTGATCAGCACCACCAGTCCGATGGACCACAGCAGCAGGGACC
Organism: uncultured delta proteobacterium; assembly: GCA_963716325.1. Lineage (GTDB taxonomy): Bacteria > Desulfobacterota > Desulfobacteria > Desulfobacterales > SpSt-501 > SpSt-501. Next base: position 125,130 of record CAVQTH010000056.1, on the reverse strand, counting down.
CGTGGGAACGGACGAACGGGGTGAGCCGCCGCAGGAGCCTGGCGTCGTAGGGTTTCCCCAGGCTGGTTTCTTCGAAATAGTCCGGGTCAGGCCGCATGCGGCGCCTCTTCGATTTCCTGGAGACGATAGGTCCGGGCGTAATAGCCGCTGGTCTGCATCAGCTCCGCGTGCCGGCCGGCGGCCGCGACCCGGCCGCGGTCGAGCACCACGATCCGGTCGGAAAAGGCGAGGGCCGAGAGCCGGTGCGAGGCGATGAGGATGGTCTTGCGGCCGGCCAGCCGGCGGAGGGTCCGGGTGATGGCCGCGCCGGTTTCAAAATCCACTTGGCTGATGGGGTCGTCCAGGATCACCACCGGCGCGTCGGCGAGCAGGCACCGGGCCAGCGCCACGCGCTGCTTCTGGCCGCCGGAGAGCATCACGCCTCTCTCGCCGACGACGGTGTCGAAGCCGTGGGGAAAAGACCGCACGGTGTCGAGCAGCGCGGCGCCGTCGGCCGCCTCCTCGAGGCGTTCTTCCGAAACCGAGGGATCGCCGAAGGCCATGTTGTCGCGGATGGTGCCGGCGAATAGAAACGGTTCCTGGGGCATGAAGGCGACCGCCGTCCGCAGGTCCTCGATGCGCAGACGGCGGACCTCCCGGCCGTCCAGCTGCACCCGCCCGGTGGTGGCGTCATAAAGCCTGGGGATCAGGCTGAGCAGGGTGGTTTTACCGCTTCCCGGGGGGCCGACGATGCCGAGCACCGAGCCCGCCGCGATGGACAGGTCGATGCCGTCCAGGGCCGGCGCCGGCTTCGCGCCCGGCCGGCCGGGGTAGCTGAAGCCGACGGCTTCGAACACCACCTCTCCCCGGGGGGTCTTCAGCGGTTCAGCGTCGGGTGCGGTGCGGATGTCGGGCGTGGTGGCGAGGATCGCGTCGACCCGCTCCAGCGACGCCCGGCCTCTCTGGATGAGGTTGGTGACCCAGCCGAGCGCCATCATCGGCCAGGTGAGAAGCCCGAGGTAGCTGATGAACGCCACCAAGTCCCCCGGCGTGATGGCGAACAGGATCGTTTGGCGGCCGCCGACCAGCAGGACCAACGCCATGCTCAAGTTGGTGAACAAGAGCATCATCGGGAAGAAGGCCCCGGTGATTCTCACCAGTCTGAGGTTTTCATTCACGTAAGCGCGGGAGGCCGCCTCCACCCGCGCGGCCTCCACGGCTTCGCGGTGGTGGGCCTTGATCAGGCGGATTCCGGCGAAACGCTCCCGGATGATTTCGGTCAAATCGGAGAAAGACGCCTGCACCGTCTGGTACCGGCGGTGCATCTTGCGGCTGAAGAACCGCGTGCCCAGTGCGATCAGCGGCATCGGGATGAGGACGACGCCGGTCAGGGCGGGATCGATGTAGGCCATGAATGCAATCGCGGCAGCCCCCATGACCACGGCATCGTTCAGGGCCACCAGGCCCATGCCGGTCGCCATGCGGATCTGCTGGATGTCGTTGGTGGCGTGGGCCATGAGGTCGCCCGTGCGGGTGCGGTCGAAGTAAGCGGCCGGCAGGGTTTGCAAATGGCTGAAGAGCCGGTCGCGCAGCCCCTGCTCCACGCGGCGGGAGGCGCCGAGCAGGCACAGCCGCCAGACGTAGCGAAAACCACCGACGAGGGCCGCCATGACGCAGATATAGACGGCATAGAGCAGCATCTGCCCGCTCTCGGCGCGCATGGCCGTCAGGTCGTCCACCGCCCATTTGATGACCCGCGGGATGACGAGCTGCACCACGTCGACCACGATCAGGCTCAACAGTCCGATGAGAATCCGGGACCGGTTTTCCGCGAAGTAAGGCGTGATGAGCCTGAGAGAAGACATTTAAAAACAGCGCTCTCCTTTTTGATCAACCCAAGTTGGCATAACACAGCCGATGAGGATCGGCAACCTTGATCGAGGGAAAACAGCGCTGTTTTTACGTCGTTGACTTTGATCACGCCGGTTGCTATTTTAACCGCATGGAACTTGGGAATATTGTTGAATATATCGACCGCGAGAGAATCCTGTGCGCGGTGATTCTGGAGGTCCGCAACCAGCGATTGAGGCTGCTGACCGAAAATAGCAAGGAGGTCAACCTGTCCGCCAGCCGGCTGCTGCGCCGGGATCGAACGCGTCTGGACCTGACCATGAGCCGGACGCGGATGGTGGACACGCTCAAAGAGGTAGCTCACAAGCGTAAGGCGCTCATCGGAGAAGTCATCATCCGGGATCTCTGGGACGTTTTGAACGCCGAGCAGGAATGGATCGACCTCGACACCATGACGGCGTTTTGCTTTCCCGGGGCCCCGAACGGCGACCACCAATCGGCCGTGATGCGGGCGCTGTTCAACGATCGGCTGTATTTCCGGTTCGACCCGGGACGTTTTTTCCCCAATTCCACGGAGCAGGTCGAACGGCTGATCGCGCAGCGCGACGAGCAGGCGCGACGGCAGCGCATCATCGAAACCGGCGGCGACTGGCTCCGGCGCTGCCTGGCCCACAGCGGTCCCACGGCGGCCGACGCCCGGGAGCCCGGCGCCGGCGAATTCCTCGACGTTCTCAAATCCTATTACCTCTTTGAAAAAGAAAGCCCGGATCATAGCCTCGCCAGGGGGATGTTGGAACGGGCGGGGTTGGACCAAACAGACGAGCTGTTCGCCCTGCTCGTCAAGGCCGGGGTGTTTGCGGAAGACGAGAACGTAGAGTTGCACCGTCTCGATGCCCGGGTCGAATTCCCGTCCGAGGTGCGACAGGCGGCCGCGGAGGTGACAGGCGCCGCACGGCCGCTTCAGGCGGACTCCCGCCGCCAGGACCTGACCGGCCTCAACCTGTTTACCATCGACGGCCAATCCACACTGGATTTCGACGATGCCTTAAGCCTGGAAGTGACGCCGGAAGGGTTGCGCCTGGGGGTCCATATCGTCGATGTGGCGCAGGTGGTGCGCAAAGGCGACCCACTCGATCGGGAGGCCCGCCGCCGCGGCAGCTCGATCTACATGGCGGACCAGAGAATCCCCATGTTGCCGCCGGCCCTTGCCGAGGGACTGTGCAGCCTGAAGGCCGGCGAAGTGCGGCCGGCCATCAGCACCGTGGTCGACTTGAGTCCCGAGCTGGACGTGCGGGGCTACCGGGTCCTGCCGACCATCGTCCGGGTAAAGAGTCAGCTCAGCTACTTCGACGTGAACCTGCTGGCGGACCAGGACCCCACCGTGGTGCATCTGCGCAGCATCGCCCGAAAATTCCGTGAAGCCCGCCTGGCGGCCGGCGCGGTTCACATTTCCGTGCCGGAAATCAACATCTGGCTGGGGGAAAACAGCGATGTCAATCTCAACCGGGTGAACCGCGAAAGCCCGGGCCGGATGCTGGTGGCCGAGATCATGATCCTCGCCAACTGGCTCATGGCCCGATTCCTATCCGAGAACGGCATGCCGGCGATTTTTCGATCCCAGCCCGAACCGAGAGAGCGGCTTTATCGTGGGGAAGACGGGACCTTGTTTCAGCATTGGATGCAGCGGCGCCTGCTCAATCGATTCGTTCTGGGCCATGCCGCCGAGAAGCATTCCGGCCTCGGGTTGGCCGCCTACGTGACGGCGACGTCCCCCATCCGTAAATACTTCGACCTGGTCACCCAGCGGCAGGTGAGGGCCGTTCTCGGCCTGGAAGAGCCCTACTCGGCCGAGGACGTCGACGGCATTCTCCAGGACCTGTCCATGCCCATGAGCCGTGTCGGCCGCCTGCAGGTGGGCCGCCAGCGTTACTGGCTTTTGAGGTATCTTGAAAGACGGATCGGGCAGAAAGAGGAGGCCATTGTGCTGGTGCGCCGGCGCCACAGCTATCAGGTCCTCCTCACGGACTACATGCTGGAATGCGACTTGCCGATTACCGGAGGCTTCGAACTGAAACCCGAGGATCTGATCCAGGTCACCATCCAGAACGTCAGCGCCCGCAAAGACATGGTGTCGCTGACGATCGGGTAAAGCGCTCTTATCGCGTACGATCGTGGTGTCGTTTTTTTCTGTTTCAACGCGACCAACGCGATGAACGCCCTAAACGCCTTTCACTTGACGCAAACCACCCGCCCGCCCGTGATTTTCTGCAATTCCTGCGGCGTCAGCTTGAACACCGCCTGAGGAGTGCCGGCCGCGGCCCAGATGTCTGCGTACTGAAACAGGTCCTCGTCGATGAACACCGTCAGCATCTGCGGGTGGCCGACCGGCGGCACCCCGCCGATGGCAAACCCGGTGGCCTGACGCACGAAATCGGCGTCGGCTTTCCGTGCGGGTTCGCCCAACTGCCTGGATAGCATTTTTTCGTTTACGCGGTTGGCGCCGCTGGCGACCACCAGGATGCCCTTGTGGCTGGAGGCCCCTTTGAACACCAGCGACTTCGCGATCTGGCCCACCTCGCAGCCCACGGCGCGCGCCGCATCCTGGGCGCTGCGGGTGGTTTCGGTCATTTCCACCACCCGGTTGGTGACACCCAGACTCTCCAGTACTTCCTGGACCCTGCGCGCGCTCGCGCTCAGTTGTTCGCTCATTTTTCACCTCTTTTTAACTTGACTAAACCCGAAATAATTACTAAAAGTTAATTTATTTTCAAAATTTTATTCAGGGAGACATAATGGGAATCCAGGAACGGAAAGAAAGGGAAAAAGAACGCCGCAAACAGCAGATTCTGGTTGCCGCCAAACGCGTGTTTTCGGAAAAAGGTTTCAACAAGGCCACCATGGAGGATATCGCCCAAGAGGCTGAATTGAGCCCCGGGACCCTCTATCTGTATTTCAAGAACAAGGAAGAGCTTTACGCGTCGCTTTCGCTCCGGATCCTGCAGTACCTGCTGCTGCGCATCGAGCACGTCAACGCCATGAAACAGGCAGGCCCCGATGACAAACTCAAAGCGCTCATGGAGGCCATGTACGACGTGTACGAATTCGACCCGCTGATCATTATCAACATGTTCCACCTGCAGTCGAGCGACACGCTCAAGAACCTCACCCCGCAGCTGCTGGAGGAAATCAAGGACCTCATCGGCAAGTCCATGAAATCGATCGTCCAGATCTTCAAGGACGGCGTTTCCAAGGGGCTCTTCATCGACCGCCACCCCGTGGCGTTGGCCGACACCTTTTGGTCGCTGTTTTCGGGGGTCATCCTCTGGATGACCAGCAAGAAGCAGATCAACGATGGCAAGGACCACCTCAAGGAGACGCTGACCCTCGCCTTTGACATCTTCTACCGCGGCATCAAACGATAGAAACGAGCTATTCGATAACGGCAAGAATATATTCCGACTCGTGTTCGGGGTCAGGGGGGCACCCCGCTCCGCCTGTGCGTGAGATGCTGAACTTGCCGTATTTGCTTGCCGGATGAATGACGTTTACAGGGCTATTTGTTTTTCCCCCGAGCGAAAAGCCGTGCAATCTCATCCACCTCAAACCGAGGCCACCGCACGGGGCGCCCGCCCCTAAACCCCCGGACGCCGGAACCTTTTTCGGCAACCTCGCCGATGCACGTGACCTGAACCCCTGACCGGCGCAAATCCCCCTCGAGCCGGTCGGCGTGTTTGGGTCGGCAGCAGATCAGCAGGCTGCCGGACCCGATCAGCCCGAGCGGATGCACATGGAGAAGGCGGCTGATCACGCGAGTTTCCGGAAAAACCGGAATGCGGTCCAGGTCCACCCGCAGCCGGCAGCCGCCGGCGGTGCTGAGCTCCTCCAGGGCCGTGGCGATGCCGCCTTCCGTAACGTCGTGCATGGCGCTGGTGCCCGGGCACCGCGCGGCCTGACGGGCTTCAGGGATAATGCTGATCCGGTCCAGGTAGGCCCGGCAGGACTGGATCTCCTCCGCGCTCATGCCCAGCTTCCGGAGGCGCGATCCAAGTTCCCGGGCGATGATGGCAGTGCCCTCGACGGCCGCGCCCTTGGTGAGAAGCACCCGGTCGCCGGGCCGCATGCGCCGCTTGTCGATCAGATCGCGCTTGCGGACGCTGCCGGCCATCATCCCGCACACCACCGGCCGCGTGACCGCATCGGTGATCTCGGTATGCCCGCCGCACAGCGTGATGCCCCATTTGCGGCAGAATTCCTTCAGCTCGCGAACAACGCTCCAAATGCCGGACGGCGTGCTGCCCACCGGGAACAGAAGGGTCGTCAGCAGCCAGCGGGGCAGGGCGCCGGCCGTGGCGATGTCGTTGGCATTGACCAGCACCGCATATTGTCCGATCGCATCGGTGGCGAAGGTGATCGGGTCCGACTTCAGGACCAGGACCTCCTCCCGGGTCACGTCCACGGCGGCGATGTCCTCGCCGACGCCCGGGTTGATCAGAAGCGCAGGGTCCTCGAACGTGAATTCACCGAGAAACTCCTGCAAGAGATCATTGGGCAGCTTGCCGGCCGGCAGCGGAGCGCCCATGCGGATCAGCCGGGTGAGTTGGTTGAGGTCGCCGGCCCGATAATCGGTCTCCGGCCCCGGCGCATCCGGCGCCCCGTTCGCGCACCACGCGACGGTCACCGTCCCGGCGTCTTTTGCCAGCGCCAGCACATCGCGGTCGGCGGATACCACCATGAACCGCTGCGGAGCCGTTCGCATGCTTTTGGCGGCTGTTTGAAAAGGGTTGCGCCTCCGGCCGTCCGAACGAGTCGAGCCAAGTGATAGGCAAGGGCGGATGTCAGCCGGCCGCATCTGAAACGCCTGTTTCATAAAATCCAGCCCGGCCTTTTTGGCGTGACGGCCGGCGATACCCATGCCAAGGCCCCGTGCCCTCAACATCGCGACCATGCGTTTCGCCGCCGTACGCGGCACCCACCGGCCGGCTGCCACGGCGGCCAGAGGCCCTTCCGGGTCAAACAGAACCGTGGTGATGTGAAAGGGCCGGTGGGTCATCTCAGGGGACCCCCGCATCGGGTTTTTTTCTGTCGGAGCGGCTTCATCGGAATCAGGTTATGGTGCCATGCGCCCGCCGGTCGGGACGAAACCCCTTTTCGTCCCCTTTGCCACAGGGGGTTGGGGGGATTTTGGAAGCGACATCACCGGAAGACACCACATGTTATGCCACCGCTGTTGCGATCCATCAAGCACAAAACGTGACGTTTTCCGTGCGGACGCCGACATGGCGGTCCATCCGGCGTGCCGCCGCCCATCGCACTTTGACAAGTTCAAATTTCACCGTTAAGGTCAGCAGGACGATGTGAACCCTTTCACCTCTTTTTCTCATGAAAATTCTTCTCATCTACCCGTATTTCCTCGACCCCCGGCTGAACGCCGAAGACATCCAGTCTCCGCCCATGGGCATTTACCACGTGGCGGCCGCCCTGGAGGAGCACGGCCACGAGGTCGAGGTCCTGAACTGGCACGACCGCGCGATCGCCCCGGAGACCGTTGCCGGCGTGCTGCGGGAGAAATCGCCAGAGGTGATAGGCTTTTCGATCCTGCACGCCAACCGCTGGGGCGGGATCGAGATCGCACGCGTTGCCAAGCGCATCGACCCCGGAGCCACCGTCGTTTTCGGCGGCGTGGGGGCAACCCATCTCTGGGAACACTTCCTGAAGCATTTTCCGGAGATCGATTTCATCGTTACGGGTGAAGGCGAAAATCCTTTTGCGAGGCTGGTCGCAACGCTCCAAAGCAAAACACCGGCCCCGCTGGAGGACATCCCCGGACTGGCCTTCCGCAAGGACGGCCGGCCCATCAGGACCGCGCCGGCCGAAGCGGTGTGCGACCTCGATGCGCTGCCCATGCCGGGCCGGCACTTCGACCTGGCGCATGTATCGCTGACCCGCGGCTGCGTTTCGAACTGCGCCTTCTGCGGGTCGCCGGCGTTCTGGGGCCGCCGGGTGCGCTCCCACTCGGCCGACTACTTCGTCGGGCAGCTGGCGGTGCTGCGGGGCCGGGGCCGACGGTTCTTCCACGTGAGCGACGACACCTTCACGCTCGACAAAGGCCGGGTGATCGATATCTGCCGAAGGATCATTCAGCAATCGCTCGACATCCACTGGGCCGCCATCTCGCGGGTGGATGCCGTGGATGAAGAGGTGCTGGCGTGGATGCGCCGGGCAGGCTGCATCCAGATCAGCTACGGGGTGGAAAGCGGTTCGGCAGCGATCCGCCGGCGGCTGAACAAGCGGATCAGCGAGGCTCAGGTGCGGCGGGCCTTCGATCTGACCCAGCGTTACGGCATCATGGCCCGGGCCTATTTCATCTACGGATGCCCGGGAGAGAGCCGGGAGACCATCCAGGAGACCATCGACCTGATGCAGGCCATCCGGCCGCTCGGTGCCGTTTTCTACATCCTGGACATCTTCCCCGGCACCGCCCTTTACGCCGCCATGAAGCGGCGGCTGAAGATGACAGACGACATCTGGCTCACGCGCGTCGAAGACATCATGTACTTCGAGACCGACCCGTCCCTCTCGGCGGAGCAGGTCCTCGAGTACGGCCGAATGTTGCGGGAGGCTTTCCACCGCGGTCTGCCGGGCTTTGTCCAGGCCCTCGCGCCGATCGACGACCCGGAATTCCACCCGTTCCACGCCGACTTCTTCTCGCGGCTGGCCATGACCTTCGACCAGGGCGACTACGCCCGCGTCGAGGCCATACCGGACAAACCGCGGCTGGCGGAAGCGCTTTACCGCCGGGCGCTTGGCTATCACCCCGACGCGCGGGCCTATCTCGGCCTCGGCCTCCTGAACCAGAAAGCCGGCCGCCACCAGGATTCCGCGGACATCCTGACCTCGGGTCTGTCGCATTTCCCCGACGATGAGCACTTGTTGATGTGCCTGGCGGTGAGCCTCATGAACCTCGGGCGGTTCAAAGAAGCCCTGACGCTGCTCGAGCGCTGCCCGAACCAGCCCCAGGCGATGCAGCTGACGGCGGCCTGCCGTCAGGCAATGAAGTGAGAACAAAAGGATTTTTCAGTTGCTTAACCATGGATATCGCGGCATAAAAAGGCAAGCGGGCCTGAAGATGTAAGTCACCTGAGACGATAGGGTTGATAATTATGATATCGAGACATTGGAGCGGGATCGCCAAACCGGGGGAAGCGGATAACTATGTCGATCACCTCAAGAACGACACGTTGCCCAAGCTGATGAGAATCAGGGGTTTTAACAGCGCGCCCATCCTGACCCGGAGGGTTGATCAAGGCACGGAGTTCCTGATCGTGACGGTTGGGAGGCTGAACCGGCTATACAGCGGATTCAGCTGATGAGCCACGCGCCAGCGGTGGGACTTCGAGGCTGATCTGCGTTTTTAAAACAGCCTGACGATGCCCCGCATGTGGAGACTTCACCATTGGACAATCGGTCAGCCTTCTCCTCGCAGGTTTCACTGGCATTCGCGGGCGTTACCGACAGGCATCTGGGCGTTGGGTTTTGTCTCGTTGCTCATGGACATCTCCTCCGAGCTCATTCACAGCCTGCTGCCGGTCTTCATGATCACCGTCCTCGGGGTTTCGATGACCACCGTCGGCCTCGTCGAAGGCGTGGCCGAGGGCACCGCCGCCATCACGAAAGTGTTTTCGGGGGCGGTCAGCGACTACCTGGGGAAGCGCAAGCTGCTCGCCGTGCTCGGCTACGGGCTTGGGGCGATCACGAAGCCGATTTTCCCGCTGGCGACCACCATCGGCTGGGTGTTTGCCGCGCGCTTCATCGACCGGATCGGCAAGGGCATTCGCGGCGCGCCGCGCGACGCGCTGGTGGCGGACATTGCGCCGCCCGAGCTGCGCGGGGCGGCCTACGGGCTGCGCCAATCGCTGGATTCCATCGGCGCCTTCCTCGGCCCGCTGCTCGCCGTGGCGTTCATGGCGTTGCTCGCGAACGACATCAGAGCCGTGCTGTGGGTCGCGGTCGCCCCGGCCTTCCTCGCCGTCGCGCTGCTCGTCGTCGGCGTTCGCGAGCCTGAGCGCGCGGAGGCCCGCAGCGCCGTGCGCCGGCCGCTCCTCCTGACCGACGCCAAGCGGCTGCCGCTGCGGTATTGGCTCATCGTGCTGCTCGGCGCGGTGTTCACCCTGGCCCGCTTCAGCGAGGCCTTTCTGGTCCTTCGCGCCCAGGAGGTCGGGCTCGCCCTCGGCTACGTGCCGATGGTGCTGATCGCCATGAACGTCGTTTATGCGGCGGCCGCCTACCCGGCGGGGATCGCTGCCGATGGGTTCAGCCGGCGGACGCTGCTTATGTTGGGCCTCGCGATGCTGGTGGCGGCCGATATCGTGTTGGCCGCCGCCGCATCGCCCTGGGCGGCGTTCATCGGCGCGGCCCTCTGGGGGCTGCACATGGGGCTCACGCAAGGGCTTTTCGCCCAGCTCGTGGCGGATACGTCTCCGGCCGAGCTGCGCGGCACCGCCTTCGGCATCTTCAACGTTGCCGCCGGCTGTGCGCTCCTGCTGGCGAGCGTCATTGCGGGCGCCCTGTGGAGCACCTTCGGTGCACCCGCCACGTTCCTGACCGGGGCGGCCTTCGCCATGCTGGCACTGCTTGGACTGCTCGCCTGCCGAAAAAAGCCTCACACCCTCCGCGGATAAGGATCCCCCTTCCCATTTTCACCTGCACCTTGTTCGATTTCTCGATTGGCTTGCTGCCGAATATTTTCGGAAAAAATGAATCGTCTTCATGAAGGATTTTTAACCGGTCCATCACCCGGCTTTCAGGGCGATGGCTTGACGAGTGTCGATTACGATTTATCATATTCGCACTCGATGAAATGTAACCGCGATGATCCGGGAGCCATTCACATGAATGCATTGCAACGCCTCAAACATCCAGTTGAAACGGCCTCGTGCAACATCCTCCACCCGATCGCCGTGCGGAAGGTTTCAAAACAAATGCCGTCCGAGGACACGCTGAACGACCTTTCGGAGTTCTTCAAAGTATTTGCAGACAAGACACGGATCGGCATCCTTTGGGCGCTGAGTTTTTCCGAAATGTGCGTCTGTGACCTGAGCATGCTGCTGAAGGTGAAGCAGCCGGCCATCTCACAACACCTCAAAACATTGCGGCAAATGCGACTGGTCAAAACGCGTCGGGACGGAAAAGTGGTCTATTACAATCTGGACGATGACCATATCCATGCCATGCTGAATCTCGGCTTAAACCACATCCAAGAGGCCTGACGGGGAGTTTCGCAATGCCAACGATCTTTCGGATTCAGGGACTCGATTGCGCGGTCTGCGGCCTCAAAATCGAGAATGCCATACGAAAACTGCCGGGCGTGAGTCACGCCGCGGTGGATTTCGCAAACCTGCGCCTTCATCTGGATGCAGCGGATGTGGGCCTTGTCCGCGATGCGATCCGGCGAATTGAGCCTGAAATCGAAATCACCCCGGACGATGCGCGCGCCGAGGCGCCGGAACCAGATGAGGGTTTCAAGCCTAAGCGGGAGCTGGGCATTCTCTTGGCGGCGCTGGTTCTGTTTGGCCTGCACGCCTTGCTTGAGGATCGATTTCATGAAAGCGGGTGGCCGCTCCTGGACTATGGAATCGCCTTTGCCGCTTACTTTCTTGCAGGGAGCAACATTTATGTCTGCGCCTTGAGGACGATCCGCAAAGGCGATTTCTTTGATGAAAACGTCTTGATGGTCATCGCGACCGCGGGCGCGATTGCGATTCATGCGCTTTCAGAAGCCGTGGGTGTGATGATCTTTTTCAAGGCCGGCGAGTTCCTGCAGAACCTGGCCGTGGCTCGCTCCAGGCGATCGATTCGTTCGCTCCTTGCGGCAAGGCCCGACACGGCGAATTTGCAGACGGCCGACGGTATTCGGCCGGTAGCGCCTGAACACGTGAGGGTCGGTGAAGTCATTCTGGTGAAGCCCGGGGAAAAGATCCCGCTTGACGGCGACGTCATATCCGGCCAGTCCAACCTGGACACTTCCGCTTTGACCGGGGAACCGGTTCCGAGAAAGGCTCGGGTCGGTGACACGGTCATGGCGGGCATGATCAACGTGGAGGCATCCATCCGGGTAAAGGTGACCAAGCCTTACTTCGAATCCTCGATTTCCAAGATGCTTGAGCTGGTTCAAAATGCCTCCGCCCGCAAGGCGGCGACCGAAAAATTCATCACCACGTTTGCGCGATGGTACACGCCGGCCGTTGTGGTCGCGGCCGCCGGTATCGCAGTGATTCCGCCCATGCTCATGCACGGCGCCGATTTTGAAACCTGGATCTATCGTGCCCTGGTGGTCCTGGTGGTGTCCTGCCCGTGTGCGCTGGTGGTCAGCATACCGCTCGGATACTTCGGCGGTATCGGCCGGGCATCCCGGCGTGGTATTTTGGTAAAAGGGTCGAATTTCCTGGATGCGCTTGCTGCGGTTAAGACGGTCATATTTGACAAGACCGGCACCCTGACCCAAGGCCATTTTGCCGTCCAGAGGATTGTCACCCGGAACGGCCACAGCGAGGCCCAGCTGCTTGAATTTGCCGCGCTGGCCGAAATGCACTCCACGCACCCCATCGGGAAATCGATCCTGGCCAAGGCAACCGAGCAAGGGATGGTGTTGGACGGCGCATCGATCAGCGAGCATGTCGACATCCCCGGCAAGGGGGTTCAGGCCGTTGCCGGTGGCCGCAAGATTCTGGTGGGAAGCGACGGTCTGCTGCATCAGCACAAAATTGCGCACGAGGTTTGCGATTTCGAAGGCACAGCGGTCAACGTTGCCGTCGATGACGTTCACGCCGGTTACATCCTGATAGGGGATACCGAAAAACCGGACGCACGCGAAACCGTTTCCGAGCTGCGGAAAATCGGAATTGAGCGCATCGAAATGCTGACGGGCGACAACCGGTGTGCGGCTGAAAAAACCGCAAAACACCTGGGGATGGATGCGTTTCATGCGGGCCTGCTGCCGGAAGACAAGGTTCGCATCGTGGAAAAGATAAAGTCGGCTGCACCCCGCGGCGCCAAACTGGCCTTTGTCGGTGACGGGATCAACGACGCCCCCGTGATCGCCCGGGCCGATGTCGGCGTGGCCATGGGCGCACTCGGATCGGATGCGGCGATTGAGACCGCTGATGTGGTGCTCATGACCGACTCGCCGCTGAAAATAGTCGAGGCGATTAAAATTGCAAAACAAACCCGCCAGGTGGTGTGGCAGAACATTGTCCTGGCTCTCTCGATAAAAGTGCTCTTTGTCGTGCTGGGAGCGCTCGGCATGGCGTCCATGTGGGAGGCGGTCTTCGCCGACATGGGGGTGTCGCTTGCGGCAGTGGTGAATTCTACACGCGCGCTCCGGGAAAAATGACTTCGACAAGACGGTCTGCAGAACATCCCGGAGGGGCTTGCCGTTTCCATCTCTTCGATGAATGCGGGGCTCGGCAAGAGATTTTATGCGAGCCTGGTCGGGATCCGGGCCGGCCTGGTGGAAATCCCGCTGGCGGTTCTCGGGGCATGGGCGGTTACAACCATGCAAGCCGTCGCCCTATGCGATGGGGTTCGCCGCCGGGGCCATGCTCTATGTCATCAGCGACGAAATAATTCCGGAGACCCACCGGAAGGGGCATGAAAGGGCCGCCACCATGGGACTGATGGCAGGCTCATTGGTCATGCTGTACCTGGATGTAACGCTTGGGTAAGGGCATTGCGGATATCGTTATGCACCTCTCACGTACCCCATGGGATTTGTATTTGCATGGTTTTACCACGGCCACAGGCGTTCCAGGAAATCGAGGCTCGCCCACACGTCGTCGATGCGGTGGACCTCCATGGTCATGACGGGGGGGGCGGTGCGTTCAGACTTGAGATAGGCGAAAAGCCGGTGGAAATCGATGTGACCATGACCCATGGGCAGGTGGTCGTCCTTTTGCCCCCGGTTGTCGTGAAGATGCAGTTGGCCGATGAAGGGGCCCAGAACGTTCAGCCACTCATCCATGGGAGCGCGGCCGAACGCCGTCAGGTGGCCGCAATCGAGGCAAAGCCCGACGCCGTTGGGGCGCAGCCGCTCAAACAACTCGAGAATCTCGCCAGGCCTGTGTTCATACACATTTTCGAGCATCAACTGCGACCCCTCGCGGTTCAGGCGTCCGGCCACCCAACCCCAGAACTCCACACTGTGTTCCATCCAGGTTTTCCGGAAGTACTCGTAGCGCTGCCAGTCGTAGCCGGCATGGGCCACGACCGTGTGCGGCGTGAACAACGGAACCAGGCCCAAGATCTCCTCGAAGCGCCTGCGCGTCACGGCGCGTATGGCCGGATCGGTGGATCCGGCCGACAGGTCGACGAACGGGGCATGAAACGTGACGGTCAGATTATGCCGTCTGAGGGTGTCGGCAACCCGGGCGAAGTCTTCCCCGGAAAAGCGTTCCAGCGCCGCGGCATCGATGGCGATCTCCGGGTTGAGGGCATGGCGGGTAAAGTGCCCGATCTCGCCGTTCCAAAGAGCGGTAAAGGTGGTGTGCACCTGGAGCCTGCGCCGGAGATCGCTCATGCGGTTATTCCTTTCGGTTGATATGGCTGCCGCACTATAGAAAGGCCCCGTGCCAGCGTCAACCGCCTTGTTTCACCGGCCGCTGCCGCAGGCGGTGTGCGGAAGGAGTTTCTTTTGCGTTTGACTGGCTGGAATTCCCAAGCCTATATTGCAGTATGACGTCCAGGCCGGCAGAGATATCCTGGTGGGGGGCTCGATGAGGCGACTGCGCCAGCTGAATCGCGGCTGGAAAGCCGCTCCCCCAAAAAATATCAACCGTGTTGGAAAGGCGCGGCGCGGCGCGACGTGGCCGGCTGATGGCGAGATCATTTTTGGAGAGTGGTATGGTTGATTTATCCGACCGGTTGGAACCGCGGCTGCTGCGGTTGATCGATTGGGCGTTCAGCCGCCGCCCCCGGCCGCATCCGGGCATTGAACGACTTCAAAGCTGCCGGATCATTTCCCATCGCGGCGAGCACGACAACCGGCGGGTTTTCGAGAACACCCTGGTCGCCTTCGATGCGGCGGTCGCGCAGGGAGTCTGGGGCATCGAGTTCGACCTGCGCTGGACCCGGGACCTGGCGCCGGTGGTGATTCACGACGCCGACCTGCGGCGATTGTTCGGCCGGGATTTGCGGGTCGGCGACTGCACGCTGCGGGATCTGAAAGTCCAATGTCCTCGCGTGCCGACGCTCGCCGAGGTGGTCGGCCGGTACGGCGGGAAGGTCCACCTGATGATGGAGATCAAGGCCGCGTCTTACCCGGACCGGGACCGCCAAAACCGGGCCCTGGGGGATGTGTTCGCGGCGCTGAAACCCGGCCGGGATTTTCACCTGCTGTCCCTCGCCCCCGAGCTGTTCCGGCTGATCAACTTTGCACCGGCGGCGGCGTTCGTTCCGGTGGCGCGCCTGAACTTCGCGAGCCTCCGCCGCCTGGCCATGCAGGAGGGCTACGGAGGGGTTGCCGGCCACTACGCACTGGTGGGGGATTCCTCCATCCAGCGCCTTCACGCGGCGGGGCAGAAAGTGGGCACGGGTTACCCCCGGTCCCGGAACTGCCTGTTCAGGGAGATCCACCGCGGGGTGGACTGGATTTTCTCCAACCATGCCGGCGAGGTCCAGCGGCTCATACGCCGGCTTCAGGATTCGAATTTTGACGGTTCCCATTTACCCCCAATCGGTAGAGCCTCTGTGGGCCCGCCGCCGGAAGTGGAGGGTTTAGAGAAACACTAATCTGGCGACCGGCTTTTTTTTGGGTCTTCGACGAAGTAAAGCAGCACCGCGCCCATCACAAACAGGATCAATATCGAGGCGATGCTCCAGCGCGAGGCGATATGGCCGATTCGGACCAGTTCTTCGGCGCTGGGAGCGGCCGGCATCAGGGCCCGGCGCACCACCAGGCCGACGATCCCCATGAGCGCCGGTCCGACGATCGAGGCGAACTTTCCCAGCATGTTGTAGAAGCCGAAGAACTCGGCCGGCTGGTCGGCCGGGATCAGCCGGGAGTAGTAAGAGCGGCTGAGCGCTTGGATGCCGCCCTGCACCAACCCGATGAGAATTGCCATGACGTAGAACTCGAAGCGGTTCGTCATCATCGCGCCCCAGACCGTCACCCCCATATAGATGGCGATGCCGAAAAAGATCGCCTTGCGCGCTCCCCAGGCATGGCCGAGCTTGCCGAAAACGAGCGCCGCCGGGAACCCCACGAACTGGACGACCAGCAGGGCGGTGATGAGGTCCGTGGACTCGAACCCCAGCGACAGGCCGTAGTCCACGGCCATGCGGATGATGGTGTCGACGCCGTCGATGTAGCACCAGTATGCCAGCAGGAAAACAAGAACCGGCTTGTACTGGCGAATTTTCCTGAAGGTGCCCGCCACCTGCCGGAAGCCCGCCGACAACCCCTGTCCCGCCCCCGGAGCGGCCGGCCTCGACGTCTGCTCGGGGACCCAGACGATCGTGAAGACCGTGAACCCCCCCCACCACACCGCCACCGAAACAAACGAAAGCCGTACGGCCGACGAGGCATCCGGCAGCCCGAAGGTCTGCGGGGTGAGGGTCATCGCGACATTCAGGAGGAACAGCAGCCCGCCGCCCAAATACCCCAGCGCATACCCCAGGCTGGACACCGTGTCGACGCGCTCCGGCGGGGCCACGGACGGCAGAAGGGCGTCGTAGAACACGTTGGCCCCTGAAAACCCGATGACCCCCAGGGCGTAACAGAGGATGGCCGAAGTCCACTCGCCCCGGCCGACCAGGTAGAGGGCGGCCGTGGAGAGCGCGCCCAGGTAAGCAAAAAAGATCAAAAATCTTTTCTTCGCGGCGGCGATGTCGGCCATGGCTCCCAGGACCGGCGCCAGCAGCGCCATTGCCAGCCCGGCGATCGAGTTCCCGAACCCGAGCTGGGCGGTACTGAGGTTCACGTCCGCGCCATGGCTCCAGTATTGTTTGAAGAAGACGGGGAAGAAGCCGGCCATGACGGTCGTGGCAAAGGCCGAGTTGGCCCAGTCGTAAAGCGCCCAGCCCCATACGGATTTTTGGTCTTTCGTCACCTGCTCATAACCTCTTAACACCGGTGATCCATTTTGCGCCGCCTGCTGCTCACCACTCGTTACTCATTGCTCATCACTCGTTTTTAACGTCCCACCGGCATCAGGTACAGCGGCGCTTCATCCGGGGGTAGTGCGGCCGCCTGCTTGACCTCGTTGTCGTGAAAGGCGCCGATCACAACCGACTTCAGGTCCAGGGCGGCCGCCTGCAAGCTCAGGTTCTGAGCGGCATGGCCGGCCTCCATGTCCACGTAGCGCACGCCGCGGCTGCCGTATTTTGCGGTCATGCGGCCGTAGACCGCCGTGAGCAGAAACGTCACCGGCGCCCGCTCGACCGGTCGCTGGCTGAGGGCCGCCCGGTAGAGCTCCGGCCGCAGGTCCCGGGCGGACTTCAATTCCAGCGCATGCTCCAGGCAACGGTAGCGGTAAAAGCCGGTCGGCAGCCCGATCACGTGACCGACGACGGCGTAAAGCTCGAGCGGGTAGAGGGCGCCGGCGGAGGGCGCGGTGCGATAGCCCTGGGGATGCGTGACCCCCTGGGCCGCCCAGAGGAGTTGGGTGAGTTCGTCCACGGTGAGCGCATCGCGGGAATAGGTGCGCATCGAGCGCCGCAACAGCAGCGTCTGCTCAAGTGCCATCGGGCCGCTCAAGCCGGGTTGGGGCAGCTTTACGAATTCCGGCGCCGGCATGGTCGAGGTCCTCGGCGATGTCGTCTCAGGAGCGATCTTTGGCCGCCTGCATGCGCTGATGGAGGCGCTCGGCCCTGAGCATGAACGTTTCAAGCTTGGCGGTGATCAGCTGCGGGAACGAGGAGCCATCGGTCTCGATCGCCAGGAAGGGCAGTTCGTCGATGTCGGTGAGAATCGCCCGCAGCGTGGAGTTGGTCGGGTCGGTCGCCAATTTCTCCCGGGCCGTCATGGTTTCGCTGAGAATCGCCTCCGACAACCGGTTCGGCATGCAGCCGAACGGCCCGATGGCGATGACCCCGCAGGCGTTGTGGATGATCTCCGTCAGGGATCCTCCCACGGTGAGAACGGCTTCGCCCTGCAAATCGGGCGACAGGTGCGGGCGGGCGTTTTCAATCACGGCGGCCACGTCCGGGCTCGTGGCTGGAACCAGGCCGGAGTGCGCCAGGATCGACTTGATCTGTTTTTCGTAGCGGGTCTGGAAGAAGTTCCGCAGCTTGAGCTTGAACCGCTGCATGGCGGACAAGGGGTTCTGGTTATAGCCATTGGCCACCATGTAGTTGCAGTAGTGCACCCATTCGGCCACCGGCGCGCACACGGTTGCGAACCCTTTCTCCGCCAGCCGCTCCGTCAGGTACTGGCGCGACAGGGCGTCGCGGCGGACAAAGATTTCGCCGGTCAGGCTGATGGTGGGGACCGCGGATACCGGCCGCTTGAGGGGGATGCGGTGCAGCCGGCCGGCGCAGGCGGTCAGGCGATCCTTCAGGATCTTGAAATCCGCCCGCTCCATGGCATCCAGGGTGTCCGCCCACTGTTCCTCGAACACGGCCATGGCGGCCGGGGGATCGACGGAATTCGCCAGCAGCATCGAGCGGATGTCCTCCATGACGTCGGAGACGATCACCGCCCACCAGGCGTAGCGCTCGAAGTTCTTGTCCATGCCGGCGTAGGAATTGTCGGAGGACAGCGCCAGCAGGGCCACGTTGGGGATTCGCAGGCGACGGACCAGGTCTTCCATGTAAATGTAGTACTGGCCGAAGCGGCAGGGGCCGGCGCCGGTAAACATGAAGTAGACCAGGACCTCGTCCGGCCGCTTGCCGTTGTGAATGTAGCTCAGCAGCGTGCCCGTGGTCAGGATGAGCGGCAGGCACTCCTTGCAGGAGGTGTTGGCGCGGCCGAGTTTCAGGATGGCCTCGTCGTTTTCGCGGCCGGCCTTGGCGTGCAACCCGTACCCCTTCAAAACCGCGACGAAGGCCTCGGTGCCGAGCCGGCCCATGGAGGGGATCAGCACCGTGACCCGCGGGTCGGTCATGGGCAGGGACTCGCCGGAGGAAGTCAGCACCTGCGCCCTGGTATTATCCAGAATCGTGCGGGCCGGGGTAAATTCGGCGTCCCGAGGGGCGATGAACCGCTGGGACATCAGCTGGCGGTACGCCTTAACGATGTCGAGAAACGCCTCCACGCG
This sequence comes from uncultured delta proteobacterium, assembly GCA_963716325.1. Classification (GTDB taxonomy): domain Bacteria; phylum Desulfobacterota; class Desulfobacteria; order Desulfobacterales; family SpSt-501; genus SpSt-501. The sequence continues at coordinate 106,051 of CAVQTH010000056.1, read as the reverse complement.
GGTTTCGAGGCCGGCGTCCGCCGTGTGGCTGTCCAGCTCCAGGGTCAGGGACGGCTTGCGCCCCATGATGTCCCGAAAGTAGCTAATGACGAAGGAGTCCGGGCCGCACGAGAAGTTGGTGATGTAGGTTCCGAACAGCTGGGGGTGTTTTTCCACAATGCGGGCGGCCCTCATGAGCAGCTGGCCCATGCCCCAGTACATGTGCCGTTTGGAGCGTTCCTGCTCGAGGTCCAGGAAGTCGAGCGGCATCACCGCGATGCCGCGCGAGGCGAACTTGCGGGGGACGCCCATGTGGGCCTCTTCGGCAAACCCGTTGTAGGGGCGCGAGAAGACGACCACCCCGAACGTCTCCGGGTTCGCCTCGAGTTCGGCCAGCATGCGGCGGCCGGCAGCGCGCATCTCGGCGAAGCAGTCGTGCTGCCGCTGCAGGGCGGCGGCAAAGGCCTCCCGACCCGCCCGGCGGCTGACCCCCATCCGGCGAGCGGCCTCCAGCAGGGGTTCTTCGGCGCTGGCCAGGCCGTGGGATAGCTCGATCAACGGTGTTATCAGACGGGTGCCGCGCCGGCCGAGCCGGTCGAGAGCGCTGCGGAAGGAGGTCTGAAGGTAGTACGTCTCGCCCTGCACCAGCGGACAGACCTGGGACTGTTTGCTGTTTTTGTCGTCCAGGTTCGGCACGGCCTTGAAGTGCGGCAGGAAGATGAAGTCCGGAGGCGGATCGGACTTGAGCAGCGTGTCAAAGAACCCATGGGCCAGCTCCACCGGGTAGCAGAAGGAGGCGCCGCGCTGGTCGATGCCCTCCTGGGTCGGGAGATCCGGCAGGACGACATCGAAGCCCAGTCGGTCGAAGAACTGTGAGTACAACGGATAAAAGGTGTTGACGAGGAAGCTTCGGTTCATTCCGACGCGGCCCCGAGCGCCGGGCGCAGACGGCGATACCGGCGGCACGCCGTGGATGTTGAAAACGAGCTTTTGGCGCACGCTCACCAGGTCGAGTCTTTCGATGTCGTAACTCACGTTGCGGCGGATGTTGTAGTAACGGTTGCAGGCCCCGCCAAAAGGGTGTTTGCTGCCTTCCACCTCGATGACTTTGATCGGGCAGCGGCGGTCGCATTTTTCTTTTCCGCCCCGGCAGGTGAACGTCTTGCCGTGGACCACTTCGCGGCCGGCCAGGGCTTCGAGATCGAAGCGTGTTTCGGCCAACCGGCCGCTGTCGATCCGTTTCTGAACTTCCAGGGCGACGCCGAAGGCCCCCATCAACCCGGGCTCCGGCGGTACGACGATCGGTTTGCCCACCAGCGCCGCCATCGCGAGCGGCACGGCGTGGTTGTAACACACGCCGCCCTGCATGAAGACCTTTTCCCCCACCGGCCGATTGCCTTTGACGCGGTTTGCGTAGTTCATGCCGATCGAGTACACCAGGCCGGCCACGATGTCCTCGTGCGGCACCCCCTCGTGGATCGCGTTCTTGATGTCCGAGGCAATGAAGGCGGCGCACTGGTCGTTGAAGTTGGGCGGCCGCCGCCCTTTCAGCGCGACCCCGGCGATGTCCTCCATGCGCACGCCCAGGGCCTCGAAGGCCGACTCCTCCAAAAACGAGCCGGTCCCGGCCGAGCAGGCCTCGTTCATGGCGTAGTCGGAGGGCACCGAGTTGGTGATGAAGGTGTATTTGGCGTCCTGGCCGCCGATTTCGAAAATCGTGTCCACGCGCGGGTCGAAATAGACCGCGGCCGTGGCGTGGGCGATGATTTCGTTGATGACGCCGTCGGTCAGCGCGTGCAGCCCCGCGATCTGCCGGCCCGATCCGGTCACGCCCAGGCCGATGATGTCGATCGTGCGCGGGTCCGCTTGCTGCCGCACCTGATCGAGAATCGAGCGGTAGCACTGGCGGGAGGCGCCCACCGGGTCGCCGTTGGTCCGCAGGTAGGCCGATGTCAACAGCGCGCGATCGGAACGGCGCAGCAGGACGGACTTGGTGGTGGTCGAGCCGACGTCGAGGCCCAGCAGGCAGACATCCCCCGGCTGGATGGTCCCGCGGCCGATGGTCTTGAATTCCACCTGCGCACGGGAATCCTCGAGCGGCGGCAGCCGGTCGAAGAAGGCCGCACCCTCGACGAAGAGGCCGTCGAACCCCGGGAACGGCGCGGTCTCGTGGGACAGCGCCCACAGGGCGGCGCCCAGGGCCTCGAAGTAGGGCGCCTGCTCGGGCACCACCAGCCCGGGGATCTCGCGGCGCAGGCATTCGATCATCATGCGGTTGCGGGCCGTGCCGCCCGTGATCATGATGCTGCGACGCTCCACCTTCTTGAGCAGCTCCAGGATCTTGTTCGCCATCATCTGGCAAAGACCGGCGGTGACCTGGGCGCGCGGGATGCCCTTGTTGGTGGCGTGGGTGCAGTCCGATTTGCAGAACACCGAGCAGCGTCCCGAGACGAGATGCGGCGTCTCGACGGCCGCAAAACGGACGGCGTCCTCCAGGCCGACGTTCATGCGCCGCAGCTGCTGCAGGAAGAACTCTCCGGTCCCGGAGGCGCATTTGTTGCCGGTGACCACGTTGGCGATGCGGCCTGAACGGTCCAGGACATAGGCCATGAAGGTCTCCCCGCCGGCGGAGACCACGGCCGGGCAGTCCACGTCGGCAGGCTTCACAAAGGGGTAGGCGTACTCCACCGCTTCGGGCTCCGGGATGGAGGTCAGGTTGACGAATTTCCTGAACTTGCGTCCGGTGGCGGCAATTCGATCGAAGGATTGAACGTCGATGTCCTCCAAGGCCTGGCGCAGAGTGCGTTTGGGGTCACCCTCGTGGACGTTCAGGGAATGGGCAACGATGCGAGGCCCCCCGTCCTGATCGGCATGCGGGTCCAACTCGACGTGCACCATGGAGACGGTCGACGCTCCGAGGCACAGGCCCAGCGATTTGAGAGGTATGGCCATCAACTTCCTTCCCGCTCGTCAGCGGGGGTTCCTCAGGACGGGGTGCCTGATTAAACGGTGATTCCGGGCGCTTTTCGCCGGGATGAACACAAGAGAAAAATAATCTGGCAGAATTTCAGTTTGATTTACACATAGTGCAAAACAAGGCATCTGGCAAGGGGGGGGCTATCGTGGCATCTTGAAAGGATTTCAGGTTGTTCGAGGCGAATGCCTTTCAGTGGACCCGGGCCGGCCTGGAGCGGCTTTCCCGGGCGGCATCCGCCGGGTCGATGCGCCAGGTCACCAGCGGCGACAGGGCATACAGCAGCATGCAAAACAGGAAGAGATACCCGTAATAGGGCGTGAACACCGCAATGAGAACCAGCAGCGTCGCTCTGCCGAACCAGGGGTGGCGGCTCATGAAGCGGCCGATGTGCAGGTAGCGGACCGGGTAGAGGTTCATGGCGACGGCCGACGCGATCATCATCCCGAGCGAAACGGCTCCCCAGAACGGGACCGATGTCGAGTTCTCGACCAAGGCCTGGCTGAGGATGATCATGGGCGCTACCACCAGGAGCGCGGCGGCCGGCGTGGGCATGCCCTTGAAAAACCCGGGGATCGGGTGCTTGTCGATGGTGAAGTACACCAGGCGCAGGATCCCCGCCACGGCATAGATCACGGCCGCCCAATTGTACGGCAGGCGTTGGATCAGGGGGTCGTCGATATCGGAGATGAGAAAATAAAACATCCAGGCCGGAGCGATGCAGAAGCTGACCGCATCGGAAATGTCGTCGAGCAGCCCCCCCAGGCTGACGGCCTTCGGTTTGATTTCATCCCCGGGCAGCGGTTCGGTCAACCCCAGCCGGCGGGCGACGGCACCGTCCAGTTTGTCGAAAAGAGCAGCCCCGATCAGGAACAACGAGGCCTCCCGCAGGCGGTCCTGGTAGGCAAAAAATACCGCCAGCAGCCCCATCATGGCGTTCATCACCGTCAGGGCGTTGGGGAAAAAGGCCAGAATCTTCCGGCGCAGGCGTTCGTTCCCGAGACAGAGCTCGTTCAGGCACAACGTCCCGTATTTGCGGATATAGCCCGCGATGGAGCCGAAGTTGATGATGAAGAAAATGATTTCGATGAAAAACAGGGTTCGCAGCGGGGCTTCCCCCAGCTGGGCGATCCAGCGGTAGATCACCGACGGGGGGCCGTTCGGTATGTAGAACGCATAGGCGTAGAGCAGGGCGCCGACAGGCGCGGCGACAATGGTTCTCAGCCGGGTGAACTCACGGTATTCGAGTTCCGGGTCGTAGCGCAGAGCAATGGCGCGCATGAAATGGGCGAAGTTGTCCCGCACCAGGACGGTGATGGCGAGAAACAGCACCAGAATGGCGTGCAGCAGTTCGGCTTTTTTCGGGTCCGGCAGCACGTAGTGCAGGCGCCACATGCAGCCGACGGCCACCAGGGGGAAAATGATGGAGTAGTTGAGCTTGTCGAGGATGCGGTCGGCCAGCTGGGCCATCTGGGGATGGGGGTAGTAGCGGGCCGCAAACCAGCCGTCGATCAGGTCGAAGGTCATGGCGATAAACAGCAGAAGAACCCCTATCATGTAAACGACGGGGTTCTGATTCCACATCACGGCCACGGCGCACAGCATGCCGCCGAAGACGAGCGGCAGGCGCCCGTAAACCAGAACCGCCGTGATGCGCTGGGACAGTCTCCCGCTTTCAGCCATGCCGGCACCCGCCCGCTGAGGTTCCCCGGAAATGAGGGGCTGTGAACACTACCTCACTTATATGGAATCGGCGGTTTGAAGTCAAGGATCGCCATGCCATCCGCGGGTTCGGTGTTGTGATTGAGCCGGGAATCAGTTAAGGATGCTTGCTGCACAGAGTGAGGCGAAGCATTGTCTTGCGTGGGTTTATGAATTCATCCGTCTACAAAAAAGTCGGTATTGCCTCCGCGGTGATGATGGCCTCCGTTTTCCTGAGCCGGGTGATCGGCCTGCTGAGGGAGATGGCCATTGCCTACATGGCCGGCGCCGGGAAGGAGGTCGATGCCTACCAGATCGCCTTCATCCTGCCGGAGATCCTGAACCACGTGGTGGCCACCGGCTTTCTGTCGGTGACCTTCATCCCTCTCTTCACGCGTCACCTCGTGCGCGACACGGAGACCGAGGCCTGGCGGGTGTTTTCCATCATCCTGTGCGTGTTCGGCAGCCTCGCGCTGGGAGTGGTCGCCGTTTCCATGGCACTCGCCCCGCAGCTGGTGGCCGTGGCGGCGCCGGGCCTGGAAGAGCCGGAGACGCTGGCCGCGGCCGTGCGCATGACGCGCATCATTCTGCCGGCGCAGTTTTTCTTTTTTGCCGGCGGGCTCCTGATGGCCGTGCAGTTTGCACGGGAGCGTTTTTTACTGCCCGCCCTGGCGCCCCTGATCTACAACCTGGGGATCATCGCCGGCGGCATCCTGCTCGCGCCGTGGCTTGGGATCGAAGGGTTCGCCTGGGGGGTGCTGGCCGGGGCGTTCGCCGGGAATTTCCTGCTGCAGTGGGCGGGCGCGCGTCGGGCGGGGATGCGGTTTCAACCCGCCTGGCAATGGGCGCACCCGGATGTCAAAGAATACCTGCGGTTGACCGCGCCGCTCATGCTCGGCTTGACCATGACCTTTTCCACGGAGTTTTTTTTCCGGTTTTTCGGATCCTACCTGCCCGCCGGCAGCATTGCCGTCCTCAATTTCAGTTTGCGGGTGATGCTCATCCTGGTGGGGGTCTTCGGGCAGGCGGTGGGAACGGCATCGTTTCCATACATGGCGCGCCTGGCGGCCGAAAACAACCTGGGCGACTTGAACCGCCTGTTGAACCGCACCCTGCGCTACCTGGCGCTGGTCATTCCGGTGGCGGCCCTGCTCATGGTGCTCAGCCCGGAGGTGGTGCGCATTCTCTTCCAGCGCGGCCGTTTCGACCCGGCGGCCGCGCGGGTGACGGCCGATGTGCTGGTGTGGTTCCTGGCCGGGGCGGTTGCTTTCGCCGCTTACACGGTGGTCGTCAGGGGCTACTTCGCGACCCGCAACACGCTGTTCCCGGCGCTTTTCGGGACCGTCGCCGTTCTGGTCAGCATCCCGCTCTATCCCCTCGGCATTCTGCTGATGGGCGTGGAAGGGGTGGCGCTCGCCGTTTCGATTTCGGGCACCCTGCAGGCGGCCGCCCTTTTTGTTCTCTGGAGCCGGCGCAGCGGCAACGCCGGCCAGGGGGAGATCTTCCGGTTTTATCTCAAGATCGGTGTGCTCAGCGGCGGCATGGCTCTGGTTCTGGCGTTGATCCGGGAGGCTGCCACTGAATGGGTGGACCCCTCCAGCTTCGCCGGCAGCCTGGTTGTGTCGGCCGCGGTGGGGTCCGCGTTCATCGGGTTGATGCTGGCGGCGGGTTATGGGTTGAAAATAGCGGAAATCAAATACGTTGCTGAATATGTGTGGAAGAAACTGGGGTGGAAGCCATAAAATTAGGGGTATAACCACCTGGTTTTCACACAACTTGATCGGGAATCAATAACACATCCAAAGAATGCTATCGTATTTGGCATGAAATGTGCTTTCTTGCTCTTGGGTAAAAAGAGAATCCTTATTGCTGGCTCAAGTGATTGCAGCATAGGCAGGGAGGCGTTATGAGATGCAAATCAATCTGGAATTCTTGTTTATTTGGGGTTTTAGCCGGACCACTGCTCATCCTTTCCGTGCCGGCGAACGCAGCCTTGTTTAATGGTAACATAGTCAACTATCAGTACTTTTATTCCTACTTGTCGACTCCTTATTCACTTGCCGCCAATGGCAACTACACGGTTGGTGAAGGCATCGAGATTGCCAACTTTGTCGACGGTCGCGGGCCGCTAGACATCTCAGACGCCAATATCCATATTGATTTTAACAGCAAAGGCGAATTTGCGTTGAGCCCCGGGGGATTCAATGGTTTCAGGCTCCAAGATATATACAACACCATAGACTCTTTTACCGGGTTTTCCATAAACCCTCTGACGAATTTATCTGGCTTAGGTGTGTCGCGGGTCAGCTTTGATGCCGACAACATTTGGGTCAATTTTACAGGGCTGTCTTTCGACGCAAAATCTGAGGTTTCAATCGACATTTACGGGGCCGCTGCTGTGCCGGAACCTGCCAGCATGCTTCTGCTTGGATGTGGCTTGGCGGCGGTGACAGCCTTTAGGAGGAGGAAATAATTGCCGGGGGAATGATCAAACACGCCGTACTGATTGAGGGCGAAGTTTAATGAGGCAGGGTCAAGACGGATCCTGCCTCTTTTATTGCTATCGGCTATAAAATTTCCCTACTTGGGAAATCCCTCTAAGAGTCTAAATGTACTGGTCGACCATTTCGCTGATGAGCTTTTCCACCCCCTGCGGGCCTTCCCTTCGCTGCACGTCTTCGATCAGGCGTTTGATTTTACGATAGGAAACGGGGTCCCGCTCCAGATCCCGGATTGAACGGAAGGCGCCCCCGCGGCGGCCCGCCCGGTAGATCAGCCTTTCGGCGTCCGGCAGTTCCTGGTAGGTCCGCAGCACTTCCAGCATTTTCGGTTTGTCTTCCGGGAGTTTTCCGCCCACATCTTCGAGCAGGTTCATGATGTGATCGCTCGTCACGGTGCTGGTGATCCCGTCCAGGTGTTCGATGAAAACCCTGATTTCCTCCGCCGCCTCGTCATCCGTCAGCATGTGGAACGACCCATCCTGCAGCTTGGCGTGCAGCGGGACGCGTGTGGGGACGCGCAGGCTGCGCAGTCGGATGAAGTGCGGGTTGATCCGATTGAGCACGTTGGCCGTTTCGATGGCATGCTCGCGCCACATCTCCCGGCCGCCGAGGCCCGGCATGACATATTCGGAAACCTCCAGCCCCGCTTCCACCAACCGGCGTCCTGCCTCCACGTGCTGCGCGGCGGTAACGCCCTTTTTCATCAGCTTTAGGAGCGGGTCGTAGCCGGTTTCAAGCCCGATGTGGACCCGGTCGAGACCGGCCCGGTGAATCCGTTTGAGCGCGTCCAACGGCTTTTTGGTCACGGTGCGCGAACGCGAGTAGGTGGTCACCCGGCGGATTTCCGGAAACGTCTGACGAAGGAAGGTGAGCGCCTCGATCAGCTCCTCCGTCCGCATGATGAGGTTGTCGGCGTCCTGCAGGAAACAAGCGCCGGTGTCGTAGTACATCCAGGCGGCCACGCTGCGGTAGCTGCCGGGGTACGAGCCGCCGCTGAAGATGCTGCTGATCACGGCGTCCGTTACGGCTCCGCCGTGGCCGAGGCTGCGGGACACCGAAGAGACCTCGTCGGCGATCCGGCGTGCCGTCCGGATGTCTTCTTTGATCTCCGCAACCGGTCGCAGTGAGAATGTCCGCCCCTTGTAGACGGGGCAGAAGAGACACTGGTTCCAGGGGCAGTTGCGGCTGAAACGCAACAGCAGGCTCTGCGCCTCGTTGGGCGGCCGTATCGGCCCCTGTTCGAATTGGAGGGCGTGGCGGTCCATCACGAATGAATCTGAAAAAAACCAGGCGGGCGATTCGGCCGCCCGCCTGATTCCTACTTGATGGGGCCCGGCTTGCAGAGATGGCCCGATTCCATGGCCACCCGTCCGCACCCGCCGCAAACATACTTCATGGCGGACAATTTGTCCTTGCAAACATGTTTCGGGTCAACTGCGGGAGCGCCGCAAAACGTGCATTTGGCCTTGTCTCCGCAGGGGTTGCACAGATGGCCCGGTTCGTTCGCCACCGCACCACAGGTCTTACAGGTATATGCCATGATCTGCCTCCGCCCGCCACTCAACGGCAAGCCTTCAAGAAATAGAGCCGCTTACAGCCAGATGCTTCGGTTGAGTGGACCATCTTGATAGTTTGGATTGAAGTTTCAGGACCCAAGATGCACAGGCGAGGAGCTTCGGCTGGTTCACTTGAACCCCGGGCCCCTCGACCCCTTGTATCTTAGCCCTTGTATTTTTTCTTTGATTTAAAGAATACATTCATCTGTGCTTAGAGTCGAATGGACTCAACGTTTCGGTGTGGCAGATCGATGGCCCCTTGGTATACACAAAGACCGTGTTCAAGCACGGATCGCCACACCGAGTCTTCCACTAACCCGAACGGTTGCCTGGGCGCTTCAGAGCCCGCATCCCGCAAGGCAGGGAAATGGAGGAACCTATGAGCACAGAGTATTTTGTTGGCATCGATGTTTCCAAGGACACGCTGGATGTCTGCGTCTATCCGACGCAGGATACTTTCCGCGTGCCGAACAGTCCCGACGGAATAGATGAGCTCATCAAGCGGCTTAAGCCCATCGAATTGCGGCTCATCGTTTTCGAAGCCACCGGCGGTTACGAAACCTTAGCGGTCAGCACCCTTGCCGCCGCGGGGCTTCCGGTGGTGGTCGTCAATGCGCGTCAGATCCGCGATTTTGCCAAGTCCATCGGCCGGCTGGCTAAAACCGATAGCATCGACGCCAGCGTCATCGCTCGCTTTGCCAGTGCCGTTAAGCCTGAGTTGCGCCCCTTGAAGGACAGTCCCTCTCAGGAGCTTACCGGCTTGGTCACACGGCGCCGGCAGATCGTTGATATGATCGTCGCCGAAACCAACCGACTTAAAGCAGCCACCCGGCGCAATCAGCGCGATATCCAGGCGCATATCCGCTGGTTGCAAAAGCGCCTGAAACAAGTGGACGATGAGATCAAACGTAACATTAAAAATGGCCCGCTGTGGCACACCAGAGACCAAATCTTACAGAGTGCCCCTGGCGTTGGGCCAGCGACCTCGGCCATGCTGATCAGCTGCTTGCCGGAGCTGGGCCAACTGGATCGCAAGAAAATCGCTTGCCTCACCGGCGTTGCCCCACTGAACCGCGACAGTGGCAAGTACAAGGGACGGCGCACGATCTGGGGCGGCCGAGCCCAGGTGCGCGCCGCGCTGTATATGAGCGCGTTGTCGGCGATTCGGTTCAATCCCATCATTCGACAATTTTACCAGCGGCTCCGAGAAGCCGGCAAATGTTTTAAAGTCGCCATCGTTGCCTGTATGCGAAAACTTTTGGCTATCTTAAACGCGATGGTTCGTAACCAGACAATGTGGCGACAGAGTGAAATTAACCCTTGACTCTAAACACGGTTGCTTGAACCCTTGCTGATTGTGATAGTTAGTCTCAGTAAACTGAAAGTCAAGCGGCCGGTACATGCGGGGTCCCCTAACGGGTGATGGTGCTGCCTTCCCGACTCTCCATGCCCGGGACCAGCGGCTGGATGATTTCGATGGGCAACGTCAGGGTGCGCTGAATCATATCAAGGATACTGGATCCCACGGCGGAGGGCGAAAGCGCAGTCACATTAGGATCCTCAAGGTCGCCCGTCGCCTTCATCGGAATGGCGACCAGCCGGCCCCCGAGGATCCAGCGGACGCCGGGGATGGAGTTGATGATCCGGTCGATGGTCTTGAAGGGCGACACCAGGATGGTGAAATCGATCTTCTGGCTGGCGATGTCGATTTCGCCGCGGGAGCCCATCCAGTAAGTGCGGCCTTCGATCGACCAGTCATTAACGAAAACCGTTCCGTCCTTGATTTCGATTGCAGCCACCGAGCGCTTGTAGTCCAGCCCTTGGCTGCGCAGATCGGGCAATTGCCCGCGATAGATTTCGGTCAGATTGAGCAAAGAGAAAAGCCTTGCGAAAAAAAGCGACTGCAGAATGCTGCCGTCCTCGGCAACAAAGGTAACCCGCCCCTCCAAGGCCTTGGTGAGGTCCTCCCGGCGGGCATTCGCCTGGAGTGCCCCGCTCAGGTTGAAATTGCCGGTGATCTTGCTTTTTTCGGCCGTCAGGCAGGACACGACGCTGTCCAGCGCCATGCCCTCCACCACGGGAACTATGTATGCATCCACCATGGGCCCGTCGAAGCTGATCCGGCCGATGAGGGTCATTTCGCAAAAACCCACCCGCTCGATGAGCACGGTTACGCCTTGGGGGGTGAGGGTGGCATCGGCATAAAACGGGGTGTTGCGGAAACGATCGATCATGAAATGTTCGGCCCGCAGGCCGACCCGCCCCCGCACCGGTCGGCTCTCCCCCGGCCGGCGTTCGGCTCATGCGCGTGGAGATCTTCTCGATTTTGTTCCAGTCGAGGGTATCTGCAACGACATCCAGGTCCAGGCGCATTTCGGCCGGTGAAAACGCGATATCCCCACTTACGACCGCGGCATCCGTTCCGATACTCAGCCGGGTGGCATCTATGTGCAATTCGGTGACGCTGCCTTCGCTCGACTCGACCTCGGCGGCGGCCAAGCGCCCCGCAGGGATCCGGATCGGTTCATCCAGGAAGGTCGTGGTAATGACGATATCCGTGACCTCCGCCACGGCCTTCAGGCGCCAGCGGCGAGGGTCGCGAATGGGGCCTTTGAGGCTCGGATCGGAGACGGTGACGGTTCCCCGCAGGCCGACGATGTCCTCACGCACCGCATTCAGTCCAGGCCACCCGGCCACGCTTGGGAAAAGATCTTCGCCGTGGATGATGGCCGCATCCGCGGCCGCGTCCAGATCCCCGCTCTCGCCCCAATCCGCGCGCAGCCGGAACCGTTTAATTTCGGATTTCCCGAGAGCGGCGTTCACATCCTGCACGTCGAGGCGCGTACCCTTCAAAAGAATGCGTCCGGAATTCAATTCCAGCGGGTGATCCAGCCGGGGCGAGCCGATCGAGGCGGTCTCCAGCGCGGCGCTGACTTCCACCAGCGGGGAGACCCCCGCGGGGAAACTCAGCCGGGATTGCGCACCGCTGAACCGGATCGTGCCCGATAGCGGTGCGAAGGGTTCGAGCGGCAGGTCATGCTGCCGGCTGCTTTCCAAAAAGGCATAAAGCTCTGCCACCGAAGCGCTGACGGCCTCCGCGCGGAGGCTCACCGAAGGCGTGCCGCTCCAGTCAAAATCGCACGCCAGTCCGTTGAGGGTGGATTCCCCCAACAGGGCATTCCAGCCCTCGAAACGCACAACGGTGCCGCGCCATTCAAAGGGCCCTGAGGCGACCTTCAGCGGAGCCGGGAGAAATTCCGAATCCACATGCAGGTTCTGGATGACTCCCTCAGATCGGAACCGCCAGGTCTCAGGCTTCAGGGCTTTTCCGGTAAAATGCGCGTTGCGGAGAGAGGCGCGGCCTTCGACGGTGCGAAAGGCGTCAAGGCCTGGAACGTCGCGGCAGATGTTGAAGGACTCCGCCAGATCGACGACGGCTTCCGGCGTGGCACCTTCCAGATGCAGGTCCTGGTCGGAATCCATCCCGATCACGAGGTCGACCCGGGAGAGCTTTGAATTCCCGATGGCAACATCGACCCCGTGCATGTCGACGCCGTCACTCCGGTAGCCAAACCGGCCGCCCTGGAATGCCAGGGGGTAGGGGATGGGTTCGTAGCGTGCTTTCACGTCGAGTTCAGAAGCCTGCACCTCCACCGCAACGTCCGTGTGGGTGCCGTTGAGCCGCAGGGTCCCCTGGGCCGTGCCGGAGAACTCCCGGATAAGTGCCACCTCCTTGCGAAACACGGGGTCCGGGACCACTTGCGCCAGCAACGCGGGCAGCGCCGAGAGCTCGGCGTGGGCAAAAATGTCGAGCTGGAGAACCGGGTCGGCCAAGGAGAGGCCCACGCGCAAGGTTCCGTTTTCGGCGCGGGTGCCCTTGTAGCGGCCCTTCAGGTCCTGGCCCTCTAAAATTCCCCCTGCGATCAGGACGTCCCCGGAAACCTCATTCAGGGCGAGGTCGATCCACGGAAGGTAAACACTGCCGTTTTCCAGGCGCCCTTTGATCAGGAGGTTGTTCAGGTCGGCCAGGTCGTCCCACGAGTCCCCGTGCAGGTTCACGTGGATCTGGGGGACTTCTCCGCTGCGCACGATGTCGCAGACGAGCAGGACTTCCGGGATCTCCTGCAGCATGGCCAATGTGAAGTCCCGCGCGCCGGCCAGGTCGCTGCGGCCCTTGAGGTCGATGTCGATTTTGGGATGAGCCTTCTCGTCGATGACGAAGGCGAGTTCAAGCGACGCCCGGGGGGTGGCGGACGAAAACTCGGACACCGACACGGCGAGGCGATCTCCCGAAAGCTCCATCTGGGCGGCGAACCGGTCGACGCTCAGACGTGTCTCCCGGTGCTTGTAGCCGAGGGCGAGCGTCGGCGCTTTTCCCGCGATGGTGGCGGTGGCCCGGCCGGGGCCTTCCAAGGCAACCGACACGTCCAGGTCCAGCCGCGTATCGAGGACTTGAAAGGCGGCACCCGGCAGGAAAAACGCCTGCAGGGGCTGAGGCCTGAAGTCGCTGACCTGAAGGGTGGTCGTCCCCTTGAGGGTGTCCGTTTCCAGGTGGCCGCGCGCGGAAAAGGTTTTAAGGACATCGGATTCGCCCTGAAGCGACCACTCCAGCCCTTCGCCGCTGTGCTGAAAACGAAGACTCAGGTTGCGGAATTCAAAACGCTGCCCGCCGGTCCCGGTGAGTTCCACCCGGCCGTCCGTGACCTCGATCGCGGTCACGGGGATCTGCTTCAGGGGTTCGGCCATGCGCTCCAACAGCTGGCGCGGGTCGGGGAAACCCGGGCCGGCTCCGGCGGAATCGAGCGGGGCTATCGGCAGATGGATTTCAGGCGACTGCACCTTGATGGTGTCGGCCATCACCTGGCCGCGCAAAAGCGGCAAAAGCCTGAGACACACGTCGATCTCGGCCGCCCGGGCGGAGACCTTGTCGGGCATAACCAGGCGGGGATGACCGACGGTGGCGCAGAGCCTGGGAAACAGCGTGAGCTTGACCCGATCGAAGGCGACCTCGCCGCCGAGCATGGCGCCCAGGCGCTGTTGCAGGGCCGCCCGGGTTTCGGGTCGGTTGACCAGGACCGTGGGGAGGACCACCAGGAGCACTACCAGAAAAAAGGCCGCGACCGATGCGGCCAGGAGCGCAATTTTGATTCGTGGGGTGAATGCCATCAAACGACGTCGCCTTTTGGTGCCAATGGGAAAAATTACGTTTAGATTTATTCGCTTATCTTCTATAAGTCAAACGGGTGACACACCGGTCGGGATGATTGCGGACGGACATCAAACCAGGGTATGACATGGCGGGAGCGCGCTTGTCATGAAAGTCGTGCAGGGTCCGAGAGGCTCAGGTGCCGGTCATCGATTGACGTTCGGGGCGGCGGATGCTTTACTAAGCAGCACGAATGATTATTCTTCCGCTCAACCGCGAGCATACAAAGAGGAGAGGAGACGAGGCCATGATGTACAACAAGGTCGTGATGGACCACTTCCGCAATCCCCGCAACGTTGGCACCATCGAGGGTGCGGACGGTATCGGCGAGGTCGGCAACCCCCTGTGCGGGGACATGATGACGATCTATCTCAAGATACAAAAGGAGTGCATTGAAGACATCAAGTTCCAGACCTTCGGCTGCGGTTCGGCCATCGCCGTGTCCAGCATGCTGACTGAGATTGCCAAGGGCAAGAGCCTGGCAGAGGCCAAGAAGATCACCAACAAGGACGTGGCGGATGCCCTGGAAGGACTTCCCAAGAACAAGCTGCACTGCTCCAACCTGGGGGCGGATGCGCTGCAGTTGGCCATCAAGGACTACGAAGACCGCAAAGCCGGCATCGAGCGGCCGGAACCCAAGCGCAAGGATGAGCACGAACATTCTCATGGCGATAAGTGTTACTGCCCTTACTGCGATGTGGAAATCGAGGGTGGAGTGTCGTTTTGTGAGGCCTGCCAGCACGACCTCAAGGAAGAACACTGATGTCGGACGATGGGGAAAGGGGCATGTGAATGAAGTACATCAACCTGGATCACATATCATCCAATCCGCTCCTGCCGGAAGTCAAGCAGGTGATGATCGATGCGATCAACCGCGACTATCACAACCCCTCCAGCCAGCATAAAGCCGGCGAGGAGGCCGCGGCGGCGCTGGAAAAGGCGCGCGTGCAGGTGGCCAAACTGCTCAACGCCGACACCCCGAAGGAAATCGTCTTCACCTCCGGCGGCACCGAGGCCGACAACCACGCCATCAAGGGCGTGGCCATGGCCAACGCGGACAAGGGCAAGCACATCGTCACCACCAACGTCGAGCACAACGCCGTCATCCGCAGCTTGCGGCGCATCAAGTCCGACGGCTTCACCGTGACCAGCCTTTCCGTGGACGACAAGGGGCGGGTGAACCCCCGGGATGTGGCCGAGGCCGTCACGAAAGAGACCATCCTGATATCCGTGATGCACAGCAACAACGAGACCGGCACGATCCAGCCGATCGAGGAGATCGCCGCCATTGCCCGTGAGAAAAAAATCCTGTTTCACACCGACGCCGTGGACTCCGTGGGCATCGTCCCGTTTGACGTCAAGAAGATCGGGGCGGACCTGGTGAGCTTCGCGTCCAACACGTTCTACGGCCCGGCGGGCGTGGGCGGGCTCTACATCCGGCGCGGGGCCAAGGTTTATCCGATTCTCGACGGTGGCGTTCAGGAGAACAACAAGCGCGCCGGCACCGAAAACCTGATCGGCGTCATCGGCATGGGGGCCGCGGCCGAGATCGCCGCGCGCGACATCGAAAAGCGCTACGCCTACCTGAAGGGTCTGAAAGACAAGTTCCTGCGTGAGCTGCCGCAGGTTCTGGACGAGGTCATCATCAACACCCACCCGGTGCACAGCCTGCCGCACCTGGTGTCGGCCTCGGTCAAGTACATCGAAGGCGAGAGCGTCATGCTCATGCTGGACGACGAAGGCATCGGGGTGTCGACGCGCTCGGCCTGCGCCACCGGCTCCCTGCGCGCCTCCCACGTGCTGCTGTCGATCGGTCTGAGCCATGCCGATGCCCAGGGGACGCTCGTGATTGCCTTCGGCGTGGACAACACCGCGGAAGACGTGGACCGTTTTCTCAAATCGCTCAAAACCGTGGTGACGACGTTGCGCGACATCTCGCCGCTTTACAGCAAGGCGGCCGGCAGGGGGTGATTGACCCGTCAGCATGGGGGGACTGTGCCAAAAAGCCACGCTCCGCGGTTGAGATGACCATCGTGAATGGTGAGGTGTTGTTCCGTCATGGGGAAAAACGTTTTCGACACAGTGGCCCGCGATTATGAGCGGATCCACAACCGCAACCTGCCCCCCGGCGTCCACAGCGCCGACTTCATCAGCCACCGGGCGGCCTGCGTCTCACGATGGATCTCCGACGGCTACGCCGGCAAGGAGTTCTTTTATCTGGATTTTGGGTGCGGCAACGGCCGGATGCTCAAATCCATGCTCGAGTCAGACCGCTTAAAGCCGCTGACGGAAGATGGCCGGTTGCAGCTGTTCGGCTTTGACACGTCCGCGGAATCCATCGGCGAGGCCAAGCGCCTCATAGGCGATGATCGTGTCTGCCTGGTGACTGATCTGGACCAGCTGCCCGAGGGCGTCCGCTTCGATTTCGTGATCAGCTGCCATGTGTTCCATCACATCCCGCCCGCCGAGAGGGCAGCAACGGTGGAGACTCTCGCCCGCCGGATGAAACCCGCTGCCAGGCTGGTGATCTGGGAGCACAACCCGTTCAACCCGATCACCCGCCTGCTCGTCAAAATGTGCCCTTTCGACGGCGACGCGCGCCTGTTGACGCTGAATTCGACAAAGACCTTGTTCGGGAAAAACGCATTTCGCTTCATCCAACACGCCTATGTGAACGTCTTTCCTCCCGGATGGCAGCGGTTGAAGGTGCTGTCCATCATCGAGAAAAAGCTGCTTGGAGTCCCCGTGGGCGCTCAATACTGGGCGATGTTTGAACACCATGGACTAGCGTGCGGACGGCCTGGAAGGCCTACCAGGGAGAGGGGCTGCCGACCAGGCTGCATGTCGTGGCGCGTGCCCTGACTTGCCCGTTCAGCCCGCTCCTGGACCGGTTCCCGTACCAGGGGGCGGTGCTGGACGTGGGCTGCGGCCACGGGCTGCTCATCAACCTCTTGTCGAGGGACCCGTCGCGGCACGCTCTGAAAATCTGCGGTATCGACCACGATTCGGCCAAGATCGAAACGGCGCGCCGGACCGCTCTTGCCGGAGTGGAATTTTCCACGAGAGGCCTCGGCTCCTTCCCGGAGGCGTCTTTCGATGCGGTCTCGATTTTCGATGTGCTTTACACCGTACGGAAAGACGTGTGGAGCGAGATCCTGGAAGGGTGTTCCCGGGCGCTCCGGCGGGGGGGCCTCTTGATCGTCAAGGAGGTCGTTGACCGGCCGCGCTGGAAATACTGGGCGATCATGGCCCAGGAGACGCTCTCGGTGACTCTTTTCGGGATCACCAAAGGTGACCGGCCGCACTTTGAGTCCCCCGGGATCTACCGGGCGGCGATCGTCGACGCCGGTTTCAGCATCGCCGAAGAACGGCCGCTGTCATCCGCGAATTGGATCAGCCACTATCTTTTCGTCGCTCGAAAGATTTGACTGCGTCAAATCTTTAAAATTGCACAGGCGAATGCCCCGGGCGGCGATCTCGGATCGGATCGAGGGATGGGTGAGGGCCTGCAGTTCCTCTGCATGGCTGTATTGCCAGTCTCTTATGTCCGGCTCAGCCGGGGGAAATCCCGGGTGGCACATGAGCTCATGCACTCCGCCCGGACGCAGTCGGCCGAGCAGTTGTCGCAGGCGCTTCACATCCAGTCGGCCGCCGTCCTGAAACCCCAGAAAACGTAGTGACCGGCATCGGGCCGGCCCGGTTTTCGCCGGACGGCCGATCATCCATAACACCCGCAGAACCGTTGAGCCCAGCATGCGGGTCATCCCGTGAAGGCTTGGCGGCCCGCCCGCCCGCAGGTCTTCGACCGGTACGCGCACAAACGGGATGCCGTAACGCGCGGCAAGCTCCCAGGTCAGATCGAACAGCCCCGGCAGGACATGCACGTGCTGATGACTGTCCAGGTGTGACACCCGGATTCCATTCTCCAGGACGCGTTCGATCTGTGCCGACCACTCTGCCGCAACATCGGCCCTGCGGACGCTCCCGGTCAACCATCGGCAGGTGAAGGCGCCGGCGCTTGCGGGGAAACGCCCTTCGCTGCCAACCAACGAGGACTTTCTGCGGAGCAAAGGGGCTTCGGCGACAAGGGTCAGGTGCACGCCCACGTCCAGCGACGGAGTGGTGCGCGAGACTTGAACGGCATGTTCGAAGGCGCGGCCTGCGGCCATCAGGGAGGTTGCCGTGACGATCCCCTCGCGATGGGCCTGCAGGATGCCGGCATTGATGCGATCGGATATCCCGAAGTCGTCGGCGTTGACGACCAGGCGGATCAATGGGCGGTGCCCGGATGGATTGCCGGGGGCGGCGTTCGGGCGAAGGTCAGTCATGGGGCAGCGGGCGGCGGCCGGCAAAGCCCTTGGTCTCGCTGACGATGAAACGCGGGCGGCGCCGCACTTCGACGACCATGCGGCCGATGTATTCGCCGAGAACCCCGAGGTAGATGAACAAAAGGAAAAACAGCAGCGAGATCACCATCAGGGTCGAGGCCCAGCCGGGAACCAGTCCCTTGCCGAAAAACCGGCCGAAAAAGACATAGAGTATGGCCAATGCCGATAGCAGGCTGCCGACCATGCCGATGAGCATGCCGATGCGCAAGGGCATGATCGAAAAGGAGCTCACCCCCCGCCAGCCCAGTTTGATCATTTTTTTCAGGCTGTATTGGGTCTTCCCGTGCACGCGTTTTCCCGGCTGGTAAGGGACGGCACAGGAGGGGAAGCCGATCCATTCGGTCAGGCCTCGCAGGAACAGGCCCTCCTCCCTGAAGCGCAGCATCTCTTCCAGCGCCTTTCGATCCAGCAACCGGAAGTCCGCCAGGCCGGGCTGCAAATCCACGCCGCTGAGAAACGAAAACAGGCGATAGAAATTGCGCGAGGACCAGCGCTTGAACCAGCCCATGTCGCCGACGTCCTGTCGCAGGGTCTTCACCACCAAGAACCCCTCCCGCCATTTTTGAAGAAGGAGCGGGAGCATTTCCACGGGGTGCTGCAGGTCGCAGTCCATCATGATGACCGCTTGCCCGTCCGCCATTTCCATTCCGGCCAGAAGCGCGTATTGGTGGCCGAAATTCCGGGACAGGCGGATGCCTCTGACGTTTTTGTTTTCTGCGGCCAATCGGCTGATTTCCGACCAGGTGGCGTCGCGGCTGCCGTCGTCAATGAAGATCAATTCCCATTGGTGCGGGATATAACCTTGCAGCACCTCGGAGACCCGACGGTGCAGCAGGGGGATGTTCTGCGCCTCATTGAAGGCGGGGATGATCAGACTGAGGTCGAGGCGGCCGGGTGCGCCGGCTTCCCGGGAAGAAGCACCGGGTTCAGCGGCCGGGGTTGCGGATGAATTGTCGGTTTCCATAGTCGAGGAGCACGCCTTTCTCGGGCGGATGTCGCCTGTCCTTTGATCCGGCGTCGTCAGCCGGCCCAGTAATGGTTCACGAAACAGATGATGTCGAGCGCCAGCAGCAGGACCGACCCGAACAGCCAGGCGCCGCGGCCCACCGCCGAACCGATGCCCGCCCCGATGAGGTGGATCGGGAAAAGCACCATGGAGTAGCGTGCCGCCCCCAGAAACGACCCGCTGCCCAAGGCAATGCCCAGCGAGACCAGCATATAAACGCCGTAGGAGAGCCTCAGCCGCAGGAGCGCGATGAAGCCCATGAGGATGGCCGCGGCGATGAAGAACCAGTCCAGCACCGTGACGACAAGATCGGCGCCGTTGCGAAACTCAAAATCGGCCGCATCCATTGCGAAGTCTCGTCCATAAGTGCTCTGCACCTTGATATAGAGAAAGAAATCGCCGAATGCGATCCAGTGGTAAACAAAAAAAGCGAGAATGCCGACCGGCGCCAGCGCCAGCGGCCAGACCCGGCGTGTGAACAACGCGCGCCACCCGTGGGTCTGGACGAATTCGACCAGCAGGAGCACGAACAGAAACACGCCCGCGACCCGGGTGGCCGAGGCCAGCCCTGCGAAAACAGCTGCCAGCCAGAAGTTGCCTCGGCGCGCCCAAAACACCATGGCCAGGGACAGGAACAGAAACAGCGATTCGGAATAGACCGCGTTGAGAAAAAACGCGGCCGGATATGCCAGTAGAAACACAACCGGCCGCATGGGATCGATGCCGGGATGGAACTCCTGGGTCAGCCGGACCAGCATCCATACAGCCAGCGCCAGGAACACGCTGCTCACCATCCAGCCGGCCAGCACCAGGTTGCCGCCCGCCAGAGGTGCCGCCATGCGCACCAGCAGCGGATAGAGCGGGAAAAATACGATGTTGGCCTGACCTTTCTCGCCGCGCAGGTAATATCCGTTTTCAGCGATGTCGAGATACCAGTAAGAGTCCCAGCGATTGTGCAGGTCGATGATGTTCCAGTCCGGTTGAACCGGACGGACGGTCTGCGGGGACATCCATTCCATCGAGGTGTCGGGGGCGAGATTCAAACGGTTGAACGCCAGGAGGGCGAAAATGTTGACGACGACCAGCCAGGCCGCGACCATTGCCAGGCTGCGCCGGACCGGTGCGTCGAGCTCAAATGGCGGCAAAGCCCCTCCGTTTCGTGCGAACCGTGTCAAACCAGCCGGCCATACTCCGCTTGGAAGCGTCCTCTCACCTGAAAATGGGAACAACCCAACTTGATGGCCGAAACCGCATTAAAAAAAATCGGAAAAGCCGTGCGATGGCAGCAACGGTCAGAATGTTGGATATTATCTAAAAAGATCTGCAACGGTCAAGTTTTGTTTGTTTCCGGTCCATCCCGTCAGCGCCATTCTGCTCGGCGTGACCTTTCTCGGTGAGCACATTCAGATCAAGCATCTTGTAGGCATGGGCTTGATCGGTCTGGGGTTGGCCGCAATCGACGGCCGGGCGTTGGATGTCTTTAAAACAAAGAGGATATGATCAGGCAACGGCTCCAGGAGTTTCAGGACGCGATCGGTCCGGCCGAGTTTTCAAGCGCGGAGATCTTTTGCTTCAGCTCAGCCGGAAGCGGGGCCTTGCGGTTTTCCCGGTAATCGAAGCAGACGATGGTGCCTTCGCCCTCGGCGGCGAGCCTTTGAAGCCGGTGGCTGTAGACCGCGTAGAACATGACGAAGCGGTCTTCGTCGACCCGCGCGACGCGGGCGCCGACCGAGATGCGGTCGGGGAAGGCCAGCGGCGCCCGGAAGCGGCAGGACGTGGAGGCCAGGATGGGCCCCAGGGGGTTGCGGTTGACGAAATCGGGGGACGCCAGCTTCTCGAAGTAGGCCATGCGGGCGGTCTCGAAATACCTGAAATAGACGATGTTGTTTACGTGGCCGTAGGCGTCCATCTCGCCCCAGGCCACCGGGATGTCGACCACGACGGGATAATCTGCTAAGGGGGAACTCATGGCATCGCTCTCAAGTGAAATCTGATTCTGGAGACAGGGGCGCCGGCGGTTTGCCGTATGGGCGTCCCCAGTAGCACAAAGACCGTTCCGCGGTCAAACCTTCCTGGAGGAACGACATGAAAACCAAACTCAAGACGAATGTTGAATACCTCACCTCGGACGCCATGAAAGGCCTGCCGTTTTCAGAGGCCGTGCGCGTGGGTGACATGCTTTATCTGTCCGGCAAACTGGGAACGGACAGCTCCGGCAAGGTGGTGTCCGGCGGTATTGCCGCCGAAACCCGACAGACCATGGAAAACATCAAGGCCGCGCTGGAGCGCTGCGGCTCTTCGCTTCATCATGTCGTCAAGGCCACGGTCATGCTGGCGGACATGAACGAGTGGGCCGAAATGAACAAGGTCTATGTCACCTTTTTCACCGACCACCTCCCGGCGCGCAGTGCCATGGGCGTGAACGGGCTCGCCCGGGGGGCCCGGGTGGAAATAGAGGTCGTCGCCGTCGTCAAACAAGATTAACCACGCCCATGGCGTGGCTAATGTTAAAGGGGCCTTCCGCATGGTAGGGCTTTTCCCGGTAGGGTAAAGTGCAATGAAATCGCAGCCGAGATATCTGTAAACGGTGCGGTCAACGGATTTGCGGGTTGGAAAGACTGGCGCAGAAAACCATACGGGTGCGATTTCATCAGGGTTGGGCTTTGAGGTTGAGCTCCACCCGCCAGGACCGGCCGCCGTCGTTGACGATGATGTCATCCTTGCGGATCTGCATGACGTTGTAACCTTCGACGGATTCCCCCTCCTTGACGATGTGCCCGTTGACGACAGCCAGTCGCCGTGCGGGATCGTCGGTCCAGGCGATGGCCATCACTTTGAGTTTGGATTCCTCCAGACGGCTCAGGCTGTCCTCGGGGGATCGGCCGGACGCCGGGCGGGCTGCCGGTGCGCTCCTTTGGGCCGACGGCGGCCGTGTTTCGGACCCCGTCGGCCCACCGCCGTCCCGCGGGCGGATGCGGCTTGAGGGGGGCGGCGCCTGAACCGGGGGGGCGGCCTTGGGTTGGCCCGCTGCGGCGGCCGGGCCGTCAACGCCTTCGGTCGGCCGGGGAGCCGGGGCCGGGGGGGGCGTCGGGATCGGCTTGGCCGGCGGCGGCGGCGTTGTCTGGCCGGGAGGCAACGGAGATCGTACCTCGCGTGCCACACCGGCCGTCTGAGACGGTGAGCTGCCGTTGGACCACCCGTAATAGGCGGCGGCCCCGGCTGCCAGAAACATGGCACCCAGCAACCACAGGACACCCCGGCGGGTGTACCACCGTGCTCCCAACTGCGGCGCAAACATCGCCTGCAGGCCAGAGGGCACCTGTTGGCCGCTGGGCTCCTCGGAGACCCCGGTGGTTTCAATCTTCTTGAGGGCTTTCAGAATCGAGCTCACAAAATCCGTCCACAAATGGCTTAGTTTGAAACGAGCCGGGGGATGTCGAAGTGGTTCCCCTCACGGTAAAGAATGATTTTGGTCAGATTGCCGACCACCCCGTCTACAGGCACACCATACTTGGCTTGAATTTGCTCGACCGTTTTCTGGGTGGTGCCGTCGTAGTCCTTGCTCAACGGGATGCCGGTGTAGCCAAGGTCGCGCAACAGCATTTTCAGGGCCAGCACCGAGTCCGCCGGGGCGTTCCCGGGAATGGTGCCCGAGAGCGAGAGAAAGTTTTTCCAGGGGAGGTACGCCACGCCGTTCCAGCTCTGGCCGAGCTCGCCCGCATCGCTTTCGATGGCGCGTTCGCCGGCGCCGGTTTTGAGCAAAAATTTGGCGCCGTCGACCGCGGTCAACCCCAGGTAGGAGTGGGGCTGTTTTCCGGAGGAACGAAACTCCAGAATGGCCGGCATGTTCAGCCGGCGCAGGAACGCCAGGTCCCCCTCGATGCGCTGGACGAGAAAGCCTGCGGCTTTGGCGGAGAGATTGAAAAAGGTCGGGTCGTCGTCGACCGCCTCGAGATAATGTTTCGGCTCAAGGGTCGCCCCCCAGGCCCCCATGACTTCCGCCAGCGCCGCTTGCCGCGAGGCGCGGCTGTCTGCGCGTTTGAGGTGATCGGGCAGGCGCGCGCCTTCACGCAGTGCGGCCGTTGGCTCAGTGCCCGGGATCGGCGCTTTCGCCTCCATCTTAGAACCGGAAGTCGAGGTGCCGGCGGCCGCGGTGGGAGGACGGAGAGGTTCTGCCGTAGGGGCGCCGGCCGTTTCGCCCGCCGGCGCGGCGGAGCCGGTGGCAGCCGGCCGGGGGGTGAAAAACGAGCTCACGGCCTCGCTCAAGGATTTATGGTAGAGAAGCGCCACTGCCAGCAGGCAGAACAGTGCAAACAGCCCGAATGCGTAGCGGCCTTCCATGAGAGGCGATCGGCGGACATGCCCGCGGTGGGTCATTTCCGACAAGGCGATGTCGGCGATCCGGCCCGTCACTTTGTGCCGGTTCATGCCGAAGGCGGTGAGCAGGGCCCGATCGCAGGCGATGTTGATCACCCGCGGGATTCCGCGCGAATGGGCGTAGATGCGGCGGATGGCGGAGGGGTCAAACAGGGGCGAGCGTTTCTGGGAAGCGATGTTGAGCCGGTACTGGATGTACTCCTGGGTTTCCTTCAAGCTCAACGGGGTGATCTGATAGCGGAGTGATATCCGCTGGCCGATCTGCCGCAGATCATGGGAGTCGAGCATTTCCGCCAGCTCGGGCTGCCCCACCAGAATGATCTGGAGCAGTTTCTCTTTGCTGGTCTCGAGGTTCGACAGCAACCGCAACTGCTCCAGCACGGTTTTCGAGAGGTTCTGAGCCTCGTCGATCAGGACAATGACTTTTTTGCGCTCCGCCTTCTTCTGGATGAGAAAACGGTTGAGTTTGTCGATGAGGTCCTTCGTGTCGTCGGCGTTGTACTGGATGCCGAATTCGTCATTGATGGTCTTGATCAGCTGCTTCGGGCCCAGCTTGGGGTTGAAGATGTAGGCCGCCACCGTCGTGTCGTCCAGGTTCTCCAGGAAAGCTCGACACAGTGTTGTTTTTCCGGTGCCCACCTCGCCGGTGATTTCAACGAAACCGTCCCCCTGGGCGATGGCATAGTTCAAGTGGGCCAGCGCCTCTTCGTGGCTTTTGCTGAGAAAAAGATATTCCGGATTCGGCACCAGCCTGAATGGTTTTTCTCTGAATCCGAAATAGGCGTTATACATGCAGTCCTATCCTCGGGAAGGGCAGGTCGTTCGAACATTTTTGTCGATGCCGAAAAATCAGCATGAAATGTCCGGGAAAACCGGATAGCCGGTGACGATCCGGGAAAGGGGTGATACCCGTTGTTCGGACGGCACTACCCGAAAAAATTTCTCACATTATCAGAATATTATAGGGGACATGGCCACAGCTGTCAATACGCAGCGGATGGCTGCGGCTGGCCGATACGATGGGTTTATGACGGTCGAGCGGACATCAACAGCTTTAGATGCTGCCGGCGTTCGGATTGCGACAGGCGGGACAGCCTGCGGCATTCCTCGTAAAAAACGGTCAAATCGCCATGGGATCGACTCAGGATCCGCTGAAAGGCGGGCACCAGGTCATGATAGACGGCAATGGTCGCCAGCCCTGCGTTGTTGAGTCCCGAGGCGAACCAGTGCTGATATCTTGCCATTTCGGGGATCTTTTGCTTCTCCGCTTCGAATTCGTTCAGCAGCGCGCTGAACAGTGCGGCTTTTTCAATCCGCTTCCGGTCCAGGGACAGGTCGCTCGCGTACATGGCGGTCAACTCGTTTTTCCGCCTCGACACCATGGCGATGAAGTCCTCGGTCAACTTCTGCCGGCGTTCATGCTCGGCGAGGAGGCCGGGGGCCCGGCTGGCCGCGGCCCAGCGGCGCATACCTTCCTCCTCGACCGCGGTGGCGAAGCTTTCGTTGAATGCGGTATCGCCGGGCACATAGAGCATCCGATGGGCCAGCTCATGGAAGATCAATGCGCTGAGCCGGGCGTCGTCCAACTGCAGGAATGTGCTCAGCACCGGGTCGTCGAACCACCCCAGAGTGGAGTAGGCGAGGACCCCCGAGACAAACACATCGTACCCGTCCCCGCGCAGGGAGTCCGAATAACGCTCGGCCGCCGCTTGCTCAAAGTATCCCCGATAGGGCGCGCAGCCGACCATCGGGTAGCACCAGTTCTTCGGTTCCAGAGAGAGCTCCGGCGCGGCAAAGACGTTCCACACCACGTAGGGGCGATGGAGATCGGCATACTCCAGGTAGGTGTCGCCCACCGGCAGCAGGAGGTCGTTTTGGGCAAACTCGCGAAGCGCCATCACATAGGCGAGTTTTTCTCTGAGGGCCTGGGGGATGCCCGGGTCTTCGAGCAATTCGGCGATCGGCCGTTTCGCGAGCATGATCTGCACATGCCCCCAGGCGGCCTGGCCGTAATAGCTCGCGCCCTGGCATCCCCAATGGGTCATCGTGAGAATGATGGTGATAATGAATCGACAGCAAATCGACCGGTTCATGAGAGGTCCCATACCCTGTTCGATTAAGCGGGTTTGAGTCGGCGGAAAGAATTGTATCCCCATTCGGGACGGGATGACAACAGCGGATGAGAATGCCTTTAGTGCGGCATTTATTTGATTTGAGGGCAGCACGGCATCGGCTCATCCGATGCCGTGCTGTCCTCAAATCAAGCTGTAGCAGAATTTTTCGAACAGCTCGCGATTGAACTTGCCGCTTTCGACGTCGTCCTTTAGGAGCTTCAACGTGTCCAGGGGGTCTTTGGCGCGGCGGTAGGGCCGGTCCTCGTTTGTCAGGGCCTCGTAGCAGTCGACGATCCCGATCAGCTGCCCGTGGAAGGATATTTTCTGCAACCCCTTGGGATAACCGCTGCCGTCCAGCTTTTCGTGATGTTCCAGCGCGCCCAGGGCAATATCCTCTCCGAGCCGGCTGATCTGGCGGATGAGCCGTTCCCCGATGGAAGGGTGGGATTTCATCACCTCGAATTCCTCCGAGGTGAGTTTGCGCGGTGCGGATAGGATCTCGGTGGGAATTTCCGCCTTGCCGACGTCGTGCAACAGAGCGCTCAGGCCGAGGCGCTTGGTCTCCGGCAGGGACAATCCCGAATAAAAACAGAAGCTCAGGGTGAGGGCCATCACGTTTACCGAGTGAATGACGGTCGTGTAGTCCTTGTTTGAGATGGTGGCGAACGTCCTGAGGATGCCCGGCTGCTTGGAATAGCCGCTGACCAGGATGCCCATCGTTTCGGGAAGAGATTGGAGCGTTCCGGCGCGGGGTTCCGCAAGGGTTTCCGCCACCAGGTTGCACAGGTTGGATTTTACCGAGGTGACGTCTCCGGTTTCAATGCTGTGGGCGATGTCGAGGTTGAACCCCTTGTGGACCTCCCGGATGGCATCCATGCGATCGGCCTGCTGGATGAAAAGGCGGGGGTGCATTCCCTGGTCGATACGTATTTCCGAGATTTCCATCCCCGCCGGCTTGTACAGCTGAAAAACATGCGTTGCGGTTTCAGAATAGAGCGGAACCCGCCTGTAGTAACGGATTTGGGAGCCCCTCACGGGTATGTAGGAGCTGCTTTTCACGGTCTCCTCGGCGTGCCAACCCTTTTATCGGGACCAGATCGGATTCGCATAAATCTCATCATCCGTATCATCGGCAGAAAACAGCGAAAAGTTTAGCGAGGGCGGGAAAACGGCGCCCCCCAGTTGGTGATTCTGCGCTTACCGGTATTTGAAAATTCCCGCATCCGAGTTCGCGCTCCGCCTGGCTGGAACAGCCAGCCTTGGTTTATTGACAGGCCAAGAAATCCGTAAAAATGATAAAAAACCGGCCCCTACTGGTGGAGTGTGTACATATTCCTACAACAAAGCGAAGTGGTGAAGACAACCTGACCGCCCGGCCGGTTTTTTTGGTTGAAAGATTCGCACCGGGTGGTGTAGATCTCTTTCGCGCGTTCGGCATCCCCGGAACTTCTCGCATTTCCGACATCAATAAGAGCGATGGCGCCATGACATTTGACGATCCCGCTGCCTCTGCGAACGCATCGGCCGGGCGGAAGGGGCGGACTTGGAGGCATTTTTCAAACGGTTTCTCGAAGAATACGACGGAAAGAGGTGACGGACATGAGCATCAACAGGGTGGAACGAATCGACGAGCGGGTCGATATCCGGCAGGTATTGGTGAGCGTCTCCGACAAGCGCGGGCTCGAGGCTTTCGTCCCGGAACTCGTGCGGCTGAACCCGGGGCTTCGCATCTTCTCGACCGGCGGTACGTTTACCCATCTGGAGAAAATCCTGGGAAAGGATGCCGGCCGGAATCTGACCCAGGTGGCGGACTACACCGGTCAGCCCGAGACCCAGGGCGGGCTGGTCAAGACGCTGGACTTCAAGATTTATCTGGGGCTGTTGACGGAAACCTACAACGAGGCGCACCAGGCCGACCTGCAGCGGACGCGGAGCGTGCCCATCGACATGGTGGTGGTCAATCTCTACCCCTTCCGGGAGACCATCGCCAGGGCCGGGGTCACGGTCGAGGAGGCGCGGGGCAACATCGACATCGGCGGTCCCTGCATGATCCGCGCGTCGGCCAAGAACTTCATCCGGGTGGCCTCGGTGGTGGACCCGGCCGACTACCCGGCGATCCTCGCCGAGCTCAAGGCCAACGGCGGCAAAATGCCGCTCGCCCTGCGCTTCCGTCTGGCGCAGAAAGCCTTTGCGCACACCGCCGATTACGACCGCGCCATCGCCGATTATTTGGGCCGGCAGGGCGCAGCCGGCGTGAGCGGGTGCTACCGGTATCAGTGAAAAAGTGGTTGGCACGCCGTGACTGCCGGCACTTTATCGGCCAGTAAGCTTGTTTTTTTGTGGGAGAGGCGTTCAGCCTCGATCGTCGCGGCTGGAAAGCCGCTCCCACAGAAGAGACGCCAACGTACTTGAAAGACTGGATTGACAGGATTTTCAGAATAGCAACCAAATCACACAGTTCGGCCACTTTGCTCAAGGGGGATGGGGGGATTCCCGAAGCGATTTTCTCGCCATTCATCAAACAAGGAGGCTCTCCATGCCCCAAGACCTCAAGAAAATGTACCGCACCATCATGGACGATCACTTCCCGCCGCGCATGGAAGTGAGCTTCGTGGACGGGAACAAACGGCAGACCCTGGTCTACGACAAGGCCACCTGGGTCATCGACGGCGTCGAGAAGGGACTGCGTTACGGCGAAAACCCAGGCCAGGAAGCCGCGCTCTACAAGCTGGTCAACGGCAACCTCGCTCTCGGGCAGGTTGAAAACATCCAGCCGGGCCGGTATCTGGCCTCGGAGGCGGAGCTGCTGCAGTCCGGCAAGCACCCCGGCAAGACCAACATCACCGACGCCGACAACTCGCTCAACATCCTGCGTTATTTCACCGACCGGCCGACCGTGGTGATCGTCAAGCACAACAACCCCTGCGGGGTGGCGCGGTCCGAAACCCTGCTGGACGCCTATGGGAAGGCCAACATGGCGGACCGGGTCGCGGCCTTCGGCGGCTGCATCGCCTGCAACCGGGCCGTGGACAAGGTTACGGCCGAGGCGGTCGCCAAGCAGTATGCCGAGGTGGTGGTGGCGCCGGACTTCGAGGAAGGGGTGATGGACATCTTCGCCCGCAAGAAGAGCCTGCGGGTGATGCGCATCGGCAACATGGCCCGTCTGCAGGGCTATGTCGGGCAGCAATTTGTGGAGTTCAAGAGCCTGATCGACGGCGGTCAGATCGTGCAGTGGTCGTTTGTGCCGGTCACCCGCAGCCCAGCGGACCTGAAGACCGCCGAGTGCGAATACAAGGGCAAGTCCTATCGGGTCAAACGGACTCCGACTCCGAAGGAATACGAGGACCTGCTCTTCGGCTGGTTCGTCGAAGCCGGCGTCAGCTCCAACTCGGTGATTTACGTGAAGGACCAGGTGACGGTAGGTATCGGCACCGGCGAGCAGGACCGGGTGGGAGTGGCGGAGATCGCCCGCGACAAGGCCTACCGCAAGCTCGCCGACCGCTACTGTTTCGAGACCCACGGGATTGCTTACAACGACATGAAGGAGGCCGACAAGAAGGCCGAGATCGACGCCCGCGTGGCGAAGGAAAAGGGCGGGCTGATCGGTGCGGCCATGGTGAGCGACGCCTTCTTCCCATTCCGCGACGGCGCGGATGTCGGCATCCGGGAGGGGATCCGCTCAGTGATCCAGCCGGGCGGCTCCGAGAACGACTACCAGGTGATCGAAGCCTGCAACGAGGCCGATGTCGCCATGGTGTTCACCGGGCAGCGGTCCTTCAAGCATTGACAGGGTGTTGAAAAACGGCCCCTACGCCCGTGGCCCGGCGTTGCGCGGCGTTTGGTAATGCTCGCATATCGTCAAGCGGATATTCGCTCCAATTATTCAGTTGATCCCGGATCAGGACTTTTTCTATGGGGCAGAAAGGACGGTGGCATCGGCTCCGGCGGCAGGACCTTTGGGGGGCATCCGGGAGGGCCCCGCGCGGTGATCCGGCCGGGCGGCTCCGAACCCAAGATCAAATCGACAAGCGGCTGCTTGAGTTATGGCAGTAATCTTTAAAATAGAGAGGGGGCTTCCGCATAACACAGCCCCCTCCGTTTAACGTTTCTGGATCTAACTATTTAGCAATCTTTCTTCTTCCGTACCCAGCTAACCCAAGCAATCCCGCGCCGATCAGAAGAAACGTGGCAGGCTCGGGAACAGGTTGTTCCCCGCCACCCACTTTAAGCACGGCCAAATCCCATCCAAATTGGTCGGATGGTGAATAGATTGATGCTAAATTAAGCCCTGAAACCACCGAAACAGGTAGGTTGAACAAGCTGGCATAACTTCCAAGATTAGCATCGATCGGGCCTCCAACACCAGCACCATTGAAACTTATTACTTCATTGGTTTCCCCCAGAAGATTATCTGCCAGAGTGTGTATATAAAGATTTCCAACTCCTGTCGAAGCCGTTGTAAATTGAGTTGTCGCGGTCTCTGCTGCTGTAATGTCTATCGCTCCCTCATTAATAAATATTGAGCTTAAGGGCAATGAGGGGGCACTGAACACAACTGCAAGCGCAAGTCCATAAGAATTCGAGGATCCACTATAGGATGCGGTGTAGTTTCCATTCCCGCTAATTAGAGAGGTCACATCCCATTTGTAAGCGTTAAAACCTCCGTCAGAATTAAAGCTGGTAACAGCGCCTATCGATGTACCATTAAAGTTGGCGGATATTGAAGGAGTAGCAAAATAGTTATTCCCATATAGTGTGGCTGAAACGATTGTTGCTCCAGCAGGTATAGTAGATAAGTTAAGATTACCTGGACCATCTCCGCCCGCAGTCGGATAAGCAACGACCTCTACATTATAATTCCCAATGAAGGTAGAGTTGGTTAATAATGAAGCAAAGGCAGAGTGAACAAAGGACACTAACAAGATTGAGAGTATGGGAATCCACTTTTTCATAGTTAGATTTCTCCTTTCAATGGGTTTAGATCGGATACTTGTGACTTCCGATAACGGCGACATGCAAAACTAAACGCCAAAAGGATTAACTACTCCTTTTTGAGAAGTAACAGGGTCTTGATGATAAAGATTTTCATCTCCTCCCTAAAAATCCCACTAAATTAGTATGCAAAATTCATGCAGTATCTTTCTGTGGATTTTTTAACAATAAAAAACAATGTATTACGTAAAAATTAAATTTAGAAGTTCATAATGTTTGGCACTTTGTTATCCAATTAAAGCATTATTAGTAACTATAATTATGAAATAATTTTCTTATAGAGTGTGAGTCCATGCAAAATGAGGATTTAGAATAATGCTTATCTCTAAGACGGTGCGTAATCGATCTGAGAATGAGGCATGGATTGTGATGGATAATCTATCCCTGTGTAAAAATGTCGATTCGGTGGGCTAATCCCCAGGAGTTACATTCAAATGATGCCCCAATCGGGTCATATTCTTTCACGCTCTCATCACCGATACCCGATCTCATCTGACAAGGGTGTTCGGCTTTTGACGAAAATCCCATTGGCGCGGCCGACTTCGCGCCCGTCTGCATCGTACAGGACGGATTCTGCGATGAACTGGGTACGGCCCCTGCTCACCACCTTGCCGACCGCTTTCAAGGTGCCCTCCGTCACCGGCCGTGTCATGTACGTGGTGAGGCTGGCAGTCAAAACGAAGACGTCCTCCACGAGCGAGTTGACTGCGAAAAAAGCTGCATTGTCGAGCGCCAGAAAATAAAGTGCGCCGTGTAGAGCTCCGGCCGCGTGGAAAAATTTCCGCCTGACGGGCAGAGTGATCTCGGCCTCGCCCTCTCTTATGCTGACCCTCGCACCGGTGAGTTTCACCATCGGTGCCGAGTGCATCATGTTTTCAAGCCTTCTGAAGTGAACGGCGTCCGGCATTGCAAGCACCTCCAGCGGCAAGCAGCTTTCCTTAAAAGGCCACCGACAATCGTCGGCGGGCAGAACCCCTATGCTGTTCCATGGCATCTTGCAATAGCCTTTAGACGCCGATAGTCTGCAGGCCAAATCTGATTATTCTATTATGGATGGATTACGATGGAGTAGCTATCCTAAATCTCTATTCCCATCCCGCCTAATATTTGTTTGCGCAATTCGCATACGACTCCCACTCTGGACAGGATTTACCCCCACGGTCGGTTTTTGTCTGTTGGTTCTGCATTCCGGCACAGCTGAATAAAAAAAGTGACATGAGCACAACCAAAGCCACTCGATTAAATATTTTCATTTTATCAACCCCATTGGCTGGATGGTTATTTAAATATAATCCTGGCAACTACATCCTGCCTGTCGCTTTTCAGGCTGTTGCGAATACCCTGACGCCCCAATACCCTTCCCCCTCACCTTATCACCCTCGCCATAGCCTCGAGCGCGTAGTCGATGTCCCTCGAGGTCACCTCGTAGTGCGTGACGGCGCGGATCTTGCGGGGGCCGGACGCCAGCATGCGCACGCCTTCCTTCTGCAGGGCGGAGACCAGCTCCGCCGCGCTTAGGCCCGGCTTGACCACGTTGAAGTAGACAATGTTGGTTTTATATTGCCCGGGGTCCAGTTCGAGGCCGGATACGCCGGCAAGACCTTCGGCGAGCCGGTGCGCGTTGGCGTGGTCTTCGGCGAGCCGGTCCACCATTTCGTTCAGGGCCACGATGCCGGCCGCCGCCAGCACGCCGGCCTGGCGCATCCCGCCGCCCAAGACCTTGCGGGCGCGGCGCGCCGTCTGGATGAACTCCCTGCTGCCGCAGACGACCGAGCCCACCGGCGCCGCCAATCCCTTGCTGAGGCAGAACGAGACCGAATCGGCTTCGACCGCGAGCTGCTGCGCCGGAACCCCGAGCGCTGCGGCGGCATTGAACAGGCGCGCCCCGTCGATGTGCAGCTTGATCCCGTGGCGCCGGGCAATGTCGCCCACCGAACGGAGGTACGCCGGTTCGAGAGGGGCCCCGCCGCAGAGATTGTGCGTGTTTTCCAGCGCGATCAGCCGCGTGCGCGGGAAGTGGATGTTGTCGCCGCGGATGGCCGCTTCCAGTTCGTCCAGCGGGAGTTTACCGTCCGGCCGGTTCGGCACCGTGCGCGGGTGAATGGCGGCGACGGCCGCGGACCCGCCCTGCTCGTAGTAGAAGCTGTGGGCCAGGCTGCCCAGGATCATTTCGTCGCCCCGGCCGCAGTGGGCCATCTGGCTCACCAGGTTCGCCATGGTGCCGCTGGGGACAAAAAGGGCGGCCTCTTTGTTCAAGCGCTCCGCTGCCAGTTTTTCGAGTCGGTTGACTGTCGGGTCTTCCCCGAAGACATCGTCGCCCACCTCGGCTTCGGCCATGGCCTTGCGCATCGCAGGGGTCGGCCGGGTCATCGTGTCGGATCTGAGTTCAACATTCCGCATGGTGTTCTCCTTTGTATCTAAGGTTTTCGCTTGTATCGCATATCCATCGTCGACCTGCAAGGCAGCATGTGAGCAATCTTGACTGTTCAAGCAATTTGACTGTAAAAATAATTTTTGAATCGCTTTTATTGTTTTAATCACAAAGGCAAAAAGTATTCCAATCAAATCGTTTTCAATTGTGGGATCCCCTTTCCAGCCGCGTTCATCGATGGGGAAAGCGGCTCCACCATTCATTCTCGTAAGCTGGCGCATCGCTCCATAACCGGCTTTCAACGAAAGACCGACCTGCGAACAAAATGCAATGCAGCAGGCGACAACAACAAAAGAAGGGGGTTGACCATGTCGAAGATGTTGTGGAAGCCTTCGGGAGAGAACATTCGACAGTCCAACATGCACCGCTTCATGCAGCTTGTTAACGCCAGGCACCACCAGAAATTCGATGAGTACACCCCCCTTTACCGGTGGTCGGTCGAACACATTTCCGAATTCTGGGCGGCCATGTGGGAATTTGCCGGGATCATCCACTCGGCGACCTACAGTGAGGTGGCCGACGATCTCACGAAAATGCCGGGCACTCATTGGTTCCCGGGCGCACGCCTCAATTTTGCGGAAAACCTGCTGCGCTACCGGGACGACCGCACGGCCCTGATTTTCAAGGGGGAAGGCCGGCCAGCGACCCGGATGACCTACGCCCAGCTCTACGACGAGGTGGCGCGGATGGCCAAATCCCTGCGCGCCATGGGGATCAAGCCCGGCGACCGGGTGGTGGGGTTCATGCCCAACATGCCGCAGGCCACCATCGCCATGCTGGCGGCAACGAGCATCGGCGCGGTCTGGTCCTCCTGCTCGCCGGACTTCGGCATCAAAGGGGTGCTGGATCGGTTCGGTCAAATCCGGCCGCGCGTGATCTTCACGGCCGACGGCTATCTGTTCAAGGGGAAGAAAATCGATTCCCTCGAGCGCATGGCCGGAATTCTCAAGGAACTGCGTACGATCGAGCGGGTGGTGGTCGTGCCCTACACCGAGGCGACCCCCGACATCCGCGGAGTCCCGAACGCCGTGCACTGGTCGGATTTCCGTTCCGGGGAACCCGGCCTGCAGATCGATTTCGAGCAGCTGCCCTTCGAGCACCCGCTGTACATCATGTACTCCTCCGGCACCACGGGGCTGCCGAAGTGCATGGTGCAGAGCGCGGGCGGGATCCTCGTTCACCATCTTAAAGAGCTGCTCCTGCACACCAACCTCACCCGCAGCGACACCATTTTTTACTTCACCACCTGCGGATGGATGATGTGGAACTGGCTGACCAGCGCGCTCGCCGTGGGTGCGACGCTGGTGCTCTATGACGGCAACCCCTTCCACCCCCATCCCGGCGCCCTGTGGGAAATGGCCCAAGAGGAAAAGATCACGGTGTTCGGCACCAGCGCCGGCTACATCGGCGCCCTCATGAACTCCGGGGTCAAGCCGGGGAAGGAATACAACCTCGGGACGCTGCGGGCGGTCTTGTCCACCGGCTCGCCCCTGTCCGTGGAGGGCTTCGAGTTCATCTACCAACACGTCAAAGCGGACCTGCAGCTGGCCTCGATTGCCGGCGGCACCGATCTCAACGGCTGCTTTGCCCTGGGAAACCCCATGGGCCCCGTCTACGCCGGAGAGCTCCAGTGCCGCGGTCTGGCCATGGACGTACAGGCCTTCGATCCGGAGGGCCGGTCGGTGGTCGACCAGCAGGGCGAGCTGGTTTGCTGCAAGCCCTTCCCCTCCATGCCGATCCACTTCTGGGACGACCCGGACGGCAAGAAGTATTTCGGCGCCTATTTCGGCGTGTACCCCAACGTCTGGCGGCACGGCGACTTCATCGAGATCAACGAGCGTGGGGGGGTCACGATTTTCGGCCGCTCCGATTCGACCCTCAACCCCGGGGGCGTGCGGATCGGCACGTCCGAAATATACAGCATCGTGGCCCTGATGCCGGAGATCGTGGACAGCGTGGTCATCGGCCAGAACTGGAAAAACGACGTGCGCGTCATTCTGTTCGTGCAGCTGCCCGAGGGCGAGCAGGTGACCGAGGCGCTCAAGAAAAAAATCCGGGACACCATTCGCAACCTGGCCTCCCCCCGGCACGTGCCGGCCAAGATCATCGCCGTGCCTGGAATCCCTTACACGCTCAACATGAAGAAGGTGGAGATGGCCGTGAAAAAGGTCATCGACGGCAAACCGGTTCTCAACAAGGACGCGTTGAGCAACCCGGACATTCTGGATTTTTATGCCAACATCAAGGAACTGCAGAAGGATTGAGATTTAAGGCGCGGCACCATTCTGTTCGACAACGAAGAGATGCTCCTGTGGGAGTGGCTTCCAGCCACGATAGGGTCGCGGCAAGATGCCCCTCCCACCCAAAAAATACGACTTCACCAAAAGGCAACCTCATGCAGTCCGAGTTTATCATTCACCCCGTGGGTGTGGTTCGATTGAGGGACGGCGCCGCCTGGATCGAGGTTTTCGATCCATTCCGCGATGCCATGCTCGGGCTCGAGGGCTTCTCCCACATCCACGTGCTTTTCTGGTTTCACGAAAACGACACGACCGAACTTCGCCGCACGCTGCAGGTGCATCCGCGCAAGGACCCGTCCAACCCGCTGACCGGCGTCTTCGCGACGCACTCCCCGATGCGGCCCAATCTCATCGGGCTCACGCGCTGCCGCATCATGGGAATCGAAGAGAGCCGCATCTTGATCGATGCCATCGACGCGCGGGACGGCTCTCCGGTGATCGACATCAAGTGTTTCATCCCGGATGCTCAGCCCTTGGCGGAGGTCCGCCTGCCGAAATGGGTGTGACCATGCCGACCCGCCTCACCGGCCAGATCGAGCACATCACCTTCACCAACCAGGAAAACGGATTCACCATCGCCAAGGTGCGCGTCCCCGGCCGCCGGGACCTGGTCACGGTGGTCGGCAACCTGCTGGCGCCCACGCCCGGCGAAATGCTGGACATGCAGGGGGAATGGGCCCACCACCCGAAATTCGGGGAGCAGTTCAAGGTCGAGCAGTTCACCACCCAGGTGCCGGCGACGGTATACGGGATCACGAAATATCTGGGGTCCGGGCTGATCAAGGGTCTGGGGCCGGTCATGGCCGGCCGCATCGTGGAGCGCTTCGGCAAAAACACGCTGGACGTCATCGAGCAGGGGATCGGCCGCCTTGCCGAGGTGCCGGGGGTCGGCGCGAAGCGCATCGCCATGATCGCCAAGGCCTGGGAGGCCCAGCGCGACATCCGGGACGTCATGGTGTTCCTGCAAGGCCACGGGGTCGGCCCGGGGTACGCCGCAAAAATCTTCAAGCAGTACGGTAACCGCGCCGTGGCCGTGGTCCGGGAGAACCCCTACCGGCTGGCGACGGATGTCACCGGGATAGGATTCGCCACGGCGGACCGGATTGCCGAGCACATCGGGATCCCTCGCCACTCGCCCCTGCGGGTGGAGGCCGGGGTCCTCTTCGTTCTTCAGCAACTGGCCGAAGAAGGCCATGTCTATTACCCCCGGGACGCCTTGATCGAGCGCTGCCGCGAGGTCCTGGCGGTGGAGGAGGGGTCGGTTGCGCAGGCGCTGAACCTGCTGGCGGCGGCCCGGCGCGTGGTCATGGAGGCGCGTCGGGACACTGCGGGTGAACTGCCGGCCGGCGGCGACGCGGTTTTTCTGTCGACGCTTCACCGGTGCGAGGCCGGAGTCGCCCATCGGCTCAGGGCGCTGCAGGAAGTGCCGCGGCGCCTCGGGTCCGCGGATGCGGCCCAGGCCGTCGCCTGGGTCCAGGATCGATTGGGGATGGCCTTTTCGGCGAACCAGGTGGGGGCGCTGCGCGGCGCCATGGCGCACAAGCTCATGGTCATCACCGGCGGCCCGGGCACCGGCAAAACCACGATCGTCAACGCTATCCTGAAAATCTTCAGCCGCCGGGCGGCCCGGGTGCTGCTGGCCGCACCCACGGGCCGGGCGGCCAAGCGGTTGAGCGAGGCCACCGGGCACGAGGCCAAAACCATCCATCGGCTTCTTGAATACAATGCCCAGAAGGGCGGGTTCCAGCGCGACGAAGAAAGGCCGCTGGATTGCGACCTGATCGTGGTGGACGAGAGTTCGATGATCGACGTCGTGCTCATGCACCAACTGCTCAAGGCGGTGCCGTTGACGGCCGCAGGCATCCTGGTCGGCGATGTGAACCAGCTCCCGTCCGTGGGACCGGGGAATATTCTGGGGGACATCATCGACTCCGGGCGGGTGCCGGTCGTGCGCCTGACCGAGATCTTCCGCCAGGCTCGCCAAAGCCAGATCATCGTGAACGCGCACCGGATCAACCAGGGTATCCTGCCGACATCGGGGCCTGCCGGAGACAACACCCCTGATCCTGATTTCTTCTTCATCGAGCAGGAGGACCCCGAACGGGTGCTCGAAACCATCGTCGAGCTCGTGCGCAACCGCATCCCGCGGAGGTTCGGCCTCGACCCGCTGGACGACATCCAGGTGCTGACGCCCATGCACAAGGGGGTGGTGGGGGCCACCAACCTCAACCGGCGGCTGCAGGAGACGCTCAACCCGGGAGAGGGTGGAGTGGCGCGCGGGGACCGGGTTTTTCGTGTGAACGACAAGGTCATGCAGATCCGCAACAACTATGACAAAGATGTCTTCAACGGCGACATCGGCCGGATCACGGCCATTTCTACCGAAGAAAAGGTGCTGACCGTCCTCATTGACGGCCGGGCGGTGGTGTACGATTTCTCCGAATTGGACGAGATCGTGCACGCCTACGCCGTTTCCGTGCACAAATCGCAGGGGTCGGAATACCCCGCCGTGATTTTCCCGGTTCTGACTCAGCACTACATCCTCCTTCAGCGCAACCTGATCTACACCGCCGTCACCCGGGCCAGGCGGCTGGCGGTGATCGTGGGTACACGCAAAGCCCTCGCCATCGGCGTCAAGAACATGCGAACCGACCGCCGCTACACACTGCTCCGCGAGCGTCTGCAGGCATTTTAAAACCGCGCCCAAGGCCGTCGGCGTTGCACGGCTTTAATAAATGCTGACATATGAAATAAATTACCCAAAATGTGGAAATTTCCAAGTAATTTCCTTTAGGGAGGTTGTTCGTCCCGCCGCCGATCTGCTTTAACACTCTGAAAATTATTAAAAAAAATATCGATCTTCCGACCTCATCTACGTTTAGCACGTTTTTTGCAAAGCAAGGAATCAGAGTCGAAGTATAGATAACTGACCGAGCAAGGAGGGTGGTTTATTAAAAAAGGGGGGCTTCGGTTCGGGTAGTGCCGATCGCAGAATCGCGGTCAAACGCCCGGTCCGAAAATGAACCGTTGAAATGGGACTGTAGAACACAGACGAAACCCTTCCTCTTGAGGAGGCCCCTTATGTTTATGGATTTTTTTAGAATAACCGGCATGGGCAATTCCCTGCTTTTGATCGATCTGGTGTCGCGTGTGCTCTTTATCGTTTTCTGTGCCCTGATCCTGTTGATTCTTGGGTACAAGATCAGGCGGCCCTTGGGGGCAGGGATTGTGCTGATTTACGGATTTTTCGTTTACATGTGCAATTACGGACTGCTGCGGTTTTAATATTGAAACTCCGGAGCCGAGGCATCCCAGCGATTCAATGCGGCGCCGTTCAATTCGGTTTCATCAGAGGATTCCGATGTCGATACCCAAACTGGTAAACATCGCCCAATCAAATGCACTATGAATCATTATCAGCCCTTAAATTCTGAAACTGAGCTGGTCGGGGTAAGCCGCAACATCCGCCGCGTAAGAGAGTTGATAGACCAGATTGCCCAGACGGGTTTCAACGTGATTGTCTCAGGGGAGACCGGCGTAGGCAAGGAGTTGGTCGTCACGCGGCTCTATCAGAAATCCAGCCGCATGGGGAAAGCCTTCGTCAAGGTGAACTGCGCGGCTCTCCCTGACACTCTGCTGGAAAGCGAGATGTTCGGCTATGAACGTGGGGCGTTCACCGGTGCGATTCAGAATAGGAGAGGAAAATTCGAGCAGGCCCACGGCGGCGTATTATTCCTGGACGAGATCGGCGACATGTCGCTGCCCCTGCAGTCCAAGCTTCTGCACGTCCTGCAGGGCGGGGATTTCACTCCGCTAGGGTCGGAAAA
Organism: uncultured delta proteobacterium; assembly: GCA_963716325.1. GTDB lineage: Bacteria > Desulfobacterota > Desulfobacteria > Desulfobacterales > SpSt-501 > SpSt-501. The sequence goes on along the minus strand of CAVQTH010000056.1, from coordinate 66,699 downwards.
ACAGGTTCAAACCGATGTGTGGGTCATCGCCGCCACGAATCGCGACCTGGGAAGGGACGTCGAGCAGCGCGGCTTCAGGGATGATCTCTACTTCCGGTTAAGCACCATTACGATTACCGTCGACCCGCTGCGTAAACGGCCGGAGGACATTCCGGTCCTCATCGATTACTACATCAAGAAATTCTCGCAGGATTTAAATGCAAAAACTGCGACCAACCTGAGCCGGGAGGCCTTGGCCCAGCTGTCTAATTACTCCTGGCCCGGGAACGTGCGCGAGCTTCAGAATGTGCTTCAGAGAATAATCGTCCTGGGGGAGGGCGAAGAAACCATCGAAAGCATGCTGGCCTCGGCGCCCAAGCTCCAATCGGCAGCCATCCATTCATCCGCTCAGAGCCCCTCCCGTACGCTGGGGGCCATGTTCGCCAAGAGCCCAAACAGCTTTGACCTCTCGGACCTGTCTCTCAAAAAGATCCGTAAAAAGGCCATGAACCAGGTGGAGCGAGAACTGATCGGCCAGGTTCTCATAAGGACCGGCTGGAACCGCAGCAAGGCCTCTCGCCTCCTGAAGATCAGCTACAAGACGCTTCTTCAAAAGATCGACGAGCTGAAGATCGAGCCGCCGCCGGAGTTGGCATAAAAAATCCCGGAGGTGCCCTCCGGGATTTTTTATCTGATATTTTCAGTATCGACATTCGACCATCAATTTTTCAAGCCTTCCTGCTGTTTCGAAAGATCGCCTGCTTTGTCGTTGCTTTTCCACTCTTCCTTGCTTGTCTTCGTGGATTCGGGTTCAGGCAGCAGCAGGTCCTTCCCGGTCATCAGACTTTTTCTTCGAGCACGTCGATACCAACCACCGTAATGGCATACCCGCCCGAATCCGTGCGCTGGATCCATCCTTTTCCCTGGTTATTTTAAAAACCACTGACAGATATTATCAGCCTTTATTTTGTTTTCATGAGGCGGGAAGAAATTGGACGTTCTCAATTAATGCTTGTAACACACGGAAATAAAGGGCATAAAATAGTATGAGCATGAATGGCTCGACAACCTTTAGCAAGGATTGGAACCCATGGATCTTACCCCCCTGCAGGCCATCTCGCCGGTGGACGGACGCTACCGCCGCCAGACCGAGAAACTTGCCGACTACTTTTCCGAAGGCGCCCTCATCAAGTACCGGATGCTCGTGGAGGTGGAGTATTTCATCGCGCTCTGCCGGCTGCCCCTGCCGCAGCTCAAGGGACTCGAGCAACGGCATTTCGAGCGGTTGCGGGACCTCTACCGGAATTTTTCGATGGAGGATGCCCAGCGGATCAAGGACATCGAAAAGATCACGAACCACGACGTCAAGGCGGTGGAGTACCGGCTGAAGGAAAAGTTCGACGAGCTGGGGCTGCAGGCGTTCAAGGAGTTCATCCACTTCGGGCTCACCTCGCAGGACATCAACAACACGGCGGTGCCGCTGTCGCTCAAGGAGGCCTGGCGCGATGTCATGCAGCCGGCGTTGGATGAGGTAATTGCTCTTCTCGGCGCCAAGGCCCGGGAGTGGAAACCGGTCTCCATGCTCGCCCGGACTCACGGCCAGCCGGCATCGCCGACCAGCCTGGGAAAAGAGATTCATGTCTTTGTCGAACGGCTGAACGTTCAACTGGAACAACTCAAGCGGGTCCCTTTTTCCGCCAAGTTCGGCGGTGCCACCGGCAACCTCAACGCCCACCACGTAGCCTACCCGGGCATCGACTGGAATGCGTTCGCTGACGATCTGGTCAACCGGGTGCTGGGGCTCTCGCGGTCGCAGACGACCACCCAGATCGAGCACTACGACAACCTGGCGGCCTTTTGCGACAACCTGCGCCGGATCAACACGATCCTGATCGACCTCGACCGGGACATCTGGGCCTATGTCTCCATGGACTACTTCAAGCAGAAGATCAAAGCCGGCGAGGTGGGATCGTCCGCCATGCCCCACAAGGTCAACCCCATCGATTTCGAGAACTCGGAGGGGAACCTCGGCGTCGCCAACGCGCTGCTGGAGCACCTCGCGGCCAAGTTGCCGATATCGCGGCTGCAGCGGGACCTGACCGACTCCACGGTCATCCGCAACATCGGCATGCCGCTGGCCCACACGCTGATTGCCCTGAAATCCCTTTTGAAAGGGCTCGGCAAGCTGATTCTGAACGAGCAGGCGATCCGCGCCGACCTCGAGGAAAACTGGGCCGTGGTGGCCGAGGCCATTCAAACCATCCTGCGGCGTGAAGGCTTCCCCAAACCCTATGAGGCGCTGCTGGGCCTGACCCGCACCCATGCCAAAATGACCCGCGAGATCATCGCGGCTTTCATAGAAACCCTGGATGTCTCACGATCGGTGAAAGACGAATTGCTGAAGATCACGCCGGAGACTTATACGGGGATTGTTGATTTCAAATGTTTTTCCGCCACCTTTAATATCTTCTCCGCCTCATGCCTCGACGCCTCCCGACTGAAAAGAAAATTAGAGTCAGACAGCCGGCCATAATTGTGTTTCAAGAAAGACCCTGTGGTCGTGTTGAGCGCCAAAATTTGTTTGTTAAAGAGCAGCAAAAACAATTTAGTTTTTGAGGTAACAACAAGCGATTTTTCAGAATAACAATAAATCCGAATCAAATGGGCGGAATTCCTTGTTTGCGTGGGCTTAGAATCCCGGTATCAATCGTGGTCGATATGGTCGCTGATGGAATGACCACGGCTGAAATATTGGGCGCTTACCCAGATCTCGAGGCGGAAGACGTTGCAGAGGCCTTTGTCGCTACACACCAGTACCCACCGGAGTCGCCGTGGGGGGATATCGCAGGAGGTCTACCCTCCAAAACTGCCGGGGGACCCTGGGCGCTCTAAGCGCTTGATGACGGGCCGAATCTTGCGATCATAGCCGGCTTGTTCCAAGAAGGCAAGCGGAGGAAGATCGATGCATTTCTCATACACGGCTTTGGATGAGTGGCAGCGTGTGCTCCGGTATGCTGCAGCAGCAGTTAGAGAGCGTGAGTTGCCGTTGGCGGAAATTGCATGAAATTTATCATCGACAACGCTCTGTCGCCCTTGGTCGCTCAGGCCCTTGGTGAGGCGGGTTTTGACGCTGTGCATGTCAGAGACCTAAAATTGCAAGCGGAAGAGGATCGGGTCATTTTCAAAAGGGCTTTGGAAGAGGGAAGCATGGTTGTGTTTTTACAAAATCGCATCCGAATACGCGGTTTCGCGCTTCCGACTACCGGTCGACCCAGAATTATGTCGGCGAGACGGTCGCCTGGCAGAAAGAAAAGATTCACTTCGCATGTCCGAAGCCTGAGGATTTGGCCGACCTGATGGAAGGCCTGATCGGCGCCCACCAGCGCATGGACTCGGGCAATGTGCCTGCCGTGATTTACGCCGCCGCCATCGCCTATGGGTTCGTTTTTCTACACCCGTTCGAGGACGGCAACGGTCGAATTCATCGTTTCCTGATCCACAATATTCTTGCCAGAAGCGGTTTTACGCCCGAGGGGCTCATGTTCCCCATATCGGCGTCCATGCTGAAAAACGCCGCAGACTACGACGCCTCGCTGGAAGCGTTTTCCCGGCATCTGATGGCCTTGGTGGAATACTCGATTGACCAAGAAGGCCGCATGAGCGTTCATAATGACACGGCCATGTGGTACCGCTACATCGATATGACACCCCAGGCGGAAGCGCTCTTTCGGTTCATCGAGCAGACCATCGATTCGGAACTCGCCAGCGAACTGGAGTTCTTGGCCAACTACGACAAGGCCAAAAAAGCCATCCAGCAGATCGTGGACATGCCCGACCGCAAGATCGATCTTTTTATACGCTTCTGTCTGCAAAACAATGGACGGCTCTCCCAGACGAAACGTTCAGGGCACTTCCCTTTTTTGCGGATGACCAAATCTCCCATTTGGAACAGGTGATTCAGTCCACCTACGGAAGCAATACGTCGGGTGAGGTGGGACGAGCGGGCAAATGAAATTCGCATGTATCACGGTCAGCAGCGCCGTGGACACTCGGCTCACCAGCCCCCATATGGCGTCCGCCGCGAGTGTTTCTTCGATTGAGCGCTCGAAAAGGACGGACATGCGCGCCGGGAACTCGTCGTCCCCTTCCCAGAGCAGATAATAGAGATTGACCCGTGGAAAGGGTTTGAGCCGATAGGCGGCGTCTGCCATGTCGACCCGCTCGCCGCAGAGGACTTCGGCCGCCCCGTGGAAACCCTGCACGTCGGCGCCGAATCTTTCGACGAGCGGGGCGGTCTTGAGCTCGTGCGGTCCCTGGAAGAAATGCCCTTCCTTCAGGTCCTTCGGCCCGACGATGTCCCGCCCCAGGGGGTAGACGTCCTTCACGTTGATCAGGTAGAGCACCGTGGCCAGCTCAAGCAAGGGGTCGTCGGTTTCGTCCCAGCCCGTGTCGCATCAAACACCTCAGGCAACGGGCTTCCGGGTCCACCAGGACATCTCGATTCAGGAAACGGAACACCAGGCCGTTTTCGGCTGTCAGCCGGAACTGGGTGATGGCGGCCAGCTGCTGCGGGTCCCGGGCCGAGAGACGCTCCCAGTACTCCGCCGCCACCTTGAGATGGGACCCGTCCGGTGCATATGCCGGCGGGGGCTCTTTTCTGCTTCGTTCCTGCATGTTCAAAAATCCGATTGATTGGGATAATTCTGTCCTTTTGTTTCCCCTGTGCCTTGTGCCGTGAGCCTTACGCCGGCTCTTTTTGGCACTTCGGGCATATGTGCGTGCTGCGTTGCCCGACGATGATGCGCTGGACAGGCGCGTCGCAGCGCGGGCAGGGCTCCCCTGTGCGGCGAAACACCTTGAGCGCGTCCCGGTTGCGGCCGCGCCGACGGCCGACGGAGTAGAAATTGGCCTTGCCGGTGCCCAGCGAGGTGCCGAGGTTTTTCAGCCCGCGTCGAAGCACTCGCTGGATCGCGGCGTGAAGGGCCTTGGTTTCCCCCTGCGAAAGGGTGTTGGAACGCCGGAGCGGGTGGATCTGCGCCTCCCACAGGGCTTCGTCGGTGTAGATGTTCCCCAGGCCGGCCACAAAGCCCTGGTCCAGCAGCAGCGGCTTCACCAGCCGGCTGCGCGTGCGCATCCCTTCGAAAAGAACCCTGGGGGTGAACCCCGGGTCGAGCGGTTCCGGCCCGAGACGGCCAAGGATCCGCTCGGCGTCGGCTATGAAATAGACCCGCCCGAATTTGCGGGTGTCGTGAAACCGGAGTTCGCTGCCGTCTTCAAATGCCAGTACCATGTGCTCGTGGGGGAGTAGTTCCGTGCCGGAGGGAACCAGGTGGAGCCGGCCCGACATGCGCAGATGCATGAGCAGGTGCCCGCCGCCGGTCAAATCGATCACCAAAAACTTCCCACGCCGGCCGACCGCGGCAATCTGTTTTTTTTCGATGAGGCGGCAGAATTCCGGCACGGAGGGCTCGGCGATCGTTCGATCCCAATAGACCCGGGCGCAGGTGAGAGTCTTTCCAACGACGCCGGCCGCGTTCAAATCTCTTGCGATCGTTTCAACTTCGGGCAGTTCGGGCATAAGGCGAAATGGGGCTCGATTCTATTTTATGAATGCTGTTTATGATATTGACAAGGCTTTATTTTCCACCTATAAGAATTTTCCATTCGTACAGATGCAGTGGGCCAAAAGCCCGGCGCTCAAGCGTTCCTTTCTTATCAGATTCGCCGTTGGGTGCCAAGCCATTAACAATTTTTCGCATGAACCCGCCCAACACAAGGAGTGCCCATGGACTTCAGCCTATCCTCCGAGCATGAGATCCTCAGGGAGTCGGTCCGCAGCTTTGCTGAAAACGAGATCAAGCCGGTTGCCAGGGAACTCGATGAGAAGGAGGAGTTCTCCTACGACACGATGCAGAAAATGGCCGAACTGGGGCTGTTCGGGGTTTTCGTTTCCGACAAATACGGCGGTCAGGCCATGGACTACCTTTCCTACATCATCGCCGTGGAGGAGATCGCGCGGGTGGACGGGTCGCATGCCGCCACCGTGGCGGCCGAGAACTCGCTGGGCATCGGCCCCTTGTATTACTTCGGCAACGAGGAGCAGAAAAAGAAATATCTGCCCAAGCTTTGCAAGGGCGAAACGCTGTGGGGGTTCGGGCTCACCGAGCCGAACGCCGGATCGGACGCCTCCAACTCCAAGACCAGCGCCGTGCTCGACGGCAACGAGTGGGTGATCAACGGCAGCAAGATCTTCATCACCAACGCCGCCACGCGCATCACCAGCGGCGTCACGGTACTGGCCCGCACCGGCGTGCGGGACGACGGCAAGGCCGAGCTGTCCTGCATCGTGGTGGAGGCCGGCACCCGGGGCTTCACCGCCAAGCCGATGCACGGCAAGATGATGTGGCGCTCCTCCAACACGGCCGAGCTTTACTTCGAAGACTGCCGCGTCCCCAAGGACAACCTGCTGGGGCCCAGAGGCAACGGCTTCCACCAGATGATGCAGACGTTGGACGGCGGACGGCTGTCCATCGCCGCCATGGGCCTGGGCGGCGCCCAGGGCTGTTTCGACCGGGCGGTGCGTTACGCCAACGAACGGGAACAGTTCGGCCGCCCCATCGCCACCTTCCAGGCCAACGCCTTCAAGCTGGCGGACATGGCCATGGAGATCGAATGCGCCCGCCTGCTTCTCTACAAGGCGTGCTGGCTGCGCGACAATCAGCTGGCGTTTTCCAAGGAGGCCGCCATGGCCAAGCTCTACTGCTCCGAGGTCATGTACCGCTGCGCCAACCACGCCGTCCAGCTTCACGGCGGCTACGGCCTGATGAAGGAGTACGATGTGGAGCGCTTCTACCGGGACCAGAAACTTCTGGAAATCGGCGAAGGCACCTCCGAAGTGCAGCGCATCGTCATCGCCCGGCACATCGGGGCGAAGTGTCTATGATGAAGACGTTGACAAAAAGACGTTAGGGCGTGGCTCGCGTTACCTGCGTTTATAACGGTGTGGGTCGCCATCCGATCAAACGGCCGACGCGATGAACGCTTAACGCGCTGAACGCAACCCAACGCGACAAGGAGCCCTCATGAAACCCAAAGGCCGAAAATCCGTGTTCGACGTCGATTTTTTTGAAAATTTGACCGGCGAGCTGAGCGCGCCGTCGAACCGTGAAGTCGAAGCCATCGGCAATCGCATCCGCGCCATCCGCGAGGAAAAAGGCACGTCCCTGGAGGAGCTGTCCAAGCTCACCGGCTTTGAGGTAGCCTTCCTTGCCGGGATCGAAAAGGGCGAGGTCCAGCCGCAGCTGGGGACCATGATCAAGCTCTCCAAGGCGCTGCACAGCGCCTTCGGCCGGCTGGTCTCCGGCACGGGCGAGAAATTGTATTCCATCACCCGCAAGAGCGAGCGCCGCGCCGCTGCCCGGTCCACCACCAAAACCGGCAAGAAACACCTGTACAGCTACAAAAGCCTTGCCCCGGACGTGAAGGGCCGCCACATGGAGGCGGTCGTGGTCCAGCTGCTCACCGCCACGGAGAAGGACGTGTCCGTGCACGACGGCGAGGAGTTCGTTTTCGTCCTGGACGGAACGGTGCTCCTTGAAATCGGCGCAGAGCGCTTTGAGCTCGAACCCGGGGACAGCGCCTATTACCTGTCCACCACGCCGCACCTGATTGCCGCCAAGAAGGACAAGGCGACGATACTGGCTGTTCTCTACCAAGGGTAGCGGAAGCTGCTTTAAAGCCCCGTCTAACGGCCGGTGGCTGCGTTGCCCCACGGCTTGAAATGCTCACGTACTGGCGTGTACGCTCCGCTTTCAAGCCGCGGGGCGCCTTGCCCTCGGCCGTGATCCAGGGCTTTAAAGCAGCTTCCGTATCTACACCGAACTCTCCGACGCCGCGAGCTTCGCGCGCCATGACCTCGGGCCCATTGCGAACCTTCCCTTTCCTTCGGTTCCCCCTTGAAAATTTTTCCCTCCCCCCGGGAGGGAAAAATAGGGGCTTGAAAACCATCGATACCGGCCATAGGTTCTCCACAATCAAAATCATTTCGGTTTCATTCTGCTCATGGAGGAACGTCATCGATGCGATTCATAAAATTCGGCATGGTTGTTCTGGTTGCGGGACTTATCGGCGCCGGGACCTTAAACGCGTCTGAAGCAAGCACCAAACTCCAATTGGACGTCAAGGAGTTCACGCTGAAAAATGGGATGCTGTTCCTGGTCGTGGAGCGGCCGGCGACGCCCCAGGTGGCGGTTCGCCTGGCGATCCGGGCCGGGTCCGCCCTCGAGGAACGCGGTAAAACCGGGATTGCCCACATGCTCGAGCACATGATGTTCAAGGGCACCAAGAACTTCGGGTCGACCGACTACCAGAAGGATGCCAAGCTTCAGGCTCGCATCGATGCGGCCTACGATGGGGTCAAAGCCGAGCAGGCCAAACGCAGCCCCGACCCGAAGGTGATTCAGGAAAAGCTCGCGGAGATGGAGCAGCTGCGGCTGGAAGCGCAGAAGCTCTACATCCCCCAGGTCTTCTCCTCCCAGCTCGGCAAGAACGGCGCGGTCGGCATCAACGCCTTCACCAGCCAGGACCAGACCCAGTACACCGCCTCCGTGCCATCCGACATGGTCGAACAGTGGTTCTCGATCATCAGCGAACAGCTTTTCGAGCCGTCCTGGCGCGAATTTTACGTCGAAAAGGAGGTCGTACAGCGCGAATGGGCCTTCCGCTACGTGAACAACCCGGAAGGAGCCGCCTGGCTCGATCTCAACGCAACCGCCTACACCGCGCACCCCTACCGCAATCCGGTCATCGGCTGGAAATCCGACATGGAGCGTTACAGCACACGGGATGCGAAGGAATACCACTCAACATACTACAATCCTGCCAACGCCGTCTGCGTTCTGGCGGGGGATGTCACGCTGGCCGAAGCCCGGCGGCTGGCTGAAATCTACTTCGAGCGCTATCCGGCCGGGCAACGGGCCCCCGAGACGGTCACGGCGGAGCCGCCCCAGCAGGGGCCGCGCAAGAGCGTGCGCTTTCTCGAGGGTGCACGCACCCCCGTCGTGCGCGTCGGCTTCCACGGGGCGCGCATCAACACCCCCGACTTCTTCGCCCTGGATGCGCTCACCATGGTCCTGAGCCAGGGGCGCAGCGCTCGGATGACTCAAAACATCGTCGAGCAGGGTTTGGCGGTCGAGGCCTGGGCGGGGAACCCCGACCAACGTTACGGGGGCATGCTTGTCTTAGGCGGCTCCCCGAACGAGCCCGAGGCATTGAAACGGCCGGGCGTTGCCGAAGACGAAAAACGGGCCGCCTATCTTGCGGCCTGCGAGGCTCTGGAGGGGGTTCTGCTCTCCGAGTTGGAAAAGCTCAAGGCGGAGGGGGTCGCCCCGCAGGAACTCGAGCGTCTGAAGAAGCTCAACCGGCGCGACTTCATCGATCGGCTGCGCAGCAACGAAAGCGTTGCCGGGACCCTGGCGACGATAGAAGTGCAGGCCGGGTGGCGTTATATCAACGACTATCTGCGCAACATGGACGCGGTCACCCCCGAGGACATCCGCCGGGTCGCCCGGCAATATGTCCGACCCGAGAACAAAACCACGGCCTTCGTGATCCCGGGCGGCGCGGCGAGCCGCCCGCCCGAAGCCTATGCGGAGGTTCGCTCGATCAGCGGCAGCGCGGCGGCGGGGCGCGAGCTATACAAGGGGTCGCTTCAGAACCACTCGACTCATCCGACGCCGGCCGGGTGGAAACATCCCCTGTCCTTTGCCCGCCACCCGCACCGTGTCGATTACCCCGAAGCCGTTCAAATGGCGATCGGAGGGGCCAGGGCGTTTTTCCTGGCGGACCACGAGCTGCCGCTCATCGACATGACGATTTACGTCAAGGCCGGCGCCGTCGATCTGCAGGAGTCCCAGGCGGGCCTGGCGGACCTTTTGGAAGGTACGATCATCCGGGGCGGAACCGAGAGTCGCTCGCCGGTCGAGCTGGCCATGCTGTTGGATGACAACGCCATTAAATTGGGTGTGGACATCGGGCTGGAAGAAACCGCCATCAAGCTCTCCGTGATGTCCTCCGACTGGGAAAGAGGGCTCGGGGTCCTGCAGGAGGTGCTCACGCGGCCGCGCTTCGACGCCAAAGTGCTCGAGGTGGCCAAGGAGCAGGAGATGGCCAATCTGGGCCGCCAGGGTGAAGACGCTCAAGCCGTGGCCATGCGGGAGAGCATGATCTGGCATTTCAAAGGCCACCCCTACGGCAGGGACCCGCTGGCGGCGACCCGGGTCATTCCGGCCATCACCCGGGACGACCTGCGGCGTTTTCTCTCCTCTCATTTTGTTCCCGCCAACATGGTGGTGGCGGTGTCAGGGGATATTCAACTCGGTCAGGCCCGGGAGAGCCTGGGTCGTTTCATCAGCGGTCTGACCGCGGAAGCAGCGCCCCAGCGGCACCTCGCCAAACCGTCTCCCACTCCGCCGGTCGTGACCCTGATCCACAAACCCGGGCAGGTGCAATCCAATGTTGTTGCCATGCTGCCCGGCATCCCGCGAGCAGACCCGCGGTACTGGAAAACGAATTTGCTGATGAGCGTGTTCGGCGGCAGCGATTCCCTCATGTACACCCGGCTGCGGGACGACCTCGGCTATGTTTACTCGGCGGGATTCTATCAAACGGCCAAATGGCAGGCGGGCCTTTTGGTCGGGATCATCGGCTGCAAGGGGGACAAGGCCGGGGAGGCCATCCTCGAGACGGTCAATATCATGAAATCCCTGCAGCAAGGCATCCCCGGCCGCGAGCTGGAACTCAAACGCCTGGACACCTTGAACAGTTTCGTGTTCAACGTGGACACCAAGGCGGAGCTGGTCCAGGCCTACAGCCGCTACGCCATGCGCCAGGAGCCGCTCGACACGTTGGGCAGAATCCAGGACAGCTATTTCGCCGCCACCGGGGAGGAGTTGAAGGGTCTCTCCCTGCAGCTGCTCGATCCTCGTGAAATGCAGATTCACGTGGTGGCCGACAAGACGACCCCCGTCAAAAAGGCCGACGGCCGGACACTGACCCTTGAAGAGGACCTGAAGGCCATGGCGCAAACGCTCGGGCTGCCCTTCCGGGAAATCGAATTGCGTTGATCGCGTTGATCGTTCGTGCGAAAAAGGTGCGCGCGGGGACTTCGCCTGACGCGATGCGCGGCTGAGTGCGCAGGGTTCTTTGGATGCGCGCAACGCAATCACGGCAGGTACGCGGGAACGCAACGTTCTTCTTGCCGTTATGAACGCTTGGTGTTAGAATAGTTCAAAAAACAAGGCCCTGACCCTCCGTGTTCGGCGGCTTCCCGCCTGTCGGCCGTCGTTTGTTTAATAGCCATTGCCTTCGGCTGCGTCCGGTGCAGCGGGGGATAAGTTATTTCCGTGAGAGGGCGCAGGGATGGAACGACATGGCAATGATGCGGTTTCGGGCGAGACATCCGCATCGCCATTAGGTCATTCGAAGCACGCCCCCGCTCCGACCATCGACGCCCTCTTCCGGCACATGGCGGAAACGGTCCAGGAGGTCTTCTGGCTCAGCACGCCGGACTTGAAAACCCTCATATATGCCAACCCTGCTTTTGAGCGCGTCTGGGGGCAACCCCGGGATGCAGCCCTGCAGCCCCCGGCGGCGATCGTCAATGCCGCCCATCCCGATGATTTTTCGCGTGTCTTCAAAGAGATCAGCTCGGTTCGGGAAACCCCTCGGGACATCGACTACCGTATCGTGCGCCCGGATGGTTCCATCCGCTGGGTCCGCAACCGGGTGCACGGAATCTATGACGACGGGGGCCGGCTGGCGATGCTGGCGGGAACGGCCGCCGACATCACTGAGCACAAGCTCTTTCAAAAATCACTGATTGACTCCCATGCCCGCTTTATAACGGTCCTGGACAGCATTGATGCCGATATCTATGTCGCGGACCTGGCTACCCATGAAATCCTCTTTGCGAACCGGCACATTCGGGAAAGCTTCGGACCGGATCTCATCGGAAAGAAATGCTGGGCCGCCTTTCGAAAGGAAACGAGCCCCTGCCCGGGCTGCAGCAATCCGCGCCTGGTCGACACGGACGGGAAACCCTCCGGGGGAGCTGCCTGGGAAGGAAAGAATCCCGTCACCGGAAAATGTTACCTCAACTACGACCGTGCCATTAAATGGGTCGACGGTCGCCTGGTGCGCCTGCAGATTGCCACCGACATCACCCGCCTGAAAGTTCTGGAGGCGGAGAGCCGGAGCATTCAAGCCCGGCTCCAGCAGGCTCAAAAAATGGAGGCCATCGGGACGCTCGCCGGCGGCATCGCCCACGATTTCAACAACATTCTGACGGCCGTTCTGGGGTACACCGAAATCGCCCTGATGGGGCTCGAAGCATCGTCGCCGGTGAGTCGAAACCTGCAACAGGTTCTGCTGGCGGGCAATCGGGCGCGCGATCTGGTGAGGCAGATCCTGACCTTCAGCCGGCAGACGGAACTTGAGTTCAAGCCGGTGCAGGTGTCCCTCATCGTCGCGGAGGCCTTGAAGCTGATGCGGGCCTCCCTGCCATCCACGATCGTCATCCAGCAGCGGCTGAAGAGCCGGTCTGCCGTCATGGCGGACCCCACCCAGATCCATCAGGTGATTATCAACCTGTGCACCAACGCGGCCCACTCCATGCGCGAAAGAGGCGGCGACCTGTCCGTGAGCCTCGAAGATGTCGATCCCGACAACGTCTTCTTCAGTGAACACCCGGAATTGGCCCCGGGCAGCTACCAGGAGCTGACCGTCAGGGACAGCGGTGTGGGAATGGAGCCGGACGTCATGGCGCGCATCTTCGACCCGTTCTTCACCACCAAGCAGCGCGGCGAGGGCACCGGCATGGGGCTGTCGGTGGTGCTGGGCATTGTGCAGAGCCACAAGGGCGCCGTCACCGTCGACAGCGCGGTAGGGATGGGCACGACCTTCCATGTTTTTTTCCCGATTGCCAAACGCGTCGCGGTGGAGGCCCCCTTCGATCAAGCCCCGGATCTTCCGCGCGGCCATGAACGCATCCTGCTGGTGGATGATGAGGAGGCTATCGTCGATTTGGGTCAACGGATGCTCGAGCATTTGGGCTACCGGGTGACGACCCGCTCCACCGGCGCCTCGGCCTTCAAGTTGTTCCTCCAAAATCCATGGCGGTTTGACCTGGTCATCACCGATATGACCATGCCCAAGATGACCGGTGAAGCGCTTGCCACGAAACTGCTTCTGATACGGCGTGACATTCCGATCATCCTTTGCACGGGGTACAGCGCCACCATATCCAAAGAGCGCGCCCGGTCCATCGGAATCGGGGAATTTGTCATGAAACCGATCGTCATCGGCGAGTTGGCGCAGACCGTGCGCAGGGTATTGGATTACGGAAACATCCTGCAGAAGTAGGCGGCGTCCTCACCACCCGGACGTGCTTGAACCAAATTCGAAATCCGAAGCACGATACCCGAAACAAATTCACATGGAATTTCACTCGTAAGGGCCGCACGCCCCAGCCGTTTACTTGGTACTGAACCCCTCCAGGACATCCCAGAAGAGCGTCTCCATGCCCGGGTGCGGCGGCGTCTGCATCGGCACCAGCCCGGGCGTGTACCCCCTGCGCGTGAACTCCCGGATGAAGCCCGGGTTGCCGCTGATCACGTGCACCGGCACCGACCAGGGCTGGTCGTTGCCGATGAGCTCGACGCACGGTTGGTGATCGCCCACGATGATGACCAGCTCGGTCCCATCGAGAAAGCGGCGGATGAAATCCTTCAGCAGGGCGATCTCGTGGGCGATGGCGGCGCTGTAGGCCGGGGAGGCCTCGGACAGCGCGGTCCACCCGACGGGGAATACCACCGGCGGAAGCGTGTGAAATACGGACCCGTCGCCGATGCGTTCCCAGTCGTCGATGTAAGGGGCCTGGATATCGAAGGCCGCGTGGCTGCCGGTCAGAATGAATTCCACGAACAGCGGGCCGGGGGCATCCCGGATCACGCGGCGGGCCACCCAGTCGAGCACGAACTGGTCCGGCATGGTAGCGAAACCGAACGCCGGGCCAAGGTAGCCGAAGTCCGGGCCGATGAATGCTTGCCCATAGCGGTAGAAACCGCCCTCCGGCCAGGGCCAGAGCGTACCGGGCATGGCGCGGACCGTGCGGTAGCCGGACCGGTTGAAATAGTCGGCCAGCGGCACGAGATCCGACGTCAGCAGCAGGTCGTGTGCGACCTGGCCGTCGATGCGGACGCCGCTGGCGAGCGTGGCGTGGGCCAGCCAGGATCCGCCGCCGAACGTCGGTGCGGTCAGATAGGCGGAGCACATCTCAAAGCCGGCGGACCGCAGCTCGGCCTCTGCCGCCCGGATCGCCGGCAGGACCGTTGCGGCATGCCGCGGGTCGCTGAAGGCGCTCATGCCGTAAGACTCGACCACCATCAGGAACACCGAAGCCCGATCGAGTTTTCCCAGGTCGCCGGCGGTGTGACGCGCGCGCCTCCGCGGCCTGTCTCATGGTGGACCGGTGCTGCTCCCGGATGTCCTCCAGGTTCAGGATGAAGTGCACTTCCTCGGCCACTCGCGGCCACACGGCCTCGCCCCACCAGCCCGGCGGCGAGCCGACGGCTGCGGCGGCCCAGACCGCGACCGACAGGGCGGCCGCCGGCAGACGGATGCCCAGGTGCGCCGGCGAGCGGGTTGCCAGCCCGTGATGCAGGGTCTTCAGCGCCCGCCAAACACCCCAGGCCAGCGCGGCCATTCCCGCAAGGGTGCCGGCCAGCCCCGTCAGCACCAGCGCCGGCGGCCGGGTCAGCCGGAACAGTAGAACCAGGTCCGGCAGGCGCTGCGAATCAAGAAAAAGGTTGAAATCCCGGTTGAAGACCATCGGGACCAACCGGTCCGCCGATTGAAACAGCTTCAGGAACATCACGGCCGCCGTGAGCGCGGCATAAACCACCGGTCGAAAACGCTGGCCCGGCCGGACCAGCAGGCACATGCCGAGCAGCAGGCAGAGACCATCCGGCGAGACCCGGAGCAGGGAGCCCCCCTCCATCCGGAAGGGGAGGACCTCCATGCTCAGCAGCGCATTGAGGAAAAAAAAGGCCGCGGCGGATTTGAGCGGCGGCAGGAAGCGGCTCGGGCGGTTGCCATGCGATTCACTGGAGGTGAGGGGGCGTATCGAGTCCATGACGGTCGGGATTCGTTTGGGTCAGGCAAGGCCTTGGGTGGTGTCGGCTACATCCTCCAGAAACTCACACCCGCGACGCATGGATTGGTCCCAGGTGGGGTGCGCTGAGAAGGTGTCCAATGCGGCCCGGCCCATCGCTGCCAGCCGGTCGCGGTCGCGATAGAGGTCTTCGAGGTGGCGCCGGACGGCCGCATGATCGCGGGCCGCCACCAGAAAACCGTTTTCTGCATGCCGCACGAACTCTCTCACCCCGCCGGCGGCCGAGCCGATGACCGGCAAACCGAAGGCCATGGCCTCGAGCGCGGCGATGCCGAAGCCCTCGAGTGCAAAGGGCATGACGAAGACCTGGGCGGCCGTGTACAAATCGCGCAGGCCCTCGCCATCCACGGCACCGAGCAAACGCACCTGCGATCCCAGCCCCCGGCTGGAAATCAAACCCCGAATGCGGCGGGCGTGTTCGGGGTCCGCCGTCAGGCTCCCCGCGACCGTGAGCCGCCACACGGGGTGCGGCAGGCGGGAGACGCTTTCCAGCAGCAGATCCAGCCCCTTGACCGGCGCGAGATTGCCGACAAACAGCAGTTCCAGGGGGCCGGGCCGACGGCTGCGTTCAAGAATCGACCGCCCGCGGGCGATCCGCCCCAGCCGGTCTCCGCCCGGGGGGGCCACCTGCACGGGGCCGTCTCTGGAGATCAACGTTAGGGCCGCGTCCCGGGTGAAGCGGCTGGCAAACAGAAGCCCGTCCGTCGTGCGGAGGTAGCTTCGTTCCATCCAGCCGTAGGCGAAATTGAGAAGCCGGCGGCGGGGCTGCCGGCAGAGCACCTGGTGCACGATGCCGACGATCGTCGTCCGGCAGCGGGCCCGAAGACGCCGGTTGGTGAAGACCAGGGACGGGTGGCAGAGCGCGTCCTGCAGCAGGAGGTCCCACTCACGGCCGGCCCGCAGCGCTGCCGGGCCGTGCGAGAGGTTGTCGAGAAGGCACCGCGCGTAGGGCTTCCACGCCAGCGAGATTACGTCCACCTGATGACCGCGCCCTCGGAGTGCCTCCGCCAGGAACCGGTCGTAGAGATACCCGCCCGTCAGGGTGTCGAGCCGCCCGTAGATGACCAGGCCGACGCGCATCACATCGTTTCCGTGTAGGCCGCCCACGCGACGAGGCTTTCCCAGATCGTCACGGTGACTTCGCGCAGGCGGGCCTCCGGGAACCGCGATCGCAGGGCACGGCACAGGATCCGCGCCAGATGCTCGATGCTCGGGTTGAGCCCGCGAAACTCCGGCAGGTCGTTCAGGGTTTTGTCCCGGAAGCCGGCGAGCACCGCCTCCAGGCCGGCGGAGACGGCATCGATATCCACCAGGAACCCGTGGGGGTCCAGGGCATCGCCGGACAGGCGAAATTCGACGCGGTAGGCGTGGGAATGGGGATGGTTCTCCGGGCCGAAATCCCCGCCGATCAGATAATGCTGCGCGATGAACTCGCGCTGCACGGCCACCGTGTGCATGATGGATGCCTCCGAGTCACTTGCCGTAGGTGAACACGACCTGGAGGACATCCTCCGGTCTGCGATCCAGGAGATCATAGGCCTCCGCCGCACGCTCCACCGGCATTTCGTGGGTGATGAAGCGGGAGGGCCGGACGCGGCGGATCATCTCCCAGGCGGTCTCCACACGCCGCGCTTGGTCCCAGCGGGCGGAAGCCTCCGCCGGCAGGGTGCTCACCTGGCTTGAGATCAACCGGATGCGGCTGCGGTGAAACCGGCCGCCGAGGTCGAGCGTGGCCGGCTTGGTGCCATACCAGGAACCGATGACGATGCGGCCGCCGAAACCGCAAGCGGCGATGGCCGCGTTCAGGGCCGAAGGTTCCCCCGAGAGCTCGAACACCAGGTCGGCCATGGCCCCCTCGGAATCCGATGAGAGGCGGCCGGCCCGCGCGTCGGCCTGACGAGGATCGAAAGCGGCGTGCGCCCCCGCGGCCAGGGAGATTTCCCGGCGGCGGGGGATCGGGTCGAAGGTCACCAGGCGCTTCAGCGGGTGACGGGCCAGCAACGCGGTGGCGAGCAGGCCGACCACCCCCTGACCGAAGACGGCCACCGTTTCGCCGACCGCGGGGCGGCCGTCCAGCATCAGGGTGACGGCGGTCTCCATGTTGGCCAGAAAGAGGGCGTCGCGATCGTCCACATCCTCCGGGATCGAAAGGAGGCCCGCGGCGCTGAGAATCATGTGGCTGGCGTGCGGATGGAAGCAAAACACCCGGCGCCCCGCCATGTCGCCGAGGACATCCGGACCCAGGCCGACCACCCTGCCGGCAACGGCGTACCCGTAGCGCAAGGGGTAGCGGGCGGGGCCGGAAAGCGCCGGCAGCCCTGCATCCAGGGGCATGTCCGGCGGCACCTCGCCCCGGAAAAACAGCAGCTCGGTGCCGGCGCTGACGGCCGAGAGGTTGGATTGAACGGCGACTTCACCCGGCCCGGGCCGGGGGACTTCTTCGCGGCACACACCGACACGGCGCGGCGCCTGCATGACGACGGCGGTCCGGTTCATGGGGCGGCCCATTGCGGCCGGGCCCACAGGATGAAATCCCGGCCCAGGGTCTGGTAGAAAGCGTGGCCGAGCTGCAGGTCGAGGCTCCCGTCGGAGGCGCCCGCGTCGATCACCGGCAGGCCTCCCAGCAGCTGGGGGCTGATCGTGATGACCACCATGTCCGCCAGCTGATTCCGGATGAAGCTGGTGATCACCCGGGCGCCGCCCTCGACCATGACGCTGTTGATCGAGTGGTCGGCCAGCCACCGCATCAGGGATCCGAGATGGATGCGGCCGTCGGCGCCGGTGGCGCAGGGCACGGGCGCGGCGCCCGCCGCGATCAGCGCCTGCGCCCGGGCGGCCGGGGCCCCGTGGCCGTGGATCAGCCATGGCCGCGCGTCCGGCCGATGAAGGAGGCAGGCCTTTCCCGGGGTGCGCAGGCGGGTGTCCAGAACGATCGGCTGTGGGTTTTTCCCGGGCACCTGTTTGACCGTGAGATGGGGGTCGTCGGCGAGCACGGTGCCGATGCCCACCAGGATCGTGTCGCACAACGTGCGGATGGTGTAGGTGAGCTGCATCGATTCGGGACCGCTCAGGCGGACGCGCTCCCGCTTCGGCCCGGCGATGCTGCCGTCCACACTTTGGGCATAGCTCAACACCACGAACGGTCGGCCGCGGGACACCCGGAAATCGGCCGCTGCCGCCAGCCGGTTTCTCAGCTCGTCCAGGCCGCGGAGGCCATATCCGGAGAGTTCGGCCCCTGCGGATGCCGGGCCCTCGGAATCGTCCATGCGTCGGGGCTCTTTATCGCCCTCAGGCATTTGCGCCATACCCAGGATCTCACTTCCGTTTCTTGTAAAAAAATGCGTCCTCCGGCTGCCAGATCCGGGGATGACCGGCGCCGGTGACCATCAGGAACACGGCGGCCATCAGGGCGAGACCCACGCCGGTCCCGCTGCACGTCGCCGTCACGAAACCCGCCATGACGAGGCTTAATAGCATCCCTGCGACGCGCGCCGCAACCCCCAGGGTGCAGAGCGTGCCGAGGATCATCACACCCGCCTGGGCCGCCGCCCCTCTGATGGAGCAGGGCTGAGTGATGGACAGAATGACCCCGACCGCCACGGCGACCCGCAGAAGCATCGGCAGGGCGCGGGCGGCGGCCGTTTCGATGGCGCCCATCCACGGCCCCAGGGGCCTGCCCTCGGGCGATGCGTGGCCGCAGATGATCAGCCAATCCTTGACCATCCCGGCGAGGAACACGCTCGCCATGACCCAGCCGGCCGGTGCCGTGGCCCCGGGGCTGAGAACGGGCAGCAGCGCCACGGCAGCGAAGCCCATTTCACACCCGGCGACCATGCGGGCGCCGGCCCGCGGCTTGACTTCGCCGATCCTGCGCCCGGCCCACGACCGGATACGGCGCGCCGCCCGGATCCCATAATACCCGATGCCCACGCCCACGAAGACCGTGGGCGCTTTGCCGCCCGCCACGAGCAGCAGGGAGGCCACGAGCAGGCCGAGCGCGTCGATCTCCGTGTCGAGGAGCTCCCCCAGCCGGGTAACGGTTCCCGTCGCCCGCGCGACCCAGCCGTCGACATAATCCATCATCACGGCCAGAAGGTAGAGACCGCCGGGAGCCCAGCGCAGCCAGCCCCCGCGTCCGTCCACGGGCGGGTCCTGGAAGAGAAAACCGGCCATGACCGCTATGAGGGCGGCCCGCCCGAGTGTCAGGAGGTTGGCGGCGCCCAGCGACGGGAGGAGCCGAGGGCCGCGCGGCAGGCGGTTCAGATCGAGGGAGGTTTCCAGCCGAATGAGGACGACCGCCATGACCGCACCGGCCTGGACCCCCCAGCGCACCGCCGAGGGCCGCCCCCAGCAAGCAGCCAGCAGGCAGACCCCGCACGCCAGGAGCGCCATCCCGGCACCCCAGAGGATGCGGCAGATGCGCCGGAGACGGGTCAGGCCGGGGTCGGCGCTTCCGGCGGCCGGGCTGCGGGCGCGGATGCCCATCGGTCGGCGATATCCCTTTCAAGATCTTCCAGCAGATCCTGCTGCTCACGATCCAGGCCGGAGGCCAGCCGCAGTTCCCGGATCTCGGCCAGGGCGCGCTGCGGCGTGATGCGCGGCCGGCCGTTGAAATCCGCCGTCGGAAGGCCCTGGCGGATGCGATGCCGGTGCTCGTCGGATTCGCGGACGAGGGTTTCGGGAAGCTCGCCGGCGTAGTTGCGGAACAGCAGGCGGGCGGCCAGCACGCGCGCCTCGCGGCTCTTGAAACGGCCGATGATGTCGATTTTGCCGGGAAGGGATGCGGCATGAAATTCCCGGCACAACGCCTCGTCGGGCCGCGGGAGGAAGCCGTTCTGGTAAAGGCCCGCATCCGGGTCCAGGTCGGGGATGAACGGGTAGCGGTAGTGGCGGTGATGTCGGATGAGGGCTCCGAACTCACCCGGGTGGGCCTTGAGCCATTCGATGTTTTGTTCCATTTGCGAGCGGCGATCCGGGCCGATCGGCTCGAGATGCCGATCGTGAGGCGGAAGCAGAATCCCCGGTTCGCCGTAGCGTTTGCGGACCACCCACGAGGCGTCGGCCGGGTTTTCGATCTGCATCTCCCGCAGGTTTGGAAGATCCAGCCGCAGCCAGAGACTCTGGTTGGGGTAGGGGATGGAGCCGCCGATGGACAACACCGGCGCCTGAAAGCCGTTGCGCGTTCCCCACTCGCCGGCCACGAGGATGCCGAGCGCATGGCCGCCGTGGGGGCTTTGAAAGGCCGTCGGCAGCTCCGCCGCGCGCTGGGCGTCGGTTTCCCTGTCAAAACACCCGTCGAGATACCGCCACATCTTTTCATCCTGGAAAAGGCGGCGGCCCAGGCGAAGGCAGGCCTCGGCGTCGCACATGGCGTCGTGGGACTGGCCGGTGAAGAACCCGTTGGCCGCCCCGATGTCCTCCAGCTTCAGGGAGGCTTTGCCGTTCTCCTCCGGCCAGGCGAGGGCCTCCCGACGATGGATCCAGTACATGATGGTGATGGGCAGAAGGTCCATGCGGCGGCAGCGGCCGGCGAACTGATGCGTGTAGGGCGGCAGCAGGTTGCGGTGAAACGAGAATCGCAGGAATTCGTCGTCGAAGCCGATCGAGTTGTAGCCGATGCTGGTCGTACCGGGACGGTTCACTTCACGGTGGATGTCCAGGACCGCCTCGTATTCCCGGCGGCCGGATGAAAAGCGCTCCGTGCGGATGCGGTTGACGAGGATGGCCGCCGGCGAGGGGATCACGTCCTCCCGCAGCCGCAGCGAGGCGCGGAAGCGTCCGATTTCATTCAGCCCGGTGTCGGTGCGGATGGCGGCAAATTCGAGGATCTGGTCGAAGGCACGGCTCAACCCCGTGGTCTCGATGTCGTAGAACAGAAAGGTGTCGGTCATGCACGAGTGTGTGCGACGTGCGGCCGTCTTTTGTCAAGAAAAAAACGGCGCACGACACAAGGTGCAGGGGGCATGGTCAACCGGCTTTTTTCTCCGGCAATCAGGCATGCCAAACTCCAACATCTCACGCAGAGGCGGAGCGGGGTGCCCGCCGCGGCGAGCCGCAACCAATTTTTCAGGCGACCCTGCCACGCCCCCCAGCCGTCTCAGGGATACCGCAGACAGGCAGCGACGGCCGGCGGCTCCGTGAAGGTCGGTCCTCTGGGGCTGTCCGTGTTGGTATGGAGCGGGCTGGCTGCCGTGCGTGGGTTCGCTGAACGGGTGGTTGCGGCTCGCCGCGGCGGGCACCCCGCTCCGCCTAACATCAGCTATAGATGCACCTGTTATTTGCAGGATTAACAGGGTGTTTTTTTACCGTGTGCCCTGAGCCGTGCGTCGTTTATTGGGTGGTGATCACCAGTTCCTCGTGCCCATAGCCGAATTCGGTGAGCAGGTCGCCCACGGTTTTTACGATTTCCTCGGGCGCGAGCTTGGTCTCGACGTAGATGTTCGTCTTCTTGATTTTCTCGGGTATTCTCAGCTGGTCGGAATAGCGCGAGAAGCAGGGGTTGGGATCGTCATACAGCCAGAGAACTTTTTCGAACTCCTGGGGGTGAGTCCCCGCGAAAAAGTTGCAGACCGTGGTCAGCATCTCCTCCCACGATTTCACCGGGACGGTGTTCCCCTGGAAGGTGAAGGAGTTGATGGATTTGCCGGCGAAGAACTCCGGCTTCATGGTGACGATGTCGGAGCTTTTTTCGGAGACTGCAGGGGAGGGGTGCTCCATCGGCTTGGCCGGTTTCTCCAAACGGGTCGGCGGGGTGCGGCTTTCATGCGCGAGGACCCAGCGGTCCAGGTTCGCACGGATGAAGCGCTCGATCATGCCGGGCTCGGCCTTGTAGCCACAGATTTTTTCGGTGGTGTCGCTCAGGATTTCCATCAGGATCTTGTTGGGTCCCGTCACGATTTTGTTCCATGCATCGGGCAGAACGTCGGCGGCCATTTTGCGCGTTTGGTGTTGGTAGGCGGTTTTGGCCGCCTCCACATACTCGCCGGAGGCCACTTTGTCCCGGCTCATGAATGCGATCAGGTCCGAGGCGGCGGTCTCCGGGCGGCCTTCGGACATGTCGAGCGAGTGGCATTGTTTCTGCTTCAAGCCGCCCTTGGCCGCAGGCAGGTAGAACCACCAGCGAATGCCGTCCGTGTGCACCGCCAGTGCAACGGCTTCCCTGGAGGCAAAGGCCACGAGTTGTTTGTGGATGTCGTCCAGATGACCGCCGTCGCGCCGAACGTCGAGGAACAGCCTGCCGGTGTCGGCAATGCGCAAAGCATAGGCCACCTGGCTGGCGTCGGTCGAGAAATCCGGATAGACCTCGTCCACGTTGAAAATATCCCATTCCAGGAGCGAGAGCAGTTTCAGGACGACCGCCTGCTTGAGTGAAGCCTCGTCGAGGGTATGGAGTTTTTTGTTGGACTTGAGATCCTTGATGAAGGAAATGATCTGCTTTTTCATGCTCGCCTCGGATATGTTCTGCTTTTCAAAACGATGGCGCTGCCAGTGGTTACACGCTCATCGGTGGAAGCGCGGATGCGCGTTTGCGTTCAGGATACCGGGTTCAATTCAGGCCGCCCGCTTCTGCCGCCCGAGAGGGGCGTCCGGTGCCCTGCACCGGTCGGCTCGGCCCGGACAGCCCTTGGTGGTTCTATCGGCCGGATTCGGTTCGTACTTGAGGCCGGCTGCCGGTGCTTTCTAAAGGTTTCGGCAGAGATGGCCGAAGAGTTAATTGGAATCTGAGGCCGTTGGGGCCGGAGGTGATGACATGCTCGTGAGAATCTTGTTCTGGGGCGCAGTCCTGTGCACCGCCGTCGGCGTGAACTCCCCCGATGGCAATCTCTTTTTTTTCTGCGCCGCCCACCTCACCATGCTGACGATCGGGCTTTCCCTCTTTCGGCGTGAGAAGCGCGTGAGAAGCCGCTCGACAGCCAAAATGGCCGCACCCGCCGCCCGCAAGGCCAAGGCCGGTTAGAATATGAAGTCGACCTGCCGCAGGGCCCAACTGCCCTATCTTGCAATCATTCCCGAGTCTTTTCTGTAAGTTAAGTTCCAGTTATGACAATTTTTTGACAGATTTGGGGAATAATAGCTTGCAGCAACTGAGCCATTATCCCCCTCATTTTTTACAACGCATTGAATATATGACAAAAATTATAGTTTCCGAATTTTTGGCATGGTAGTTGTATAGTTCTGTAGAAAATGAAGGACTAAAGGTTGAAATCCGAAAGGCCGATATACGAACCGAGGCAAGCGAATTCAATTGAACAAGAGGATGGCACCATGAAACACGGCAAGGCGTTGGCTCAGAAATTCGACTATGACTTGGGATACCTTGTGAAAAGCCCCTGCCGGGGCTGCGACAGCTATCCGGCGTTTCCGGACTGCATGGACCGCTGTGTGCTGCTGGATCGCGTTCAGAACGCTCTGAGCGACAGTCTCTCCAGCGTACACAACTATTCCGCCGTGGAATCCTATTGTCTGCCGCTTGAAGTGCTGGACAGGATTTGAGTTGCCTGACCGTCGTCGGTCCTCACGGCTTGAGCCGTTCTCACGCCAGGGCCGTCAGGTCTGCCAGCAGCGGCAGCAGGAGCTGGTGCGCCTTAGAAAAACGACGCTCATCAGCAATGATGTTCTGCGGCCGCTGAACGAAAGACCCCGGTGGTTCAAAGTCGCCTCGGCAATGATCAATCAATCCTTCGGCCCCCTCGCGCGTGACTTCCAGGTGAAATTGCAGCCCGACTAAACGCTCCTCTGCCACAAACCCCTGATGGCGGCAGCCTCGGCTGAAGGCGATGTGCACCGCCCCCGCCGGGATATCGAACGTATCCCCGTGCCAGTGGAACACCTCGGCTGTTTCCGGCAAAAACCTCGCGGTTTTCGAATGCTCCGCTCCCGGGGTCCGCTGGATTTCGAACCAGCCGATTTCCCGCTGATCGTTCCGGTAGACGCGGGCCCCCAGGACCGTCGCCAGGAGTTGAGCGCCCAGGCAGATCCCCAGAACGGGCTTCCCGGCCGCAACGGCCTTTTCGATGAAGCGCTTTTCAGACCCCAACCACGGATAGAGGGTGTCCTCGTCGACATTCATCGGCCCGCCCATGACCACGAGCAGCCCCACATCGCTGATCGCCGGCAGCAGGTCGCCCGCATAAAGCCGGGTGGCGGTGATCGGATGGCCGGCCGCTTCGGCCCAGGCCGCGATGCTGCCGAGACCTTCAAAAGGCGCGTGTTGCAGATAATGCAGGATCATGTGCGAAGCCGACGCTCCCAATCATATTCCCGCGATGTGACGACATCCTCCATTCGGCGGATGCGATCTTCCAGTCCTTCGTAGCGGCGCTTCAGTCCCTGGGCGGCATCGTGCCGGGAGGCGGTGTAGCGATCGTAGAACTGTTGTTCGTCCGGCGACGAAATCGGAATGACCGGCTGCGGCTTCATCACCAAGGCCGCCAGAATGTACAGAATCATGGCCGGCCAGAGCCCGGAGACGATCAGCATCACCACCGCGATGAGCCGCACCCAGAACACCGAAAAGTCGAAATGCTCCGAAAGGCCGCGGCAGACGCCGAAAATAGCACCCTGACGAGACCGGTAGATCCCTCTGCGCACATGGTCCTTCATTTGCTGCGCTCCTCCCGACGGCGCTCCGCCAGAATCGTTTCAAGTGATTCGATGCGCTGCTCGAGGCGTGAAAGCCCCTGGTATATCTCCTGGATGATCCGGGCGTCCTCCGTCTGGCTGGCGCGGTCGCCCGTGCTCCGAAACAATTTGACGGCCAGAGCGACGATGATCGCCGCAATTCCCGCCAGTACCAGGACCAGCGCTCCTTCCACAACGATGCTCACGTCTGTTTGCTCCTTGTTGGGGGATCGGCACCCGCCGATGTCGCTAGAAGCTATCTCAAATGCCCCCCCACTTTACGACATCACCGTGCACCCATCAACTGATTTCATGCGGTTTTTTCAACACCTGTCCGCGATGCCTTGAGGGACTGGAGCTCGCGCTCGATGTCCTCGTCTACCGAAAGCCGGTTGAGCCGGTCTTCCAGGTCTTGCGTGCGCCCGAAGTTGACCAGATCGGCCTCGGCTTCCATGCGTTCGATCCGGTTTTCAAGCTCGTCGAACTTGAAGATGGCCTCGGTGCTGTCCACGCGCCGGATGTCCTCCTGGGCCCGGCGTTTGCGTTCGGCATGGATGTGCCGCTGCACGAGCAGCCGCTGCTTTTCCCGGGCGGATTTCAACTTGTCCTCGAGCTGCCGGATGTCGGCCTGGTACTGATCCGACAGTGACTGGTGATCCTTGAGTTCGCGATCCAGCGATTCCTCGCGCTGCTGGTAGCGGCGTCTTTCGACGAGCGCCTCCCGGGCGAGGTCGTCGCGGCTCTTGCTGACCGCCAGCTCGGCCTTGTCGGCCCAAAACCGGGAACGTCCGCCGGCTTCGTCGCGCTGCCGCTCGGCTTTCTTGGCTTCAGCCATCACCCCGGCGCAAGCCGACTTCAACTCCACCAGAGTGTCCTCCATTTCCCGGATCATCAGCCGGATCAGCTTCTCCGGGTCCTCCGCCCGATCCAGCATGGCGTTGATGTTGGAGCTGACGATGTCCCGAAAGCGTGTGAAGATGCCCATGATGTCCTCCGATGATGCCTCCCGTTCCGGGAGGCATGTCAAATGGTTAAAGCTTTATTCAACCAGTGAGCTATGACACTGGGCATTATTGCACAGATGGTGCCGAGCGATGTTTTTCAATTATCTGTTTGAAAACACACTATAAATATACATATTGACGGTACGCATGATATTGTATATAATAACCGATAAATGGCAAAAAAACATATAAATAGGCTAAATAAACCAATTCATGACAGGTTACATTAAAACTTGGCCAAGCGCTTCGACAGAAGCGCTGGGCCAATCCGAAGCGTTTCTAGAGTTTCAGGAAATGCTTTCCCGTGTCGCTCCCATTCAGCGGCCGGTGTTGCTGATCGGGGAACGTGGGACCGGCAAAGAGTTGGCAGCCGCCCGGCTTCATTTTCTTTCCGGGCGTTGGCAGAAGCCGTTTGTCGCCTTGAATTGCGCGTCGCTGGCGCCGTCGCTGATCGAATCCGAGCTTTTTGGCTATGAGCGCGGAGCGTTCACCGGGGCCTTGCAGCGGCGGGTCGGGCGTTTTGAGGCGGCGGACGGTGGAACGCTTTTCCTGGACGAGATCGGCAACGTGCCCCTGGAAGTCCAGGAAAAAATTCTGAGGGCGGTCGAGTACCACATCTTCGAGCGCGTGGGCAGCGCGGAGCGCGTGGAGGTGGATGTCCGCATCCTGGCGGCAACCCACGAGAACCTGCCGGAAATGGCCGCCTCCGGCCGGTTCCGGCCCGACCTTCTCGACCGCCTCTCCTTCGAGGTCCTGTCCGTGCCTCCGCTGCGGGTGCGTACCGGCGACATCATGCTTCTGGCGCGTCATTTCGCCGTCCGGATGGCGCGCGAGCTGGGGCGAGAGGAGGCCCCCGATTTCAGCGCCGAGGCGGCCGCCGCCGTGGAAGGCCATCCTTGGCCGGGCAATGTGCGCGAGCTGAAAAACGTCGTCGAGCGGGCGGTCTACCGGTCGGACCGTCCCCTCATCTCGGAGATTGTCTTCGATCCCTTTGTTTCTTCGGCAGGCCGCCGGACGCCGGCCGCGCCCGCCCCACGCATGGCCCCGGCCCGGGCCGCGGACACCGGATCGGACCTGCCGGCCGCACCCATGATGAAGGCCGTCCTGGATCTGAAGCTGCGGATGCTCAAATCCGCGCTGGAACGCTCCCGCTACAACCAGCGCAAGGCGGCGGCCCTTCTCGGTCTGACGTATGATCAGTTCCGGGGTCTCTACCGCCGCTTCGAGAAGGCCGCTCATGCGGAGAAATAAATGATCGAAATCGTCGCCGGATGGCTTCCCGAGTTGCTGCTGCTGGCTCCATGGGTCCTGGGCCTCATCGGCCTTGTGCTCCTCATCGTGCTGGTGCGGCGCAAACCCCCGCAGCTGCCGGCGGACATCCGTGAGGGGATCGGCGACCTCAACCACCGGCTCGACCGCCTCGAACGGGCGTTGCGCGAGGAGCTTGCGCGAAACCGGCAGGAAGCCGCCCACGGCGATCGCCAGGCGCGGGAGGAGCTCAGGACCGGGCTCGGGCAGCTCACCGACGCCCTTCTCAACCGCATGGCCGAGATCTCCCGCCTCCAGAAGGACCAGCTCGACAGTTTTTCGAAGCAGCTCACCGATCACACCGCTTTGAACGAAACCAAGCTCGAAACCCTGCGCCAGACCATGGAACAGCGCCTGCAGTCCATGCAGGCCGACAACACCGCGAAGCTCGAGCAGATGCGCGTGGTGGTGGACGAGAAGCTCCAATCCACCCTCGAGAAGCGTTTGGGGGATTCCTTCAAACAGGTGAGCGAGCGCCTGGAGCAGGTCTATGCCGGGCTGGGGGAGATGCGCACGCTGGCGGCCGGCGTGGGCGACCTCAAGAAAGTGCTGACGAACGTCAAGACCCGCGGCACATGGGGCGAGATCAAACTCGCGCAGATCCTGGACCAGATCCTGACCCCGGAGCAGTACGCCGCCAACGTGGCCACCAAGCCGGGCGGCAGCGAGCGCGTCGAGTTCGCCATCCGGTTGCCGGGGTCGGCCGCGGACCGGGAGGAGGTCGTCTGGCTGCCGATCGACGCGAAGTTCCCGCAGGAGGACTTCCAGCGCCTGCTTGACGCCCAGGAAGCGGCCGACAAGGAGCAGGCCGACCGCTCGCTGCGCAACCTCGAGATCCGCGTCAAGGCCGAGGCCAAGGCCATCCGCGACAAGTACATCGATCCGCCGCACACCACCGATTTTGCGATCCTGTTCCTGCCGGTGGAGGGGCTCTACGCGGAGGTGCTGCGCATCCCCGGCCTGTGCGACCATCTGCAGCGCGAGCAGCGGGTCGTGGTGGCGGGGCCCACCACCCTGGCCGCGCTCTTGAACAGTCTGCAGATGGGCTTCCGGACGCTCGCCATCGAGCGGCGGTCGAGCGAGGTGTGGGAACTCCTGGGGACGGTCAAGGCTGAGTTCGGAAAATTCGGCGACACCCTGGCCAAGACCAAGAAGAGGCTGCAGGAGGTCACGAACACGATCGACCAGGCGGAAGTGCGCACCCGCGCCATCGAGCGCACCCTGCGACGAGTGGAGGAGGCCCCACCCGACACGCGGCGCTCCCTGGGGCCGGACGACGGCCCCGGCGACTGATCCCTGCCAAGCCACGCCCTGAGCGTCCCGCCGGCCGCTTCGGCTTGCGAAGAATTGATCAGCCGAGGCGTGATTTTTGTGATTTTTCCGTTTTTGCTTGACAACGGTGAGCCGCTGAGTATTTTTGCATAAAATTTCTGTCATCCCGCCAGGTTGCCTTGGCTTGACTCAACGGTACCCAAGGCCAAGGATGGGCACGAGTTTATCCCCAAATAAAGGAGGTCTCCATGAAACCATTCTGTCGATTACTTTTTGCAGCAGCGGTGTCTGTGGCGTTTGTCGCCGCCGCCGTCAGCCCGGCTTTTTCCGCCGAGACCATTAAAATGGGATTTGTATTCAGCATGACGGGCGGTGCGGCCGCCTACGGCGCCACCCAGAAAGAGGGCGCTGAACTGGCCGTCGCAGCAGATCAATGCCGCCGCGGGCGGCGGCCTCAAAATCGTCCCCATCTTTGAGGACGATGCCAGCGTGCCCCAGCAAGGCACGAACGTTTATAACAAGCTCATCAACGGCGACAAGGTTGCCGTCGTTGTCGGCCCCACCCTGAGCAACACCGCCAAGATCACCAACCCCATCGCCCAGCAGATCGGCGTTACGGTCCTGGGCGTCAGCAACACCGCCGGGGGGATCACCGAGATCGGCGATTACATTTTCCGGAATTCATTAACCGAGGCCGTCGTCATCCCCAACACCATGAAGGTCGCCAAGGAGAAACTGGGGCTCAAGAAAGTGGTCCTGTTCTACGGCAACGACGACGCCTTCACCAAGAGCGGCGCCGATGTGTTCCGCAAGGTCCTGCAGGCCGAGGGCATTCAAATCCTGGGCGAGCAGACCTTTGCCAAAGGCGATCGTGACTTCTCTCCGCAGCTGACCCAGATCAAATCCCAGAACCCGGATGCGATCGTCTGCTCGGCCCTGGTGGAAGAGGCCTCCGGCATCGTCAGCCAGGCCCGTCAGCTGGGCATTCCCAAAACCGTGCGCATCATCGGCGGCAACGGCTTCAATTCCCCGGCCCTGATCAAGAACGCCGGCGAGGCCTCCGAGGGCGTCATCGTGGGGGCGGCCTGGAACATCTCTTCGACCAACCCGCTGAACGTGAAGTTCGTCGACGACTACACCAAGAAATACACCCGGCCGCCGGACCAGTTCGCCGCCCAGGCCTTCGCCGGCGTGCACATCGCCTACCAGGCGGCCAAGGCGGCCGGCACGGCCGACAACCGCAAGGCCATCCGCGACGCCATGGTCAAACTAAAGGGGTTGGACACGCTTCTCGGCAAGTTCTCCTTCACCGAGGGCCGGGATGCAGACCACTCCCCGGTGGTCCAGGAAGTCAAGGGCGGCAAGTTCTCGGTGTTCGGCAACTGAACTTAACAGGCACAACGCTCGCGGTTTGAAGCCCGAAGGCAGTAAGAGAATTCATTGCTCTCAGCCGGCGGGAATGTCGCTTTCAAAATCCCCCCAGCCCCCTTTGCCAAAGGGGGCGAAGGGGGATTTCGATTCACATAATGGCGAAAGCGCCATAACCTGTTTCTAATTTCAAACGTGGCACAGGAGATCCGGGTGAACCTGCTCGCACAGCAGCTGGTCAACGGGTTGTTCATCGGCAGCGTCTACGGGCTGTTCGCGGTGGGCTATACCCTGGTGTTCGGGGTGCTGGACATCCTGAACCTTGCCCATGCCGCGGTGTTCACCCTCGGCGGTCTGGTCGCCCTGTGGCTGGTCCAGGCCGGCGGGATGTCCATCTGGCTGGCGTTCCCGCTGGCCACTCTTTTCGCCGGGCTGCTCGGGCTGCTGCTCAATCAGGTGGCGTTCGTGCCGTTGCGCAAGCGGGCGGACAGCCAGTTCTCAGGCCTTATATCCAGCATCGCCATGGCCATCATCTTCGAAGCGGTGGCCTTAGGCCTGTTCGGAGCGCGGTCGGTGCGCTTCCCGCAGGGGACGGTTTCGGTTCACATCTGGCACATCGCGGGGGTGACCATCACCTCGCTGCAGGTCGGGATCGTGCTGGTTGCCACCCTGCTCATGCTGGTCCTGACCTTTTTCATTCAACGCACCCGGACCGGCAAGGCCATTCGCACCGTGGCCGAAAACGAGCGCGCGGCCATGCTGCTGGGGGTGAACGTCAACGGCATCATCGCTTTCACATTTTTCATCTCATCCGCCCTGGGCGGGGCCGCCGGCATTCTCTACGGGCTCTACTTCGACTCCCTGGCCCCGGACATGGGCCGCTCCATCGAGTTGAAGGGGCTTGCGGTCATCATCCTGGGCGGCATGGGCAGCATCCCCGGCGCCATCCTGGGCGGGCTGGCCTTCGGCCTGAGCGAAGTGTTGACCGTGGCCATCAGCGGGACCTCCAACCTGCGGGATGCCGTGGCCTTCACGGTGCTCTTCGCCATTCTGCTGATCCGTCCCTCCGGCCTGCTGGGCCGGGGCAAGACGCGGGAGGCCTGAGGCATGCTGGAGCAACTGGCCCAGTTTTATGCCGTTTACGGCAGCGTGATCAACTTCATCGGCATCAACGCCCTGATGGCCCTCAGCCTGAACGTGACCCTGGCGGCCGGCATGCTTTCCTTGAGCAACGCGGCCTTTGCCGGCCTGGGCGGATACGCGGCCGGAATCCTGACCCTCCATTTCAAGATGCCCTACGTCGTTTCCCTCTGCGGCGGCGCCCTGACGGCGGGTCTCGTCGGGCTGGTCCTGGGTCTGCCGGTGCTGCGGCTGAGGGGCGTGTTCCTGGCCATGGCCACCCTGGCTTTCGGCGAGGTGGTGCGCATCGCCGCGGTCAACCTCGACATCACCGGCGGCGCCGAAGGCCTCACCGGCATCCCCAATGTCACCAAGACCTGGATGATCTACCTGGCGCTGGCCGGCGCGGCTTATTTCATGGCCGTTCTGCGGCGTTCCCGGCTGGGGTGGGCCTTGGTCAGCATGCGCGAAGACGAAACGGCCGCCGCTTGTTTGGGCATTCACATCACCTACTATAAGGTTGTGGCTTTCACCATCGGCGCCATGCTGGCCGGCCTGGCCGGAGGCATGTACGCCCACCTGAACTACCTCATCACCCCGCGCGATTTCGGTTTTTTCATTGCGGTGGACCTGCTGATTTACAATATCGTGGGCGGCACGCGGATCTGGTATGGCCCGATCCTGGGGGCGGCGCTGATCACGGCATTGCCGGAAATCCTGCGGGGGGTCGGCGTGACGGCCGGCCCCATCCGAATGGCGGTCAATGGCCTGATCCTGCTGCTGGTCATCCTGTTTCTACCGAATGGGCTGGCCTCCATCTTCACCCGGTTCCGCCCGGCGGCGGCCAAGGCGGAGGCCGCATGAACGATCTGCGAGTGAACAACATATCGCGGAGATTCGGCGGGCTGCAGGCCCTGCTGGGGGTGAGCTTCGAGGTGACGCGCGGGACCATCCACGGCCTGATCGGACCCAACGGGGCCGGCAAGACAACCCTGATCAACATCTTGAGCGGCGTGCTCTCGCCTACCTCAGGGGAGGTTTTCTACCGGGACCAGGCGTTGCATCGGCTCCCCGCCCACCGGGTGGCCGCCATGGGAGTCGCCCGGACCTTTCAGAACATCCGGCTGTTTCCGACCATGACCTGCCTGGAAAACGTCCAGGCTGGCCACCACCTGACGGCTCGGCGGCCGCTGCTGCCGAGGCTGCTGCGGCTGCCGTCGGCCGGACGCGAGGACCGGCAGCTTGCGGCGGAGTCGCGAGGGACCCTGACGCGGGTAGGCCTCGACGCCAAAGCATCCCACCTGGCCAGAAATCTCTCATACGGCGAGCGCCGCCGGCTGGAGATCGCCCGGGCCCTGTCCTTCAGCCCCAGCCTGCTGCTGCTGGATGAGCCGGTGGCCGGCATGCGTCGGGCGGAGGCGGCCGAGGTGGCGAACCTGGCGCGTTCGCTGGCAGGCGAGGGCATGACGATCCTGCTGATCGAGCACAACATGGCTTTTGTCATGAACCTTTGTTCCCGGATCACCGTTCTCAATTTCGGCCGTGTGATCACCACCGGCAGCCCCGAGGACGTGCGCGGCCACCGGGAGGTGGTCGAGGCCTATCTCGGGTCGGGGGACTACCATGCTTGAGGTTGCAGGGTTGACAGTGTCCTACGGGCCCATCGAGGCGGTCCGGGAGATTTCCTTCCGGGTGGAGGAGGGCACGATCGTGTCGCTGATAGGCCCCAACGGGGCCGGCAAAAGCACCACCCTGAACGCCATCAGCGGCGTGGTCCCGACCGCCAAGGGACGTGTCCTCTTTCACGGCCGAGACATCACCCGTTTGAGCCCCCACCAGCGCGTGTCCCAGGGCATCGTCCAGATCCCAGAGGGACGCCTGGTGCTGGCCGGCATGACCGTGCGCGAAAACCTGGAAATGGGGGCCTTCCGCCGGCCGGTCGGGGAAACCAAGGCGGGCATCGCCGTCGTGGAGGAACGCTTTCCGATTCTGGCGGAACGCCGGAACGCACTGGCCGGCACGCTGTCCGGCGGCGAGCAACAGATGCTCGCCATCGCCCGCGGCCTCATGGCCAAGCCCAAGCTGCTGCTGCTGGATGAGCCCTCTCTGGGGCTGGCGCCCTTGCTGGTCAAGGCGATCTTCGAGATCGTCGGCCAACTGCGCATCGGCGGCCAGACCATCCTTCTCGTCGAACAGAACGCCCGCCAGGCGCTCCTCGTCTCTTCCCACGCCTATGTCATGGAAAACGGGAAAATAGTGCTGGAAGGCCCGACGGAGCAGTTGATGTCCGACCCGGCCGTCATCAGCACTTATCTCGGACAGGCCTTGGCCGCTCCCGCATCGGTTGCCTGAATCACCGCCTTCTGGTATGGCTATCGTTATTAAACTGGCAATCAAATATGGCGACTCTTGTTCAAGTGAAGGCGGAGCGGGGTGCCCGCCGCGGCGAGCCGCAACCATCCGTTCAACCCCTGGAGGAGGCGTCCCATGGCTGTCACCACCTATTGGGCCGACAAGTACATCGCCAACCGATGCAGCGGGGCGGACGCCATCGCCATGATCCGGCCCGGCCGGCGCGTCTTCATCGGCTCCTCGTGCGGCGAGCCCCAGCACCTTGTGCGGGAGCTGACCAACGCCTTCGAGTCCCTGACGGACATCGAGATCGTGCGGCTCTTCAACCTCGAAACCACACCGCTCACGCTGATCGCCAACAAGACCGGCGACCAGGCGCTGAACATCCGCTCCTTCTACGCCGGTTCGGCCAAGCCCAAGGCCATTGCCCGCAACCAGCGCTTCCTGACGCCCGTGAACCTGTCGGCCGTGCCGCGTCTGTTCAAGAGCCGTATGCTGCCCATTCAGGTGGCCCTGATCCAGGTCTCCCCGCCCGACGATTTCGGCTGGATGAGTCTGGGCGTATCGGTGGACATCACGCTCGCGGCGGCCGAGTCCGCGGATCTCGTCATCGCCCAGGTTAATCCGCGCATGCCGCGGGTCCTCGGCCGAAGCTTCATCCACGTGAACGACGTGGACGTGTTCGTGGAGTACGACGAGCCGCTGCTTTCCATCGGCGAAACCCCGGAGGTGGACGCCGCCAAGGGGATCGCGCGGCTGATCGCCTCGCGGTTGATCGAAGACGGGTCCACCATCGCCATCGGCCTGGGGGCCGCCTCCGAGGCGGTGCTCCTGGCCCTGTCGAACAAGAACGACCTGGGGGTCCACACCCAGTACCTCACCGGCGACATGATGCACCTTTTTTCCAAGGGGGTCATCACCAACCACAAGAAGGGCTTCAACGACGGCAAGATGGTGGCCTCGAGCGCCATCGGCAACGAAGAATTCTACGAGTTCCTGAACGACAACCCGGCGATCGAGTTTCACCCTTCGGACTACGTCAACGACCCCACCGTCATCGCCCGCCACCACAAGATGGTGGCCATGAGCGTGGCCATGACCATCGACCTGACCGGCCAGGTGGCGGCGGACGCCTTGCCCCACAACCAGTTTTCGGGCGTCACCGGTGTGCTCGACTTCATCCGTGGGGCCAGTCTGTCCCCGGGCGGAAAATCCATCCTGATGCTGGCCTCCACCGCCTCCCAGGGCAAGAAAAGCCGCATCGTGCCGCTGTTGGGCGACACGGCGGTGGTGGTGCCCAGAAGCGACGTGCAGCACGTGGTGACCGAGTACGGCGCGGTCAACCTTTTCGGCAAAAGCTTCCAGGAACGGGCCCTCGGCCTGATCAGCATCGCGCACCCGGCCTTCAGGGATGAGCTGTTTTTCCAGGCCAAGAAGATGGGGCTGCTCAGCGCCGAGCGCACCCTGCACGAATCCATCCACGGCGTCTACCCCGTGCACCTCGAGGAGATGCTGGAGATCCACGGCGAGCAGGTCACCGTTCGGCCGGCCAAGCCGGTGGACGAACGCCGCATCCAGGAGCACTTCTACAGCCTGGACAAGGACGACGTCGTCGCCCGTTTTTTTCACGACAAGCGCAGCTTCGACAAGGATGAAATGGAGGGGGTGTCCCAGATCGACTACATCAAGGACCTCACGCTCCTGGCGGTGGTGGGCGAGTTCGGCTTCGGGCAGGTGGTGGGCATCGGTGAATATCTGCTGGACACGGCCACCAATTACGCCGAAATCGCCTTTTCCATCAGCAAGTCCTTCCAGAAAACGGGTCTGGGCGGAGTCCTGCTGCGCAAGCTGGAGTCGGCCGCGCGCGAGCACGGGATCGCGGGGTTCTTTGCGTACACCTCGGCCCAGAACCAGGGGATGATCCGACTGTTCAAACGCCTGCCGTACAAGGCGACGACGGCCTTCGACGGCGACATGGTGACGCTGCGCTGCAGCTTCAGCGAACCGATGACTAAGTGATGAGTGATGAGTAAGGACTTCCGAATCAAGAAAAGGCTCGAGGTGTGCGGCAGGATGTCCGGCAAGTGCCAGGCAACGATTCCGGCCCCATTGCCTACGGTTTTCGACTTAGCGGTTTTTTTATGCTTTACTCATAACTCATAACTCTTCACTCATTACTATTTCTCCCCAAGGTGCCAACCCCATGCCCAACCCTAAAATCAACTTCCTGCCACACAACGTCTCACTCGAGGTCCCCCCCGGCACCTCCATCATCCAGGCGGCGCTGGACGCCGGCGTGCACATCAACGCCTCCTGCGGCGGGGAGGGGGTCTGCGGCAAATGCCGCGTGCGGATCGAAACCGGCAGCGTCGAGGGCGGCGTTTCGGAGAAACTGAGCGCGGAGGATGTCTGCAGCGGCTATCGGCTGGCGTGCCAGTCGATGGTGACGGGCGACGTGGCTGTGCGCATCCCGGTGGAATCGGCCATCGACACCGGCGTGCTCAACCGGCCGGCGTCCTCGCGTCGCACCGCCCGGATCCGGGAGTTCAACTTCGATGAGCTGAAGGAGCGCGGGCTTTTTCTGGCACCGGTCGAGAAAAAATACCTCGAGATCCCGCCGCCGTCCCTCCAGGACAACCTGCCGGACCTCACTCGGCTCATCGGGTTTCTCACGCTTCGGCACGACGAGCACCGGCTGGAGACCGATCTCGGGGTCATCCGCAAGATTCCGGAGGTCCTGCGGCAGGACGATTTCCGGGTGACCGCCACCCTGGTGCGGCCCGTGCGCGAGGACGGCAAGACCCGCATCATCAACCTTCAGCCCGGCGACACCTCCGGCCGCAGCTTCGCGATTGCCATGGACATCGGCACCACCACGGTCTACGGCCAGGTCATCGACCTGATCAGCGGGGCGGTGCGTGCCGAGCACGCTGAGTTCAACGGCCAGATCAGCTATGGCGAGGACGTGATCACGCGCATCGTCTATGCCGAAAAGGAGGGCGGCCTGGACCGCATCCAGGAGGTGGTGATCGGCACCATCAACAAGATCCTGCGCAAAATCATCCGGCGCTCGGGGGTGAACCCGGAGGACATCTCCACCATTACCCTGGCCGGCAACACCACCATGACTCAGCTCCTGCTGAAGATCAACCCGCGCTGCATCCGGCGGGCCCCGTATGTGCCGGCCGCCTCGATCTACCCACCGATCAAGGCCCGCGAACTGGGCATGGAGCTGGGCGACCACGTCACGGCGCTGGTCTACCCCTGCGTCTCCAGCTACGTCGGGGGCGACATCGTGGCCGGAGTGATGGGCTCCGGCATCTATCGCTCGGAGGAGCTGACCCTGTTTTTAGACGTCGGCACCAACGCCGAAATCGTCATCGGCAACAAGGACTGGCTGGCCTGCGCGGCCTGTTCGGCCGGTCCGGCGTTTGAAGGCGGCGGCCTGAAGTTCGGCATGCGGGCGGCGAAGGGTGCGATCGAGGATTTTTCGCTGGATCCGGGTACGCTGGAGCCCATGATCGTCACCATCGGCAAGGTCCGTCCCAAAGGCATCTGCGGCTCAGGTCTCATCAACATGGTGGCCGTGATGTTCGAGATGGGGGTGATCGACAGCCTCGGAAAATTCGACCCGGGCCTGAAGACGCCGCGCATCCGCAAAACCGACGGAGGGCGCGAATTCGTGGTGGCCTGGAAGGAAGAAACCCAGATCGACCGCGACATCAGCATCTCCGAGATCGACATCGAAAACCTCATCCGCGCCAAAGGGGCCATCTACAGCGGGTGCATGACCCTGCTGACGGAAGTCGGCCTGGGCGTCGGCGACATCCAGCGGATCATCCTGGCCGGCGGCTTCGGCAGCTTCGTGGACCTCGCGAAGGCCATGACCATCGGCCTGCTGCCCGAGATGGACCCCGACAAGGTGATCTATCTCGGCAACGGGTCCCTGCTGGGGGCCAAGATGAGCTCCCTCACCAACCGGATCCGTCGCGACGTGGCCGCGGTTGTGCACAAGATGACCAACTTCGAGCTGTCCGACACGGCGTCCTACATGGACAACTACATTGCAGCGCTCTTCCTGCCCCACACCGACATCAACCGGTTTCCACGGCTCAAGGCCAGGATCGAGGCTGAAAACCGCCCCCGCCGAAAATAAACTTGCGCTTCGCGGCTTTTTAGGATAACGAAAGCTGTCTTACTCGTTTTTTTTCGAAGTCATCCGGACGGGTCGAGCACCACGCCGGCACGACTATTTTGCGAATTCTTACGGTCGGATATCTCCAGCAATTACCGATTCGTTCATGTCCTCTCTTGACAAACTGCGAAGCTCCCTATAAATGAAAAAAATCCGAAATGTGCATCCGTCCCCGGGTCGATCAGGCAGAAACCGGGGGCAGGCACTTTTTCCGCCCGGCGTCCCTCGCGGAACGTGCGTTGACCTCTCGAGAGTTAAAGTTATCCACACCCGTGGATTAGGTTGCCATTAACACCGCGAACGAAAGGGGGGCTGACATCCGAGTGTTCGAGTGGCTGTTCCCATGGGCCGGTGAACCCATGAAGGGTCAATCACCTCACAACTTAACCGGTTAAGGAGAACAAGGAGGGAACATTGGGCTTCCAATTCTATAAAGAATCATACACCGGCAAGATCAGGGAAATCACGCTGGGGAAGGGCAAGAAGGCGGTCACCGTCGGCGGTGAGAGCTGCTATCCTTTCTACCAGTTCGAGGGTGCCATGCCCCACCCGCCCAAAATCGCCATGGAAGTCTGGGACATGGCGCCGGAAGACTGGGCCGAGGCGGCCGCGGCGCCTTTCAAAGACGTGCTGTCCGACCCGGCGGCCTGGGCCAGGAAATGCGTGGCCGAATACGGCGCCGACCTGATCGTTCTGCAGCTCAAGAGCATCGACCCGAACGGCAAGAACGCCTCGGCCGCGGACGCCGTCAAATCGGTGAAAAAGGTCCGCGCGGCAGTGGACGTCCCGCTGGTGATCTGGGGGTGCGCCAATGTTGAAAAAGACGAGGCCGTCCTCAAGAAGATCGCGGAGGAGTGCCAAGGCGAAAACCTGATCCTGGGACCGGTGGAGGACAAGAACCACAAGGCCATCGGCGCGGCGGCCATGGGGTTCGGCCACTCCATCATCTCCTCCTCGCCGATCGACGTGAACCTCGCCAAGCAGATCAACATCCTCCTTGAAAACCTGGGAGTGCCCACCGACCGCATGCTGATCGACCCGACCACCGGCGGTCTGGGCTACGGTCTGGAATACTCCTACTCCGTCATGGAGCGCATCCGCATGGCGGCCCTGGCCCAGGGCGACGACAAGCTGCAGCTGCCCCTCATCAACAACCTCGGCAACGAAGTCTGGAAATCCAAGGAGGCCAAGCTGGGCGCCCAGGAAGCCCCCACGCTGGGCGATCCCGAGCGTCGCGCCGTCATGATGGAAACCGTCGGGGCCGTGGCCTATCTCATGAGCGGCTCCAACATCCTGATCATGCGCCACCCCGAGGCCATCCGGCTGGTCAAAAGCTACATCGGCCTGATTTACAAAGGCGGCGACGCCAAGGCGGTTGCCCCGGTCGCCAAGCGGCTGCCCGCCGTCCAGATCGATCTACTGAGCAAGTCCCCGGCGCCCAACCTGACCATCACCGAAGAAAAAGAAAAGAAACCGGCGGCAGCGCCGCCGCCTCCGAAGGCCGAAGCCGCACCGGCGGCCGCGCCCAAGGCCGCAGCGGCTGCGCCCAAACCCGCACCGGCGGCGGCCGCACCCCAACCCGCACCGGCCGCACCCCAAGCGGCGCCGGCCGCACCGGCGGCGGACGCGGCTGCTTTGAAAGCCAAGGCCGAAGCGGATGCCGCCGCCCGGGCCAAGGCGGAAGCGGACGCCAAAGCCAAGGCGGAGGCCGATGCCAAAGCCAAAGCCGAGGCGGAGGCAAAGGCCAAGGCGGAAGCGGCCGCCCAGCGCGCCGCCGACGAGAAGGCCAAGGTCGAGGCCGACATCGACAAGATTCGCCAGCAGCGCTCCAAGGAGCGTGCGGACATGGCGGCGAAACGGGCCGAGTCCATGAAGACCGGTGCCGCGCCCAAGGCCGAACCCAAACCGGCACCGGCGGCGGTACCCAAGCCGGCGCCGGCCGCAGAGTCCAAAATGATGGTGGACAAACTGATCGAAACTTTAGACTGGGTGCACCGCCGAAACCGCTGACCTTGGGGCGCCGCCCCCAGGGAGCTGAAAGCATCACCATGGCCGACCGCCAAAGACTGGAAGCCTATACGGTTTACTTAAAAATCCTCAACGAAGGAGGAACTCTGTATGTCTAAACTGGTTGCGTTTGCTGCCGTTCAAGGCGCGTACAACATCGTTTCCCAGGTGGAGGGGGAGTACAAGAAATCGCTGGAAACCTTCAATGCCGACACCAAGGTGGGCTTTCCCAACACCGCCTACTTTCTGCCGGTGATCTACTCGCTGCTCGGCATCAAGGTCGAGAAGCTGGAAGACATGAAAAAAGTGTTGGACGTGGTGCGCAAGCTTCTGCCGCCGCACATCAAGGGCATGAACCACCTGCCGTACCTCGGGCCCCTGTTGGACGCGGGCATGGCGGCACTCTTCAGCTTCGAGCTGCGTGAGGCCCTGCGGTACCTGAACGAGCCCGAGTTCTACCTGCACGCGGAGGAGATCGACGAGGACGCCGGCAAGATCTGGCTGGGTGCGGCCGACGACACCGTCTTCCGCAAGCGCGGCGTCGAGTTCGTGGACGGCTCGGCCCCCGGCTTTGCCGCCATCGTCGGCGCGGCGCCGGATCCTGCCACGGCCAAGATGATCGTCGAGGAATACCAGAAGCGCAGCCTCTACATCTTCCTGGCGGCCCAGCAGAACAACACCTCGGTGGCCCAGCAATTGCTCGAGGCCGGGGTGCAGATCGGTTGGAACACCCGCATCGTGCCCTTCGGGCCCTACATCTCCTCGGCCATCTTCGCCCTCGGGTTCGCCAACCGCGCGGCCATGGCCTTCGGCGGCATTCAGCCCGGCGACTACAAACGCATGCTGCTCTACAACAAGAACCGCATCTTCGCCTTCGTCAATGCGCTGGGCGAAGTCGGCACCGACTGGGCGGCGGCCGCGGCCGGCTGCGTCAACTGGGGCTTCCCCACCATCGCCGACACGGACATCCCCGAGGTGCTGCCCACCGGCATCTGCACCTACGAACACGTGGTGGCCAACGTGGCCCACGCCGACATGGTGCAGAAGTCCGTCGAGGTGCGCGGCCTGAAGGTCCAGGTGGCCACGATCGACATCCCGATGTCCTTCGGCCCGGCTTACGAGGGCGAGCGCGTGCGCGGCCAGGACCTCTACTGCCAGATGGGCGGCGGCAAGACCCAGTGCACCGAGCTGGTCAAAATGGCCGAGATGAACGAAATCGAGGACGGCAAGGTCGTCGTCGTCGGACCGGACGTGAACGAGATCAAAGAAGGCGGCGCAACCCCCCTCGGCATCTATGTCCAGATCGCCGGCCGCGAGTTCCAGACCGACTTCGAGCCGATCATCGAGCGCCAGATCCACCATCTGATCAACTACATCCAGGGCATCATGCACATCGGCCAGCGCGACATCTCCTGGATCCGGCTGAGCAAGGCCGCCGTCGAAAAGGGCTTCTCCCTCAAGCACATCGGGGTCGTGCTGCACGCCAAGTTCCACCAGGACTTCCAGAAGATCGTCGACAAGGTCCAGGTGACCCTTTTCACCAAGAAGGAGGACGTGGACAAGCTTACCCAGCGGGCGCGGGGCGAGTACAAGACGCGCGACGAGCGCGTCGAGAAGATGACCGACGAAGCCGTCGAGACCTATTACTCCTGCACCCTGTGCCAGTCCTTTGCCCCCAACCACGTCTGCACCGTCAGCCCGGAACGCACGGGGCTGTGCGGCGCCTACAACTGGATGGACTGCAAGGCCTCCTTCGAGATCAATCCCACCGGCCCCAACCAG
Organism: uncultured delta proteobacterium; assembly: GCA_963716325.1. Lineage (GTDB taxonomy): Bacteria > Desulfobacterota > Desulfobacteria > Desulfobacterales > SpSt-501 > SpSt-501. Next base: position 25,463 of record CAVQTH010000056.1, on the reverse strand, counting down.
CCGATCCAGAAGGGCGAGTGCCTCGATCCCAAGCTCGGCCAGTGGAAGGGCGTCAACGAGTTCGTGTACAAGGCCTCCCGCGGCGCCGTCAGCCACTACAACTTCTACTCGATGCTGCACAGCCCCATGACCACCTGCGGTTGCTGCGAGGCCATCGCGGCCATGCTGCCCTCCTGCAACGGGATCATGACCGTCAACCGCGACTACAGCGGCGAAACCCCCTGCGGCATGAAGTTCACGACGCTCGCCGGCGTTATGGGCGGCGGCGCTTCCTCGCCGGGATTCGTGGGTCACTCCAAGTTCAACATCACCCAGGGCAAGTTCATCCTGGGTGACGGCGGCATCAAGCGCCTGGTGTGGATGCCGAAGATCCTCAAGGAAGAGATCCGCGATCGGCTCATCAAGCGCGGCAAGGAGGTCGGCATCCCGGATCTGGTCGACCGCATCGCCGACGAGACCGTCGGGACGACCGAAGAGGAGATCCTGCCCTTCCTGAAGGAGAAAAACCACCCGGCGCTGTCGATGGACCCGATCATCGCCGGATGACGGATTCGGGAGGATTCTCGGGCGGCGCGCGGCTTGCATGACGGCGCGCCGCCGGCACCGGACCTGAAACGCGCACAAAGGAGACCGAGATGGCATTAACCGGGATTCAGATATTCAAGCTCCTTCCAAAAACCAACTGCAAGGAATGCGGTGTGCCGACCTGCCTGGCCTTCGCGATGAACCTGGCCTCCGGCAAGGCCGAGCTCGACAGCTGCCCCTACGTGTCGGCCGAAGCCCGGGCGGCGCTCTCCGAGGCCTCGGCGCCTCCGATCCGGCCCGTGGCCCTGGGCAAGGGGGTGCGGGCGGCGACCACCGGCGGCGAGACCGTCCAGTACCGCCACGAAAAGACGTTTTTCAACCCGACCCTGCTCGCGGCGACGGTCGCATCGGACATTCCCGAGGCGGACCTCAAGACCAAGTTGAAGAAATGGAACGCCTTCCAATACGAACGCGTGGGCCTCAACCTGCGGCCGGAGCTGGTGGCCGTGAAGGATGCCAACGGCAATGCCGAGGCCTTTGCCAAGACCGCCAAGACCATCGCCGAGACCTCCGAGTTCAACCTCGTGCTGATGACCGAAAAGCCGGCCGTGATGAAGGCGGCCGTCGCGGCCACGAAGTTCAAACGCCCGTTGATGTATGGCGCCACCGCCGCCAATCTGGCGGACATGGGCGCGCTGGCCAAGGAGAGCGGGCTGCCGCTCGCCGTCAAAGCCGGTTCGGTGGCCGACCTGGTCCCGCTGACCCAGAAGCTCACCGAAATGGGGTTGAAGGACCTGGTGCTCGACCCGGGCTGCCGGGAGATCAAACAGGCGCATCAGGACATGATCGCCATCCGGCGCGCGGCGCTCAAGGACGGCAACCGGGCGCTCGGCTTCCCGACCATCGTGTTCCCGTGCGAGATGGCCGGGAACCTCGATGTGGAAACTATGCTGGCGGCGACCTTCGTCGCCAAGTACGGCGGGATCGTCGTGATGTCGGACTTCGCCGGTGAAAACCTCTTCCCCCTGCTGCTGGAACGGCTGAACATCTTCACCGACCCGCAGCGGCCCATGACCGTGACCCAGGGGATCTACGAGATCAACAACCCGAACGAGACCTCACCGGTGATGGTGACGACCAACTTCGCCCTGACCTACTTCATCGTCTCCGGCGAAATCGAAGCGAGCCGTGTCCCCTCCTACCTGCTGATCAAGGACTCCGAGGGCCTGTCGGTCATGACCGCCTGGGCGGCCGGCAAGTTCGCGGGCGACGATGTCGGCATGTTCGTGAAGAAGAGCGGCATCGAGGCGAAGATCAAGAAAAAGGAAGTCATCATCCCCGGCTATGCCGCCAGTATTGCCGGCGACATGGAAGAGGAGCTGCCCGGCTGGAAGATCACGGTGGGGCCGCGGGAAGCCGCGCACCTTCCGGCCTTCCTCAAGTCGAAATAACCGCTGACCGGACGGCGGCCGCCGGGCGGGAGGTCTCCCTCCCGGCAGCTGCCGTTGACCATTCCGTTTGAGAGGGGAGGGTGTATGATTTTAATCGGTGAAAGCTTGAACGTCATCAACAAGAAGATCGGCAAGGCCTACAAAGAACGCGATCCGAAGCCGATTCAGGAAGAGGCCCTTTTCCAGAAGTCCAAGGGCATGGACTACATCGACATCAACCTCGGCCCGGCCAAGAAGGAAGGCCATGAGCTGATGCCGTGGGTGGTGAAGACCGTGCAGGAAGTGGTCCCGGACATCCCTCTCGCCCTGGACACCTCCAATATCGACGCCATTGCAGCGGCGCTCAAGGTGTACAAGCCGACGGCCCAGCCGCCGCTCATCAACTCCATCATGGTGCGGCCGGAGCGTTACGAGCGAATGGTTCCCATCGTCAAGGAAACCGACGCCGATTTCATTGCCCTGATGTGGGGGCCGGAGGGCCTGCCGCGCGATGAGAACGAGCGCGCGGCCTTGTGCGTGGAGCTGCTTTACTTCGCCAACGAAGCCGGGATCCCCAACGAGAAGATCTGGGTTGACGGCATCGTGACGCCCGTGAACATCCAGCAACCCCAGCTCATAAGCCTCATGAACTTCCAGGCCATGATCCCGGACATGGCGCCGGGCGCCAAGAGCACCTGCGGTCTGTCGAACATTTCCAACGGACCTCCGGGCCACCTGCGGCCGATCCTGAATCAGACCTACATGGTGATGCTGCAGAAACACGGCATGTATTCGGTCATCGCCGACCCCCTGGACGATCAACTGGCCGCCATCGCCAAGGGCAAGCGCCAGGACATCGTGGACCTGATCTACGGCATCATGGACGGCAATCAGCCGAACATGGCGTCTCTCTCCAAGGAGATGCAGGACTACGCGAAGACGGTCAACGTTATTCTCGGCAACACGCTGTACTCGGACTCCTGGTTAGAGATCTAGCCGGGGCGCCGCCATCCGAACCCGAAAAGCCTTTCGTTTGAAATGGAAGGCTTTTCGTTTCCATGGGTCGCCGGTCAGCCGGTCTGCCAGTCGCCGTCAAGCGACGGGCCGACCTGTTATCGAAGGCCGTTTTTCAACGACACGCACGCATCGATCGATATCATGCCCCGCATCGACGATTACATCGCCGCCTGCCGGCTGGCTAGGGCACAACTCTCGGCGGAACCCTGCGAGCGCCTTTCGGCCCGATCCGGGTTCGAGCCGGCGGATCCAGGCGCTCTGCGCATCCCCTTCCTCAACCGCCGCTATCGCCTGAGCTGCCCGGGCCTGGAATTCACCGATGCCTCCGCTGACAACAAGGAGGTCCCGTTGCAGGAGCAAGTGCTGATCTTGCACTATCTCCAGGCGGACGGGCCGGCGGGGCCGCCCGGCTACTGGGTCGCTTACCGCGAGATACCGGGAGCGGCGTTTTACTTCGGGGCCTTCGTGAAACGGGCGGTAGACCCGCTCAAGAAAGCGTTCGGGCAGGACATCGCCGGGTTCGGTCGCGCGGCGGTTCGGCTGCGGGGTGAGCCGCTTGAGGTCGGGGACGCGGGGCACGAGTTCCGGGTCTTCCCGAAGATTCCGGTCCGCCTGGTCCTGTACGCCGGCGACGAGGAATTCCCGGCCGAGGCCAACATTCTCTTCGACCGCAGCATCGGCCGGATGCTCTCGCCCGAGGACGTGGCCTGGATGGCCGGGATGCTGGTGTACCGGCTGATCGCCCTCGCGCGTTAGATGGTTTATTCCCTTGCTCCAAGCCGTGCCCCATCATTTTCTTGTGGGAGCGGCTTTCCAGCCGCGATGGTCCTGCGCGTGACGGGGCGAGACTGACACGCCGCGTCCGCGGAAGCTTGTCACCGGCGGTCCCATCTGGTAAAGTAACCCCATAAGGGAGAGGCTGGAGGCGCTCGGGTTCTCTGGCGCCGCCCGCGGTCTTCTGCCCTATCGCCGCCTGCCCGTTGATCTCCCTTCAAACCGTCGTGTCGACACGAACCGGCAGTTTCCGGTGTGATCGGACATCACGTCATGGACTCAGCCCCCAAAGTCAAATCCAAAGCCCTCGAGGTCAACCTGGCCGATTACCATGTCGATGTGGCCGTCGACCCGAAGTACGCCGTGCTCCAGGAGGTCATGAGCAAGTACTACGGCTTGATGGACGGGCTGAACACGTTCCTGGGGGAACTGTCCCACCCTTACCGGAACTGGCGGTTCATCGTCGCCGAGGCGCGCAAATATGCGTTGGACTATTTCCACCTGTTCCGGCATCACCCCCGCGGGCCGGACGCCGCCCGGCGGATGGCGGAGATCCTCATCACCGCCGTTCATTCGGCCCGATCGGGGGAGGTCGCATCCGCCGCCGTCGACAACCTGCTCCTCTACCTGCAGACCATCGTGCGGGATTCCGATGCGGACTTCGAGCGCTTCCGGCAAGTCGTCAGCGAGGCGTTCGAGCAGATGCATCAGCTGCCGGAGAACGCCTTCGACCTGGTGGTCCGAAGCTATTATCCCGTGACGCGCCTGGCGGCCGCTTTCATGAAACGATCCGCAGCGGCCCGGGAGGGGTTCGCCCCTCTCAATTGCCTGTTGGCCAGGTATCTCGGCCACACCTATGACTACTGGCTGACCGAGAGCGACCCGGAAGCCGCCTGCGACCGGGAGGCCGTCGAATTCGGCGGGGCCGGCGCCTGCGACGATCTCTTTCAAGACATCTCCCACCGCCACATCCAGGCGTGGCAGGCGGAGCTGCATGCGGCTCGCGACCCGGCGGCCCTGGATTCGCCGGAGGCCGCGGAACGGCTGCTGGCCCTGCCCGGGTTCAACCATTTCGTCGAGGCGTACAAGAAGATCCCCCATCAACTGCTGCAGCGCGGGGCCGCCGTCGGCCGGGGCCAGCACCTCAAGCTGATCTTTCTTTTCCAGATGATGAATGTCGCCGGCCTGGCCCTGATCCACGAGGAAACCCTGCGGGGCATCAACCAGACCTTGACCTGGATCATCGTCAACGAGAACTACCGCAACATCCAGCAGTTGATCCGCAAGACGTTTTCGATCCTGAAAGAGCGGTCACAGAGCTATCCGGCGACGGCCCTCACCTGTGTGCTCAACATGGGCAGGGGGGTCTACAAGACGGACGACAACGACCTGGTGAATTTCTTCATCGACGCCCTCATCGATTTCGGCTTTCAGTCGCCGTCGGTGCAGGGGGTGGACGACGAGTGGCGGATCAGGGCCAACAGCGCGCATCTGCTGAACATCCGCACCTGGCTGGAATTGATCAAGCTGAACCCGAAGCGCTCGACGCGGCTGCTCTCGGCCCTGGTCATTCATCTGTCATTCGGCGGGGTGCTCATCCGCGACATCGACCTGTTCCCGCGGGATGTGACGGGGCTGCTCAACAGCCCGGTCAACCCCGTCTATCATCTCGTCAAGCAGTTTGCCCGTTTGTGCCCGGTGTTTTTCAACGATATCGGCGCCGAAGGGCGGTTGCGGGACGTGTCCACCCGCATCGATGAACTTTCCCAGCGCCGGGATGTTCTCGTTCATTTCCTGCGCAAGCAAAGCCACGTCGAGAGCAGCAACCAGATCATCCCCTTCATGGAGGCGACCTTCCGCTTCTGGCAGACCCAGGAAAAGGAGGGGCTGGCGCCGTTCGTGCCGCCTGCGGTTTTCGATCAGATCGATTCGAGGGGCCCCTTCGTCAAGGGGCTTCACCGGGTGATGCAGCGGCTGGTGAAGAAGGGCGTCCGCCTCCCCGACGACCTGCTGACGCTCCGGCCGGAAGACATGGCATCCCTGTTGGGGTATGTCCCCGGCGTTTCCAATGTCGACACGGAGCGGTTCAATCTGGCCGTCGAGTTCTACAAACTGTTGCACCAGAAATACCGGTTCGGTATCGTGGAGCTGGAAAACTACCTGGCCCAGCTGCGTCCCGAGGCCCTGCCGGAGTTGAGCCGCCTGGAGCAGGCGCTGGCCGAAGCCGATGCGTCCCGGCGGATGGCCCTCATCCTGGGCTATCTCGAGACGCTGAAGGCCGTCATCACCTCCGAGACGGTCTTTGAAATCCGCGAGGACATCTACCAGAAGCGGCACATCACCATCGACATCCCCTCCATGTACGGCAGCTACCACGAGATGAAGTTCGACTGTCTGGGGCTCACGCTGCGGCTGGAAGCGATGGTGAACGCGCTCTTCGAAGGTTTGATCCGCGACATCGATCTCACCCTGATCACCAAGGCCACGTTCGGCCAGATTCACCAGACGCTGCAGCGGTTCGACCAGGCGTTGCGGCTGGACGGCATCCGGTCGGCGGAATTCGAGCGCCAGCTGGAGTTCCTGGGAGACTCGCTGGCCGTCAAGGGGTTCACGCTGACCCAGTACCTGGACATTTTCAAGGGGTTCGCCCAGGCCGTGCAGAACATCATCAAGGACCACTTCAACAACCTGCACGGGGCGAACCTGAACCGGATCCTGCCGCAGCTGTCGACGGACCGGATCCTGCCGAAGTATCTGCCGCGGGAGCCCCTGGAGGACCGCGAGCGGCTGAACCACCGCATGGCGGAGATTTTTTCCCGCGACCAGATCGCCGGTGCGCTGGGCCTTCAGCAGTTGGACCTGTTCCTGGGCCGGATCCTGAACACGCTCTTCCAGCAGTCCTACAAACTGCCACCTGACAAGCTCCGGCAACTACTGCTCTACGACCCTCTCACCAGCCTGGTAGCCATCGACTCGCCCTACAGCCGGGAGATCGGGGTGATCCATCTCGGCACCAAGGGCTTCAACCTGGTCAAGCTGAACAGCCTCGGTTTCCGGGTGCCCCCCGGGTTTATCATCACCACCGAGGTCTTCCGCTGCCGCGAGGTGATCGAAAGCTACGCCCCGGCGCAGCGCAAGTTCCACGAGCAGATCACCCATCACCTGCGGCGGCTGGAGCAGGCCGCGGGCAAGACATTCGGCGACCCCGCCAACCCCCTGCTTCTGTCCGTGCGCAGCGGTTCGTCCATCTCCCAGCCCGGCATGATGGACACCCTGCTCGACGTGGGCAACAACCTGGCGATCACGGCCGGGGTGGCCGCGCGGACCGGCAACGCCTGGTTCGCCTGGGACAACTACCGGCGGTTTCTCCAGAACTACGGCATGGCCCACGACATGACCCGCGACGACTTCGACGCCGTGATCGCCGATTACAAGCGGCGGTGGGGGATCCCGCTGAAGCGCCATTTCTCCGGCGATCAGATGCGCGAGGTGGCGCTCGCCTACCGGCGCCTGATCGAGGAAGCCGGCATCGAGATGATCGACTCGCCCATCGAGCAGCTGCTGCTCGCGATCCGCCGGGTGCTGGCGTCCTGGGAATCCCCGAAGGCGCTGGCCTACCGGCGCATCATGGGGATCTCCGACGACTGGGGCACCGCCATCGCCATCCAGGCCATGGTCTACGGGAACCTGTCTCCCGAGGCCGGCACCGGGGTTGTTTTTACCCACAACCCGCGCTGGTCCGGGGACGTGCTGAAGCTGTGCGGGGACTTCACCACCGCCAACCAGGGGGAGGACGTGGTGTCCGGGCTGGTGCGCACCATGCCCATCTCGCTCTTCCAGCAGGACATCGAAATGCGGGAGACCGACGTCACCCTGGAGACGCACTTCCCCGAGATCTACCGCGAGCTGAAGCGCTGGGCCCACGCGCTGATCGACGACCACGGCTGGAGCCCCCAGGAGATCGAGTTCACCTTCGAAGGCCCGTCGGCCGCCGACCTCTACATGCTGCAAACGCGGGACATGGCCATTCGCGAAAGCCCGAAGGTGTTGACCTTCGATTTCGAGGCGCCGCCCCACGACCGGCTGCTGGGCCACGGCATCGGCGTCAGCGGGGGCGCGATGAGCGGCCGGCTGGTTTTCAGCCTTGAGGAAATCGAGGCGTGGCGGGTGCGGGAGCCGACCACCCGCCTTATCCTGGCCCGCGCCGACACGGTTCCCGACGACATCCGCGAAATCAACGCGGCCGACGGGCTGCTGACCGAACGGGGCGGCCTGACGTCGCATGCGGCCGTGGTGGCTCACCGGCTGGGCAAGACGTGCGTGGCGGGGTGCGCCAACCTGGTGTGCAATGAACGTGACAAGACATGCACCTTTCCTGCGGCCGTGATGAGGTCAGGCGACCCCATCAGCATTGACGGTCAAGAAGGATCGGTGTATCGGGGGATCCTCAGGGTCAAGGAGGCATGATCATGGCGGCATCTGTCGGTTCCGAATTGAAGCTGGGCATCAACGGCCTCGGCCGCATCGGGAAGCTCACCCTCTGGCACCACGTGGCCCGCAAATCCTTCGGCGAGATCGTGGTCAACCTCGGCCGCACGGCGGGGACCTCCCTTGCGGACGTCGGCCATTACATCGAGCGGGATTCCACCTACGGGTGGCTGCACGGCTATCTCTACGGCCATCAGGCCCGCTCCGTCATCACCGACATCGACGAGGCCGAGGGCCGCCTGCGAATCGACGGCGTCCCGGTCCGATTCCTGCGCGAGAAGCGGAACCCGGCCGAAATCGGCTGGGCCGGGCACGGCGTCCGGCTGGTGGTGGACACGAGCGGCCAGTTCCTGGACCCCACCGCCGGTCCCGATGCCCCAAAGGGCTCCGCGCGCGGGCACCTGGCGGCCGGCGCGGAGAAGGTGGTGGTGTCGGCTCCCTTCAAGCTCAAGGACAAGGCGGCCCCCATGCCGACGGACATCATCACCACCGTCATGGGGGTGAACGGCAACGACTACGACCCGCGGCGGCACCGGATCGTGTCCTGCGCGTCCTGCACGACCACCTGCCTGGCCCACATGATGCGGCCGCTCATCAACGCCTTCGGGGCCAAGCGCATTCTCTCGGCGTCCATGGCCACCGTGCATGCCGCCACGAGTTCCCAGGAGGTGCTCGACCGGCTGCCGGAGGCCGGCAAGACCGACCTGCGCAAGAACCGCAGCATCATGAACAACATCATCCTCACCTCTACCGGTGCGGCCAACGCGCTGCGCCTGGTCATCCCGGAGATGAAGGACATCCCCTTCATCGCGGAGTCGGTGCGCATCCCCACCAGCACGGGTTCCCTCATCATTCTGGTGATAAACCTCCAGGAGGAGTTTGCCGGCGGCCGGATCGACCGGGCGGCGATCAACGCCATTTATCGCCAGGCGGCGGCCGACAGCCCGGAGGGGTATCTGCTCTACAGCGAGCAGCAGAACGTGTCGGCCGACATCATCGGCATGCCGCGCGCGGCGGCCATCATCGAAAGCTGCGAGACCCACACGCGTACGGCCGAGGCCTCGGTGGACCTGTCCAAGGTCCCCGGTGTGCCGCCGGAGCTGCTGGCCTCCCTGAAAAGCATGGTGATCCGGGTCCCCGTGACCCAGGCGGTCATCTACGGATGGTACGACAACGAGAAGGGCAGCTACGTCCGCATGCTGGGCGATCGGACGGTATCCATCGCCGAAACGCTTTAACAAAAAAACCGTGCACGAAGGTGCACGGTTTTTTTCATGACATAAAAGCGGCCTTCCACGTCCGGTCACAGGAGCGATTGACGACCGCCGTGTCAAAAAACTTCGTTCGGCAGTGGGGCAGGCCGAAGGCCGCTTTTATCCGGTGAACCCGTAGTGATAGACGTCGTAGGTGGTTTCCCCGCCCAGCAGTTTGTCGACCTTGGCCTGGATCTCTTTGCGGTCCCGGCTGGCCAGCCAGTTCTTCCAGTCCTGTGAGGATTGCCAGGTGCTGATCACGAGGAATTCTTCGGGTTTTTCGAGACTGCGCAGGGTTTCGCCGGAGATGTAGCCCTCCTGCGCCGTGGCCAGAATGCGCATCTGCCGGAAGAGGGTGATCATCTCCCGGGCCTTGTCTGCGGACACTCGCCGTTTGATCAAAACCTTGATCGCCATGACGCCCTCCTTTCTAAAACACCTCGTTTGGACGTTTGCTTCCATCCCAAGGGTAGACCAGCCGCTCGACCCGGTCAAGCGCAAAGCCGTCCGGCCCGGCGCCTCATCGAGCGGTGCCGACATTTGCGTTCATCCAAGAGCAATTTTGCCCTTCCCCTTTGACCCCGGCAAATAAATCCTCCCCGCCGTTCGCGGCGGGGAGGATTTATTCGGGCATCAGGCGTCCCAGACTGATTTCCAGAGTGACGAACTCCGCCGCCGACAAGGTCTCGGCGCGCCGCGCGGGGTCGATGCCCGCCTGCTCCAGCGCGCGGGCAGCCAGACCGGGGCTGATCGAAAGTCCCGATGCGGACAGTGCGTTCCTGAGGGTTTTCCTCCGCTTGCCGAAGGCCGCGGCGATCAGCCTGAACAACCGGGCTTCATCGTGGGGCGGGTAGGCGTGGCCCGGTGCGAAACGGATTTCGAGCACCTCGGAGTCGACTTTGGGGACAGGGTAAAAGGCTCTGGCGCCGACATGGCACATGGGTTTCACGGTTGCGCAGTATGCGAGCATGGCGGTGATGCGCCCGTAGTCCTTGCCGCCGGGGGGCGCCGCCAGCCGAACCGCCAGCTCCCGTTGAAACATGAGCACGGCGCGCGGAACGTGTTGGCGCGATTCGATTAAACGGATCACGACCTGTGAGGAGATATTGTAGGGAAGATTGCCGAAGACCGTGAGCCGTTGGCCGGACTGCCGGGCCAGGCCGGCCCAGTCGATGTCTAGAACATCTGCTTCCATCACCTGCACATTTGAGATCCCGGCAGCCGGAAGTTCGGCCTGCAGAATTGCTGAGAGACGGCGGTCTTTTTCGATCGCGACGACGGATTGCACCGCATGCGCAAGGGGTACCGTCAAAGCACCCAACCCGGCGCCGATTTCAACCACGATATCTTCTTTGCATACCCCCGACCGGTTAACAATCATCTGCGCCATCGACGGGTCGGAAAGAAAGTTCTGCCCCAGCCGCTTCTGCGGATGAAGCGCATGCAAGTTAAGCAGCGTTCGAGGAGACATTAAAGCCATTTTCGTTCGGTCGGTCCAATCGCTTCACACCAGTAGAAAAAAGTCCTGAAGGATGGTGGCAGCGTAGCAAGAAAGCCCGGTGGGATCAATCCGGTGGCAGAATTTCTATCTTTTCTTCTCTTTTCTTGACTTTTCCGTTTGCATCCATTAGGTTGCCTCCTAAATTGCTAATTCGTAAATTAGCATTCATATCACATCGAGGGAGGCAACCCATGCCTAGAAAAAAGGCAAGTCCATCAGTTTTGACGCCATGGTGAAATTCTTCATGCACACCTATGATATCCCGACCAAACGGGATGTCGAAAAACTCATGGCCCGCCTGGACCGCTTGGAGAGTTTGATTTCATCGACGGCGGCCGCCGCAACCGGTCGCGGCCGAAGCGCCCGGCGTCGCAGCGGTGTCCCGGCCGGAGATGCGGTGCTGGACGCCATCAAGCGTTCCCGGCAAGGGCTCAAGTTCGCTGACATTCAAACCAAAACCGGTTTTGTCGACAAGAAGATTCGCAACATCATTTTCCGCCTGAACAAGCTTGGCAAAATCAAGCGGCACAGCCGCGGGGTCTACGTCGCCATCTAGCCGGGTCTTGAAAAACGTCGTCTCCGGCCGTGATCCGGCGTTGCGTGGCTTTTGTAAATGCATCCGCCGATGGGCGGCGCGGTCCATATCGCGCTGCGCCATGGCGGACGGCCGGATGCTCGTTTTTAAACACCCTGCTGGCGGCGTTTTGGAAACCCCCGTCCCGCCGAGGGCGGGATGCTGAATGTCATTTCGCAGGGACTGCGACGCACCCTCGGTGCGTCGCAGTCCGCCCTCCAGCAGCGCGAACCCCCAACGCATGTCTCACTCCCGAGGTCCTGCATGAATTCACACATCAATGCCTCCGAAGCCGACGTTGCTCCGGGTGACGAGATTCACGGCTATCGTGTCCTGCGCGTGGAACACCTGCCGGAAATCCACGCGGTGTTCCACGAACTGCACCACCGGGCCACCGGGGCCCGGCATATCCACGTCAGCCGGCCTGACCGCGAGAACACCTTCGGGGTCATCTTCAAGACGGTGCCCTGGGATTCCACCGGCGTGGCGCACATCCTTGAGCACGTGGTCCTGTGCGGATCCGAGCGCTTCCCCGTGCGGGACCCCTTTTTCTCCATGCTCAAGCGCAGCCTGAGCACTTTCATGAACGCCTTCACGGCGTCCGATTGGACCATGTACCCGTTTGCGTCCCAGAACCGGAAGGATTTCTACAACCTGATGGACGTGTACCTGGACGCCGCTTTTTTCCCCGGGATAGACGAGCTCAGTTTCAAGCAGGAAGGCCATCGCCTGGAACTCGAGCCCGCCGCGGAGGGGGGCGATCGCCTCGTCTACAAGGGAATCGTCTACAATGAAATGAAGGGGGCCATGTCCTCACCGGATCAGGTCATGGTGCGCTCGATCCTGAAGGCCTTGTATCCGGACACCACCTATTCCAACAACTCAGGCGGCGACCCGTCCGACATCCCCTCTTTGAGCTACGTCCAGCTGAAGGAATTCCACCGGCGTCATTACCATCCCAGCAACGCCTACTTCTACACCTACGGCGACCTGCCGCTGAAGGATCATCTGGCGTTTATTTCCAGGGCCGTCTTGAGCCGGTTTGACGCCATCGATCCGGCGACCGATGTGCCGTCCCAGCCGCGCTGGGATGCCCCCCGCCATGCACGTTTCCCGTACCCCTTCGCCCGGAACGAGGACCCCGCCCAAAAGCATCAGGCGTGCGTGACCTGGCTCATGAGCGACATCCGTGACACGGGCGAGGTCCTGACGCTGGCGCTGCTCGAGCAAATCCTGATCGGAAACGCCGGGTCGCCGCTGCGCAAGGCCCTGATCGACTCCGGCTTGGGTTCGGCCCTGTGCGACGGCAGCGGGTACGATGCCGAGAACCGGGACACGCATTTCACGGCCGGCTTGAAGGATGTGGCGGCGGACGCAGCGGAGAAGGTGGAGCAGGTTGTTTTCGATGTGCTCGCCGGCCTTGCCGAACGCGGCATCGACGCGGATCTGGTGGAGTCCGCCATTCATCAGTTGGAATTTCACCGCCGGGAGATCACCAACACCCCCTACCCGTACGGCCTCAAGCTGCTGCTGGCCGCCGGGGGCACCTGGATCCACGGCGGGGATCCGCTGCGCGTGCTGAAGTTCGACGCCGACCTGGCTGAGATCCGCCGTGAACTGGAGCGCGGCCGTTTCTTCGAACGGCAGCTGGCGCGGTTTTTTCTGGAGAATCCCCACCGGATCCGCTTGACGCTCACCCCGGATCAGGAAATGGCCGAACGCGAGGATCAGCGAGTGGCGGCGACGCTGGGGCGGATCCGGCAGGCGCTGACCGTCGCCGAAGCCGAAAAGCTGCGGCAGGACACGGATGCGCTGCAGCGGCGGCAGGAGTCCCAGGAGAACGTCGACTGCCTGCCGACCCTGGAACGCCGGGACATCCCGCCGGAGGTCGAGCGGGTTGCGGAAAACCGCGTGGATCGCGAGCGCAGCGTGGCCTACTTCGAGCAGCCGACCTCCGGCATCGTCTATGTGGCGGCGGCCGCCGGGTGCGGGGGGCTCGATCCTGCGTTGAACCGTCTGGTGCCGTTTTTCTGCCACGCCTTCTCGCGCATCGGCACCACCCGCCGGGACTACACCGAAATAGCTCGGCGCATCGATGCCGTCACGGGCGGCCTCGGTATGGCCGCGGCCCCCCATACCGGCTTCGACGGGGCCGGCGCCTGCATCCCGCTGGTCGCGCTGACCGCGAAAAGCCTGGTGCGCAATCTTGCGCCCATGTTCGACCTTCTATCGGAAATGGTGGGGTGTTATGATGTTTCCGACACCGCCCGCCTGAAAAACCTGCTGTTGGAGTATCGCTCCGGCTTGGAGTCGATGGTCGTGCACAACGGGCACCGCTTGGCCATGTCCCTGGCCGCGCGTCGGTTTTCCACCGCGCGTGCCCTGAGTGAAGCGTGGAGCGGTGTTCACCAGCTGCAGACGATCAAGTCCTTGGCCGACGGGCCGACGGGCGCGGACCTGGAGCGGTTGTCCGCGGATGTGGGCCGCGTAGGCAGACGGGTTCTCAATCGATGCAATTTTACTTTGGCCGTTATCGGTGAAACCGACGCGGTCCGGCATGCGCCGGCGCTTGTCGGCGAGCTGGTGACCGGGTTGCCGATGGGCGAGGCCGCAGGTTTTGCCGCACCGGAGACGGCGCCGGCGGCCGGCCGCATTCGCGAGGGATGGAGCACGGCCTCCGCCGTGAACTTCGTCGCCGCCGCATTCCCCGCCGTGCGCATGGAGCACGAAGACTCCGCCGCGCTGGCCGTGATCGCCAAGCTCCTGCGGTCGCTCTATCTGCATCGCGAGATCCGTGAAAAAGGCGGGGCCTACGGCGGTTTTGCGCTTTACAATCCCGAGGATGGGACCTTCAGCCTGGCATCCTACCGGGACCCGCACATTGTTGAGACCCTGGAGGTCTTTCAAGGGGCGGCCGGATTCATCAGCGGCGGGACCTTCAATGACACCGACGTGAAAGAAGCCGTTCTGCAGGTGTGCTCCGAAATCGACAAGCCGGACCCGCCGGGGCCGGCCGCGCGCAAAGCTTTTTATCGGAAGATCATCCATCTGTCGGATGAATTGCGGGAAGGCTTCAAGCAGCGTCTCATCGCACTGACCCGGCGCGAGGTGCTGGCGGCCGCCGAACGTTACTTCGGCGGCGGGCTGCAACACTGCTCCGTGGCGGTGATCGGCGGCGAGGAGAGCCTGCGCGCGGCCAACGCCAAGCTGGCAGAGCCGCTGCAGCTGAACAGGATATAAAAAGGGTTCCAGGGGTCCAGGGTTCGAGGGGGAAAAGAGAGAAAGCGAAGACGCCGTCTCTTTTTCACTCGACCCCTTGGACCCTCGAACCCTTGTATCCTGTGCAGCTATTACAGCATCTTTTTCAGCTTCTTCAAGGTCTCCTCCGGCATCTTGAACGAGTGCTCGGGGCCGGGGAACTTCACGTCCCGTACTTCCGTCTTGTACGCTTTCAGCGCATCCAGGATGACCGGCCGGATCTTGGTGTACTGCTTCACGAACTTGGGCACGAACCGGTCGAAAAGGCCGACCATGTCGTGAGTGACGAGCACCTGACCGTCCACATCCGGCCCGGCGCCGATCCCGATGACCGGCACCTTGACCGATTCGGCCACGAGCTTGCCGAGCGGCGCGGGCACGGCTTCCAGGATGATGGAAAACGCCCCGGCCTGCTCAAGGGCCCTGGCATCGTCGATGATCTGCTTGGCCGCGCCGGCATCCTTGCCCTGCATCTTGAATCCTCCCAGCGCGCTCGCCGTCTGCGGCGTCAGGCCGATGTGTCCCTGAACCGGGATTCCGGCCCGGACGATGGCTTCGACGGTGGGTGCGAAATAGGTGCCCCCTTCCAGCTTGACCACGTCGCAGCCGCCTTCCTTCATCAGCCGTCCGGCGTTGGTGATGGCCTCGCGGATGGAGGTGTTGTAGCTCATGAAGGGCATGTCGCCCACCACGAGGCAGGTCTTGCAGCCGCGCATGACGGCCTGGGTGTGGTGGATCATGTTTTCCATGGTGACGGCCACCGTGCCCTGAAGGCCCATCACCACCATGCCGAGCGAGTCGCCCACAAGCACGATGTCGACCTCGGCCTCATCGGCCATCAGGCCGAACGGGTAATCGTAGGCCGTTATCATGACCAGTTTGCGTTTGTCTTCCTTGGCTTTCTGAACGTCGTGAACGGTGACTTTGGGTCGGCTCATGTTTTGTTGCTCCTTTCTATTCCATGGGTGTGTTTTGTTCCGAGTTCTTCATTGTAACCTCGAAATGTTCACTCTATACCCCGGCCCTCGCTCAACCAACAAGCAACCGAATGGTCTTCGACAGCCGGTATGAGAGCGGGCTTCTCAACCCGGCAGAGTTCGAACGCGTACCGGCAGCGGGGATGAAACGGGCAGCCCGGCGGCGGGTTGATCGGGCTGGGAACGTCGCCCTCCATGGCAAAGGGTGCGGCATTGCGATGAGGGTCGGGGAAGGGGACTGCGGCGAGCAGGGCTTCGGTGTAAGGGTGGCGTGGTTTACGGCTGAACACGTCGGTCGAGGCCAGCTCGACGATGGACCCCAGGTACATCACCGCCACACGGTTACATATGTGCTCCACTACGCTCAGATCGTGGGAGATGAAGATATAGGATAGCCCGAATTCCCGCTGCAGGTCCTGCAGCAGGTTGATCACCTGAGCCTGGATCGATACATCCAGCGCGCTCACGGGTTCATCCGCCACGATCAGCTCGGGTCGCACGCACAGCGCCCGGGCGATGCCAATGCGCTGGCGCTGCCCGCCGGAAAACTCGTGTGGGTACTTGTCCAAATCGGCCCCGCGCAGGCCGACCTTTCCTATGAGCTCTTCGGCGATCCGTCGGCGTTCAGCCCGGGGCGGGCGCCTGCCGGCCAGCAGCGGCTCGGTGATGATCTGCTCCACCGTCATGCGCGGGTCCAGGCTGGAATAAGGATCCTGAAAGATGATCTGCATGCGCCGCCGGAGGCGCCCGAAGTCCTTGCGATTCAGCTGCAAAATGCCCCGGCCGTCGAACTCAATGAGGCCGCTGGTGGGTTCGATCAGCCGCAGCACCATGCGGCCGATGGTGGTCTTGCCGCAGCCGGATTCGCCGACGAGGCCGAAGCTTTCCCCACGGTGGATCGCGAAGGTCACACCTGACACCGCTTTTACCCAGGCTTTGGGTTTGGCCAGGGCCCCGCCGCCCTGCGGGAAGTGTTTGACCAGATCGGTCACTTGGAGCAACGGCGCTTCAGGCATCGGCGCGCCTCCGTTCCGGGGATTCCTTCAGCCAGCAGCGCGCCTGCTGACCCTGGCGGATCCTGAAAAGATCGGGCGCCTTCTCGCGGCACCGGTCGAAGGCATGCGGGCAGCGCGCGGTGAACTTGCATCCGATAAGGGTTTCCGTGATCGCCGGAACGATGCCGGGGATCTCGGTAAGCCGGTGTGCGTGGCCCGCGCTGCGTCCCCCCAGGCGCGGCATGGATCGCAACAATCCCTGGGTGTAAGGGTGAAAGGGTCGGTCGAAGAGATCCGCCACGGGGGCCTCCTCGACAACCTGCCCGGCATACATCACCACCACCCGCGAGGCCATCTGGGCCACCACCCCCAGGTTGTGGGTGATCAACAGCAGCGACATGCCTATTTCTTCCTTCAACCCCACCATCAACGACAGGATCTGCGCCTGAATGGTGACGTCCAGGGCGGTGGTCGGCTCGTCGGCAATAAGTAGTTTGGGGCGGCACACCATGGCCATGGCGATCATGACCCGCTGGCGCATTCCGCCCGACATCTGGTGGGGATAGTCGTCCAGCCGTCGGCGGGCTGCCGGGATTTTCACCCGCTCGAGCCATTCGGCGGCCTGGGCCAGCGCCTGGGCGTTGCTCAGCCCGCGGTGGACCATGAGCGGTTCAGCCACCTGGCGGCCGATGGGCAGCACGGGGTTCAGGGAAGTCATCGGCTCCTGGAAGATCATGGAGATGTCACGGCCGCGGATTCGGCGCAGATCCTTCGGTTTCAGTTCCAGTAGGTTCCGGCCCTCGAAGAGGATCCGGCCGGAATCGGTCGCCCCCGGGGGTGACGGGATCAGGCCGAGGATGCTCAGCGAGGTGACGCTTTTGCCGCAGCCCGACTCGCCCACCACACCGAGGGTTTCGCCCCGGTTAAGAGCAAAGCTCACGCGATCGACCGCGCGGGCCGACCCCTCCGGCGTGCCGAAGCTGACCGAGAGGTCTTCGATGCCGAGCAGGCAGTCGCTCATTTTTCTGCAGGACCTCCGAGGTAATGCAGGGCGGTCAGGGCGTAAATTTTTACCGTTTCGACGAGCTGATCCAGGTCAACCCACTCGTCTTTCTGATGTGGAACCTGGCGGTCGCCGGCGCCCATGGTGACGATGGGGATGTTCTTCCAGGCCCACAAAAAGGTCCCGTCCGTTGCGCCTGGAACACCCCCGTACGCAGGCTCTTTGCCGGTAACCCGGTGCGTGGCCCAGTGCGCGGCCTGCACGACAGGGTCGCTGCGCTCGGTACGCGTGCACGGACGGTCCGTTAGGATCTCCATCGCTACTGCAAGATCACGGCAGCGTTCGATCCCGAGGAGGCCGTCGTAGGTGCAGTAGTGAGTGCGAACCTTAGCCTGCACGTCGGAGGCCAGGCGCTTCAGTGCGGCCACGATGGCCGGGTGGGATTGGCGCGGGATCGTACGGATATCCACAAGAAGGCGCGCTTCCCCAGGCATGACGTTCAGCTGCGCCGGGCCGCTCGCGGGAGACTGGATGACCGTCGGGGTGAAGCTCGGCCAGCCCAGGTGGTCATCCCTGCCGAGGGCTTCGGCGGCGGCAGCTTCCAGGTCATGTAGGCCCTGGATCAGGTCCGCCACGGCGGGTGCGGCGTTCAGCCCGGCGAGCGGCATCGCCCCGTGGCTCATTTTTCCGGTCACGGTCAGCTGTGCCCTCAGGGCACCCTTCTGGCTGGTGCAAATGAGCCCGTCCTGGGGCTCACAGATGACCGCCGCGGTGACCCGATCGGCGTGCCCCCGTTCTATGAAATGCCGGACGCCGAGCATCTGATCCTCTTCGTCGCACAGAACGCCGCCGACGATGGTGCCGGAGAGCGTGACGCCGGATCTTTTGAGGGCCGACATGGCGACCAGCATGGCCGCCAGGTTGCCTTTGGTGTCGTTGGTGCCGCGCCCATACATGCGTCGGCCGACGATTTCAGCCCCGAAGGGGTCTTGCGTCCAGGTCGATACAGCTCCCGGAGTCACCACATCCGTGTGCCCTTCGAACATGAGAGTGCGCGGCCCGGGGCCGGCGGTATGGGTGACGATGACATTGGGCCGTCCGGGCGCCGCCTCCTCCATGACGACCGGGAATCCCTGGGCGTCTGCCCAGCGCGCGGCGTGTTCAGCCGCCGCCTGCTCGTTCGTGCCGGCAACCGGGTCCCAGACCGAATTAATTTTAACTAGGTCGGCCGTCAGGTTGACAACCTCTTCGGGATTTACCGCATTCAACACTTTTTCTACAAGGTTCTGGTTTGTCATTTTTATTCCTACTGTCGGCCGAATGTTTTAAGTTTTGGCTTTGTAACGAGTTTACGTGATATTGCCCTTTTTTGGGTTTTGTTCTTTTAAAATCTTGCAAAACAAAACGGATTCCTCTTTCTTAGATTTGGGCAAACCTTAAGAAAAGGAGGAATCCGTTGGGCGAGATCGCGATGGATCTTCGCTTGGTGTTTACGATACCAAGTGCGAAGCTGACAATCAATGGTCTGGTGGTGGGGCTGAAGGAAGCGGCCCCGGAAATTCTGGAAACGATTATGACCACGCTGCTGGAGGCCATCGAGGAGCAGGCGGTTTCGCGGCAGATTGAAAAAGACCCGCAACGCTACCGTAAAAACGGCCATCAGAGCAAGCCGCGCCAGTTCAGTTGTTCGATGTGCGATTTTTCGTATCGGTTCGCCCAGGTCAAGGATGGTAAAACCGGCCGCAGCCTGACGCCGTTGGTGAAGGCCTTGGCGATCCCCGAGCAGGTGCGGTTTTTGGATGAGGCGTTGGAGCCTGGGATCGGTCTTTGCGTGCATGTCTCCTACCGGCGCGCGGCTAAGGAGGTTGAGCGCATCGGCGGGCAGACGATGAGCCACAGTACGATTCACCGCCGGTTGCAGGAGTTTGCCGGCAGCCATGCGCCGTTTGGAGACCTCAAGGAGCGCCCCTTTGTTTGGCTGCTGGTGGACGGCACTAAGGTGCATTTGCAGGGGAAAAAGGGAAAAGACCTCGGCCAGGCGCAGATGCGCTGGGCGCTGGCCTCGCAGGGCGAGGGCAAACCCTTTGAGCCGGTGGGCTTCTGGATCGACACATCGTGGAAGCGCATCCGGAAGGATCTGAGCAAGCGGCTGGATTACGCCCGGCTGCGGGTGCTCTTCTCCGATGGCGAAGCCGGCATTGAGGAGAGCCTGCTGAGCCGACGGATGCGGCATCAACGCTGTATGTGGCATGGCAAACACGACTTTCCCTACATCCTCTACACCGAGGGGCTCAAGAAGCCCGATCAAAAGCCCTTCGTGGATCAACTCAAGGCCATCGCGGCGATGAGTATGAGCAAAACGCAACTGGAGAATCTTAAACCCCAGGACCGTGCCCAGGTGCGGCAGTTGGCCCAGCAAACCGAGCAGGGCTTTGAAGAGCTTCTCAAGGCGTTGGAGCCCTATCCCAAGGCCAGGGCCTATATCGAAAACTTGGTCAAACCCGTAACCACCTTCTTGCGCTGGTGGCTGCAACACGGAGAGGCGCTGCCACTGACCACCAATGCCATCGAAAGCCAATTCAGCCAGGTTTGCAACCGGGTGAAACGCATCGGCCGCCGGTGGTCTGATCGGGGCCTGCTCAATTGGCTGACCGTTTGCTTTTACAAAATCTTCAAACCGGAACTCTGGAGTCTACAGTGGCAAAACGCTCTACGAAAACTAGTCAAAATCCGGCTGCGCTCGGTTGAGGCCACCTACCAGTGGTCAGCAGCCATCACGTAAACTCGGAACAAAGTCTAAGTTTTACGTGTTAAGTTTTAAGTATATGAATTCAAGTCTTTTTTCTTAATACTTAACGCTTAAAACCTAACACGATCTTTATCTCAATCTTACCATCTTCGGGTCCAGCGTATCCCGCAGGCCGTCGCCCAGCAGGTTGAAGCCCAGAACGGCCCAGGCAATGGCGAGGCCGGGGAAGATGGCCATCCATGGGTTCGTGTCCATGAAGGTCTGGGCTTCGTTCAGCATCCGGCCCCAGGACGCATGGGGCGGTTGGGTGCCGAGGCCGAGGTAGCTCAGGCCGGCTTCGGCTAGGATCGCCACCGCGAACTGGATAGTGCCCTGGATGACCAGCGGCGAGAGGATGTTCGGCAGCACATGGCGCCATGTGATGGCCCATTCGCCGATGCCGCTGGCGCGGGCGGCGGCGATGAATTCCTTCTCCCACGCAACGATGGCTACCGCCCGGGTCAGGCGAGCGAAGACCGGGATGTAGAAGATGCCGATGGCGAGCATCGCGTTCACCATGGAAGGGCCCAGGATGGAGGTGATGAGGATCGCCGTCAGCACCGCGGGGAAGCCGAAAAGCAGGTCGGAGAGGCGCATGATGGCCTCGTCCGCCAACCGGCCGAAGTAAGCGGACAGCAGGCCCAGACCGACGCCGATGGTCAGACCGATGGCGACCGTGACCAGGCCGACGATGATCGAGTTCACCGAGCCCGTCATCACCCGGCTGAGCGTGTCACGGCCGTACTGGTCGGTCCCGAGGGGGTGCTGCCACGAAGGACCCTGGAGCCGATCGCGGGCATTCATCCGGTTCCCGTCGTATGGCGTCCACACGAGGCTGACGGCTGCCGCGAGCACAACGACAACGGAAAAGACAAACCCGACGGTGAAGTTTTTGTTTCGGAAGAAGCGTTTCATAAAAACCGATTTAAGTTTTAAGCGTGGCCAAGAATTTCCTTATCCTTAAAACTTAGAACGTGACACTTAACACTAATTCAGTTTTATCCTTGGATCGACAAAAGCATACGCCAAGTCGACGATGAAATTGACGAACACGACGGCCGTGGCCATGAGCAGCACGATGTCGCGCACCACCGGCAGGTCCCGCATGCCGATGGAAGTGAAGACCAGCCGTCCCAGACCCGGCAGAAAATAAACGTTCTCGATGATGATGGCGCCGGCCAGCAGCTGACCGAGCTGAAGCCCCATGATGGTGATGACCGGGATCAACGCGTTGCGCAGCGCGTGGACATATACGACAGAGTGTTCCTTCAACCCCTTGGCCCGGGCCGTTCGCACGTAGTCCTCGCGCAGGACCTCGAGCATGGAGGAACGGGTGAGCCGTGTGAGGATGGAGGCGCGGATGACGCCCAAGGCGAAGGCAGGCAACAGCAGGGCCTTGAAGGAGTCCCAGGCATCCGCGCCCCAGCCCGGGAAACCGCCGGCGGCAAACCAGTTGAGCTCGACGGAAAAAAGCAACACCAGCAGGATCCCCAGCCAGAACTCCGGCGTCGCCAGGCCCAGCTGGGTGAAGGCCATGACCATCACGTCGCCGCGCTCATTCTGGTGCCGTGCGGCATAAATACCGAAAGGGATGGAGATGACGACGGCAAACAGCATGGCGATCAGTGCGAGGGGTCCGGTCACCGACAGGCGGCTTGCGATCAACTCGAACACCGGCATTTTATAGTGGATTGACTGATGACTTTGGCCGGTCAGCAGTTTGCCGATCCAATCGAGGTACTGACCCAGAAAGGACCTGTCCAACCCCAGATCGGCGCGCAGTGCCGCCAGCGATTCCGGTGTGGCGTTGATCCCCAGGATGATCTGGGCCGGGTCGCCGGGCAGGACGAACAGAACCGAGAACACCGTGATGGAAACGAGAAACAGCAGCAGGATCAGCGTGATTAGTTTTTTGGCAAGATACCGCAACATATGATGAAGTTGGGGCAGTCCCGACGCTTCAGGACTGCTTTTCTTTATGGGACTTTCAAGGGCTTACCCCGATTCAAGAAGGCGGCTTTGTAAAAAGAGCCAAGTTCAAGGCGCGCGTATCTCCTGGCGCGAGGCGTACATTCAGTACGCCGCAGCGCCAGCGAGATAAAGCACAACGCCGAAATCGGCCTATTTACGAAGCCTTTCTATTTGTTCCACCAAACTTCTGTGCAATCCATCGCGATGGTCGGGTAGTTCTTCCACCAGTTCATCAGCTCGGCCTTCATGGCCGAAAGGGAAGGACTGGCAAAGAGGAAACCGTTCACCGCGTCCTCGGTCACGATCTCCTGGCAGCGGCCAAACCACTTGGCCTTGTCGGCCTCGGTGGTGGACTTCAGGGCGTTGGCATAGGCATCCTGGAACTCTTTGGAGTCATACTGGAAATAGTAGCTCGGGTTGTTGTAGATGCCGATGTCCCAGGCTTCCGCATGGCCGATCATCGAAAGCTGGAAGTCCTTCTGTTTGAAGATGCGGTCCAGCCAGAAGCCCCACTCGACGACTTCGATTTTGAGCTTGATGCCGACCTGGCCGAGCATGTCGGCGATGACCTCCCCGGCTTTCTGGGCGTAAGCGTAGATGGCGGGCAGCTTGATGGTCGCTTCGAACCCGTTCGGGTAACCGGCTTTGGCCAACAGCTCCCTGGCCTTTTTCGGGTCGTAGGGGAACTTTTTGGTCAGGTCGACATAGTAGGGCGTGATGGGAGGCCAGTGGGACCCGATGGGCGTGCCGTAGCCGAGCATGATCAGATCGTTGACGGTCTTGCGGTCGATGGCGTGAGCCATAGCCTGGCGAACCAGCTTGTTGTCAAAGGGTTTCACCTTGTTGTTGGTGGACATGATGATTTCCGAAGTGGAAGAGCCCGACGACACCTTGAAGCGCTTGTCCCGGGAGATGCCCATGGCGATTTCCGGCGCGAGGATCCAGCCAAGGATGTCGACGTCCCCGGACTTAAGGGCCGCAACCTGGGCGCTGGGGTCCTTGATGAAACGGTAGGTCACCTTGTCCAGGTAAGGCAGCTGGGGGTTCCAGTATTTTTCGTTGCGGACCATTTCCACACGGTCGGCCCGGTTCCACAGGGTGAATTTGAATGGGCCTGTGCCGATCGGCTGGGCCGCCGTGTTCTCGAAGCCCTTCATGGGCAGCATGACCGCGTCGCCCTCGGCCATGTAGACGAGGAACAGGGAGTTCACCTCCTTGAGAGTCAACTTGAGGGTGAAGTCATCCGGAGTCTCGATTTTTTCGATGATGCGGAAGAACTCTGGATGGGCATTCTTCGTGCCTTCGGCAGCCCCGCGTTCCAAATTCCATTTGGCCACTTGCGCGTTGAACGGCTCGCCGTTGTGGAAAACGACATCCTTGCGCAGCTGGAAGGTATAGATCTTGCCGTCGGCGGAGACATCCCATTTCACGGCCAGTCCTGGCACCAGCTTGCCGTCGCGGTCGGTTTTGGCCAGTCCCTCGAAAATGTTGGAATAAACCACCCGGTCGATGGCGGCGGAGGCGCTGGCCGTTGGGTCCAAACCGGGCGGCTCGTCCCCGACGCAGACGATGAGGTTTCCTCCCTTTTTCGGGGTTTCGCCAGCCGACCATGCCAGAGGTGCGAGCAACAGAACCATAAGACCAATCACCAGCGCGCGTTTCATGAGCCCTCCTTTTCGCAGTAGCGTTATTCATGTAACCGTGGACCCCAAAAGGTCCCGGCTGCGAGTTTAAAAAATTTTATATACTCCACAAGATAGGCGGTGTCTACAAGATACTCTGCAGGCGAGGGGGTATTGCTTCAAAGGGTTTTCGCTATCGGTCCGGCAAATCGCAGAATGCAGAAAGCCCGGCCAAGCCGGTGGCATTGAGGACGGCATGGACGATGGCTCGTGCCGTGCAATCAGCCGCCGCGTGGCCGATGTCGTTGATGGACTGAGCCTGGGCGGCGATGAAGAACCCGGGAATCTCGGGCAGGCCCCGCCGACCGGTAGCCAGGCAGAAAATGGTATCGCCGTCGAACATGGTGTGAGCGGGCCGGACGGCGCGGGCCAGACCGTCGTGGGCCATCTGCGCCACCTTAAGCGCCTGGGTCTTGGTAAGCTCCGCGTCCGTGGCCACCACACCGATGGTCGTGTTGCGCGCCGGGCCGCCGGCGGGCGGGGCGGGCAGCCGAACTTTGCGGCGGCCCACCTCTCCGAACTCTTCCTTGATTTCAAGCTCGATTTCCCAAGGCCGGCCGGTGGTCGGATTGATCACCGAGCCCCCGGGGTTGACGGCCATGAGGGCTGCCACCGTGATGCCCGAATTCAGCACCAGACTAGCGGTGCCCAGCCCGC
Source organism: uncultured delta proteobacterium (assembly GCA_963716325.1). Lineage (GTDB taxonomy): Bacteria > Desulfobacterota > Desulfobacteria > Desulfobacterales > SpSt-501 > SpSt-501. Next base: position 570 of record CAVQTH010000056.1, on the reverse strand, counting down.
CCTTGATGCTGCCGGCGAGGGCGCCTGTCCCCGCGCCGACACACCCCATGGCCACCGGCCCGCCGCCGGCGGCCTCACAGGCCCGCCGCCCCCAGTCGGCGCTGATCGGCGGCACGAACTGCGGTCCGCGACCCAGGTCGTAGAGGACCGCCGCTGGCACGATGGGGGCCACATGCCCTTCGGTCAAAGGAAAGCCCCAGCCTTTTTCTGACAGCCAGCGGACCACGCCGTCGGCCGCTGAGAGCCCATACACAGAGCCGCCGCAGAGAACGACCGCCTGGGCTTTTTCCACCAGATTCACGGGAGAGAGAAGATCGGTCTCGCGCGTTCCCGGCGCCGCCCCGCGAACATCCACCGCTCCGGTCGCACCATCGGGGCACAATACCACGCTGACGCCGCTGACGGCAGCCGTGTCCGTGTAGTTTCCGACCAAAACCCCATCGACATCCGTCAATCCATTGAGCTTTCCGGGAGCCGGCACGATTACCTCCTTGGTCCTGTTTTTCGAGCGCATATTACCGGATCACGGCCATCCCGGCAACCGGCATTCTGCCGGGGTGAATGGAGGGC
>CAVQTH010000055.1:0-233381 GCA_963716325.1 uncultured delta proteobacterium | reverse complement strand
AAGCATGGTTATCATCCTTGCCGTATATTCGATTCAGACAATCTGCCTTTCTGTGATCTATCTCACAAAATCTGAGAGGAGCCGGTAATTCCCTGCCAACAGACGTTCGAGCTGTCCTGGTCGTAGGAGGTGGTGCGCCGAGCGATTAGAAATTCCGGGATTGCCGTACGCAGCAGCCGCCCTTAGCGGTAATGGCGGTAGTCGATGCCGTGCTGCTGCGCCTTGTAGGCGAACTTGCGCACGGTGGTCTGGAGGATCTTGGCGGCGCTGCTGATATTGCCGCGGGTGTTCTTGAGGGAGTCTATGAGCATTTCCTTCTCCAGGTTGGCGACGGCCTCCTCCAGCGACAGCGCCGGCAGGGTGCCGGATTCCTTCCCGGTTTGAAGGGTGGGCGGCAGGTGGTAGCTGTGGATGACACCTTCCTCGCAGAGCAGGACGGCCCGCTCGATGCAGTTTTCGAGCTCGCGCACGTTGCCCGGCCAGTGGTACTGCATGAGCATGTCGATCGCGGGGGTGGAAAAGCGGCGGATGTCCTTGTGGTTCTCCTTGGCGTATTTCTCGAGGAAGTAATCGGCCAAAAGCAGAATGTCCGTCTTGCGCTCGCGCAAGGGCGGCATGTAGATGGGGAACACGTTGAGCCGGTAGTAGAGGTCGCCCCGGAAGGTCCCCTCCTCGACGGCCTGCTCCAGGTTCTTGTTGGTGGCCGCGATGACCCGCACGTCGACCTTGATGGTGCGCTGGCCGCCGACGCGGTCGAACTCCTTCTCCTGCAGGATGCGCAGCAGGTTGGCCTGGACGTCGAGGTTGATCGAACCGATTTCGTCCAGGAAGATGGTGCCCCGGTGGGCCATCTCGAACTTGCCGATCTTCTGCTTGATGGCGCCGGTGAATGCCCCCTTCTCGTGACCGAACAGCTCGCTTTCGATCAGGTTGGACGGCAGCGACGCGCAGTTGACCTTGACGAACGGCGTGCTCGCCCGCTGGCTGTTGTAATGGATCGAATTCGCCACCAGCTCCTTGCCGGTGCCGCTCTCGCCCCGGATCAGAACGGTCGCGTTGCTGCGGCACACCTGCGACACCATCTGATACACTTCCCGCATCCGGTTGCTGCTGCCGACGATGTTGCTGATGGTGTACTTGTTCTTGAGCTCGCCCTGCAGCCGCCGGTTTTCATCCCGCAGCCGCTCGTTCTCGAGCCGGATCGTCTCGAGCTTGATGACGTGGCTTGCGATCATGGTGGCGATCACCGACAGCAGGCGCCGGCCGTCGTCCAGCGGGTAGTCCTCGTCGTAGGGCCGGTCCACGCTCAGGGCGCCGATCACCTGGTTGCCCTTTTTGATCGGTACGCAGAAGAAGGAAATCTCGCGGGTCTCCTGGCGCCGGCGGCTGGCGGTGCGGTCCAGGAACCGCGGCTCCTCGCTGATGCGGGCGATGGCCACGGCCTTGCCGGTTTCGATGACCTGTCCGGTGACTCCTTCGCCCAGCTTGTAGCGCACCCGCTCGATGGCGGAGCGGGAGATGCCGTGGGCGACCTCGATGTGGATCTCGTTTCGCAGCGGGTCCAGCAGCGTGATCATGCCCCGCACCATTTTCATGGAGCTGGAAAGGATGTCGAGGACCTTGTATAGTGAGCGCTTGAGATCCAGGTGCTCGTTGAGCGCCTTGGTGATCTCGTACAACAGGGTGATGTTTTCAATGCGTTCGGTTGGTTTCATTTACAATTTTGCCATGGCTTGATTTAGTTTTTACAATTTTGTAGAGGAACATAACACCTTCCACGCCAAAAGCAACGAAAAAACGTGGCGGCGATCATCAACCGCCGGAGAGCAAACCGGCGACCGGAACCGGGCCATGATTCTGCACGTCGACATGGATGCCTTCTACGCCTCGGTGGAGCAGCTTGACAACCCGTGGCTGAAGGGCCGCTGCGTCATCGTCGGCGGCACCGGCGGCCGCGGGGTGGTCTCAGCCGCCAGCTATGAGGCCCGCGCATTCGGGGTCCGTTCGGCCATGCCGATCTTCCAAGCCCGGCAGCTCTGTCCCCAGGGGGTATTCATCCACCCGCGCATGGACCGCTACCAGGAAGTTTCCGGCGAAGTGATGGCGCTATTGCAGGAGTTCTCACCGTTGGTGGAGCAGGTCTCGATCGACGAAGCGTTCATGGATCTCAGCGGCACGGAACGCCTGCACGGCCCCTCGGACGAAGTGGGCCGGATCCTCAAGAAACGAATCCTCGCAGCCGTCCACCTGACCTGCTCGGTCGGCGTGGCGCCGAACCGGTTTCTCGCCAAGATCGCCTCCGATTTCAGGAAACCGGACGGCTTGACCGTGATCCACCCTGACCAGGTGGCCGACTTCATCGACCGGCTCCCGATCGGCAAGGTGCCGGGGGTGGGGCCCAAAACCCAGCCGAAGGTCGCCGAGTTCGGCATCCGCTTCCTGGGAGACATCCGCAAATTTCCCGAGGCCACCCTCGAGTCGATCTTCGGCTCCTACGGCCGGCGGCTGCTCGATCTTTCCCGCGGCATCGACCCGACCCCCATCACACCAGATTCTCCGGCCAAATCGGTGAGCAGCGAATGCACCCTTGAGGAAGACACGCGCGAAAAAAGCGCGCTGACCCGCTGCCTGCTCGAACAGGCGGAGGAGGTCGCCGCCGGCCTGCGCAAGGAAGGGGTGAAGGCCCGCACCGTGGTGCTCAAGATCAAACATGCCGACTTCAAGCTCTGCACCCGCCGCACGACGTTCGCGTCCCCGACGCAATCTTCAAAGGAACTCTACCGGCATGCGCTCCGGCTCCTGGAAGAATACCGCATCACCCAGAAAATCCGACTGATCGGGCTGGGAGCCACCGGGTTTGTCCCGGCGGACGCGCCCCGGCAGCAGGAGTTGTTCGCGGGAGAAAAGCGCTCCAGGGACGGCTGGGAAAAAATGGACCGGACGGTGGAGACCATCAAGAGCAAATTCGGAGACAAGGTCATTCAGAGGGCGACGCTAAAAAAAGACTGAGGCGCCCCAGTGCATCGAAAACCCGGCCCACTACCTGGTCCGGTGTCAGGTCGTCGGTGAGCACTGTGGCGTCGGCATAGGCGAGATACAGGGGCAGCCGCTCGAGGTAAAGGCTTTCGACGGTTTGCCCTGGTGCGATGACTACCCCGCGGGCGTCCACGTCCTCCAGGCGGCGTTTGAGTTTCGCCACCGCGATATCCAGGTGGATGGCGACCCCGTTAGCTTTCAGATGCGCCACGGCTTTGGGGCGGTAAACGACGCTGCCGCCCGGCGCGATGACGTGGGAGTCGACCGCGAGAGAGAGGATGTGGTTTTCCTCAATGCGACAGAAATCTTCGGCGCCTTGGGCGCGGATGATTTCCTGCAGGCTGCGGCCCTCGCGCACTTGGATGTAGATATCCGTGTCGATGAAAGCGAACCCCAGGCGCTTGGCCAAAAGCACGCCGACTGTGCTCTTGCCCACCCCGGGCATGCCGATAAGGACGATGTTGCGATGTGGAGATGGTGCCGCCTGCATTGGGAATAACTTTTCTGCTACTGAAAACACAGCAGGGGCTCCGCTTGATGCGAAGCCCCTGCTGTGTTTTCAGAAATGAGCTCAGTTTGTCTTACGCCGCCGGAGTGCCGCGATACCCGCCAGCCCGCTGCCGAGTAGGAACAAGGTCGCCGGCTCGGGAACGGGGATCTCACCTTTGAATAATTTATTGTGGGGCTCTCCATCGCCTGAAAGAGATAAGGCGATCAAACTGCCATCGACACTGCAATTGGTAAACATTATGTCGGCCCAGGGTGCCAGCACACTTCCCTGCACGCCTATCAGCTCCATATCTAAGGTAGCCGCCTCGAAAAAGTTCCAGAGGATCAAGTGGTCGGGAAATAGAGGTTCTTGAGCGGGATCGCTGGCATTAATCCCATTGAAATAGAAACCGATGTTAGAAAAATCGATGTCTTTCCCCGCAACATTGAAAAGAATGGTAGCGTTTTCCGGAGCTTTGATTTTCCACCCGCTGCCTAAGTCAAGCGGATCACTCTCCTTTAACGAGCTAAAATAATCATAATCAATATAAAAAACATTTAGATCTTTATTTGAGCCTGAAAAGCTGACCTCACGGCCGTAGGAGTCAATAAAATTCGTTGAACCCGTGGCTGAGAGACCGCCCCAGGAAGAAGACATGCTCTTCAGGTAGTTTCCTTCCTTTAGAAAATCTATGGGTGTCCCCTGGATGACAGCACCCTTGCCGACATTGGGAGCTATGTCGACTACGCTTCCGCCGACGTAAATCGTCCCCTTTTGATAGTTGGCTGCATTAGGGTCACCATAATTATATCCGACGCTGCCATTTTCCATTTTTAGGTTGCCGCCGACTACCAATTCAGGCAGCGATGGGTTCGACACGCTGACTTTGCTGGCGACCGCAAAGCCATCTTGGGTGGTTCCATTATTTCCAAAGTTACCTTCGCCCCCAGCTGCGACACGGCCCTCAATATCAGTGGAGTAAATCGAGATGCTGTCTAAAAGGAACGCATTGTATTCCCCGGCGATCCCCAACTGGTTGGCCTGGGCGGTCAGAGGAAACGCCATAACGCATAACAACAGCAGGCAACTTCGAAGCATGTTTCGCATACCCATCCCCCCCGAGCTTTAGTGTTTGTTTGGTTACCCAACTGACATATCAGCAAATTTCATTCCCGACCTTGATCCCGTTTGCTGCACTCAAAACTACCAGGATCATTGCACGCGCGCAGATTAGCATATCGCCTCGCATCTGTCTACCGATATTTTTTACAACTAACTGAAATAAATAGATAAATAGTTATCAACATCGCATCTGCCGGCTCTTTTGATCGTTCACAATAAGGTCTGGCCCGGGACGAGTCACCCTAAAAGGCAGTCCAACTCCTCATGAGATGCTTGCTTATTTCAATCGGGCTTTGTAACCTATTTTACACAGAATTCGATAGTGCTATCCCTCAACCCGGTTTTTTCGACATAGGCGAAGGAATTCTTTCGCATTTTTCCGGAGAATGTGTCGCCAGCCGCAAGAACATGCATTAATTTTCGGCGTTAAATTAGTTCGATGGGTCATTTCCCTGATTTGAAGCATAGATATTGGGCAAGATTTGACTTGACACACAAGATGTAGTATGCGATAGTTAAATCCTGCCTCAATGCAGTTGATATTTTCCGCCTTCACCCATCCGGTGAACCAGGAGATTCTTCTCAATTTAGATTTCAACATACTTCAATTTGTTTTTTCCTCACAGGGGAGCACTTCCATGGGAGAAAAGGGTAAATTTCTGGTTACGAGTGAAGGCCGTTTTGACGTTGGATCCTTCACCTGGGACGACCAGCTGTTCAGCGACCTGCTGGTGCGGGACAACCCCATCAACGCCGACCAGGCTTTGGGCATCAGCCGCTTTGTGCGGGAAGAGATCTCCAAAATGGAGGTCCAGACCATCACCCTTGCGGTCATCGAAAAAATGATAGAGGACAAACTGATGGAATACGGGTTGACCAAACCGGCCCCGGTCAAGCTGGACCAGGCCATTTTCCTGAAGGACGAGCTGAAGCTCTCCGAGAACGCGCTGACCGTTCTGAAACGGCGCTATTTGAAGAAGGACAGCCAGGGCAAGTTGATCGAAACCCCGGAAAAGATGTTCCGGCGGGTGGCCCAGCACATCGCCAAGGCCGAGAAAAATTACGCTGCCGACGATGCCCGTGTGAAGGAAGTGGAAGACGTCTTTTACAGCCTTATGACCCAGTTCGTCTTTCTGCCCAATTCCCCCACGCTGATGAACGCCGGCCGGCGCCTGGGTCAGCTCGCGGCCTGCTTCGTGCTGCCGGTGGAAGACACCATGGAGGGAATCTTCGGCGCCCTGCGCAACGCCGCCATGATCCACAAGTCCGGCGGCGGCACCGGGTTTTCCTTCTCCCGTCTGAGACCCAAGAACAGCAACGTCGGCACCACCGGCGGGGTGGCTTCGGGGCCGGTGTCCTTCATGAAGATCTTCAACACGGCCACCGAACAGGTTAAGCAGGGCGGCACCCGCCGCGGCGCCAACATGGCCATCCTGCGGGTGGACCACCCGGACGTCATGGAGTTCATCTACTGCAAGAGCAGCGGCCGGGAGCTCAACAACTTCAACATATCGGTCGGTGTGACGGATGCCTTCATGCAGGCCGCGGCAGCCGAGCAGGAATATGACCTGATCGATCCGCGGGAAAAAAAGCCGGTCGGCCGATTGAACGCCGCCGAAGTTTACGAGGCCCTTGTCACTCAGGCCTGGAAAACGGGCGACCCCGGCATCGTTTTCCTCGACCGGATGAATGCCGACAACCCCACGCCGGCCCTGGGAGAAATCGAGTCCACCAACCCGTGCGGGGAGCAGCCGCTGCTTCCGTTGGAGGCCTGCAACCTGGGCTCCGTCAACCTCGCCAAGTTTGTGGTCTCAAGCGACCGGGGCCCGGTGGTCGACTACGCGGCCTTGAAAGACGCCATCGCCTGGTCGGTGCGTTTCCTCGACAACACCATCGACATGTCCAGGTATCCCCTGCAGGAGATCACGGACATGGTGCGCGGCAACCGCAAGATCGGCCTGGGCGTCATGGGGTTTGCCGACATGCTCTACCAGCTCGGGATTCCTTACAACTCGGAGGAGGCCCTGCAGGCCGCCGGCGAGATGATGCGTTTCATCCAGGAGGCCTCCCACGAGACCTCTCAGGCGCTGGCCGAGGAACGGTCCGTTTTCGCGAACTGGGAGCGCAGTATCTTCAAGGACAAGGGCGTCAAGCTGCGCAACGCCACGACCACCACCATCGCCCCCACCGGCACCCTGAGCATCATCGCCGGCTGCTCGAGCGGGATCGAGCCCCTGTTCGCCCTGAGCTTCGTGCGCACGGTCATGGACAACGACAAGCTCATGGAGGTCAACCCCGTTTTCGAAAAAGTCGCGAAGGACCGGGGGTTCTACAGCCCGGAGCTCATGGACCAGATTGCCCGCAAGGGCAGCATCCATGAGATGGAGGGGATCCCGGAAGATGTGCGCCGCGTGTTCGTGACCGCTCACGACGTCTCCCCCGAGTGGCACATCCGCATGCAGGCCGCCTTCCAGAAGTTCACCGACAATGCCGTGTCCAAGACCGTCAACCTGCCCCGGGATGCGACGGTGGAGGACGTTCGCAAAGTCTACGACCTCGCCTTCCAGCTGAGCTGCAAGGGGGTTACGATCTACCGCGACGGCAGCAAGGAAAACCAGGTGCTCTCCTTCGGCCAGAAGAAGGAGGAGGCCGACCGCCTCATGGGAGCCGTTCTGGATCGCCCCGAGACCCTCTTCGGGTTCACCACCAAGATCAAGACCGGCTACGGCCACCTGTACGTCACCGTGACCGAGTTTGAAGGGAAACCCTTCGAGATCTTCGCCACCATCGGCAAGTCCGGCCGCTCCACCACCGCCAAAACAGAGGCCATCGGCCGGCTGGTGTCGCTCGCGCTGCGGGCCGGAGTCACGGTCGACAAGATCGTGGACCAGCTCAAGGGCATCGGCGGCGAGCACCCCATCTTCCAGGACGGCGGGCTGGTCCTGTCCATCCCGGATGCGATTGCCCGGGTCTTGGAGAGGCGCTACCTGACCGGCGATAAAGCAGCCAAGTACCGCAGGACCGAGTACAGCCTGCTCGGCGAAAAGTGCCCGGAGTGCGGGCAGGTGGTGAGCTTCGAGGAAGGGTGCATGATCTGCCACTTCTGTGGCTTCAATAAGTGCGGTTAAAACAGAGGCCGAGCCTCTGGCTTGGCCTCTGTTTTAAGTTCCAATTCTTCCCGGCCGGATGGTCCGGGGGCTTTTCAAACTCCTTTAAGCCTTTTTCAGGCAATTCTTGCAGATCCCGTCCACGCGGACTTCCACGTTTTGAATCTCGCCGGCAAAGGAACGCTCGATGCCCCGCAGGTCGACTTTGAGGCTCCCGGGCTGCAGGCATTGCAGCCCACCGCAGCTCCGGCAGTGAAAATGGGGATGGGCGGGGTGGTGCTCGTTGGGCGCCAGGCCGTACACCAGGCTCCTGCCGCCGCTGCTCAGCCGCTCCACCAGCCCCTTGGATGCCAAAAGTTCAAGAATCCGGTAGACCGTCACCCGGTTGATCCCGGCCGTCCGGCTTACTGTCGCAAAGATGTCCTGGGCGCTGACCGGCGAGGAATTGCTGCCGATCACCTCCAGCACCCGCAAGCGATTGGGGGTCGGCTCGAGGCCACCGGATTGCAGAAGCAATCGATAATCGCATTGACCGCACATATTCAACTTCCCGAAGGATTGCCCTGATCTCTCGACATTTCTATCCCACCGCTTTCTTAACACCAAGCGCAGCCAGGAAGAAAACGAGGTTGACCGCCACGATCGCGCCGCCGGCCGGCAGGTCGAGCACAATCGAGATACAGATGCCGACAATGACCGCGGTGACCGCCGCCAGGGCGGAGATCACCAAGGCACCCTTGAAACCACGGGCGAGTTGCAGTGCCGTGGCCGCCGGCAGGATCAGCAGCGCCGAGACCAGCATGATGCCCACGACGCGGATGGCGAGCACAACGGTTACGGCGGTCAGCGCCATCAACAGCATGTTAACCCGCACCGTCTTTATCCCGCTGACCCGGGCATATTCCTCGTCGAAGGTGACCGCCAGAAGGTCGTTGTAAAAAACCGCAACCACCACCAGCACAACAGCGGAAAGGGCGACGGCGAGCACCAGTTCCTCGTTGCCGATGGATAGGATGCTCCCGAAGAGATAGCTGAACAAGTCCACGTTAAAGCCCCGGGAAACACTGGCCAGGATAACGCCGCCGGCGATACCCAGCGCCGAGACGATGCCGATCGCGGCATCCCCATACAGACGGGCCTTCTCCGTCAACTTGAGGATGGCAAATGAGGCCAACACCACCAGCGGGAGCGCCACGTAGAGCGGAGACATGTTTGCGAGCAACCCCAGGGCAACGGCGCCGAAGCTGACATGAGACAGGCCGTCCCCGATCAACGACATCTTGCGCAACACTAAAAACAGGCCCAGTATGGCGCAGAGCACGGCGATCACGCAGCCGCCCAGGAAGGCCCGCTGGACAAAAGCAAATTGCAGCACGCTCAGAAAATCCATGATCACCGATGTTGGTGGCAGATCAGATGCTGGGAATGAGTCCCAAAGTAGTCGGTCATCTCCGCCGAAACGCAAAAATCCGAGAATTTCCCGTAAAAGACTACCCGCTTGTCCACATACAAAAGCTTGGCGGCATGCTGGCCGATCTCTCCAAGGTCGTGCGTGACCAGCAGCACCGCGACCCTGGCATCCTGGTTTAAGGCACGGATGGTGTCGAAAAAGCTTTCGCGAATGTGGGGGTCGAGGGCCGCCGTGGGCTCATCCAGGAACAGCACCTCGGGCTTCGCTACCAGCGCCCGGGCCAGCAGCACCCGCTGCTGCTGACCTCCGGAGAGCTCCCCTATCAGTTTTTTTCGAAGGCTGCCGATGCCCAAAAGCTCCAGGGCTTCGTCGATGAGGGCTTCGTCGCCGGAGCCCAGCCGCTTCGGCGTACGCTTTTGGGTCAATAACCCGAGACCGACGATTTCTTTCACCGAGGCCGGAAACAAGAGGCTGAAATTGGCGCGCTGGGGCAAGTAGCCGACCTTGTGCCACTGACTGAAACACTGAAGCTTCTCGCCGAACAATTTTACCGAGCCGCCGCTGATATCCACGAGTCCGAGCATGGCCTTGATGAGTGTCGTCTTGCCCGCGCCATTCGGTCCGACCACGCCGATGTAATCTCCCGCCGACGCCTCGAAGGAGATTTCCTGAAGAACGTCAACGGAGTTGTACCTTGCGCTTAACTGTTCGACGGTGATTACGGCTGACATCCCAAACCTCGCTTCAGGTGGGTCAGGTTGCCCTGCATGATGGCGATGAAGCTCGTCCCCTTTTCGAAGTCCTGCTTGGAGAGATTGTGCGCGCCATGCAGCATCAGCAGTTCCGCGCCGGTTTCCTTGGCCACTGTTCTGGCGATTCGGGGTTCGACCAGCTCCTCGTAGAACACGACCTTCAGGCCCCGCGATTGGACCTGCCGGGCGAGAGCTGCCAGCTGCTTGGCCGTCGGTTCGGAATCCGGCACAAAACCCTGGGCTGCCACATAGGTCAGATGGTAGCGGCGGGCGAGGTAACCGAACGCATAGTGCCCGGCGTGAATGAACTCTCGCTTCGGGCACTTCGACAACTCGGCCGCGAAGCTGGCGTCCAGCGCGCGCAGCTTTTCCTTGTAGGCCGCGGCGTTTTGCCTCAGCAGGCGCTCGTCGGCAGGCCTGGCAAGGACCAAGGCGTCGGCGATGGTATCTACTATTTTTTGGGAATTGGCGAGATCGAGCCAGATATGCGGGTCCACGCCCTGGAGACCGTGATCGCGATGGTTATGGGCCTGCTCGCCCTTCACGTGCCCCGTCCCGGCTTCGCCGCCCTCCATCTTCATCAGTGCAATGCCCTTGCTCGCATCCACCACCTGTAGCCTGGAAGCGCCGACGCCTTTGACGATCCTCTCGGCCCACGGTTCCATGGCATTGCCCGTGTAAATGAACACCTCTGCCTGTGCCACCCTGGCCATGTCGCTTGGTTTGGGTCCGAAGGCATGCGGCTCCACGCCGGGCGGCAGCAGCAGGGACAAATCAATCTTATCTTGGCCGATGTTCCTTGCAAAATCGTAGAGCGGAAACAGGGTGGTCACCACGCGGGTTCTTGTTTCCTGACCGGACGCAGAATCCCAAGAACCCGTCAGCCCAATAACGAACAAGACCATCAATGCCGCACGTAAAATAAAAGAATACGAACGCATATCCCACCTCGAATTTATTCTGTTAAGTGACATTATGCAACACAGTTGCATTTGTCAATATTAACCCTGAACGGTACAGAATTCTTTTATGTCCGGGTGATTAAAACAAGAAATGAAATTCGTTACTACTCAGGTAGAGCGGGTTTAGCGTTCGGAAGAGTTACACCCATTCAAAGGCGCAATGCAATTAAGTTGCTTTATGGGCTGTTTCGGGTGCTGAGGGCTGCGCGGGGAACGGGCGTCATTGGATCCGCAAGCGTTCAAGTGCTAACCCTTTGCCCTGAAACCCAAGTTACCGGGGCACCACCTTCATCCCTTCACGGGTGTCCTTGACCTCGTAGCCAAGGGCCTGGATCTCGTCCCTCAGGCGGTCCGAGGCCTTGAAGTCCTTGGACGCACGCGCCCGGCGGCGGGCTTCCAGCAGTTTCTGGACCTCCGCCGGCAGATCCTGGGGTTTGTCGACCTGGTCCAGGCCCAGTCCCAGCACCCGGTCGAAATCCAGGATGGTGGCGTGCTTTTCGGATTCGGATATGTCGCTCTTGAGCATCTCCTGGATCACCGCCATGCCGCGCGGCATGTTCAGGTCGTCGTTGATCGACTCCAGGAATTTCTCGCGGAAGGCGGGGTTGCTGCCGCCGGCGGGCGCTTCGCCGCTCTTGGCCACGTCACGGACCTGGTTGCAGAGATGCTCCAGTCCGTTCCTGGCGGCCTGAATCGACTCGTCGCTGTACTCCATGGGCTTGCGGTAGTGGGTCAGGAAGGCCGCGAACCGGTAGGCGAGCGGCGGGATCCCACGCTTGATCAGGGCGTTTTCGAGCGTGAGGAAGTTCTCCTCGCTCTTGGCCATCTTCTTGCCGCCCTGGATGTTGAGAAATGCCCCGTGCATCCAGAAGTTGAAAAATTTCCGGCCGGTGGCCGCTTCGGACTGGGCGATCTCATTGGTGTGGTGGATGTCGATGTGGTCGATCCCGCCGCAGTGGATGTCGAGCTGCTCGCCGAGAAACTTCATGCTCATGGCCGAGCACTCGATGTGCCAGCCGGGAAACCCAATCCCCCAGGGGGAATCCCACTCCATCTGGCGCCTGGCGCCGGCCGGTGAAAACTTCCACAAGGCGAAATCCGTCGCATTGCGCTTCTCCGGGTTTTTCTCGACCCGGGCCCCCTCTTGCAGCGCATCGAGGTTCTGGCTCGAAAGCCTGGCGTATCCCGGAAATTTGGCGGTGTCGAAATAGATGCCGTCGCCGGTTTCGTAGGTGAACCCCTTTTCCTCCAGGATCCGGATGAGATCGATCTGCTCGGGAATGCTGTCGGTCGCCTTGCACCAAATGGTGGGCGCCAGGATATTCAACTGCGCGATGTCCTGCTTGAAGGCCCGGGTGTAGAACTCGGCGATGTCCCAGGCCGTCTTGCCCTCGCGGCGCGACCCGCTCTCCATCTTATCCTCGCCCATGTCCCGGTCGCCGGTCAGATGGCCGACGTCGGTGATGTTCATGACGTGGCGCACCGTGACGCCGTTGAAGGCGAGCACCCGTTTCAAGACGTCTTCAAAGATGTAGGTGCGCAGGTTGCCGATGTGGGCGAAGTTGTAGACCGTCGGGCCGCAGGTGTAGAGGCCGACCGCGCCGGGCCGGATTGGAACGAACTCTTCTTTCTGCCGCGTCAGGGTGTTGTACAAAGACAGCTTCATCGATCGCCTCCGTGCAGGAATACGCCGGCCTGTGTAGCACACCCTGACGCCGCACTCAACCAACGCGTGGGGGAATCGGCGTCTCTAATTCACAACGCCGCAGCCGATGCGCGGTCCCCCGCCCCCCAGCGGCTCCGGTTGATCCGAAAAGTTGTCTCCGCCCGCATGCACCATGAGGCTGCGGCCCTTGACGTCCGTTATCTTCAACCGCGGCGCCAGCACCGGCAGCGTGGACTTGCCCTGGGCGTCGACCACCAGCGGCGGCAGGTCCCCCAGATGCCCATCTCCATAAGGCCCCAGGTGCTTGCCGGTTTTGGCCGGGTCGTAGTGGCCGCCGGCGCCGAGCGAGGGGACGGGTTTACCATCCTTGTCCATGGGGGCGCAGTTCGGATGTTCGTGGACATGGAACCCGTGAACCCCGGGGGTGAGGCCGCTCAGGTTCGGCGTGAACAGGGTGCCGTAAGGGGTTGCCGTAATCGTGACGGTGCCGAGCACCGCGCCGGGGCCGGAAGGCTCTGCGGCACGGATTTCGACAACCGCCTGTTGCGCTGCAGCGTATCCGGCAAATGTCACCAGGGCAAAGAGAGTCAAAACCGCAATCTTTTTCATGGGGCTGCTCCTTTCATTAGCTAAATGTTGGGCGACCCGCAGCCGAACAATCCCTGCGCCGGCAGGGGCTCATGCGACGGGGCAGGCGCCTGGGGAATCGGCGGATAGAACCTTGGAATCGCAGTGCGAAAGGGTGTACGCCTGCCGGTCGCCGTCGGATTTAAGGATAATACACAAATCCTGCCTGGAAAGATGGCCGGGAGGATGCCTGCGAGCAGGATGCCGGGCTCACAGCCGGCCGCTGCGCAGGATCGCCACCAGCAGCCAGATGCCCATGAGCGCGGCTGCCAGGAACCCGATGATGCCGATGAGGGAGATGCCGTAGAAAAGCGGCGGTGTCTTGGAGATGACGATCAGGGCCGAGCCCACGATGAGAGCGGCAATGACGATGGAAAAGGAAATGCGGTTGCTGATCTGGTCGTGGGTGGCCAGGACTTTTTCAAGTCCATCGTGCTTGATCTGCAGGCTGAGCTTTTGCTGTCTCAACAGCCCGGCCAGGTCAAGGAGGTCCTTGGGGAACTGGTGCAGGAACTTGAGCATCCGCGCCGCCAGGTCGCCCACGTCCTCGGCCACCCGCTGGGGTTTGAAGCGGCCCATCAGCACCTGCTCGATGAAGGGGGCCGCTTTCGCGATCATGTCGAACTCCGGGTCGAGCATCCGGCCGACCGCCTCCACGGTGCTGATGGCCTTGAGCATGAGGAAAATATCCGGCGGAAGACGCAGTCGGAACCGGGTGGCGATCTCCAGCAGATCGTGCAAGAGTTTGCCGACCTCGATGTCCTTGAGCGGGCGGTAAAGATGCCGACCCATGAAATCCGAAAGCTCGCGTTCCATCAGCCGGAGATCCGGCTGTTGCTCCCAGCTGGTCAGCTGAAGGAGAACCTGGGCGGCCCGGGATTCGTTGCGGCGCACGACGCTGTCCACCAGCTCGACGAACAGCTCCCGTGTCTGGCGGTCCACCACCCCCACCATGCCGAAATCAAGCAGGCAGATGACGTTGCCGGGCAGCGCAAAAATGTTCCCGGGATGCGGGTCCGCATGGAAGAACCCATGGTGGAATACCTGCTTCAGGACGATGTCGGCCCCCCGTGAGCAGAGCAGCCGGCGGTCATAGCCGGCGGCATCGAGCTCGCCGATGTTCGAAATCTTGATGCCTTCCACGTATTCCGTGGTGAGGATACCGGCGGCGCTGAACTCCCGGAAGACCGCCGGGATGTAGACGGTCGGGTCGTTTAGAAAGCCCTGGGCGATCCGGTCGATGTTGGCAGCCTCGATGCGGAAATCGATCTCTTTCTCCAGGGTGCGGGCAAACTCTTCGACGATGGTGACCGGTTTGTGAAGGGCCAGCTCCTCCACGTGTCGTTCCGCCAGGGTGGCCAGGTGGAGCATGATCTCAAGGTCCACCTCGATGACCGCGCGGATGCCGGGGCGCTGGATCTTCACGGCTGCCTCTTCACCGTTTTTCAGGCGCGCGCGGTGCACCTGGCCGATGGACGCCGAGGCCGCCGGCTCGATGTCGATGTGGTCGAACACATCGGAGGAGGGTGCGCCCAGCTCGCGCTGGATGATAATTTCCGCGTCGGCAAAGGGAAATGGCGGGACGCTGTCCTGGAGTTTGGACAGCTCATCAGTGAACTCGACCGGGATGAGGTCCGGCCGGGTGGAGAGCACCTGGCCGAGCTTGATGTAGGTGGGGCCCAGTTCCTCCAGGGCCATGCGCAGGCGCTGAGGCCGGGTGAGAGGCTCCTCGCGCGGCGTTCTCTTTTTCGAAATCAGCTGAAGCCCGACTTCGAGGTACTGATCGATCTTCAGCGACTCCACCACCCCGCCGAACCCGTGCTTCAGCAGCACCGCGAGGATATGGCGATAGCGGTTGAGATGGCGGTAGGTCCTGCTGATGACTCCGATTTTACGGATGCTCAGCATGGTCGGCCCGGAGCCGAAGCCCCATTCGTTCAGGCGGCGGACTTGGCTTTGGGTTTGCCCTTGGCGGCCGGCTTGGCCTTGGCAGGCGACGCCTTGCCGGCCTTGGGCGCTTTGGCCGCCTTGAGGTCCTTGAGCTCCTTCCGCAAGCTCTGGATCTCGCGCTTGAGCGCCTTCAGGTCATCGTGGGTCGCGACGTCGGCTTTATTGATAACGTCCTTGACCAACCGGTTGACCTGCGACTCCATTTTCTTCTGGGTCGTTTCGTAGCTCTCCTTCAGGTTCTTCAAAAATTGGCCGGCATCCTTTTCGGAGAGCTGGGCCTTTCTGATCATTTCTTTTCCCGCAGCCTCGACTTCCGTCCAGGTTTTCAGGGCCAGGCCGACACCCGTGGTCAACGCTTTCTTCAGCTGCTCGATCATGGTCGTTTTCCTTTCATGGTTACTTCAGCTTGCCCAGCACTGCGCTGGCGATCGTGTTCTTCTGGATCTCCTTGGTGCCCTCGTAGATCTCGGTGATCTTGGCGTCGCGGTAGAAGCGCTCCACCTCGTACTCGGTCATGTAGCCGTAGCCGCCGAGCAGCTGGATGGCCTCGTCCGCCACCTCGACCGCCGTGCGCGCGGCATACATCTTGGCCATGGAGGTGAGCTTGGGGTCGATGCGGCCCTGGTCGTAGTTCCAGGCCGCCTTGTAGGTCATCAGCCGGGCCAGCTCGATCTTGGTGGCCATGTCGGCCAATTTGTGCTGCGTCACCTGAAAATCGGCGATCCGCTTGCCGAACTGCTGGCGCTCCTTCACGTAGGCCAGCGCCCGATCGAACGCCCCCTGGGCGATCCCCAGGGCCTGCGCGGCGACGAGGATCCGGCTTTCGTCGAAGAACTCGAGCACCTGGTAGAACCCGCGCCCTTCCTTGCCGATCAGGTTGGCGGCCGGCACCCGGACGTCCTTGTAGTTCACCTCGGCGGTGGCCATCATGTGAATGCCCATCTTCTCGCCGACGTCGGCGGTGGTGAGCCCCGGCCGGTCGGCCTCCACCAGGATCATGCTGATGCCGCGGTAGGAAGGGCTGCAGCCCACGTCGGTCTGGCACAGGGTGCAGTAAAACCCGGCCAGCCCGCCGTTGGTGATGAACGTCTTGGTGCCGTTGATGATCCACTCCTCGCCGTGGCGCACGGCGGTGGTGTCGAGGGAGGTGATGTCCGAGCCGTGGCCGGGCTCCGTGAAGGACCCGCCGGAGAGCATTTTGCCCTCGGCCACCTGCGGCAGGAATCTTTTTTTAAGCTCATCGCTGCCGAAGCGCAAAACGCACTCGGACGCAAAGCTCGCCAGAATTATCGCACTGCCGATCCCCGAGTCCCGCGCGCAAAACTCTTCGGCGATCAGGATGTTCTCCAGGCAGCCGAGGTTCTGGCCGGAGTATTCCTCCGGGTAATGCACGCCGATGAACCCCAGCTCGGCGGCTTTGCGCCAGATCTTCCTGGGGAACTCGTGTTTTCGGTCGAGCTCCAGCGCCAGTTCCTTGTCGAACTCGCCTTTGGCAAATTCCCTTGCCGCCTTTTGGATTTCCTTTTGCGATTTGCTGAGCTCAAAATCCATTGCCGCCTCCCCCCGTTGGTTTTATGGCATGAGGTCAACGCCTCTATCGGCTTGCGATTAGCACAGCGCCTTTTCCATTTCAAGCGTATTTGACACGACCCGACGTCTGTGGCTCCCCACCCGAAGAAAAGCTGCAAAGGATTCGCAGCAGCTTGAGTTTGCCGCTGGTGCCCTTGCGCTTTCTGCCTTGACTGTTACTGAAAACTGGCCTAATGATTCCACCTGAGTTCGGTTGTGATCTGAAACACTTAGAAAGGATATCGTGCGACAAATGGCGTTTTCAATAGCCTTGGCCGGCAAGGGCGGAACCGGGAAGACCACCATGGCCGGATTTTTGGTAAAATACCTTCTGGGCCATCACAAAACACCGGTGCTGGCGGTGGATGCCGACAGCAACTCCAACCTGAACGAGGTGCTGGGGGTTGCAGTGACCGACACCGTGGGCAACGCCCGTGAGGACATGAAAAAAGGCGTTGTGCCCAGCGGCATGACCAAGGACGTCTTCATGTCCATGAAATTGGAGCAGGCGGTGTCTGAGTCCGACGGCTTCGACCTCATCGTCATGGGGCGCCCGGAAGGCTCCGGCTGCTACTGCGCGGCGAACTCGCTGCTGGTGGGATTTCTGGAGAAGCTGGTGGACAATTACCCCTACATCGTCATGGACAATGAGGCCGGCATGGAACACGTCAGCCGGCTCACCACCAAAAACGTGAACCTCCTCCTGCTGATCTCGGACCCGTCCCGGCGGGGACTTCAGGCGGCGCTGCGCATCAACGAGCTGACCCGGGAGCTCAATATCGGAGTGGGGAAGAGCTACGTCATCATCAACCAGGTCAAAGAGCCGCCTTCCGCCGAGGTGCTCAAGCTTATCGCGGATGCCGGGGTCGAGCTCGCCGGCACCGTGCCTGAGGATCGCATGGTCTATGATTTCGACTACAAGGGCCGTCCGACGATTCAGATGCCGGACACCAGCCCCTGCGTCCAGGCGGCGTTTGCGATCTTCGACCAGATCGTTCCGTGATGGATTCCCGCATGCCGAAGGGCTCGGTACGCCGTTCGGGCATACGCCTTCCAGGAAGGATGAACGCCCATGAAACGAACCGGCTTTGTCTTCGACGAACGCTACCTGCTCCACAAAACAGGCCCCTACCACCCGGAGGTGCCCGAACGGCTCACCGCCATACGTGAAGGCATCGAGCAGGATGGCCTGCGCGAGAAGCTGATCCCCGTTCCGGCCGCGCCCGCCGACTTGAAATGGATCCTGGCCGTCCACACGGCCGAATACGTCAAGCGCTTTGAGGCGGCCTGCCGCACCGGCAAGCAAATGTTCGACTCGCCCGACAACCAAATGTGCGCCCAAACCTATGAGGTGGCCCTGCTCGCCGTGGGCGGGATCCTGGAGGCCTGCCGCGGGGTGATGGAAGGGCGGTTGGACAACGCCTTCTGCGCGGTGCGGCCTCCCGGGCACCACGCGGAAGTCAGCCGTGCCATGGGGTTTTGCTATTTCAACAATGTGGCCGTCGCGGCCCGCTACATTCAGAAGCAGTTCGGCATCAACCGAGTGGGCATCGTGGATTTCGACGTGCACCACGGCAACGGCACCCAGCACATCTTCGACGACGACCCCACGGTCTACTACTACAGCATTCACCAGCATCCCTCCTTCGCGTATCCCGGAACCGGCCGCGAGTTCGAATACGGCCGCGGCGACGGCTACGGGTTCACCAAGAATTCTCCGGTGCTGCCGGGGCAGGGCGACGAGGACTACCGGCGTCTCCTGGAACGCGACCTGTTCCCGGCGTTCGCGGAGTTCAGACCCGAGGTCATCATCGTCTCGGCCGGCTTCGACGGCCACCGCGACGACGACATGTCCGACACCAAGATTTCGACCGAATTCTACACCTGGATGATGCAGAAAATTGTGGATTTGGCCAACACCCATTCCGGAGGCCGTATCGTATCGGTTCTTGAAGGCGGATACTGCCTGCGCCGGCTGCCGGAGCTGGCGCGCCATCACGTGGAAACGCTGTTGAACAGCTGAAGGGGTTAACCTTTTTGAGATGAGGGGGAGCATATGTTTGTCAGCAGATCGATGACCCGCCGGGTCGTCACCGTCGGACCCGAGGCGACGATTTTCGAAATCCAGGAGCTGATGTCCGAAAAACGGATCCGCCACATACCGGTGGTGGAAAAGGACGACAAGCTGGTCGGCATCGTCAGCGACCGCGACCTGAGAAGCGCCTTGCCCTTCCGGTATGTCCAGGAAGGCATCAGCCCGGAGGAAAAGGCAAAGCTCCAGGGACTGCGGGCCAAGGACATCATGACCCGCAAGGTTTTCACCATCTCGCCGGGCTACACGATCCAGGACGCATTGCTGATGATCCAGAACTCCAAGGTCGGCGCCCTGCCGGTGGTGGACGACGACGGCCGCCTGAAGGGTATTTTGTCGGTGCGGGACCTGCTCAGGGCGTTCATCAACGTGCTCGGCATCGGCCAGCCCGGGACCCTGCTGTGCATCCTGGTCGAGGAGAAAGTCGGGCAGCTCAAGAAAATCGTCGACGCGATCACCGACATGGGCGTCTCCTTCGGCAGCGTGCTGGTGGCCCGCTACTGGGAAGAGGACAAGCGCGCGGTCTTCCCCTACCTGCTGACCCAGAACGTGGCCCATGTAAAGAAGAGACTGCAGGAGATGGGCTACACGCTGCTCGATCCCATGCAGTGGTACATGGACCAGCTGCCGGAAGAAGATCGGCCTGCGGACAAGCCGAAGCGTTAGCCGGTGTGCATGCCCTGCCCGTACGAGGACTTGTACATCTACCAGCTTGAGGGCCGCATGGACCCCCGCGCCGCCATCGAAGGCAAGAACTTCCTTGGCCGTTGGCAGGAGGAGGATTCGGCCTTTCTGTTTTTTTCAGCCCCGGCGGCGCAAGCCGTTGGGGACATCCTGCGCAGTCAGCCGCACCTGCGCCTGCTCGACAGCACGCAGATGGCCTACTCCCAGTGGCAGGGGGCTCCCTTCGCCGGCGAGCGTATCGGCTGCTTCCGGTTGGCGCTGCCGTGGGGGACTGCGGCGCCCGTCGGACGGGATGACACGACGGCCCTGACGGTCCTTCTGGACCCGGGTCTGGTGTTCGGTGCCGGCACCCACCCCACCACCAGAGACTGCCTGATGGCCCTGGAGCTGGCCGCTGTAGACGGCGCTGCTTCAACGGCACTCGATCTGGGAACCGGAACCGGCATCCTGGCCTTAGCGGCGGCTCTTCTGGGATCAAGGGTCTTGGCGGTCGACCTCAACCCTCTGGCGGCCGAAACCGCCTGGCGCAATGTGCGGCTCAATCAGCTCGAGAACAAAATCCTGGTCATTCAGGGCAAGGCCGAGGAAACGATCGACCGCCCGGCGGATCTGGTGGTCGCCAACATCCACGGCGAGGTCATGCTGCGGATGATGGAATCGGCGGGGTTCAGGCAGAAACGCCGCTTCGTCCTGTCGGGCCTGATGCGCAGCGACGCCAAGGAAGTCCGGCGTCGGCTCGCGCTGCTGGGCATCCGCATCGCCGAGGAATGGGTCCAGGACGGCATCTGGCACACCTACTATGCCGAGAACCGCTCAATCCGTTAACCCTCTCCCTGAACCCTTTGGACACGTATGGACGCTCTCATCCACCGCGCGGTCGATCATCTGAAGGCCGCCAGGCACGCCGCCGCCCTTACCGGCGCCGGCATTTCCATCGAAAGCGGCATCCCCCCCTTCCGGGGCAAGGGCGGGCTGTGGGAGAAGTTCGACCCGATGGAGGTCGCACACATCGACGCCCTTCTGGCGGACCCGGCCCGCGTCTGGCAGGTTCTGGTGAAGGATCTGAAAGACATCGTCGACCGCGCCCGGCCGAACGACGGTCACAAGGGTCTGGCGCGGCTTGAAACGATGGGCATCCTCAAGACGGTCATCACCCAGAACATCGACGGGCTGCACCAGCTGGCCGGCAACACTGACGTGATCGAGTTCCACGGCACGTTTGCCTGGCAGCGCTGCATGCAGTGCGAACATCGCGTCGAAACTCGGAAGGTCGATGCCTCGGTGCTGCCGCCGCGCTGCGCCTGCGGCGGGATCCTGCGCCCCGACGCCGTTTTTTTCGGCGAGATGATCCCGCCGGTCGCCCTGTGGCGGTCCCAGGAGATCGCCTCCCACTGCGACGTGATGCTGGTGGTCGGCACCTCGGCCATCGTCCAGCCGGCGGCGAGCATGCCGATCATCGCCAAGCAGTCCGGGGCCGTCGTCATCGAGATCAACCCGGAGCCCACGCCCTTGACCGGCGTCATCAGCAACTACCTCATCCCGGGCAAGGCCGGTGACATCATGAACCGGATCATTTCCGGGCTGGAAGCGCAACGGTGAGTCCCTCGCCCGCTCCCTGGATCCGGTTCGTCGCCCTGCGGCCGCCGAGCCTCAAGGACAACACCGCCGACACGGACCGCCTGCTGACGGCCCTGAAAAAGGAGTTGGCGGCCGAGGAGATCGACGTCGACCTCGATCTCCTCAAGCAGCTGCCGCCGGTGCTGCGTGCGACCGACTACCGCATCCGCTGCACCGTGTTCCGTGACCGCCGCCGCTGGGTCCTGACCGGCATCGACGCTTTCGACGCACCGCGGCCCGCGGCGGGGATCGCCGTGGACCTGGGAACGACCCGTGTCGTGCTCCGGCTGATCGACCTGGCCTCCGGCCGGGTTCTCGGCGAACACGCCTTCGACAACCCCCAGATCACCATCGGACCGGATGTGCTCGCCCGCATCCACCATGCCGACTCGCCCGGCGGCCTCAAGGAGCTGAACGGCCTGATCGTCGGCGGCCTCAACACCGCCGTCGGCGAAATTTGCCGGACGGCCGGAATCGAGCCGCGCGACATCTGCGCCGTGTCGGTTGCCGGCAACACCTCCATGACCCACCTCTTCCTGGGTTTGGAGCCGCGCTGGATCATCCGGGAGCCCTACATCCCCGTGGTCAACCGGCCGGGCGTGCTCAAGGCGGCCGACCTCGGCATCCAGGTGAGCCCCTTCGCGCGGGTGCTGGTCTTTCCCAGCATCGGGAGCTACTTCGGCGGCGACCTCATTGCCGGGATCTTTTTTTCGGGCCTGCACCGGCGGCCGGAGCCGGCCCTCCTGGTGGACGTCGGCACCAATGCCGAGGTGGTGCTGGGCAACCGGGACTGGCTCCTCGGCTGCGCCGGCGCGGCCGGCCCGGCGCTCGAAGGCGGGGTGACCCGGATGGGCATGCTGGCCGGCCCCGGCGTCATTGACCGGGTGGCGATCGACCCGGCCGGCCGCAGGTTCGACATCCACACCATCGAGGAGGCGCCCCCCATCGGAATCTGCGGCTCCGGGGTGATCGACCTGGCGGCCCAGCTTTTCCTGGCAGGCATGATCGACATCCGCGGCAAGCTGGTTTCCGCCGCCTGCGGCGACCGCCTGTGCGTTATCGAGGGCCTGCGGCACCTGGTCGTGGTCCCGGCCGAGCAGTCCGCCGCCGGAAAGGATCTCACCATCAGCCAGGCGGACCTCGACAGCCTGGTCCGCTCCAAGGCCGCGATGTACACCATCCTCGAAACGATCGCCATGACCGTGGGCCTGAACCTCGACGAGCTGGGTACCTTCTACGTGGCCGGCACCTTCGGCTGCTTCATCAACCCGCGCTCGGCCATCGCCATCGGGATGCTGCCGGATCTGCCGCTCGAGCGCTACGTGCCCATCGGGAACAGCTCGCTGCAGGGGGCTGCCCTGGCCCTGACCTCCGAAAATGCCGTCGACGAGATCGACCGCATCCGCGACCGCATCACCTACCTCGAGCTCAACGTCAACCAGGACTTCATGAACCGCTTCAGCGCCGCCAAGTTCATACCCCACACCGATGTCGGGCGGTTTCCGTCGGTGAAGGCACCTCAGCAATGATCCGGGAACAGGTCTAACCATGGTTTTGAATCTGCCCTACGAATCTGCCCTCGGCATCCTGCCGTTTGTCCCTGAGACATTGGCACACCGGTTTGCGCGTCACTTGGCCCGGCCTCTGGCGTTTGCCTGTGACGGTCGAACCCAGGGTTATGTGCTCGCCTTGTTTGACAATCTTCTACAAATCGGATAGCGTTATTTATTATTGCCTAATTCCGGTGATTACCGGAAACGGGGGACCCATTTCTTTGGGGCTAATCGCCTTTGGCGAAGGGTAACCTTATCGGCCCTAGCCCATCAGCTAACCTCGTAGGCGTCGATGAGGAAGACCTTCGGAATCGATCGGAGGTGTTTCCTCTCCAATTTCGATTCCGGAGGTGCATACATGTTCTCAGCCAGTTTCGCAGCAGCACGAGATTGCCGTCATTTCCTACATGCCTCTTTCGAGTATTTACTGATGAATCAGAAAAAAATCCTAAACGCCGCTTCCAGAATTTTAGGCGCCGGCCTGTTTTTTCTGATTGTTTTGCTTTCCACCGTGCCGGTTTATGCCGCTGATGTGACCCTGGCTTGGGATCAAAACAATGAATCCGATCTTGAAGGATATGGCGTGTATTTCCGCAAGGACACGCCCGGCCCCCCATATGACCTTTCTGGCTATGTCACGACCGACGAATTCAGCAACCCGACGAATCCGACATTTACCGTTACCGGTCTCGACAAGGGCGCTCGCTATTATTTTGCGGTAACGGCCTATGATACCGACGGAAACGAAAGCTATTTTTCAAATTCGGTTTGTGCCGATGTCGGCGATGTGATTGCCCCCTGTTCGAATACTGATGTGGGAGGTGGGGGCGGCAGCAGCGGTGGCAGCGGCGGCGGTGCCGGGTGTTTTATTGAAGCAGCATCGACCGATGCAGCGCGTTTCAACCCGTGGTTGGTTACCCTGACTGCCTTAGCGGTGCATGGTTGCCGGTTTGATCTTTGTGGCGAAACGCCGACCCAGGCGGTTTCTTCCGCTTCTTGCACGCAACGCCTTGAGAAACCGGTTTGTGAACCGCGCGGGCCGGCATGGGCCGTTTTTCATCCGGATAGACAACAAGTAAATCGAAGCCGAGAGCGGTACCTCAATCATCCGGCGGCAGCGCACACTCGGTGTCGGCCGGATCGGAGTCCTGCAAAAAGTCGATCACCTGCCGCGCGAGCTCCCGCCCGACGACGTTCTCTTCATCGACCGCAAAGGTGGCTCCCAATTCCCACAACTCCCGCGTGGCGATGTGGTAGCGGCTGCGGACGATCACGCTGGAGCCCGGAGACAACGCTTGGATGTTCTGGAGGATTCGTTTGGCCGAGCGCGGGTCCGGCACCGTCACCACAATCACGCAGGCGCCGTGAATGCCGGCGTGGGTGATGATGTCGGCGTGGGAGGCATCCCCCAAGTGAACCGTGAGGCCCATTCGCAGCGCCGCCTTGACGGAGCGGGGGTTGAGCTCGATCACGTGCGGGCGGATGCCCTTCTCCAGCAGCGCCCGGGCCACCTTGCGGCCGGCCGGCCCGAAGCCGACGATGAACACGCCTTTGGCCTGTGCAGGAGAGACGGTCTCCAGCCCGCCCGCCGCCGGGCGGCCGCGCGGCGAAAACAGCCCGACGATCCTGCGAGCGGCCGGCCGCGCGTAGGTGACCATGTAGGGGGCCAGGAACATGGAGAGGATCGTCACCGACACAGCGAGGGAGAAAACGTGGTTGTCAATCAATCCTCCGTTCTTGGCCTCGGTTGCCAGCACGAAAGAGAACTCCCCGATCTGGGCCAGGGTGATCCCGGTGGCCAGCGCGTAGGCCGGGCTCATTTTGAGCGCCACGCCGATGCCGAAAATGATGAGGGTCTTTCCGCCAAAGACCACCCCGAGCCAAACGAGCACCTCCTGCCAGTTGGCCAGAAACCAATTCGGGTCGGCCAGCATTCCCACGGACGTGAAAAACAAGGTCACAAACAGGGTGCGCAGGGAGCCGACGTCCGCGCGAACCTGAGATGCAAAGGGGGACTCGGCCAGCAGCATCCCCGCCAGGAAAGCCCCCAGCGCCGGCGATAGCCCCAGGGAGTGTGCCGCCCAGGCCGAACCGAAGGCCAGGATGATGGCCAGCAGCACCACCAGCTCCCGGTCGGCGAACATCCCTCGGCGCATCAGCAGCCGCGGGATGAGGTGGTAGAACAACCCGTAGAACACAACCACCATCCCGCCGGCCGCGCCGATGGTCTTGCCGATCTGCAGGGCTATGTCCGGTGCGCTGCCGCCGTGGCTCATCACGGTGAGGGCGAGCACCAGCGGCACCACCGCGATGTCCTGAACGAGCAGGATGCCCAAAGCAGCCCTTCCCGAAACCGAATCAATTTCGGCTCGGGCCATGAGGATCCTGAGGACGATCGCCGTCGAGCTCACCGCCACCATCTGCCCCCAGGCGACGGCCGCGCCGACGGAGCCCCGTGAGGAAAAAATCAGAGCGAAAAGCGCCAGCGTGACCCCCACCTGCATAACCCCGCTCAGCAGCACCGCAGACCCCATGCGTTTGAGCCGCCCGAAGGAAAACTCCAAGCCGATGCTGAACAGCAGCAGCGCCACCCCCAGCTCCCCCCAGTGGGCGAGGGCCTCCCGGTCAAACAGGGCCGATCCGAGAATGGTGCCGGCGAGCAGATAGCCGATGATGGCGCTCTGCTTGAGGCGCTGGGCCCCGACGCCCAGCACGAAAGCGACGGCAAGAAGCAGCACGAGTTTTGCAATTGTTTCCCAGATTTCCATAGGCCCAACCGAAGTTGACTATCCGCTGAAATTCTCTACCAAAGTAACGACGGTGCGGGGGCAAGACAATAGACGGAGTGAAAAGGAAGCGCTGGCCTGCAGAGCGGCTAAGTCGGGGGCAAAACGGATTTGAGTTTAAATGACAAATCCTCCATGGTGAAGGGCTTCTGGATGAAACCGATGCAGCCGCGGTTGATTATCTCGCGGGCCTGGCCCTGCATGCTGTAGCCGCTGGCGAGCAGCACTTTCACGCGGCGGCTGATCCGTTTCAGCTCGTCGAAGACCTCGCCGCCGCCCATTTCCGGCATGATCATATCCAGGAGGACCAGGCTCACGCGATCGCAATTTTCACGGAAGCGTTCGATGGCTTCGCGGCCGCTGCGGGCCCGTATGACCGTGTAGCCAAGCCGTTCGATCATCTGGGCCGTGACCTCCATAACGCTGTCCTCGTCATCCACCAGCAGGATCGTACCGATGCCTCCCGCCGGCCTTCGGCTGGTCTCCGGAACCGTGTGCGGCCGCTGCTCGGAACCCGGCAGGTAGATGTAAAACACGGTGCCCTGGTCCTTTTCGGAGGTGACGTCGATGTAGCCGTTGTGACCCTTGACGATGCCGTAGGCGGATGCGAGCCCCAGGCCGGTGCCGCGGCCCATCTTCTTGGTGGTGAAAAACGGGTCGAAGATGCGCGTGATGACGTCTTTGTCCATCCCGACGCCCGTGTCGGTGACGGTCAGCATGAC
Organism: uncultured delta proteobacterium; assembly: GCA_963716325.1. Taxonomy (GTDB): domain Bacteria; phylum Desulfobacterota; class Desulfobacteria; order Desulfobacterales; family SpSt-501; genus SpSt-501. The sequence continues at coordinate 207,235 of CAVQTH010000055.1, read as the reverse complement.
GTAGCTGCCGGGTTTGATCGTGTAGCCCTTGAAAGGGATGTCCTGATGGGTCACGTTGCGGGTTTTCAGGATGAGCTTGCCGCCCGCCGGCATGGCGTCCGCCGCGTTTACGAACAGGTTGAGCAACACCTGTTCGACCTGCCCCTTGTCGGCGATGACATTTTTGAGATCTTCTGCAAGATCCCTGAAGACGGAGATGTCCTTGCGCATCCGTCCGAAGGTTTCGGAGGTCTCCCTCACCAGGTCGTTTAAACTCATGGGGCGTGATTCGTACTTGCCCTTGCGGGCGTAGCCCAGCAGCTTGGAGGTCAGATCCGCACCGCTTCGCACCAGCTTTTCGATGTTCGCCAGAATCCGGTGCTGAGGGTGGGACGGCTCCATGTCGAACAAGGCCAGCGACACATTGCCCTGGATCGCCATCAGCAGGTTGTTGAAATCGTGGGCGATGCCGCCGGCAAGGGTGCCGATGGCCTCCATTTTCTGGGCCTGCTGTAGCTGCTTCGTCAGCTTTTTGCGTTCCTCCTCGGATTCCTTCTCTTCGGTGATGTCCTTGCTGTAGATGGCAAGCTTGATGACGCGGCCCTTTTCGTCGTGGATCGGGTGGATGGAGCTGGAGTAGGTCCGCCCGTCCCATTCGTCTTCGAAGCGCAGGGGGCGTCCCGTGCGAATGACTTCAAGTCCCCTCTGCCGCCTGGCCTCACCCAACTCCGGCGGAAGGAACCCGGCGAGCGGTTTTCCCACCAGCTCTGCGGCCGTCTTTCCCATCCGGTTGAGCGCCTTCTCGTTGGCGGCAAGAACGATTCCCCCGGTGTCGATCAGGAAGGCGGCGTTGTCGGTGGCGTTCAACAGCACTCGGGTGGTTTCCTCGCTGTTGCGAAGGGCCTGCTCCTTTTCATGTCGGTCTCTGATATTGCGGAGGTTGGCTTGAACGGCCCGGATGACACCGGCCTCCCTGATCGGCACCGCGTTGACTTCGAAGGGCACCAGGGTGCCGTCAATCGTTCGCGCGTTAATGTCAAAAACAGCCTGGGCCCTGCCCTCGGCGATTTCTCTGAGATGAAACCGGATGCGGTCCGCTGATTCCCGGGTCAACATCCTGGGGGTTGCCAGGTTCTGCCCGATCAACTCTTCCCGGGACACCCCCAGCTCCGCTTGGACCTTTGGATTGATATCTATCAGGTTGGCGTCCAGATCGACCACCGCGACGATGTCGGCGGCATTGAGAAAAAGGCTGTAGTACTTCTCCTCGCAGGCATTCGGTTTCGGTTCATCTTGTTGGTCGGCAGGCAATTGCTGTGGCGGGGAAGAAGGGGTTGCGTCTATTGGCGACAGGGGCTTACTTTCGCCGTTCGAAGCTTTCATTGCAAAACTTTCTCCCGTGATGTTCTATTCCTTCTTCTATGGTGAGGACGATGCAGAAAACATGCCACGAATTATTTCTTAGGCGGAAGCCAGCATATTCAACCGGTTCAAAGCAGTCACAGGCCAAACGTCCGTTACCGGCCAGTGGTTGCGGCACGCGTTTCAACGCCAAGTGCGTCATTTTTTTGACTTTTTGACTTCCCGGAAAAGCATTTCAGCAAATTGAAGAACCATTGGTTTTTTTGACTTCAAATGGCTTCTTCGATATACTGGACTTGTTTTCCAAAGCGAAAACTCTTTCTCTCTGCGAGGCGGCGTTGACGGCCACATCCTTAAAGTTGCGCTACCGTTCCATCGACCAAGCCCTGGCTCATTATCGCCAGCTAAAAACCGGCCGCATTTTCATCCCCACCGAAATGCCGCTGCCGGCCCAGACCCGGCTGAGGCTCGCGCTCGTTCTGCCGGAGAGAAGCCGGCGTATTTCGGTCGAGGCAGAGGTGCTTGAAGCGACGGACCGCAAGACCGCCGCGGACTCAAAAAAAGTCGCCGGAATGCTGCTCGGCCTGGTCGGCGACGAGACGGCGGCCATTCGGGATCTGGAACGGGAGCTGGGCATCGTATCCGCCGACGACGAGGGCAAACCGCCGGATCCGCCGGGTGCGGCGCTTCCCCGTGACGGCAGCCCATCCATTCCGCCGACCGAAAAAATCACACCTTCGGCGGCAACGCCTCCGGCTGCCGAACCAGCCGGCAAATCCAGCGCTTCGGCGGCGACCCCTCAAAGGAGCCTTGAGCCCAAGCAGGCGACCGGGTCGTCCCCTGAATTGTCCATGGACTGGATCCGCTCCGCCGTGGCTCTGGCGGAGGCCGCCCGGGAAACCCAGGGGCCGGAACAGGCCGCTCCGGCCGGGCGTGAAAAGAAGGACCTCACCCCGGCGGAGCGCGAACGCATCAAGCCCGCCGGCGATTTCGTCATGGACCTCACCAAGGCCATGCTGCGGACCGGATATTATTCTCCGGACCACCCCGGGTCCCAGAAGGCCAAGCGCGGCCTTTATGAGGCCTTCCAGCAGTGCCTGCGGGATTCCGCGGAAATCATGATCACCAGCCAGGAAACCCGCGAAAAAACCGACGTCCTGATCACCGGCATCCTGGACGAACCCGTCAACGTGCGCACCCTGGTGGGGGCCGGCATGGCAGAGCTCTTCGTCCCCAAGCTGCGGGAGTATTTCAGCCGCAAGGGGCTCGTCAGCTTCGCCATCAGGAAGAGCATTTCGGCGGAGCATTTCGACGGTTTCGTGAACGTGATGAGCGACCCCACCGCCGACCACGGTGGAAACGCCAAGGTCGGTGAGCTGCTGACCCAAGCCCTGGTAGAGCGGGGGATCAGCGACATCTCCCTGGTCTTCATGGACGACATCATCGTCCTTGAGAAGAACCTGCCCTGGCGGGTGGAAATGGCCATCCAGCGCCTGGCGAAGGACCTGAAGGTGCTGCCCGATGTTCCGGGGGGAATCGGATGATGCCATCAAGCGGATGAAACTGCAGATCATCCAGGACATCCTCCGCCCGCTCAAGCACCCGGAGTTCCTCAAGGACCTGATCATCAACTGCTACGTCATCGCCAAACACGTCAAGAACATCCAGGAAGAAGACATCGAAAAGGTCATCATCGAGGCCTTCCCCATGGAAACCCTGCTGCCGACGTCGCGCTACATATTTCAGGAGCTCAACCGGCTGCGCGAGATCGGCGGGAAGGACCCGGACAACCCTTCCATCAAGCGTCGTTTCGCCGGGGTGAAGCGTATTTTGAAGTGGGTGTCGCGCCGCCTGGTGCTCGCGGACGTCCGCGGGTCGCAGCGGTTTCTGGAAGAGCTTTATGCCAACGGCGTGCTGGCCTTCGACGAGCTGCCGGCCGATGTGCAATACCTGGTGAACACCCAGAAGATGGCCCGGGATGTGGCCGGCCACCTGCGGGCCTATCTTGAACGCCTGTTGCGGCCGCGCTCTCACCGGCGATACAACAGCGCTCCTGAAATGTTTCCGGCGCGTCGTCCCGAACCTGATGGAGCAGGGGCAGTTGCCGGTCGTACTTCAGATCGTGCAGGCGGTGAAAAAGGGCGCAGAGAAGGGGCTGGTCCCGCCGGACGCCGAAACAGGCGCCGATGCGCTCCAGTTCATTTTCAAGGACCGCACCCGCGAGCTTGAGCTCGCCTACGAGAAGGCCGACGAGACGCAGCGCACGTCCGTCGAGGCCCTGCTGGCGCTGCTGGGCACTTTCGGGATCGAAACCCTCTGCAGAGTCCTCTCCGACAGCGAGGACAAGGGTGCCCGCAAGGCCGCCATGGCCGCCCTCGTGCAGAAAGGGGACCTGGCCCGCGAGTGGGTGCTGACGACGCTCGAGGACCCGAGCCAGAAATGGTATCTGAAACGCAACGCGCTGATGCTCTTGCGGCACATCGCCAAGGGCGACGGCGACATCGACCTCGCCCGCAAGCTTTTCAGCCACACCCACGCACGGGTGCGGGACGAAGCCCTGAACACTCTCGTGGCGTTGAAGACTCCCGATGCGGAGCGCCTATCCATCAAGGCGCTGGACGACGCCGACGAGAAGATCCGCTGGCGCGCCGTCAACGCCCTCGGCGAGCTGTCTCCGTTGACCAAGGAGTCGATGGACAAGCTTCTGAGTCGGATGCGCGCGGAGCCCCCCGAGGACAAGGAACTGGCCGCGCGGCATTCGCGCAAGGTGGCCCAATTGATCCGGGCCGTCGGCAGCATGCGGAGTTTCCATGAACCCGAGGCCGCCGAGGCGGCGGTGCTGGAGACCGCCCTGCGCGCGGCAGGCCACAAAAAGGGGCTGCTGCAGCGCATCCGCAAATCCACTGTTGCGGACGATGAGGCCATCGTCAGCGCGGCCGTGACCGCCCTCGGCGCCATCGGCTCCGACCGTTCCGTGGAGTTCCTGTCCAAACTGGCCGAAGGCAAGACCCCCCAGGCAGAGGCGGCGGCCAAAGCCCTCGAGGCCTTGCGGGCACGCTTGGCGGGAGACATAGACCAGAGAACTTGAAACCAAAGGCGGTTTTCCCACATCCCCCGGCCCCGGCGTTGAAAACAACCACCTCCTGCGATACACTTCCTTCTTATATCTTCCGTTGACGCTGTTATTACTCCGGCACATTACCGCATGAAGTCTGTAGGTGGTAAGGGCAGGCTCACCGGGGTGCCGCCCACGAGTCGACATTTTTGCTTGCCGGAGTAATAAATGCTCTTTTTCGGCCTGCTCGTCATCGTTCTTGTTTTTTTGGTCTGGGAGCAGCAGATTCACCGGCGCCGTCTCCGGCAGATCCCCCTGCGTATTCACGTCAACGGCACCCGGGGCAAGACCACCGTGACCCGCCTGACGGCCGAGCTCCTCCGCCGCGCCGGAATCCGCAGCCAGATTAACTCCACCCATAATTGGCACAAGGATAGCTCACACAGGCCGCTGCCGTCGGGTCCGCATTGATGCGCATGGCAGATGACGCTTGGATGTTTAGCGGCTGGAGTTCTTGACGGCTTGCTCGATCGCGGGCCCCGCTTTGAAAGGATCGGCCCCAAAGGATCGCCGAAACGCTTGGCATATCAAGGTGAAAACTTTGACATACCGTGAGTCTAATGATAGAAATCTCCCATCTGCACATCTTATCCCGCCTTGAACTCCAGCCAAAGGAGGTTGAGCATGAAGATCCAATCCCGAAGATTCCTTTTGATGTTTATCGCTCTCTTCATTGGGATTGCACTGGTTGCCGCAGTCCCGCATGTGGAGGCAGCATCCTTTCGCCCCGAAAAGAGCACAAATGGCGCCGTGATTGCCACGAGCAAGTTCGCCACCGATGCCGGTATTCAGGTGCTGCGCTCCGGAGGCAACGCCATCGACGCCGCAGTTGCTGTGGGCTACACAATGGCGGCGACACATCCCGTGGCAGGCAACCTCGGGGGCGGTGGGTTTGCCATCATCCGCACCGTCGACGGCAAAATCTACAGCTTGGATTTCCGGGAGATGGCGCCCGGCAAGGCCACCCGCAACATGTACCTGGATAGCGCGGGCAATGTCGTTCCGAAGCTCAGCTTGGACGGCTACCTGGCTGCCGGTGTGCCAGGAACCGTGGCCGGTATGAACGCGATGCTCGAGCGGTTCGGCACGAAGAAATTGCGCGACCTGATGCAGCCGGCCATTAAGTACGCCGAGAAGGGCTTTGTCGTCAGCGCTCGCAATGCCGAGACCTTCAAGGAACATGAGCCACGGCTCGCCAAGTACGCTTCCAGCCGGAAGTACTTTTTGAAGCCGGACGGTTCCACCTACAAAGAAGGCGATCTGCTGGTCCAGAAAGACCTGGGCAAGACGCTCCGGGCTATCGCCGATCGCGGACCCAAGGCCTTCTACGAGGGAAGCATTGCGGATTTGATCGAAAAGGATATGAAAGCCAACGGCGGCATCATTACCAAGGATGACCTGAAACGCTACAAGCCGGTCTGGCGCGAGCCCGTCCGCGGCACCTATCGGGGCTATGAGATCATCTCCATGGGGCCACCAAGCTCGGGCGGTACTCACATCATTCAGATGCTTAACACTCTGGAGGGGTTTGACCTGAAGACGATGGGCCCCAACTCGGCCGCGGCGGTGAACATTATGGCTGAGGCTATGCGTTTTGCTTACGCAGATCGCAGCGAATACATGGGCGACCCGGATTTTGTGAAAGTACCCGTGGATATCCTGACTTCCAAGGACTACGCCGAACGGCTTCGCAAGCGTATCGAGCCGGGCAAGGCCACTCCTTCAGACCAGGTACGACCGGGAACTTCCTTTAAAAAAGAGGGGAGCAACACGACCCACTACTCGGTGATTGACCGCTTCGGCAACGCGGTTTCCATCACTTACACTATCAACGACTGGTATGGCAGCGCGGCCGCGGTCAACGGAGCTGGGTTCCTACTCAACAACGAGATGGACGACTTCGCCATCAAGCCGGGTGTACCCAACTTATACGGGCTGACCGGCGGCGACGCAAATGCGGTGGAGCCCTTTAAACGGCCGCTCAGCTCCATGTCGCCCACGATCGTCACGAAAGACGGCCAAGTGGTAATTGTTCTGGGCAGTCCGGGCGGCGCCCGCATCATCACGACCGTCCTGCAGGTGATCTTGAACGTGGTCGACCACGGCATGACCATCCGTGAAGCAGTGGATGCCCCGCGGGTCCACCTGCAGTGGATTCCCGATGAGCTGCGAATCGAAAAGAACGGACTCAGCGCCGACACAGCAGCGAAGCTCGCGGAGATGGGCTACAAGATCGTGGTCAGAGGAAACATGGGCGATGTGAACGCGATCATGGTGGACCCCGTGAACAAGGTTTTCCTGATCGCCTCGGACCCGCGCAACGAGTTTTGAAGAAACATCCATATTCGTGGGAGCGGCTACCTTCGACACGCTGGCGATTCTGGTTGAATCGACCAATCCCTCTCAAGGGGGCCTGCGGGGGGCCACCAGCGCCGAGCTGGTGGTCAGCGGCGAGGATCCTATGTATGCGCGCGCCGCCAAGCTGGGGCGCCTGTTTGTCCCCTTCGAAGGCAAAGGGATCCACTTGAGCGTGCGCGTCGCCCGGCACGTGGCGACCGTCAATGAACTCCTTCGGACCTTCTCGGAAATCACACCCGACCGGGGGATCGAACTGGACGGCGTTCCCAGCTATGCTGACATGGTGAAGCAGGGTATCGGCACCTACCTTTAATTCACGCATCCAGTCCTGGCATCCGGCGGGTGAAACGGAAGAACGGCTAAACCGCCGCGCCCTTTCCCTGCTTCTTGGCATAGCCGGCGGCTTCCAGGCCGGCGACGCAGCCTTCGCCCACGGCTTTGGCCACCTGCCAGGGCGGGCCGGTGATGTCGCCGGCCGCGTAGATGCCGGGGACGCTGGTCTCCATCTTCTTGTTCGTCTGGATGTGTTTCATCTCGTCGTCCAGCTGGACCCCGAGCAGGCCGGCCAGTTCCATCACCCCCTTGGCGCCGAGCTCGATGAACACCCCCTGCACCGCCAGCCGCGAGCCGTCATCCAGAACGATCGCTTCAACCCCGTCTTTGCCGATGATCTCCTTTACCTTGCGGTTTTCGTGGAGGGTCACGGCGCTTTTGCGCAGCTCGGATGCAAGCGCGGGGCTGACATCGAGCGTCTCGCAGACGAGGTGCACCGTGCGGGCATAGGCGAGCATGGTCAGGGCGCCGCTCGCTGCGGCGCTGCCGCTGCCCGCGACCACCACCTCGGCCCCCTTGTAGAAGTTGCAGTCGCACTCGACACAGTAGCTCACCCCCCGGCCGAGCAGTTCCTTCTCACCCGGCACCCCCAGCCGCTTGCGCGCCGTTCCGGTGGCGATGATCACGGAGCCGGCGCCGACGGTGCTTCCGCTCTCCAGCGTGATCTTGAAGCGGCCGCCGTCCGCCGCCATCGCGAGGACGTCCTCATCCAGAAACTCCGCCCCGAAAGCAGCCGCCTGCTGCCGGCCGGTCTTGATGATGTCCTCACCGGTCGTGTTGAACACGCAGCAGTAGTTTTCGACGTGGTGGTGGAAGATGCTGCTTCGGCTCTCCTTGCCGAGGACGAGCACGGACACCTTCTTGCGCGCGGCGTGGATCGCCGCCTGCAGCCCGGCCGGGCCGGTGCCGAGGATGACGACGTCGTATTTTTTTATCTCCGCCATGAACTGTTTTCCTTTGCCGGATGGGGATGAGTTGCCACGCCCGGGACTGCCGTCATAAGGGGGCGAGGGTTCAAGCGAAAAGGGCGAGAAATAATATGCAGGAAAGATAACACCCGGATCGTCTTTTTCAATCCGACGTTCGGGTGGCTGCCATCGTCTTCAGGGCCTGCTCCGCGAGCATCTTCTTTTTGAACCGCGGCGGAAACACGCGATGGACGCTGCCGTTTTCAAGATTGAAGCGCTGGATGTAAAGCCGCCGCAAGGGCGTGCCGTAGACGCTGACCATGAGGGTGGCTCCCTCGGTCGGGTTGCCGGTGCGGTGGATGCCCTGGTCGAGCGGCAGCGTTGTCTCGATTTCGCCCGGCCATAGGACCCGAGGTTCGGCCAACGCCAATTGCGCCTGGTCGGAATTCGAGCCGTCATCCTCGCGGCGGTAGCGAACCACTTCGAGCTTGCCGAACGCCGAGCCGGAAACCCCCCAGGAGATGTGATCGTGCACGGAGGTGTGCGCGCCCGGGCCGAAGATGTACAAGCGCAGAGAAAATAGCCGACCGGGGTCGCGGTAGAGGACCAGCTCATTGTCGAACAGGGTTTCCTGGCGCAAATCAGGATGAGGGTTGCCGTTTTGGATCCCGGATAAAATGCCCTCGAAAAGCCCTCGGTTGACCAATAGGGCCGGCAGCTCATCCCGGAAAAAAGCCATCCGGCCCTCGCTGTCGCCGATGCGTTTGACGGCCGCCGCCCAATGCCGGCAAATATCCTGCAATTCTTCCTGAAAAAGAATGTCCGTCATATGACAGCTTTCAGTCGCCCTTGATGATTTTCCATTAAGTCGTTTTCTGCAAGCGCATTGTGGGAGCGGCTTTCCAGCCGCGACGTATCGACCCCCAGAAAAATCGCGGCTGGAAAGCCGCTCCCACAGTGACAGGACTATCCCAACGCATCGAAAATAACAAGCGGCGTCAGCCGTCGGAATTTTCAAGTCGGACGTACTGGTCGTAGAACGGCGCCCCGCCGCCCAGGTCTGTCAGCCCGGAGGCGATCAGCTGGTTGGCGCCGCCCCCGCGGTTCATCCAGTCCCCACGGCGGTAGACCACCGTGCCGGGGTGCAGGCCTGGCATCCGGCGGACCGTCACCGGCAGCCGCCCCGAGGGCGACACCAACACCGCCGGTTTTGAAGCATCGAACGTTGCCAGCACCGGGCAGTCGGGCGCCACCCACACCGGCGGCGACGGCCGCTGGTCCTCCGGCAGGATCTGGGAGTGGATGGCCGTCCGCCGCACCAGCGTGAGCAGGCGCAGCGGGTAACCGGCCGGGGCCGGCGGCTCGTCGTGCAACTGCCCCGGGAACCGATACTTCCCGTCGGCATGGGCGAACTCAAGCCCCTCGAAAGCGATCCGGGGACGCTTCGAGCGGATGAAGCCTTTGAGCTTCAGCTCTTCGAGGGTGGTCTCGAGATGGGGCGACGTCAAGGCTATCCGCAGGCAGTCTTCCGCTGTCGGCATGAGCACCGGCGGGTCCAGGCGTTTGCCCAGCTCCGTCACGATCCACAGGTCGGTGCGGACCTCCGGCGGCGGCTCCACCACGGCAGCGACGTATTGAACGTATTCGTGCAGAAAGGAGCCGACGACGTCCTGCTGCTCGAGCATGAGCGCACAGGGCAGCAGCAGGTCGGCCCGCTCGGCCGTGTCGTTCATGAAGGCGTCCACCACCACCTTGAACTCAACGCCGTCGAAGGCGCGGGCGGTTTCCGGCGCACCGGGTGCCTGGTTGACGACATTGATGCCGTTGACCCAGAGCATCCGGACCGGTGGGTCCTGGGCCGCCAGGATCTCCCGGCCGATGGCGGCGATGTGAAAGGCCCGCCGGCCCTTGTGACCCGGGCCCCTGATCCAACCGAGGTCGAGGTTGCGGTAAGAGTGCAGGTGGAAATAGACGCCCCCGCCGGACCGGCCGACGTTGCCGGACAGCAACGCCAGGGCGTTGATGAGGCGCACGTTCTCGCCGCCGTAGCGGTAGCGCTGCAGGCCGGCACCGATGAAGGTGGCCAGGGGTTTGATTGTGGCGTATGCATGGCAGAGGTCCTCGGCGTCCGACAGGGACACCTCGCACATTGCCAGCAACTCTTCCGTCGACCGGCCCTGGATCAGCTCAAGGAACTTATCCGGATGGCGGGTGTGGGCCAGCACGGCCTCCGACACGCGCCCCTCCCCGATCAGCCGCCGGATCACGGCGGCTGCCAGAAAGCGGTCGGTGCCCGGCCGGATGCGGATGCGGCCGTCGGAAAAGGGGTCGTTGCCGTCGCCGCCGGGTGAGATGGTCAGCACCCGGGCGCCCCGGCGGCGGGCCCGGTGGACGACGGCGGCCGTGTGGATCGAGCTGCGCGAGAAATCCTTGCCCCAGTTCACGATGGCCGCGGCATTGGCCAGGTCCTCGATGTCGTTGTTCTCCCGCGAGCCGAAGTCCTCGACGCCGGCGATGTAGCCGGCGGCGTCGCAGAGCGAGCCCATGATCCGGCTCGACCCCAGTTGAGCAAAGAACAGGTTGACGGCCTCCTTGAGGACCCCCTTGGCGCCGTCGCTGTGGAGGTGCAGGATGGCGGTCGGCTCGCTGAGCAGGCGCTGGATTTTTTCGGCGCACAGGTCAAGGGCCGCCTCCCAGCCGATGTCCTGCCAGCCGCCTTTGGTTTTGAACCGGGGCTTCACGATGCGGTGGGGGCTTCGCAGCCGCCGAAGCTGGCGCCGGGTCTTGGCGCACATGACCCCCCGCGTGAAGGGGCTGTCGGGGTTGCCTGTCAGCCGCAGGCCCCCGTCCTCCCCCTGCTCGAAAACCAGCGAGCAGGCGTCCGGGCAGTCATAGGTGCAGGCGGTGATTTGTTTCATGCCTGAAAAGATAGGGTCCGAGGGGTCGAGGGTTCAAGATCCTGGAAACAAATACTCTCAGAATCGAGGACAAGCCTGACGGTTTCGTAGAAAGAGCCAAGTTCAAGGCGCGCGAATCCCGCAAAGCGAGGCGTACTTTTGGTACGCCGCAGCGACTGCGGGATGAAGCGCAACGCAGAAATCGGCCTTTATACGGAGCCGTCAGAGTTTTTCCTTCACCGATTCGACCTTGCGCTGCATCCGCCCGGAAGGCCCCTTGCGGTAGTCGGCCTTGAGGGAGAGGACCACGCGGTTGCAGTCCCGGCGCATGGTCTCGAAACAGCGGTTGACCACGGCCATGACCTCCTCCCACTCGCCTTCGATGCTGGTGCCCATGGCGCGGAACTCGTACGGCAGGCCGCTTTCCTGGATGATCTTGATGGAACGCGCCACGTAGGGGCTCAGGCTCTCGCCCTGGTCCAGGGGGTACATCGAAAAATCCACAATGACACTCATGGGGAGCTCCTTGTCGAGTTTGACATTCCGGACCTCATTTCTTAGAAATGCTTAGCACGACTTGCACCCGATGTAAAAATGCCCCTCCGATAGGAGAAAACAATGCCCGACGCCACGCCCCTGAACTACCATCTGCGCCTGGTTCCCGATCTCAGCCGCTTCACCTTCGAGGGCCACGTCGAGATACGGCTGGACCTGCCGGAGCCCGCCGGCGAGGTGGTTTTAAACGCCGTCGAGCTCGCCGTCTGGGGCTGCGCGGTCAAGCGGGGCGAGTCGCTCACTCCCTGTTCCTTCCGCGTGGCGCCCACGGCGGAGGAGCTTCGCATCCAGCTTCCCGAGGCGGTGTCGGGTGAGGTTCTCCTGAGCATCGACTACACCGGTAGGATCAACGACCGCATGGCGGGTTTCTACCGCAGCAAATACGCCCACGGCGGCCGCCCCCGCTACATCGCCGTGACCCAGTTCCAGGAAAGCGATGCCCGCCGGGCGTTCCCCTGCATCGATCACCCCGGCCGCAAGGCGGCCTTCGACATCGAGATGGAGGTCGGCCGCGGCCTGGCGGCGGTTGCCAACACCGACATCAAAGCCCTGGAGATGCTCAAGGGCGGCAAGAAGCGGGTGATCTTCGAGACCACCCCGAAGATGTCCACCTACCTCGTCTTCTTCGGCGTGGGAGAGTTCGAAACCCTGCAGGACCCCATCGACGGCCGGGTGCGCGTCCTCACCCTGCCGGGGTCCCAGCCGCACGCCGGCTTTGGCCTGGAATTCGGCCGCAAGGCGCTGCAGTTCAGCGAGGCCTATTACGGCATCCCGTATCCCCTGTCCAAGTTGGACTTGATCGCCGTGCCGGATTTCGCCTTCGGCGCCATGGAAAACTGGGGCGCCATCACCTTCCGGGAAAATCTGCTGCTGCACTACGCGGGGATAACGTCCAGGTCCGGAGAGGAGCGGATCTGCGAGGTCATCGCCCATGAAATCGCCCACCAGTGGTTCGGCAACCTGGTCACCCCCTCGGACTGGAAATACCTCTGGCTGAACGAGAGCTTCGCCACTTATTTCGGCTACGGCGTCGTCGCCCACTATTACCCCGACTGGGGTATCTGGCACCAGTTTCTGCACGGCACCACAGCCACGGCCATGAACCGGGACGCCTTGCTCGAAAACGTCGCGATCGAAATCCCCGGCGGCGAGCACCTCGTGATCAACACGAGCACCGCCCCCATCATCTACAACAAGGGCGGCAGCATCCTGAGACAGGTCGAGGGGTACATCGGCGCGGAGAATTTTCAGAAAGGCCTGCAGCACTACCTGCAGACCCACGCCTACCAGAGCGCCGAAAGCAGCCACCTCTGGGAGGCCTTCGAGGCCGTCTCCGACCGGCCGGTCACCGCCATGGTGAAGAACTGGGTCGAGCAGCCGGGGTTTCCGATAATATCCACGGCCCGCGACGGCGACACGCTGGTGCTGTCCCAGCGCCGGTTCACCTACCTTCCCAACGACTCCGGCCAGAAATGGCTGATCCCCGTCAACCTGCGCGTCTTCACCTCCCGGGGCGAGTCGCGCCGCACCACGGTGTTGATGGATACCGGTGAAACCCGGGTCGATCTGGGCACGGACGCCACCGGCTACAAGCTCAACGACGGCCAGACCGGCTACTACCGCGTGAGGTATGCCGACGCGGAGAACCTCCGGCGGCTCGGCGTCCTGGCGCGGCAAAAGGCCCTGACGCCGGAGGACCGCTGGGGAGTTCAAAACGATCTCTACGCCCTGACCGTCGCCGGGGAGGCAGGCCTCGACGACTATCTCGCCTTCCTCGACCACTACCGGGAAGACGACGCCTACCTGCCGCTGGCCGGCATTGCCGCTAACCTGTCCCATGCCTGCCTGTCGGTCGGCCCGGGGGCGGCCGCCCGAATTGCCGGCCTGGCCGGGCCCTGGTTCGGGGCGGTGCTCGACCGCATCGGCCACGACCCCCGGGCGGACGAGGGCCAGACCACGGCCATCCTGCGCGACCAGATCCTTTTCGATGCGGTCCAATACGGCAGCCGGGAAGCCGAGGCCTTTGCGCTGAAACGGTTCGACGCCCTCCGACACGGCGGTTCGGTTCACCCGGATATCCTGCGCAGTGTCCTGCAGGCCGGCGCCTGGCATGGCGACGGCCGGGCCTTCGCCTGGTTTGACCGTCGGTTTCAAACGTCCGAGAGCGAACACGAGCGGTTGAACCTCCTGGCCGCCTTCGGCTGGTTCCGGGGGCGCCGCGAAATCGAAAAGGTTCTGGACTACGTCCTCACCTCCGTGCCGGCCCGCAACACCTTCATCCCGGTGGTGGCCCTGGCGGCCAACCGGCAGGCGGCATCTATTCTGTGGGACTGGTACGTGAGCCGCCTTGCCCGCATCGAACAGTTCCACCCCATGCTTTACGAACGGGTGGTCGCGGCGGTCCTGCCGGCGGCGGGCCTCGAGCGGCCCGACGAGGTTTTGAGTTTTTTTGCCGGCTACCAGCGCAAGACCGACCGGGCGCGGGATGTGATCCGACTGTCCCTGGAGCGCCTGGAGATCAACCGCCGGCTGCGGCGCAGCAACCCTTGACACCGTCCGAGGGTTTCCGATATAGCACCACCATTTGGAGTCGAGAGCGCCTATGAACCGACGCACCTTCCTCAAGCTGGCCGGCCTCGGCAGTGTCTCTTTCGCCGCGGGCTGCAGCCCCGAGTCCCCCAAATACCTTTACAGCCTGGTTCAGGCGCCGGATGACATGGTGACCGGCAAGGCCACGTGGTACGCATCCACCTGCCGGGAGTGTCCGGCCGGCTGCGGCATCATCGCCAGGAACCGCGAGGGGCGCGTGGTCAAGGTCGAGGGCAACCCCCTGCACCCGCTCAACCGCGGCAAGCTCTGTATGCGGGGTCAGGCCGCCCTGCAGGCCGTCTACAACCCGGACCGGCTGAAAACACCACTGCTGAAGGAAAAGGACGGGTTTGTGCCCATCGGCTTCGACCGCGCGCAGGCCCTGCTCAAGACCAAGGTCTGGGAAGCGGCCCGCAGGGGCCCCGAACGGGTGCGGCTCATGACCGAGGTGGTCGGCGAAGGTCAGATGGAGATCTTCCGGTCCGCGCTCAAGAACTGGAACTCGCTGCCGCCCGTCGTCTTCGAACCCTTTGCCTACGAAGCGCTCAAGGCCGCCAACCGCGAGGTCTTCGGCGTGGACGGCCTGGTGTCCTATCGCCTGGATCAGGCCGACGTGCTGCTGGCCTTCGGCGCCGAATTCCTGGAAACCTGGCTGTCGCCGGTGGAGTACGCCTGGAAGTTCAAGGCCATGCACGCCGCCCGCGGGCCCGAAAAGGGTTTCTTTTTCCTGGTGAGCCCGTTTCAGACGCTCACCGGCGCCAACGCGGACCGCTGGCTCGCCTGCGCGCCGGGCACCGAGGCGGTGGTCGCCCTGGGCCTGGTGCGCCAGATGCTGGACATCCGGCGCGGTCAGCACCTGCCGCCGGACCTGCGCGACGCCTTGCTGAAGGCCACCGAGGCCTACCCGCAGGAGGCGGTGCTCAAGCTCTCAGGCATCCCGCTGGCCCAGTACGAGCAACTGGTGGTGCGCCTGGCCGAAACCCGCCGCCCCCTGGTGCTGGGCGCCGGCAGCGGGCAGTCGGATGCCAACGGCCTTATCACCAACCTCGCGGCCAACCTGCTGAATCTCCTGCTCGATCCGCAGCTGAGCCTCATCGACGCGGCCAACCGTCACCGCGTGGAGACCGCTACCCGCCGCGCAGACGTGCTTGAAGTGCTCAAGGCCCTGTCCGCAGGGAAAGCCGACGTCCTGATCCTGAACAACGCCAATCCCGTGTTCAGCCTGCCGCCGGAAAGCGGGGCCAAGGCCGCCTTGGAGACCCCGGAGCTGTTTGTCGTCAGCCTGAGCAATTTCCTCGACGAAACCTCCCAGCGGGCCGACCTCATCCTGCCGGCGAGCCTGCCACTGGAAACCTGGGACGATTACAGCGGGTGGTCTTCGCTTGTCTCCACCCTCCAGCCGGCCATGGGCAGGATCACTGAGGCACCGCACCTCGGGGACCTTTTCCTGGACGTCGGTTTTGAAACCCGGCCGGCGCCGGATTACAAGACCTACATCGCCGAGCGGCTGCGGAAGACCGGCCGCATCCGCAACGAGCTCGATTGGGTGCAAACACTGCAGCAGGGCGGCATCTTCCCGCCGGCGGGACCGACGGCCGGCTCCCCTCCGAAAATGATGCCGGAGCGGCTGCCCCAGGCGCTCACTGTGCCTTACCAGCTGCCGCCGGCCGGAATGGCCTTTACCGCCTCGCCGTCTGTGCGCTTCTTCGACGGTCGGGGAGCGAACAGGCC
Source organism: uncultured delta proteobacterium (assembly GCA_963716325.1). Taxonomy (GTDB): domain Bacteria; phylum Desulfobacterota; class Desulfobacteria; order Desulfobacterales; family SpSt-501; genus SpSt-501. The sequence continues at coordinate 191,408 of CAVQTH010000055.1, read as the reverse complement.
CTGGCTGTGCGAAATCCCGGAGCCTATTTCGCGCGTGGCGTGGCAATCCCCGGTGTGGGTTCACCCGGACACTGCCCGGGCCAACGGATTCGACCAGGCCGATGTGTTGCGTGTCACCACCCGCGCCGGGAGCCTCGAGGCGCCGGCCTATGTCACCGAGGTGGTACGGCCGGGATTGCTGGTGATGGGCATCGGCCAGGGCCACACCTCCTACGGCCGCTACGCGCAGTCCGCGGGAGCGAAGCCGCGCGCCGAATTCTCTCCCACCGATTCTGTGGACTTGCCCTTTTTGCGCTACGTGCCGCCGGAGAGCGCCAACCCCTTTGCCGTTCTGCCCCCAGCCGTCGACCCCCGCTGCGGCGGTCCGAGCTTCACCGCCTTCGATGCCCGCATCGAAAAGACCGGTCGCAGCGTAAAGCTCGCCAAGACGGACGGCAGCCGCATCCAGCACGGCCGCGCGTTCATATTGACCACGACGCCGGAAGACCTCCGGAAAGGCCCGCCCCCGGCCAAGGCCGGCCTCGCCATGGACAACTTCCCGCTCACACTGCCGCTGCCGGAGGGCTACGACCCCAAGCGGGATTTCTATCCGCCCCACGACCACGACCGCTACCGCTGGGGCATGGTGGTGGACCTCGATCGGTGCATCGGCTGCGGCGCCTGCGCGGCCGGCTGCATGGCCGAAAACAACGTCGGCATCGTCGGCGAGTTGCGGATCACCCAGGGTCGGGAGATGGCCTGGCTGGAGATCGTGCGCTACCACGATGAACGCCGCCTGGAGCGGGTGATGTTCCTGCCCATGCTCTGCCAGCACTGCGACAACGCGCCCTGCGAGTCGGTCTGCCCGGTGTACGCACCCCACCATTCCGCCGAGGGCTTGAACAACCAGATCTACAACCGCTGCATCGGCACCCGCTTCTGTTCCCAGAACTGCCCCTACAAGGTGCGGCGCTTCAACTGGTTCACCTGGGAATTGCCGGAGCCGATGAACCTGCAGCTGAACCCCGATGTCACCGTGCGCAGCAAGGGCGTCATGGAGAAATGCTCCTTCTGCATCCAGCGCATCAAAGAGGCGCGCACCCGCGCGAAGAATGAAAACCGGACGATCCGTGAAGGCGAAGTCACCCCGGCCTGTGTCCAGACCTGCCCGACGGACGCGCTGGTCTTCGGCAATCTGATGGACCGGGACAGCCGCGTGCGCCGGCTCTGCGACGACCCGCGGGCCTATCAGGCCATGGGGTATCTCAACACGAAGCCGGCGGTGATTTACCTGAAGAAGGTTTTACACGAGATTTAGAAAACGTTGCCGTTGGTCAACGTTCCGGTTGACAGCGGTACGATACTGGATCCGGGATGCTGGATACGCGACAAGAACAAAAGCTACCGGTTCATCCCGCATCCCGCATCCCGTATCCAGCATCTGAGCGGAGATCCACAATTCGATGGGCGGAGGAATAATCTTCTGTCCGGACGTCGGAAGGATCAGCGGATAATATGACCGACCTCACTTTCTCACAGATCGACCAGACCGTTCTGAACACCCTGGAGCGACCCCGGCCGCGCTACTGGGTCTTTGTCGCGCTCATGTTGTGCGGCGTACTCCTGGGGGCCGGGGCCTGGACTTACCAGATCTTCGTCGGCATCGGCGTCGGCGGCCAGAACATCCCCGTGGCCTGGGGGACGTATCTCATCAATTTCGTGTTCTGGGTCGGGATCGCCCACTCCGGGACGCTCATTTCAGCCATCTTGCACCTGTTCCGCGCCGGCTGGCGCAACCCGATCGCACGCGCGGCCGAGACCATGACCGTCTTCGCGGTCTGCTGTGCCGGGCTCTTCCCCTTCATCCACCTGGGCCGGGTCTGGCAGGTTTACTTCATGCTCCCGATCCCCAACCAGCGGCTGCTGTGGCCCAACTTTCTGTCGCCGCTGATGTTCGATGTCGTTGCCATCAGCACCTATCTCACGGTGAGTTCGCTGTTCTGGTACACCGGCCTGGTGCCGGACCTGGCCGTCGTGCGCGACCGCTCCACCGGGCGGCGGTACAAGATCTTCCGGGTGCTTTCCCTGGGCTGGACCGGGGCGCACCACCAGTGGCTGAACTACAGCCGCGGCTACCTCTTCTTCGCGGCGCTCGCCACCCCGCTGGTGATCTCGGTGCACAGCGTCGTCTCCTGGGATTTCGCGCTCGGCATCGTCCCGGGCTGGCACACGACCATCTTTGCCCCTTATTTCGTCGCCGGCGCCATCCACTCGGGGCTTGCCATGGTGCTCACCCTGATGATCCCCCTGCGCCGCATCTTCCGCTACGAGGCCATCATCACCCTGAACGTCCTGGAGAACGTGGCCAAAACCATGATTCTGACCGGCCTCATCGTGGGTCTGGCCTACGGCACGGAGTATTTCATCGCCTGGTACAGCCACAATGCGGTGGAATGGGAGTCTTTCCGCTGGCGCGCCATGGGCGAGTACGCCTTCGGCCTGTACTTCATGATCTTGTGCAACGTTTTGATCCCATCCCTTTTTCTGCTCAAGGCGGTGCGCCGCAGCGTCCCCTGGCTGTTCGTCATCTCGCTGGCGGTGAACTTCGGAATGTGGTGGGAGCGTTTCGTCATCATCGTCGGCGGTGTCGCCCACGACTTCCCCCCCCACTCCTGGGGCCTCTATGCGCCCCGGCTGGTGGAGTACTGCGTCATGGTCGGCAGCTTCAGCCTGTTCTTCTTCCTGTTCCTGCTCTTCTGCAAACACCTGCCTTCCGTGTCCATGACCGAGATGAAGGAGACCGCACACCATGCCGGGTGAAGCCTGCATCATGGGCCTGTTCAAGGACGAAGGCAAGGCCGCCAAGGTCATCCCGGAGTTGGCCGCGGCGGGGTTCAGTTTCCGCCGCGCCCACAGCCCCATCCCCAGCCACCGGATCCTGGAGGCCCTGAAGCTAAAGAAAGGCCGCGTGGGCTGGTTCACGCTGGCCGGGGGCATTGTCGGGTTTTTCACCGGGTTCGCCCTGGCCATATTCACTGCGGTCCAGTGGAACCTGATCGTCAGCGGCAAGCCGATCGTTTCGCTGATCCCCTTTTTCATCGTCGGCTTCGAGTTCACGATCCTGTTCTCCGTCATCGGCAACGTGATCGGCCTGCTGGTCTGCTCGCGCCTGCCGGACTACCAAGGGCTCGAGAGCTACGATCCGCGCTGCTCGGGCGAGCACTTCGGGGTGCTGGCCGCCTGTGAGGCCGGCCGCGAGGGGGAGTTGATGGATTTCTTCCAGAAGAAGGGCGGGGAGGTCAAGGTATTCGCATGAACACGACCATGCCACCGATTGAGCCCGGCCGCCGCGCCGCGCCGCCGGGCTCCCTCTTCACGCTCGGTGCGGTGTTGGCCGCCGCAGGCCTGGCGGCCTTTCTGGCCGGCCTCTTCGGCCCGCACCCGCAGAGGGCCTGGCAGGCCTTTCTCATCAATTTTCTTTTGTGGTCGGCCATGGCCCAGGGCGCGGTGCTTTTCTCGGCGGTCACCCACACGGTCAAGGCGCGCTGGACCGGCCCTCTCAGCGGGCTGGCGGGGGCCTTCGCCGGGTTCTTCCCGCTGTCGCTGGTCTGCTTCCTGGTGCTGCTGATCGGGAAAAACCACCTGTTCCCCTGGCTGCACGAAGACCTGCACGGCAAGGAGATCTGGCTGAACATCCCGTTCCTGTTCACCCGTGACGGGATCGGTTTTCTGATCCTCTACGGCCTCGGGTGGGCCTTCCTGTCCCAGGACCTCAAACTGAGGCTCGGCACGTCCGGGCCGGGGAGCGGCCTGCGCCGCCTGCTGGCCGGCCGGATCCCTCAAAACGACGCCGAGATCCAGCGCGTTCAGAGCCGCAAGGCGCTGTGGGGCGGCCTTTATTGCTTTGCGTTTGCCGTGGTGCTCAGCCTGATCGGCTTCGACCTCGTCATGAGCATGGACCCGCACTGGGTGTCGACGCTTTTCGGCGCCTACCATTTCGTGAAGGCGTTCTACGTGGGGCTGGGGGCGCTGATCATCCTCGCGGCGATCGTTCATCTGCGCCGGGGCCGCCGCGCGGGAATCGCCGCCGCCCATTTCCACGACGTCGGCAAATTGTTCTTCGCCTTCTGCCTGCTGTGGGCGGATTTCTTCTACGTCCAGCTGACGGTCATCTGGTACGGGAACATCCCCGAGGAGACCAGCTACGTGATCCTGCGAACGGTCACCCCGCCCTGGAATGCGCTGGCCTGGGTCGTCTTCATTATCTGCTTTGTCCTCCCGTTCGTCGTGCTCATCAACCGGCGCGTCAAGACCATGCCCGGTGCCATGATCGCCCTGTGCGGCACGGTGATTCTGGGGATCTGGCTCGAGCATCTCCTGCTGCTCGGCCCGGCGCTGAACCATGCGGCGGCGGAGCTGCCGTTGGGGATTACCGACGGGCTGGTGTTCATCGGCTTTCTGGGGTTGATGGTTCTGGCCCTGGCCTACACTCTGAAAACCTTCCCGGAACTTCTGCCCCCGGGAAGCGAGGGAGCGCGCTGAACCGTGCCTATCGGGAAAGGTTGACATGTCGAGAGGAAACCGCGCCGCGATACTGATCACGATAGGCAGCCTCCTGTTCACCGCCGCCTTTCTGTACTTCTTTTATGTCTGGCCGGAAAAGATCGGACCGGAGCAGCCGATCCCCTTCAGCCACAACGTGCACAGCGGCGTCAAGGAGATCCAGTGCCAGTACTGCCACCCGTACGTGGCCTACTCGAATTTCCCCGGAATCCCGCCGGTGGAGAAGTGCCTGCACTGCCACAACTACATCATCGCAAATTTCCCCTGGATCCAGAAGGAGCACAACTATTTCAACACCCGGACCCCCACCCCCTGGGTCAAGGTGAACTATGTCGCCGAGCACGTGTTCTTCAACCACCAGCGGCACATCAACAGCAAGGTGGCCTGCGAGGAGTGCCACGGCGAGGTAAAAAACTCGCAGCGGCTGCCGGAGAAAATCTGGCGCATGGGCCAGTGCCTGGAGTGCCATCACAAGAAGAAGGCGAGTGTCGATTGCTGGCTGACGTGCCACAACTGAGTCTCGCTTCGCTCGGAGGCCAACCTCTGCGTTGCGCTGCATTTCGCGGTTGCTGCGGCGTACAGGAAGTACGCCTCGCAACGCGGAATTTGCGCGCCTTGATCTTGACCTCCGGGCGAAGCGAGACGGTGATGGGAAAGCTCAAGAACCACTCGGGGCAACCCGGAAACAGGAGTTCGAAGTGAGCATCACTAATGAAAACATCGTGCACGGCAACCAGACCGCCAAGGCGTTCACGCTGACATCGGCCCTGTGGTTCGCCTTCGCCACCACCTTCGGCATGATTGCGGCCGGCTACCTGGTCGCGCCGGATTTCATGGCCAACATCGAATACATCCAGTTCGGGCGGGTGCGGCCGATGCACGTCAACGCCGTGCTCTTCGGGTTTGTGACCCCGGGGCTCATCGCCGTGGCCTTCTACTATCTGCCGCGGCTGATGAAAACCCGGCTCTACAGCGAGAAGCTCGGGGTGTTTTCGGCCGTGTTCTGGAACGTAACGGTCGCCGCCGGAATGGTGGGGGTTTCGCTCGGCTACAGCCAGGGGCGCGAATACGCTGAGCTTCCCTGGACGGTGGACATCCTGGTGGTGATCAGCTTCAGCCTCGTGATCGTGAACTTCCTGCTGACCATCCGCCGCCGCGCCGAGCCGATCCTGTACGTGTCCATCTGGTACGCGGCGGCGGCGGTCGTGCTCACCGCCTGTACCTACTTTCTCGGCAACGTGATCTGGAATTCTGAAAGCGGCGCGCTCAGCGGTATCCCGGATGCCATCCTGTTGTGGTTCTACGGCCACAACGTCTTCGGCTTGCTGCTTTCTCCCATGGCGCTCGGGGTGGCCTACTACGTGCTGCCCATCGCCACCCGCAGCCCGCTTTACAGCCACACCCTGTCGTTGCTTGGCTTCTGGTCGCTCATCATCGTTTACACCCACATCGGGACCCACCACCTGCTGCAGGTGCCGGTGCCCACCTGGTTGAAGACCATCTCCATCGTCGACAGCGTCGCCATGGTGATCCCGGTCATGGTCTTCCTGATCAACATCTGGTACACGGTCAAGGGCAAGCTCGGCGACGTGCACGCCGACATCGGCGCCAAGTTCGTCTTCACCGGCACCATCTACTACTTCTTCGTCAACATCCAAGGCTCGATGATGGCCCTGCCGGATGTGCAGCGCATCACCCACTTCAACAACTGGGTGGTGGCGCACGCCCACATCGGCGTCCTGGGGTTCGCCGGGGTGACGGCGCTGGGGGGCCTGTATTTCATCCTGCCGCGCATCACCGGCAGGCCGCTGCACAGCCGGCTGCTGGCGGACCTGCAGTACTGGCTGGTGCTGATCGGCATCACCGGGTTCGGCATCGTGCTGACCATCGTGGGGCTGATTCAGGGGCAGGCCTGGTACAACGGGGAGACCCTCTACCGCACCTTGCCTGAGATCCAGCCGTACTACGTCATGCGCCTGTCGCTCGGCGCCATGATCATGGCGGGCGCCTACCTCGGGCTTTACAACGTCATCCGATCGCTTTATTTCAATCGCGGAGCGGCCTCATGAGAATGACTCCTGCCGTCATCCTGGTCGGCGTCCTGGCGCTGCTGGCCTCCATCGCGCTGATCATGGTCTACTGGCCCTATGTTAACCAGGACACGACGCCCTCGGAGATCTTCCGCGCCCGCACGGCAGTGGAAGACGCCGGGCGCAAGATCTACATCCAGAACGGCTGCGTCTATTGCCACACCCAGTCGGTCCGGGCCTTCGACTGGGACATGGGCTCCGAGCGCATCGCCCAGGCCGGGGACTACATAGCCGACGAACCCATCCAACTGGGCTCCCAGCGCACGGGGGTGGACCTGTCCCAGGCCGGCGGCGAGCACCCGGATGACTGGCACCATGCTCACTTCACCAACCCGCGGTACACGCGGCCCAGTTCCATCATGCCGCCCTTCCAGTGGCTCGGAATGGAGCGCATCAACACGTTGACCCAATATGTGCAGAGCCTGGGGCTTAAGATGGCCGACACCCGCATGGAACGGCAGCGGCACTGGAAACAGGAATCCATCAAGGCCTACGAGGCCGGTCCGGATGCCAACGCCCGCTGGCTGGCCGAACAGATCCCCGCGGGGTGGCGCAACATCCCCAACCCTTACCCGAGCAGCCCGGCAAGCCTGCAGCGGGGGCATCGGATCTATCAGTATTACTGCATCGGCTGCCACGGACCGATCGGCGACGGCATGGGGCCGGCCCAGCCCTGGATCTACCCGCCGCCGCTCAACTTCACCCTCCTGAAGGGCCGGGAGATCTCCGGCGGCATTCTTTACTACCAGCTCATGAATGGGATCACCGGCACGGCCATGCCCTATTTCAAGCGCGATTTGGAATCCCAGAAGATCTGGGAAGTGGGGGAGTACGTCGCTCACAACTTCATCAACCAGAGCGATGCCAACCGTGAGCCAAAGGGCATCGATGCGGCGTGGGAACCCTAAAAAAGAGTGCTGAGTAACGAGTAATGAGTGATGAGTTAAGGATGGGGTTCTTAATTAAAATCAGGGGGAGTGGAGCTATCGGCGGACTGGCCGCCTCAGCAGGGCTAACCTGGAGGGCCGCCTGGTTGCTTGGGGTCTGCATGCTTGCGGTTCTTCAAACGACGGGGTGCGCCCGGCAGACGTCCGTGAGCGATGGCCCCCAGCGGCCGGCGAGGGTCATCACCGATTTCCGAACCATCGAGACGTCCGAGGCGGTTGCGGTCATAGTGAAAAGCAACCAGCCGCTCGCCTACACGGCGACCCGGCAGGAAGACCCGAGAGGCGTTCTGTTCCAGTTCCCGGCCACCGCCCTGGAAGGGCTCGATGCGGCGTATTTCCCACCCTCGAATTCCGTGATCCGCTCGATCCGGACGACGGAAGCCTCCGCCGGGAGCGAAGCGCGCGTTTTTCTGGAACTATCACAGGATGCGCCCTACGAGGTTTTGCCCGACAAGGACGGCCTTAAAATCGTTTTCCAAAAGCCTTCCGCCGGGGCGGCCTTCCGCGGGATGCCTGCCATTTCAGGGATCGAAGCGCCGCCGGTCAAACCGCCGCCTCCGGCAGCGTCGATGATTGCAACGGGGCCACCCAAGGCGCCTGCGGCAGCCTCGGCGCCGGTCGCCGCCGTTCTGCGGGATGTGCGCACCGAGGTCCGTGCCGATGCGGTCCTGATCCGGGTGACGGCCGATGGAACGGTGAAAACGGCCAACGTGTTCACCTTGGACAATCCGGCCCGCATCGTGTTCGATTTCATGGGGGTTCACAGCACGTTCAAAGGCGAACAGAGGATTCCGGTCCGCAGCGAATGGGTGAGCCAGGTCCGGCATCTCGGTTACCCGGACAAGGTCCGCCTGGTAGCGGACACCGAAGCGCGTTACCTTAAGTCGTATTCCATGGAGCCGACGGCAGACGGCCTGGTGATAACGGTCGGGGCCAGGAAACCATAACCCGAACTGAGTGGTCCCTGAAATGTATTTCCCTTACTTTGTCGCTTATATGACGATCGGTTTTGCGATCAGCCTGGCCGTGTTTTTCTGGGCGCTGAACCGCGGCCAGTTCCGTGATCAGGGGCGGGCGCGGTTCCTGCCGCTGGAGGGGGCTCCGGCGGCGGCCCCGGCCAAGCTGAGCCGCAAGGGTCTCATTGAAACCTGGGGGTTGCTCGCGCTGGTCTGCTGCGGCCTGGCCGGCAGCGTCGCCGTGATTATCTTTGCCCTGACCCACGGCCGATAGCCGGGTGTTGCAAAACGGCGCCTCAGGCCGTGATCCGGCGTTGCGCGGCTTTTGTAAATGCTCACCTATCGATGAATAGGCTGCGCTTTCCAAAACGCCGCGCGCCTTGACGGGCGGCCCGATGCTTGTTTTTCAACACCTTGAGAGGTGATCGATGCGCATATTCGAGGTCCTGAACATCCAGCACTTCGTGATGTACCTCTTCCCGACCCTGGCGTTCATCCTGATCTTTGGCGCCGGCCTGGGTTACGTATATGTCCGCCGCCGGGAATCCGAAGAGCGCTTGACCCGCATCATTGAAAAATACCCCGGCGGCATCGAAGGCCGGAACGCTCCGTTCCCGCTGATGCTGACCTTGACCATTGCGGGCACGGTGGTGTGGTGTCTGCTCTACATTCTGCTAACCGGGCTACTGAAGGTGAAGATATGACGCTGCACCCGGAGCATTCCACCTCGGAGGCCAGGACCTGGCTGCTGGTGGCAGCCATGCTGGGCATCGTTTTCTTTCAGGGCTGGCTGGCTCACACGGTGATCGGCGACCTCGGCCAGCCGGACTGGGACTACCGGCCGGTACCGGACGTTTACGGTGAGTCGCCCTATGCCATGTACCCGCCCGTCCCCTATCCGCAGCATGTGCGGGGACCCCAGGGGGCGGAGGCCAACCCGCCGAAGGTCCTGACCATCCAGGGGGTCAAATGAAGAAGCTGCTTGCGCTGGCCGCGGTCCTGGTCGGGGCGCTGGGGGCTTACCACGCGCTGATGTTCTACGACAACAACTTCCGCTACGGCCGCATGCGCGAAACCCCGGCCGTGAAACCCCACGAGGAACCGCTGATCCGCACGGAAGCCGGGATTGTGCCCGTCTCCGGCGGCGAAGCCGTCCTGCGCGCCACCCCCGGTCCGGCGCTCAAGTCCCCCCTGGCGATGGATGATGCGAACGTCATCGCCCGGGGCAAAGCCGTGTACCTCACCTTCTGCGCGCAGTGCCACGGCTTGAACTTCGACGGCAACGGCACCGTGGGGCAGAGCTTCCAGCCGCTTCCGACCGATTTTCGCACGACCGCCGTGCAGTCCAAGCCGGCAGGGGAGCTTTTCAAGAGCGTGAGCTACGGCATCCCCGGCGGACGCCAGCCGCCGCTGGAGACCACCATCACGATCGACGACCGCTGGAGCGCCGTCGCCTTCGTCAAGTCGCTGGGGCTGCGCCAGTGATCTGATCCACCCGTCATGCCCAAAGTCAAAGCGTCTGCCGACATACCCGCCAAAACCAGCCGCGTGTGCGACCTCTGCGGGCTGGCCCTGCGCGCCGAGCGGATCGAAGCCGCGTTTGCAGGCCGGACCTATGACTTCTGCTGCATGGGCTGCCGCCAGGTCTTCAGCATCCTGCTGCAGGCCGCCGGCTCGGCCGACCCTGCCGCCTTCCGCCAGAGCGATCTTTTCCGGAAATGCCAAGAGAGCGGCATCATCCCCCGCTCCGCAGACGACCTGCCTCTCCCGGCACCTCCCCCTGAAGCCCCTACCGCGACCGAAGGCCTCCCCCTGGCGCTGAAGGTAGAAAACATGTGGTGCCCGGCCTGCGCCTGGCTGATTGAAACGGCCCTTTCCCGGGCACCGGGGGTTTTGTCGGCCGCCTGCAGCTTCGCCTCCGACCAGCTGCGCGTGCAATACGACCCGGTCGCCACCGACTCGAACCGGATAATGGCCATGCTCCAACGGTTCGGCTACGCCGCGACCCTGCCGGGCGACATCCGCGATCAGGGGCTGCGGCGGCGGGAGTGGGTCCGGTTCGGGATCGCTTCGTTCCTGACCATGAACGTCATGATGCTGTCTTTTGCGCTCTACTTCGGTTTCTTCACGGACCTGCCCGCCGAATCCGTGGCCAGCATCTCGTGGCCCATGGCCGTGATGTCCGCTGCGGTGATGAGCTACGGCGGGATGCCCTTCTTCCGGCGGGCCTGGCAGGGCCTCAGCCGGGCGACCTTCGGCATGGAAACCCTGATAACGGTCGGCGCCCTGAGCGCCTTCGGCATCAGCACCCTCAACCTGCTTTCCGGGAGCATTCACCTCTACTACGACACCGCCTGCATGCTGATCACCATGGTCCTGCTGGGGAAAATTCTCGAGCGGCGCGCCAAGGACCAGGTGCTCATAGGGCTGGAAGGCCTGCTCTCGCTGATGCCCTCAAAAGTCCGGATGGTCGATGAGACGTTCCCGGAGGGCCGTTTTGCCGCGGTGGGGCAACTGGCTGCCGGCGACCTGTTCCGGGTGGCGGAAAACGAGATCGTCGCCGCCGACGGGGTCGTCGTCTCCGGCGGTGGAGCAAGCGACGAGTCCTCCATCACCGGCGAGCCGCGGCCGGTGATGAAAAAGCCCGGCGACCCCATCCGCAGCGGCAGCCGCCTGCACCACGGCAGCCTCACGGTCTGCGCCGACAGGGTCGGCGTCGAATCGACCCTGGGGCAGATGATTGCCGTCGTGCAAAGCACGCTCGCCCTGAAAACCCCCGGCGAGGGCCGGACCGAAAAAATCCTGCAGTGGTTTGTCCCGGTGGTTCTGGTGCTCTCCGCAACCACGGGAGTCTGGGTCTGGCTGCGCGGGCTGGGGATCGAAGCGGCAGTGCTTCGGGCCGTCACCGTCGCCGTGATCGCCTGCCCCTGCGCCCTGGGGATCGCCATTCCGCTCGCCCGCGTGGCAGGGGTGGCGCTGGCCGCCCGCAAGGGCATGCTCATCCGTAATTTTTCAGCCTTCGAACGGGTGGAAGCCCTCGACACCGTCATGCTCGACAAAACCGGGACCGTGACTCGCGGCGCCTGGCGGCTTCAGGACATCATCCCCTTCGGCGACGTCACCCGCGAAAAGGCCCTCGCCCTGGCCTCCGGCCTCGAACAGGGCGCCTCGCACCCCATCGCCCTTGAGCTGCTGCGCGAAGCCCGGGAACGCCACATCCGGCCGGAGCGTGTGGCGGTGGTGCAGGCCGAGGAAAACGGGGTGAGCGGTTTGTGGCAGGGGCTGGAGGCCAGAATCGGATCGGCTGAATTTCTTGCGGAAGAGTTTGCCGGGCAGGGACTGCGGCTCGGTCCGGTCCGCCGGCACGAGGCCGGCAGCTCCCTTGTATATCTGGGGGCCGGCGGCCGGCCGGCGGCCGTGCTGGTCTTCGGCGATCAACTGCGCGAGGGGATCGAGCCGGTGGTGACTGACCTGCAGCGAAGAGGCCTGCGGGTGATCCTGGTGTCCGGCGACGGCGTGGGGACCACCCAAGCCATCGGCCGCAGGCTGGGAATCACGGAATCCCTGGGCGGCCGGAGGCCCGCGGAAAAGGCCGAAATCGTGTCGGACCTCCAGCGACGGGGAAAGCATGTGCTCATGGTCGGCGACGGGATCAACGACGCCCCGGCCCTGGCCCAGGCCGATCTGTCGTTGGCCGTCTTTGCGGGCGGAAGCCTGGGGAAGGAAGTCGCCGACGCCACCCTGATGCGGGCCGAACCCGCCCAAATCAACGAGTTCCTGGATTTCGCCCGCGCCGTCAACCGCAAGATCCGCCAGAACCTCGCCCTGACCTTCCTCTACAACGCCATCAGCATCCCCGTCGCCATGAGCGGCCTGCTCTCGCCGCTGGTCGCCGTATGCGCCATGCTGCTGAGCAGCCTGAGCGTCATCGGCAACACCTATCTGCTGGTACGAAAACACTCCTAAGTGGGATATCCAATTTTTTCTATTTTGCTTGCCCGAACCGGCCCTTCGTATGATATAATAATAACTATGAAAAAGGATTTCACCGTCATTTTTTCTTCTTCCGACCAGCAGGCCGCACGCGACGGCATCCTTTTCCCGCTGACCGCAGTGGACTCCGCCTACGCAACCGGCCCGATCAGCTACGTGACGACGAACCTCCTGGAACAGCTGGGCTACCTCGCTCCAAATGCCTTCGGCGGACGGACGATCTCCCCGCAGGTCAGCGAGCTATTTTCTGCCGCGCTTGAAATCTTCAAGACGAGTGAACAAACAGAGCCGGGCGACTACCCCTATGTCGGGGATATTGAATCCCCTGCAGGCACCCACACCGTCTGGATCAGCCCCAACCGCACTCCCGGAAAACACACTCTCTATTTGCCTGAGGATTGCTGACCGGCCCGTCCCAAGAGAAAGCTCGCAAACCTCTACGACCCGGAAATTCTTCGCAGTTCAAATAGGAACACGGCAAACGTGCAATCTTTATTGCATAACCATCGATTTCCCAGGTCCCATTGCACTGAATTCAGATGAGTTTTCAGCTGCAGGGGTAAAGCGTCAATCCCGGTTGCACCGTCCCTGCTGACGGATAACGGCATACGGCGGCCTACACCCCATATTTCATTCACACCTATTGGATTTCTGCCTTCCCATTTTTTTTGAACGAATAAGGCAAGTTGACAGCCCTTCCCGTTTAGCCCCCATCCGTTTCCGGCCGACAATCCGCCCGTCTTTTTCTGCCCGCATGGCCGCCTGGAACGCAGCTTGCTCTTCCACATGGTCAGCATCCATCGTCCAGGACACTATCCATGAGCCTTTCCTCAGCCATACTAAAACAGGTTCCCGCTGCCGCGGTCGACCCGCTGGTCCCGGGCCCGAACAGAAGCCCCGTTGGCCGGTTCCCCCGCAGCGCTGAACAGGAAAGCGAAGCGGGGGCAATCCGTGCACGCTGGCGCCGCCTCAAGGCTTCCGGCTTTGCGCCGTCCGAGATCGCCGATGCCGTCAGCATCCACCGGCATGCGGTCTATCGCCGGAATATCGAGAATTATGTGGGCACGGTGAAAGTGCCGGTCGGAATCGTCGGTCCTTTGCGGGTCAACGGCCGTTTTGCCGGGGGCGATTACATGGTCCCGCTCGCCACCACCGAGGCGACGTTGATCGCTTCATACAACCGCGGAGCCAAGCTCCTGACCCGCGCCGGCGGGTGCACGGCGCAGGTTCTCGACCAAGGCGTCAGCCGAACGCCGGGCTTTGTGTTTGCCTCGACACCGGATGCACTCGAGTTTGCCGGCTGGGTCGATTCCCAGGCGCCGGCTATCCGGCAGGCGGCGGAGGCAACGACCCGCCACGGCCGGCTGACGCGCATGACCTGCATCCCCGAAGGAAACTATGCCTTTCTCGATCTGCACTTCAACACCCAGGATGCCTCCGGCCAGAACATGGTGACCATCGCCGCCCAGGCCGTGTGCGATTTTATTCATGCCAGCAGCCCCATTCGGCCGCTGTCCATCTATATCGAGTCCAATTTCTCAGGGGACAAGAAAGCCAGCCGGCGGACGCTGCATTCGGTCCGCGGCCGGAAGGTCGCAGCCGAAGCGGTCATCCCGGAGGCGGAGGTCGCCGCATGCCTGCACACGAGCCCCCATGAGATGGAGCGCTACTACCGCATGGCCGCCGTCGCCTGCTCCATGGCCGGCACCTTCGGCACGCAGGGCCATTTCGCCAACGGCCTTGCCGGTCTTTATCTGGCCTGCGGCCAGGATGTGGCCTGCGTGGCCGAATCGGCCATCGGCCACACGCGTTTCGAGGTCCTGACCGGCGGCGATCTCTACTGCTCGGTCACCCTGCCCGGCGTGATGGTGGCGACCGTCGGCGGCGGCACCGCTCTCCCCAGCCAGAAGGCCTGCCTGGACATCCTCGGGCTTTACGGCCCGGGCAAGGCCCCGGCCCTGGCGGAGGTGACGGCGGCGCTGTGCCTGGCCGGAGAGCTCTCCATCGTGGGGGCTATCTGCGCCGGGGAGTTCACCCGGGCCCATCAGCAGATGGCGCGCCCGTCATGAGGCACGGGAAGGAAGGGTCAGATGACAACGAACCGGTGGTGGGTTTATCAGCGGGAGCGTTTCCCGATTTTCAAACACGGGCTGCTGATCGCGGCCGTTTGCTTCGGGGTACTGGCCTTTTCCATGCCGGCCGGTGAAGTGCCCGGCCCCTCGATCCTGATTCGCTATGTGTCCGCCTTTGCCACAGTCTTCCTGTTTTTCCTGCAGCTGCGGATCGCCGACGAATTCAAGGATTGCGAGGAGGACTGCCGCTGCCGGCCGAACCGGCCGGTGCCACGAGGATTGGTGAACCTCGGGGAGTTGAAAGCCGTCGCCTTGGCCGCTGCGGTGGTGCAGCTCGGGCTGGCGTCGTGGGTGAGCCCCCGGCTGCTGCTGCCGCTTTCCGCCGTGTGGGCCTACGTGCTGCTGATGACCAAGGAGTTCTTCGCTTCCGCCTGGCTCAAGCGCCATGCCGTGATCTACCTCTTTTCCCACACCCTCGTCCTTCCATTGATCTACCTTTATCTGTCGGCCTGCGGGTGGTTCGCCATGGGGCTGTCGCCGCCCGGCGGGCTGGTCTTTCTGCTGGCCTTCGGATTCTTCAGCGGCCTGGTGGTTGAAGTCGGCCGCAAAATTTGGGCGCCGGCGGATGAAATCCCGGGGGTTCAGACCTACAGCCGCCTGTGGGGTTACAAAGCAGCCACCGGGGTGTGGGTGTGGGTGGTGCTGGCAGCCACGGTCTTTGGGCTGTTGACGGCCGGCCGGGGTGGCTCCGCCGCCCCGCTGCTCGGTCTGGTCATCGTACTGGGCGCGGCCGGTCTTCCCGGCCTACGACGGTTCCTGGCGCTCGCTCAGCGCCGGGACGCCGAGTTGATCGAGCGCATGTCCGGAATCTTCACCCTGATGACCCATGTCGGGCTGGGCCTGACGGTGTGGGTCAACCGCTGAGGCGCCGACCAAACGCTCGGCGCAAGGAGACCCCCATGAAATACATCCTGCGATCCCTCGGTTCAGGCGACGGCCGCAATTTAGGCGGCAAAGCCCGTTCCCTGATACGGCTGCTGCGGGCCGGCTTCCCGGTGCCGGATTTTTTCGTGCTGGCGCCGCAGGCCTTCCGCGACAGCCTCACCCCGACCCAGCGCGGCGCCGTGGAATCCGCTTCCGATCCGGAAACTCTGGGATCCGCCCTGGCGGATCTCGTACCGGGCAGCCCTATCCGCCGCGAGCTGTCCGCCGCCCTGCTCGGGTTCGGCCGCAAGGAAGCCGTGTTCGCCGTGCGGTCCTCGGCGCCGGACGAGGATGGTGCGGAGCACTCCTTCGCCGGTCAGCTGAAGAGCTTTCTGGGGGTCCGGCCGCAGGACATCGCGCAGCGCATGGCAGAGGTCTGGAAATCCGGCTTCCATGCGACCGTGTGCGCCTATCGTGCGCAGCAGGGCCTGCCTTGGCCGCCGCCCGCCCCCGCCGTCATCGTCCAGGAGATGATCGAGCCCGACGCCGCCGGTGTCGCTTTCAGCGCCGACCCGGTGTCGGGGGATCGCGCCCTTGCCGTCATCGCCTCCAACTACGGGCTGGCGACCTCGGTGGTCTCGGGCGAGGCCGACAGCGACCTGCATCACGTCGACCGGTCCGGCCGCATCGTCAAGCGGCAAATTGCAATCAAGACCCGCGCGGACCGGTTTTCGGCCGCAGCGCCGGAGGGTGTTGCACCGGGTGCCGTCAGCGCCAGGCAGGCCCGTCGCGCAGCGCTGAACGACGATCAGGTCCGGCAGGTGGCCGAGGCCGTGCGCCGCATAGAAGCGCTGTTCGGCTCGCCCCAGGACGTGGAGTGGGCGATCGCCGGCGGGCGCCTGCGCATCCTCCAGGCGCGACCCATCACCGCTCTTTCGCTCAGCGGCGGCGATGAAGATGCGCGGCAGATCTGGGACAACAGCAACATTGTGGAGAGCTACGGCGGCATCACGACCCCGCTGACCTTCAGCTTCGCCCGCCGTGCCTATGAGGGGGTCTACCGCCAGTTCTGTCGGACCATGCGCGTGCCCGGGCCCGTCATCGAAGCGAACGATTCCATTTTCGGGCGCATGCTCGGCCAGATCCACGGCCGGGTCTACTACAACCTGCTCAACTGGTACCGGCTGATCGCCATGCTGCCGGGCTACACCTTGAACCGACGCTTCATGGAACAGATGATGGGCGTGAAAGAGCGCCTGACCGAATCGACGCCGGCGGTCCCCGCCCGGGCCCCGTTCCACCGGCGGTTGCTCGACGGCCTGCGGCTGGCAGGTTCCGCTGCCGGCCTGGCGGCGAACTATCTCCGGCTAAGATCCAAGACGACATCGTTTCAAAGGCGGTTGGAAAACGCCCTTCGAACCTCCGGCCGGGGCCTTGCCGGCGCCACCCCGGACCAGCTGGTCGCCGCCTTCAGGGATCTCGAGCGGCGCCTGCTGACTCGCTGGGACGCCCCCCTCGTCAACGATTTCTTCACGATGATCTTCTCGGGGGCCTTGGGCCGGCTGTGCAAGCGCTGGGGACTTAACAAAGACGGGCCCGTGCACCCGGCGCTGCTGTGCAGCGGCGGCCGCATGGTCAGCACCGAGCCCGCGCGCCGGATCGTCGAGATGGCCGGGCTGGCAGCGGCCGACGACGATCTGCTGCGCATCCTGCAGCAGGAGAATTCCTCCGATCTCATGCGCCGCCTGCGACGGTTTCCCGAGTTCCGGCTGAAGCTGCGGGCCTACCTGGAACGCTTCGGCGAGCGCTGCACCGACGAGCTCAAGCTTGAGAGCGCAACGCTTCAGGAAAACCCCCTGCCGCTCGTGCGTGCGATCGCTGCGCTGGCGGGCGCTCCTGCCGGGAGAATCGGCGGGTTTCAGACGACGGATGCCGAAAGCGCGGCGTCGGGCGAAGATGTGGAGGCGCGTGCGCATGCGGCGCTCGCCGGCAGGCCGCTCCGCTGGTGGGCCTTCGCCTGGGTGCTCAAGAACGCCCGCGAACGGGTGCGCACCCGCGAAAACCTGCGTTATGAGCGCACCCGGGTCTTCGGCCGGGTGCGCACCATTTTCCTCGAACTCGGCCGCCGGTTCCATGAACGCGGGCTTCTGGGAGACGCGAGGGACATCTTCTTCCTGGAGGTCGAGGAAATCTTCGGGTTCGTTCAAGGCTATGCGGCCGGCACCAACCTGAAGGGCCTGGTGGCCCTGCGCCGGCAGGAATACGACGAGTATGCGCGATCGGAAAAACCTTCCGACCGGTTCGAAACCCGGGGGATCGTTTATCACGGGAACCGCTTCACCGGCGGGAACGGCCGGCCGGAGGCCGGCGGCCTCGACGGCGACCGGCGCCAGGGAATCGGGTGCGGCCCGGGGATCGCCTCCGGCAGGGCCCGGGTGGTGACGGACCCGGCAGCGGCGCACATCGAGGCAGGGGAGATCCTGGTGGCCGAGCGCACCGATCCGGGCTGGGTCATGTTGTTCCCGCTGGCCTCCGGCCTCGTGGTCGAGCGCGGCAGCCTGCTGTCCCACTCGGCTATCGTGGCCCGCGAGATGGGGATCCCGACGGTGGTCGGCCTCGAAGGGGCCACGGCCTGGCTGCAAACCGGCGACTCGGTGCTGGTCGACGGCCATGCCGGTTGTGTCCGCAAAATGCGGGCGGAAGCAACGGAGGACGGTCATGATCTGCGAAATTGAGGGCAAGTCCGATTTTGCAGGCATCCGCTACGCCCAGTGCTGGGAAGATGCCGATGTGCTGCTCGCCGCCCTGAACGTCAGGCCGGGGGGCGCCTACGTATCGATTGCCTCCGCCGGCGACAACGCTCTGGCGATATTGAGCCGCGGCCCGCGGCGGCTGGTGGCCCTGGACGTTAATTGCGCCCAGATCGCCTGCCTGGCGCTGCGCGTCGCCGCCTTCCGAGAGCTCGAGCACGGCGAGCTGCTGGAACTCATGGGCTCCACGGCCAGCCGCCGGCGACTCAGGCTCTACGACCGCTGCCGCAGGCATCTCACTCCCGAGATGCGCGCGTTCTGGGACGACCGTCGTCCCGAGGTTGCGCAGGGCATCGGGGCGGCCGGCAAGCTGGAAAGGTTCTTGCGCCTCTACCGCACCTGTTTGCTGCCCTTGGTGCACCCGCGCTCGCGGGTGGAGCGGCTGTTCCGTTCGCGCGATCGCCGGGGACGGCAGCAATTCTACGACGCCGAGTGGAACAACCGCCGTTGGCGCTGGATGGCCCGGGCCTTCTTCTCACGCGCAGTGATGAGCCGACTGGGCCGGGACCCGCACTTTTTCGACTATGCCGAGGGCAGCCTCTCCGAGCACCTGCTGCAGCGCGCCGCCTACGCCCTGAGCGTGCTCGATCCCGGCGCCAACTCTTACCTGCAGTGGCTGCTGCTGGGATGCCACCGCAGCGCCCTGCCCTACGCCCTGCGCCCTGAGAACTTCCAGGCGATCCGTCAGAACCTGGATCGGCTGGACGTTCGCGTGCAGTCCCTCGAGGATTTCATCGAGACCCCGGAGGCGTCGGACCTGGACGGTTTCAACCTGAGCGACATCTTCGAATACATGTCGCAGGCGAATGCCCACCGGCTGCTGGAGAAGCTCATCTCCTCCGGCCGCAAGGGGGCGCGGCTGGTCTACTGGAACCTGCTGGCGCCGCGGCGGCGTCCGGACCGTCTCGCGCACCGGCTGCGGCCGCTGGAAGCGCCGGCGGCCGAACTTCTGCGCATGGACAAGGCTTTTTTTTACAGCGCCCTGAACGTGGAGGAAATCCTATGACGCCGACGCCCTTTTTTTCCATCCTGCTGATCCTGGTTCTGTGTGCGGCATGGATGCTCGGCCTGGCGGGCCTGCAGCGGCGCCTGTTGCTGAACCCGGAGGGTTGCCGGAAGCTGCTTCACACGGGAAGCGGATTGATGGCGCTCGGCCTGCCGTGGCTGTTTCAGAGCGCCGGGCCGGTGTTGATCCTCTCCGCTGCGAGCATGCTGGGCCTGCTCGCAATCAAACGCATCCCGGCGCTGCGCCGCCGGGTCGGCAGCGTGGTCGACGGTGTCGACCGCCAATCACCCGGTGACCTTTATTTCGTCGCGGCGACCGGCCTGCTGTTCCTGGTCGCGGAGTGCGACCCGCTGCTCTTCGGTGTGCCGATGGCGATCCTCACATTTGCCGATTCCGCCGCCGCCCTGGTGGGGCAGCGCTGCGGCCGGCATCGGTTCCGGGTCCCCGGCGGGACCAAAACCGTAGAGGGCTCAGCTGCATTTTTCATCACCGCCTTTTTCAGTGCCCAGGTCGGGCTGCAGGTTTTTGCGGACAGAGACCCCGCCGCGACCCTGCTCCTGGCGCTGCTCCTCGCGTTGCTCCTGGCCCTGGTCGAAGCCGCCGCCGGAAGGGGAACCGACAATTTCCTGATCCCCATCACGGGGTACCTGCTTCTCAGGGTCTACCTGGGGCTCCCGGCCTCCCTGCTGATGCTTCACTTCATGACCGCAGTGTCGGCCGGCGCAACAGCCGTTCTCATGCACCGCTTTCCCCGGCGCGGCCGAACAGAAAAGGACTGAGGTGCGTCATGCGCCAGCGATTTCACGTTCAGGCCACGGAGAATTTGAGCGCTTTTGCCGCCTTCTGCGGAACGCCCGGCTTCACGGCCGACACCTTGGCCGCGCACCGGGCCGACGGGCACCTGGCGGCCCTCGATCCTGCCGGTGCGATCACGGCGCGCTGCTCCCTGTGGTGGCGCTCAGCGCCGCCCTTGCCCGGCCACCGGCCGGGCATCATCGGCCACTATGCCGCCGGGGCGGAGGCGGCAGGCGCTACGTTGCTGAAGGCGGCCGGCCGGGAGCTCGCCGCCCGAGGCTGCACCGTGGCCGTCGGCCCCATGGACGGGAACACGTGGCGCAGCTACCGGCTGATCACCCGCACGAGCCCGCGGCCGGCCTTTTTCCTGGAGCCGGACTGCCCGGCGGGCGGGGCCGGCCACTTCGAGCTTGCCGGTTTCAAACCCCTGGCCCGCTTTTTTTCAGCCATGACCGGACGGCTGGATGATCCGCCGCTCTCGGCCCCGGATCATAGCGGGCGACTGACAGGCTGCGGCATCATCCTGCGCCCGCTGGAGCTGGAACGCTTCGAAGAGGAGCTGAGCCGAATCTACCCATTGTGCCTTGCGAGCTTCAAAGACAACCTGCTCTTCACGCCCATTCCCGAGGAAGAGTTCGTGTCCATGCATCGACCGCTGCGCCCGTTTCTCAGCCCCGGTCTGTCCTGGGTGGCGGAGTTCAAGAAGACCGCTATCGGCTTTGTGTTCGCTTTGCCGGACATCCTCCAGGCCCGGCGTGGTGAGACGATAGACACGGTGATCCTGAAAACCCTGGCCGTTGCCCCGGAGTTTCAGGGCGTCGGGCTGGGGCAGGAGCTCGTAGCGGCCTGCCAGTCGGCGGCGCTCGGCCGCGGCTTTCGCCATGTCATTCATGCCCTGATCCGCGAGGGGAACCCCTCCGGGCGCATTTCCGCCCACTATGCCCGGCCGATCCGGTCCTATGCCCTGTTTGCAAAGGAGCTCGTGCGCGCATGAACATCTACGAACTCTTCACCCGCCAAGTCGAGCAGCGGCCCGGGGCGGCCGCCATAACCGAGTGGTGCAAGAACCGGCCCGTCACGCTGAGCTTCCTGGAATTGGAGAACGCCGCCGCCCGGGCGGCCGCCATGCTGAAAGCGGGCGGGCTCAAGGCCGGCGACCCCGTTCTGGTGTTCGTGCCGATGTCGATCGATCTGTACGTGGCGCTGCTGGCCATCTTCCGGCTCCGGCTGGTGGCCGTCTTCCTCGACCCGTCGGCCGGGCGGCGGCACATCGAACGCTCCTGCGGGATCTTCCCGCCCAAGGCCCTTATCTCCACCCCGAAAGCGCTCCTGCTGCGCTGCATCAGCCCGGCCCTTCGGCGCATACCGGTCTCGTTTGCCACCGGGCGCTTGCGCCTGCCGGGCGCGCGGCCCTGGGGCCGGTGGAACCGCTATGCGCCGTATGCGGACGTCGCGCCATGCGACCCGGACACCCCGGCCCTGGTGACCTTCACGAGCGGGAGCACCGGCATGCCGAAAGCCGCGGTGCGCAGCCACGGGCTGCTGGCAGCGCAGCAGCAGATCCTGGCCGCCGAGCTTAAGACATCGCCGGGCGATCTCGTCCTGAGCGGGCTTCCCATCTTCGTGCTCTCGAACCTCGGCTCCGGTGCGGCCAACCTTGTTCCCGGATGCGACTTGAGCCGTCCCGGCGCTGTTGACGCCGCCGTGATCGTCGAGCGAGTCCGTCAGCTTGGGGTCACGTGCATCCAGGCCTCACCGGCATTCCTGGAGAAAGCGGTCGATCACTGCCAAAGCCACGGCGTCCAGCTCTCCACCGTCCGCCGGATTTGCACAGGGGGAGCGCCGGTGTTCCCGCGGCTGCTGGACCGTATCCGGGCGGCCGCCCCGCAGGCCGACGTCACGGCCGTCTACGGATCCACGGAGGCCGAGCCCATCGCCTGTCTTCCCCTTACGAATCTGCGGCCGGAGGATCGGACGGCAATGGCTGCGGGAGGGGGGCTGCTCGCCGGGCGCCCGGTTGCGGCGGCGCGGCTGCGGGTTCTGCCGGACCGCTGGGGGACCCCGATCGGGCCCTTCCGCGAATCCGAGTTCAACCGCCTGTGCCTCGGCCCGGGGCAGGCCGGCGAAATCGTCGTCTCCGGTCCACACGTGCTCAAGGGATACCTGCGCGGCGATGGGGACCGCGAGACCAAGTTCAAGGTGAACGGGGAAACCTGGCATCGCACGGGGGACGCCGGCTGCGTGGACGCAGATGGAGCCCTCTGGCTGCTGGGGCGCTGCGCCGCGCGCATTCGCGACCGGCAGGGATTCCTTTACCCGTTCACGGTCGAGACCGCGGCCTCCAGCTTCGCGGCCGTGCGGCGCTCGGCCTTCGTCCAGGCCGGCGGCAGACGAACGCTCGTGGTGGAGCCGGTGGTGGGTTCGACCACTGCGGAATTGGGCCGGCTGAAATCGAATATGGGCTGGGCTCATGTCGATCGAGTGCTGGTACTGCCGCGCATCCCGGTCGACCGGCGCCACAACGCCAAAGTGGACTACCCGGGGCTTGATCGAATTCTGAAGAGGCTCTAAACCCTCTGCAGTGAGCTGCAGAGGGTTTAGGTGCGAGAAGTGGATGAAAAGCTTCTTAGAAGCCTGATTGTGCGGCTGTGCAGCAGTGGCATCCAGCCAGGATAATCTCGCGGCAGGATGCCGCCCGCACACAAAAATTCCAACTTCAGTGTGAACGGCTTATTGAGCCTGCCAGAGTGCTGATCACTGAGGTGCGGGAACAACGCAGTAGACCGTGTTGTCGTCGGCGCACGGCAGATAATAAACGCCGCTACTGTCTACGTAGTACATCTGATCGTCCACAGCAACAGCGCTGGCATTGTCGGGCAGGATAGCCACGCGATCACCCACCGTCCTGCCGACGGCCACATTCCCTTCCGGCCCTCTAACGGCCACACCGCCGTA
The DNA here is from genome assembly GCA_963716325.1 of uncultured delta proteobacterium. GTDB lineage: Bacteria > Desulfobacterota > Desulfobacteria > Desulfobacterales > SpSt-501 > SpSt-501. The sequence continues at coordinate 168,318 of CAVQTH010000055.1, read as the reverse complement.
CGGACTCACAGCCGCAGCCCCGCCGCGTGGACCTTCTATATACGCACCCTCACGTTCGTCCCCGCCATAGTACCCTCGCCTCTCGCCACGAAACGCCAGCGCCTCCGCAAGCAAACAGGGAGAGATCGCGGCTACCAACATAAAAAGCACCGCGATTCGGGAAAGTCTTCTATGGGTTTTCATAAGCGTCCTCCTGGCTTGAATCACACCGTGACCCCGGTCATCCGTTGCGCACAGTTCTCTGTCGGCGCGACCTTGAACCTGCTCCAAGTGGATATCGGCATCGAGGTCCAAAACTTTAAGGCTTGATTTCCCGTGCGAAGAATTTTATCGCTTTTCTGCCGGGCCTTTTATCGACGGGACGGGTTTCAACCGAAGAGGGGATTTAGGCGCGGGAAGATGTCGCCTCCCGCGCCGTGATCGACTTCAGGCTTTCAGGTAGGTGTTGAACCACGCCAGGCAGCGGGCCCAGGCGTCCCTGGCGGCGTTCTCCCGGTAGCTGGGCCGGTAGTCCGCGTGGAAGGCATGGGGCGCATCCGGGTAGAGTATGAACTCGGCGGTCTTGCCGGCTGCCTTGAGAGCGGCCTCCATCTCCTTGACGTCGGCAACGGGGATGCCCTGGTCCGCCTCCCCGTAAAGCCCCAGGACGGGCGCCTTGATCTGAGCCGCCACATCCAGCGGCCCCACCGTGCGGATGCCCGCCGTCTTTGCGGGTTTGGTCTGGCCGTACCAGGGCGCGGCAGCTTTCACATCCGGGTTCTGGGCCGCGAAGAGCAGGGTGTACAGCCCCCCGCGGCAGAACCCCGTCACCCCGATCCGGTCGGCCCGCGCCGCCGGAAGCTTTTTCGCGTAGGCGACGATGGCGTTGAGGTCCCCCATGACCTGGGAGTCCGGCACCGCATTGACCACTTTCATGAGTGCCTCGCGGTCCTCGATCTGCAGCACGCCTCCGGTGCGGGCGTACGGCTCGAAGGTGATGGCGAGAAAGCCGCGCCTGGCAAAGCGCCGCACGACATCCTTGATGTACTCGTGCATGCCCCAAATTTCGGGAATCACGATCACCACCGGGTATTTCCCCGGACCCGCCGGCCGCGCCTCGTAGATCGGGACCTGGAACCCGCCGGAGGCCACCTTGCCGTCGGCAACTGTCAGCCCGTCCGCGGGCGTCTTGATGATCTCGCCGGCCACGGCCTTTGAAGCGATCGCAAAACCCGCGATGGCCGCCCCTGCGGCGGACACCTGCGCCAGGAACTGGCGGCGGGACATGCCTTCGTATGCGTTTGAAATCCAGTCTTTTTCCATTTCCATGAGCACCTCCTTTGGTTGGCCTTTCCGTGGCAGTCGCTTATTAGAAATTCCTGGGTTGATCCATGGTCGATTCAAAGTTGCCCATCTTAGTCCTTCTATCTTACTGCCGAAGCCGGGTCAACGGGCCACTGCCCCTTAAGCCTGTATCTATTCAAGGCAGTCTTTTGGAAACACCTCGAAAGTGATCCCCGGGTCAACGACTCCGTCGGCTGTGAACCAGCCGGTTGAAGTGGTATTGATTTTGCAAATGATAGAGAGCATACTGGCTGACAGCGTTTGACTCAATTACCTATAATCCATATTTTTTCAGTTAGTTGAAAAAGGCCTCACGGCGCACAGAGGCCCTCGTGCAGATGCTCGGCTGACTCGCCAGCGTCAAAATGCTGTGCTCCCGCTCCCCCTGACTGCTGCCTCCTCATGCGCCGATGATTCGCCTTTCTACACAACTACAACTGTAGATAAAACCTGCCCGAGCCGCACCACGGCGGGAACGGCTTCGCTTGATAACACAGACTCACACCAGAACCGATTTGCCACAGGGAGGTAATAACCGATGGCCACCGGCACCCATTCTCTGATCCAGCACATCAAGGCGGTCAAGAAGGGCCAGCGCCGCTTCGAGAACGCCTTCCAGTCAGTGTCCCGCATGATCTTCGAGGGCGGGATCGAAAAGATCACCGTGAACGGCAGGACCACATACGATTTCAAGGTGTTCCGGTCCGGCCCGAAGCACGTCATCGGCATGTACGAAGAGGTCAACAGCTTTGTGTCCTACGTGAAGGATGCGGCGGAAGGCGGCTCCTCCAAGGAAATGGCGTTTGTGCTGGTAGGCGAGCCGGGCAACGGAAAAACCTTTTTCGTGGATTTCTTGGCCAGCCGCTATCGAAGCTTTCTCGCGCGCGAGGAAAATCGCAAGTATTCTTTCAGATTCAACCACCTGGACCAGTTCGGCACCTATGGCCGGATCAGCACCATCGAATCCCAGACCTACGAAGACCCCATGATCCTGGCCATGAACCTGTTCGAACTGCCGGACGACAACAAGACCTTCCTGACTCGGGAGACTGGGTTTTCGGACCGGGAGGCGGAGGCGCTCTTCGATGCTTACCGGCCGCTGGGGGCCTGCAGCGGCTACATCTGGAACGACATCCGCTCGCACTGCGGCGGCGACCTGGAGCGGATGCTCGCCTTCGTGGAGATCATCCCCGTGCCGCTCACCGAAAGTCTCGGCACCATTACAGGCAAATACCCGGCCAAGGACAAGATCACCTCTTCGGCCGTCGACCTGCTGGGTGAGGAGTCGATCCAGCGGCTGCTGCACATCACCGACACAAACAATCCCTATCGCTTCGACCTGCGACGCGGCGCGCTCGCACGGGTGGCCGGCGGCGGGATCCATTTCAGCGACGAGATCTTCAAGAACAAGAAGGACCTGGTGCAGGTGTACCTCGGGGTCATTCAGAATCGAAACATCGAGATCGACGGCTACAAGTGGCCGATCGACACCCTCATCGTCGCTACCAGCAACAACTCCGAGTTCCACCGCTTCCTTTCCGAGAAGGAGGAGGCGCCGATCGTAGACCGCTGCCGGCTGTGCTACGTATCGCACAACACCAACTACAAGCTGCAGAAGGATCTGACCGGCTACGCCATCGGCAGCGAGACGCGCACCACCCTCACCAAGGAGAGCCTGCACCAGGACCCCAACCTCAACTACGCCGCCAGCGTGGGGGTGGTCTTGAGCCGGCTGCCGCGCTCGGAGAAGCTGACGCCGGTGGAAACCATGAAACTCGCCGCCGGGGAGGTGGCCGGCGAGAAGAGTCTCAAGACGCTGGCGGAGGTCATCGACACCCTCAACCAGGACCCGGAGATCATCAACCGCTTCGGCCAAAAAGGCCTGGGCCAGCGCAACCTGGGCCGCGCCACCCAGCTCTTGATCGAAAGCTCCGAGACCAACGAAGGCCAGTGCATGTTCGCCTACGACGTGTTCAAGGCCCTGGAGCGCATCGTGCTCGACTACGTGACCGAGGCCAACGACCGCGCCAAGTACCTGGAGGACATCAAGACCGCCAAGGGCCTCTACCGCGAGCGCATCATGACCGAGATGTTCAACGCCTACATGGACGAGCCCTTCGCCATCCGCAAGGACGTGATGAACTACGTCAACATGATCATCGGCATCGACGCGGAGAACCTGGGGCCGGACAAGATGTGGAAATACAAGGACCCCCAGACCCATGAGCTCAAGGCCCTCAAGATCGACGAACGCTACGTCAACAGCGTGGAGGAGCGCCTGGGCCTGAAAACCGAGGAGCAGCGGGAGTCATTCCGCACCTCCATCCGCAAGATCTACGGGCAGAAGATCTCCCTCGACCCGAACTACGACTTCATGGACAACCTGGAGCTCGTCAAGGCCGTCACCGACGTGCGGCTGAAATCCGACATCGCCGGCGCCGGCAGCCTGATCGGCGCCCTGGCCAACCGGACCAACGAGGAGAACCAGAAGCTCTACGACCGCATGATCGGCACCATGCTGAACAAGCTCGGCTACTGCCGTACCTGCGCGCAGAAGACCATCGAGTACTTCTGCACGCAGGAGGACGAAAAGTGACGGGTTCGTCATGCCTCTCCTCGAAGACGAAAAACTGGTTGCGCGCCTGAAAGCAGCCGGGCTCACGCCCGCGCAGGAGGCTATGATCCGGCGCGAGCTGGAGGCCGGCGGCTCCCACGGCCTTCCCGCGCCGGAGCGGACGGATCCGGGCGCCGGCGTCGAAGCGTTCGGCCGGGACCTCTACGCTTACCACGACCTGAATGTGCTGCAGGGGTTGGCGGCGATGCCGTCCTCGGCCAGCGCCAACATCCGCTCGCTCGACGAGCTGCTCGGGCGCGACCGGCTGCGGGAGCAGGACGGTTTCCCGCGCAAGATCAACGTCGGCCGCCTGATCAAGCCGGGCCGGAGCGGCAAGGAGAAAGTGGTCATCGTGCCGACCACGGTGGAGGAAAAGCTCCTGCACGACACCTCTTCCCGCAGCGAGGAGGAGCCGTCCCACGGAGGTTCCGGCGAGGGCGAGGAGGGCGAGGTCATCGGTGAGCAGCCCGTGCGGGAGGAGCCGCCGCCGGGAGCCGCCGGGCCGGGCCAGGGCGAAGGCGGGTCCCACGAAACAGAGTCCAACGCCTACGATCTCGGCCGGATCCTGACCGAAAAGTTCCAGCTCCCCAACCTGAAGGACAAGGGCAAGAAGCGGTCGCTGACCCGCTACACCTACGACCTGACCGACCGGCACCGCGGGTTCGGTCAACTGATAGACAAGAAGGCGACTCTGCGCAGGATCCTGGAGACCAACCTGCATCTGGGCAACATCCCGGATGTGAACCGGATCGACCCGACCCGCTTCCTGGTGGCGCCCGAGGACAAGGTCTACCGGGTGCTCTCGCCGGAAAAGGATTACGAGTCCCAGGCATTGGTGTTCTTCCTGCGGGACTACTCGGGGTCCATGGAAGGCCCATCCACCGTGCTCGTGGTCGCCCAGCACGTGATGATCTACAGCTGGCTGATGTATCAATACGCCATGCAGGTGGAGACCCGCTTCATCCTGCACGACACCCAGGCCAAGGAGGTCCCGGACTTCTACACCTATTACAACTCCAAGGTGGCCGGCGGCACTCAGGTGTCCTCGGCCTACACCCTCGTGAACGAGATCGTCGAGCGCGAAAACCTGCGGCGGGATTACAACATTTATGTCTTTCACGGGACGGACGGGGACGACTGGGACCACGACGGCAGCGAGAGCCTTCCGCAGCTGCGCCGGATGCTGGCCTACGCCAACCGCGTGGGGATCACCATCGCCCGGCACGGCCGGGACGAGGACCAGCGCACCGAGGTCGAAAAATACGTCAGCGGCTCCGGGCTGCTGGAGGAAAAGGCCAAACTGCTGCGCATGGACGTCATGCGCGAGGACGCGGACGAGCCGCGCCTGATCGAAGGGATCCGGAAACTGATCGCCGACTGATGGAACTGATCAGCCAACATACCAAGAAAATCATGGAGGGCTGCAAGGATCGCGCGGCCGCGGCCGGCCTGCGCTTCGAGAAGGAGACCCTCGAGTACATCGTCACCAACCGCGACCTGCTCGAGCTGACCCCCAAGCTGATGATCCCCACCCTCTACGACTACTGGGTCCACGACGTGGAGGTTTTGAAGGAGAAGGGCCGCTACGAGCTCTACCCCAGCAACCCCTACGAGACCGTCATCAACACCCGTCCGGCCATCTCCTACTACAACGACAACAACCCGGACTGGCTGAACGTGATGATCTTTTACCACGTGCTGGCCCACATCGACTTTTTCCAGAACAATCTCTGCTTTCGGCACACCTGGGACTACGACTTCACCGGCCAGGCCCTGTCGGACAAGCGCATGATCGCACAGCTGCGGTCCGAGAACGGCCGGTGGGTGGACTACGTCATCGAATTCGCCCGGGGCATCGACAACCTGGTGGGGTACCACTCCGAACTGTCCCGGTTGAGCCGCCCGCTCGAATCCGCCCGCGCCCGGATGCTGGACTACTACTTCGACCACTTCCTGCAGAACGTCCGCAAGGTCCCAACCGGCACATACATCAAGGAAATCGAGCGCTACAATGCCTGCCTGCGCCAGTCTTCCGAACACGGGGAGCAGGCGTTCTTTGCCGAGGTTTTCAGAAAACACCCCGAGTTCGACTCGCTCTACAAAAAAAGCCTCGAGGCGAAGGCCGAACGCCGCCAGGACCTGATGCAGTTCATCCTCGAACACTCCGAGTTCCTGGCCAGGGAAAAGAACCGGTGGATGAAGCCCGTCGTCGAGGTGGTGCGCAAGACGTCGCTCTTCTTCCAACCCCAGATCCGCACCAAGATCATGAACGAGGGCTGGGCCAGCTACTGGCACGAGGCGCTCTTCCTTCAGGACGACCGGATTTCCGGCCACGAGGTGGATTTTGCGCGGGTCCATGCCGGGGTCACCGCCATGCCCCGGGTGGGGCTCAACCCCTATGCGCTCGGCATGCGGCTGTTCCACCACATCGAGGAGCTGGCCGGAAAAGGGAAGTATTCCATCGAGTTCCGCAGGCTGACCGACCGCCGGGAGCGCGAGCGCTACGACCGGCCGCAGGGCGACGGCCGCGATTTCCTTTTCAAGGTCCGTGAGAACCTGAACGATTTCCTTTTCATCAACACGTTCGTCGAGCAGGACTTCGCGGACCGTTTCCGACTGTTTGTGGCCGGCCGGCGCCTGAACCAGGCCCGGGGGGTGTGGGAGATCTATGTCAAGAGCCGGTCGGTCGATGACTACCGCGCCATGCTGCTCGGCCTGCTTTACCACCCGCCGGCAATCGACATCGACCGGGAAAAGACCGGCAACGGCTCCCTTTACCTGGTCCACCGCTTCGAGGGCCGACCGCTGGTGCGCGAATTCATCGCCAACACGCTGCTCGGCATCGAATTCCTCTGGGGCCGGCCCGTTCAGCTGGAAACGAGCGAGGCCGTCCGCGCCGAACCCGCCGGCCCACCGTCAGGTCTTCCCGGCATGCACATGCCCCTCAGCGAGGAGCGCCGGGAAAAGGAGTTGAAGTGGCAGCGGGTGCGCTACACCATGCAGGACCGCAAACTCACACGGGACGTTCTCTGATGCCGATGGACCCACCGAGAGACCAGACCGCTGCTGCGCCGGGCGACGCCGACACCGTGACGGAGGCGCTGCACAACCTGACCCGCGCCGTGGACACACTGGAGCAGCGGCTTCCCATCCCCTTCGGTGAATTCCTGAAGGAGCTCGTGACCCGTCCGACGGTGGTGATGCGCAACATATTTCAGGTCTTTCACGACATGGTGAAATCCTACGTCGGCGAGGGCGTCGACGAATACCCGGACGACCCCGAGTCGATTCACTACGCCTATTACGACTGCAACCGGCTGTTCGTTCAAGACGTCGACCACCCCTTCTTTGCCGACCGCATTTTTGCCAACCGCCTGGTGGCCCTGGTGGAATCGATGAAGCGGGGCGCCCAGCAGAACAAAATTTACCTCTTCCGCGGCCCCCCGGGGTGCGGCAAGAGCACCTTCCTGAACAACCTGCTGCGCAAATTCGAGGCGTACACCGGCACCGACGCCGGTCTGCGCTACGAGGCCGTCTGGCGCTTCGATCGCCGCAAATTCGCGGCCGCGGAAGACCCCGATGGTCATCCGCTGATCGAGCGGCTGTCACGGTGGATCGAGAGCGTCGAACACGGCGATGCCGATGGGGGCAAGGGAGGGGAGGACCACTGCCGCGCCGGTGCCGTCGCGGAGGAGCCGGCAATGGTCGACGGCAACATCGTTGAAATCCCCTGCCCGAGCCACGACAACCCCCTGCTGATGATCCCCAAGGCTCACCGCCGGACGTTTTTCGACGACCTGTTCAAGAACGACCAGTTCAAATACGAGCTGGCGACCGAGAAAGAGTACGAGTGGGTCTTCAAGGACCACCCTTGCACCATCTGCAGCTCGCTTTACGATGCGCTGCTCTACCGGCTGAAAAGCCCGCAGAAAGTCCTCGAGTGCCTTTACGCCCGGCCCTACCGCTTCAATCGGCGGCTGGGGGAAGGGATCAGTGTCTTCAGCCCCGGCGACAAACCCTTGCGCCAGCAGGTAATGGGCAATCCATCCGTTCAGAAGCAGATCAACCGGGTGCTGAGGGACAGCCAGCCGGTCAAATACTTGTTTTCCCAGTACGCCAAGACCAACAACGGCATCTACGCCCTGATGGACGTGAAATCCAACAACGCCGAGCGGCTGATCGAGCTGCACAACATCATCAGCGAGGGTATCCACAAGGTCGAAGACATCGAGGAAAACGTCAACTCCCTGCTCCTGGCCGTCATGAACCCGGAAGACCAGAAGAACATCGAGGGGTTCCAGAGCTTCCTGGACCGCGTGGAGTACATCAACATCCCCTACGTCATGGACCTCAGCACGGAGGTGGAAATCTACCGCAAGGTCTTCGGGCGGCACATCGACGATCGTTTCCTGCCGCGGGTGCTCCACAACTTCGCCCGGGTCATCATCTCCTCGAGATTGAAACGGCGCTCCGAAGCCATGCTGGAATGGATCGGGATCCCGGAGAAATACCGGCTCTACTGCGACGAAAACCTGCAGTTGCTCAAGATGGAGATCTACACCGGCTACATCCCCAAATGGCTGGCGGAGGAGGACCGCAAGCGGCTGACCGCCAAGCGCCGCCGGCGCATCATCGCCGACTCGGAAACCGAGGGTGATTTCGGCATCTCCGGCCGGGATTCGATCAAGATCTTCAACGAGTTTTTCTCGACCTACGCCAAGGACGACAAGCGGATCAACATGTCGGACCTCTGCAAGTTCTTCACCAAGGTCCACAAGGACGTGCGGGACCTGCTCCCCCAGGGCCTCCTGGATTCGCTGCTGCGGATGTACGATTACACCGTGCTCCAGGAGGTCAAGGAATCCCTCTACTATTACAACGAGGAGCAGATCGCGCGCGACATCCAGAACTACCTGTTCGCGATCAACTTCGAGATCGACACCACCGTCGTCTCCACCTTCACCGGAGAGCGGCTCGAGATCAGCGAGGAGTTTTTGAGCGGAATCGAATACCGGCTGCTGGGGCCGGCCGCGACCCGCTTTCAGCGCCTCGAATTCCGCAAGGAAACCCAGCGCGAGTACACCTCCCGCACCCTCACCCAGGAAATCATGGTGGAGGGGCTTTCCATCGGTCAGACCAGGGTCTTCCGCGACCTGCGCGAGCGGTACATTTACAACTTGAAGGAGAAGGTTCTCGACCCATTGCTGGAAAACGAGAATTTCCGACGGGCCATCAAGGAGTTCAACGAGGATGGGTTCAAGACCTACGACAAAAAGATCCGGGAGGACGTCAGCTACCTCATCGCCAATCTCGGCAAGAAGTACCGCTACAGCGAGCAGGGCGCCAAGGATGTGTGCATCTACGTGATCGACAACGACTTGGCCAAGAAATTCGCCAGCCCATGAAATTACGCGCGGCAAACCGCGCGTAATTTTTCATTTGGCCGAATTTGCGTTGATCTGGGCCTTCAGGCTGTCGCAGTATTCATCGAAGATAAAATACATGCACCGCTCGGCGCTGCGCGATTTCTCGAAAAAACTGCAGCCGGGCTGCTCCTTCTGGCTTGCCGCCGTGCAGAAGGAAATGTGCTCGGACCGGCAGAAATTGACCACCGCCCCACTGACCATACTGGCCTCCCCTTCCGTTCGCTTCTCGAAGGAAATAATCATTCCTAAATAAAACTATCGCAACTCCCGGCCGAAACTTGAGATAAAAAATTGAAAGCCCCGGACCCCGGCTGCACGGCCAAAGGCGGTTTTTCCGGATCGCATAAAACCCAAGGCGTCGCCGGCGTTGCTTATGGATTCTATTTGCTTATTTTACTGTCCTAACGTAAAAACTTTGCGGGGTGAAAGCCCGGCGGCCCGGACGCCAACCCTGCCGGACCCAAAGGAGGACAGATGGAGAAACACCAGAAATTTTCCATGTGGTATGTTTTGCTGGGCATATGGGTGGTGTTGATCATCCAAAACGCGCTTTTCTCCGCTTTTTCCGTCAAAACGATTCCCTACAGCGAGTTCTTGAAAGCCCTGAACGAAAACCGGGTGACCGAGGTGGCCGTCACCTCCAACATGATCCAGGGGCGCTTTAAGGACACGAAGGACAGCAGCGACCAGGGCCAGCTGTTCCGGACCGTGCGGGTCGACCCGGAGATATCCGAGCTTCTGTCCGGCCACGATGTCAAGTTCAAAGGGGAGGTGGAGTCGACCTTCGTGCGCGACCTGCTCTCCTGGGTAATCCCGGTTTTTCTCTTTGTCGGCATCTGGTTTTTTATGATGAAGCGCATGCAGGGCCAGCAGCCGGGGTTCATGTCGCTGGGGAAGAACAAAGCCAAGATCTACATGCAGGACGAGGTGGGGGTGCGCTTTGACGACGTCGCCGGCGTGGACGAGTCCAAGCAGGAGCTCAAAGAGGTGATCGAATTCCTCAAGGAACCGGGACGGTTCACCGCGATCGGCGGCCGGATGCCCCGCGGCGTTCTGCTCGTGGGACCGCCGGGCACCGGCAAGACCTTGCTCGCCAAGGCCGTGGCCGGCGAAAGCGGGGTGCCCTTCTTCAGCATGAGCGGCTCGGAGTTTGTCGAGATGTTCGTGGGCCTCGGAGCCGCCCGGGTGCGGGACCTGTTCACCCAGGCCAAGGCCAAGGCGCCCTGCATCATCTTCATCGACGAACTGGACGCCCTGGGCAAGGCCCGCGGCATCGGCGGCATGGGCGGCCATGACGAGCGCGAGCAGACCCTCAACCAATTGCTGGTGGAGATGGACGGATTCGACCCCCAGGTGGGCGTCATCCTGATCGCTGCCACCAACCGGCCCGAGATCCTGGACCCGGCGCTGCTGCGGCCGGGCCGCTTCGATCGGCAGGTGCTCGTCGACCGGCCCGACCGCAAGGGTCGCGAGGCCATCCTCCAGGTGCACCTTAAAAAAATAAAATACGACGAAACGCTGGACATCGAGAAGCTCGCCAACATGACCCCGGGCATGGTGGGCGCGGATCTGGCCAACATCGTGAACGAAGCCGCACTGCTGGCGGTGCGCCGCGGCAAGGAGCGGGCCGGCATGCCCGACTTCCAGGAAGCCGTCGAGCGCGTGATCGCGGGGTTGGAGAAGAAAAACCGCGTCATCAACCCCAAAGAGAAAAAGATTGTGGCTTACCACGAACTTGGGCACGCCATGGTGGCCATGTCGCTCCCCGGCACCGACCCGGTCCAGAAGATAACGGTCATCCCGCGCGGGATAGCCGCCCTGGGTTACACCATGCAGGTGCCCACCGAAGACCGCTTCCTGATGGGCAAGAGCGAGCTGGAAAACAAGATCGCCACCCTGCTCGGCGGCCGGGCCGCCGAAGAGATTGTCTCCGGCGACATCTCTACGGGCGCCCACAACGATCTGTCCCGGGCCACCGACATCGCCCGCAGCATGGTCAAGGAATATGGCATGAGCAAGGTCGGCCAAGTCTACTACGCATCCAACCGCCGCGCCCAGTTTCTGAGCCTCCTTCCCGAGGGAACCGGGGAATACAGCGAGGCGACGGCCGAAGTGATCGACCGGGAGATCAACGCCATCATCAGCGCGCAGTACGACCGGGCCCTCGACATTCTGCGAGGCAAGCGCGGCATTCTGGAAAAATCAGTCAGCATCCTGCTGGAAAAGGAAACCATCGAAGGCGGCGAGCTGAAGGCGCTCATGGCGGAGGTCACAGGCACCGCCGCCGGCGGGGCCGTTGCCGCCATGGCATAACCTCACCCGCAGAGGGCTTCGGAGATTCAATGCCCCTGAATAAAATATGGCTGGACGACGAAGAGCGCCGGGGGCAGGTGGAATCCGCACCGCCGCTGGGCGACGGGGCCTTTTTCGGGTTTGAACGCATTCACGCCCGGGAAAAGTCCGAGCGGGTGCTGCGGCACTTCAATTCGGTCGCGCATGTCTACGATTTCATGAACAGCCTGCTCAGCTTCGGCATCCACCACGCCTGGAAGCGGGCATCCGTGCGCGCGCTCGAGCTGCGTCCCGGGGACCGGGTCCTGGATGTCTGCGGGGGGACCGGGGACCTCGCGATTTTAGCCGCTCGTGGGGTGGGATCCAGCGGCCGGGTGGTTATCTACGACATCAACCGCGCCATGATCGACGCCGGGCTGCACAAGGTGCGGGGCGGGCCTCTGGAAAACCGCATCCGCCACGTCCAGGGCGACGCCGAACAGATCGCCTTCCCCAACGAGAGCTTCAACGCCGCCATGGTGGGCTTCGGCATCCGTAATGTCACCCGCATGCGCCAGGGGTTTGCCGAAATGCACCGCGTGCTCAAACCGGGAGGCCGGCTGATGTGCCTGGAGTTTTCAAGGCCGGTGTGGCCCGTGTTCCGCTGCCTGTACGATGCCTATTCGTTCTATGCGATGCCTTTTCTGGGAGAGCTCATCGCAGGCTCCCGCAAGGCCTACATGCACCTGCCGGAATCCATCCGCATGTTCCCGCTACCGGACGAGTTGGCGGAGATGCTGCGCGGGGTGGGCTTTTCCCGTGTGGACTACCGCCGCTTCACCAACGGCATCGCCGTGGCGCACCTGGCGCTAAAGTAAAAAACCTGGGACGCAGGAAGAATCGGCGGCTGGAAGCTGAAAAACCCATCAGCTTTCAGCGTCCATGTTTTCCTGCCGTTTAGGGTTGGACGGATGAAACTCAACCCGCTCGAGCGCTGGTTCGTGAACAGCCCCATGGGTTTGGCATTCAACATGGGGGATGACAGGGTTTGTGTGTTAACTTCTACTACAAAGTGAGAATTTTTCTTCACAGAAAATAAAATTAAATTATACCCTTCCTTGCTTCCTCGAAATGCCCTTTTTCTAAGTGCCTGAAATAGTTAACTGCGAAAACCCCCAAAATCCGGCGCAGATTTCGCATGTCGATTAAGCTCAGGCAGGTCAGTGTTCTCCTGCCTTTACTAAGTGAGGTCATATATGGCTAGAGCTTGTTTCACAACCCATATCGTCAAGTCTGTCCCATTGAAATTATTAGTGTCGAAATCTTTGAAAGGAAATTATGAAATCACTTCTACCTACTCAACTCTTGATGTTTCACGCATATTGGGCATCGAAAAATCAAGAGTTCGAAATTGGATTGTGAAAGGATTTATTATACCATCTTGGCATTTAGCGATGGCAAGAGGAGACAAGAATCTATTAACGTATGACGATTTGTGTTCTGTTTATCTTTTTCAACAACTTTTATCCAAAGGGCTTCATCGCACCCCGATTGCCTTTATTATTAGTGAAATTGCAAAAACAGGTTTAGGCAATAATTTAAAATGTGGTTTTAGGTATGTGATTTGGAATACTAAATACCCTAAAGAGGGAGGGATGGTAACCATACTGAAAAAAATACCAAATTCAATGATAGACACTTCAACTCAAATGTTGGTTCTTGACCTGTTGGAAGTTAAAAACGAAGTCGATCGCAAAAGAGAAAAAAGAGGAGGCTAAACGCAAACCTCAAAATATTCCGAACCTATCCCCAGTTAAGGCGTGTCGGCTATTCTTTTTCGATCGGGAAGGTCATAGAGGCCCCGTTCCAGCCGATCACGGTCACCATGGCGGACAGCGAGAGCACCAGCAGGATGTAGAGCAGGCCGGCGCCGCTGAGCGCATCCAGAATGTTCGGGAACTCCAACCGCCAGATGAATAGCACGATCGAGGTGATCATCATCGCCAAGGTGAGGGGGATCTTGATTTTGACCGGCTTGAGCGGTTTGGCCATGTAGTTCAGCCACCACGTGTAAAAGCCCGTGGCGATCGCGACCCCGTTGAAGAGGACTCCCGCCCCCAGGCAGTGAAACGCGGTGGTGTCGAAGGATTTCTCGCCGGTGATGAGATACAGCAGACTGAACACCGTGGTGGAGAACATGAACACGATCGGGAAGTGCACGGTCATCGGATGCGGATGGCGCCTAAAGAAGGGAAAAATCCGAAGCAGGGCGGCCAGGGGCGCGGGCACGCGCGGGTCTTCGGTCTCTTTCTCCGCCTGGAGCATGCCCACCTGAGAGAAGCGCTGAAACACCTCCGGTGTGTGGGGCGCACCCTGGATGTCGGTGGTGAGGTCTTGGCCGGAGTGGTGCCGCTTCATGTGCGTTCCGGTCTTCCACATTTTGCTGGCGCTGACGTCATACACCTTGCCCTCGTGGGCTATATAAACCGGCTTTCCGTTTTCGCCGTCGAATTGCGCCAACTCCTCTGATGTGAATTCCTTCATTTCCTCTCCTCTCGGTTATCGCCTCGCGATGGTCCAGTAAGCTCGTTTGCCAAAAAAGGTTTTTACGCTGCCATGAATCCCAGCAGCACCACCCCCAGCAAGACCGGCGGAAGATAGCTCGCTCGGGTAAAAAGATTCATGGCCGCTGCCCGGTCTTTGGTTTCGAACAGCCGCAGGCCGGGCCACGCCAGAAGATAGCAACCGGCAGCCAGGGCCGGCAGTGCGAGAATCCCTGCGTGCCGCAGGGGGCTGAGCTGGAAAACGACTACGTTGAGCACCAGCGCGAGGGCGGCCGCCGCCGCGGCAAGGGTCACGGCGCGTTCGACCCCGAAGTGCACCGGGATGGTCCGGGCCTGCATGCGGCGGTCCTCCTCAAGGTCGGTCAGGTCATTCGGGATGTTTTGCCCGCCGATCTCCCAGAAGAAGATGGCAAGAAACAGGGCGACCACGAACCCAGTCGACGGATGGGGGTCGACCGCGAAGACAGCGGCCATGGAGCCGGAGGTTTTGACCGCCCCGCTCACCAAGGCCCGGTAAGGGCTCACACGCCACAGCCAGCAGTAGACGGCTTCGAAGGCGCAGCCTCCCAGGAAAATGGCGGCACACACCGGGTTAAGCATGAACGCGCCGAGGAGGGCCACCGCGGACCAGAACAGGGCCCAGGTCAAACCTTCCCTGAAACTGAGAAGCCCCTGGGCCATCGGGTGCCGGACGATCACCCCGTCGATGTCACCGCCTGTGGCAGCAAGCCCTCCAGCAGCCGCCTTTTCCCGGTCCACACGGTAGTCCACCACGTCGTTCAGGGCATAGACCGCCGTATAGCCCGCGAAGGTGGTAATCAATCCGATGACAATGACGTGAATCGGAGGGAATCCGCCCAGCCAGAGCAGGGCTGCGAAGATCGGAGTGCACATGTCCAGGAGCCCGTGGGGTGTCCTGGACAGGGCCCAGAAAAGCTTCAGCCGGGAAAAACCGCTGAAAGATGGATAACGTGCCGGATCTGCCACTTCACCAATCCCGATCAAGTGCCGACAGGGGGCTAAAAAACTGCGCCGAAAGCCCTCATCCGGCGTTGTGCGGCTTTAATGAATGCTCGCTTTCAGCCAATCTGCTGCGCTTTCCAAAACGCCGCACGCCTTGGCTGACAACCTGATGCCTGTTTTTCAACGCCCTCCAGATATGGCCGACTGCAGTAAACGGTTGTGGTCTAACACGGCTCTTGAAACCGCGTCAAGGCAATGCGCTCATTTTAGATTTCTCTTTTTCACGCAACCGGGATCTGCTAATGGACTCCACGACTCACTGCTTTTGCCATGATGGTGTGAAGCACAGCGAAGAGGTTGCGAAAAATGGACCGTGTCGATCTCTGGGGTATGTTCCTGCTGGGGCTGCTGGGCACGGGTCACTGCATCGGCATGTGCGGGCCGCTCATCTTTGCCTTTCCCGGCCGCACGGGCCGATTTCTTCCGCACCTTCTTTACCACCTCGGCCGGGTCACGACTTACACCCTGATTGGCGGGATCATGGGGGGCATCGGTCAGCTGATGGCCGGGGCCGCCGCCGGCAGCGGCTCCGGCGGGGTCGTCATGGTCAAGGTATTCCTTTGGCTGATCGCAGCAGTGCTGCTGCTGGTGCTGGGAGTCACCCGGCTGGGCATCATCCGTGAACCGGGCTGGCTCAACGTGGTCTCGCCCGAACGAATCCCCGGCTTCAAGACCGCCCTGGAGGGCGCCGCGGGAAACCAGGGGCAGGCCGCCTTCTTTTCGATGGGGGCGATGCTGGGGTTTCTCCCGTGCGGCCTTTCCTACGGCGCCTTTGCCCAGGCCCTCGGCAATGCCAGTGCCGTCCAGGGGGTTCTGGCCACCCTGGCGTTTGCATTGGGCACCGCGCCCGGTCTCATTCTGCTGGGCACCGGAGCGTCGGCCCTTTTCAGCCGCTACCGTCGGCAGTCGGACCTTATCTCCGGGATCCTGATGATCTACATGGCCGTCAAAATGGGCTACAAGGCGATCAAAATGGTTCTGTAACACCCGGTTGCACGCATCAGCACATCCCTCACCGCATCTGATTTCACTGTTTCATGCGGCACTCGGCGTCCCACTCCGGACAGGCGTCCTTGGCGGGAACCTCAAACTTGGCCATGCACGCGCCGCACTCCATGTCGAAGTTGGGCACATTGCCGTAGCGCGCTTTCAGCTCCTCTTCCGACAGCACCGTAGCCCCGCTGCAGCCGCACTGCGGGCAAGCCGCCTTCACCGTGTAACGCTTCTTTTTAGCCATGCAACCTCCTCTGGGTTAGATATCCAATAGTTTGTCGATTTCCGCTTTCGTCAAGGTTTTTTCCTCGAGCAGCACGTCCCGCACCGTTCGGCCGGAATCGTAAGCCGCCTTGGCCACCGCCGCCGCACGGTCGTAGCCGATGCGGGGCACGAGCCCCGTCACCAGGGCCAGGCTGCGTTCGATGAACGCGGCGCAGGCCTCGCGGTTGGCGGAGATGCCCTTCACGCATTTTTCGGCAAAAACAGCCGCCGCCGCCGCCAACAGCTCAATGGACTGCAGCAGGTTGTAAGCGATCACCGGCATCATCACGTTGAGCTCGAAGCTGCCGGACTGCCCGCTGATCGTGATGGTCGCATCGTTGCCGATCACCTGAGCGGCCACTTGGATCACGGCCTCGGGGATCACCGGGTTGACCTTGCCCGGCATGATCGATGAGCCCGGCTGAAGGCTCGGCAGGACGATCTCCCCCAGCCCGCAACGCGGCCCCGAACCGAGCCAGCGGATGTCGTTGGCGATTTTGGTCAGGCTCACGGCCAGCGTCTTGAGCGCACCGCTCGCCTCCACGGCCGCATCCTTCGCCGCCTGGGCCTCGAAGAAGTTGACGGCCCTGCGGAAGCCGATGCCGGTCTCCCGCGCGATCAGGGCGATGGTCTCGTCTGCGAACGCGGGGTGGGCGTTCACACCGGTGCCGACGGCCGTGCCGCCGAGCGCCAGCTCGGCCAGGCGAGGTTCGACCCCCCGCAGCCGTTCGATGCCGAGTTCCACCTGTCGGGCATAGCCGGAGAACTCCTGGCCCAAGGTCATGGGCACGGCGTCCTGCAGGTGGGTGCGGCCGATCTTGCGCACCCCCGCGAAATCCGCTGCCTTGCCCGACAACGCCTGGTGCAGCCGCTGCAACGCCGGGATCAGCTTGTTCCGGATCGTCACCAGCGCCGAGATGTGAATGGCGGAGGGAACCGCGTCGTTGCTGGACTGGCCGAGGTTGACGTGATCGTTGGGGTGAACCGGGGATGTCCCGCCCTTCCTCCCGGTGAGGATTTCATTGGCCCGGGAGGCGATCACCTCATTCAGGTTCATGTTGCTGGAAGTGCCGGAGCCGGTCTGGAAAACGCCCACCACGAACTGGTCGTCGAACCGGCCCTCCAGGACCTCCCGGGCGGCGGATGCCACCGCGTCGGCCAGCCGGGGTTCCAGCAGCCCCAGGTGGCGGTTGACCTCGGCCCCGCAACGCTTGATCAGCGCCAGCGCGCGGATGAAGTCGAGCGGCATCTTGAGGTCGCCGATGGGGAAGTTATCGAACGCCCGCTGGGTCTGCGCGCCGTAGTAGGCAGTCTCGGGCACTCGGACCACGCCCATGGTGTCTTTTTCTTCGCGGTGGGTGGCCATTGGGGTGACTTGGTATTAGGTATTCCGGTATTTGGTTGTCTGGTCAAAAACAAGAACACCGAGCCAACCGGATGCCATCAGGCGTCCTTCAAGCGGTCGATGTTGGCCCTGAGCTGCGCGATCTCGATGCCGAGACCCACGCACTTCTGGCCCAGCATGCATTTTTCGGCGTCCCCCTCTTCCAGAAACGTCTTGAGATGGTAGCTGCCCTTCTTGAGGTGCACCACCCAGCTCTTCTGGGCGGCGTCGTATTCCGCCGCGACATCAATCCCGCACTCGCCGACATCGGGGTACAGTTTCCGGATTTTCTCACAAAGCTCTTTCTTGTCGATCATCAAAGGCCTCCTTCGCGCTTCCGGGGTGAAATGGCCTGCCTCGCGGTTGATTAACGGCAGAGGATTTGGAAGACATTCTGAAAGATAATGCGTCAAGCGTAAAAATCAAAAACAAAAGCAGCGGAATAAAGACTCAAAAGAGATGGGCCACGTCCTTGATGATCTCTTTCACCTTGGCTTCGACTTTCGCGATCACCTCCGCAGAGATGCCCAGCAGCACCGCCGACGGGAGTTCGGCCGGGTTTTTGGAATCCCACTCGAAGAAACTGAAGCCCATTTTGCGAGCCAGCAGGTTGGCCAGATGCACAACGAGAATGGCGCTCTCCGTCTCCTGGGTGAAATTGGATCCCTCGTGCAGCGCAATCACACGCGAGAACTCCTCCCCGAAACCCCATCGCTTGATCAGCAGGGCACCGATGCTCTGGTGGGTGTCCTGAATGGCGGACACGATCATATCGTAATTCAAGCTTTTCCCCTGCGGGATTTCCGCAAACGCCCTCAGGAGGATCACCTTGCCGACATCGTGAGTCAGCCCCATGAGGAACAGGTTCTCCGGATCATCCAGCAGCAGGCTTTGACCGATCAGCTTGGACGCGAAGGCGACCGCGAGCGAATGGACCCACATTCGGTCGAGCAGCACGCGGTGCTGCGGGTGCTTAGTTTCATAAAGGCTCTTGTTGGCGATCGCCACGACGATGCTCAACGTCTCCTTGAACCCCAGCCGGGGGATGGCGGCCTGGACACTCTTGATCTCGCCATACCCTTTGTAGATCGGGCTTTTCGCAACCGAGATCAGTCTGAGAGATAGCACCGGGTCCTTTTCGAGCACGTCGGCCAGGTCTTTGACGGATGAGTCATGGCGTTTGATCACGCTGCGCAGCTCGAAGACGACCTGGGGCATGGCCGGCGGCACAACCTTGCCGGCGCTGAACTTCTGCAGGATTCCGGCAAAGTACTGCTTGATGAGGGCCGTTTCTTTTTTTGCCAAAAAATCCTGCCGGGCTCCCGATTCGGCCTCCATGTAGGCCACAAACTTCATAATCAGCTCGGGGTCGAATTCCTGGCCCGCCGATTGATGCATTTCAGTCAGGGCCTCTTCCCGGCTCAACCCTTTGCCCGCCCCACCCACGGATGTGAGCTTGTCGTAATGGTCGGCCAAATGCAGGATCCGCGCGCCGAGAGGTATCTCTGCGCCCTTTTTCCCGTCCGGGTAGCCGCTGCCGTCGAACGCCTCGTGGTGATGCCGGATCGACTCCAGGAGCGCCTCGAAACGCTGGTAATTCGAAAGAATGTTGACGCCCACAACGGGGTGGCGTTTGACCCAGACCAGCGCTTCTTCCGAAGGTGCTTGGCTTGAGGCGCGGACTTCGGCGGGCGCTGAAATGTACCCCGTGTCGTGCAGCAACCCCGCCAAGTAAAGATGGTGCAGGTCGTCACCGCGAAGAACACCTCCGCCTTCGGCAAAATTGGCGGCCGTGTTGGCCACTCTTTCGGAGTGTTCTCTGAGGCGTGAATCCTTTTCGCCAAGCAGCGATAGAACCAGTCTGGCGGTTTCGTTCATCTGCTGCAGGTCCTCTTGGCCGATGTTCGGAGCGTTTTTCTCAACCATGGAGTCTTTCCCTTGAACGGCATTGACGGTTTATCTAAACGATACGAGGAACAACCCGCACATCAGAACAAATGCGCGAGTTCTTTGACGAGGGCCAGGGTCTCCTCCCCCAACTTCTTGATGTCTTCCGGCTGCAGGCCGAGAAGCTGGGCGGAGCGGATGCTCGCCGGATCGGGGGCGCTGCCCTCGAGGAGGCTGTGGCCGATCGTGCGGGTCAGCATGTTGGCGAGGTTGACGACCAGGCAATCCTGGGAGACCGCGGGGTCGAACTCGTTTTTTTCGTGCAGGGAAACCGCTCGGATGAAGTTCTCGTTGAACCCCCAGCGTTTCAACATGACGGAGCTGATGCCGAGGTGCGCTTCCTGGATGGCGGTGATCACCAGCTTCATGTCGAGGTTCTTTACCTTTTCTTCCTCTGAAAACGCCTTCACAAGAAAGGTCTTGCCGATGTCGTGGGTGAGCCCCATAAGGAAGTACACGTCGATGTCGCCCAGCTTCAGATGCTGGCCGATGAGCTTGGCGCCGTAGGCGGTGGCAAGCGAGTGCGACCACAGCTTGTCCATGAGGAACCGGTAGTGGGGGTTCTTGGTCTCGTAGAGGCTCTTGTTGGCGATGGCCATGACCACGGTCATGGTTTCCTTGAGCCCGAGACGCGGGATGGCCTGCCGCACCGTGCGGATGTCCTTCATGCCCCGGTACGCCGGGCTGTTCGATATGGAGATCAGGCGCAGGGCGATCACCGGCTCCTTCTCGATGGCCGAAGCGAGCTGGTCGGCGGTGGCGTTCGGCTGCTCGATGATCTTCTGAAGCTCCTGGGCGATCTGGGGCATGACCGGCGGAACGATTTTACCGCTGGTGAACTTCTGCAGGATCTGGGTGAAAACCTCCTTTATGTTGACGGTCTCCTTCTTCCTGCCCTGGATATACTCCTTGGAGACGCCCGACGTGGTCTCGATGAACTGCGCGAACTGGTCCACCAGCGCCCCGTCGAACCGCTTGCCGGACAACTGGATGATCTCCTCCAGGGCGGTCACGTTGTCGACGCCCTGGCGCGGGAAGGGCGGTGCGGTCAGCCAGTCGAAATGGTCGAAAAGCGCGATCAGCCTTGCCCCCGGCGGGATATCCTCGCCTTTTCGGCCGTCCGGGTAGCCGCTGCCGTCCCAGGCTTCGTGGTGATGGCGGATGAGGGGCAGGCTCTTAGCGAGCAGACTCATGCCGGAAAGCAGTTTTTCGGCGAGGACGGGGTGTTTTTTGAGGTCGGCCTTGGCGGCATCGGCCTGCGCTTCACTGACACTGACGGCCTCGGCGGGGCTGAACATCAGCCCGAGGTCATGCAGCAGGCAGGCAAAATAGATGGTGTCGATTTCCTTGGGCGGCAGCAGGTTGAACTGTTCGCAAAAATGGGTGCAGTAGTTTGCGACCCGCTCGCAATGCTGCCTGAGATGGGGGTGTTTTTCTTCCAATACGGCGAGCAGGGTGTTGACGAATTCCAATGTCAGCTCGCGCGGCGCATCGCCGCCTTTGGCAAGGATTCGTTCCGCCATTCTGGCGATATCTCCGGTTCAGGATGGGCCTTTCGATGGCGTTTTCTTTTTTTTTAACATCTTACCATGAAATTCAGTAGGTTGCAAAATTTTAGATATCCGCCGGCAGCCCATGCGTCCGCGAGAGGATCGTTTGACACTGCCTATCCTTTTCTTTATGATCCGTCCCAGTTTCATGAAAGGGATCCGATTCCTGATTGCCGGAGGACTCACTCCCCATGGCTTCTTCTTTGATCACCCTGAACCTTGATTTCATCGAATCGCAGTACGCCAAGTGGAAATCCGAGCCGGGTGCCCTTCCCCAGGACTGGCGGTTCTTTTTCGAGGGCTTCGAGCTGGCGGCCTCCGGCCGGGTGGAGGGGTTCGGCGCGGCGGACGCCGAGCAGGCCCTGGGCCAGGCGCGGGTCCACGCCCTCGTCAGCCGTTTCCGCGAAATCGGCCACCTGCTGGCCTGCCTCGATCCCCTGGAGGCATGCCCCATCGACCATCCCCTGCTGAGCCTGGAGGCGGTCGGGCTTTCCCCCGAGGATCTGGAAAAGCCGTTCATCGTCCCCGACGGGCCGCCGAACGTGAAGGCCCCGTTGCGGGACATCCTCGCCGGCTTTCGCGAGACCTACAGCCGCTCCATCGGGGTCGAGTTCATGCACCTGCAGGATCCGGCCGAACGGCGCTGGCTGATCGATCGCATGGAGCCGGTGCGCAACGCCCCGAAATTCGAGGCCCCCGCGCGGCGCCGCATCCTGGAAAAACTCATTCACAGCACCGTCTTCGAGCAGTTCCTGAACACCAAATACGTAGGAGTCACGCGTTTTTCCCTCGAGGGCGGGGATGCCCTCATCCCGGCGCTGGACATGCTCGTGGAGCGGGCGTCCGAACTCGGCTGCCGCGAGGTCATCCTCGGCATGGCCCACCGCGGCCGGCTCAACGTCCAGGCCAATATTCTCGCCAAGCCTTTCACCGACATCTTCAGCGAGTTCGAGAACTGCTACGACCCCGAGATGCTGGTGGGCGCCGGCGATGTGAAATACCACAACGGCTATCTCAACGACCTGAAAACAGCGGCCGGCCGCGACCTGCGAATGATCCTGATGAACAACCCCAGCCACCTCGAGGCGGTGGACCCGGTGGTGGAGGGCTTTGCCCGCGGCCGGCAGGAGCTGCTGGCCGACCGCGAGCGAAAGCAGGTGCTGGCGCTGCTGATCCACGGGGACGCGGCCTTCGCCGGCCAGGGAGTGGTGGCCGAGACCCTTAACATGTCCCAGCTCGACGGCTACACGGCCGGCGGCACCATCCACGTCGTCATCAACAATCAGATCGGCTACACGACGCTGCCCGAACACGCCCGTTCCTCGCGGTACTCCACG
This sequence comes from uncultured delta proteobacterium, assembly GCA_963716325.1. GTDB lineage: Bacteria > Desulfobacterota > Desulfobacteria > Desulfobacterales > SpSt-501 > SpSt-501. Next base: position 145,622 of record CAVQTH010000055.1, on the reverse strand, counting down.
GACATCGCCAAAATGCTCATGGTGCCGGTGTTCCACGTGCACGGCGAAAACCCCGAGGCCGTGGCCCACATTTTGCGACTGGCCGCCGACTACCGCTGGGAGTTCGGCAAGGACGTGGTCGTCGATCTCGTCTGTTTCCGGCGCTTCGGCCACAACGAGGGCGACGAGCCCTATTTCACCCAGCCGCTCATGTACGAGCGCATCCGTCAGCGGCCGTCCCTCGACCAGGTTTACGCCGAAAAGCTGCTGGACGAGAAGCTCGTCAACGCAGGCGAAATCGAGGCGGTGGTCGAGGAACTGCGGGGCCGCCTGAATGCCGACTACGACGCGATTCACGGCAGCGTCTGCGTTTTCCCCGAGCATCGCTTCTACGAAAACTGGGACGCCTACAGCGGGACCTATTCGCCCGTCAGCCTCGAGACCGCGGTCGGCCGGGACCGTCTCGTGTCCCTGGCCCGCAGCCTCAACCGCGCGCCCGAAGGCTTCAGCCTGAACCCGAAGCTCGCAAAGCTCCTCGGCCGGCGCCTGGAAACCGTTGAAAAGGGAGAGGGCATCGACTGGGCCAACGCCGAGGCGCTCGCCTTTGCCAGCCTGCTCGCCGAGGGCCACCCCGTGCGCCTGAGCGGCCAGGACAGCGGCCGCGGCACCTTCAGCCAGCGCCACAGCGTGCTCGTGGACACCCGCATCGGTCAAACGCATGTCCCGCTCAATGCGCTTTCGGAAAATCAGGCGGCCTTCTCCGTCTATGACAGCCCCTTGTCCGAAACCGGGGTCATGGGCTTTGAATACGGCTACTCCCTCGCCCGTCCCGAGGGGCTCACCCTCTGGGAGGCCCAGTTCGGTGATTTCGTGAACAACGCCCAGGGCGTCGTCGACCTGTTCATCGCCAGCGGCGAGGCCAAGTGGCAGCGGCTCTCCGGCCTCACCCTGCTGCTGCCCCACGGCCTGGAGGGGCTGGGCCCCGAGCACTCCAGCGCGCGCCTGGAGCGCTTCCTGCAGCTGTGCGCCGGCGAGAACATGCAGGTCTGCAACCCGACCACCCCGGCCCAGTATTTCCATTTGCTGCGGCGCCAGGTCAAGGCCGCCTTTCGCAAGCCGCTCATCGTCATGACGCCCAAGAGCCTGCTGCGCAACCCCTTGGCGGTCTCGCGCCTGGAGGACCTCGCCCAGGGCAGCTTCCGCGGCGTGCTGGAAGACCCCGACGCCGACCCGGCTGCATCCAAGATCGTCTTCTGCAGCGGGAAGATCGGTTATGACCTGCTGCAGCGCCGCCGCGACCTGAAGCGGGCGGATGTGGCGATCCTGCGCATGGAGCAGCTCTACCCCTTACCGCAGAGCCCGCTCCGGATGGTCCTTTCGCGCTTCAAGCAGGTGCAAGGCTTCTGCTGGGTGCAGGAGGAGCCGGAGAACATGGGCGCGTGGACCTTCATCCGGCCGCGGCTCGAGGCTATCCTCGGCAAGCCCCTGACCTATATCGGCCGCAAAGAGTCCGCGGCGCCGGCTACGGGCTTTCCGCACGTCTACCGCCGCGAGCAGGCCGAAATCATCGACCGGGCGATCGGGCCCAGACAAGGTTGACATTTTTCCCCAAACCGCCGATCGCGAAAATTCAAGGCAGTCCATCGGAGAAGGCACAGGCTTTTATCGAACATCGCGTATCCAGCATCCCATATCAATCGGCCCTACGCAGACGTAATAGATCAGCCTATCAAGGAGCGCGTACTCATGATGATCGAAATCAAGATCCCCAGCGTGGGCGAGTCGGTGACCGAAGCGCTGCTCGCCCAGTGGTTCAAAAAGGACGGGGATGCCGTCCGCAAGGACGAGCCCCTTTTCGTGCTGGAGACCGACAAGGTGACGCTCGAGGTCACGGCCGAGGCCGGCGGTGTCCTGAGCGTCAAGGTCCCGGCCGGCACCACGGTCAAGATCGGCACGGTGGTGGGCGCCATCGACACCATTTCAGCGGCTGGCGCCGCTGAAATTGAGCCGCCTGCGGCTGAAAAGAAGAGGCCTCCAAGGGCGCCCGAACCTAAGCCGCCGGTGGTGGAAAAACCGCCGCCTTTACCCAAAGCAACGGCTGCGCCTGCCGCTCCGCCATCCGCGGTTCCCAAAACGTCGCGACAGGCGGTGGGCGAAGCCCGCGGAGTGCGGGAAGACCTGCCGCCGTCGGTGCGGCGGCTGGTGGGCGAACACCGCCTGGATGTGAACCGGATCCAAGGCACCGGCCCCGGCGGCCGCATCACCAAGGGCGACGTCCTGCTCTTCATCGAACAATCCGCCCCGCCGGCCGCCCCTGCCGCGGCCGCCGAGCCGGTCTGCCCGCCCTGCGAATCGGTCAAGGAGGAGATCACCCGCAAGCCCATGACCCCCATCCGGCGGCGCATTGCCGAGCGGCTGCTCAAGGCGCGCCAGAACACGGCCATGCTCACCACCTTCAACGACATCGACATGAGCGCGGTGATCGAGCTGCGCCAGCGCTACAAGGAGACCTTCCAGAAAAAACACGGGGTCTCCCTCGGCTTCATGTCCTTTTTCATCAAGGCGAGCGTGGAGGCCCTCAAGGCCGTGCCCGAGATCAACGCCTTCATCGACGGCACGGATATCGTCTATCCCCACTACTGCCACGTCGGGGTGGCGGTGGGCTCCGAGCGCGGGCTGGTGGTGCCGGTCATTCGCCACGCGGACCAGCTGAGCTTCGCCCAGCTCGAGCAGGCCATCAACGAGTTCGTGGCCCGGATCAAGGACAACCGCCTGACGCTGGCCGACCTCGAGGGCGGCACCTTCACCATCACCAACGGCGGTGTCTTCGGGTCCCTGTTGAGCACGCCCATCCTCAACACGCCGCAGAGCGGGATCCTCGGCATGCACCGCGTGGACAAAAGGCCGGTGGCGGTCAACGACCAGGTGGTGATCCGGCCCATGATGTACGTGGCCCTGAGCTACGACCACCGCATCGTGGACGGCCGCGAGGCGGTGACCTTCCTCAAGCACATCAAGGAGTGCATCGAGAACCCGGAACGCATCATGATGGAGATTTGAACCATGGCGGACCTGTATGATCTGGTGGTGATCGGCGGCGGACCCGGCGGCTACACGGCGGCGGCGCGGGCGGCCCAGCTCGGGCTGAAGACGGTCTGCGTCGAGCGCTGGCCGCGTTTGGGCGGAGTGTGCCTCAACGTCGGCTGCATTCCGAGCAAGGCCCTGCTGGACTCGAGCGAGTACTTCCACCTGGCCAAAACCCAGTTCGGCGGCCACGGCATCACGACCGGCGCGGTCGCCATGGACATCGGCCGGATGATGGCCCGCAAGGAGCAGGTCGTCAAGGACCTCACCGACAACGTGCGCAAGCTGCTGGAGACCCACAAGGTCGAAATCATCCACGGCACGGCGACGCTGGCGGGCAAGGACCGGGTCGAGGTCGCAGGCGACCGGCCCCGGACGCTCACGGCCCGCAACATCATCCTCGCCACGGGCAGCGAACCGGCATCGTTGCCGGGCATCCCCTTCGACGGCAAGCGTATCGTCAGCTCGACCGAAGCCCTTCAGTTCGACGCCGTGCCTCAGACGCTCGGGGTCATCGGCGGCGGCTACATCGGCATCGAGCTCGGTTCGGTCTGGCTGCGGCTGGGCGCTACGGTCACGGTGATCGAGATGCTGCCGGACATCGTCGCTTCCATGGACGGCCAGGTGAGCCGCCGGCTGCTGCGGGTGCTGAAAAAACAGGGGTTCGACTTCCGCCTGGAAACCCGGGTCACGCGCGCGCAGGCGGATGGGGAAAAAGTGAAGGTCGAGGTCGAGGCCGCCGGCAAGACCGAGACGCTCGAGTTCGACCGGCTCTTGGTCAGCGTGGGCCGCCGGCCGCTCACCCGCGGCCTTGGGCTTGAAAAAGCGGGCATCGAGACCGACCCCCAAACCGGATGCGTGCGCGTGGACGCCTCGCTGCGCACGAGCGTCCCGAACATCTTTGCCATCGGCGACATCGTACCCGGCCCGATGCTGGCCCACAAGGCCTCGGCCGAGGGCATTGCCGCGGCCCAGGTCATCGCCGGAAAATTCGGCGAGGTGAACTACGACGCCATCCCGGCCATCGTCTACACCGCGCCGGAAGCGGCGAGCGTGGGGCTGACCGAGGAGCAGGTCAAAGCGCGCGGCATCCCGTACGTCACCGGCGTCTACCCCTTCACCGGCAACGGCCGCGCCAAATGCTTCGGCGACACCGAGGGCCTGGTCAAGCTCATCGCCCAGAAGAAGACCGACCGGCTTTTAGGGGCCCACATCATCGGACCGCGCGCCGCGGAGATGATCGCTGAAGCCGTGCTCGCCGTCGAGTTCGGCGCCAGCCTGGAGGATCTCGCCGGCACCGTCCACGGCCACCCGACCTTCGCCGAGGCCCTCATGGAGGCCGCCATGGCCGGGCGCCGGTGACGGAATAGATTCAATACGCAGTCGGCCGAAATGGGGCCGGCCTCAACTCGAAATGCTCAAGAGAAAGGAGTGTAAGACTATGGCAAAGCGGATGATGTTTCTATATTTGGTGGTTTCAGTCCTCGCCCTCGGCGTTTCAGCGCATGCCCAGCCCCTCACCATCAAGTTCGGCCACTCGGGCACCAAGGTCCACCAGTACCACATCGGCGCCACGATGCTGGCCGAGCAGGTGGAGACGAACAGCGGCGGCAAGATGAAGATCGAGGTCTTCCCCGACGCCCAACTCGGCGGCGAACGCGACCTGGCGGAAGGTACGCGCCTGGGCACGGTCGATATGGCGGTGGCTGCCGCGGGCAGCGTTCTCCCGCTGTGGGTCCCGGAGTTCCAGATCGTGGAAATGCCCTTCCTGTTCCGCGATCGGGCGCACGCCTACAAGGTGCTCGACGGCGTCCTTGGAGACGAGCTTAAGGGCTTGGCCGAGAAGAAAAGCTTGAAGGTCCTGGGCTTCTGGGAGGTCGGGTTCCGCAACATGACCAACAACAAGAAGCCCATCCAGGAACCCGCGGACATGCAGGGGCTCAAGATCCGGGTGCAGCAGTCCAAGGTCTACATCGAGATGATGAAATCCCTCGGCGCCATCGGCACACCCATCGCCTTCACCGAGCTTTACTCCGCCCTGCAGCAGGGGGTCGTGGACGGCCAGGAGAACCCCATCGCCACCATCCGCTCCATGAACTACTTCGAGGTGCAGAAGAACCTCTCGCTCACCTACCACACCTACACCCCCGGTGCGGTCATGATCAGCCCGAAGCTCTGGAACAGCCTCACGGCCGAGCAGAAGGCCATCCTGCAGAAGAGCGTGAACGAGGCGGCCCAGTCCCAGCGCAAGGCCGTGGCCGACAAGGAGGCCGACGACCTGGCCTTCCTTAAATCCAAGGGCATGGCCGTGGTTGAAAAACCGAATGCGGAGGCCTTCCGCAAGGCGACGCAGCCGGTTTACGCCGCCATGGCCGATGTGGTCCCGCCCGCCATGGTGGCCAAGGTACAGGAAGTAAAATAAACGCGAGCGCCGCTCGCGTTTATTTTAATCTTAGACCGTAATGGCCGCCACGGCGGCCATTACGAATTGCCGTGCCGGAACCCGGATGTGCGGTTGAGGTCGGCGCAAGTTTCAGCCGCGACCCGAAATCGGTTATCCGGACGCAGGCCCGGACCTGTTTTCGTAATAGTGAGATGATGAGGAAAATCCTGTCCAATTTCTGGGAAACGATCCTCGCGGCCTGCGTCGCGGCCCTCTGCGCAGGGGTCTTTATGCAGGTGCTCCTGCGCTACGCCATCAAGGTGTCCTTCCCGGCCATCGAGGAGATCGTCAGCATCTCCTTCATCTACACCATCTTCCTCGGCGCCGCAGTGGGCATGAAACGCATGGAGCATCTCAGCATCGACTTCCTGCTCAAGCGCGTTTCCCCGGGTTTTCAGAAAGTCCTTCGCCTGGTGGTGGCGGCCGGGACGGCCCTGTTCCTTTTCTTTGTGGTCAGGGAAGGCATCGGCTTCGTGCGCGACTCCTACACCCAGACCACCACCTACCTCAACCTGCCCATGAGCTATTCCTACGCGGCCATCCCGGGGAGCGGCCTCATCATGCTCTACTACCTCGCCAAGCGAACATACGCCACCATTCGTTCCGGAGGCGCATCGGCCGAGGCCGAGGGCGGTCACCCCTGATGGGAGCGCTTGCCCTCGTCCTGGTTGCCGCCTTCCTGGCGGGCATCCCCATCGCCTTCGCGATAGGGCTCGCCTCCCTCGCCTTCCTGCTGAGTGGCGACATCCCGCTGGTGCTGATCGTGCAGCGCATGTACACCGGCGTGGATTTCTTCCCGCTCGTGGCCGTGCCGCTTTTCGTCTTCGCGGGGTTCCTGATGGAAACGGGCGGGATCTCGCGGCGCATCGTCGATCTGGCGCTTTCGATCGTGGGGCCGGTCCGCGGCTCGCTCGGCATGGGGGCGGTGGCTTCGGAGATGATCTTCTCGGGCATTTCGGGCTCCTCCATCGCCGATGCCTCGGCCATGGGGGCCATTCTCATCCCCACCATGGGTAAAACCGGCTACGACAACCGGGATTCGACCGCCATCGTCGCCGCGGCCACCGGCATGGGGATCCTGGTGCCGCCCTGCATGGCCATGGTGGTTCTGGGCGGCATGGGGCAGATCTCCATCGGGGCGCTCTTCGCAGGAGGCTTCCTGCCGGCCTTTGTCATGGCCCTGGCCATCTGCCTGTTGATCTACTACCAGGCCCGACGCGGACGCCTGCCGGGCGACCGCCATGCCTTCTCCGGGAGACAGGTGGGACGGGCCTTCAAAGCGGCCGTCATCCCCCTGGTCATGCCGGTCATCATCTTCGGCGGCATTTTAGGGGGCGTCACGACGGCGACCGAGGCGGCCGTGCTCGCGGTGGTGTACGGCTTCATCGTCTCGGTGTTCATTTACCGGGAGGTGAGCTACGCCCAGGTCGGCAAGATGCTCGTGAACACCGGGGTTGTGACCGGCGTCATCCTGATCCTGATCGGCACCGCCTCGATTTTTTCCTGGATCATGGCGAACCAGCAGGTGCCCCAGGCCATCACACGCTTTATGCTCGCCATCGGCGAGCCCTGGCTGTTCCTGCTGCTGGCAAGCGTCGTGATCCTGGTCGGCAGCGCGGTCCTGGACGGCCTGCCGGCGATCATCATCCTCTACCCTATCCTTCTGCCCATCGCGGTCAAGCTCGGCATCGACCCGCTGCACTTCACCGTGGTCATGGTGGCGGCCGAGGGGATCGGGATCGTCCTGCCGCCGGTGGGGATCTGCCTCATCGTGATCTGCGGGGTCAGCAAGGTGTCGTTGTCGGAGGTCACCCAGCCGCTTCTGCCCTACATTGCGGTCATGTTTGTGAGCCTGCTGGTGATCATGTACATTCCCTGGATCACACTGGTGGTCCCCCACTGGGTTGGCCTTTACTGAGAAGGAACGCTTCCATGCCCAAGCCGGAAATCGAGTTCACCGACACGGCGGCCGTCTTTCGCTGGCAGCCGGTAGCCGACGGACCGGCGGAGCTCGAGGAAAAGATCTTGAGCCGCGACCCGGAAACGGGGGACTACACCCGCCTGCTAAAGTTCCCACCCGGCTTCAGGGGCGGTGAAGTCCTTATTCACGACTTTTGGGAGGAAGTATTCATCCTGGAAGGCAGCTTCCACGACCTGACCCTCGGACGCACCTTTCTGCCGGGCGGATACGCCTGCCGACCGCCGGGCATGCGCCACGGGCCCTATGAATGCCCAAACGGCTGCTTGACGTTCGAGATTCGCTATTACAAGAAATGAGAGGTGTTCCATGATGATTGATCTGGCGCTGGAAAGAAAAGGCAAGCGAACGTCCCTGCGCTTTGCTTATGAACGCATGGTCAATGCCGGTTACACCGGCCGGAACCAGGCGGAGGTGCGCAAGCACATCGAAGAACTGGCTCAGAAGGGCATCCCAGGCCCGCCCGCCACACCGACCCTCTATCCGGTGATCCGCCGGGCGCTGGTCAAAGAACCGGTGATCGAGGTGTACAGCCGCGAAACCTGCGGGGAAGCCGAGTACGTGCTCCTGATCGAAAACAAAAACCGTGTCTATGTGGGGGTGGGCAGCGACCACACCGACCGCAAGCTCGAGGAGTGGGACATCCCGCGGGCCAAACAGATCTGTCCCAACGTGATCGCCGAAACGGTTTGGGCCCTCGAAGACGTGGCCGACCACTGGGATGAGCTCACCCTGCGCTGCCGGCAGGTGGTGGACGGCAAAGAGATTCTCTACCAGGAGGGCAAGCTTTCGCGGCTGATGGCGCCTGAAGAACTGATGGCCTTCGTCCGCTCCAAGATCCGCACGCCGCTGGACGGCACCATCATCTTCTCGGGCACCATGGCCGCCCTCACCGGCGGCTTCGTTTACGGCGACACGCTCTTAGCCGAGTTGACTGACCCGCAACTGAAACGGCGCCTGGCTTTTGAATACGGCGTCCATTCACTGGATGGATTTTGGTGAGCCCCGGGAGTCGCTTAATGGATTCTCTCACCCGTCGAGAAAAAACGAAATGCCCTCAACCCTGACACCGCACGACATCCTCCGCAAATTCTACGGCTACCACTCGTTCCGCGCCCATCAGCTGGAAATCATCGAAGGCGTCATGCGCGGGCAGGACGCATTCGTGCTGATGCCGACCGGAAGCGGCAAGTCCATCTGCTACCAGATCCCGGCGGTCCTGCGCTCCGGCATCGGCATTGTGATCTCGCCCTTGATCGCCCTCATGCAGGACCAGGTTTTCGCGCTCAAGCAAAACGGGCTGCGCGCCGACTATTTGAACTCGAGCCTTTCCACCGATGAAGCTCGCCGCGTCGAGAAGCGACTGCTCTCTGGGACCACCGACCTGCTGTACGTCGCCCCGGAGCGCCTGCTCACGGACGGCTTTCAGCGGCTGCTTCAACAAATTCCCATCGCCCTGTTTGCGATCGACGAGGCGCACTGCGTGTCGCAGTGGGGCCACGATTTCCGGCCGGAGTACCTTCAGATTGCGGATGTGACGAGGGGGTTCGCCGGGGTCCCCCGGATCGCCCTGACGGCCACCGCCGACGAATACACCCGCGCGGACATCCTGGAGAAGCTCGATCTGGCGCAAGCCGCTCAATTCGTGTCGAGCTTCGACCGGCCGAACATCCGCTACCGGGTGCAGCTGAAAGCAAACGGCAAACGCCAGCTGCTGGCCTTCATCCAAAACGAGCACCCGGGCGAGTCCGGTATTGTCTACGTCCGCACCCGCAAACGGGCGGATGAGACCGCCGCCTGGCTGGCGGAGCAGGGGATCGACGCGGCTGCCTATCACGCCGGCCTTGAGCAGGCGACGCGCATGGAACGGCAGCGGCGGTTTCTGCGGGAGCCGGCGGCGGTCATGGTGGCGACCATCGCGTTCGGCATGGGGATCGACAAGCCGGATGTGCGTTTCGTGGCCCACCTGGACCTGCCGGCGAGCATGGAGGCCTACTATCAGGAGACCGGGCGGGCCGGCCGCGATGGAAAGCCCGCCGATGCCTGGATGGCCTATTCGCTTGGCGATGTGGTGGCGGTGCGGATGTTGCAAGAGGGGTCGGAGGGCAGCGAGGCGTTCAAGCGCCTCCAGGGGCGAAAGCTCGAGGCCCTGCTCGGTTTCTGCGAAACGGTCGAATGCCGCCGCGGGATCCTTTTGGGCTATTTCGGGGAATCCTACGCGGCGCCCTGCGGCAACTGCGACAACTGCCTGCAGCCGGCCGGAACCTGGGACGGCTCCGTGGCCGCCCAGAAGGCGCTCTCCTGCGTGTACCGTACCGGCCAGCGCTTCGGGGCTGCGCACCTGACCGACATCCTGGTCGGAAACGTCAGTTCTGCCGTTCTCAGGCACGGCCACGACCGGATCAAGACCTTCGGCGTCGGCCGGGATCTCTCCGCGACGGAATGGCGATCCGTATTTCGTCAGCTCGTGGCAAACGGGCTGCTCAGCGTCAACCTGGCTGAAATTTCCGGCTTTCGCCTGACCGACAATAGCTGGCCGGTTCTCAAGGGAACGCAGGCGGTGCAGCTCCGCAAAGACGAGCAGCCGCATAAAGGCCCCAAGACCAAGTCCGCCAGGAAGTCGGCCGCACTGCCGGATGATGCCGGCGATGAAAGCAGCCGGCTGCTGTTTGAGAGGCTGCGTCAGCTCAGGCTCGAAATTTCAAAAGGGCTGGGCGTACCGCCCTACGTCGTTTTCCACGACAAGACCCTGAAGGAGATGGCTGCCCGCAAGCCGTCCAACCGCGCCGAGCTTCTGGAAGTCAATGGTGTCGGCGAGCGCAAGGCCGAGCAGTACGGAGAGCGATTTCTGGAAACCATTCAAAGCGGTCCGTGAAAAAGGAGGATCAGCATGATTGAGGAAATCAAGGCAAAAGGGCTGAACACCAAGCGCTTCATCGAGGAAAAGGTAAAGGAAATCCAGGCGGAGGTGGGCGAGGGGCTGGCGATCAACGCGCTCTCGGGAGGGGTGGACTCATCCACGGTGACCATGCTCGGCCACCGTGCGCTGGGCCGGCGCCTCAAGACGGTTTTCATCGAAAACGGCCTGATGCGGGAAGGCGAGCCTCAGCGGGTCGTGGGTCTTTTTAAGAAGCTCAAGGTCCCGGTCGAGATCGTGGACGCCCGCGAGGAGTTCTTCGCGGCCCTCAAGGGGATCACGGACCCCGAGGCCAAGCGCGAGGCCATCACCCAGACCTTCTACAAGCACGTCTTCGGCCGCATCGTCAAGCAAAGCGGCGCGCGCTTCCTGCTCCAGGGGACCATCCTCACCGACGTCGATGAGACCGTGGCGGGCATCAAGCGCCAGCACAATGTCTTTGCCCAGCTGGGCATCGACCCCCGGGAAGCCTTCGGCTACGGCATCATCGAGCCATTGATCCAGCTGCGCAAGGACGGTGTGCGCAAGGTCGGCAAGGCGCTCGGTCTGCCCGACTCGACCTACCGGCGCATCCCCTTTCCCGGTCCGGCCTTGGCCGCACGGGTAATCGGCGAAGCAACCCCCGAGCGCATCGAGGCTGTGCGCAAGGCCACCGCCGTGGTGGAAGACCTGCTGCAAGGAACCCGGGCGTTTCAATATCTCGCCATCCTGCACGAGGACCGCGTCACCGGCATGCGCGACGGCAAACGCGACTTCGGCCTGCAGATCGAGGTGCGCTGCTGGAACAGCATCGACGCCCGCGTCGCCACGCCCACCCGGCTGCCCTACGCGAAACTGGAAAAACTGGCGCTGGCAATCCTCCGGAAAGTGCCGGGGGTTGTCAGCGTCACCTACAACATAGCGCCCAAGCCGCCCTCCACCATAGAGGCGGTGTGAGACCGGCCGCCGTTGATTCACCGGGAAATACAACTGCAAATTTGGCAGGTTATGGCAATCATTACCATCCGCAAGCAAAGATGAAATCCCCCCAACCCCCTTTGACAAAGGGGGTTGGGGGGATTTGGAAACGACTTCTTTGGAAGCAAATCCGTTTTCCTACCGTTTAGGAATGATTTCTATTCTTCCGAATCGAATTCAGAAAAATTGCCGGCCTCAACACAGTTAAAAAGCAACAGAAGTTAAATTTACTCTTGCACGCTGATTTTTTTCCTTGTAATGGATAATTTCGGCATCTCAACTGAATTAAACCATTGTGCACCTCAGCGGCAACAGCAGCGGAAAAGGAGAAAACTGAAAGGAAGCGAGCGTTAACCTAAAAAGAGGGAGGAGAGATATGCGAAAGGGCTTTATTGCGGTCGGGGTAATTTTGCTAATGGTCGGCCTGGCATCATCTCTGCAGGCCGGGGGCATCATCAACAAACAGAACCTCAGCGCTGACTACATCCGCACGCTGAACCGCAACGCCGCCACCGACATGGCCGACGCCGCAGTCTTTAATCCGGCCGGCACCGCCATGATGCAGGACGGTCTTTTCCTGAAGGCGGATGCCGTCTACTTGATGAAGGATTATTCCAACCAACTGCCAAACGCAATTGGGCCTCTTAATTTGGGTGGAGGAACATTAGATTCAGAAGAACCGTCCATCATTCCCGGCTTGTTTGCGGTTTACAAACAGAACCGCTGGTCTGTTTTTTTTGACGTCACCATCCCCGGCGGCGGCGGAACGGTCCAATTTAACGACGGCAATGCGCGCACGACCATGCTGTCTCTTCCCGGCGCCTTTGGAGGACTGGGCACTTACCTGGGCGGCCCCGCCGGCAATCCCAACAATATAAACCAGTCCATAGAAGCCGACAGCTACTATGTCGGCTACAGCCTGGGCGCCGCTTTCAAGGTCCTCGATTCGCTCTCGATAGGCGGCGGGGTGCGCTATGTAGACGCCTACCAGAAATTCAAGGGCCAGGCCCAGGGGACGACGGGGCCGGCCAGAACCGTCGACGTCAAGATCGAACGCACCGACGAGGCCTTCAATTACTTTTTAGGCCTTGACTATGCGCCCATCCGGGATCTCAACATCGGCTTGACCTACATGTCCAACACACCGCTTAATTTCAAAGCAGACACAAAAGACACCTCCCCCGGCCAGGCCATCTCCAATAGCGTCGGTTGGGCTGATGGAACCCACGAGCGCGAAGACCTGCCCGGCTACATCGGGGCCGGAGTATCCTACTTCATCATCCCCGGCACGCTGCGGATCGAGCCGAACCTGACCTATTACTTGGAGAAAGGGGCCACGTTTCAGGGAAGCCGCTTTCAGAATTCCAGCCCCGGCAACAGCTATGACATCGGCGTCGCGCTGGAGTACATCTTGAATCCCCAGTGGCGGTTCAGCGTGGGTTACATGCACACCGAAATCAAGGGCATGAATTCACAGGACCTGCTGCCTGAGGCGCCGGAACTGGATGCAAACACGGTGGGCCTGGGCCTGGTCTGGAGCCCCGTCGAGCGTCTCAGCCTGACCTTGAGCGGCCTGAAGGTCTGGTATGAATCCCAGAAAACGGATACGAACTCCTCCCGGGCGCCGGCCGGAACTCAATACGACAAGGATGTCTGGGGCGTCGCCATCGGCCTTCAGTACCATTTCTTCTAACCTAAAATCGGGGAGCGGAGAAACCCGCTCCCCGATTTTAATTTCTATAAGCTACAAGAATTGCCCGCCGGCGTCAATTCTGCCAGTTGATTGCACTTTTTGCTTGCTCCATCCTTCCATCCCCACCAGGCACCCCAAGCTCATCACCGCAGCAGATGTGACTTTGGTTTCGAAAACAGGTTGATCCATCGGCCGTTTTGAATATAACCTGAGCTGCCGCATGATAGAACGATTTCATTCCTGAACCAGCGAGGGCCGCCGCATGCGAACCATCGATGAGAGTTCAACCTTCCGGCTGAGTTGGGATATCTTCATCCTCCTGTTGATTGTCGCCGGCTGTCTTTTGATCCCGTTCCAGCTTTCCTTCCGGCACGTGGCGCTGCCGATCGGCTCCGGGATCGTCTATCTCATCGACTTCTTTTTCGGGATAGATATCATCCTGAACTTTTTCACCTCGTTCAGGCGACGAGGCGAGAAAATCACCGATGCCCGGCAAGCGGCAAGGCATTACCTGAAGACGCTCTTCTTCGTCGATCTGGCGGCGAACATCCCGCTGGATGCCTTCTTTCTGGGCGGCGAGGACATCCGCGTGGCCGGCATCTCGCTGGTGCTGATCCTGCGCCAGCTCCGTCTGCTGCGCGTGGTGCGGCTTTTCGTCATTTTCCGCCGCTGGCAGAGCCTGAGTTGGACCAATTCCGGCTATCTGCGTATCGCCAAGTTTTTTACGATCTTCATGCTGCTCGTCCACTGGATCGCCTGCGCGTGGTTCATGGTCCCTTACCTCGAAGGATTTCCCGAGAATTGCTGGGTGGTTCAGCAAGGCATCGAGCATGCGAACCCGGCCACCCAGTACATCCGCGCGCTTTACTGGGTGATCCAGACCATGGCCACCGTGGGGTACGGCGATATCACACCGCATCGCGACTTCGAGTATGTGTTCAGCATCCTGATCATGCTGATAGGGGCATCGACCTATGCCTTCATCATCGGCAACATCGCCTCGCTCGCCAGCAATCTCGACGCGGCCCGGGCCTCTTTTTTCAACCGGATCGAGGCCATCAGCCAATACCTCCACTCCCGGCATGTGCCGCCGCAGCTCAACGAACAGGTTCGCAATTACTACGAATACCTGTGGGCCCACCACCGCGGGGTCAAGGAAGAGGCGCTTTTTGAAGACCTGCCGCCCTCTTTCCGGCTCAACCTCCTGCTCTATTTGACCAAGGACCTCATGGAGAAAGTTCCCTTGTTCAAATATTGCTCGCCGGTTCTCCGCAACGTGCTCTTGTTGGCGCTCAAACCCCAGACCTACGCGCCCGGTGTTCTTATTGCCCGTGAGGGGGAGATCGGGAAAGAGATTTATTTTTTAAGTCATGGAAAGGTGGAGATTTTCTCAGAGAACGGGGATGAAAATTACGGGACCCTTGAGGACGGCGATTATTTCGGGGACCTCTCCCTGATTCTTAAGGAGAAGCGCACTGCCTCGGTAAAAGCACTGACCTACTGCGAAGTCTTCATTCTGACGTCAACGGAGTTCAATCGCATCAAGGATGAATACCCCGAATTCCGGGAGATCCTCAAGAAAGTCTCTTCGGAGAAAACGGAAAAGGTGGTCAACCTTTTGTTGAAGGGGGTGACCCTGTAGCGCTACTCTGCCGGGATGTGGGTCGTAGTTACTTCCGCCAGGAGCGCGCCCTGCTCACCGAAGACTTGAGTGCGGATCACGCTGACCCGCTTGCCGCTGCGGACAAACCTCGCCTCAGCCCTGATCTCCCCTTCCCGCTGGTTGCTCAAAAGGTTCGTGCTGATGTGAACGGCGAGCGGGAACCCTTTGCCATTCTCGCCCAACGCTGCTCTTCCCAGAGCCAGCAAGGTAGCCGTCACGTCGGCAAGCCAGATCAATGCCCCCGCGTGAACAGTCCCGAAAGGGTTTTTCATTTCTGCTCGGACCGGCATGCGGCTCACCACAAGATTCGGGCTCTTTTCCTCGATAAAAAACTCAAGCCGGCCTTCATGCCGATTTGAAAGGGCGCTATCACGGTTGAACATTCTCAGTTTTCCTCTTTATAGAGTGGCCACGCAGGAAGTGTACCAAGAAACCCAATATAAACAAGGTGAAGGGATAAACAATGATGAGCCCGAAACGGATGAAGACAAAGCCCACCCCGACGAGCGTCAAGATACCGAACCCTGTTCTGAAAAAGGATCGGCTGCGCCGGATATATGCGCCAACGGACAAGAGGTAGGCCATGAAGAAGCTCACGCCTGCCAGCTCAAACAGGGTGGCTTGCGACAGCAGGCCAGCGCCATAGGAAACCGAAACTGTGCCGAAAGCGATGACCGCGGTCACGACGGCGTTGCGCGGAATTTTGGTGGTGGAATGCAAGCGCGCCCAGCGCCCCGGCAGGAGCCCTTCCCGTGCCGAGGCATAAATCAACCTGGAAAACGCCCAGACGACACCGATGAAATTGACCACCACGATCAAAAGGCCAAGGGCGGCGACTACCCGGCTGCTCCACTTTCCAGCCACCGTTGCCAGCATGGCGGCAATCGGGGCATCCGCAATCTGGGGATGATCCCGGGGCAGAACGAGCTGAATGGCCACTGCCACCAGCAAATAAAGCACGACCACAACCAGGTAGCTGATGACCACCATGAGGGGGAAGTCGCGCTTCGGGTTCTTGAACTCCTCGCTCATGAACGACATCAATTCCCACCCCACGTAGGCGAAAAAGACGAGGGCAACCGTCGGCAGCGCTTGGCCGGCTTGCGCTAACGGAGCGACGCCTTCGCCGGCAGACGTGTCGCCGAATGCCAGCGCCGCTGCAGCCACCAGAATCAAAAGCGCCACCAGGATAAAAGACAAGCCCTGCTGAATTTTTCCCGATGTCTTGGCACCGGCGTAATTGACAGCCCCTCCGGCCGACAGAATCAGAAGGGTGCCGCAGATTTCGGCGGCCGGGCTTCCGCCAAAAAAGGTCCCGAAATATTTCCCGCCGGTGATGGCGATGCCGGCGCCGCCCGGAACAGCGCCCAAGAGCAGAATCTCGGTTGCGGCCCCCGCGCGTCTCGAAAAAGCGGACTGCATGAATCCGGCCACCCCGCCTGCGCCGGGGATATCCGCACCCAGCCGTGCAAAAACAACCAGCAGCGGAATCGACACCAGGGCGCTGATGGCCCAGGCATACACGGCGGCGCCGCCCGCCTTCTGATAGGCCAACCCCGGCAGGATCAGCAGCCCGCTGCCGACCACCAGGTTGATCGCCAGACCCACCGCCGGAACCAGTCCCAGTGTTTTCTTCAATTGGTGATTTTGCGAAGGCATGTCATCCTATCGGCTTGAATAGCGGCGTTAAGGGCGCACGGTTTGCTTAGCCGGGGGAACTATGTTTTCAAATCGGTTTCAGTTTACGAAAACAGGCATGCGGTTGTCTTGTGGATTATTGCTGTTGGCGATAACCGCCTGGAGTTGTGCCGACAATCTGCTTGAATCGCCTGGTGAATCGGACTGGAATTGGCGAAAACCGGCCGCCTATCTCCACTCAGCCAGGTTCTTTTCAATGAACTCCACGACGACGCTGTGTTCTTCTTTCCCGCTCCCCTTGACCTGCATCGGCTCACCGAAGTGGATGTGAACGGTTTTTTCGGGTCGGATCGAGCCGAAGTCCTTCAACCGTCGCCCCAGGCCCCAGGCGTCGGTTTTCAGGGCGAAGGGGACCACCGGCACGTTGCAGCGCTTGGCGAGTTTGACACCCAGGGTGTTGAATTTCTTCGGGTCGAACTCGACGCTGCGGGTGGTCTGGGGGAAGATGATGATTGAAATATCGGCCTCCAGCCGCTTCTGCCCCTCCTCCAGCACCAAACGCAGGTCCTCCCTGGGGTTTTCCCGGCCCACCACCACCGGGTTGCGGCTGCGCATCACGTGGCCGAACAGGGGGTACGTGATGAGGCTTTCCTTGACCACGAAGGTCACGTTGCGGTGCGGCACGATCAGGCAGGGCAGGACGAAGGTCTCCAGGATGCTCATGTGGTTGCCGATGAACACGCACGGGGACCCAAGGCGTTTAACGACATCCAGGCCCTGGAACTCGAAGCGGCCGCCCACGGACTCAAGCGCCCGTATGGTGGTGATGCTGCTCTCGATCCAGCGCTGGTTGTCGTATAAGTCTTTTTTCGCCAGCCCGGCGGCGCGGTAGACGACCCCGAACGCCTTGGCGTAAAATACCACGCCGGGGAACCAGGCCGCCATCGAGGACCCTGGCCGCTCGGGTGTGCGGTAATGGCTCTCGGCGGTCAGACAGTTTGCAGACATGTGGATGGATATCCTCAACTCCCTAATTTAGATTGTTTTGCAACCAAAGTCGACTAAATTCACCGCAATCCCAACTGCCAATTTGACAGGATCAAGATCGGGGATTAGGGTGTCGCCATGAGCCGGTGGAGAAAAAAAACCTGCAGCTGCCGCCTGCCGGAAAATGAAGCCTCCGGGCTGTTATTCGAGGACAGCGGCTTTCTCGGCCGCCACATCATCGGGCTTTACCAGTTCATGCACGATTCCGGGCACGCCGGCCCGACCGGGGAAACATGGAGGTCGAAGCTGCGCCGGCTGCTCGATGGTGCGGGGATCAGCGCGCTGGCGGATTTCCTTTACACTTACGGCATCGGCGGTTCCTTGACCCGGCAGGATCAGCTCATCTTCGCCCGGTTCCACGCGATGGAAAACCAAGCCTACCGCCTGACGCTGTTGAATTCCATAATTTTCGGTATTCCATCCGTCGGCCTTTATTTTGCTGCGGGCGAAGGGTTCGAACTTCTCTCCCGACTGAACTCCGTCGCTGAGATCCCCTCACTCGTGGCCGCCCAGGTTTCCTTCAGTCTGGGGATTATCAACGCGGCGGTGCACCTGTTCCGCATTTTCGACTCCCTGCTTCACAGGCGCTGCTGGGCGCCTTTCGGCGCCGTTCCGCTGTTCATCAACCTGCCGACGTACCTGAAAACCGCGAAACGAAAATTCAGCGGCAGGCGGTCCGGACCCGGAGATTGTGACTGCCCGTAGTCACCCCCCTGACAGGTAGTCATTTATGGCCGGTTGCAATTCCGCCACGACCCCCTCAAGGCTTTTCCTGTCGGTGTCGAACGTGAGGTCCGCCGCGCGGCGGTATTTTTCCTCGGACTCCAACCAGATCGCTCGCAGATCTTCTTCCAGGGTGGTCCCGACGTTCACCCGCGGGCGGTCCGCGGCGCGAACCCGGCGTGCCAGTTCGTCGAGGGAGGCCGTGAGCAGGATGATGAACCCGGTGCCCCGCAGGACATCCATGTTCCACTCGTAGCGCACCGTGCCGCCCCCCAGGCAGATCAGAGACTTTTCCCGGCGGGCGAAGCGCTTGCAGATCGCGTACTCCAGTTCCCGAAAGGCCACCCAGCCTTTCTCCTGGACCAGGCGGTGGAAGGAATATCCCAGGATGCGGTCCATTTCCTGGTCCAGGTCGAAAAAGGGCAGCTCGAGTTTGTGGGCCAGGCGCGAACCGATCGTGGTCTTGCCGGAGCCGATCATCCCGCAGAGGTAAATATTTCCTGATCGTTGCGTCATCAGCGGTCGAATATTTTGAGATGGCAGTATTTGTCCCCCCGGGCGATGCGCTCCTCGAGCTCCATGCGCACGCCGTGGGCGTCGGCCCGGCCGCGGTCGCCCTCCATGGCGATGTCGCAGAAAAGATCGATCTCCTGCGGGGTGCAGCCCATTTCCTTCCAGGCCTCCACCAGCGCGCAGAATTTCATACGCTGCACGGCCCCCTTGTCGTTGATCTCGACGTCGGAGTCGAACACCAGCGAGGATCCCTTGGAGACATGTTTCTCAACCCAGGCGGCCGGGCTGAAGTCCCTGGGGTCGTTCTTGGCCTTCATCCGGCCGAACTCGAAGATGGCCTTGCGCGCCAGGCGCTCGACCTCTTTCTCGGGAAAGGCCTCCTTGAAAGACCGGACCAGCAGGGCCAACCACGTGGCGCGGTCCTTGATCGCCGCCCGCACCTTGTCGATCATCTCTTTTTGATCCACTTGTTTCGTCATATGGCCTCTTCCATTGCGGGTTAATGTTTCAGCTGCTGCAATCGTTCAATTACATCCGTTAAGGATGCGGCCGCTGCCGGAAACCACCGCCGCCTTGCAGGCGGAGGTGCTGCCGTCTACGACGAGAAAACTCATTTCTCACGCGCGGCCGCGACGACGGCGCGCACGATCTCCGGGCTCACCCAGGTGTCGATGCTGCAGCCGTTGGCGATGAAGAACCGCCGGCCGCCGCCCAAGGCGACGCCTTCGTGCACATGGTTTTTCAGAAAGGCCGGCGACCGCCGGGTGAGCAGGGTCTGGTCGATGCCGCCCATCATGCAGCCGGGAATGCGCCCTTTAACATGATCCATCGATGGGCCGTGCGGGCCGCGGTCCCACCAGCTGAAAACGTTCACGGGGAAATCCAGACAGTCGTCCATGTAAAGTTCATCCCCGTGGATGTGGGCCACGTTCATCCGGCCCGGCCCGGAGACGGCGGCGAACACCTTTTGGGCATAGGGCTTCACGAAGTTGAGAAAAACATCGCGGCGGACGATCTCCTTCGCGGCCGGCACGGACATGAAAACCCCGGCGGCGCCGATTTCAATGGCTTTCCTGGAATAGGCGATCAGGTTCTCGGTTACGGCAGCGAGCGCCGCATGCAGCGCGTCAGGCTCGTTTTGGGCGAGATGCTCCATGTTCTCGCCGGCAACACTGCGGCGGATGCTCTGCCAGGGGTCGAAGACCGTGTCGATGAAATACGCCCTGCCCTTGAGCTCCCGGGAGATGATACGCAGCGCCTTGAACTGCTCCCGCCACTCGCAGCGCTCGACGTCGAAAACCGTGAACCTCCGCAAGTCCTCTCGGGTGCGCACCGTGTCGAGGCCTTTGGGTGTCGGGTAGTAATAGTCGTTCATCACTTTCAGGAAATCGAAATCGTAGTGATTGAAGAACTCGAGCGTGATGCGGGCGAACTGCTCCCCGCCTCCGTGCTGCACTCCGAAGTGGTACCAAAGAGAAATGGGGGGGTAGTCCACGGCATCACCATGCAACACACGGTCAACTCTTTCGATCTTGTTCATGTGGCCTCTTCTTTCATGAATTCCGAAAGGGGTTCGAGGGGTCTAGGATTCAAGGGTTCAAGTGAAATAAAAAGAGACGCTTGCATCTTCCGCCAATTATTACTCCGGCAATCAAATACGGCAAGTTCGGCATTTCACTCACAGGCGCCCTATCATGAGTTGCCGTATTCAATTGCCGGTTTTATAAGCGTTCGTATTTTTTCACTCGGGTCCTTGACCCCTCGGACCCTTGAACCCACTTTTCATACAACGCCTAAATAGGCCTTCTGCATCAGCGGGTTGTTTTTGAGGTTCTCGGCCGTGTCGTGCAGCACGATCTCACCGGTCTGGAGCACGTAGCCGCGGCTGGCGATGGAAAGCGCCATGTTGGCGTTCTGCTCGACGAGCAGGACGGCGACGCCTTCCTCTCGATTGATCACCTGGATGATCTCGAAGACCTTGTCGACGTAAAGCGGCGACAACCCCATGGACGGCTCGTCCATGATGAGCAATTTGGGCCGGGCCATCAGCGCCCGCGCCATGGCCACCATCTGCTGTTCGCCGCCGCTCAAGGTCGAGGCGAGCTGCCGGTTTCTCTCCTTCACGACGGGGAAAATGGCATACATGCGTTCCACGTCGGCACGGATCCCCTCCGTGTCCTTGCGGGTGTAGGCGCCCATCAGCAGGTTCTCGTGCACGGTGAGGAAGGGAAAGAGCCGCCGGGCCTCCAGCACCGGCGCTATCCCGGCCCGGACGATGTCCGAGGACGGCAGGCGGTCGATGCGCCTCCCTAAAAACTCGACACGTCCCTGCTTCGGCCGCACCAGGCCGAGGATGGTCTTCATCGTGGTCGACTTGCCGCAGGCGTTGCCGCCCAAGAGCGAAACGATCTCCCGCTCGTTGACCGTCAGGGAGACGTTCTTCAGCGCCTGGATGGGCCCGTAGAAGGTGTTCACGTCAGTCAGCGTGAGCACGCTGCCGCCCTCCCATGTAGGCGTCGATGACGGTTGGGTCAGCTGCGATCGCGGAAGGGGTCCCTTCGGCAATTTTTTCGCCGTGGTCGAGGACCACGATGCGGTCGGAAACGGTCATGACCACCGCCATCTTGTGCTCGATGACCAGAACGCTGTGGCCGCGGTCGCGGATGAGGCGAATGAGGTCCACCACCTGCTGGGTTTCGTGCGGGTTCATGCCGGCCGTGGGCTCGTCGAGCAGGATGAGCTTGGGGCCGGAGGCGAGCGCCCGCGCGATCTCCAGCCGGCGGCGGTTGGCGTAGGACAGCTCCCGGGCCGGCTGGTTCAACCGCGGCAAGAGCCGCTCCCCGAAAAGGGAGATGACATCCATGCAGTGCTCGCGGTTGTCGGCCTCCTCATGGCCGACCCGCGGCGGGCGCAGCAGCGCGCTGAAAATGCCGGTGCGGCCTTTGAAGTCCCGGCCCACCATGACGTTTTCGAGCACCGACATCTGGCCGAACACCCGGATGTGCTGGAAGGTGCGACTGATGCCGCGGCGGGCCACCTCGTGCGGCGGCAGTCCGACCATCTCCTCGTCCCTGAACCGGACCGACCCCCGGTTGGGCGGCATGGTGCCCGTGATGCAGTTGAAGAGCGTGGTCTTGCCGGCGCCGTTCGGGCCGATGAGGCTCACGATCTCACCCTCGTCAACCTGCATGGACACTCCCCGCAGGGCCTTCAGCCCGCCGAACTCCTTGGTGACCTCCGCGATCTGCAGCAGTGCCATCCTCAGCCCTCCGGCAGGAATTTGTCCCCGCGCTCGTAGACCCTGGCGGGAGCCGGGTCGAAGCGTGTCCACCGCAGGCGGTAGGACCGGCCTCCCAGGAGCCCCTGGCGCCGCACCAGCATCATGACGATGAGGACCCCTCCGTAGACGAACATGCGGTATTCCTGCAGCGGCCGGAAGACCTCCGGGATCAGGATGAGGGCCGCCGCCCCCACCATCGGGCCGATCAGGTTGCCCTGGCCGCCGAAGGCGAGCATCGCGAGCAAAATGAAGGACTCGTTGATGGTGAAGCTGTCCGGGCTGATGTATTTCACGAAGTGGGCGTAGAAGCTGCCGGCGATACCGGCATAAAAGGCCGCCAGCACGAAGGCCTGGATCTTGTAGCGGGTGGTGTTCACCCCCGTGGCTTCGGCGGCAAGCTCGTTTTCCCGGATGGCGGTGAGCGCCCGGCCGAAGCGGCAGGCCATCAGGCGGTGCATGCTGAAGACCGTCCCCAGCACCAGGGCCAGGATCAGGTAATAGTACTGCAGCCGCGAGCTGAGCACGTAGCCGAAGAGCGAAGGCGGCGGGATGTCCATGATCCCGAGCGGGCCGTTGGTGAAGCTCATCCAGTTCTGCAGCACCAGGAAGAGGATCATGTTGAAGCCGAGCGTCACAAGCGTCAGGTAGATGCCCGACAGCCGCAGCGTGGGCTTGGCGATGAGGTAGCCGAAGAAGCCGGCGCTGGCCCCCGCCCCGGCCAGGGCCAGCACCCACGGCAGCCCCAGCCCGATGGACAGCTTGGCGGAGGCATAGGCGCCGATGGCGTAGAAGGCGGCATGCCCGATGGACAGAAGCCCCACGTAGCCGTTGAGCAGATTAAGGCTGAGCGCCAGGATGGCGTAGATGCCGATGAACACCAGCACCTGGAGGTAGTACATGTTGGTGACGAAAGGCGGCCCCGCCACAAAAATCGCAAGGATCAAAAGAACCGGCGAATGCGCCAATATGGATTTGATAAAGCTCAATTACGACCTCGCAACACGCAACCCTCTTGTCATGATTTTTTAGAAAGCCCCGCAAGGCGGGGCTTTCTAAAAAATCATCGTTAGTCCCCCCGCATATGCGTCATCTCTTTCCCGCCGAAGAGCCCGCCCGGCCGCAGCAGCAGGATCAGGATCATGAAAACGAAGGAAAAAACATGACGGAAGTTCGACGCCCCGAACTCGACCGAAAAGGTTTCGACCAGTCCGATCAGCAGTCCGGCCACCACCGCTCCCGGCAGGCTCGTGAGCCCGCCGACCACACTGGCGCTGAAGGCCTTGAGCCCGTAGAGCCCGCCCATGGTGGGGTAGAACATGTTGTAGTACACCCCCACCAGAACGCCGGCGACGCCGCCGAGCATCGATCCCATGGCGAAAGCCGCCATGTAGATCAGGTTGACATTGACCCCCATGGCATAGGCCGCCTCGTAATCCTGGGCCGTGGCGCGGATGACCATCCCGAGCTTGGTGCGGTTGATGACGAAATAGAGCGCCAGCATGAGCAGGACGGTGACCCCCAGCACGGCGATCTGCAGGAAGGTGATGTAGACCCCGGCAATTTCAAATTCAAAATTGCCGAGCCGATCGATGAGCCCGAAGGGAATCGACTGGGTCTCCGGCCCCCAGATCTTCTGCGCCAGGTTGACGAGCAGGATCGAGATGCCGATGGTCACCAGCAGCGACGTCGCGTGGGGGGCATTTCGCAGGAAGTGAAACGCGAGAAGCTCCACCACGATGCCCAGCACGGCCGTGGCCGCCAGCGCCACCACCAGGGCGAGGAGAAAACTGGGGTAGAGCAGCCGGATGATCTCGAAGCCCATGTAGGCCCCGATCATGTAAACCTCGCCGTGGGCGAAGGTCACCATGCGCAGGGTGCCGAAGATCAGGGTGAAGCCCAGGGCCAGCAGCGCATAGACGCTGCCCTGGGTCAGGCCGTTGACGAATTGCTCAAATAGAAATGAGGGCATAAGAGTAGAAGGGTTCGAGGGGTCGAGGGTCCAAGGGGTCAAGCAAAGGGATGGACTATTTTCCCCCTTGAACCCTCGACCCCTTGGCCCCTCCAAACTAAAGGCCAACTGACGTCACGCACCCCTGTCCCGGCGAACGGACGCCGGAAGACTCGTTTACGGCCTGTACAGCACCCACTGACCGTCCTTGATCATGATCCGCACCAGCTGCTTGGCCGGGTCCCGGCCCTCGGCATAGGAGATGGGGCCGGTGGCGCCCTCGTAGCCCTTGAGACCGACCAGGCCTTCGCGCACCTTGGCGCGGCTGTCGGTGCCCACGGCCTTGAGCGCTGCGACCAGCACCCCGGCCGCATCGTAGGCCAGGGCCGCGAACTGGTTGGGCTCTGATCCGTAAAGCGCCTTGTACTCCTTGGTGAAGCCCTGGGGCGCCGGCCGCGGGTCGCTGCCGAAGTAATTCACGGGGATCATGGTCCCCTCAACGGCCTTGCCGCCCATCTCCAGGGTCTTGACGGAGAAAAGCGAGCTGTTGGCCAGCACGGTCGGCTTGAAGCGCGCGCGCTCGGCCTGGTTCATGATGGCCGTGAAATCGGCATAAAAAGTCGGCATGTACACCAGGTCCGGCTCCAGGCGCTTCAGTTTGGAGATGATGGCGTTGAAGTCCTTTTCGCCGGGGGTGAAGGCCTCCTCGGCAACGATCTCCGCACCGAGCTTCTTGGCTTCGCCGACAAAATACTTATTGGCGTCAACCCCCCAGTCGTTGTTGATGTAGATCGTGGCGATCTTTTTCTTTTTCAGGTCGGTCACCGCCCAACGGGCATTGTAGGGACCTTCATAGCCCTGGGTGGCCACGACCCGGAACATGAACTCGCCCTTCTTGGTCCAGTCCTGGTGGGAGGCGGTGGGCGAGATCTGGACCATCTTGGCCTGCTCATAGACCGGGGCCGCCGCCATGGTGCTGGAGCTGCTGAAATCGCCGATCTGGGCGATGATCGTGGGGTCGGCCACGAACTTCTCGGCGATCAGGACCGACTCCTTGGCGTCGCCGCGGCTGTCGGCGATGACCAGCTCGAGCTTCTTGCCGTTGATGCCGCCTTCCTTGTTGACCTTGTCGATCACCATGGTGACCGAGCGCTTGAAATCGTTGCCGTACTCGGCCCAGTCACCGGTCAGCGGAGCCGACAGACCGATTTTCACCTCACCGGCCGCCAGTGTCGGCCGGGGGCCCGTGCTTGCGCCGGCCAGGATCAAGGCCACCATCATGCCTGTCATTGCAACCTTCTTCAACATCGCCGCCTCCTTCTTTGCGTGTTCATGGTTAGAAAACAAACCCTTCGAAGAGTAATTTACCGTCTCAGAAAATAGGCTCTATCCCGCGTTGGGTCAAAGGGCGGGCAACACAACCGTATTCCATCGTACAACTTGAGCCCTGGAACCCTCGACCCCTTGAACCCTCCCAGCTACCCTATAAAGCGCTTCAGCCGCTCCATGGCCTCGGCCAACCGCGCGGACGGGTGGGTCAGCGCAATGCGAAAGTAGCCCTCGCCGTGGGCACCGTACATGGAGCCCGGGATCATCCAGACGGAGATGGCATCCAGGACCTTGAAGCAGAAGTCCCGCGAGGCGCCGGCCCCCTTGGGGACCTCGGCCCACACGTAAAAAGTGGCCTTGGGCCGGTGGGCCGCGACGCCCATGGCCTTCAGGGCGTCCAGGACGACGTCGCGGCGCTCCTGGAACGCGCGGTTCCGCTCCTGCATGAAATCGGTCGGCCCGTTCAGCGACTCGGTGGCCGCGACCTGCAACGGGTAGAACATGCCGCGGTCGGAGTGGGACTTGATCTTGTTCATCGCGGCGATGATGTCCCGGTTGCCGAGCATCATGCCCGTGCGCCAGCCGCAGCAGTTGTAGGCCTTGGACAGCGAGTTGAACTCGACCCCGACGTCCTTGGCCCCCTCCACCTGGAGGAAGCTCGGCGGCAGGTAGCCGTCGAAGCAGATTTCCGAGTAGGGGTTGTCGGAGATCACCGCCACCTCGTAGCGCCGGGCCCAGTCGATCAGCCGGCGGTAGAAGTCCTCATCGGCCACGGCGGCGGTGGGGTTGTTGGGGTAGTTCACCCAGATCATGCGCGCCTTGCGCGCCACGTCGGCCGGGATGGCTTCCAGGTCCGGCAGAAAGTCCTTCTGCTTGAGCAGCGGCACCGAATGCACCCGGCCGCCGGCGATCTTCACGCTCGCGACATAGGCCGGGTAGCAGGGGTCGGGCACCAGCGCGAGGTCGCCGGCGTCCAGCAGGCAGGTGTGGATGTGAAACAGGCCGTCGGCTGAGCCGAGCAGGGTGGTGACCTCGGTGTCCGGGTCGCAGGCGACCCCGAACCGCCGCCGATACCAGCCGGCGATCGCTTCCTTGAACGGTTTGGGCGAGTAGAAACTCGGGTAGTGATGGCTGTCCACGTCCAGGCAGGCGTCCGCCAGGGTTTGGCGCTGGCCCTCCGAGGGCTGCACATCCGGGTCGCCCAGCCCCAGGTTGATCACGTCCTTGCCCTCCGCCCGCATGCGGGTCAGGCGCATGTTCATCTCGGTTCCGAGGTAGGCGTCGAATTCCTTCAAGCGTTCGGCTAATCGCATGGTCGCTTCCCTCACACGGTCTCTTTTTCGTAGACGTTGCAGATGCAGCACAAAAAGGTGGCAGGTTCCGTGTCGCTCAGGTTGCGCATGCCGTGCGGCTCCGTGCTGGGGACCACCACCGTGTCCCCGGCGGCGGCGACGCAGCTCTTCGTCTTCTGATCCTTTTTCGGATCGAACTGGTAGCACTCGAAGCGGCCGCTCAGAATGTACATGGTCTGGATGTAGAAATGATTGTGGATCGGGATCTCTCCGCCCGGCTGAGCGGTGAACAGGCGCAGGCCGTATTCGGGGTACCCGGTGCCGTCGTCCCCGAATTTCGACAGCCAGCGCACGCTGATGCCCTTCACGTCGTAGGGTTTGCCCTTGTAGGGAAACTTGGCGATCTTGACGTCTTCGACGTCCTTCCATTTGACTATGTCCATGATGTCCTCCTGGGGGTGCTGCCGGCTACAGCAGCAGGTTTTTCAGTTTTTCGATGAAGTATTGAACATGGCTTTCCATCTGCCGGCGCGCCTCCGCGCCGTCCCGGCGCTTGAGTGCCTGGTAGACGCCGTTCAGCTGCTCGAGAATGTCCTTGTTGGGCACCACCTCGCTCAGCGCGGAACTCCAGAGCCTGGCGCAGCGGTAGTGCAGGTTTTCCTGAAACTCCTCGAGGACCGGGTTCTGCGTGGCGTTCAGCACGATGCGGTGGAAGCGCGCTTCGATGGCGATCAGCCGGTTGTGGCGGTCCGGCCCGTTCTCCCGCAAAATTTTCCCGGCCTCGGCGATGGCCGCCTTGAGCGCTTCGAGGGTATCGGGGCGGATGCGCTCGGCGGCGAGCTCGCCGGCCAGACCTTCCAGCCTGGTCTTGACCTCGAAGGCGCAGCGGATCTCGTGGATGTCGACCGGCGACACGTGGGTGCCGAAGCGCGGGATCACCGTGACCAGCTTCATGTCCTGCAGCTTGAGCACGGCCTCGCGCAACGGCGTGCGGCTCACCCCGAACTCTTCGCAGAGCTCTTTTTCCGGCAGATTCACCCCCGGCGGATAGGTTCCGAAAACGATCCGGTCGCGAATGGTCTCGAAAATATTTTCAGGTAGAGATTTGGCCTTGGCGATCATGCCGTTTGATATATCACAGATATATTTAAGATATATTTATGATATGCTTAAAATACTACGGGAGACGTGTCAACACGTTTTTGCAATCGTGGGGCGGCGCCGGCGAGGGCGGACATTCCGGACGCAGGTCGGCGAAGGGCACGGCGGAGCGATCCGGCTACCCCAGCAAATCGAGCGCGATGCGGCAGTGGGTCTCGACCCCCAGCTGCATGAGGTCTTCGTTGAAGTCGAACTTCGGGTTGTGCAGCGGCGCGGCGCCCTCGCGACCGACACCGATGCAGTAGTAGCAGCCCGGGGCGAGTTTCAGGAAGAACGACATGTCCTCGCCGCCCATGCTGAGATCGGGTTCCACCACCCGTTCATCCCCCACCACCTGGATCGCACAGCGGCGCACCACTTCGGCCATTTCTGCATCGTTGATCGTCGGCGGGTAGCCGCGGGTGTATGTGAGCTCGTAGCCGGCGCCCATGGACTCGCAGACCCCCTTCACCACCCGCTCCATGCGGCGTTCCCACGAGTTCCAGATCCCCTCGTTGAAAGTGCGCGTGGTGCCGCTCATCAAGGCCTCGGAGGGTGTGATATTGAAGGCGGTCCCGGCATGGAAGGTGCCGACGGTGACCACCGCGGGCTCGATCGGATTCATGTGCCGGCTCACCATCCGCTGCAGGGCCGCCACCACCTGGGTCCCGATCTCGAGGGCGTCCACGCACAGGTGCGGCTGGGCGCCGTGGCCGCCCTTGCCGGTGATCTTGAGGTCGAACCGGTCCATGGCCGCCATGAAAGGGCCGGGCCTGATACCGATATACCCCTCGGGGCGTTCGGTCCACAAATGGCAGCCGACGGCGTAATCCACCTTGGGGTTTTCCATCACCCCTGCTGCGATCATCGGCTGTGCGCCGCCCGGGCCCTCCTCGGCCGGCTGAAAGACGAACTTGACGTTGCCCTTGATCCGGTCTTGCAACCGGTTCAGCACAGTCGCTGCGCCGAGAGCCATGGCCATGTGAGAGTCATGTCCGCAGGCATGCATGCAGCCGGGGTGAGTCGAGGCAAAGGCCAAGCCGGTTTGCTCGGTGATCGGCAAGGCATCCATATCGGCCCGGATCATCAGGGTGGGACCGGGTTTTCCTGTACTGAGCAGGCCGACCACGCCATGCGTGGCGATTCCCGTTTGGACCTCAAGCCCGAGGGCCTTCAGCTTCTCGGCTACGTAAGCGGAGGTTTTCACCTCGTTGAATCCGGTCTCGGGGATGCGGTGCAAGTCCCGACGGGCGGCAATCACCTGCTCTTTAAAGTTTTTCACTGCTTCACGTAAAACATCCATGGCATCCTCTCAGGCATCTTTTTCAGGCTATGCAGTCAAGTCGACAGATCGGGAATGCTGCACATATCGTTGAAATATGCCACAGCTACCACTCTGCGATCAACGTCAAAATCGATGAATTAAATTCATTCAGTTTTTCATTGATCCAGGAGTGAAAAACATTCATAGTGCTGAGATATTGCTTCTGTACTGACGAATAAATACGATGGGATTTCTATCGGGCGCGGCTATAATTCACAATGGAGAGGACTGCATGCCGATTGCTTTTGTGGATGGGCGGGTCGTTGTCGGAAACGGAAAGGTCTTGGAACGAGCCTCCGTGCTGGTGGAAGGGGATCGCATCGCCAAGGTGGCTGCCAGAAATTTTAAAATCCCCAAGGGCTGTCCTCGCATCTCGTTGAATGGCGGGACGCTTCTACCCGGGTTCATCGACGCACATGTCCACCTGTGCCTGGACGGCAGCCCGGATCCCATGACGGCCTTCCTGAACACCTCTCTCGCTGTTTCCATTCTGAAAGCCGCCAACTTCGCACGCGAGACCCTGATGGCCGGCGTCACCACCATCCGCGACATGGGCGCAAAAGACGGGATCGACCTGGGCCTGAGACAGGCGATCCGCACCGGCCTGGTGCCGGGGCCCCGGATGCTGGCGAGCGGACAGCCGATCTGCATGACGGGCGGCCACGGGTGGCAGCTCGGCCGGGAGGCCAATGGCCCGGAGGAGGTGCGCAAGGCCGCACGCGAGCAGATCAAGGCCGGCGCCGATATCGTCAAGCTCATGGCCACCGGCGGCGTGCTAACGCCGGCGGTCGAACCGGGGAGCGAGCAGCTCACCGAAGCGGAACTGCGCGCCGGCGTGGAGGAGGCCCACAAGGCCGGTAAAAAAACAGCCACCCATGCCATGGGGACAAAAGGCATCCTGAACGCCCTGCGGGCCGGGATCGACAGCATTGAGCACGGCGTCTATCTCGACGACGAGGCGGTCAGACTGATGAAGAAGCGGGGCGTGCTGTTAATACCGACCCTGGCGGCGCTGTTCCAGATCGAATCAAAAGGAGTCAAGGCCGGAATTCCCGCGTTCGCCGTCGAAAAAACCCTCAAGGTGAAGCCGTTTCATCTGGAGAGCATCTGCCTGGCGCGCCAAGCAGGGGTCGCTGTCGCCATGGGGACGGATGCCGGAACGCCTTTTAACCTGCACGGTGAAAACCTGCAGGAACTCCAGCTCCTGGTGCAGCATTGCGGTTTCTCGCCCTTGGAGGCCATCGAGGCCGGCACCCGCGTCAGCGCCCAGGTGCTCGGCCTGGAAAAAGAGCTGGGAACCATTGAAGAGGGCAAGTTCGCCGATCTGGTGGTCGTGGATGGGGACCCTCTTGACGACATCAACATTCTCCTTCAGCGCACATCCATCCGTTTGGTGGTGCATAGCGGCAGGATCGTGAACCCTAACCCCAACAAGGAGGAAGCAGGATGAGACAGATGATTAACCGCTTCGGGAAGGTCCTCGTCGTCGCCTTTCTGGCAGCCGCCGCCGGCCTCTGGCTGACTGCGCCTTCAGCGCAGGCACAGAGCAAAGAGATCAAAGAACTGATTATCGCCATCGGTGTGGACGCAGACACGCTCAACCCGCAGGAGCAGACGACCACCCTTATCCAGAACATGTGCGACCTGATTTACGACAACTTTTTCTTCCAGGACCCGGCCGGCAAGCTTCACCCTCGC
Organism: uncultured delta proteobacterium; assembly: GCA_963716325.1. Classification (GTDB taxonomy): domain Bacteria; phylum Desulfobacterota; class Desulfobacteria; order Desulfobacterales; family SpSt-501; genus SpSt-501. The sequence continues at coordinate 114,976 of CAVQTH010000055.1, read as the reverse complement.
TTGGCCACCAAGTACGAGGTCGCGCCCGACGGCCTCACCTACACCCTTCATCTGCGCAAAGGGGTCAAGTTCTCCGACGGCACCGATTTCAACGCCGATGCCGTGAAGCTCACCTTTGACCGTGCTCTCGACCCCAAATTCCGGGTGCCGCTGCGCTTTGCCATCGGGATGGTCAAGGAATGTGTAAAGATCGACGACCACACCGTCGCACTGAACCTGAACTACCCCTTCGCACCGCTGGCACCGACCCTCTCCCTGACCCTGGTGTCCACCATCAGCCCCGCGGCCATCCAAAAACACGGGGAGGAGATCCGCCAGAACCCGGTGGGCGCCGGCCCCTACATCCTGAAAGAATGGGTCAAGGGCGACCGTCTTGTTTTCGTCCGCAACGAAAAATATTACGGAGACAAGCCAACGGTGGCCCAAATCACATGGAAGATCGTACCCGAGGCGGCCACCCGCGAGGCCATGCTGCGGTCCGGCCAGGTTCACATGTGCTACAAGCCGCTGCCGTCCAACTTGGCCGCGCTGCAGGCGGATTCGAATATAAAGGTCGAGATGCCCCTGGACACCCGGACCATCTTCATGGGGCTAAACTGCCAGAAGGGCGTGACCGTCGACAAGAAGGTCCGGCAGGCGTTCAACTACGCCGTCGACAAGAAAGCCATCTGCAAGAAAGTCCTGTTCGACACAGCCGAACCCATGGACGGACCGGTGTCGCCCGTGGTGTTCGGCCACTTCAAGATGGATCAGCAATACGATTACAACCCGGAAAAAGCCAAGCAGCTGCTGAAAGAAGCCAACTTCGATTTTTCCAAGACCGTTTCCATGCGCACGCCTCAGGGCCGTTACCTGTTCGACAAGCAAGTGTCCGAAGCCGTCCAAGCCTATCTGCAGGCGATCGGTGTGAAAGCCGAGCTTCGCACCTACGACTGGCCGACCTACATCGCCGGCCTGCAAAAACCCCTTGCGGAAAGCGAACTGGAGGTCTTCATGCTGGGCTGGGGCCCGCTGATTTTGGATGCGGACATGGGCCTTTACGGACAGTTCACCTGCGAGGTCAACCCGCCCAAGGGGCTGGGGTCTGCTTTCTACTGCGACCAGGAGTATGACGCCATAATGAAGGAATCCCGCAAGGAGCAGGATCCCCAGAAGCGGCTGGCTCTGCTGAAAAAGGCTTCGCAGAAGGTCTGGGACGACTGCCCTTGGCTCTGGCTGCATGTCGAGAGGTTCGTCATCGCCTACTCCAGCAAAATCAAGGACATGGTGGTGACACCGACTGAAAAGTTTTATCCGCAATACATCACCATGAAGTAGGTGTATGCTTCGAGGCTGGGGAATCATCCCCGGCCTCGCTGTTGAGTGCATTTATACCGGTCCGGCACTGATGCTGAACTACGTCATCAAGCGGTTTCTCTCGATGGTTCCCGTGCTCATCGGGATTTCCATCCTTCTCTTCTTCATGCTGCGACTGCTGCCCGGCGACCCTGCCCAGGTCCTGGCCGGGCAGATGGCCTCGCCCGAGGAAATCGAGAACATCCGCACGCAGCTCGGCCTGGACCGGCCGATATACGAGCAGTATCTTTCCTACCTCAGCCGCCTCGTGCGCCTGGACCTCGGCCGCTCCGCCCGCACCCAAAACCCGGTGATTGAGGAGATCTGGGCCCGGCTGCCGAACACCGTGCTGCTGGCGGTCGTGGCCATCAGCCTGGCCTGCCTGTTCGGCATCCCGGCCGGTATCATATCCGCTATGCGGCCTTACACCTGGGTGGACTACCTCGTCACCATGACCGCGCTCTTCGGCATCTCCATGCCGGTGTTCTGGCTCGGGCTGATGCTCGTGGTGCTTTTCTCGGTGATCCTCAGGTGGCTTCCGGCCGGCGGCACCGGCGGCTGGCAGCATGTGGTGCTGCCGTCGGTGACGCTGGCCTCCTTTGTGGTAGCCTTCATCGCCCGCATGACGCGTTCCACCATGCTGGAGACCCTTTCCCAAGACTACACCACCACCGCCCGCTCCAAGGGATTGAGGGAAAACGTCGTCGTCATCAAGCATGCGCTCAAAAACGCCCTCATTCCCATTGTCACGGTGGTGGGCCTGCAGTTCGGCCTGCTCCTGGGTGGAGCCGTTCTGACCGAAACTGTTTTCGCCTGGCCGGGCATCGGGCGGCTGATCGTGGACTCCATCCTCGCCCGGGATTACCCCGTGATCCAGGGGACGATCCTCATCTTCGGCCTGCTTTACATCCTGGTGAATCTGGCCGTTGATCTCGCCTATGCCCTAATAGATCCGCGCATCCGCTATGACTGAAGGCACCGACAAACGCGTTTGCCTGCCGACGGAGCTCCCGACCGAAAGCCGCTTTCGGCGCTTCTGGGTCAAACTGAGGCGCAACCGGGCGGCCGTCGCCGGTGGTATCCTGCTTCTGTTCTACATTGTCTGCGCCCTGCTGGCGCCGGTTATCTTCCGCGGGGACCCGGCGGCGCCGAACCTCATCATGGCCCTGGAGCCGCCCTCCCTCAAGGATCCCCTGGGGACCGACGAACTGGGCCGCTCGATCCTGGGACGGGTCATCTACGGTGCGCGGGTGTCCCTGCTTATCGCAGTTGGGGTGGTGGCCGTCGGCCTTTTCTTCGGCGTGCCGTTCGGTCTCGTTTCCGGGTATTTCGGCGGGAGAGTCGACTTCCTCATCCAGCGGGTCACCGATACCCTGCTGGCATTTCCCGGGTTTCTGCTGGCCCTCGGTCTGGTGTCGGTGCTGGGGGTGGGGATCAACAACACCGTGATCTCCATCGGGATCAGCATGATCCCGCTTTACATCCGCCTGGTGAGAGGGTGCGTGCTCACCGTCCGGGAGGAAGCGTACGTGGAAGCCGCACGGGCGGCCGGCACCCGCGACGGGATGATCCTGCTCCGGCACATCCTGCCGAACGTGATGGTGCCCATCACGGTGCAGACGAGCCTGGGCATGGGAATGGCCATCCTTTTTGCCGCCGGCCTCGGTTTTCTGGGTATCGGGGTGCAGCCGCCCACGCCCGAATGGGGAGCGATGCTCGGCTCCGCACGCGGGTATCTGTTCAATGCGCCCCACGTCGCCACCTTCCCCGGCATTGCCATATTTCTGGCGGTCCTGAGCTTCAATCTCCTCGGCGACGGGTTGAGGGATGCCCTGGATCCACGGTTCAAGGTATGATGGCTGACATCCCACCGCTGCTGTGTATCGAGAACCTTTACACTCGATTCGACACCATGGACGGGGTGGTGGCCGCCGTGGATGGAATCGACTTCGAGGTCTACGCGGGGGAGACGCTCGGGCTGGTGGGCGAAAGCGGCTGCGGCAAGAGCGTCACAGCCCTGTCGATCCTCAGGCTGCTGCGCTGCCCGCCGGCCTCTATCGAGGGCCGCATCCACTTCGATGGCCGGGACCTGCTGCAAATGGACACGGATGCCGTGAGGTCCGTGAGGGGCAGCGAGATCTCCATGATCTTCCAGGAACCGATGACTTCCCTGAACCCGGTGATCACCATCGGCGAGCAGGTCGCGGAAGGCGTACGCCTGCATAAACGCCTGACCCGCCCGGAATCCTGGCAGCGGGCGGTGGAAATGCTGCAGAAGGTGCAGATCCCCAGCCCGGAGACGCGAATGTCCCAGTACCCTCACAAATTTTCAGGCGGCATGCGCCAGCGGGCCATGATCGCCATGGCGCTCGCCTGCGGGCCGAAGCTCATCCTGGCGGATGAGCCCACCACGGCGCTCGATGTCACCATTCAGGCGCAGATCATGAGCCTCATGCTGCGGCTCAAGGATGAACTGCAGACGGCGATCGTCCTCATCACCCATGACTTGGGGATCATCGCCGAGGCCACCAGCCGTGTGATCGTCATGTATGCCGGAAAGATCATGGAGGAGGCGCCGGTAAGGGAATTGTTCAAGGACCCCCGGCACCCATACACCCGGGGGCTGCTGGGGTCGGTCCCGGTCATCGGCCGCAGCAAGCGGCCGAGCAGACGGCTGCAGGAAATCCCCGGGATGGTCCCCAACCCGCTGCACATGCCGTCCGGATGCCGGTTTAACCCGCGTTGCCCGCAAGCCATGCCGGTGTGTTGCGCCGAACCCCCACCGATGATCAGGCTCGGCGAACACCGTCGCGTGAGTTGCTGGCTGGAAGCTGATAGTTTAGGGACAAAGATGGCCTGAGTCTTAGGCGGATTGCGAAGGCGTTTAGACCTATCACTAGGTAGAGAAACCCATGGCCCTGCTCGAGGTTGAAAACCTTAAAAAGTACTTCCCGGTCCAAAAGGGGATTTTGGACCGAACCGCCGGCCACGTCAAAGCCGTGGACGGCGTCAGCTTCAGCTTGAAGCGGGGGGAGACTTTAGGGCTGGTGGGTGAGAGCGGCTGCGGGAAGACCACGGTCGGCCGCTCTTTGCTGCGGCTGATCGAGCCCACCGAAGGCCGCATCAACTTCAACGGGCAAAACCTCCTCGAGCTCGACCGCGGGGAGATGCGCAAGGTCCGGGCGTCGCTGCAGGTCATTTTCCAGGACCCGTTCTCCTCCCTGAACCCGCGCATGAGCGTGGGCGACATCATCGCCGAGCCCATTCGCAACCACTTGTCCCTGTCCAAGGGAGAAATCCAACAACGGGTGGCGCACCTCATGCAGCGCGTGGGGTTGCACACCGCCTACATGAACCGATATCCCCACGAATTCTCCGGAGGCCAACGCCAGCGCATCGGCATCGCCCGGGCCCTGGCCCTGAACCCGCTTGTCATCATCTGCGACGAACCGGTCTCGGCGCTGGACGTGTCCATCCAGGCCCAGGTCATCAACCTGCTGGCCCAGCTACAGGAGCAGCTGGAACTTTCCTATCTTTTCATTGCCCATGACCTGAGCGTGGTGGAGCACATCAGCGACCGGGTGGCGGTGATGTACCTCGGCCGCATCGTGGAGACGGCGGTCGCCGAGGCGCTTTACTCGGACCCCCGCCACCCTTACAGCCAGGCCCTGATGTCGGCCGTACCGATTCCCGACCCGGATCTGCGCCGGGAGAAGATCCTGCTCCTGGGGGACGTGCCGAGCCCTCTCAACCCTCCATCCGGCTGCAGCTTCCACCCCCGCTGCTTTGCCCGCAAAGACATCTGCACCCACGAGGCGCCTCTTCTGAGGGACAGCGGCGGCGGCCACGAGGTGGCATGCCACCTGATATGAGCGTCACGCTCAAATCTGTAAGCCCGAAACCCCAAGGGCCGTCCTTGCCCGACACACCCCCAACGAGCCTCTCTCGGAAATACAGCGGCGTTGCGCCGCTCTTCCGTGGCATCCGTCCTTAGTAGCAACCCAGGATCTTGAGATACTCGCTTCTCTCGGTGATCGCGGCGCGCACGCCGGCCAGTTCCGGGGACTCCAGGTCGGCCTCCAGGTCGATGTAGAACAGGTACTTCCACGGCTCACCGGGGATGGGCCGGGACTCGAGCTTGATCATGTTGACCTGGTTCTCGGCAAATACTCTCAGGATCGCGAACAGGGCGCCGGGCTCGTTGCGCGCCGTGCAGATGAGCGAGGTCTTGGAGGCCTTGCGGTCCTCGATCGGCTCTTTGCCGACGACGACAAAGCGGGTGTAGTTGCGGGGATTGGTTTCGATGCCCTCGGCAATGACGGCCAGGCCGTAGATTTCGGCGGTGATGAGGCCGGCGATGGCGGCGTCTCCGGCGTCTTTCGAGGTGCTGACCCGTTCGGCGGCGCCGGCCGTGTCGCTCACAGCCACCAGCTCCCAGTTGTGCTGGGAGAGAAACTGGCGGCACTGCTCGATCCCCTGGGGGTGGGAGAGCACCCGCCGGATGTCGGACAGCTCCGTGCCGGGCTTCGCCAGCAGGTTCTGCATGATGCGGATTTTCACCTCGCCGATGATGCGCAGATCGTAGTCCCGCAGCAGGTCGTAGTTTTCGTGGATGCTTCCGGAAAGCGAGTTCTCCAGCGGCACGATCCCGTAATCGATCCCGCCCGCCTTGATCGCCTCGAAAATGGACTGGAAGGTCGGCAGCGGCACCGCCTCGGCGGCGTCCCCGAAATACTGGAGGCAGGCCTTGTGGCTGAAGGTGCCGACCCGGCCCATGAAGGCGGCCCGCTGGCGCGCGCTGCCGCTTTTGCGTTTGCGGTCGATGACCTTCACCCGCTCCAGGTGGGCGAAGTCGAGCTGCTTGCCGATGACCGGCGCAATCACATAGATGTCCCGCATGAGCTGGCGGAACTGCTGGGGGTAGAGGCTCTGGGCGCCGTCGGACATGGCGTGATCCGGATCGTGGTGCACCTCGATCATGAGCCCGTCCGCCCCGGCGGCAATTGCGGAGCGCGCCATGGGGCTCACCTTCTCGCGCATTCCCGTGGCGTGGCTGGGGTCGACAATGATCGGCAGGTGCGTCAGCTTCTTCAGGACCGGGATGGCGGAAAGATCGAGGGTGTTGCGGGTGTACGGCTCGAAGGTGCGGATGCCGCGCTCGCACAACACCACCTGGGTGTTGCCCTCGGAGAGGATGTACTCGGCGGACATGAGCCACTCCTCGATCGTCCCCGACAGGCCGCGCTTGAGCAGCACGGGTTTGCCCATGCGGCCCACGCACTTGAGCAACTCGAAGTTCTGCATGTTGCGGGCGCCGACCTGGACCACGTCCACATACTTCATCATGAGGTCGGCCTGGGAGGGCGATGTCATCTCGGTCACCACCCCAAGGCCCAAGGTCTCGCGCACCTCGGAGAGAATTTTGAGCCCGTTCTCCTCCATCCCCTGGAAGGAGTAAGGCGAGGTGCGCGGCTTGAAGGCCCCGCCGCGGAACAGGGTGGCGCCGGCCTTCTTGACCTCGCGGCCGATGGTGAGCGCCTGCTCGAGGCTTTCAATGGCGCAGGGTCCGGCGATGACGCAGATGTTTTCGCCGCCGATGAGCACATCCCCCACCCGCACGAGGGTGTCCTGGGGGTGCATTTCGCGCCCGACCAGCTTGTAGGGGGTCTTGACCCGGAGCACCTTGGCCACTCCGGGAAGCCGCCGCAGCTCCTCTTCGGCGACGCCGGGCTTGCCGAGGATGCCGATGCGCTCGGCTTCCGTGGGCGGCAGCTCCCGGCAGTCGCAGCGCTTGGCCTTGAGCTTGCGGATCAGCTCGGTTCTACCCTCCAGGGTCAGGTCTTTATCCAGTTCCAGGATCATGGCGCGCCTCCTTTTTGGGTCTGCGTTCACATCCTAAAAAACGCAAAGCCCCGAGGTTGGGTCTCGGGGCTTTCAATGCGAAACCCCGGACAGACCGCTATCGGTCCATCCGGGGTTGTATGTCGTTGGGTTTTGGCTACCGGCCCGGATGGACGCTTCTAAACCACCAAAAGCAAAAGAAGCGTCCAAACATTTCTATCTCGAAAGAATCGAATTTTGTATTTTCGCTATTATTAAAGTTTTTCCCAACGGCTGTCAAGAACTGTTTAAATAGACAGGTTTTCAACACCCTTCTTCTCCCCATTAGCGCTTGATCAGATCTTTGAACTTCCGGCCGGTCGCGCTGAGGGTTCCTTTCTCGATGTTCTCCCATGCCCTGCGGTTGATCATGCGTTTAAGCTGATCGTATGACAGTTGGCTGGTCTCCGCCGTATAATCGAGATAACTGTAGAAGTGCTCCATCCAGAAAAACGAGCAGAACTCGGCATCGATGGTGCGGGCGAGGTTGACCACCAGCTGGATGAAGTTCTCATCCAGCGGCTGCCAGAAGGAAAACACGTCCCGGCCGAAAGCCTCGACCGGGGCAATGTGGGTAAGCTCGCGGCCGAGGACTTTGTAAAGCCACGCCTCGCCGATCGACACCCGCTTGCCTTTGGCCCGCGCCGCTTCGGCGGCTTTCAAAACCCGGTCGGATGCAAAACCATACTGGACGGGATAGATGTGGAAGTCGATGTAGTCCAGCTCCGGGATGGCGGCGAGTGCCTTGAAGTAATCGATCGATACCCAGCTCCCGGCGCCGGCTCCAAGCTTGACGCCGGGGTGGTCGAGGTCCTTTATCACCTGTATGATCGTCGCCGCGAATTCCGCGGGTGAAAACGACAGCCCCGTGTTGCGGGTCTGGGTGTCCGGCTCCGAGAGGATGGTGAGAAAGTCCGGCCGGATGTCGGCGATGACGGCCTCGGCCATCTCCCTCAGCCCGGCGCCGAACTTGTCGCGCTTCAACCCGCGGTAGTCAGCGCCGATCTGGCTGAACTCCGGCTCCCGGAAGGCCGACCCCATTTCGGCGACGATCATCAATCCCCTCTTGCGGATTTCGGCGGCGACCCCCCGGTAGAACTCCCGGTATTGAGGCGTCTGCGGATGACTGCGCGTCAGCACCGGGTATTGCAGGCTGAGCGAAACGCTTTGCACCCCCAATGCCTTCAGGCGGTCCAGGGTGAGGGCGGTCGCGCTCAGGACCTGTCCGGTCAGAAGCGCCTCCCCGCGGTTGCTGTTGGCCACCAGAAGCTCGACCCCGAAGGCCGTTCCGGTTTTTTTCTGCCCCCAGGGAAGCGGGATGAGCGGCAGCTGGCGGTCGATCTCCGTGTCGATATCGCGGTAGATCGCCTGGAATTTTTCCGGGACCTCTCGGGGTACGTTGTGCACGGGTGCCGACTCCAGGACCCGTTGGACACAGGCTGTCGTCAGAATGCACCATCCGGCGACAACCCCACACAGGAACTTTAGCATACATCCTCCCAACCCGGACCAGCCGGAACCAAAAGGGGCCAACGGTTATTTAGACCAGGACGCGCCGCTTTACAATCCCCCAGCAGGCATTACTTTCGCTACGAGGAATAAACAAATAATGAATCGGGGATTGATTAGATCGGAGACCATCGCATGACCACAACAAAAAAAATATTCAGTGTCGCAGCGGACGCCGAGGGCAACCCCCAGGGGCTGGCTGCGCATCAGGTTCCCGCGGAGCTGCCCATCCTGCCCTTGCGCAACACCGTGGCATTCCCGTTCACCATCATCCCGCTGTCGGTCGGCATATCGCGGTCCATCAAGCTGATCGAGGACGCGCAGCAGGGCGATCATCTCGTCGGCCTGGTGTCCATGAAGGACCCCCAGGTCGAAGAACCCCTGCCCGGCCAGGTGTACGAGGTCGGGACCATTGCCCGGATCGAACGGGTGGTGAAAACACCTGAGCAGCACCTGAACGTCATCGTCCACTGCCTCGAGCGTTTCAAGGTTCAGTACTGGACGTCGGACAAGCCCTATCTGAAGGCCCGTATCGCTCTTGCCGGCGATCTCATCGAAGCCGACGTCGAGACCAACGCCCTGCAGCGCAGCCTGATCGATCTCTCCCGCGAGGTGGTGGCGCTCTCCCCGAACTACCCGAAGGAGGCGGGGGATTTTCTGTCCCAGATAAAGAACCCGCGCTATCTATCCTATCTCGTGGCCAATTACGCCGGCCTCGAAATGGCCAAGGCCCAGGAGATCCTCGCGGCGGACAGCGTCAAAGACAAGCTGCGCGCGCTGATTGCCCACCTCACCCGGGAAAAGGAGGTCCTTTCCCTGGGCCAGAAGATCCAAAGCGATGCGCGCGAGGGGATGGACAAGGCCCAGAGGGATTATTTCCTGCGCCAGCAGCTAAAGGCGATCCAGAAGGAGCTGGGAGAACCCGAGGAGGGCGGCTCCGAGTCCAACGATTACGCGGAGAAGATCGAAAAGGCCGACCTGCCGGCGGAGGCCCGCAAGGAGGCCGAGCGCGAGCTCAAACGACTGCAGGGCATGTCCCCGCATTCGCCCGAGGCCTCCATCATCAAGACCTATCTGGACTGGCTGGTGGACCTTCCGTGGAATAGAGCCAGCGAGGACCACACCGACATCGACAACGCGCGTGCCGTGCTCGACGAGGACCACTACGGCCTGCAGGACGTCAAGGAGCGCATCATCGAATATCTCGCCGTGCGCAGAATGGTGGCCGAACGCGGCGTCAAGGTCAAAACAGAGGACGGGTCGGTGTCCGAGGCCATGGGCGCGATCCTGTGCTTTGCCGGGCCTCCGGGGGTCGGCAAGACCAGCCTGGGCAAGAGCATCGCCCGGGCCCTCGGCCGCAGCTTCACTCGCATGAGCCTGGGCGGGGTGCGCGACGAGGCCGAGATACGCGGCCACCGCCGGACCTACATTGGCGCCATGCCGGGCCGCATCATCCAGGCCGTCAAGCGCGCGGGCACCCGCAACCCGGTGTTCATGCTGGACGAGGTCGACAAGGTCGGGATGGACTGGCGCGGGGACCCCAGCAGCGCCCTGCTGGAAGTTCTTGACCCGGCCCAGAACCACGCGTTTCGGGACCATTACCTGGACGTGGACTTCGACCTGAGTGAGGTCATCTTCATCACCACGGCGAACCAGCTGGAGACCATCCCGCCGCCCCTGCGCGACCGCATGGAGATCATCGCGCTCGACGGCTACACCGAATACGAAAAGATGCAGATCGCCAAGCGTCATCTGGTCCCGCGGCAGCTCAAGGCCCACGGTCTCATGGACGAGGAGATGACCTTTACCGACGACGCCGTGCAGAAAATCATTCAGGACTACACGCGCGAGGCCGGCGTGCGCAACCTGGAGCGCCAGATCGGCGCGGTCTGCCGCAAGAGTGTCGTCAAGATCGTCGGCCATCAGTGGACGCATGTGGTGGTGACGCCGGAGCTGGTGCGCTCGCATCTGAAAAAGGAGAAATTCGAGTCCGAGCTGTCCGAAAACATCGAGATCCCCGGCATTGCCACGGGCCTGGCCGTGACCTCGGTCGGAGGGGACATCCTCTTCATCGAGGCCACCCGCATGAAGGGCAAGGGCGGCCTCACGCTGACCGGCCAGCTCGGGGACGTCATGCGCGAGAGCGCCCAGATCGCCCACAGCTACGTGCGCTCCAAGGCCGAGCTGCTGGGGGTGGATTCATCCGTTTTCGAGATCACGGACGTGCACCTGCACGTGCCGGCCGGCGCCGTTCCCAAGGACGGGCCCTCCGCGGGGGTGGCCATGGTGATGTCCATGGCGAGCCTTTTCAGCGGGAAAACGATTCGCGGCGACGTGGCCATGACGGGCGAGGTGACCCTGCGCGGACGGGTGATGCCGGTCGGCGGCATCAAGATGAAGGTCCTGGCCGCTCACCGCGCGGGCCTCACCACCGTGATCCTGCCCAAGCGCAACGAGAAAGACCTGGAGGACATCCCCCAGGAGGTCCGCGAAGCCCTGCGCATCGTTCCGGTGGACCGTATTGACGAGGCCATGAACGTGGCTTTCGGTGCGAACGCCCGTCAGGAAATCAACCTTGCCGTGGGAGAATAAAATTACCGCCGCAGGCTTTGCCTGCGGCGGTAATTTTATTTGCCGGAAGATGAGACTCGGCATCCTTGTTGTGTGCCTGCTGACATCACTCCTGATTCTAGGAAGCCTGGGTGAGGCAAACCTTATAGACAGGCCTCAACCGGTTGCCTCCCCGGAGGACTCAGACCCATCGATGGACTGGTTTCGCTGCAGCGATACGGTAAAACCGAGGGGCGTGGCCCTCGTCATCCACGGACTCAACCTGAACCCAACCCGCATGGCGGCCGTCATTTCCGCTCTGAACGAAGCGGGGATCGACACGATGCGGCTGTCCCTGAGAGGCCACGGAGACAACTACCGGCGGCGGGATGGTCTGGATGCAACCCAATCCCGCCTGGAGGACTTCAAGGGGGTTTCCTATCCTGCCTGGTTTCAGGAAACGCTCAAGGGCTACGAGGAAGCGCGCAGCAACGCCCGGGAGAAGAGGGTGCCGCTGTTTCTGGTCGGTTTTTCCTACGGCGGCTTGATCGGGCTCGACATGATGGCCGCCCGGCCGGATGTGGCCTTCGACCGCGCGGTGCTCTTTGCGCCCGCTTTAAGCCTGCACGGGTGGGACTATACCATCCGGCTCTTCACGCCGTTTCCGCGGCTGGTGATACCGGCCCTTGCCCCCGCGGAGTACCTCGCTAATCCCGGAACGCCGATGGCAGGATACAATGCCCTTTTTGAAACGCTCGACCACTTCGAATCTCATGCAGGTCCCAAGATCAACATCCCCTCCTTGGTGGTCATGGATCCGGACGACGAGTTGGTCTCCATCAGCGGAATCAAAAACCTGGCGGAAGCGCACAACCTGGACCAGTGGCGATTTCACCCGGTGCGAAACGGGCGACCCCTGCTGAAGGGCATGCTGCGGCACATCGTCATCGATGAGGCTTCGGTAGGCCGGCCCGCCTGGGCTGAAATCAGAAAAGAAATGATCGCCCACCTGTTGTCAAATCCCCCTTGACACAATAAAAAAAAGGAAAACCCCACGCGGGTTGTGCGTTCGATCCATATGGTCTAAAGTGGGCACGAACATGGGGTTGAAAAACGGTGATGCAAGCCGAGTTTCGGCGTTGCGTAGTTTTTTTGAATGGGATGGCGAAAATGCAAACAGCATCATCGAATATGCCTGCGGTTGAAATCACTCCACGCGCGGCGCGGCGTCTGGCCGGTGGATATTTGTGGGTGTATTCCAATGAAATCCTGGGCCGTGAAGACCAACCGGCGGAGGCCTACTGGTGCCGCTTTACCCGCGACCGCCGAACCGTTGGCGTCGGCTATTTCAACCGGCACTCCCTGATCGCCGGACGGGCGGTCGCTTTCGGCGAGGTGAGCGACACCCGGCGGCTGATGGTCGACCGGCTGCGGCGGGCGTTCGATCGCCGCCGGCCGCTTCCAATGGGGCAAGCCGCGCGCCTGGTGTTTTCCGAGGCCGACCTGCTGCCGGGGCTGGTGATCGATTTCTACCCGCCCTATGCGGTGATTCAGAGCACCACCGCGGGCATGGATATCATGCTACCACTGCTGGAAGAAATCCTGCCCGGCATTCTTGCAGAAGCTCTGGGGGTGTCGCTGCAGGGGGTTGTGCTGCGCTGCGATGCCGGCATCCGGCAGCTGGAGGCGGTGGAATCGTTCAACCGGGTCGCATTCGGTGAGCCGGCAGCCATGTCGCGAGCGGAGGTTCAGGAAGGCGGCGTTCGCTATGCGGCCGACCTGGTGGCGGGGCAGAAGACAGGCTTTTTCCTGGACCAGCGCGACAACCGTCTGCATTTCGGCTCCCTCGTCAGGGAAACAGGCGGCGGCCGGCTTCTGGATCTTTTTTGCTACACCGGCGGCTGGGGCCTGCGGGGTCTGCATGAAGGCGCCCAGCACGTAACGTTTGTCGATCAAAGCCGCGAGGCGCTCCAGCTGGTGGAAAGGGGGCTGGCCGCCAACCGGATCCCGGCGGAGAAGGCCACCCTCCATGGCGAGGATGTGTTTGACTTCCTGGCGCGCGATACGACCCTCTACGATGCCGTGGTGGCCGACCCCCCGGCCTTCGTCAAATCCCGAAAAAACCTTCCGAAGGCCCTCAAGGCCTACCAGAAGCTGAACCGGCTGGCCTGGCGCCGGCTTCGGCCCGGCGGCATCCTGCTCGCCTGCAGCTGCAGCCATCACATTGCGGAGAGCGATTTTCTCGGCCTGCTCGCGGCCGCCGTCGAAAAAGATGGCGGCCTGGCCCACGTCATTTATCGCGGCGGCCAGGCCCAGGACCACCCCGTGCTGCTGTCGATGCCCGAGACCGCCTATTTGAAGTGCGTGGGGCTGCGCAAGGTGGCGGTTTCGTAAAAAAACGCCTTGCGCATCGATTTTGTCTTGCTTTTGAAAGACGTAGTCTCTAAAAGAGAGCAGCTTGAAATTTACATCAATGCCGTTTCAATGCCTTGCAATTAAAATTCATCACCCAAGGACGCAATGCATGAACACAGACGACCCTGGCAGTAGTCCGAGTCACCCATGCCGGCGAGGCAGATGCCGTTCAACTCTGCCGCAAGTTCTGCTCGTCCGAGACCAAAACACCTCCCAGAGAGCACTGCGCCCCTGATCCGCGGGCAGGCTCCTGCCGTTTTGGCCTCGGAACGATGGCCCCAAGACGGACAGGAGGTGCCCATGACCGCCACTCCGAAAGACTTTTACTTCTTCAGCGAACTGCTGCACCGCCGAATCTACACGCCGGAAGGTGAGTACCTCGGCCGAACCGTGGACCTGGTGGTGGATTGGGTGGAACCCTATCCGCTGGTCATCGGCATGTTGGTCCGAAGGGGTTTCGCCGGCCCCACGGCCTTTTTGCATTGGTCCTGCATAATCCGTATCGCGCCGCAGCTCACCTTCTCTCCCAGCGCCGCCGCCGTCGGCCAGATAACCTCCCCGGGTCCAGATAACGTTTTCCTGAAGGATCAGGTGCTGGACAAACAAATTGTCGACACCTTCGGCGCCAAGGTGGTCCGTGTCAACGACATCCAATTCCTGCATCTCAACTCTCAGTTGCGCCTGGTGCATTTCGATGTGGGGTTCCGCGGGCTGATGCGCCGGATTGGATGGGAAAGCGGGCTGTCCGCCGCGCTGCGGTGGATGTTCGCCTATGAGTGGCCCAACACCATCATCGGCTGGAAGTACGTTCATCTGCTTTCCGGCTCTGGCCCGCTGCAGCTCAGTGTGTCTCAGAAAAAACTCTCCCAGCTTCACCCGGCTGAGCTGGCGGACATTCTTGAGGATTTAAGCGGCCATGACCGGGAGGCGATCTTCCATGCCCTGGATCCCGAAACCGCGGCGGAAACCCTGGAGGAAATCGATGACCCCAAACTGCAGCAGGCCCTGATCGAGACCGTTTCCATCGACAAGGCTTCGGATATCATCGAGGGAATGTCGGATAGCGACGCCGTCGACCTCCTGGCCGATTTGCCTCAGGCAACCGCACGAGAAATCCTGGGAGAAATGGAGGAGGACCGGGCTGAGGACCTGCGGGAGCTTCTGGTGCATCCCGATGAAACCGCGGGCGGCATGATGACCACCGCCCTGCTCAGCCTTTCGCCGGTAGAGACGGTCGAATCGGCGTTCAAACGCTGGAAGGAGGAGGAGCCCGAGCTGGATGTGCTCTATTACATCTATGTGGTGGACCCGGCGGGCGTGCTCTCCGGAGTCGTCAGCATGCGCGAGCTCCTCGTCGCTTCCGCGCAGCAGCGGCTTTCCGAAATTCAGACGAGCCGGTTGATAACGACCAGGCTGGACGCCCGAGAAGACGAAGTGGTTGACCTGTTGACCAAGTATGGGTTCAGGGCGTTGCCGGTGGTGGACGATCAGGGCCGCTTGAAAGGAGCGATTCGGCTCCGCAGCGTTCTGGAAATTTTGGCCCCCAGCGCGGGCTGATGCCGACGGCAGGCACCTGTGATGGGGTTCTGAAGCAGCAGGGACAAAATCTATGAAGACATTTTGGAAATCGATTGCCGACCCGGAACGGCCTCTGTGGAAAAACATCAGCCTGTTTTTTTTACTGATGGGGCCGGGGATCATCACCTCCAATGTGGACAACGACGCCGGCGGCATCACCACCTATTCCCTGGCCGGGGCGCAATTCGGGCTCAAACTGATTTGGTCTTTGATCCCGATCATGATCTCCCTGATCGTCGTCCAGGAAATGTGCTCGCGCATGGGGGTTGTAACGGGCAAGGGGTTGCAGGATCTGATCCGCGAAAAATTCGGCGCCAAGATCACCTTCTACCTGATGATCGGGATGTTCCTGACCAACATGGGCAACGTGATCTCCGAATTCGCCGGGGTTGCCGCGGGCATGGAGGTGTTCGGGGTCAGCAAGTACATTGCGGTGCCCATCAGCGCCGTGCTGGTCTGGGCCATGGTGGTCAAGGGCAGCTACAAGTCGGTGGAAAAAGTGTTCCTGGTGGCGTGCGTGTTTTATATTTCCTACATCATCACCGGGGTGATCGTCAAACCGGACTGGGGGGAGGTGCTGAACAATTTCATTCACCCGAACCTGAGCTTGACGCCTGCCGAGACGACCATGGTCATCGGCCTTGTAGGAACGACCATCGCCCCCTGGATGCAGTTCTATTTGCAGGCGTCCATCGTCGAGAAGGGCATCCGTATCGAAAACTACAAGTTTGCGCGTTGGGACGTCATCATGGGGTCCATCGTCGTCCACGTGGTCGCCTTTTTTATCATCCTGGCCTGCGCCGAGACCCTTCACAAAAACGGTGTTCAAATCGAGACGGCCAAGGATGCCGCCCTTTCCCTTGCGCCGCTGGCCGGCAGTTACTGCACCTTCCTGTTCGCCTTCGGACTGGTCAATGCCTCGTTGTTCTCCGCTTCCATCCTACCGTTGTCGACGACCTACCTGATTTGCGAGGGGCTGGGGTGGGAAACCGGGATCGACAAGAAATTCGTCGAGGCGCCGGAGTTCTATGGGTTTTATTCCCTGATGATCTTTCTCGGGGCCGGGATCATCCTGCTGCCCGGCATGCCGCTGATCTCCATCATGTATTTTTCGCAGGTCATCAACGGCATCGTTCTGCCGGTGATCCTGGTCTTCATCCTGCTGCTGGTCAATGACCGCAAATTGATGCAGAAGCATACCAACGGCATGGTCTTCAATGGCGTGGCATGGCTGACCACCGTGGTCATGATCGCCCTCAGCGTGGTGCTGCTCGTGCAGTCAGTTTAGATGCCCGGTGGCAAACCCGGCACGGATCGGCGCCGGCAGCAGCGGATGCGTCTGAACAGCGCCCCTGACCATCTCCGAGAGATCCGGCTCCACCTGGCCCCACCAGTTGTTGCCGGCGAGAACCTCCGTGGGCGGGCCGGCCGTCTTGATGCCCCAGCCGCCGTTGTTGACGATGTTGTTGCCTTCGATGATCGCGGGCGAGCCCTCCAGCAGGAAGCCTCCGGCCGCATTTTCCGTGACCACCGAACCTCTCACGGCGAGCCGTGAATTGCGGGCGGCGATGCCGGTTTTGGCCGATGCCCGCACCAGGCTGCCGCTGATGTCGATCTGCCCGTCCTCGCCCACCACGCCCCAGGTGTTTTCTTGGAACCGGCAGTCTTCAACGACGAGCCGTGCGCGGGCGGAGCGGACGCCGAACTCCGCTCCGGAAATCCGACAGTGACGAAGGAGATTTTCGCCCTCGCCGCCTTCGACAAAGATCCCCTTCCAGCCTTTGACTTTCAAGCCGCTGAAGACCACCGGGTGCTCGGCGGTGCCGCGGGCCTGGAGGATCCCCCTCACCACCAGCCCCAGGCTGCGGAACCACACCACCACTCCCGGGTCGATGGTCAGCGTGACGCCGGGCATGACGACCAGCGCGTCCTCCACCAGATACGGGCTGCGGTCCGCGGCCAGCACGGTGTCGGCCGAGATGGAGGCTGGCAGCACCGTCGGCCTTCCGACCCGTATCGGCCCCAGGGTGTCCACCCACTGGCGGCTGGACCCGGAAGGTGACCGCAGGTACCCTGTCAGTTGGCCTTCCGCCAAACGGTCCTGGGGCTGAATGCGATAGGAGGCGACATAGACCCCCGGTTCTTTTTCTTCCATGGGTGCTTCAAGCAGCAGCGGCGGAAGGCTCAAGCCGGCTTTATGTTTTTTGTCGCCGATCATTACCACTCTCAGCTCATCGCCTGGCGAAAGCAGGCCGGCGGCCCCGTTGTGAACCAGGGCCTGGATCAGCGGAGGGGTTTCGGCTTCGGCCGGGGGGTTGGGGATGGCTGCGACCATCTGCATGCACAGCTCGGAGGCGGCCCGCATGGTATTGCTCTGCTGGTAGTTGAAGGCGGTTTTCACAATGGCGGCCGCCAGGCCGGGAAGCGACAGGGGCAGATCCCCCTCGTGCAACGTAACGGTGTGCTCCATCTCCCAGATGACCTGCCCGGTCCTGCAGCGCAGCATCCGCGCGCGCAGACTCGCCTGCTGGTTGGCGTAGACAACGGCATAGGCCTGCCCGAGCGCCAGGGCCTCCCCCACCACCACGGCATCGACCCCCAGCAGCTGCCCGAGCCGATCCAGCGGAAAGGATCCACCGGCGGCCGCGGCCCCCGACATCCGGCTGGCCTCGAGGGTCGCGTCCACTGCGGCCGGCTCTATATCCGCGTAGTTGAGCGAGCTGAAAAAATTGAAAAACATCCGCCGCAGCACGGTGGCGGCTTCAGGGTTGGCGGTGCGGTTTTCAAAGGGCAGCACAGCGACCTTGCGGGGAAGGTCCATCGCGGAGGGGGGCGGGTTGACGGCGGGCTTGGGCACCTGCGAACAGGCGTAAAAAAGCACGAGTGCCAGGAGAAGCAACCCGACGGCGATCCGGCTACCACGGGGTCTCGGGGTCGCTTTCACGGGGGCTCTCGTCGAAAAGGTATTTCATGACCCAGGAACTCTGGGCCCCGGATTCCTTGAGCAGCTGCCGGACCTTTTCCTGCTCGCCGGGTTCCGCCGGCGTTTGCGCGCGACCTGCCGGGGGCGACGGTGCGGACGATTGCAGGGGTTCGGCCAATTTGCGGTGGCAGGTGGTGATTTTTTCGCGGATGTCCATGGCATCCGGATCGATGAGCGTGTAGCGTTCAAGGTAGGCAAGCGCCTTGGGCCAGTTGCCCGCCTTGAAATGAATATCGCCCTCGGTGCGGAAATAGGCTCGAATCTGCTCGATGCGCTTCAGTGCGGTCTCATTTGGGGGATCGAGGGCGAGCACGGTCTGGTAGACACTGTAGGCATTCTGATGGACCGGGGTCAAGTAGCGTTTAACAGCGAAGTGGGCCTCCGCCTCTTTGAGCAACTGGGCCACCGTCTGCTGCTGGTGCTCTTTTTTCTGGTAATCCAGCCAAATCCGGTGGATGGCTTTTTGTGCTTCGGGGAAAAACGGGCTGTCCTCGGAAACCGCTGAATAGTAGGAAAGGGAGCGGTGATAGTCCGAGTCCGCTTCCAGGCGCTGGCCGATCTGCATGCGATAGCGGTTCAGCTGATCCCACACCGGCGCGGCCTCCTTGCCGGCGCCGTGGACGGCCAGGTGCTGTCTCAGAAACGCCGCTGCATCCTCCAGGTTTCCGTTCCGGGCTTTCTGGCCGGCGGCTCCCACCACGGCGAGAGCCAGGAGTCTTCTGGCGGCCGCACCGTTCTCAGGCGTCGGGCCTTTCTCCAGGAAATTGAGCAGTTGGTCGCGTGCGCCGTCGAACTCGCCGGCGTCGATCTGCACGGAGACGCCGTTCAGCGTGTGGTCTTCCATCCAGGGTAGGAACACCAGGCTGTAGGCGGCATATCCAACCGCAACGACAAACAGAAGGGCGAAAAACCACCCCCAATGCACCGGGTGGCGCCGATGGGGCTGCTCCTGCTTCCGGGTGTCGTCTCGGCGGCTGGAGATGAAGGCGAGGGACCAGGCGCCGATTTTCAGCTGGTCCCCGGAATACAATCGTTTTTCGGTCGCCGGTTCATGGTTGATCGTCAGGGGGTTGGACGAGCTGATGTTGCGGATATGGCAGGCGCCCTCCCGTGCCTCGATGACACAGTGGTACCTGGAAACCGAAGGGTCGTTCAGGACGATGTCCGCCTCCTGAGAACGCCCGATCAATATCTTGGGCTGGGACAGGCGATGGGCCGCCGCCTGGCCCGATGGAGAGGTGCACACCAGGCGCCTTTCGGGAAAGGTGTCAGCGGTGTCGGAGGCGAGGATCGTCTTGGCCTCGGGGGTGGACTCCACCGTCGGCTCGGCGCCGGCCTGATAGAGGAAGCTGGTTTTCCCGAAGGTGATCTCATCCCCGTGTTTGAGGAAATCGCCTGCCGTGTTGCGGCCGTTTATGCGCAGGGCGTTGCGCCCCAGGTTTTTGATGAAATGGCGCCCGTTTTCAAACGACACCTTGGCCTGAACGCGGGACACACAAGCCTCCGGAATGATGATGTCGCATTCCTGCGACCGGCCGACCAGAAAGCTGTCCCTGCGCGTTTCAATGAACCGTTTCGGATTGTTTTTCTGGATCAATCGGAAGGCGCCGTCCACATTGCTACCCCTCGCCGTTGCCTCTGAGAATACCTTATCATAGATCCATATCGGCTTTTCAGCGGAAGACTTGAGTGTTAGGACCACCCATGGTGGAGGAAAGGATGGTGCTGCGATATGAGGAGGAAATCCGGAACGGAGAGGCGGGCCGGAAGGGTTCAAGGGCTCAAGAGCTTGAATCAATTAATTTTTCTACTTGAACCCCTGACCCCCTGAACCCCTATTCGGGCATTTAGATCGGGAAGGCACGCTATGCAAACAATTTGGACCACTCCCGCCGCTTGCGTTTTTTCCAGTCCTTCCGGTGATAGAGGTAGCTCACGATGAGCGGCAGGACCGATGTGGCCTCGGCGAAGACCATCTGCTCGAAGGTCGTGTCGACCTTGCCCCAGGAGGAGGCTTCCTTGAGGGTGGAACTCGAGCAAGCGCCGTCGCGCGCGTCGGCCACGGTGATCTGCACGGCGTACTTGTGCATGGGGACTTCCTTGCCGAGCACCTCGGCGCAGATGACCGTGTCCTGGACGAAGTTCTTGGGCACGCCCCCGCCGATCATGAAAATGCCGGTGGTCTTGGCTTCCATCTTGATCCGGGTGAGCTCATAAAAATCCCGGATGGCGTCAAGCGTAAGGTGCCCGTCGGGGCGGTCCACCTGGTGCTTGACCAGGCCGAAGCCCGCGCTCGAATCGATGAACGCCGGGCAAAAGATGGGAACGTTGTGGCGATAGGCAAGCTCGACGAGCGAGCCTTTCTTGACCGCATGCGTGGTCAGGTAGCGGCCCATTTCGCGGATGAACTCCCGCGAGGAATAGGGCTTGGGCGGCAGGCGGTCGGCGATCTTCTTGACCGTCATGTCGCAGGCCTGCAGCTGCTCCTCGTCGATGAAGGTGTCGTAGATGCGGTCGATGTAAAGCTCGCGCAGCTTCCGGTCGTCGACCGCGGGCGAGCCCTTGTAGTGTTTGAAGCCCAGAGCTTCAAAGAAGTCCATGTCCACGATGGAGGCGCCGGTCGCCACCACCACATCCACCATGTTGTGACGGATCATGTCGGCGTAGATCTGCATGCAGCCGGCGGCGCTGGTGCTGCCGGCGAGCGACAGCACGATGGTGCACCCCTTGTCGCGCAGCATGCGGGAGAAGATGTCGGCCGCCACGGCGGTGTCTCTCGACGTGAAGGACATCTCGCGCATGGCGGTGATGATCGGGGTGGCGTCGAACGCGGTGACGTCGACGTGCCGGACCTGGTTCTTGAGAACGTCTTTCTTTTTCATCGACGAGTTCCTTTAAAAAAGATTCTGGATACGGGATGCTCGATGCTGGATAAACCAAGTAACAGTGCCGATGGGTCTTAGGCTTTATCCAGCACCCAGCATCCGGTATCCAGCATGTGGTGACGGCTCACCCGCGATCGCACCGCCCGGCCATGGAAGCACCGGGGGATCGACCCACCCGCCGGATGGCCGGCTCGCCGGACGCAACGGGCGCCAGCACCCCCATCCCGATTCTGTCTCGGCGCTTTCCCGGGGGGTCGCATCGAGCCGGGGCATCAGGCGTTCAGGTTTACCCGCAGGATCGGGTAATGGTAATTCACGAAGCACAGGGCGGCCAAGGCCGTGCCGTATTTCTTTTCGGGCACGAAGCTTTCGGTGATGAGGCGCCGCTCCTTGAGCTCGAAATCATCCGAGTAGCCGTTATAGTAGAGCTCCTCGACGCTGGCGTGCAGCCGGCGCTCGATTTCGGTGATCGAGTGATCGCCGTAGAGCTCGCACACAAGGCCCCCGTACTTGTGGTGCGTTTTCTTGTCGTACAGCCACCCGTAGATGATCCCGGCCGTCGCGCGTTCGCCCTTGTTGACCGTGCAGACGGAGAAAATGGACTCCATCACGGAACCGTGAACGAGGCGCTCGGGTCTTGGGATTTCGGTGGCGATGCCCGGCAGGATGGAGGAGTACGTCATGATGTTGCACATTTCGACGCCTGCCTCCTTGAGGGCAAGATGGTAGGAACCTGCGTGAACCGTGAGGTCACTTTGCCCCGAGCCCTTGGTGACAAAGTAATCCTTCGGGATTCGGTTACCGATAATCAGTTCACCCAGACGGCCTTCCGCGTGCAAGATATCTTCTTTTTCCACTCCCTGTGTTCCCCTTTATTCGCATAAAAAATCCTGATTTCAGGTTTGATCGAAGATCCCTCCCGGCGGTCACATGCCGTTGCAGGGGTGCCGAAAGGAATCTGCCCCAGTCATCAAAAAAGAACGCAGAAAATAGCACTAAAAAATTTTTTTGCAATAAATTTTTTCCGCAATGATTTCATATGGGTTGCTGCGAGTCTGGATCAAACCCTCCTGCAGTCCTCCTTTCGTCGAAGGTTACGGGAGCCCGGCCAGGTAATTGCAGGCCGGAGCGATCAGAATCGTCTGGTCCTCATTGGCAATGCGACGGTAGCCCTCCGCCGTTTTGACCAGTTGCACCGCCGGCACCCTCAGTGCGCTCTGGAATTTCATCAAGGCCGGCGATGGCTGATGGTTCTGGGCCTGGGCGTCGATCATCAGCACCGGACGACCGTCATCGACAATCACGAAATCGACCTCCTGCTGGTCCTTGGTCCGAATGAAATGCAGGCTGAACCGGCCGTAGCCCATCTCGTTCCACGTCGACACCGCCCGGCAGAGCTCGAGCGCCACCATGTTCTCGAAGCGCGCTCCGGGATCCTGCACCCGGGGCACATCCCACAGGTAAATCTTCTGTCCTTCCCGGATCGCCCGGGGCACCCCGCGCGACCAGGGCGCGAGGCTGAAGATCGCAAAAAACCGCTGCAGCGTCAGCAGCCAGCTGCGGATGGTGTTGTAGGCCATCTGCAGCCCCTGGGATAAGGCCGGCACGGACAGAAGCTGCCCCGCCTGGGCCGGCAGGAGCTGGTAGAGCGTTTCCATCTCGGCGATGGCCTTGATCCCGGTCATGTCCCGGATGTCTTCCCGGATCAGCTGCTCCACATAGGCGCTGGACCATCGCCGGTAGGATGTCTTCCGGCCGGAGAGGTACGGTTCCGGGAAACCGCTTTGCTCCGAAAGCGTCTGCCACATCTCCGTGAGCTCGGCATGGCGCTCCATGCTGACCTGCTGAGGGTTCCCCAAAAACTCCTCCGCCTTCAGATTGGCCCGGCCCAGCTCCGCCTGGGTGAAAGGCCACAGATGCAGCAGGTAGTAGCGCCCGGCCAGGGAGTCGCCCCTGCGCTGGGGATAATCCAGCCGGCTGCTGCCGGCCACCAGGAACTGGTAATCGCCCTCGACCCGGTCATAGGCCCCTTTGAGGTATTTGCGCCAGCCGCGGTGCTTGTTGATCTCATCAAGCATCACAAACGGCATCGACTCGTCCCGGCGCTCGACCGCTTCGAAAAAGGCGGGTTCACGGATCAGGCGCGCACGGTGTTCGGGGATCTCCCAGCTCAGGTACTCCCGGTTCGCAAACGATTCGGCGATCATCTCGCCCAGGGTCGTCTTGCCCACGCGCCGCGCCCCCTCCATGAAAACCATGCGACCTTCCTTGGTCAGTTCCTTCCAGACATTTTGGTACAGGGGCCTGTCGAGCATGCTGGCATTGTTTCATGGCGTTGAAAGATAGTCAAGTCTAAATTTCATTGGCATAAAAGATAACCAGCCACTATTAGTTGTCAATTGTTTTTCGCCGCAGCACAAACGACTTGGTTTTCCCATTGGGTGGGGACCGGCCTAAATTGGCGGCAAAGCAACCGTATTTCGGCGAAAAACAAATATGGTTTGAAGCGCTTGGCTACAATGGGTTTCATAAAAGGTTTGTGAAAATGCGATAAGCCTATTATGATTCGGCCCTGACGCAGGAAAGATTTTCGCACCTAAGCCCACTCGGTAGTGATTCCTCTTCATGCACAATGCGGACATAGGCCGGCATGCTCGGCAGGTCAGGGAGTATTACGACCATAACACCGAGCGTTTTTTGAGGTGGGGGAAAGACGAAGGCACCTGCAACCTCCACGGCGCCCTGTGGCCGCCCGAAGTCAATTCCCTGGGCGCGGCCATGCACTATTCCAACGAGCTGGTGGCCCGCGAGATAGAACAATGCCCCTGCCCGGTGAACCGCGTGCTCGACCTGGGCTGCGGAGTTGGCGCCAGCCTGTTTTATCTCGGCCGGCGGCTCCCCCGGGTTCGATCTTTCACGGGCGTCAGCCTGAGCCCGCTGCAAATAAACCGCGCCCGGCACCTGGTCCCTGGAACCCGGAAGGACCGGTTTCATTTCGAAGTAGTCTCTTTTTTGCAGCTTTCGACCGAACGGTTTAAGGCAGACTTTTCCTATTCCATCGAAGCCTTCACCCACTGCCCCGATCCTGGTGTCTTTTTCGGTGTTCAAGCGGACGTGTTGCCGCCCGGCGGCAGGCTGACCATCATTGACGACTGCCTGAGCGATCTTTTCCCAGGCGGCGTCATATCCGCCCGGCAAAGCCGGCGGATCGATGACTACCGCCGGAATTGGCTGTTGCCGGGTTTGCGGGATCTCGCTGCCCTGAAATCCCTCGCCGAAGAAAAGGGCTTCCACCTTATCAAGGATCAAAACCTGACTCCGTATTTGCGTCTCGGCCGGCCGCGGGACAAGGCGATTTCCCTGCTGGTGAGATTTCTTGGCCCCCTGATGAAGCGCGGCTTCTATCTCAGGTCCCTTTTAGGCGGGGATGCCAAACAAAAATGCTATCTGGAAGGCCTGATCCATTACCGGCTTCTGGTGTTTGAAAACCACGTAACCGATGCCGTGCGATGAAAGATCTGAAAAGCCGCTTCGGCCTGCTGCGATCCAAGCTGATTTACGCCTGGAAACCCTTCAACCGGCGCAGGCTTCGCCGATTTTACAGGCAGTTCGTTCAACCGGGCGGACTCTGCTTTGACGTCGGCGCTCATCTGGGCAGCCGCAGCCGGGCGTTCCTGGATCTCGGCGCCCGCGTCATCGCATTGGAGCCCCAGCCGCAGTGTGCCGCCTACCTTCAGAAACGATGGGGCGGCCACCGGCGGTTTACCCTGATTGGCAAAGCCGTCGGCGCGCAGCCGGGCCTCGCCACCTTGCACATCAACCGTATGAACCCCACGATCAGCACCCTGGCGCCGGCCTCCTGGAGACGGGCAATGGCCGCTGCCGCCGCAACGCCTGAACACTGGGATCATCGGGTCGAAGTCGAAGTGATCACCCTGGATCGACTGATTGAAGAATACGGGTGGCCGCATTTCTGCAAGATCGATGTGGAAGGATTTGAAGAGCAGGCGCTTGCCGGTCTGTCCCATCCAAT
This sequence comes from uncultured delta proteobacterium, assembly GCA_963716325.1. GTDB lineage: Bacteria > Desulfobacterota > Desulfobacteria > Desulfobacterales > SpSt-501 > SpSt-501. The sequence continues at coordinate 89,808 of CAVQTH010000055.1, read as the reverse complement.
ACCGGCGCTGTCGTTTGAATTCATCAGCTTCGAAAAGGACAGGGCGTTGGCGTGCATCCGGCGGTTGATGTGCTTGGGCGTTTATCGCTTCAATTGGAGTCGCCGGGAAAGGCTCCGCCTGGAAAGCCCGAGTTGGGTGGATGCCCCAGGTGTCGAGCAGATGCTCCACGCCTTGGGGGCAGGAATCGTTTCTGGAGACATATACGCTCGGTTAGGCGCCTGATGGCCGCCCACCTTTCTTAGCGCGCCCCGGCGCACGCTGCACGGTCAACCGCGCGCCTGACACGTGGTTTGTATGGAAAGAAATCTGCTGCACTGATTTTACGAAACGGGAAACGCCGGGAACGGTGCAAGCGACCAGACCTGTACCTGGTTACAGGCTCACATATATTTAACCTGTCTGGTTCTGAACGCGGTCATCGGAATGCACGGCGGCGGGGTACTCACCACTTCGATGTAATGATCCTCTGAGACTTTCCAAGCGAACGAAAATTGTGTTTGGTCGTAATTGCTTTCGATTTCCGGTGGGTTCGTGTTGATGATCTGAGTTTCTTTGTCCGACAGATCGTCGAGTCTTTCCAGAGCGAACCCACGCATTTCATCCACAAACGTGCGCGGATCAGCTTGTGCCACCATCATCTGCCGGGTCTTCATTAGATCGTCTCTGGCGGCGCTTCTATCCACGATGCAGCCTGACAGCAGCAGTGTCGACAACCCTGCCACGAGAACGGCTGATTTCTGCAGCGATAGTAAAAAAGTACGGCTGGAATGAGGCTTCATTGGGCGTGTACCCTCCGTTTTTGACTCAATGATATTGAATTAACGACATTTACCTTACTGTACCATAAAGTAATCGTGCACGCTATCCGGAAATTATGCAAGGGGCAAAACGGAACGGAAGGGGCCCTTAAACGACGGCATCGACCGGTAGTTATACGATCGAGGGGGCTATGTGCATTATGATTTCGATCCTGACACGAATAAAGTTATTTTCAATGCCCGGCTTCAATTTCATTTGATTTTTCTAAGCAGGGCAAGGTATATTTAGCGCACGTTATAGACTCTTTCCAATTCCAACGGACCTGAAGCGCTCTCTGGTTTCGCTTAGCGGTTCAGATATCTCCTTTCCAGCTCTCATTCTTCCTGGCGTTATTTCTGGCTGGTCTCGGCATTTTGATCCTTCGATATCGGGACAACATTGCCTATATGAATCTGCCCGGATCAAATTGGGATTCCTTAGTGGTTTCTCCCGATGTCGTGCTAAAAAAGATAAAGCCCGGGATGAGCATTTTTTTGACAACCGGGGTTGCAGAGCCACGGACCATGGTTCGACAAATCATGGGGTCTATCGGCAAGAACTTGGAAGACCTCGAACTGGTACAGTTGGTCAGTTTTGGCGACGCGATCTCTCTTGAAGCGCTCAAATCAAAAAACTTCCGTTTAAAAACCTTTTTTTCCGGTTGGGCAGCTGATAAGGCCATTGAAGAAGGCTGGGTTGACCTGGTTCCGAGCCGGTTTCAGAAAATCCCCGAACTGATTTCTGCCGGTCAAATCCCCCTGGATATGGCGATCATCCAGATTACCCCTCCCAACGACGCCGGCTACTGCAGCCTCGGGGTTGCCGTGGATGTGGCATGGGAGGCCATGGAAAAGGCCGCCATCAAGGTGGGTGAAATAAATCTAAAAATCCCCAGAACCTTTGGCGACACCTTCGTACCGGTTTCCGAGTTTGACTACCTGGTTTTATCTGAAGACCTTCCCATATATTTCGACCGGTGGCCGGTGGATGCGGTGTTGGATAAAGTGGCGTTTAATGTGGCGGCGTTAATTGAGGATGGGAGCTGCCTTGCCTTCTCCATCGGGCCTCTGTACGAAGCTTTAAGCAAGCACCTGAAAAGCAAACGTCATCTTGGAATTCACTCCCCGTTTTTCACTGACCCTTTGATGGATTTGATCCAAAGCGGTGCCGTGACCAACCGGCGTAAAGAAAGCTACCGAGGAAAATCACTAACCTCGTATGCGTTCGGGACGCCTGAGTTGTTCACTTGGCTGCACAATAACCCCCTGGTGGAGTTCCAGCGCATCGATAAGGTTTTTAATCCGCAAATTATTGGGCGTAATCCCAAGTTTATTACAATAATCGCAGCCCGTAAAATCGACTTGTACGGGCGGGTCGGGCTTTATGTGGGTAAGGGCAACATTGCCACAGGTCCATCCGAAGTCTTAGATTTTTTTAACGGTGCCGGACTTTCCGAGAAAGGCCGTTCCATTTTCGCGCTCACCAGCCGGGACCCCAAAGGTCAGCCAAACATTTTGCCCTCTATTGTGGATTGGCCAAATCAATTCAGCATGGTCGAATCCGTGAGTACCGTCGTAACGGAGCATGGTGTAGCTTATTTGGAGGGCCGTACGGTCAGAGAACGTGCCCAAGCTCTTATTGAGGTGGCGCACCCGGATGATAGGGCCATGCTCGTGGAGGAAGCCAAGAAAAGAAAAATTGTCTATCCCGATCAGGTTTTCCTGGCGGAAAGTGCCCGATTGTATCCGATGGAAATCAGTGCCACCCAAAACTTCAAAGGAGATGTAAGGGTGCGCTTCCGGGCCATCAAGCCCTCCGATGAGGAAGGCATGCGGCACCTGTTTTACCGTTTTTCCGATGAAAGCAGCTATTATCGGTACTTTCATTCAGTAAGAAGCATGCCTCACGCTAAAATGCAGGAATATGTCAATGTGGATTGGAGCCGGGACCTGTCGATCGTAGGCCTGGTCGGGGAGGAGGGGAAGGGACGCATCATTGCCGAGGGCCGGTACCTCGGTATTCCTGGCGGCTTGTTTGCTGAATTGGTCTTTGTGGTGGATGAAAATTTTCAGTCGATAGGAATAGCCACCTACCTCTACGGCATGCTCATCCGTTTGGCCAAGGAAAGAGGCCTAAAAGGATTTACGGCCGATGTGCTGTTTGACAACCAGGCTATGATGAAAGTTTTCCATAAAGGAGAGTTGCCCGTCCGCGCCCAAATAGAAAGCGGCGTGTACCATCTGACCATACCTTTCGAGTCGAAATAAAAAAAGGGGAGGAGGGAAAAGTAATGTTGATTGATCAGGGGGATCTTCTATGGGGAATGGACTTCCTTTTCGTAAACGACTTCATGGCTGTCTCGGCCAAAGTCCACTTTGAAAAAGGAACTGTAATTTTTCGGGAAGGAGACAAAGCGGATAATTTTTACACGCTGGTCGAGGGGCGAGTAAGATTAACCATCGGCGAACCAGCAAAGGAAATTTACATCATTGATAAAGCTGGTGAAGCTTTCGGATGGTCGAGCCTTGTTGACCGCAACTATTATTCTGCCACTGCGGAATGCTTGGAACCGAGCCACCTGCTGCAATTTGAAAAAAATAATCTTAACAAATTCCTTCTTAAAAATGTTGAAAGCGCCTTAACTTTTTATAAGAGGCTTGCAGGGATGCTCGGAAATAGGCTGATTCAATGTTATAAACTGATCTATCCTTAGAACTGACTTCAAAACTGGATACTCGAACCATATATCAAAAGTCGTGTGTCCGAATTAATCCGAGTATTGGATAGCAACTTTTCTGATTAAATATAGGTCACTGCAAATTATGAAATGCGCGCGTTGCGAAGCATCGATTCCTGAGGGCGAAGAGCGGGAGCACCTCGGCCGGGCACTCTGCGAGGACTGTTACATGGATGCGCTGTCGCCGGCCAAGACCTGCGACCCGTGGGCGGTGCACAGTGCCAAGTCCTTTGGCAAGAATCTCGGCGGAAAATTCGAGCTGACCGAACTTCAGCAAAAGATACTGGAGATATTGAAGGAGACCGGCGGTGCACCCTCCGAGCACCTGGTCGAACGCTTGAACATCTCGCCGATGGATCTCGAGCGCGAAATTGCAGCCCTGCGGCACATGGAGAAGGTCCGGGGCGAGCTCAGAACCGGCAAAAAATATATTCGCCTGTGGTAGCAACCGTCATTTGTGTTTGATGAAGGTCCCGTTGTTGTACTCGTCGAAGGCGGTCTTCAGTTCCGCTTGCGTGTTCATCACGATGGGCCCGCGCCAGGCCACAGGCTCTCCGATGGGTTTTCCCGAAATCAACAGAAACCGGACCGGCTCCTCCTGTGTCGTCACCGCCACTTGGTCTCCGTCTGAAAAAAGGATCAGGCTCCCGCCGGCTGCCGATTTTGCTTTCTGGTCGTCGAACCGGCCGCTGCCTTCGAAAATATAGGCAAATGCGGTGTGCCCGCGCTTTACGGTGTGGATGAATTCCGAGTCGCGCGGGACGGAGACGTCAAGGTATTGCGGGTCGATAACGATGTCCTCAACAGGACCCTTCGTCCCAGCGACGTCGCCGCAGATGACCCGGATTTTAACCCCGTTCTTCAGGCTGACCACCGGGATGTCCTCTCTTTTCACGTCCCGGTAGCGCGGGTCCATCATCTTTTGGGCCGCCGGCAGATTGGCCCAGAGCTGAAAGCCCCCCATCAGACCCTTGTCGTCGCCTTTGGGCATCTCCTGGTGGATGATGCCGCTGCCGGCCGTCATCCACTGGACATCACCGGGGCGGATCACCCCCTTATTCCCCAAGCTGTCACCGTGCTCCACCTCGCCGTGCAGCATGTAGGTGATGGTCTCGATGCCGCGGTGCGGGTGCCAGGGAAAGCCCTTGATGTACTGGTCGGGTTTGTCACCGCGGAAATCGTCCAACATGAGGAAGGGGTCGAAAAGCGGCACCTCGTCGAAACCGAAGGCCCGCCGCAGATGGACACCGGCGCCCTCGATGGTGGGTTGACTCTTGTAAATTTTTCGGATGTTACGAGTGTCCTTCATCAATTTGCTCCTTATAGAGGCTATGGACGGCTCCGCTTGGAGCGACGGGTTTGCTTTTGGTTGTCATGGCGCTTTCTCCTTATCGTAAATTATGACAATAAACTGATAAGGAGTTCATCGCTTGTCAATACCGCCGCCCCTCGGATCCCGCGAACCAAACTTAACTTCTCGGTAGGCTTGCAACCTCTCCGGATTGTTTGTAAACCCTTTTGCAGATGGACTCATAACGGCCGATGAGCCGAAGGGTTTATGCATGGATAAGAAAAACAGGGTATTCGAACAAACCTGCAAGGGATACCTCGCCGAGATCACGGGCATCGATTTCAGGCGGGTCGAAGGCAGGCTCGGGATCGCTGCTCGCAGACTATTTAAAAAAATTTGTGAAATAGAATAAGGCAAGGAGCGATTGACCATGCTTACAAGGCGAGAAATAGAAAATGCCCTTCGCAAATGGAACCAGGCGTGGGATGATCATGATCTTGAAGGTGTCATGGAACTCTTCCACGACGACATTTTGTTTGAAAACTGGACCGGGGGTAAAGCGCAAGGCAAGGAAGCCCTCCGGCAGGCCTGGACCTCCTGGTTTGCAAACCATGGCGGCTTCCGGTTCACGGAGGAAGAGACCTTTATCGATGTTGAGCAGCAGAAGGCCCTCTATCGATGGCAGCTGGAGTGGCCCTCGATCGAAAAGGGCTGTGAGGGAAAGCCGGAAAAGCGGCGAGGGGTCGATGTGATGCATTTCAAGGACGGCAAGATCATCCGGAAGCTGACGTATTCGAAGACGACCCTTGAAATCGACGAGCAGAGAGTCCGCCTTCTGCCGGAGCTTTCGAAGTGACAGCCGGAGTCCTTCTGCTGCAACTCATTTCTCCGCGCTGGAAGAGATGGCGCTGAGTCTTTCCATCAAATAGCCGAATCGGTTCTGGACATAGTAGGTCCGCGTGTTGCTGTCCACGATGGAACCCAGCTTGACCTTGAAGTCCTTTTCCTTGAACCCGTCCGCTTTCTTCCGAAGATCATTGAACTGGTTGCCGGAGAGTTCCGGCAACGCTATCCCTCGCCGAAGCATGAATTCGATGTCGAAACAGTCCCTGATCTCACCGCGATCGAGGAGCGCTTCGATTTTGTTCTTCATCGTCTGTTCGAGCGAGTGGGCCTTGAGAAGGACCTGTTTGGTGCTGAAACGTGAAAAAGCGATCTTGGACTGATAGTCGCATTCTTTTTGTTCTCTTCGGATTTCGACCTTCAAACGTTTGGGGTAGGTGTTGGTCCGAACTTCTACCAGGAGCGTGAAATGTTTGATCTGCGCGTCGGTGATCTCGTAGTCCTGCTCAAGGGTTTTCAGTAGCTTGTCAAAAAAGGCCTTTTGCGCTGTCTTTGTGACAAACCAGAAATCGAGGTCGACGGAATAGCGGTTGAGTTCATGGCAAAGTCGCAGCATGGTGTCGCCGCCAAAAACCAGGGGATCGAGCAGCTTTGCACTGTTGAGCTTGTCCAAGACTTCGATTTCAGAAACTTCATGCCGGCCCAAGATATCCATGTTTTTCAAGCATCTTCATAGTTTTGGGAGGGTAGTTTTGGCTTATGCGCCGAATCTCTTTACGGTTGAGCTTCTTGTCTTCAATGGCCGAGAGATCAAGCGCATAGCGACCGAACGACATCAGGTATACGGCGTCGAGCAGCGCCTTCTCCGGAGTCGCGATAAAGAACTGTTGTTGACGGATGAATCCGAAATAGCGCGCGCGGCTGACTTTGGTGTATCGGAATTCGCAGCCGTTCAGCGATATTTCCTTTGTGCGTTTCACGGCCACCGATTCGATGATGCCTCGCTGAACCTGGGTGGTGATCTCGTGGTAATCCAGGGCCGTCATCAGTGAGATGTAGGAAGGGGACTGCCCCAGATTCGCCAGTGCGAACTGGTCTTCCCGATTTGCCGTCTGCCAACGCTCCCGCAGCACATAGATATTGCGCTTCAGCCGCATCAGAAGCCCAAGCTTAACGTACCGGCTTGCGCTCACCCTGGCTGAAGGCGGGTTGATCTTCAGAGCCCTGGCGATATCCTCGTAGCCGAAATATAATCGGTTTATGGAGTTCAGCGCGCTGATTTTCATCAAAGACTCCTAATTAACACTATTGTTAATTTAGTGTATTTTTATTTTTTATGCACGTAAGAACAACTTTTTTGCAGCGGGGATGTTTCAGCGCTGGCATCAAAGTTTCGTGGCAGCCTTTCAGTCGCCCCGCCAATTCTCACATCGTTATCCGACTTATTTTTGCATTAGATACATAACGCTTGACATGTAACGACCGTTACAATAACCATGGCTCCATGAAAAGACAAACCTGGCTGCTATTCACTTACAAAGTCCCGCCGGAACCAGCCCGGAAGAGGGTCGCCCTGTGGCGGCGGCTTAAAAGCATGGGCGCGGTATACCTGCAGAACGGGGTCTGCCTGCTGCCCAAGATCGGCGACCATGCGCGCCGCCTGAAGATGCTGCAGAACGATGTGACTGAAATGGGTGGTGAGTCGGTGATCTTGGAAACGGTGGCGCTGGATCGATCTCAGGAAGAAAAAGTGGTCGCCCGGTTCAAATCCGATCGCGATGAGGAGTACCGGGAGTTTATTTCCAAGTGTGCGGACTTCAAAGCTGAAATCGCAAAAGAGACCAAAGCCCGCCACTTTGCTTACGCCGAAATCGAAGAAAACGATGTGGACCTGAAGAAGCTCGAATCCTGGCTGGCAAAAATCCGAAAACTCGACTCTTGCGGGGCAACGTTAGCCGCCGAAGCCGAAAAACGCCTGCGGGACTGCGAGGTGTTGCTTGAAACTTATGCCCAGCGCGTTTTCGAAGTACACGATGGAAACCACTAAGAAATTGACCGTTATAAGCAACCAACAGACTGTGCCGAAAAGATGGCTGAATGGACGGGTGGCGTTCAATGGCATTTGAAGGATGGAAAGCAAAGGCACGAAAGTTAAAGCAGGAAGTGTATGCGCTTTATCTCGTCTCCAAGGATCGGAGGGTTCCCTGGTATGCCCGGGTGGTTGCAATCGTTGTTGTGGCCTATGCGTTCAGCCCTATTGATCTGATCCCCGACCCCATCCCGGTGCTCGGCTATTTGGACGACCTGGTGCTGATTCCCCTGGGCATTGCGTTGGTGATAAAGCTGATTCCAGCCGAGGTAATGCAGGATTGCCGGGAAAAAGCCGCATTGACCATGAAAGCCGGGAAACCCAAAAATTGGGTTGCGGGAGGCATCATAATTCTGATTTGGGTGGGTCTATTCTCTTTCACTTGCTACTATCTGAGTGGTATAGTAGGCAACTTTTGGCGCTGATATAGCATCCTCAGAAGCAGGTTATTGCACACGGCGCCATCCTACTGTGGAACGAAATCCCCCCCCAACCCCCTTTTTCAAAGAGGGAGAGACACCGGCGTCTTCCTACTCCCCCTTTTCCAAAGGGGGGTTGGGGGGATTTTTTATAAAACGACTTCCTTCTCCCTCAGAGAAAAGTCAACTTCATTGGGAGGAGAATCTGATGGCCGAAACGTTCGCCCTGGCCGCGCTGTGGCTTTCACTCGCCGTTTTGGCCACCATCATCGCCAATCATCTCAGAGTGTCCATGGCTTTAGTGGAAATCTGCGTGGGAATTGCCGCGGGCTTCGTTGCCGAGCGGTTTATCGGCCCCGGCGCTTTAGGCGCCGACGCCCCGTGGCTGCGCTTTCTGGCGGCATCCGGCGCCGTGGTGCTCACCTTTCTGGCCGGGGCGGAGCTCGAGCCGACGGTGCTGCGCGCCAAGTGGAAGGAAGTGACCGTGGTGGGTCTTTTCAGTTTCGCCGCGCCCTTCCTGGGGTGCGCCGCCGTGGCCTACTATCTTTTAGGTTGGGATTCCCAGGCGAGCTGGTTGGCCGGGGTGGCTCTTTCCACCACGTCCATGGCCGTGGTCTTCGCCGTCATGCTGGAAACCCGGTTCAACCGAACCGAGTACGGCATGGGAATCCTGGGGCGTGCTTCGTCACCGACCTGGGCACGGTGATCGCACTGGGACTCATTTTCGCGCCGTTTACCTACAAGACCGTCGTCTTTGTGGTTGTCAGCACGCTGGTGATCGGGATGCTGCCCTTTCTCACCAACCGGATCAGCCGCCGCTACGCCCATCGCACGGCCGCCATCCGCGCCAAATGGGTGCTGCTGGTGCTCTTCGGTCTTGGGGCCCTGGCGCTCTGGTCGGGGAGCGAAGCGGTGCTGCCGGCTTACATTGCGGGAATGGTGCTCGCGGGCATGGCGTCCGAAGACCGCCTGTGGGTGCGCCGGATGCGCACCCTGACCATCGGCTTTCTGACCCCCTTCTACTTCATCCGCGCCGGGTCGCTGGTGTCCCTGCCGGTGGTGGTCGGCGGGCCCCTCGTGTTTTTACTGCTGCTCGGCGGCAAGGTCGCGAGCAAGATCTTCGGGATGTATCCCGTGATCGCGAAGTTTCGGCAGGAGCGCAACGAGCGCTGGTTCTACACCCTGCTGATGTCGACCGGGCTCACCTTCGGGACGATCTCGGCCATCTACGGGTTGTCCAACGGGATCGTTTCGCGGGAGCAGTATTCGTTTCTCGTTGCCGCGGTGATTGCAAGTGCGGTTGTACCCACGATAGTTGCCACTATTGCCTTCGTGCCCCGGCACCTGATGCCCCAAGCAACCCCCGAAGCCGAAATCCCCCAACCGGCCGCGATCTGCGTCCCGGATCCTCGAACCGATGGGCCTGCAGATGAATAAAGGCAGGGCGGTTTCCCGCCCGGCCCTTGCGTGGAATCTTTTTCTTAAAAAGGAACTAATGCAGGCTGATCTGCCGGACATTCATGATGCCGTTTATCAGCAAATATACTCCGAAAATCAAGGCGGCATAACCGAACACAAAATAGACGACCCGATACCAGAGCACCGGAGCCACCGCGCTTACCTCATTCAGTCTGCCTGTGTTTTGCAGGCTCTCCACCCATGCCGGTTTTTCCTCGATCGCTTCTTTTAAGGGAACGCTGCCCGAAAACATCGCTTCGTTCATGGGAAAACTCGAAGGCCTGAGGTGCCCTATGAAAAAGTGAACGATAAAAATATACGTCACGGCCAAAATAGCCTCCGCCCGGTGAAGTAAGGCGGCAATATTCAGCGACCAACCGGGCAAAAACCGACGTCACCAGCGGATACATCAGCATCACTCCGGTAATCGCCAACAGGGGAAGGCCCCAGTAAACCGCCCAGTAGTCAAATTTTTCCCAGTAGGTCCACCTGCTGAATCGAGGATGCGACCATAGTAAAAAACCAGAGAATCCGCTGCCCGAATTGCTTTACATCAGCGAGGTTGGGAACCAGAGAGTCCTCCCCAAAGATGCTCTTCACCGGGGTGCGCCAATTGATCCGGGTCAACAGGTAAACCGTGTGGATGACGAACCCCACCATCATCACCACCCCCACCCATTTGTGAATCAACAGCGAGGATGTCGTACCCGCCGAAAACCGCATTGATTTTTTTCCCCCAAGCGGTGGTGATGTACAGGCGGCTGAAACCGGTTGCCGTTTGCAGCAGAAAAGTGATCATCAGCAACAGGTGAAACAGCCGTTCGACGACACTGAATCGTTTAATGCGTGGTGTCGGCATCATTTTCGGCTTCTTTCTTTCGCGTGAACAGTTCTCTCACCCCCGTCAGAAAACTATGCGGGATGAAGAAGACCAAGGTCCCCACCAGCAGGACCGTCATAAACCAATAAACAAAGTAGAGGATGGGGAAACTCTTTCGGGCTGCTACCGACCCGGGCGCGGGTTCGTGCACAATGTAGCTTGCAAACGAGGCGCTCGAACCCTCGTGACACTTGGCGCACACGTATGCATCCTTCCGGATCGGGTTCATGGGCGACTTGAAGTATGGGATGCTGGCAATGGGTTCCCCGCCATGGCACTGGCGGCAGGTGAGGTTGGCGCGCACTGTATGGATGTCTTTGGCCTGCTCGGGGTGACAGGTTTGGCAGGTCTTCTCTTTGTAAAACGCAATCCCCATGTGAGAGTCGGCCAGGTGCGAGCGGTTTCTAACCTTGGCCGCCGTCGGGCTGTAATTGAAGATACCCGCTTCAACACCAGGGACGCCGACTAACGGTTTTGCGCGACGAGGTCGAACCTCGTATTCTTCATAATAGCCAGTGCTGGCTTCGCGATCCTTATACCGCCGGATGGCGGATGCAACTTCCTCCTGGGCGGCTGCTGGAGGCGGCAGGAGCAGAACCGCCCCTGCCGCTGCGAGAGCCAGCATGACAAAGATCTTCAGCAAGGCCGGGCTGATCTTAAAGGTCCTGGCGATATCCTCGTCGCTAAAGTATAATCGGCTTATGGAGCTCAGTTCGCTGGTTTGCATTGAGAATATCAGATTAACACGATTGTTAATTTAGTGTATCTTGATTTTTTTCGTGTAAGAGAAAATTTTTCGGAAACAAAGCTTCAGCACTGGCCTCAAAGTTTCGTAGCAGCCCTTCAGGCGCCCCGCCAATTCTACCTGCCACTATCGTTATTCGAGTTAATCCGCTAATTTTTGTGTAGGATACATAACGCTTGACATGTAACGACCGTTACAATAACTATGGCTCCATGAAAAGACAAACCTGGCTGCTGTTCACTTACAAAGTCCCGCCGGAACCAGCCCGGAAGAGGGTCGCCCTGTGGCGGCGGCTTAAAAGCATGGGCGCGGTATACCTGCAGAACGGGGTCTGCCTGCTGCCCAAGATCGGCGACCATGCGCGCCGCCTGAAGATGCTGCAGAACGATGTGACTGAAATGGGTGGTGAGTCGGTGATCTTGGAAACGGTGGCGCTGGATCGATCTCAGGAAGAAAAAGTGGTCGCCCGGTTCAAATCCGATCGCGATGAGGAGTACCGGGAGTTCATTTCCAAGTGTGCGGACTTCAAAGCTGAAATCACAAAAGAGACCAAGGCTCGCCACTTTGCTTACGCCGAAATCGAAGAAAACGATGTGGACCTAAAGAAGCTCCAATCCTGGCTGACAAAAATTCGCAAACTCGACTTTTGCGGGGCAACGTTAGCCGCCGAAGCCGAAAAACGCCTGCGGGACTGTGAGGTGTTGCTCGAAAAATACGCCCAACGCGTTTTCGAGGTACACGATGGAAACCACTAAGAAATTGACCGTTATAAGCAACCAACAGACTGTGCCGAAAAGATGGCTGAATGGACGGGTAGCGTTCAATGGCATTTGAAGGATGGAAAGCAAAGGCACGAAAGTTAAAGCAGGAAGTGTATGCGCTTTATCTCGTCTCCAAGGATCGGAGGGTTCCCTGGTATGCCCGGGTGGTTGCAATCGTTGTTGTGGCCTATGCGTTCAGCCCTATTGATCTGATCCCCGACCCCATCCCGGTGCTCGGCTATTTGGACGACCTGGTCCTGATTCCCCTGGGCATTGCGCTGGTCATAAAATTGATTCCCGATGAGGTGCTGCGGGATTGCCGGGAAAAGGCCGCATTGACCATGAAGGCCGGCAAACCCAAAAATTGGGTTGCGGGAGGCATCATAATTCTGATTTGGGTGAGCCTGTTCGTTTTCACTTTTTACTATTTGAGTGGTATGGTCGCAACACTTTGAATCCAGTACAGTTTTCGCATGAAGGCACACTGAAGGGGATGGAGTCCCCCTTACAAACGCTCAATATTCGGGCTGATGACTCCTACTGCAAATGGTTTCATGCGGTGGGGGTATCTGCTATGAGAACTACCCGCTGCTGACCAGCGGGTTTTTTATTTCTTTCGAAGGAGAGTTTGATGGCCGAAACGTTTACCCTTGCAGCTCTGTGGCTGGCGCTCGCTGTCGTCGCCACCATCATCGCGAACCACCTCAAGGTGTCCATGGCGCTTGTCGAAATCTGCGTGGGGATCGCCGCGGGGTTCGTTGCAGAGAGATATATCGGCCCCGGTGCTTTAGGGGCCGATGTCCCGTGGCTGCGTTTCCTGGCGGCATCCGGGGCCGTGGTGCTCACCTTTCTGGCCGGTGCGGAGCTCGAACCGACGGTGCTGCGCAGCAAGTGGAAGGAAGTAACCGTGGTGGGCCTCTTCAGTTTCGCCGCCCCCTTTTTGGGCTGTACGGCCATCGCCTACTATCTCCTGGGGTGGGACCCGCAGGCGAGTTGGTTGGCCGGGGTGGCTCTTTCCACCACGTCGATGGCCGTGGTTTACGCCGTAATGCTGGAAACCCGCTTCAACCGAACCGAGTACGGCATGGGAATCCTCGGGGCGTGCTTCGTCACCGACCTGGGCACGGTGATCGCACTGGGGCTCATTTTCGCGCCGTTTACCTACAAGACCGTCGTCTTTGTGGTTTTCAGCACGCTGGTGATCGGGATGCTGCCCTTTCTCACCAACCGGATCAGCCGGCGCTACGCCCATCGCACGGCCGCCATCCGCGCCAAGTGGGTGCTGCTGGTGCTCTTCGGGCTAGGGGCTTTGGCGCTCTGGTCGGGGAGCGAGGCCGTGCTGCCGGCCTACATCGCCGGTATGGTGCTGGCGGGCATGGCGGCGGAGGACCGCCTGTGGGTGCGCCGGATGCGCACCCTGACCATCGGCTTTCTGACCCCCTTCTACTTCATCCGCGCCGGGTCGCTGGTGTCCCTGCCGGTGGTGGTCGGCGGGCCCCTCGTGTTCGTACTGCTGCTCGGCGGCAAGGTAGCGAGCAAGATCTTCGGGATGTATCCCGTGATCGCGAAGTTTCGGCAGGAGCGCAACGAGCGCTGGTTCTACACCCTGCTGATGTCGACCGGCCTTACCTTCGGCACGATCTCGGCCATCTACGGGTTGTCCAACGGGATCGTTTCGCGGGAGCAGTATTCGTTTCTCGTTGCCGCGGTGATTGCAAGTGCGGTTGTACCCACGCTGGTTGCCACCCTTGCCTTCGTGCCCCGGCATCTGATGCCTAAAGCAACCCCCGAAGCCGAAATCCCCCAACCGGCCGCGATCTGCGCCCCGGATCCTCGAACCGATGGACCTGCAGACGAATAAAAAAGGCAGGGCGGTTTCCCGCCCTGCCTTTGTGTGGAATCTTTTTCTTAAAAAGGAACTAATGCAGGCTGATCTGCCGGACATTCATGATGCCGTTTATCAGCAAATATACTCCGAAAATCAAGGCGGCATAACCGAACACAAAATAGACGACCCGATACCAGAGCACCGGAGCCACCGCGCTTACCTCAATCAGTCTGCCTGTGTTTTGCAGGCTCTCCACCCATGCCGGTTTTTCCTCGATCGCTTCTTTTAAGGGAACGCTGCCCGAAAACATCGCTTCGTTCATGGGAAAACTGGAAGGTCTGAGGTGTCCTATGAAAAAGTGAACGATAAAAATATACGTCACTGCCAAAATAGCCTCCGCCCGGTGAAGTAAGGCGGCAATATTCAGCGACCAACCAGGCAAAAACCGACTGGTCACCAGCGGATACATCAGCATCACTCCGGTTATCGCCAACAGGGGAAGGCCCCAGTAAACCGCCCAGTAGTCAAATTTTTCCCAGTAGGTCCACCTGCTGAATCGAGGATGCGACCCTAGTCCAAAAAACCAGAGAATCCGCTGCCCGAATTGCTTTAAATCAGCGAGGTTGGGCACCAGAGAGTCCTCCCCAAAGATGCTCTTCACCGGGTCGCGCCAATTGATCCGGGTCAACAGGTAAGCCGTGTGGATGACGAACCCCACCATCATCACCACCCCCACCCATTTGTGAATCAACAGCGAGGTGTCGTACCCGCCGAAAACCGCATTGATTTTTTTCCCCCAAGCGGTGGTGATGTACAGGCGGCTGAAACCGGTTGCCGTTTGCAGCAGAAAAGTGATCATCAGCAACAGGTGAAACAGCCGTTCGACGACACTGAATCGTTTAATGCGTGGTGTCGGCATCATTTTTGGCTTCTTTCTTTCGCGTGAACAGTTCTCTCACCCCCGTCAGAAAACTATGCGGGATGAAGAAGGCCAAGGTTCCCAATAGCAGGACCGTCATGAACCAATAAACAAAATAGAGGATGGGGAAAGTCTTTCGAGCGGCAACCGACCCGGGCGCTGGTTCGTGTATGATGTAGCTTGCAAACGAGGCGCTGGAACCCTCGTGACATTTTGCGCATACGTACGCATGCTTCCGGATCGGGTTCATGGGTGAATTGAAGTATTGGATGCTGGCAATGGGTTCCCCGCCATGGCACTGGCGGCAGGTGAGATTGGCACGCACCGTGTGGATGTCTTTGGCCTCTTGAGGATGGCAGGCCACACAGGTTTTATCTGTGTAAAACGCGATCCCCATGTGAGAGTCGGCCAGGCGCGTGCGCACCCGCACCTCGGCCGCCGACGGGCTGTAGGGGAACAAGCCAACCTGAACGCCGGGGATTTCTACGAAGGGCCGCTGGCGCCTGGGCCGCACCTCGTACTCCTCATAATAACCCGTGCTGGCCTCCCGCTCCTTGTAGCGTCGGATGGCGGAAGCCACCTCCTCCTGGGCGGAGGCAGGGGGCGGCAGGAGCAGAATTGCTCCTGCCGCCATGGCGGCCAGCATGACAAAGAGCTTTAGAACAGCAGGTGTCCTTGCCATCTTAATCTCCTGTTCGGCTATTTCTTCGCGGGAGCCTGTTTATATTTGATCGCCTCCATCGGTACTCCGACCGGTTTCGGGATTTTTGCCAAGGCCTCCCACTCCGCCTGCAGCTCCTTCAAATCCTCATTCTTGTGCTTGTGGCAGGTCTGGCAGGAGTTGGGCATATCCTTGTTCTTGAGCGTCTCCGACGGCAGCAGGGTGGCAAACACGTGGCTGTGCAGGTCGCCGGACTCGGCACTGGTTACGATCCGCGGCATGTGGCAGCCCACACAGTTGGCAAAGGAGTGGATTGAGTGGGCCATGTTCTGGTTTATTTGGACATGGCACTGGAAACACTGCTTGGAACCCGCTGCCTGGGTTTGCGAGCGGGTCGGCGGCACCCCGATCTGGTGCACGTAGTGGCATGACACGCAGCTCACGCCTTCCTTGAAGTGCTTGGACTGCTTCCAGTCGATGTATTGCTGGTGATGCGCCTTGGAGAACTCGTTGCCGTAAAGGTGAGTTGCGTCGCCGCCCGCAAAGGAGGTGGACTTGAAATAGATTTCCAGTGCTTTGCCGGGCTCGTAGCCCACGGCCCACTCCGCGTCCTTGTATTTGGTGGCCTTGCCGCGATTGTGACAGGAGCCGCAGATCTCCGCGGCCACTCCCGAGGTGAGCTTGGAGGGGTTGACGATGGTCTGGCGTTTTTCGAAGACCGCCGTCTTGGGCAACGCCGCATGCCAGGAGCCTTTCCCATGGCAGGCTTCGCAGGCTACTGAGGGTTCAGAAAATTTCTGCTTGTCGAGGTCGACACCCGTAGCGTGGCAGCCGCCGCACTGGAGAAGCCATGGTCTCTTATCCCAGGTGGACTCGTTGTAATTCACCCACCGATCCGTGTCCGCAAAATACTGAATCGGCGCAATATAGAGTATGCCGTTCTTTTCGACGATGTAACGCTGCTTCCACTGGCTGCCGATGGTGTATTTAATGTCTTCGATTTTGGGGATGAAAATTTGATCGGCCGGGACCTTAAGCTTGTCGCCGAGCTTGGCGAGGTCTTCGCGGATTCTCTTCTCATCAAAGTCTGCGATGATTACATCCCGGTTTTTCTGGGGGTCCTGGGTCATGCGGCTGTGCAGCGTCATCATCCAGGAATCGAAGTGCTCCAGGTGGCACATCTTGCAGGTGTCTGACCCGACATAGGCTTTCGGCTGCGCCATTAGCTTCTTGACATCGACTGCCTGCTCTCCGCCGCAGCCAAACACCAGCAGCGCAAACAGGCCCAGCATGATGGCTGCCGAGGCTTTCCCCTTCATGGCGTCCTCCTTGGTTTGAGGTTAAGAGTTCGGATATTGCAGACCAACAGCGGGATGAAACTATGAAAATGCGCGAACGCGTTCGGAAAGCGAGCAAAGAGGGCATAAAATGAAGGGAAGTCGAGGATCCCGATGACTTGGTGGCCGCTCATATGGTTCCTCAAAATTCCGGAAAATGAGCGTTTATATCAAGCAGTGGCAACGGTCAGAGAAGGAGGCCGGAGGTGAGATGCCACAATAACTACCATCGGGTGCGGTTCGGTGTCAATCTAACACACGTCATAATTAATTGCGCATAAAAGCCAACTGTGATATGGTTGGCTCATGGAAAAAGCCAAGATATCTGATGCCGAAACGGTTATCCACATCCTGCAAGATGAGATTCGCCGATCCTACCAGGCGCGCTACGATCACCGTTTGCATGCGATGCTCTTGGTGGCCCAGGGGATGAGTTGTCGCAAAGTGTCTGAGTTGTTGGGCGACTCTTCTCGTTCGGTGGCCTACTGGGTCAGCCGTTTTGAGAATGAAGGTCTGGCAGGACTTGCCGATGCCGACAGACCTGGTAGACCCGGGAGGCTGAGCGCTCAGCACATGCAGAAGGTTCAAGAGTCGTTGCGCCTGACTCCTTCGGATTATGGGCTCTCGGCCCACTTGTGGGATGGCAAGCTTCTTTCGCATTTTATTGAACAGCATTTGGGTGTTTCATTAGGGGTTCGCCAGTGTCAACGCTTGTTTCGGCAATTGAACTTTCGCTTAAGGAAGCCACGGCCGTTGATTGCCAAAGCCGACCCCGAACGGCAACAGGCCTTTAAAAAAAATCGCTGAGGTTGCCCTCTGCGGCACTACTGATGTCTGGTCCTTGGATGAAGTGCATTTTCAGCAGCATGGCTCCCGGTGTCGAATGTGGATTCCTCCCGAATGCAAGGACCCGGTGGTTCTGCATCACCCAACGCGCAAAAGTGTCGGCTACTTCGGTGCCGTGCGACTTGCCGATGGGAAGTTTGTCTTTCAAAGGGAGATGAACGCTTTCAACGCTGATACGTTTTGGATCTTCATGAAAAAGCTTCGCCGAATAAGCTCCCACTCCGGCCGCCGAGTTATTGTACTGGCCGATAATGCCCGATACCATCACGCCGTCCTGCATGCAGACTGGCGCAGCGGTTGTGCCGAGCGGTTCAGTTTGCTGTACCTGCCTCCTTATAGCCCAGAGCTGAATCCAATCGAACGGGTCTGGAAGCTGACCCGACGGCTGGCAACCCACAACCGGTATTTTGCACATGTGGAGGAGGTGGCGCATGCTGTCGAGAGCCTCTTTGAGAAGTGGAGAGCAGCGAATACCACTCTAAGTAAATTATGCGCAATTATTTAAGACGCTGTGTATATTCGATGAAAATCCCTCTCCCCCTGCAAAACCGTATTAGCCCTTCGCACAAGCGATGCTGGTTATGAGTGGGATAACAGCGTTCAAAAGAGGTCGGCGTATTTAACTTTGAGATGCAGATACCGCGGCGAGATGACAATTAAAATGGGGTCAACACTGTATTTTGGTGTTAGGGTTTTGCTCTGGAAAGGTTTTTTTGGGGCCTCTTGGATGAAAAGACAGGCCGACCAGGAGTAATTCTCGAGTCCGCGATAATCATCGAGCAGTCGGCAAGTGGTTCAACTCAAGATCCAACGATTCCGGGATCTAACCCCATCTGAGCATCTCCATTATTCTCAGAGCCTGGGCCGCACCGAAACGTCGGACGATCAGCGCTTGAAATTCAACACCAGGCTTCGGGTGGCCTTGGAGTGATCGCCGCCGGTATCGTCAAAAACGGCGATGGCGAAGCTGAACCTCTTGCGGGGGTCGAAAGCGACGTCGTCTTCCTGGCCGGTGTTGAACTTTCGGTGCAGCATGACCGTCCAACGGCCGTCGGCGTGGCGGCTGTCGGCCTTGACATCGAACCGTGATCCGCCCGGCTTCACGGGGAGGCGGTAGGGGATCACGTCGCCCGCCTTGAAGGTGGAGTAGTCCGTGATGCGCACGGCTTCCTCAAGGAGCAAGAACCCGGGGACCAACGGTTTGCGCGCAGGGTCCTGCATGTAGAGCGGACGGGAGCCGTCGGGCGTTTCGTTTTTGGTATCCCCGCCGCTGCCTGCATCGTACCTTCGGCCGGTTTCGCGATAGGAGCCGGAGGGGTTGCCTGCCACGGTGAGCCACCCGTCATCGACATACTGGTAGGGAGCCGAGCGGGCCGCCTTCCAATGCCAGAGATCGCCCTTTTCAGACGGGCTCCGGGTTGCGAGCTTCCACTGGGTCCGGGGGAGGTCTGCCGGGCTGTGACAGACCACGGCACAGCTTTTGGACGAAAACTGATTGATCCTGTCGATCTCAAACAGCAGCGCTATCCGGTCCTCATCCCCTTTGAGGTGAAACCATTTTTCCCCGTCGAACTGCCACGATTCTTTGACTATGCTGCGGGTCGGGTCCTCCCAGCTGAGAAGGAAGTAAAGTTCGCCGTCCGTGAAGAGGGCTTTCGTAGAAACGGTTCCCTTGACATCGGACATCTCCAGGCGGCCCGCGACGGGGACTTGAACCGGAGCTACGCGCTGCCAGGCAGCATCATCGATTCCGGCAGGCGGTGGTTTGACGTAGCGCGCCGTAATCGTCATGACTCCGGTGTCGTCCGGAGAGGGCGCCGCCGCAAAAACGACGGCGGCGCCTAAAAGTGCAGCGATCCCTGCGATCAACCACTTAGACATGACCCACCTCTTTGAGCGCCTTCCGATTCCAGTGAAGCAGCCTTTTTGCAGCTCTGTGGGAGCGGCTTTCCAGCCGCGATTCAGCCGTTGCAGCCGGGACTGCTTTGGCGAAGTCGACTCATCGAGGCTGAAAGCCTCTCCCACACTAAATGATTGAGTAGGATGGCGCAGCGCGCCATACTTTGCTTTTTATGAAACCCTCAATGTCCCGGCCGCACGAAGTGCTCGACATATCCCATGACGGACAGGACGGTTAAGGCCGCGAGAACAACTGCCGCTGCCAGCATTACAACCATGCGCTTGGAAGGACGGCGTTCCGGCGAGCGATCCAGAAAGGGCAGCGCCCCAAGCAGGAAAACCAGCCCGCCGGGGATGATCGCCGACCCGAGGACCATGAACGGGCCTTTGAAAATGGCGACCAGTTGGTTCAAAGACAACACCCACCATTCCGGGCGGGGAATGAAGGCCGAATCGGTCGGGTCGGCCGGATCACCCAAAGCGGCGGGCCATTGCCAGGCAACCAGCCCCAATCCGATCGCCGACAGAAGAAAAACCACCAGCCAGCGGTTGACAATGGCCGGCATGAAAGGGACTTTCGGTCTTGGAACCAAATCGCCCGACAAGGGTCCCGAAAGCCCCCGGGTGCCCAGGAAATACATGTGCAAGCCGATCAGCAGGACGAGGGCGCCGGGCAAGAGTAGAATGTGCAGAACGTAAAGGCGGGTCAAGGCGACAATTCCGGTCAAAGGGCCGCCGCGAAACAACTGTACTAGAAAATCGCCGGCTACTGGGATGGAGGCGATGATGCTGAAGCGCACCTGGGTTGACCAGTATCCCTTCTGGTCCCAGGGCAGCAGGTCGCCGGTGATGATGAAGAGCGGCATCACCAGGAGAAACAGCACCCCCGAAATCCAGACGGGTTGGCGCGGCGACTTGTAGGCGCCGACGACCAAGGCTCGCAGCAGGTGAAGCCCCATGACCATCAGCAGCAGGTTCCAGGCATAGTGATGCACGCCCCGGACCACGTCCCCGAAAGGAAGGCTGAACTGGAAATAATCGACGCTGTCATAGGCTGTGCCCGGAACCGGGGTATAGGCAAGGGCCATCAAAACCCCGGTCAAGAACAGCAGGCCGATCAGCGCCAACTGCAAGGCTCCGAAGAAGCGATGCCAGCAGATGGCATCCGCCGGTACCTGCACCCTGAGCAGCCGGGTGCAACATTCTCGGCCCGCGGCAGCGGTCGGCCCTTGCTCCGTGGGGTGAACCTCCGCTTCGCTCATTGCATCCCATCCTCGGTTTCCGACTTGATAGGGGTCGATTAGCTATTTTTTGAATTCCAGGGTCAGCGTCTCTGAATCATAAGAGTCATAGTCCTTGGAATCGTCGAACAGCGCCATGGCAAAATTGAATTTCTTCCTGGGATCGAAGGCCACATCGTCCTCGTTGCCGGTGTTGAGCTTGCGGGAGAGCATCACCGTCCAGGCGCCGTCGGCATAGCGGCTGACGGCCTTGATGTCGCCGAACGATCCCTCCGCGGCCACCGGCATGCGGAAGGTGACGACATCCCCGGCTTTGAAGGCCGAATAGTCGGTGATTTCGACCGCGTCCGCCGCCAGCAGGATGTTGTTCTTGCCGAGCTTCTTTCCCGGGGCCAGCATGTACATGGGCTTGGATTTGTCCGCGGTCATGTTCTGCTTGTCGCCGCCCTTGCCGGCATCCCCCTTCCGGCCGGTCTTGCCGTCGCTGACCTTGACCAGTTAGCCGTCGTCCGCGTAGCCGGCTGGATCGGAGCGGGCCGCCTTCCAGTGCCACAGGTCGCCCTTCTCGGCATCGGTCGCGGTCCCGAACTTGCCCTCCTTGGCGTTGGGCGCTCCCGGCGGAACGTGGCACGTCACCGCGCAGCCCTTGGTGGCGAAGTTGTTGATGCGGTTGATCTCGAAAAGAAGTGAAATCCGATCCTCGTCGCCTTTGAGGTGGGTCCAGGCCTGCCCGTCGAACTTCCAGGCTTCCTTGGTCACGCTCATGTTAGCGTCTTTCCAGTTGAACCAGAAATAGATTTCATTGTCCGTGAAGACGGCCTTGGTGTTCACGGCCGTTTTCTTGCCCGCGAATATCTCCTTGCCGTCGAAGGGCACCTCAAGGGCTTTGATTTTTCCCCACATGGGGTCATCCAGTCCCGTGGGTGCGGTTTTCGAATAGGCGGCGGTCAGGGTCTGTTTGGCGGCCCCGGTTACGGTGTCGGAGAAAAAAACCAGACCCATTAAACTCAGCAGGACGCACGTCAGTATTCCCAGTTTCATTGGTTTCTGCATGGTTTGCCTCCTTCAGCCCGATACCGGGCGCGGGTTAAAGTGTAATTTGAACCATCAGCTTGCCCTCTTCCACCTTGTGCGGAAGGAGCAATAGCGGCTTTTTCGGCGGTCCGGCTACCGGTTGTCCCGTCCGGGTCGAAACGGCCGGTGTGGCAAGGGCACTCGAACATGCGGGTGTCCTTGCTCCAGATAACATTGCACGCCAGGTGGGAACAGGTTGATGAAAAAACTTTGACTCCGGCCTTTGGATCGGCCTTGGCCCAGACAAACCCACGCTGCGGAAGATCCTGCCAGCCGTCCTTCACCATGAACTCGTAGGACAGCATGCTGAAATCATCCTCTGTCAGCTTGTCCGCCTTGCCGAAATCGACCCACTTCCCCACACCTTTCTTGAGAGAAGGTAGGACAACGGTCGATATGATGGGGATGGCCGCCAGAACGACTGCGCCGCCTGCAAGCACGGAAGTCGTGATGAAGGCGCGACGCGAAAGGTTGGACTGATTTTCCACCGAGGCTTTCTGAGGTAGAGGGAAAAGGTTCTCGGCCATGACTATCCTGCTTTAGTAAGGAGAAAAATTAGATAGAATAAAAAAAATATCATTCAGAAAAGTGAGACGCTTTCATAAATGCCATGTTGTGTAGATAATAGTCAATAAAAATCAATCAAGCCGAAAAAGCCTGCTTAACGTATTCTGCCGATTTGTTGCATGGCGTCTGCGTACGAGACTCGCGTTTGCCAGCCCAGTTCTTTTTGTGCTTTGGAGGTATCCACGTGATTATCCCGGCCCATTATTCCGACCGCCAGTCGGGTGACGGGCGGGCGCAGGCCCAAGGGTGTGCACAATGTTTCCATGATATGGCCCAGACCCCAGGCCAGTGGGAAATGGAGGTTTCCTTTCGGCTTTTTACCGATGAAGGCGGACAGGTCGGTGAGGTAGCGTTTCCATCTAACCTGCCAGTTGTCGCAGAAATGGTAGGTCTGACCGTTGGCCTCACCACGCGTGCCGGCCATGATTATTCCGTCTACGAGGTTGTCCACATACACCAGGCTTGCACTGTAGCGTCCCTTGTCGATCAACGGTATGCCCATAAGCGTGGAAAAATGGCGGCAGACATCATCAACCCATGGGCTACGGGGACCGATGACATTTGAGGGTCGCACGATAAGGCATCCCTCAGGAAAATGGTCGTTGCATGATTTTACCAGCGTCTCGGCGTCCAGCTTGGCATCGCTGTAAGGAACCCCCGATTTGAAGCAACGATCGTCTTCCTTTTGGAATCGGAGGTGCCGGCCCATGCCGCAGGCGGTGATGGAACTCACTTGGACAAAACGGCCGGTCTTGCCGGCGCAGGCCTCGAGCATGTTCCGGGTGCCTTCAAGGATGGGCTCATAGAACTGTTTTTTCGAGCCATAGTCTGAGACCCGGGCAGCCAGGTGGAAAACGACGTCCGCGCCGTCGGCCAATCCGGCCAGGCTCCCTGGGGCCAGGATGTTGCCTGTATGAGTTTCGGAGATGTACCCGGCAATGTGGCCATATTCGCGGCCGGTCCGCACCAGGGCGCGGACCTTCCACCCGCCGGCCCACAATTCCCGACACAGGACCGACCCAATGCACCCGGTTGCCCCGGTCACAACGGCTTTCATGACAAGCGATAGTCCTTCACGGAGTATTACTTGGAATCATTTTCCATGAACATTTTATCCATGGAAAATGGGTCGTCGAAGTGGCGTTCGCCGACGAACGCCACCGCATGACGCCCCCACTGGCGCATGGCTCCGGGGGAGACAACGCCCGTGGGCCAGAGGATCCAGCGCTCAAGCCTTTCGCTCCCGGGCGCGAGGCTGTCCGGGCTGAACATGCTTCTTGCGGCCGCCCTTGGTATCGGGAAGGCTGCGAAGCTCGCCGTAGTCCGCCAGAGAGTAAACAGTCGTTTCGGGTTGCGGCCGGCGGGCTGAGGGGTAGAGGTTCTGGACATAGTGCGTCCGGCTTTCCATAGCTAACGTCATGAGCTCCTTTGAAGGCGTCAGTTCAGGCGAATTGAGGATCAGCGGCGGTTCGGGATAGTCGATTTTTTCACGGACCTTGAGCCGCCGGGTGGGGTAGGCTTCGTAGTAGCACCCGCAATTGTGAATCGTTTCGTAAAGCAAGGGCTCCCCGTTTTTGTCCAAGGTCACGCGGTAGTTCACCCCGTCGAGCAGCCCCCCGTAGATGTCCAGAGCATGCTCCTTGGGCCGAGCCGGAAACCAGATGATGTAGTTCAGCTGGGTGAGGATTTCTTTGCCGAAACGCGTAAATGAAAGCAGCGTGTACGTCCGAGGCTGCCGGGTATCGATGGTCGAGCTCGCCGCTGGAGCATCAGGACCGGGTTTCCGATCCGGTCGTATTCAGCTTCCGTCTGAACTTCCCAGACCGGCGCAAACACCCGAAAGAGGGCTTCCAAGTCGGCCGGAGAGTAGTTCGGTATTCCCAGGGCATCGCGCTTGGCTGACGCGACGATTTGGCTTGCATCCGGCATCTCAGAGGTTTTCTCCGGAACATAACGAACGGTTCGCCAACCGACCGGGGGCTCGGTGGAAAAGGTTTTGCGGGCCTCGGCATGCCAGTTCGACACCCCGTGAGAAACAAATAAGCTGGTCAGCGGGTAGAGGCCCAGGACCCGCGGCAGCGTCAGGTACTCATCGGGCACCTTAATCGTTTTTCGCAACGCCGCCTGCTGTTCGCTGTCCTGAAAATCCGCAGCCTTTAGAAGGTTGCCGCAACTGGCGACTCCGGCGCTGAGTTCGGCCTTCTCGTTCGCTGAGCCGGGGGTAGACCTGACCGCGTCAGGCAGGTTGGCAATTTCGAATTTGCGGGCCTCCTGATCAAGCACCTGCACCCGGTCCACCCATGCACCGAAGGCAGCCTTATCCCCGGCCTCCTCCCGAAAGGATGCCAGAAAACGATTCACCCGCAGGTAGGGGTACCCCTCCACCCTGAAGGCGCCGGGGTCAAGCACCTGAGCGTCCGCAGCCCGTTGATCCAGTGATGCAAAAAAATCTGCGCAGCCCCCCAGCGGGTCACTGCCGCCCACGCGAGCGGAGCGGGTGGGTGCGGGTATTATGGCACACCCCGCCAGAAGGAGGACCATAAGCGCAATCACGGATGCTCGTTGAAGACCCAAAGCGTGCGGTCTGGACATGGAATCTCTCCTCTTTTGTAAGCCTTCGATGAGTGTCAGCCTGACCTGTGGTTGGAGAGGCTTTTCCAATGAAGACGTTTTTTAAAACCCCGTGGGAGCGGCTTTCCAGCCGCGATTCAGCCGTCGCTGCTTTGGCCAAGTTGACTCGTCGAGGCTGAAAGCCTCTCCGACAATAGCGAAACTTCATTGTCGATCGGATGGCGCATCGAGCAATAACCTGTTTCCAAGGAAGTCGCTTCCCCAACCCCCCCCTTTGATAAAGGGGGCGAAGGGGGATTTCCTTCCATACTATAATGTTGGTGGTAAGGACAAAGATAACGCAGTCAAACCCATTGTCCAAAAGCGACTTTCCATTGGACGGCATTCATGGTCGATGGGTCGTAAATCATCGGACTCGATATTTTTTCTTATTAGTCTTGACATTCAGATAAATTTGACTATTTTGATATTTAAAAGGCTTCTAATTTATCGGAGGTGATTCGGATGGCGGCTAAGAAAGAAAAGACGCTCTCATGTTTTTCAGGTGCGGGCATGGGCTGCTGCCAGGTGGAGGCGATGGTCAGCGTGGACGAGAAGGGCCAGATGGTCCTGCCCAAGACCATCCGTGAAAAGGCCGGTATTCAAGCGGGGGACAAGCTTGTTCTCATCGGCTGGGAAAAGGATGGGCAGACCTGCTGCATCACCATGGTCAAGGCCGATTCCCTTGCCGGGATGGTGAAGGGCATGCTGGGGCCCATGATGAAGGACATTATGGCATCCTGATGCCTTCGGCATCAGGATATTGGAGGGCTAAATGGAAAAAAATGAAATCAAAAACAGAGTAAAAGAGGGTTACGGCCGTGTGGCTTTGGAGAATAGATCCTGCTGCGGGGCCCCATCGTCCTGCTGCGGCTCGAGCGCCTCGATCCAATCGATCGGCGAGATGATCGGCTATTCCAAAGAAGAGATGAAACAGGTCCCGGAAGGGGCCAATTTGGGCCTCGGCTGCGGTAACCCGGTGGCCTTGGCGTCTCTCAAGGAGGGCCAGACGGTACTGGATCTTGGATCCGGGGCGGGGTTCGATTGTTTTCTGGCCGCCAAGGCCGTCGGCGAGAAGGGCCGGGTGATCGGCGTTGACATGACCCCGGAGATGGTTGCAAAAGCCCAGGAAAATGCCCAAAAAGGAGGTTTTCGCAACGTAGATTTTCGCTTGGGCGAAATCGAGAACCTGCCGGTGCAGGATGACTCGGTGGATGTGATTCTATCCAACTGCGTCGTCAACCTGTCACCGGAAAAGCCAAAGGTCTTTGTAGAAGCGTTCAGAGTGCTGAAGCCGGGAGGAAAGCTCACGTTATCTGACGTAGTGCTGCTGCGGCCGCTGCCTCCGGTGTTGGCGAACTCCGCCGCGGCGTATCTTGGCTGCGTGGCTGGCGCCAGCCTTAGAGACGACTACCTCGACATGTTGGAGGCGGCAGGTTTTGAAGACGTGCAGGTGGTCGGGGAGAGTCCATTTTACTTGGGGGAAGCGGCGGCCGACCCGATCGTCCAGGCGATCATCGCAGAGGCAAAGCTCACACCCGACAAAATCAAAGAGGTCGGGGAATCCATCGTGAGCATCAAAGTCGTTGCGACCAAGGCGGCCTGACGTAAAGAATCCGCACCAGAGGGTGCGGATTCTCTATCAAATGGGGTTTAGAAAGTTCTGTGGGAGCGGCTTCCCAGCCGCGATTCCTCAGCGCTGGATCGATCGCGGCTGGAAAGCCGCTCCCACAGTAATGACAACTCATTTTGAGATGGGTTTAAAATGTTTGACCATAAATGCCGAGCTCACAGGGCAGATGCCGGAAAATTCCTTGGTGCCCTTGATGGCTGCGGGTGCATCCTCTCGCGGAATGCGGGCGTAGCCGCGGCGCAGGAAAAACGCTTCGGCAGTGGTGGTCAAAAGGTACAGCGACGTTACCCCTTTTTCCCGGGCATAGCCCTCGGCGTGCTCAACCAGTTTGGAGCCCAACCCCCACCCTCGCCTCTCGGCCGTTACAGCCAACGAGCGCAGCAGCGCCACCTCGCCGTAAAGTTCAAGCCCGACCAATCCCTCAAGCTTTAAATCTGAGCTACACCCAAAAAAATGTTGCAAATGCTGCGTCGTGATGTCCGCCATCGGCAGGCCAGACTCGGACAGCAGTTGTTTCACGGCAGATTCGTTCGGATTGGTGAAAATGTTCATACTGCTTCCTATGAGGTGGTTTTTTTGCATCCGCCGTGGGAGCGGCTTTCCAGCCGCGATGATCGAGGCTGAAAGCCTCTCCCGCAAAAACTATACTCCATTAACGATAGAACGGCGTCGTGCGCCGTGACTTGCTAATTAGTGAAGGTTCGCCTTCAACAGCTTGAGCCCCTCTTCCCGCGCCTGCAGAACACGCCGGATGTCGATTCCTTTCAGCTCCTCGCGCTTCAGGATGACGTCGCTCAAGGCTTTGCGGTAGATTATGTATTCGTCCTTGGCGGGAATGGCCGCCTCCACGCAGTCCGTGTAGAGAAAGTCATCTATCGGCCGGTTTTTCCCATTGCGGTTCCCTTCGGTGAGATCCACCCGGTAGTTTTCATATTCCAGGAAACAGTGAATCATCGGCACATAGGGCAGGCTGTATTCGGCCAAAATTTTGTCTGTCCCGGTCACAATCGCCTCGGTCATGGGGTAGACCCCGACCCCTCGGGTTATAGGCAAACCGAGTTCCGCCGCGAGCGTGGCTATCACCGCGTGTTTGGTGGTGCAGGTGCCCATCTTCTCCTTGAACAAAATCATCAGGTCGTCGCGGTCGGAGTTGTAGCCGTAGGGCAATCCGTGGACGTAGCGGCAGGCCTCCTGAAACCTTTCGATACCCAAGTCCAGAAATGCTTTTGATACTGGGCCTGCCTCGGTGATGCGCTTGTCGGGGAACACACTTAAGTTGTTCATTCTTGGCTCACTTAATAAAAAATGCGGCAGCTCGGAGCCCCATCATGTGTGAAAAACATAACCGCCTTCTGTTGGAAAATAATGAGCCGCACCGATAACCCGGCCGCATTTTTTAAATGATCATGTTGAACAGGTACCCCACGATGATGATCCCAAAACCGACCACGCCGACAAAGGTTGTGATCAGGCGCATCTTGAGCACTTTGCGCAGAATGATTATTTCAGGCAAGGACAAGGCGATGACGCTCATCATGAACGCGAGCACCGTGCCCAGGGCCGCGCCCTTCCCCAGCAGCGCCTGGACGATCGGGATCATCCCGGCCGCATTGGAGTACATGGGGATGCCGATGAGAACCGCGATCGGCACCGACCACCAGGCCTCCTTGCCCATGATGGATGCCAGAAAATTCTCCGGCACGTAGCCGTGAATGAACGCGCCCACGGCAATCCCGAGAACGATCCATTTCCACACCTTGCCGACGATGTCTTTCACGGCATCCAGTCCGTATCGCACCCGGTCCCGCAGGGTTTGCGTTTCGGATTCCACCTGCGACCTCGGCCGCCCGGATCTCGGTCACCCAGCTCTTCGATGTACTGTTCCATCTTCAGCCGGCCGATGACCCAGCCGGAAACCATGGCGATGAGAAGCCCGGTGCCCATGTAGATGGCGGCCACCTTCCAGCCCAGGAGCCCATAGAGCAGCACCACCGCGACCTCGTTCACCATCGGCGCCGAAATCAGAAACGAGAAGGTGACGCCCAAGGGAATGCCGGCCGTCACGAAACCGATAAAGAGCGGGATGGCCGAGCAGGAGCAGAACGGGGTCGCCACTCCCAGAAGGGCCGCCAACACGTTGCCCACCGACTCCTTCTTCCCCGCCAGAATGCGGCGGGTGCGCTCCGGCGTGAAAAACGAGTTGATGATCCCCACGCCGAACACCACGATGGTGAGGAGCATCAGCACCTTGGGCGTGTCGTAGATGAAAAACTCGACCGCCGCGGCGAGATGCGAGCCCTCGCTCAACCCGAAGAGATCGTAGGTCAGGTAGCGCGCCAGGGGAGAAGGCTTTGATAGACCAGCCACCAAGCTACCAGAACCACTATAAAAACAGCGATCTCCGTCGGTTTGATTTTTTTGGGGGCTGCGGCGCTCTCTGCGGAAAATGTCGGCTTCGGCCCGGCGCAGCAGGTTTTGAATTCGGCGATTGGTTTCAGTTCCATTTGTAGCACCTCAAAAATAATCTCGCGTTTGAACCACGTGAAGCAGATGTCCGCCCTGGCTTCATCCTGCGGGGCATAGGCGGTGATCCGGCGGCTGATCAACTACCCGTGCGCCGCGAGCCGTGCACCCTGCGCTCCGACCTTGTAGGCCTCCCGGAGAATTTCGACCGGATGGAGCACTTTGTGTGGCAGGAGCTGGTTGAACTGCAGCCTACAGCTGAGACAGTCGGTCACAATGATTTCCGGGTTCATCCCTCTTATTTTCAGGATCAGTCGGCTGCCCAGTTCGATTGAAGCCTCGTGGAAATCCCGCTTGAACCCCATGACTCCAGCCAGCCCGCAGCAATAAAGGTTTCCCCGGATTGCGTCCAGCTTTAGGCCGGGAACTAACGCTATCAGTTCCATATGGGGCTGCCCGAACTCCTGCTCCCTTTGGTGGCAGGGGGGAAAATAGACAGCCTGCCCCTCAACAGAGCCAAAGTCGGTTTTCAGCTCACCGGCTTTGTGCAGGTGCAAAAGGTATTCCCCTACGTCAAAAATTTTTTCAGCCACCGCCACACGCTTCATCGGATCAAGGGAGGAAAAATAGCCTTCGTCCTTCATAATGTTCTTGAAAATGGTCTTGTCGAAGGCTTCCATTTTTCTTTCCGGCGCCTCTCCGGGCTTTGCTTTGGCCGGCACTTTGATGAACTTGGGGTCCGCTCCGGCCGACTCTTGGTATTCACGCGAGTAGTAGGCTCCTTCGGCCAGCAGATGTCTCAGCATGAAACTGCAGGTGGGGCACGAGCAAAGGATGTCGTAGCCGTCCTGCACTGCATCCGCCAACAAGTTCAGGTTGTGATCCGCGAATTCCATGGTGAGCTTCCGGTCGCCTTCCAGAAAACTCGGCATCCCGCAGCATTTTTGTTCCGGGCAACAGACGTCGATGCCGTTGTGCTGGAGGACTTCCACCGTCGCCCTGGCTACCTCAGGGAAGATATACCGGGCCGTGCAGCCGGCGAAGTAGGCGACCTTGCGGCCAGCCGTCGTGTTTGGCCTAACGTTGAGCCCTTTCCTCCTGGCCCACGCCGGAAAGCTCTCCGCGGGAAATTCAGGCAGTTTGCGGTCTCGGTGGATGCCGAGCGCCTCCTTGATCATCCCGCCGGCCAAATCGCTGCGCAGCAACCGGTTGGCCAGGCTTGGCAGGGCTCCGCACAGCTTTCCAATGCGCTCGACGTCTTCGACGGTGCGCACGCCGAACTTCAGGCCGTCCCGTTCGATAAACCGGGTCTTGGCCCGGATGATGTCCGCCCGGATGTTGGGGCACGGGCACAGCGCACAGAAGTTGCACTTTTCCACGAGCTGACGCAGCTCGGTGAAGGAAATCTTCTGCCCGGTCTCAACTTCCTGGTCGTAAAGCCGGTACAGCTCGGGAAAGAAGAGGCACGACTCGTCCATGATGGGCCGGCAACAGTCGCAGTCGGCGCAGTCCATCACGATCTTGCGGGCCGCGCGTTCGAGGGCGTTTTTGTTTTCAGTAATATCCATTTGTCGCAAAGAACTCGATTTTTACCGATCAGAATGTTGTGGGAGCGACATCCCTGCCGCGATGATCGTGGCTGGAAGCCACACCCACAAAAGCAAAATCAGCACTTGGAAAATTCACAATTGCTGTTCGAAAATTCTGACGGCTTCGTAGAAAGCTTCAAATTCAAGGCGCGCGAACGCCGGGTTGCGAGGCGTACATGAAGTACGCCGCAGCAACACCGGCGAGAAGGGCAACGCAGAAGTTGAGCTTTATACGAAGTCGTCATGGTTTGCATGTCACGTGACAGATGCCGGTTGGCCCCTGGACGGCATATGGGAAATACCTGCGCTTGAACCAAAAGGCCGCATTCACCAGGGTGATCAGCACCGGCACCTCGACCAGAGGGCCGATGACCGCCGCGAAAGCCTCGCCGGAGTCGATGCCGAACACGGCTACGGCTACGGCGATGGCCAATTCGAAGTTGTTGGAAGCCGCCGTGAAGCTCAAGGTCGTGGACTGCTCGTAGGTCGCCCCCGCCTTCATGGAAAGGAAAAAGGACACGAAAAACATGATCACAAAGTAAATGCACAACGGAACGGCTATCCGCACAACGTCGAACGGAAGCTGAACAATGTATTCGCCCTTCAGCGAAAACATGACCAGGATGGTGAACAGCAGCGCAATCAGGGTGATCGGGCTGATTTTTGGAATGAACTTCTGCTCGTACCAATCCCTGCCCTTGGTCTTAAGCCCGGCGAAGCGGGAGATCATCCCGGCGATGAACGGGATGCCAAGGTAGATGAACACACTTTCGGCGATTTGCCCGATGGAGATGTCCACCACCATCCCCTTCATGCCGAGCCATTGGGGCAAGACGGTAATGAAAATGTAGGCATAAACGGAAAAAAACAGCACCTGAAAGATCGAGTTGAAAGCCACCAACCCGGCGCAGTATTCCCGATCGCCGGCTGCCAGGTCGTTCCAGACGATCACCATGGCGATGCAGCGGGCCAGCCCGATTAGAATGAGGCCCACCATATACTCGTGATATCCCGCCAGGAAAAGGACGGCCAAAAGGAACATCAATATCGGGCCGATCAACCAGTTCTGGATCAATGACAGCGTCAGAACCTTCACGTTGCGGAACACCTGGGGCAGTTGCTCGTATTTCACCTTGGCGAGCGGAGGGTACATCATCAGGATCAAGCCGATAGCGATGGGGATGTTGGTGGTGCCGACCTGGAAATAGTTGATCACCTCCCGGATGCCGGGGAAAAGATACCCCCACATCACACCCACGAACATGGCTAAAAAAATCCACAATGTCAGAAATCGATCCAGGAAGGACAATCGTTTGGCGGCTGATTCACCCATTGAGCGGTCTCCTCGTTACGCTGTGCATTTCTGTTTGGAGGTTCCGGCCAGATGAGGGATATCCTCAAGCGGAGTAATATACCGCATCTCCGCTCCCTGCTTGCGGCGAGAGGACTGGCGTTCGCAGAGTTTTTCTCGGTTGGTTCCCAGAATCTTTTCCATCCGCCCGGCATCTGCCCGAATGCGAGGATCTTCGGCTGCTGCTTGCCGGACCCACGAGAGCGCCTGGCGAACCATCGGCGAAGCAACCTTTCCGGGCAACCGGTAGTACATCCAGCGCCCCTTCTTGCTGCCGGATACCAGCTTGGCCTGCTTGAGAATCGACATGTGTTTTGAAACCGTGGACGGGGCGAGCTGAAGCAGCTCGATCAGCTGGCACACACAGACTTCTTGATCGCCCAGCGCCATGAGGGCGCGCACTCGGTTTTCGTCCGAGAGCGCCCGGGTTATGGATAGGATGGATTCCACGGCAACGCCTCCATTTCGTTATATGGCGAAATATAGCAATGAAAAAACCGGCGGTCAAGGGTTCATTTCATAGGCGAGCGCGGTTGCGGAATAGGTTTGTCGAGTGACGAGATGGCGTTATGGCTGACCCGGCGGCGTGCCCGCTGCCACGGGCAATCCCGACTGCTGCCAGAGCTTCCAGCCGTTGACCAACACCCGTGTGTTCAGAAAACCGGCCTCACGCAGGAAAAGCGATAGATGGTGGCTCAACTCGCATGTCTCCCCGTCGCAGTAGGTGATGATCGGGGTTTCCAGCTCTATGTCCTGGGTGACACTCATAAATTTCTGGTCCACGTCGTTCCATGGCAGGCTGCGAGCGCCCTGGATGTGACCCCGCGAATAATCCGCCGCCGGGCGAGCGTCGATGAACACACCTGTGTTTGAGCTGAACAGCTTTTGGGCTTCGGCCAGGGAGATGTCCATACGTTCGCCGGTGGCGGTGGTGATGCGCGCAGCGGCGGACCAGTCGCCGACAAAGGGGAGGCCGTTGGTCCGCAGGGCGTTGATCGCCAGGGCCGTAACTAAGCTCAGGATCGTCAAAGCCAGGACTTGCCAAGCCGCCTTGCGCCATATGCTTTTGACTTCCAAAATAAATTTTCTCCTAAAACATGATTAGCTCGCTGCAAATCGATCACAAACGACTTTGTAAAAAGCAGGTTACGGCGCGCTGCGCCATTCTATCGTAATGAAGTGTCGCCCTTGTGGGAGTGGCTTCCAGCCACGATACCATCGCGGCAAGATGCCGCTCCCAAGGAAAACGCACAACATCGTTAAATTTCAAAGGTGAACCGGTTTAAATAATCTTCCAGTCGTCTCTTAGCCTCCGGCGTGAGCGGGGGACAGTCCGCAGCAACCTTTACCCCTTCGGCCGCCCGCGCTGCGAAAACCATGCAGGTCGGCTCTCCGCACTCCCGGCAGTTGGTGCGGGGCAGCAGCTTGAGGATTTCGAACACTTGAGGCTTGGGCGACCCCTCGAAACTGGGTACGATTTCGACCCGTTTTTCCCAGGCCTGGTTGATTTCACGCTGCAGCCATTCCAGAATTTTGTCGGCCTCCGCCTCGTCCTTCAGCGCATTGATGGCTATTTCGCGGCCCTGGACCGTGATCAGCCGTCCATGCGAGCGGAAGATCACGGCCGGCGGGTCCTTGAGAAACTCGAATCCTCCCAGCACTGCGTTCAGGTACGGCAGGGCCTCCGACACATCCTGGTCCAGGCTGGCAATGCAGTGCAGGGATTCAAACTGCGGATTGCACTCCGCCCGGAAAATTTTCTTGGTGTAGGTTTGTAGCAGCACGGGCTACTCCACCAAAGCTTCGGGATCGGCTGAATTCAGACACCCTCATCTTTTTCTGCTGAAGGCGTTCTATTACCCGGACCCGAATTAGATTTTCATCGAACCGCGTCTGAGTTTTCATAATCAAATTTTTTAGTTGATATACTTTCAAGCCTCTTCATTCGTCGATTCAGGAACACCGCGTAAAACAAAAAAGCCCCGACCGTGAGAAATCCAACATCCCGCAGCAGGTACCATCCGGTGGACATCGACGGGCCTAAACCTGCAGCGCCGAAGCAGCCGCAGTTTACGTCGAGCCCGCGGGCCAGGTTGAAAACCAAAGCGGTCAGGAACGCTATCAGTAGGCCGTTCACGGCGAGCACCGCACCCGGCAGCCAGACGCCGGTGAGCAGGCACAGGCCCAGCAACAATTCAAGCCACGGCAGCACGAGGGCGGTCAGGTTGATTAAAACATCCGGCAGAATCTGGTAGTTGTAGACGTCCTTGGCAAACACCGCCGGGTGGGCGATTTTTTCGATGCTGGCGTAAATGAAAATGCCGGCCATGATCAGTCGCGCTGCGAGCAACGCCAGACTCTGGTGACTGCCGGCACGATGAGAGGATGCCGGTGCCGGACCTCCTTCACTTGAAAGGGGAGCCGCAGAAGTTTGATTCACCTTCAAGAGGGGAGTCCTCCAAAAAAAGGATTGAGAATGAAATACACTCCGAGCAGGCAGATGACCACTCCAGCAATCTTGCGAAACCAGCTGCCGGCCCCCTGCCAGGCGCTGTTTTCGACCAGCCGTCGTACGGCAGCGGTGGAACTGCCGGCGACGGCGATCGGCAGGCAGTGACCCGCCGCAAAGAGCAGAATGAACAGAATGCCGGTTGCCACCTCCTGCTGCACGGTGATGATGGCAAGGATCGGGGCGATGAACCCGAAGGTGCACGACCCCGACAGGATGCCGTAGCCCAACCCCAGTGCGAACGCGCCGGTGATTCCCTTGAAATTAATCCGGTAGAGAAGGCTGCCGGACATGGAGAGCCTTTCTACTCCCAGCATGCCGAGGGCGACCCAGATCAGCACCGCGCCGATCAGGATCTGCCAGTAGCTGCCGATGTCTCCCATCATACGGCCCAGCATGGCGCAGACCGCGCCGATGATGGCGATGGTTATGAAAAGCCCTGTGCTGAAAGCCACGGCATAACCGGCGGCCTGGCGCGGCACCAGAGCTCTCTGCTGGCCGCCGACGTAGGCGACGATGAGGGGGATCGAAGCCAGATGGCAGGGGCTGAAGAGGACGCTGATCACGCCCCACAGGAGGCAGCCCAGCCCGGCAATGGCCGCGCCGCCCGCCATCCACTCGTTCACCGTGATGAAAAAACTGTCGACCACGAGGTGTCCTTTACCAATGCAGCTGGCTCCTCTCTTGCCGATATGTTCGGCAATTTCATCGGTCCGAGCCGTTTCCGTTTATTTCAATTTTACCGGACCCCCATTTTTGTTAATTGATCGATGATGTCCTTTTCGCTCATGAAGCCCACATGACGGCCGACTTCCCGTCCCGTGGCATCGTAGAAGATCTGCGTGGGGATGGCGCGGATGCCGAAGCGGCGGGCTTCGTCGGTGTTCTTCCAGACATCTATGAAAATGATGGCAGCCTTGCCTTCGTAGGCTTTTTTCAACTTTTCTAGAATCGGCGCCATCATCTTGCAGGGCACGCACTGGTCGGCCCCGAGGTCCACCATGGTCACCATGCCCTTTACCGGCACTTGGCTGAGACCCTGTGAAGCGGCAGCGCTCCCCAGCCAAAGTGCCGCAACAGCAAGCAAGGCGAAAGCGATTCCAGCCGGCCGTTTGAGTACTTTTTGAAACCTCTCGGCGGGTGTCATCCGCAGCACCCCCCTTTGGCAGGGGCAGGATTTTGGATCCATTTCTTGACGTCCTGCTTGGTCGGGATTTTGCCGACGCTTTTCACATCCCCGTCAACCACTACGGCAGGAGTGCCGAACACCCCGTATTCCGCGATCTTCCTGATGTCCGTCACTTTCTCGACGCTGGCGTTCACCCCGGCTTCGGAAACGGCCTCCTTTACAATTTTCTCGGTCTGTTGGCACCTGGGGCAACCGGGGCCTAAAACTTTGATGTCCATGATTTTGTCCTTTTTTGAAAAGAATTTGGATTAATATTCGGCAACTATTTCTTTCTGACAGCCTGCAGCCATTCCTTCAGCTGGGATTTGGACGGCACACGGCCGACGGCGACCACCTTGCCGTCTATCACGAGCGCTGGGTTTCCCATTACACCGTAGCAGGCAATCTCCTTGACGTCGCGCACGTGGTCCAGGTCCGCCGAGAGATTCAGCTCCGACATCACCGCCATAAGGTCTTGCTCAAGCTTATCGCAGCTCGGGCAGCCGGGTCCCAGCACTTTGATCTGAATCGGTCCGGCCGGGTCTTCGGGCATGGGTTCACCAACGTATTTTTTGTATTCGCGGAGAAATGCAGCTTCGTAGGCCGCGCTGGCCGAGGGGACGATATAGTTGGCTTTGCCCAACTTTTCCATCAGTGCGGCCTTAATCTCCACCTCGGGCCGTCCTGCGAATTCTCCGGCCACTGCCTCCAGCGCAGGTTTCAGCCCGATGATCCCGACGCGGTGGCCGCCAACCGAAATCTGGGTAATTTCGTATTCCGTCATATTCAGCTCCAAGAAAAATTGCGGCCTTAGGCCTTGCGGCAGATCTGTTCTCTGGAAACGAAAGGGGCTTTTTTTAGAATATCGGAAATTTCCGGTTGGTCTTCAAGCCAGGTGCGCAACTCGCGCAACAGGCCGACCGCATAGGGGTTCGAGCTGCCGTTCACCAGCGAGTAGTTCACCCAGAGCCCGTCCTTGCGGTATTCCACCAGGCCCGCTTCCTCCAGGATTTTAAGGTGCTTCGAAACCGTGGGCTGGGCGATATGAAGAAGGGACTTCAGCTCGCAGACGCACATGTCGCTCTTGTGCTGCAGCAGTTTCAGGATCTTGACCCGATTGGGATCGGACAATGCTTTCATGATCTTGATGAACGCCTTCATGCCCCGCCTCATATATTCATAGATGGCAATATATCAAAACCGCAGCCGGACGTCAATTGATTATCCCGGTTGACGCAGGGAACGTCGTTTGTTATTTTCATACTCAATCGATCGGTTTAAAAATAGTAAATCAAAACCATTAGCTGTGGTCTCTTGCAGGGCAGCAATTCAAGAGGTAGCCCCTGATGCGATTCAGACCGCCCCTTGTTTGTTTAGTATCAGCCCTTGCGATATTTTCCGGCTGCGGGGGCGATGCCGATTACAAGCCGATCGATTTCTCTAAGACCGTTGCCGTCGCCCATCCCGATACCAGGCCGGTTCAGGAAAACGTTCTCAGGGTGGCCGTTGCAGCCATGATCTCCCCCAAGGAGACCTTTATTTATTATCGAGAACTGCTGGATTATCTCGGCAGGAAATCAGACCACAGCATTCAGCTCATCCAGCGCAGAACCTACGATGAAGTCAACGCGCTTTTCCCCAAGGGGGAGATCGACCTGGCCTTCATCTGCACGGGGCCTTTCGCCGCCTCGCGGGAAAAACTCGGGTTCCAGGCGCTGGCGACCCCGCAGGTGCGCGGGCAGCCCTTTTATCAATCCTACCTGATCGTCCCCAAAGACAGTCCCCTTCAAAATTTCGAGGACCTTCGCGGCCGTGTGTTCGCCTTCACGGACCCGGACTCCAACACCGGGGCTATGGTCCCCCGGTACTGGCTGGCGCAGCTGGGCGAAACGCCCGAATCGTTTTTCAGCAAGACGATCTTCACCTACAGCCACGACAACTCAATTTTGGCGGTGGCCAAGGGCATGGTGGACGCGGCGGCCGTGGACGGCCACCAGTGGGAATATTTCGAGCGCTTCAGCCCCGCCTACACATCCAAGACCCGCGTGATCCGTAAATCGCAGCCTTTCGGCAGCCCGCCGTTGGTGGCCTCCGATCGACTGAAGGAAGACGTCCGATCACGAATCCAAGAGCTCATGCTCTCCATGCACACCGACCCCGAGGGCAGGCGCATCTTGGAGAATCTTTTAATCGACCGTTTCGTGGCCCCACGGGAAGAATGGTATGAAACCGCGCGGGCAATGATCGCCGGATTGCCGGCCCCGGCAAAGTGAAGACCCCATGCGACCCAGGACCCTCAGACACACGCTGCTGCTCGCCATTGCCGTCATCGTCCTCGTCAGCGGGGTCCTGATCTCCCAGCTGGTCACCCACCGCTACAGCGTCAGCCTCATCGAGGGCGCCGTGGCGCAGGCCCAGAACATGCCGCCCACAAGCTCGCTCTGGATGCGGCCGAGGAGATCCTCATCAACGATCTCGTGGGCCTGCAGCGCCTGCTGGACGGCCAGCTTGCCGCCAACCCCCTGGTCTCTTACATCTTCATCATTCGCGACGGCCAGGTGCTCAGCCATACTTTCCAGGCCGGGGTGCCGGTCGAGCTGATCGCGGCCAACGCCGTGGAGAACCCCGAGGCGGGGCATCTGGAGAAGATCGTCTCGGACAAGGGCGGGCACTTCCTGGACATCGCCTGGCCCATCTTCGGCGGCCGGGCCGGCACGCTGCGCATCGGCTTTTCGGAAGAGCCGTATCGCAAGAAGGTGGGCGAGCTTTGGTTCCAGATGAGTTTGATCACGCTGGGGGTCTTGCTGGTGGCTCTGTTCGTCGGCCGGCTCTTTGTTTTTCGCCTCACCCGGCCGCTGCTGCGGCTGGCCGACGAGGTGGAGGCCATCGGCGAAGACAACCTGGCACCGCTCTCCCCCGCCAAGGGCCGCGCCGAGGTCACCCGCCTGGCATCGGCCTTTAACAGCATGCTCGCGCGGCTGAGGGACTATACCGGCCGCCTGGAAACCTCCAACCGGCAGCTGGAGAAAAAGAACCAGGAGCTCGATCGCGCCCAGCGCCGGCTGCGCACCTCGCTATCGATCACCCAGGAAATCGCCGCCCTGCCGGGTCTCAGGGATGTGAGTGCTTACCTGATCCGCGCCTTCAAATCCATTATCGAATGCCGAAACATGGCGCTGGTCGTTTTCAACAGCCGCGCGGATGGGGCCTTTGTGACTACCGATAAGGAGACCCTGCCGCTGCCTGCCGACGCCGCCGGCGCCGCGCACTCAGTGTTTGCCACGCTGACCGGGATCAGCTTCATCAAAAAGGACAGCCTGGCGGGTGTGCCCCTCCCGCTGGAGATGCAGGCCGCCCGCCAGCTGGCGGTTCTGCCGTTTCATCACCAGCAGGAGTTTCTGGGGGCGATGGTCATCGGCTGCCCGGTGGAGTGCACCTGCGTGACGAAGGAGCTCGATGTGATCGAGCTGATCCTGAAGCAGACCTCCGGCGCGCTGCGCCGGGGGGTGCTGCACGAGGAGGAAATCCGGGACCTGCGGGCACGCATCGAGCCGACGGCCGAGTTCAGCGGGATGGTCGGCAAGGACCCCAAGATGCAGGTCGTCTACAAGCTGATCGAGGACGTGGCCCCGACCGACGCCACCGTGCTCATCCAGGGGGAGAGCGGGACCGGCAAGGAGCTGGTCGCCCGGGCCATCCACCAGCACAGCCCCCGCCGGGAAAAACCCTTCGTGGTGATCAACTGCTCGGCCTACCCGAGCACGCTGCTCGAAAGCGAGCTCTTCGGCCACGAGAAGGGGGCCTTCACCGGCGCTTCCCGCCGCCGCACCGGCCGTTTCGAGCAGGCCCACGGCGGCACCGTTTTCCTGGACGAGATCGGCGAGATCTCCCAGACCGCCCAGATCAAGCTGTTGCGGGTGCTGCAAAGCCAGAAGTTCGAGCGCATCGGCGGCGAGCAGACGCTTTCGGTCGACGTGCGCATCCTGGCAGCCACGAACAAGAACCTGCTCGAGCAGGTGAAGGCCGGGCAGTTCCGCGAGGACCTTTTCTACCGCTTGAATGTCATCCCCATCCAGTTGCCTCCGCTGCGCGAGCGGCAAAACGACATCCCCCTGCTCGCAAGACATTTTCTGAGGACGTTTGCCGAACGCCAGAAAAAAGACCTCCGGGAGTTCAGCAGCGAAGCCATGCGCATCATCCTGAATTACCGCTGGCCGGGCAACGTGCGCGAGCTCGAGAACACGATCGAACATGCCGTCGTGCTGGCCAAGGGGAGCGTGGTGGAAGCCGTCGATTTGCCGCCCCTGCTTACGGGGTCGGGCGCCCAAGCTCCCCCGGCCCCCAGCAAGAGCATTACCGACACCGAAGCCCGGCTCCTCCGGGAAGTCCTGGAAGAGTGCAATTGGAACAAGACCGAAGCCGCCCTGCGGTTGGGCATCAGCCGCAGCACGCTCTACGAAAAAATCAAAAAGTATCAGCTCAGCCCGCCGACAGTGCATTAACCCCTGCAGCGACTATCTACCGAGCCCATCTGTTGCGCTTTCGTTCGATCGGAGATTGTTTTCATCCGGTTTTCGGACGGCTTTAGCTATTTGAAATAACAAAATAAAAATAGAATCATAAATTTCGCCGTTCGGAAATCGGACGATTATCCTTTCGGCGCTTGCCAATGAGTTCTCATGGCTACACTTCCCGCAGGGCTTTGCACCATCCTCCTCTTTAATCAATAATAGCAAACAATATTAATTAGTTAATTGAACGAGTGGGCTGCACGTTCATGCTTGCCTAAGGTCTTTTTTCTTCTCTGGCACCGGGATTGCTCTATCAGCGCAAGCCGGAGAACTCTATCAAAGACCCTTGGCTCCTCCCGGCACCAAGCGAAGCAACAGCTATGATTACGGTCAACAAAGCGGTTTTTTTCGTGAATGCCGATCCTCAACAGAGCGCAGACATATCCCACCTGCTTGAGGATGCCGGCTGCCTCTCCAAGACCGTCGACTCACCGGCCGAGCTGAAGAAACTGCTAAAGGAAAAAGCCTGCATGGCGGTCATCATGGACATCGACTCGGTGGCAGTGGACAACCGTACCATAAGGGAGCTCGCCTCGGCGTTTCCTGCTATCCCGTTCCTTTGCCTTTCAAAGGAACGCCTTCACCCCGAACTGCAGGATTCCATTCGCGACCACATATATGCCTGTTTGACCAAACCCCTTGATCCAGATGAACTCAGCTATTGGATAAAATGCATTCAGGAAGATTGTCCACCAAGTCAGTAATTTAAGGAATCAACAACACAAATTTGCACTTGAACATAGAGCGTCATTCCAGCTCTCATTCCATCAATCTCGTTGAGAGTCGAGTTCGGCAATAAACTTTCGCTTGGTAAACAGCATCAAATCATGAGCTAAGGAGGAAAAGACAGCATGAGCAGAAACCCAGCTCGGGAAGATCCCCTCATCCGCATGCAGGCAGACCTGAAGCGGGCCTT
The DNA here is from genome assembly GCA_963716325.1 of uncultured delta proteobacterium. Taxonomy (GTDB): domain Bacteria; phylum Desulfobacterota; class Desulfobacteria; order Desulfobacterales; family SpSt-501; genus SpSt-501. Next base: position 48,604 of record CAVQTH010000055.1, on the reverse strand, counting down.
GGGAGGCGACCCCAAGGCGATCCAGTGGGCCATGGTTATTGACTTGGCCAAATGCGCGGGTTGCCAGGCATGCACCATGGCTTGCGTGGCAGAGAACAAGCTGCCGCCGGGCGTTGTCTATCGGCCGGTGATCGAACACGAGACCGGCCGTTATCCCCACGTCCGTCATCAATTTATTCCCAGACCCTGCATGCAGTGCCAGAACCCTCCCTGCGTTAAGGTCTGCCCGGTCACGGCGACCTGGAAGAATGAACAGGGAGTGACCGTAGTCGACTACAACCGCTGTATCGGCTGCCGGTATTGCCTGTCTGCCTGCCCTTACGGTGCCCGAACTTCGGACTTCGGCGAGTGGTACACCGAAAAAACGCCCGAACTCAAAGCGAGCCTTGTGGGGCGTGAAGTTGCCGCCTCCGGCTATGAAAACGTGCCCGCCAATGAATACGGGAAAAAGTGGCCTGAGCGCAACCGGCGCGGATCTCCGGTGGGAAATGCACGCAAGTGCCACTTCTGTGTCCACCGTTTGGCCGAGGGGCATGCTCCCTGCCTGCGTGACCACGTGCATCGGCCGGGCGACTTTTTTCGGGAACAGCAAGGATACCGGCTCCTTAGTTTGCGAACTTATGGGCTCACCCCGTGTCCACCGTCTCCGGGAGGAACTTGGGACACGCCCGGCAGTTTATTATTTGATGTGAGGAGGAAATCATGCGACCTGGAGCCAAGTATATACTAATAGCAAGCGTGGTTGGGATCATTGTGGGTTCTTACGGCATGTTCGAACGCCTGGCCTACGGGCTGAATCCGGTGGCTTTCGGCTCGTACGTGCCTTGGGGCCTTTGGGTGTCATTTTATCTTTTTTTCCTCGGCCTGTCGGCCGGGGCCTTCCTCGTCACCACATTGGCCTTCGTCTTCGGCATGAAGCGCCTGGAGACTCTGGCCCCTCTTTCCGCTTTCACGGTGCTCGTATGTCTTCTGTGCGAGGGGCTCTTCATCCTTCTTGATCTCGGCACCGTGAGCCGGGCGTTCTACCAGTTTTTTCTATCCCCGAGCTTCACATCCCTCCTGACCTGGATGCTGGTACTTTTCTCGGCCATGGGGGTGATCTATGCGCTGAAAACCTATTTGTTGGTGCGAGGAGGCGACCGGGGGACCGTGAAACTGCTCTCGTGGATCAGCATGCCCGTGGGGCTGCTGTTTTATGGGACCAACGGCGCCTTTTTCGCAATCCTCGCGAACAGACCCTTGTGGAACAGCTCCCTGACTCCGCTTCTGTTCATTGTTGCCGCCCTTCTTTCCGGCGGAGCCTTGATCACATTTTTAAGTTACACTTTCCATAAGGATAAAGGCAGCAGTGCCTGCATCGGAACGGCGACCTGCATCGATTTGGGGCAAGTCCTCAAATATCTTTTGATCCTGTTTCTCGCGCTTGAGGTCATGCAGTTCTCAGTGGGGTATGTCAGTGCGAAGCCCAATCTGGTGGCGGTGCTCAATTACATCGCAGCCGGGCCGTCGTGGTGGGTCTTCTGGATCGTGCACCTTTTGCTGGGAAGCCTGATACCCCTGGCGATGCTGTTCTTCTCCGGCCGCGACCCCAAAAAGGTGGCGCTTGCGGCATTCCTGATAGTTATCACTTTCGTGGCAGTCAGGTATGACTTTGTGGTTCCGGAATTTTCAGTGTACCCGCTGGATGGGCTTCAGTCGGCGTTTGTGCATCCGCGGCTTTCAACGGCATATTCGCCCAACCTCAATGAGTGGCTGGTAAGTGTTTGGATCATTTCCCTGGGCCTGCTGGCCTTTACGCTGGGAGTCAGCCGCATTCCCGTATTGACCCAATCCAACGGAGGAAAAGACCATGAATGATAGAAACGCAAAAAAGGCCGGCGGCGGCTCTTTGACTCTGAGCATGCAGCGGCGGCAGTTTCTCAAGTGTTCCGCACTTGCCGGCGGTGCCTTGGCCGCCAGCGGGGTGATTCCCAATTTTATGAGCCAAGGGGTTACAGCCCAATCCTCCGAAAAGAAGTCGTCGGCCTACACCCATTTAAAACCTGAAAATCAGCTCTATACCGTTTGCCAGCAGTGCAACACCAACTGCGGCATAAAGGTCAAAATCGTCGACGGGCGGGTGGAAAAAATCGACGGCAGCCCGTTTAACCCTTGGACGTTGTCACCTCACCTTGCCTATAAAACTTCGATGTCCGACGCGGCCCGGCTGGAAGGCGCAATTTGCCCCAAGGGCCAGGCGGGGATCCAAACCCTCTACGACCCCTATCGTATTGTCAAGGTTCTGAAACGAGACGGGAAGCGCGGGGAAAACAAGTGGAAAAGCATCCCCTTCGACCAAGCCGTGGCGGAGATCGTGGATGGCGGCAACCTTTTTGGCGAGGGACCCATTGAAGGGTTAAAGGATATCTGCTTGCTCCGGGATCCGGAACTCGCCAAAACCCTGGCCGCTGACGCGGGCGAGGTGGCCCGGGGCAAGATGAAACTCGATGAATTCAAGGCGAAGCACGCCGCCAGCCTGCAATACCTCATCGATCCGGATCACCCGGATCTGGGCCCGAAGAACAATCAGTTCGTGTTCAACTGGGGCCGGCTGAAAGGCGGCCGCGGCCAACTCGTGAGTCGGTTTGTGAATGCGTTGGGGTCCATCAACGCGCATGGGCACACCACCGTATGTCAGGGATCCCTTTATTTCACCTGCAAGCTCATGAGCGACCAGTTTGCCGACGGCAGATGGAGCGGAGGGAGCAAATTCTACTGGCAAGGGGACATCGCCAACTCCGAGTTCGTCTTGTTTGTAGGGGCAAGCCCCTACGAGGCCAATTATGGACCGCCACATCGTGTGCCCAAGATGACTGATGGTATCGAGTCTGGGTCCTTCAAGTTCGCGGTGATCGACCCGCGCTGTTCCAAGGCAGCATCCAGGGCCTGGAAGTGGCTGCCGGTGCGCTCAAACGGTGTGGGCGCCGTGGCCATGGGGATGATCCGCTGGATCTTGGAGAACAGCCGTCATGACGCCCGTTACCTCGCCAACGCCAACAAGGCCGCAGCTAAAGCGGACAAAGAACCTACCTGGACTCAAGCTGCCTGGCTGGTGAAAACCGATGCGGAGGGCAAGCCCGGCGCTTTCCTGAGAGGGTCGGACCTTGGCAAGAGCAAGGAGGTGCGCAAGGACAAGGACGGCAAGGAGTGGGAATTCGACCCCTTCGTCACCCTTTCCGCTGGTGGATCGATATTTTTCGATCCGAACAGCGAGGACGCCCCCGCCGAAGGCGAACTGTTTGTCGACGGCGAGGTCAACGGCGTCCGGGTCAAAACGGTTCTCCAAGCCTATAAAGAGGCGGCCATGGCCCGCTCGATGGACCAGTGGGCTGCCGAAGCGGGGTTGGCCGCCGCCGATATAGCAGAAATAGCCAGAGAGTTCACGAGCCACGGAAAAAGAGCCGTGGCGGACATCCACCGCGGCGTGTCTCAGCATACCTCAGGGTTCTACAACGTTCTGGCGTGGATGCTGGTAAATATCCTCATCGGCAACCACGACCACATGGGTGGATTGTGCAAGGCCACGACCTACGATGGCTCTGGCAGCAGGAAAGGCCAGCCTTTCGAGGTGATGAAGCAAAAGGCGGTGAAGCCGTTCGGCATCGACATCATCCGCGGCGGCGTGGCCTTCGACAAGACCACCCTGTTCGACAAGTTCCCGGCCAAGCGGGTCTGGTACCCCTTCTGTTCCGATGTTTATCAGGAGGTCATTCCCAGCATCGGTGATGCCTATCCCTACCCGGTAAAGGCAATAATGCTCTATATGGCCGCCCCCACTTACTCTTTGCCGGCCGGGCACAAGGTCATTGAGATCCTTTCCGATCCGAAAAAAATTCCGCTGGTCATCTGTTCGGACATCACCGTGGGCGAGACCAGCATGTATGCGGACTACATCTTCCCGGACACCACCTACCTGGAACGTTGGGAGTTTTCAGGGTCGCACCCCTCGGTGCCCTTCAAGGTATTCCCGATCCGCCAGCCCGTGGCCGCGCCATTGACGGAGACGGTCACGGTCTTCGGCAACAAGATGCCGGCCGACATGGAATCCCTGTTCCTGGCCGTGGCCGAACGCATGAAATTGCCCGGGTTCGGGAAAAACGGCATGGGTGAAGGGTTGCACCTGGTTCGCGAGGAGGACTTCTACCTGCGCATGGTGGCCAACGTGGCTTTTGGCGAGAAGGAAGACGGCTCGGACAAGGTTCCGGCGGCAAGCCCCGAGGAGCTGGAACTCTTCACCGCCTCCCGGCGCTACTTGCCGGAGACCGTGTTTGATGCCGCCCGGTGGAAATCGGTGGTCGGGGAAAGCCTTTGGCCGCACGTGGTTTATGTCCTCAACCGCGGCGGACGCTTCGAGGACTTTGCCAGGGCTTACAAGGACGGCCAACTGACAAACAAATACGGGAAGCTCGTCGGCATCTACATGGAGAACCTGCTCAAGACCAAGAATTCGATGACCGGAAAGCCCTACCTGCATTACGCGGACTATGTGGTCGGCCCGCGAGATTGCCTGGGCAACCTCCTGGATGATGAAAAGCAGGGCTTTGATTTGACCTTGCTCACCTACAAGGCAGTAACTCAGACCAAGAGCCGCACTGGAGGCAACTACTGGCTTCAAGCGGCTTATCCGGAGAATTTCATCGAGATAAACTCCCAGGACGCCGCCCGCCTGGAGCTGAAATCCGGAGACCGGGTCAGAGTCACTTCGGCTTCAAACCCAGATGGGGTTTGGAACATCGGTCCGGGCAAAATTAAACCCATGATCGGCAAGGTCAAAGTCATCGAGGGAATTCGGCCAGGCCATGTGACCTTCTCCTTGGGCCATGGGCACTGGGCCAATGGTGCCGGAGACTTGTCGATTGACGGCCAGGCTGTTGTCGGCGATACTCGTCGTGCCACGGGTATTCACGCCAACGCCGCCATGCGCGTGGATCCGGTGTTGAAGAACACCTGCCTGGTGGACCCGGTCGCCGGAAGCGCAGTCTTCTACCAGACTCAGGTGAAATTATTAAAGGTATAAACAGGGAATACCGTGACCTCGGCACGTCGAGGGGTCACGGTGTTCGCTTGTTTGAATACCAGGCAAACCAACGCTTCTCTTAGCGGAAACCGACCATGAAACCTTTTCATGAACTATTGGAGACGTCCGCCGCCGCCCACGGGCACCTGTGCCCGGGCCAGGTGGTGGGCGTGCGCATGGCCATGCTGGGCTGCCGTCTGATCGGTCTGGACGAGCCGACGCGGCGCGACCAGATCAAGAAGCTGATCGTCTACGTGGAGATGGACCGCTGCACGGCCGATGCCGTGGCTCACGTGACCGGGGTCAAGCTGGGCCGCCGCAGCCTCAAGTTTGCGGACTACGGCATCATGGCCGCCACCTTCCTGAACCTGGATACCGGCAAGGCCTTCCGGGTGGTTTCTACCGAGGAGGCGCGCGATTTGGCGACGGTGTACGCGCCCGAGGTGAGCGGCAAGTCCCAGCAGCAGCTCACGGCCTACTGCCGCATGCCGGACAGCGTTCTTTTCCGGGTCCAGCAGGTGCGGGTGCCGATCAAGCCGGTCGATCTGCCCGGCCCGACCCAGCGCAAGGTCACTTGCCAGCAATGTGGGCAGGTCATACGGGACGGGCGCGAGGTGTTACGCGACGGCGGATATGTCTGCCGACCGTGCGTGGAGGGCGCTTATTTCTCAAACCCCAGGGAGATCACCTGGGCGGACATGAACTGGGCGCCCGGAGAGGTGCCCGAACTGTCCGCCCCGCATGATCATGGGCATCATGTCGAAAAACCCGGCAAACGGCGCGCGGAAGTGATCGCACTGCGATAGAATGGACAGGCTTCCAAGTGGATTATGGCGTACGGGGCCATCCTATCGGCAACGAAGTGTGGGAGAGGCTTTCAGCCTCGATAATCGCGGCTGGAAAGCCGCTCCCACAAAAAACATGGCTGTAACGGGATCAACTTCCTTGGATTGGAAGGAACGCGAGACATGTTGAAGAAAATCAATTTACAGGATGCAGTGGGGACCCGGCTGGCGCACGATATCACCGAGATCCGGCCCGGGGAGTTCAAGGGGGCGGCCTTCCGCAAGGGGCACACCGTGTGCAACGAGGACATCTGCCATCTTCAGAAACTGGGCAAGAACCATCTCTACGTCATCGACCTTGCCGAGGACGAGATCCACGAGAACGAGGCGGCCGCCATTCTGGCGGGGGCGTTGGCCGGTGCGGGGGTGAGGTGGGAAAACAACCCGAAGGAAGGCAAGATCAGCATGACAGCCGCCATCGACGGGCTGCTGCAGGTGAACACGGCGGCGCTCGCGGCCTTCAACATGGTGGAGGAGGTGATGTGTGCCACCCTTCACACCCACACCTTGGTCAAGAAAGGCAAGCTGGTGGGAGCGACGCGGGCCATCCCGCTGGTGATGAAGCGCGCGCCGATCGAGCGTGCCGCAGCCATCGCCCGTCAGAACGGCGGGGTGCTGTCGGTGCGGGCGCTGCGCAAGGCCAAGGCCGGCATCGTGGTGACCGGCAGCGAGGTTTTCAACGGCCTGATCCAGGACCGCTTTGCGCCGATCCTGACCGAAAAGGTGACCGCGCTGGGCTCAGAGGTGGCCGGGGTGAGCTTCGCGCCGGACGACGCCGACCTTATCCGGCAGGCCATTCGGTCGCATCTCGATGTGGGCTGCGACCTGATCCTGCTGAGCGGGGGGATGAGCGTCGACCCGGACGATGTCACCCGCCTGGCGATCCGGCAGGCGGGCGCCACCGAGATGCACTACGGCGCCTCCGCCCTGCCCGGCGCCATGTTTCTCGCGGCCTGGATCGGCGACGTGCCGCTTTTGGGGGTTCCGGCCTGCGGGTTGTATCACCGTACCACGGTCCTTGATTTGGTGCTGCCGCGGATCCTGGCCGGCGAGCGGATCGGCAAGAAGGAGCTCGCCTTTTTAGGCCACGGGGGTCTGTGTCAGGACTGCCGGGAGTGCGTGTTCCCAAACTGCGCGTTCGGAAAGGGGGTATGACACAACGGTGGTTTGAAAGTTGGCGGAGTGGGCGAGCCTCGCGTTCCCCAACATTGACGGATGGGTGGTTTTTGAAATAGAATCTGTTTACTCGGATTTCGATGTGCAAGGGCCCGCTGCCGATACAGCCGTTAGGCGGCTTCCAGGCGAGGACTTCAGACAAAAGGAGGCTCTTGGTATGAATCCGGCCATCACATCAAACCGCTCCATCCGCCCTCAGCCGAAAGCAAGGCAATTCATAGATGTCGGCGCCCATGCGGACATGGCGCTTTGCTGGACCTGCAGCACCTGCGATTCGGAGTGCCCCGTCAACATCGCCACCAACCGGCTCAGGCCCCAGAAGATCCTGCGTTTGGCCAACCTGGGGTTTCTGGACGAGCTTATCCTTCTGCCGGACATCTGGTACTGCCTCACCTGCAGGAAATGCAACCGGGTGTGCCCGAACCAGGTGCGGCCGGAAAGCGTCATCCAGTTCGCGAGAAGAGAGGCCCTCGGCTGCAGCATCATGCCGCACACTGTTTTCCGGCAATACCAAGATCTGTTCCAGCGATTTCAAAGAGTCCGCTGGCGTGCTGTTCAGGCATGTTATAAGGGCGAGTTGGAAGCGCTCTCGGATTCCCAATGGAAGGCCTGGCTCGACACGCCGGTTTTGGAACCGGTCCGAACGATCGCCTACCATGAGCTCTTCGGCGGCTCCACCGCGTTTCGAGGATCAGCCGCCGAGTCAAAAACGGCCGACTGCTTCACCTGCGGCGAATGCAGCAGCGCTTGCCCGGTCTCAGGCGAACGCAGCGTGTTCGACCCGCGCTTCCTGTTTCGGGCGATCAACCTGGGCCTGCAGGAAGAGATTCTGCATTCCCCCTCCATCTGGCTGTGCATCGGCTGCGGCCGCTGCACAGAGGCGTGCAGCCAGCTGGTGGACGGGCGGGCGATGATCGCGGCGCTCCAGGAACTGGCGCTTGAGACGGGCGCGGTCGGACAGGATTTCAATTGGCGCTTGAAGCGGGCGAACAAAATCATTTTCCCCCGGCTGCTGGATGGTATCGACGAATTGCTTGGCTTGACTGCAATACGGCGGGACATTACTCTTGATGGTAACGGCATTAAACACCTTGGCAACCCTGAACACGCCACCTGCGCCAGTTTGGTAGAGGCGGGGGTAGGCTGATAGATTGGTTTTTCGCCCGCGGCCGCGAGTTCTTAGAGCGATCCGGATGAGGCGAAGGATTCTATTACGTGACGATTCCCAAAGGCCCCACAATCCGCCTGAACGATCTCGACCTGCAGTTCTCCAAGGAGATCAAACGGCTCGCCGGAACGGACTTCCACAGCTGCCTGCAGTGCCGCAGCTGCAGCAGCGGGTGCCCGTTCAGCGATTACATGGACTACATGCCCAACGGGGTGATGCGCCTGGTGCAACTGGGGCTGAAGACCGAGGCGCTGACGTGCAACACCATCTGGATCTGCGTCGGTTGCCACACCTGCACCATTCAATGTCCGATGGCGATCGACATCCCCGGGGTGATGGACGCGCTGCGCGAGAGGGCTTTGGCCGAGCACGTCGACATCATCGAGCCGGACATCCTGAACTTCCATCGGGAGGTGTTGAACTCCATCGAACGCTACGGCCGGACCCACAAGCTTGAGATCATGATGCGCTACAAGCTTAAGAAGTTCGACCTGTTGAGCGACTTGAACGTAGGGATGAGGATGATGGCGAAACGCAAACTGGATCTGACCCCCTCGCGCGTGGAGCGGGTGGGCGATGTGAAAAAACTCTTTCAGGAATAGCCATGTCCGCAGCCCCTGCCGTCGATGTCTCCTATTTCCCCGGGTGTTCGCTGGCTACCACGGCCAAGGAGAACAACCAGTCGCTGATCGAGTGCTGCCGCAAAATGGGCATCAACCTGATCGATCTGTCCGACTGGAACTGCTGCGGGAGTTCCTCCGCGCACAGCATCAACCACCGCCTGGCGTTCGATCTTGCCTGCCGCAATCTCTCGCTGGCGCCGCCGGGCCGGCCCCTCGTGGCGGCCTGCCCGAGCTGCACCCTGCGGCTCAAGCACGCCCAGCACCGCCTGAAAAACGACGAGGCCGCGCGGGAGCGCTACCTGCAGCTGTGGGGACGGCCCTTCGACCCGGATCTCTCGATCCGGCATTTTTTCGGCCTGCTGACGGAGGTGGACCTGGAAAGCCTGCCGGCCGCGAACGGCCATGTGCGGATCGACCTGACCTTCGCCCCCTATTACGGGTGCATGCTCAACCGTCCGCATGCCCTGCGCTCGGGTTCCGATCACTACGGGATCATGGAGAAAACCCTGGGGGGCCTCGGCCTGCAGTCCCTGCACTGGGCCTATGCCTCGCAGTGCTGCGGCACCTTCCTGACCGTTGCCCGGCCGGACATCGTGACGCCCAAGGTCAACGCCATCATGCAGGGGGCCGCCGAGAGCGGCGCGGAGTGCCTCGTCACGGCCTGCGCCATGTGCCACATGAATCTCGAGGTCCGCTGCACCCTGAAAAACCCGATCCCGATTTTCCACTTCTCGGAAATTCTTTCGCTTGCCTTCGGGACCAGCAACTCCCGGAACTGGTTTTCCCGGCACCTGATCGACCCCCGCCCCTTGCTGAAGCGTAAGGGCTTGATGTTTTCCTGAAAATCTAATCTAAGCCTCAGCTTGGCCTGCCAGGCCTTTATAAAACCGGCAATCAAATATGCCAACCCCAGTTCGGGTGAAGGCGGAGCCTTTGCGTGAGATGCTGAACTTGCCGTATTTGATTGCCGGAGTAATAATCCCCCCTCAAGCTTTTTTCGTTCAGAGCCGATGATTCGTATCAGACCAGAGCTTTTGATTTCGCTTGTCCGGATTTGATCAAAATATGAAAACCCAAAAAAATAATGTGCGGTTAGTGGTTGTTTTATCCATGCTTTTCGTGTGGAGCCTGCTCTGTCATCCAAGGCAGAGCTTTGCCGATGAAACCGAAACCACGCTGGTCTCGATTTTCAAGTTTGCCGGCGGTGTGATTTCCGCCTTCATGATCCACGAGGGGGCTCATTTCGCAGCCGGCAAAATCACCGGGACCAGTCTGGATTGGAGAGTAGGAAACTATAACCAGCCGATAGAATATGAAGAAAACGCCAAGGACGACTCGGATGGTTTTATCGTCTCTTCGTCCGGATTGGTCGCCCAGCTGGTGAGTTCAGAGGTAATCCTGAATGTCGACCGCATCGACAAAAACGATGCGTTTGTCAGGGGAATGATGGCCTGGAACATCATCAACCCGATCATGTATGCCCTGGATTACTGGTTCATCCACAATACCAACGACAAGAACGGCGACTCATATCAGGGCGATCTGCAGGGAATCGAACATTATTCCGGCGAAAGAACGGCCAATATTTTTGCAGGCGGCATGGTTGCGCTCGCCACCTTCCAGGGCTATCGGTTTTTGAAGACCCAAACTTGGGCACCGGAGTGGATCCAGGATAAAACCCAGAACCTCCAATTCGCGAGTACGCCCGACGGCGGGTTCTTCTTGGGACTTAAAATCGATTTCTGACTTTCCGTCGTTCAGAACTTCCCCGCTCTCATTTCATCCAGCACCCGGCGGACGTCGGCCAGGCATCAGGTGCCCTTGGGGTTCTTGACGGCGCATTGGCAGGCGCCGAGGCGCTTGGCGGCAATGATGTTCTCAAAAATGAGCGAGCGGCCGTTTTGAAGCACATCCCGCTCGATGTCCCCGCGCGTGTGGGTGAAGCAATAGCAAATCATCTCCGCAGCACGATCCTTCATAACCGGCCTTCCTCGCCAGGCGGCGGCCCCAGCAGCTGGACCTGTGTCGTTTCGCCGGCGGGGATTTCGTCCCGGTCTTCCGGGATAATGATGAGCGCCTCTTTTTCAGCCATGGATTTCAGGCGGCTTTCCAAGCGCGCCGGCGACACCCAAAGCTCCCCACCTTTTTTCTCCAGGCGCGCGTGGATGAACTCGGTCCAGCCGTGCTCTCCGGTCACCGTGTCCGCCAGCCGGGCGGGAGCCATGGGAAAGACATTGGGTCCGGCCCCCTTCATTTTCATGAGCGCCGGCAAGGCCAGCTGCAGGAAAGCCATCTCGTTTGAGGGCGGGCCGCCGGGCAGAACGAAAAACGGCCTGCCGTGGAGAAGCCCGAATCCTACCGGTTTGCCCGGGCCCATCCGCACGCGGTGGTAGATTCCCTTCCACCCCAGATCTGCCGCCACCTGCAGGATCAGGTCCTTTTCGCTGCCCCAGGCCCCGCCGCTGGTGATGAACACGTCGGCCCGATCCAGACGGCCTTGGATGGCGGCACGGATGTCTTCCCGGCGGTCCCCGATCACGGCGGTCTCAAACGGTATGGCGTGCAGACTCAGCCAGGAGCAGATTTCGACCATGTTGCTCGCGTAAAGTTTTCCTTCGGGAAGCGGTTCGCCGGGGGCCACCACCTCATCGCCCGTGGCGATGACCGCGGCGCGCGGCACCTGGTGGACGCGAACGGTGCCATGGCCCGCGGCCGCAATCAGGCCGAGCAGCGGCGGGCTCAGCGCGGCGCCGCTCGCGGCAACGATGTCTCCGCCACGCACATCCGTGCCGTGGTGCAGGATGTTGCGACCGTGCCCGGCCGTGTTTAGGCAGACCAGCGTTTCGCCCTCGAGGCGGCAGAATTCCTCGGAGATTACCGAGATGTTACCTTCAGGGATCAAAGCGCCCGTGGTCACGCGGACCGCCTCGCCGGTATGGATGCGCACCGGCCGCATTTCGCCGGCGCTGAGGCTGCCGACCAGCTTCAGGCGCACTGGCGTTGCCGGCGAGGCGGCCTCGAGGTCTTCGGGACGCACGGCATACCCGTCCTTGCGGGAGGTGCTGACAGAGGGGCTGTCGACCGTCGCGCTCACATCTTCGGTCAGAATCCGGCCGGCCGCTGCAAGCAATGGAAGGTCCTCCACGCCGCCGGCAGAGACATTGGCCAGGGTGAGTTCAAGCGCTTCCGTGAATCCGATGAACGTTTTCATATCTGAATCGCTATAGCCCGGCGCAGCTCTAAAAGGCAAGCCATATCACTTGACTTTGAGACACAAATGCGGTTGAATTTTTACCAAGCATCGCACGCATCCAATACGGCCGGCCGGCTGTGTTGGATGCGTGCGCTACCTATACGAATTTGAAGGAGGACAGAGATGCTATCAAAAAGTTCGAGGCTCAAATATGTCGCGCTCTTCATGGCCACGTGGATGTTCATGATGGCAGCCCCCTGCCAGCCGGTTTTGGCTGCCCTGGTGCCAACCGATGCAACTGTCGAGTCCCGTTCGGCCGGGGAGGCTCGTGAACTCATCAACAGCCTGCTCAGCCGCGAGGAGGCCCAGAACCAGTTGAAGCTGCACGGGATCGACCCCCTCGAGGCCAAGGCGCGGGTTGACAGTCTGTCCGATGCCGAGGCTGTCGATATGGCCAACCATATAGACCGGTTGCCCGCGGGAGGCAGTACCGTCGGCATCATCGTCGGCGCCATTCTGCTGGTGTTCCTGGTGCTGCTGATCACCGATCTCCTGGGTCTGACGGACGTTTTCCCGTTTGTAAAAAAGCACCGATAGAAACATCCAGCATTCCGACGAACGAGGGGCGGAGCCGAAAGGCTCTGCCCTTTTTGCTTGACACGATTCCGGGCCGGGCTTAAAAGCTCGGCACCTTTTTCTTTTAGGATAGCTGCTTTTATGGCATTACCCCAATCGGCCAAAGCCGCTGCGCCCCCCTGGCGGAGGACGCTTTACATAATGGTTTTCTGCCAGGTGATCACCGCCATCGGTTTTTCAAGCATCTTTCCATTTCTTCCGCTTTACGTGAAATCCCTGGGGTCGGTCACCGCACTCGGAACAGACGTCTTGTCCGGCCTGGTGTTTTCCGCCCAGGCGCTGACCATGATGATCGCTTCCCCGTTCTGGGGGGCGCTGGCCGACCGCTGGGGCCGCAAGCTGATGGTGGAGCGCGCCATGTTCGGCGGCGCGGTGCTGCTGGGCCTGATGGCATTTGTCCGCTCCGCGGAGGAACTGGTGCTGCTGCGCGCCATTCAAGGGTTGATCACCGGGACCATCGGCGCCGCCAACGCGCTGGTGGCAGCGGTGGTTCCGCGCGAGCGCACCGGCTACGCCATGGGGCTGCTGCAGGTCGGAATCGGGGCCGGAGTCGGCCTCGGGCCCATCATCGGGGGTGCGGTGGCCGACGCCTTCGGCTACCGCGCGGCATTTTACGCCACCAGCGCGCTGTTGGCGGCGGCCGGCATCATCGTCGCCGTCGGCGTGGAAGAGCATTTTGTTGCACCGGACAAGGCCGGCGGCCGAAAACCGGGATTCTGGAAGGAATGGCGGCACATCCTTTCCGCGCCCGGTGTGCTCGCGACCTACGGCCTGCGCTTCATGGACTCCCTGGCACGGATGGCCTTTATCCCGATCCTGCCGCTGTTCACCATGGAATTGCTGGCGGAAGCCGCGCGGGTCAACAGCTTCACGGGGCTCGTGATCGGTGCGGCATCGGCGGCGGCTGCGGTTTTCTCGGTCTTTTTCGGCCGGTTGGGCGATCGTACCGGCCAGCGCCGAGTCGTTATCGCCTGCGCGCTGACCGGCTTCATCTCTTTTCTGCTGCAGGTCTGGGCGGGCAGCGGCTGGCAGTTCATGGCGCTGCAGGTTCTGGCAGGCATCGCTCACGGCGGCATCATCACCGGTGTCGGCGCGCTGCTCGCACGTTACACGCAATCCGGCGAAGAAGGCGCCGTCTACGGCCTGGACAACTCCATCAACTCCGGCGCCCGCGCCCTGGCGCCCATGATCGGCGTTTCGATCGCCATGTGGCTGGGGTTCCGCGCGGTGTTCGGGGCCATTTCCCTGCTGTATCTGACGGCCGCCATGCTGGCGCTCTGGGGGTTGCCCCGGTCTGCGATCTGCCGCAGTCCCGGCCACGACGCCTAATCCTGAGGCGTCGCCCCCGCAAGCATGCCGCTCGACCAGTCCCGGCATGCTCCTCCGGTTGCCGGGGGTTGTCTTGCTTTTTCATGCTTAGCAACATGGTTCCATCCCGCGGATAAAAGGCTAATTTTAAAGTGCTCCAGGTCTGTGATCCCACACCCGGCAAAGAACGGTGCTCGCCGTTCTGGTCGACGGCGGCCCCGGCAATTTTCATTCTTCTGTGGTCGGGCGGTTTTACCGCTTTGAAGGCCGGGCTGGCATACGCGGAGCCGATCACCTACCTGGCGCTGCGCTACGGGGTGGTCCTGGCGGTGCTGGTGCCGCTGTTTCTGTTCATGCGGCCGCCGTTGCCTAAAAGCCCGGCGGAATGGGGGCATCAGGCGGTCATCGGTGTTCTGGTGCAGACGCTCTATTTCGGCCTGGCGTACATTGCCATGAAACTCGGCGTGTCAGCCGGTTTGCAGGCGCTGATTGTCTCCCTGCAGCCGATCCTGGTGGGGATTCTCGCGCCCGGACTGGTCCATGAACGGGTGGGGGGGATTCAGTGGCTGGGTCTGTGCTTGGGGATTTTGGGCGCGGCCTTGGTCATAATGACGCGCTCGGCGGTCGATGCCACATCGGCGGCCGGGATCCTGTGTTCTTTCGGAGCCCTCTTTGGGATGACCGCCGGGACGCTTTATGAGAAGCGCTTCGGGATCGCCCAGCACCCGGTGACATCGAACCTGGTTCAATACGCCGTCGGCTTCGCGGCGGTGCTGCCCCTGGCCTGGGCACTGGAGGACATGCAGGTCTCCTGGACCGGCCAGATGATCGCCGCCCTCTTGTACCTCGTCATCGGCAACTCCCTGATTTCGGTCACGCTGCTGCTTGCCATGATTCGCCGGGGCGAGGCCTCGCGCGTGTCGGCGCTCTTCTTCCTCATCCCGCCGACCGCCGCCGTCATTGCGTGGCTGCTGATCGACGAGGCGATGCCGCCGCTTGCCTGGTTGGGAATGGTTCTGGCCGCGGCCGGGGTCGCTGTCGCCAGCCGGCCGGCTCTCCAGAAGAAATAGAAACGGGAATCCCGATTTTCAAGTTGAAATGTTCGGCTGGAAAGGCAAGGTAAGAAATATCGAAAAGCCTGCATGGCAGGCGACGGCGTCAGTCTTTGTCTTTGCCCAGCATCTCCTCGGACTCCATCCACATGACGTTGATGATGCCGAAGGCGCAGGCCAGCAGCACGCCCAGGATCCAGGTGAAGTACCACATAGAGCCTCCCCTATCTGAAATGGCTTCTTATTGAATTGGGTTGTATCCCGGCACCTTGTACAACGTGTGCGCGCCGTTCAGGATGTCGGGCTTGTAAACCTTTTCCGTTAATACGCCGAATGTGTTTCCTCCCGGATCCGCTTTTCGGTCACCTTGCCCCGCAGCACGCGGTAGACCCAGCTCGTGTAGAGCAGGACGACCGGCAGGAACAGCACCACGGCGACGAACATCAAGTTCAGCGTGCGGTGGCTCGAGACGGCGTCGTAAACGGTCAGGCTCGCGTTGGGGAAAGTGTTCGACGGCATCACGAACGGGAACATGGCAAAGCCCGCCGTCAGAATGGTGCCGGCCAGCGCTGCGGCGCTGAAGACGAAGGCCGCGCCCCCGCGGCGGGCTGCCGACAACAGCAAGGCCAGCAGTCCTCCGCCCACGGCCAGGGCCGGTGCGAGCCACATCCATGGGTGGGCGGCGTAGGTGGCCATCCACGCGCCGGCGCTCCGCTCCACCGTCTTGGCGAGCGGGACCACAACCCCACCCGGGTCGGGCATGGAGACGATGCGGTAGCCCTGGATCCCGTAAGCTTGCCAGATCCCGGCCAGAACGAAGGCGGCGATGAAGACGACGCCGACGATGCGCGCCGCGCGGCGGGCCCGCGCGGCGATCTCGCCCTCGGTGCGCATCTGCAGGTAGACCGCCCCGTGCATGACAAGCATCGACAGGCTCACCACGCCCGTGAGCAGGGCGAAGGGGTTGAGCAGCCCGAAAAAGCTGCCGCTGTAAAAGGGGCGCAGCATGTCGTCGAAGGTAAACGGCACCCCTTGCAGGAGGTTTCCGAAGGCCACCCCGAAGACCAGCGCCGGCACGGCGCCGCCGACGAACAGGCCCCAGTCCCAGGCGCTGCGCCAGCGCGGGTCGGCCACCTTGCTGCGGTACTCGAAGCCCACCGGCCGGAAGAACAGGGCGAAGAGAACGAGCAGCAGCGCCCAGTAGAAGCCCGAGAAGGCGGTGGCATAGACCAGGGGCCAGGCCGCAAACAGCGCCCCGCCGCCGGTGATGAACCAGACCTGGTTGCCCTCCCAGGTGGGGCCGATGCTGTTGATGAGCACGCGGCGCTCGTCGTCGGTTTTGGCCACAAAGGGCAGCAGCGCCCCCACCCCGAGGTCGAACCCGTCCATGACGGCAAAGCCGATGAGCAACGCGCCCACGAGCAGCCACCAGATGATCTTGAGCGTGAAATAGTCGAAAAGTATCGGCATCGGATGTGCCCTCCCTATAAAGCCGCTTTAGGTTGTTCAAAGAAGTAGCGCCCGGTGTGGAGGCTGCTCGGGCCCAGGCGTACGTACTTCACCATGAGATAGGCGGCGGCGATCATGAACACCGTGTAGAGCAGCACGATCGCGGAGATGCTGCCGATCAGGTCCCACGTGGACAGAGTGGATGACGCCAGCAGCGTGGGCAGCACCTCGCCGATGCTCCAGGGCTGGCGGCCGTACTCGGCCACGATCCAGCCCAGCTCGGCCGCGATCCAGGGCGCCGGCATGCTGAAAACGATCAGCTTCAGCAGCCAGCGTTTGCGCTCGAACTCCCGTTTGGCACAGAAATAGAAGGACACCGCGATTAGGGCCAGCATGTAGAACCCCAGGCCGACCATGATGCGGAAGCTCCAGAACATGACGCCCACATTGGGAATCGTGTCCAGGGCCGCGCGGCGGACCTGCTCGGGGGTGGCGTCGATGACCCTAGGCGTGTAGCGCTTCAAGAGCAGGCCGTAGCCCAGGTGCTGCTTGAAGCCGTTGAACTCCTGGAGCAGGGCCGGAGAGGCGTCTCCAGCTCGCAGCTTTTGGAGCAGGCCAAAGGCCCGCATGCCCTTTTCAATTCGGACCTCGCTTTCCTCCACCAGCTGCCTGACCCCCTTGATGGGCTTGTCGAGGGAGCGCGTCACGATGAGGCCGCCGAGCCACGGGACCTTGATCTCGCCGCGCGTGGTCTGAGCCTCCTGGTCCGGGAAGCCGAAGATGGTGAAGGAGGCCGGCGGCGGCTCGGTGTCCCAGGCGGCCTCCATGGTGGCCAGCTTCACCTTCTGAATCTGCCCGACCTCGTAGCCGCTCTCATCCCCCAGCACGATCACCGAGCAGACCGAGGCCAGCCCGAATCCCACAGCCACCGCAAATGAGCGCCGTGCGAAGGCCACGTCGCGGCCCTTGAGCAGGTAGAGGGCGCTCACGCCCAGGACGAACATCGAGGCGGTCACGTAACCGGCGGCGACGGTGTGCACGAACTTGACCTGGGCCACGGGGTTGAAGAACAGATCCGAGAAGCTCGCGAGCTCCATGCGCATCGTGGCGGGGTTGAACTCCGCCCCCACCGGGTTCTGCATCCAGGCGTTGGCCACCAGGATCCACAGGGCCGAGAGGTTGGAGCCCAGTGCCACCAGGAAGGTCGTCAGCAAGTGGGCCTGTTTGCTCAGCCGGTTCCACCCGAAAAAGAACAGCCCCACGAAGGTGGATTCGAGGAAGAAGGCCATGAGCCCCTCGATGGCGAGCGGCGCGCCGAAGATGTCGCCGACGTAATGCGAGTAATAGGCCCAGTTGGTTCCGAACTGGAACTCCATGGTGATGCCGGTGGTCACCCCCAGGGCGAAGTTGATGCCGAAGAGCTTGCCCCAGAACCGCGTCATGTCCTTGTAGATCTCCTTGCCGGTCATCACGTAGACCGACTCCATGATGAACAGGATCCAGGACAGGCCCAGGGTGAGCGGCACCATGATGAAATGGTACATGGCGGTCAGGGCGAACTGCCAGCGCGACAAATCGACGAGTGTTTCGGTAGGCAGGGCGAACATGGACAGGCTCCTTGGTGGCTGCTTTCTTCAAACAATCCCCGTCATGACACTCGGGGCCGGCTCATCGCGGCAAGATGCCGCACCCACAAAAATAAACGGATTTAAAGGCCGCCCTCAGGCAATGGGCTTTTTGCTTGCAAATACGCCAAAAACAGCGTTTATCAGAATCGGCCCGATCGACTCTTGGATCCCATCGTTTCATGATGATTTTCTACATATTCCGATAGCCTATGGCTATCGGAATTGTCAACGGTTTTGCGATGGCGGTCGACACCCGGCAATCCATGCGCTGGCTTTATGAGCAAAGCCGCCCTGCCCGCGGGGCCATCGCCCGCACCGCGGCCCTGGGTTGGCTGGCGGGGCTTGCCGTCATCGCCCAGGCCTTTTGCCTGTCGCGGATCATCCACGGGGTGTTCATCGAGGCCCGGCCGCGCGAGTCCCTGGCGACCGCGTTTACAGCGCTCGCAGCCGCCGTGCTGCTGCGGGCGGCCTTGGCCTGGCTGCGGGAGGCGAGCGCCTTTGCCGCCGGGGAGAAGGTTCGGTCGCAGGTCCGCCTGCGGCTGATGGAGCACATCACGGCTCGCGGACCGGCCTTCACCCGCGGGGAGCACACCGGCGCCCTGACGAGCGTCCTGGTGGAGCAGGTCGAGGGGCTGCAGGATTTCTACGCCCTGTATCTGCCCCAGCTCGCGCTGGTGGTGCTGCTGCCGCTCACGGTTGCAGCCGCGGTCATGCCCCTGAGCTGGGCGGCCGGCGGGCTGCTGGTCGCCACCGCACCCCTGATCCCGCTCTTCACGATCCTGGTGGGCATGGGCGCCGAAAACATCAGCCAACGCCACTTCCAGGCCCTGGCCCGCATGAGCGCCCACTTCCTGGACGTGCTGCAGGGGCTGGGGACGCTCAAGCTCTTCGGCCGCAGCCGCGACGAGGCCGAGCGCATCGCCCGGGTCTCCGCCGACTATCGCCGGCGCACCATGAGCGTGCTGCGGGTTGCGTTTCTTTCCTCCGCGGTGCTGGAATTCTTTACCTCCCTGTCGATTGCCCTGGTCGCGGTTTACCTGGGGATGAGCTATCTCGGGTATTTCAGTTTCGGGATGTACGGCCGGCCGTTGACCCTGACCGACGGCCTGTTCATCCTGCTGCTGGCCCCCGAGTTTTTCCAGCCGCTGCGCGAGCTGGGCGCCCACTACCACGCCCGGGCCCAGGCGCTGGCGGCGGCCGACCGCATCCGGGGGCTGCTGGAAGGGCCGGTTCCAGGCATGTCCGGAGGCACGCTGCGGCCGGGGATGGCCGACGGGGTCCACATCCGGTGCCGGGGCCTGCAGGTGGCCTACGAGGACGGCCGGCGGCCCGCGCTCAAGGGCGTCAGCCTGGATCTCGCACCCGGCCGCCACACCGCCCTGGTCGGCGGCAGCGGCGCGGGTAAATCCACGCTGGTCTTCCTCCTGCTGGGGTTTGTCCGGTCGGATGGGGGCGAGATCGTCGTAAACGGCGTTCCTCTCGGCGACGTCGACCCCGAGTGGTGGCAGCGGCAGGTCGGCTGGATCGGGCAGAATCCGGTCCTTTTTCACGGCACCATCCGCGACAACCTGCGCATGGGGCGGCCGGAGGCCTCCGACGGGGAAATCCTCGCGGCGGCCCGGGCGGCCGGCGTGCTGGATTTCGCAGACCGGCTGCCCCGGGGGCTGGACACCCCGGTGGGCGAGCAGGGGGTGGGGCTTTCCCGCGGCGAGGCCCAGCGCGTGGCCCTGGGGCGGGCATTTCTCAAGAATGCGCCCGTGCTCCTGCTCGATGAACCCTGCGCCGGGCTGGACGCGGAGACCGAGCGGCTGGTGACGGGCGCGATCGAATCCCTGCGGGCCGGCCGAACGGTTTTGACGGTGACCCACCGGATGGCCGACATCCACCGGGCGGATCACGTTCTCGTGTTGGAAGAGGGTCGGATCATCGAGGGCGGCAACCCCGCCGACCTCATGGAGGCCGGCGGGCCGTTCCAGAGGTTCGGCAGCGCTTTCCCGGCAGGGGGCATCCCGTGAAGGCCTCCATCCTCAGGGACCTCGGCCCTTTTCTGGCCGTCATTTCCCGGCACCGCGCCCGCCTGGCTTTAGGGGTCTTGGCCGGCCTGGCGGCGGCCGCGGCGGCTGTGGGCCTCCTGTCCCTGTCGGGCTGGTTCATCTCGGCCGCGGCGGCCGCGGGCCTGGCGCCGGCCACGGCTTACCTGTTCAATTTCTTCATGCCGAGCATCGGCGTGCGCATCTTCGCCATCCTGCGGACGGCGGCCCGTTACGCGGAGCGGATCGTCACCCACGATGCCACGTTCAGGATCCTGGAAAGCCTGCGGGTGTGGTTCTACCAACGCCTCGAACCACTGGCGCCGTCAGGCCTGTGGCGCTTCCGCAGCGGCGATCTCCTCAACCGCATCGTCGCCGACATCGAGGCGCTCGACAACCTGTACCTGCGGGCGCTGGCGCCCGCCGTCGTCGCCCTGCTGGGTTCAATTCTCATCTTTTTTTTGCTGGCCGCTTTCGACGCATGGATCGCCGGGGCGGTTTGGTTTCTGCTCGTGCTTGCCGGGAGCGGCGTTTCCACCGGCGCGGCCCGGGCCGCCGAACCGGCCGGCCGCCGGATCGCCTTGCGCTCGGCCGAGCTGCGCACCCGCGCGGTGGAGGGGCTTCAGGGGCTGGCGGAGATCATCGTGTTCGGAGCGGCCGCAAATTATCAGGAGGGTATCCGGCGCAGTCAGTCGGCGCTGATCGCAGGCCAGCGGCGCATGGCGCACATCCGCGGGCTGTCGGCAGCGGCGATGCACGTCCTGTCCGGGGCGACCGTGCTGGCGGCCCTTTACCTCGGCTGCGGCCTGGTCTCGGCCGGGCGGCTGGACGGCGCCGCGCTCGCGCTGATCGCGCTGGCGGTGACGGCCGCCTTCGAGACCGTCTTCGCCCTGCCGGCCGCCTTCCAGTTCCTGGGACGCACCCGCGCGGCCGGGCGGCGGCTTCTGGAGATAGTTGAAACCGCACCCCCTGTCAGCTTCACGGGATCGACACGGGCGATGACGGAGCGTGTCGAGGTTGCCTTCGCCGGCGTGAGCTTTCGCTACCGGCCGGAGCTTCCGCCAGCGCTCGATCAGGTGAGCATCATTATCCCCCAGGGTCGGCGCATCGCCGTCGTCGGTGAGAGCGGCGCCGGCAAGTCGACCCTGGCCCACTTGCTGGTGCGCTTTTTTGACCCGGAAGCCGGCGCGGTCCGTATCGGCGGCAGGGACATCCGGGCTCTGAGCGAGCCGGACCTGCGCCGGGCGGTCGTGGTCGTCTCCCAGCAGTCCCACCTGTTTTCAGCCACCGTTCGAGAGAACCTGCTCCTGGCCAAGCCGGACGCGGACGATGCCGAACTGCGAAGCGCGCTTGCCGCCGCCCGCCTGGCCGATTTCGTGGATCGCCTGCCGGACGGGCTAAACACGTGGGTCGGGGAAGCCGGGAAGCTCATATCGGCCGGCCAGGCCCGGCGTCTCACCGTCGCCCAGGCCATTCTGAGGGGTGCGCCGGTGTGGGTGCTGGACGAGCCCACGGAGGGGCTTGACCGCATAACGGAGGCGGCACTCGTGGAGTCCCTGCTGGAGGTCACGGCGGACCGGACGGTTCTCTGGATTACCCACCGGCTGGCGGGCATGGACCGCATGGACGGTGTGGTGGTGATGGAAAACGGCCGGGTGGCGGACCGGGGCACGCACGCGGAGCTGCTCGCGCGCCACCGGCGGTATGCCGGCTGGTATGCGCGGATGGTGTAAGGGAATAGGACCTGGACTGTTTTTCGAGGCAGCTTAGAGTCGGCCCGTGTTACGCCTTGTTAAAAAAAATTTACCAAGGCCAGTTTATGCCACTTCATGTGGGAGTGGCTTTCGGCCCGTCGCCACGCTGCAGGTTTGTCGCCGCTGAAGCCGCTCCCACTGGGCAGACGGGGACGGCCTTTTTTTGACTACCCCGTGTAGTTTTGCGACCGATTCGAGGCCCGCGCATTTTCGTGTTTTCAACTGCTTCGGCGGCTGTCTTGCGCTCGGCCAACACATAATGCGTGGCCGGGCCGCTGCCGGTTTTTTTCAGGACCCCCTTGCTCACCAGGTCCTGGAGATCGTAGATGGCCGTGCGGGTGGGCAGGTTGCCTCCGACGATCTCCTGGTAACGGCTGCGGGTGATCCGGCCCTGAGCCATGATGGCCGCCCAGGCCTTGCGCTGGCGCTGGCTGAGGTCGAAGGCCGGACGGTCGGCTTCGGCGGGGTGGCCGGCTGCTGGCAGGTTGTCGCCGCCGGGGTCCGGCTCCCAATCCCCCACATCCAGCGGGATGTCCTCCGCCTGGATGACAGGGTGCTCGGCCATGACCACCGCGCGGATGATGCAATTCTGGAGTTCGCGCACGTTGCCCGGCCAGTCATACCGCATCAGCTTGGAAAGCGTCCCCTTGCTCAACCCCATCCCTGCCCGGCCGGCCAGGCGCTCCTGGAGCTTGAGGAAGTGCCTGGCCAGCAGCGGAATGTTCTCCTTTTGCTCGCGCAGCGGCAGGGTGTGGATGGTGATGACCTTCAGGCGAAAGTAAAGGTCTTCACGGAACTGCCCTCTCTGAATCGCTTCCCGCAGGTCGACGTTGCTGGCGACGATCAGGCGCACGTCCACATCCGTCTCGCGGTCGCTTCCCAGGGGCTTGATCTTGCGCACGGCGATCGCCCGGAGCATGGCCTGCTGCACACGCGGGGACGCCACCTGGATTTCGTCCAGAAACAGGGTCCCCTGGTCGGCTTCGAGAAACGCACCCTTGCGGTCGGTCTTGGCCTCGGTGAAAGCCCCCCGCACATGCCCGAAGAGGGTGTCGAGCAGCAGGTTTTCGTCAAGGGCCCCGCAGTTGATGGAGATGAACGGCTTTTCAGAGCGGGCGCTCAGCCGGTGGACGGCCTCGGCCGCCAGCTGCTTGCCGGTGCCGGTTTCACCGATGATCAATACATCCACACCCACCTGGGCCGCCTTGAGGATCTCACTTTTGAGCTTTTCGATCCTGGGGCCGTGCCCGACGATGGAAGGCACGGGGTCGACCGCGACGTCGGATGCGGGTTCGTTGATGACCTGGTCCAGAAAGGCCAGTTCTTTCAGGCTCGCGCTGCGGATGGTTTTGTCCTTCCGCCGGATTTCTTCCAGCTGGCTCGTCAGGGTGGCGATCAGGGCGTTGATGGCCTTCTGGAGCACGGTGATTTCCCTGCCGTAGTAGGGCAGCTCGATGGGGGTGAGGCCCGGATGCTGAGGCAGATTGGTCACCGCTTCGGCGAGTTTCAGGATCGGCCGTGTTAGGATCCCGCCCAGGAGGTAGATCAGGGCGCCCACCACGAAGGCCGTGGCCACGGTGATGTAGAACATGGTATCGATGTGCTTGTAGCCGGCTGCCAGGGTCAGGCGGCTGATGTCCAGATAGGCGACCCCCGCCACGACCTGGGGGCCGGCTTCCAGGGACGTTTTAAAGCGGACGGGAGCATAGGCGAGGTAGTAGCTCCTGCCATAGGCGTTGGGCTGGTAGGCCGTCAGCGACACTACGTCCTGGCGCCCTTCGCGCACGTTTCCGACCATTTTCCAATAATCATCGAAAATGGTGTCCGGCCGGAAGGCGAACTCCAGTCCTTGCCGACCCAAGGTCCCTGTGTAGCCTGAGCGCGCCAGGTGAGTGGAGAGTTCGGACAGGGGTCGCTCCACGGAGTCGGATTGAAAGAGGATCCATCCGTCCGGGTCGAAAAGGTAGAAGTAGCGCTCCTCCGCCGTGCGCTGGTAAGCCCAGATCGGTGATTGGCTCGAGTTGTAGAGTGATAGGACGTTTCTCAGGTTGCGGATGTCCACCGAAACCATCAGGTATCCGGACGCATCCCCCTCGATGCAGCAAGGGGTCGCCATCTGGATCACTTTGCGAATCAGCCTCTGGTTTGGGTTGTCCGGCTCCGGGAAGGGGAACTCCATTTCCATGATCGGTGAAAGCCAGACCTGCCCTGGAGCGACCTGTCTAAGTTGTTCATAGTAAGATAGAGGACTGGGCTTGATGGAATCAGCCGGTACCTGCACGATCCGGTCTTCTTTTGCCATATAGACTATGTGGTCCGCACTTTTTTGCGCAATATAGGCAACCTCAAGGTACTCGATTCCGCCTGAAATCTTTTGTTTTGCAATAAATCGGTGCAATACCTGCGGCGTTATGTTTTCCTGCGCCAAATGGGTGATGTCCTGCCGGCAGCGCTCCAGGTACCCCTCGATCTCATTGCGGACCGCAACCGTCTGCAGCCGGCTGGTGCGCTCGATGGCGTTGCTGATGGATTGCTTTGATATCAGGTAGGTTACATAGCCGGTGAACATCATTATGACAACTACCGGCGGTATCAGACCGAGCATCAGGCGGGTTTTCAGGCTGCTGGCCTGAATGGCCGTCCGCAGTCTTTCGAAGCTTGAATCAGGTTTTTCACCGCGCAACCAGCGCATGGCAAGTTCTCTTATTGTGCAAAAACTAAAATCTTTGTTTGCCAGATTTCTTTTTTTGCCACACCTGAGACTATAAATCAAATGAAATCATATGAAAAAACGATTAAAACGATTTGCCAGATAATATGGCATGCGCCTTGCTGAGAAGGCATTGACCAAAATGAGCGCTGTTCGCATTTAACAAACATCAACTGGGAAAGGAGGAATCAACAAATGCCGGTGGTAAAGAGACTTGCACTTACCCTGACCACTCTCTGGCTGACCGCGCAGACGGCCCTGGCGGCCGGCGGAGGCGGGGAGTACATCGTCATCGTGGCCGACACCCGAAAACTCACGGGGCTCATGGCCTGGTGGGCGAATCTCTACAACGAGAGCCATCTGCTCTTCACGCTCCTGACCGTCGTCCTGATCCCGGTCATCGGGGTCATTTTCGGGGTTCTGGCCGACTACATCATGCACTTCATCGGCATCGACCTCTCGTCGCGCGACCTGGCGGAGCATTGATGCGGAGTCCCGCAAACTCACCCCTCATCAGGCTACTTATCATTTAAGAAAGGAGAGTCGGCATGGATTGGTTGTTTGTTCTCATGCCCATCGCGGGCGTGAAAATCTTCTGGCCGGGACTCATCATCCTGGGCATCGGCGTGGGCGTCATCGGCGGATTTTTCGGCATGGGCGGCGCTTGGATGGTGACCCCGGGGTTGAACATACTGGGCTTCCCCATGGCCTTCGCCATCGGCACCGACATCGCCCACATGGCTGGCAAATCACTGATCTCCACGATGCGCCACGGGAAGTTCGGCAACGTGGACTACAAACTCGGCATGATCATGCTCATCGGAACCGTTGTGGGCTTCGAGATCGGCGCCCAGATGATCATGTGGCTGGAGCGCATCGGCCAGGTCGGACCGGTGGTGAGGTGGATGTACCTGGTGCTGCTGGCCTTGATCGCCTGGATGGTGTTTGCCGATGTCGCCAAAAAGCGCAGCAAGGAGCGTGAGGCCATTGCCGCGGGCAAGGAAGTTGACAAACTTGCAACCGGTATCGAGTGGCACAAAACGTTTCACAAGATCAAGATCCCGCCCATGATTCACTTCTCAACGGCGCAAATTACCTGTACGGCCTGGCTGCCGATTGCGGTGTCGTTTTTTACCGGCTGGCTGGCCGGTATCCTTGGCATCGGCGGCGGATTGATCCGCATGCCGGCTCTGATCTATCTCATCGGATGCCCGACTCACGTGGCGGTCGGCACCGATCTCTTCGAGGTCATGATCTCCGGACTTTATGGCGCTGCCTCCTACACATTCAAAGGCCGCACCGAACTCGTGGCCGCCATCATCATGCTGATAGGTGCTGCCATGGGAGCTCAGGTCGGTTCGGTCGCGACCAAGTACATCAAGGGCTACGGCATCCGCATCGCCTTCGGGCTGGCCGTGGTCGGCTGCTTTATCTCGGTGCTCCTGAAGCTGATCCCCACCTACATTCCAGAACTCTACGCGATCTGCGACGCGATCGCCACGGTCCTGATACTCGGCCTGGTGGCCGCGATGTCGATCTACATCACGGTTAAAATGGTCCAGGGGGCGGCCAAGGAAGTGGCCATGAAGAAGGGCAAGGTCTAACCACCGAATGGGAAATCCACGCGTCAAGGAGGATAACATGTTGAAAAAAGGTTTTTGGTTGAACCTGCTCGTCGCTTTGCCGCTCGTTTTCCTGTTCGGCTGTGCGGAATCCGGCAAAGTGGACCAAGGCAGGGTGGTGGCATTCGACAAAGACAAAAAGCTGGTGACCCTCATCCGGGACAAGAAAATCGACACGCTCAACCCGGACTATTCGTACCTGCCGCCGCTGACCTATGCGCTGCCGGTCGATCCGATAGAAATCGGACCGCTGCCCAAAGCCGGTGGACGCATTAAACTGGACGCGGAGAAGAACCAGATCGTCATCTTCGACCCCAAAGCCCAGAATTTCAAAACGATCGATTTCAAGCCGGTCGAAAAGAAAACTGCGGTGGAACGTGACGACCCGCTCGTCAAGGGCAAGAAATTCCCGGTGGTCGACAAGGCCAAGAAGACCGTGACCATTTACTCGGGCCGGCAGAAGATCCTTGAGACCATCGGCCTTCCCGAGGAGTACTTCGAGCTGCCGGATTCCACCTGGGATGCCGGCGATGAAGTGCGCATCTATTACAAGGAAGAGGGCAAATCCCTGCGTTTCATGAACATCTCACAGACCGACATCTTCAAGAAGTAATTTTTAATTGCGGCCGGTTGGCAACCGGCCGCAATTAAAAATAATTTGGACCAGAAGACAGGAGAAGAAACATGGACCCCGTAGCAGAGGCGGGAATAGAGGAAAGCCCCCGGCAGTGGCTGCTGGTGATCGTTATGGATGTGGTGGTGCTGGCGGAGCTTTGCCTGGCCATGTACCTGGCCGTCGCCGGCAGCGGGGATTTCACGGCGACCTTCATCAAGGCCTTTTTCGGCATGCTCATTCCGACCCTTGTGGTCGGCGCGCTGGCCAAGCGTCGTCTGCGCCCGGCCGCCGCCAAGGCGTGAGCGGTTTTTTTCCGGCCTCCTCCGGCGGGTGCACCTTCACCAGCGTTTTCCTGAGCCGTCACGGACGTCAGCGGGTTGCGGCCCCCTTATGATGGAGCGGTTCATGCCCCGGCTAGACACCACCGAGATCTATATGATCAAGAAATCCGCCGAGGGGTTCATTGTTTCCTTCCGGCGCGGGACCGACCATGGTGTTCGGCCGGGGATGCAATTGGCGGTCCTCAACGAGGACGGGTTCGGGGTGGGAATCGTGGAAGTGCTGGCGAGCACCGAAACCGAAAGTGAAGCGCTGGTTTCAGGCGAGAGCGGGATCAAGCTGGGCTGCCTGGTCAGCGTTCCCGCGGGATAACCGGCTTCCAAGGAAGTCGATTCCACCGACGCAGACCATGTGTATTCGACTCACGGCGGCGATTGCTGCCGTTCACCTTCCGGCAGAGGACAGCCGCCTTCGCGATTACCGGAGGCAGCCGGATCGAGGCTGTAATTGCCCTGCAGAAAGCATTCGGTGAGCTGGGTGACGTGCGCCTCGGAATGCATCATCATGTCCATCTGCCGCGTGTAGATTAAAAGCCTGCCCAAAAAGTCGAGCTTCTCCTCGAGATAAGCCTGATCCTGCTTGGCCATGCGCGCCCGTACCCGGTCTCCGGTCGTTTCCACCAGGAATCCCAGGCTGCCCAGGACTTTTTCGATCATCCGCGCCCTCCGGGAGCGCCGGACGTCGTCGGCCGCGCCGCCCTTGAACTGGAAGTTGATGTAGTTCTTGGCCGGGGTTTTGCCGCAGTAGCAGTCGAGCACGCTGTAATGGTAGCCGACGCGGGAGCTGAAGTTGAGGTACTTGTCCGAGATGATGGCGTAGCTGCGGTCCCCGAAACGCTCGTTTCCAGCCCCCGGCTGGGAGACCATCTGCTCGCTCATGACCGAGAGAAACCCGCTCAGGTTCACCGGCCGGGTCTGCGAGGCGGCGAGGTCCTTGCGCAGCAAGCCCTTGAGAAGCGCCCGGAAGGGTACGGAGGTTACATCCCCCGGGGTGACGGCTTCCACCCGGGTAACGTCCACGCTCAGCCCGCCGAACAGGTCGATCACGTAGAGGTCGAGGGGTATGGCCGCCTTCAACCGCGCGGAGATGCTTGCCCGGTCCGTGACCAGGTCGCCGAGCTGGAAGACCACGGCATAGGATTTCTCGTGGATGAAGCGCATGATGTCGTGGATGGTGCGGCAGCCCTGCTCGGCGAACTGAGGGGATCTGGGGTCGGTGAGGTTGAGCGGGACAATCAGGTCCGCACGCCGGCGCAGCGCCTGGTAGGCCGGGCCCTTCAGGACGAAACCGCCATGCCGCAAACCGGAGTTCAGGACCTCCGGCACCCGGCCCAGATACACTCGGCCGTTGTAAGCGTCGACGGTCATTTCGGTCCCCGGCGCAATCAGGTGAGTGGCCTGCCGGGTGTTCATGAGGGTCGGAACCATGTACTCGCGGGCGAGCGAGGCCATGTGGCTCACGATGCTGCCGAAGTCGGTGATGATGGCCTGGGCCTTGTTCATGGCCATTACGTATTGCGGCGAGGCGTGCACGGCGATGAGCACCCCGCCGTCCGGGAAAGCGGCCAGATCGGCCTCGGTCCGGACGAGCACCGCCGGGCCGAACCCGATCCCCGGGCAGGCCACGTCCGCGTCCTCCAGCAGCACCGTTGCGCCTTCCGGTATCCCGGCGTCGAGCGATTTGCCGTCCGACTCCCGGCCTTCGAGCCGCAGCGGCCGGGTCTGGAGGATGATGAACCGGTCCTCGTCGTCCAAGGCCCATTCCACGTCCTGGGGGACGCCGAAATGCGCTTCCAGCTTGAGGCCGGCGGCGGCAAGCTCGCGGGTCTGCTCTTCGGAAAGGCAGGCCTGCAGCCGCAGCTCCTCCGCAACCGGCTCCTCGACGACATAGCCGTCGGCGCGCCCCACCAGGCGGGCCGTCTTCTCCTGGATGCGTGACTTCAGCAGCACCGGCGGGTCGTCCTTGCTCAGGAAATAGCTGTCCGGCGGAACGATGCCGTCGACGGCGTAGGGGCCCAGCCCCCACACGGCGTTGATGAGCACCCGGTTGTCGACGGCGTTGACGGGGTTGCGCGTGTACATGACCCCGCTCGCCCGCGCCGGGATCATCTCCATGCAGGCGACGGCCATGGAGGCCTCGGTGAACGGGATGCCCATATGCAGGCGGTAGGCAATGGCCCGCGGGGTGAACAGGCTGGCCAGGATGTTCTTGTACTCCTCGAGGATCTTCTCCCGCGGAACGTTCAGGACCGTCAGGTACTGACCGGCAAAAGAGAGCGTGCTGTCCTCGCCGATGGCGCTGCTGCGCATGGAGATTTTGAGGGGCTTGCGGGAGGCCGGCGTCTCAGCGGCCAACTCGGCATAGCTTTCGACGATCATCCGGCCGAGATCCTCCGGCACCTCCGACTCGGCCATGAGCATCTGGATCTGCTCGCTCACCTGCAGGATGGTCTCGGTCTCGATGATGTCGGCCTTGGCTTTCAACCGCTGCACGACCTCCACCAGCCGGTTGGCGGCCATGAAGTGGTCGAAGGCGGCCGTGGTGATGGCGAAGCCCCGCGGCACCGCGAGATGGACCTGGTTGCGCACCTCGGCCACGTTGGCGTTCTTTTCGCCGACGGCATCCGCCAGGTCGCGGGTCATGATCTGCGGGTATTTGAGGATGAAGTCCCGGCAGGAGGTGCGCTCGGCGGAGCCGCCCTCGCCCTTGATGACATGCTGGATGTCTTCCAGGACCTTTTTCAACCGGTGATACGGCCGGCCGGCCATCTGCTCGATGCAGTGGATCATCCGGCCGCAGTGGAAGAAGGCCCGCATGGTCTGGGCCTCGATGTAGGGCAGGCCGAAGGCGGACTGGCCGCGCAGCTTCTGCTCAATGTCGGAGATGATCTTGAGCAGTTCGGTGTTGGATTCCAGGAGCAGCTTGAAATTGTCGTACTTGACCGTGAAGCCGGCCATCAGCTCCTGGCGCGACAGGCCCTTGCGGGACCTGAAGATGTTGAATATCGGCAGATCGCTTAATTTCATGCCGCTCATCCGCGGTGGTCGGTGATGTCCGAGACGCGTCGGACGGCGCCTGCCTGCTCCCTGGCTATCCACCAGTACTCAGAAGCCTTGAATAAATGCGAGAGTTTTTCGCTGACTTGTCAACGCCGGTGCAGAGACTTACTTTCCCCGCAAACGCTCAGCAGCCCCTAAAAGGAGGAATGCGCATGCCAAAGCCCAAACTGCACATCGAGTCCATGGTGCTTCACTCCGGGCACACGCCCGATTCGCAAACCCTCTCCCGCGCGGTCCCCATCTATCAGACATCGAGCTACGTCTTCAAAGACACCCAGCACGCGGCCGACCTTTTCGCCCTGCGCGACACGAGCGGCTTCATCTACACCCGCATCGGCAACCCCACCACCGACGTGCTGGAGCGGCGCCTGGCGGCGATCCACGGCGGAACGGCCGCCATCTGCACGGCCTCGGGCATGTCGGCGATTTTCTACGCGGTGGCCGCCATCACCGGCGCGGGCCAGAACATCGTCTCCGGCTCGAACCTCTACGGCGGCACCCACGTGCTTTTCGAGAACACCCTCAAACGCTTCGGCATCGAGGTGCGCTTCGTCGACTCCTCCCAGCCGGCCAAGGTCGAGGCCGCCATCGGCCCCAAGACCCGCATGGTGTTCACGGAGAGCATCGGCAACCCCAAGTGCAACGTGGACGACTTGCAGGCGCTGGCCGATGCGGCCCACCGGCACCAGATCCCCTTCGTCGTCGACAACACGGTCTCCCCGCCGCCGATCTTCAACCCCTTCGATCACGGCTGCGACATCGCCGTCTACTCGCTCACCAAGATCATCGGCGGCCACGGCAACAGCATCGGCGGGGCCGTGGTCGAGGCCGGCGGCTTCGACTGGGCCAAGGCCGCCAAGTTCCCCGAGATCACCGCGCCCGACCCGAGCTATCACGGCCTCAATTTCTGGGAGGCGCTGTGCTCGCTGGAGGGAACGCCCTGCACGGCCTTCTGCGTGAAACTGCGCACCGGCCTGATGCGCGACATCGGCGCCGCCCTCGGGCCCATGAACAGCTTCCTGATTCTGCAGGGGCTGGAGACCCTGCCGCTGCGGGCCACGGCCCACTGCGAAAACGCCCGGAAGGTCGCCGCTTTTCTGGAAAAGCACCCGTTCGTGAAGTGGGTGAACTTCGCCGGCTTGAAGAGCCACCCGGATTACGCCCGTTCGCAGAAGTACTTCCCCATGGGCCCCAGCGCGGTCTTCGGCTTCGGCCTCAAGGGGGGGCTCGAGGCCGGCAAGAAGTTCATCGAGTCCGTCAAGCTGTGCTCGCATCTCGCCAACATCCTGGATGCCCGCTCTCTCGTCATCCACCCGGCCACCACGACCCACTCCCAGCTCCCGCCCGCCGAGCAGCTCAAGGCCGGGGTGGAGCCGGAGATGGTCAGGATCTCCGTCGGCATCGAGCACGCCGACGACATCATCGCGGACCTGGACCAGGCCCTCAAAGCCGCCCACAAATAGGCCGCTTCTGAAAACGTTGTTCCTGCCGAGCCCTTTCGAAATCAATCGGAAGGGCTCGCACTTTTCCAGGGATAAGGTTCCGAAATATTCCCGAATGGGAAAGGTGGGTCCGCGGCCGCGGCGAAACCGAAGACCTCAAGATCGTGATCACGGGATCGTCGTCCCGGCTGTTGAGCCGCGAGGTGGGTGCCAGGCTCACCGGCCGGCATGTTTCCTTCGAACTGTTCCCGTTATCCTTTGCGGAGTTCCTGCGGTTCAAGGGGCTGCACATAGGCTCGATCGAGGCGTATTTCGGCCAGAAACCTTTGATCCGGAGCCTCTTTGCGGAGTACCGCAAATACGGGGGATTCCCGGAGGTCGTTCTCAGGGACGAAACCGAGGACAAGGAACTTCTGCTAAAACAGTATTTCGAGGACATACTGCATCGCGATGTGGTTTCCCGGACCGAGATACGCGACACCTTGACTCTCCAAAACCTTGCCGTGTTCTTGATGAGCAACATTGGTCGGCTAACCAGTGTCAGCAACCTGAAAAAAAACTTCGGCGTATCGCAGGACAAGGTGGAGAATTATGCATCCGCCCTGATGGAAAGCTATCTTCTCTACCGGCTGCCGAAGTTTGAGCCCTCCATGAAGAAGCGCATCCGGGCACGGTTCAAGCCCTACGCCATCGACACCGGCCTCCGCAACCGGGTTGCCTTCAGCTTCTCGGAAGACTCCGGTTGGCTCGCGGAGAACATCGTCCTGAACCATCTGCGGTCCCGCCACGAGGAGATATATTATGAGAGCAATGGTGGTGAAGTTGATTTCGTCGTCAGGGAAGGGACGAAAATAACCCGATCCATTCAGGTCTGGTATGCCGATGCGGCTGAGACGGAAAGTCCGGAAAGGGAATTCGCCGCGTTTAAAATCAAAGACAAGGCCGCCGCCAAACGGGAGTGTTTTTTGATCACGAATGATGTGACCCGGACGGTGAGGGCCGGTGGAACCCAAATTCAGTGCGTGCCGCTGGTTCTATTCCTGCTTGATCTGCTATGAATCCCTTCAATGCCAGCGCAATGGGCCTCTCGTCAATTTAATCCCGGATTAATTTTTGTCGGGCTTTTCAGATCCTCCAACCTTTCTTATCGTCCCTGCCGTCCGCTCACACCGAAGCTGAACGCCGTCCCGGCATCAAACACCGACATCCCGAAGAAGTAGCCGCTGGGGGCCGGTGCCACGTACCTGACCGGCTGGTGATACACGTGGCGTTCGACGACAACCGGGTAGTGGTGGTGCTCGACATAGACCGGCCTGGGCGGCGCATAATGATGGCGCACCTTTTGTTTGTAATGGCCATAGGCATGGCCGCGGGGATATCTGCAGTCGTCGTCCGCCAGGGACACACCGGCACCGATGAACAGAAAAATAAAAATAACCGACAATATTTTCAACACGTTGCTTTTCATGGCGACCTCCTGTGCCCGTTAAGTTTTGAGCGATTAGACGCGGGACCGGGCAAGAGGGTTTACATTCGAACGTGCTGCGAAACTTCTTGAAGATGCCGGATTCACATCTTAACATTTTGTGTGGTCCATAAATTTCCGCGGTCATTCCAAAATCGCTATTCAATTGAGCGCGGAAGACTTCTATCGTGAATTTCCGAGTCGGTCCGCTCCAGCAGACATCCACGGAATTCTCATGCGAGTGGCGTCCTTGGAAGATACATTGAAGGGAAAAATCAAGGCGTGGAAGGATACGGCGAGAAGACAGAGTAAAAAGCTCAAGGATCTGGGCGATATTGCTCGCTTGGTTGAAAGCCACCCTCACCTGTGGGAGTTGCTTGATACGGATTTGAAAGAGATCATTCAAGAACAATAATTGCAGTTTTTAAAGAAAAAACCGATACCCAAAAAAAGCGGCGAGGCCAATGGCAATGGTCGCCAACAGGTTCCGGGTCAGGATCCCGGCGGCGGTGGCTGTGATCGCCGAAACAAGGTAGGGGTTGGAGAGCGAAACCTGCCAGTCGCCTTGCGGCAGCAAAACAGCGGGAAGGGTTATGGCGGTCAGAACCGCCGGCGGGATGAACTTGAGAGAGCCTTCGATCCAGGGGGCCATCCGGATGCGGTCCGCCAAGGCGAAAAGAAAATAACGGATGCCGAACGTGACAGCCATCATCCCCGCAATCATCCACCCTTCGTTTGCCGTCATTGCTGAGGTGCCCCTTTTCCTGCTTCCGTGATGCGCTGCGCCATGAGGCCCGAGGCGATCCCAGCGAACGCGGATACGACGATCCCCAGCTTGTAGGGCATGGCCAAGGTCAGCAGCGAAGCCGCCCCCGCCGTCAGAACACATACCGCCACGGGGATGGTTTTGACAAATGGGATGATCATGCCGATGAAGGTGACCGACATGGCCACATCCAGCCCCCAGCCCTGCGCATCGGGGATCCGGTTTCCCAGGACCAACCCGAGAAAACACCAAAATTGCCAGTTCAAATACATGGCGATGGAGGAGCCCAGCTGGTACCAATGCTTGCAAGGCGACGGATCGTTCTTCTGAAAGCGATGGACGGTCACGGCGAAGGTTTCATCCGTCAGCCAGAACGCCAGGGGAATCCGCCATTTTTGGGGCAGGTTTTTCAGGTACGGCAGCAGCGTGGCACTGTAGAGCATGTGCCTCAGGTTGACGATGAAGGTCGTCAGAACGATGATCGCAACCGGGGTCTGGGCGGAGACCAGCCCCACGGCGATGAACTGCGAAGCGCCCGCGAAGACGAACGCCGACATGGCAACGGCCGCCGGCATGGACAAGCCCGACGTCGCGGCGACCGCCCCGTAAATCAGCCCGAACGGAAGGGCTCCGAGAAGCAGCGGGAACGTGTCCCGCGCCCCTGAGAGGAATTCCTGTCGTTGAGAAGACTCCGGCTGATTCATAATGTAGCTGGTTTCGCTTATTTCAGCATCAAAAGTCCCTGCTGGATATCACATTTTTATTCCGGAGCCCATATGAGGCGCCTGTCGCCTCATTCGGCCTTCTTTTCGGCGGCCGCCGGTTTTTTCAACAGATCCAGCACGGCCGTTGCCATCGCTTTGACGCCGGTCCGAATAGTCGGCTCCGGCACCGGCGCAAATTGCGGAGAATGAGACGCCGGCAGCCCGACGCCGGTTTGCCTGCTCGTTTTGAGTTGCCCGGGGTCCGCCGCTCCCAGCCAGAACATGAAGATCGGGATCTGTCCCCCCAGCCCCCAGGCCCCGAAGTCTTCGCTGCCCATCACCGGTTTCCGCAGGAGAACATTTTCCTCCCCGAGCTCCCTTTTCCAGACCCCGGCAATCGATTCCGACAACTCCGGATTGTTGTAGGTGGCCGGCGACCCGATCCTGAAATTTACAATCGGCGCGCGGTCCTCCGGAACTCCGGCCATTTGAGCGACGCCCTTCGCAATGCGCTCGATCGCCTGGAATATTTTCTCGCGCACCTTCTTATCGTAAGTGCGTATCGTTAATTCCAGCCGCACCTCATCCGGGATGATGTTGTTCGCGTTGCCGCCGTGAATGGAGCCGACGGTGACCACCGCCGGATCAAACGGCGACTTTTCACGGCTCATCACGGTCTGCAGCGCCAGGACGAGCTGTGCGGCCATGACGATCGGGTCTTTGGTGTTTTCCGGACTGGCGCCATGTCCGCCGACCCCCCGCACGATGATCTCGGCCGAGCTGGCGGCGGAGTGAAAGTATCCCGGCGTATATCCCACCTTGCCGGCCTCCATGCTGACGGTATCGTGCAGCGCCAGGGCGTAATCGGGCCTGGGAAATCGCGTGTAGGCCCCGTCATCGAGCATGGCCCGCGCTCCGCCGCCCAGTTCCTCCGCCGGTTGCCCCACCAGCATGACGGTGCCCTGCCATTCATCTTTCAGCTGGGCCAGCACCCTGGCTGTCCCGAGCAGCACGGCCATGTGGATGTCGTGGCCGCAGGCATGCATGACCCCCACCTCCTGACCCTTCGCGTTCTTGGTTTTTACTTTGCTCGCGTAGGGCAGGTTCGTCTTCTCCTCCACCGGCAAGGCATCCATGTCGGCTCGCACCAGCACGGTCGGGCCGTCTCCGTTCTGCATGACGGCGACCACCCCATAGCCTTTCCACGGCCTCGCCTTGTATTTCCCGATGCCCTCGGTGACGGCATAGCCGAGGGCTTTCAGCTCCGTTGCCAGATAGGCGGAGGTTTTCTCCTCCTGGCCGGAGAGCTCCGGTGCCGCGTGCAGGAGCTGGTAAGCCGCAACCAGCGCCGGCAGCTCTTTTTCAACAAGGCTATCAAGGGATGGCCTGGCGGCGGCCGGTGGTGACAAAAACAGAAAAACCCCCAGAAGCAAGGCCCAACCTGTGTTTTTCATACAGGGTCTCCCCTTTTTCCGGCAGCTTGCGGCTATGGCAAGCTGACCGAACCGAGTTGAAATACTGCAAGCGGCCTGCCCTGCCCGCAGCGCCGCGTGCTGCAACGAAAGTCAATCATGTAGATTGAGCCTATCACAAGCCTGGTAAAATTGCAGTCAAGCCGAAGATGGTTGGACACATTGGGGAGCATGTCGGGTTTATTGCTTTTAGACCGGCAGATGCCCGAGAGGAGGATAGCGATAAACAATGGCAGGAGCATGAGAGCGCTGTAGCAAGGGGGCCCCCAGAGAAATGAGCGGAGTGTTTTGCGATGACGGGCGGCTTATTGGGAAATGGCGTCAGCAGGGCTACCTGCCTTTTCGAGGCCCCTTCAACTGGTCTATGTCGATGGGCAGTACCGGCCGCTGCCCTTCCTCAAGGCTGAAAAAACTTTTGAGCTCGGCCTTGGTAAGCACTTCAGCGTATTCGTCCACAAGGTAGCCTGCCAGGCCCTGGGCACCCCGCGCAAGGCTCTTTGCGAAAAGCCTTCGAAACGGGTACTTGAGGGCAAGCCACAGCCGTCTCTTTTCCACCCGCTGCTGGATGGCCCACAGCAACTCGCGGCGCTCCGGAGGGAAGTCGCGCCCCAGGCGGTGGTCAATGGCAAGGTTCAACTCAGTGCGGCGCACCTGCCGGTCCTCTTCCTCAGTGGGCATCGGCGGCAGGCCTCGGTGAAGGTCGATTATCCTTTTTTCGTACTCCTCGTCGGTAAGGCGAGGGCCGTGGTTAAGATCTTCCGGCATCGTGCAGATATATTCCTTTGCTTTTTAAAAGATACTGCGGGCTCAATTGGTTGTCACCGTATACTTCCTTCACGATGCTCGGGTCGGCCAGTACCCTCACCCCTGCCCCTCCTCGGAGGGAGAGGGGCCACGGGTTAATGCTGCTTACTTGTTTTTCTTGATGCTCACGCGCGGGGGCTTGGGCAGGTCGCGAAAGACTTCGGGCGTGCTGACGTAGTCGGGCGCGGCCGCGGTCAACTGGCTGAACATCTCGTCGCTGCCCTCGACATAGAGCATGGACGCGGTTTGCGACAGTACCTTGGCGCCGAGCTTCTTAGCCTGTTGGGCCAGTTCGGCAACGGGGAGATTGGGTTCACCGCTCTTTTGCCGAAATACAAACCGGGGCATTAGATCTCCTTGTCTCAGGTCCGCAATCCGGCGCCTTGTTTCGATGGCGGGAAGCCGAGATCCTTCGCCTCGGCCAGAGCCAGCTTCGCAATCTGGTCGGCGCGCGTTGCATCGCGCCTGGCGTTGAGGACCGCAGGTGCTTTGGCGAGACGGCGCGCGATCGCGCCGGTCGCGCAGGGGCAGGCCATCGAGGTGCCATCCATAATTGCGAAGCGCTCATTCGGGTACGTGGAAATTATCCCGCAACCGGAGCCGGTCAAGTCGACTTCCGGGCCCGTGTTGGAAAATTCGGCGATATAGGTCTTGAACTTGCCGGCGGGTGTCGTAACGTCGCCGTCCTGCACGGCACCCCGCGGCCATGCGCCCTTGTACCCCATCGCGGAAACGCACACGGCGAGCGGATGGGCTCCGGGATAGGCGACCGGGCCGGCGTCGTTGCCCGCCGCGATCACGCAAATCGAGCCCTTCGCGCGCGCCGCCTTGATCGCTTCGTCGGTGACCGCATCCCTCGGGCCGCCGCCCAGGCTCAAGTTCAGCAGGTCGCAGCCATCGGCGACCGCCTGATCGATCGCGTTGCCGATGTCGAAATTGGACGCGCCCTCGCCGCTGCGCGGAAATACGCGATAGACGTTCAGTGTCACCCCCGGCGCGATGCCGGTGAAGGCCGGTGAATGGGCCGCAATGACGCCCGCCACGTGCGTGCCGTGGCCGATGGTGTCGGTGAAATTCTGGTCGCTGTCGCCGAATACGGTGCTGACGCCCTTGGCGACGGCGATCGCGGCGTGCGGTCCGCAGCCGGTGTCGAGTATGCCGACCTTGACGCTCCGGCCGTCGGCGGCGCTGAAGGGGCCGCACGCCTTGACCCGACTGTCGGCGAAGGCGAGATCGATGGCCGTCAGCTCGACAGGACCGGCGCCGGCCTGCAGATTCTCCACGATGATCGGCCACGCGGTGTGCTCGGCGTACAGGTAGACCTTCTCCAGTTTTCTGGTTGTCGCCGGCAGCGCGAGCGAAACCTGGCCTTTGGCGTTGGTCTTGCCTTCGGCGCCGATCCGCTTGGCGAAGTTGGTGAAGGCAACGACGTGCACGTCGGGCACCGGCACGCCGCTTTTCTTCAGGAGGACCGTGAGCTTGAGCCTGATCAGATTCGCGGTCGGGAACGCTGTCTTGCCGGAGGCAACTTCGATATGCGGTTCCCGCGCAATCTTATAGAAGACTTCCGGCACGATGCGCAGACCGGGATTGTTCTTGCGCAGGTTGAAAACCTGGGCCTCAGTCATTTCGACCAGCTTGGGCCCATTCTCGTGGAGCGACGCCAGCACCTTGACATTCTGCGCCGGCACGGCCGCATGCCGGAGCTTGACCATGCCTGCGTGCTGCAGTTCGAACAGGACGTTTTGCGTCGCATGGCCAGTGGTTTCAGATGCGACGAAACCGCGCGTGGGAAGAATGATGAAGCGCCTTGCGTCTTTGCCGGCCATGGTGATCTCCTCGTCGTGTGCTATCCAGGTTGCATCCGGGCTGAAATGCGGTTCCGGAAAAACAGGAGCGTTTCAGCCGCTTGTTTTCTTAAAGATACTGCGGGCTCAACTATTTGTCACCGTAGACTTCCTTCACGATCCTTGGGTCGGCCAGTATTACAGTATCGCCGGGTTTCAACCCGAAGAGCAGCTTGTACTGAGCAGGCTTGAGGGTGTTGGCCGCCGCCTCCTGGAACAGGACAGTCTCCTTGTTGAGAGCTTCGACGAACTCACTGGTTTTCATCTCATCATTGGTAAACAAGTCCTCGATCTTCATGCGCGACCACTCGGCCGACATGCGGATGTCCTTAAGTTTGGCGGACAGGGTTTTATCCAGTTTGGACCCCAGGCTGTATTGGGCCTTGTACATGAAAAGCCTGAGATGAAAGTCCGCCAGGTCTGGGCCCCTCAATCCCTTGGCGGACCTGAGTGTCCGCACATCTGCGTCATAGATGGCCAGTACGCCCTTGATATACTTCCGCTCCCGTTTGCTCGCTTCGGGCGATAGGGCCCGGGCCTTCCGAGCAACCTGCTGTCGCATCGCACGGGTTTCGACGCATTCCGGCAGGTCCCCGGTGACGTCGGCGTGTTGGTTGAAAGGTGAGGGGCATGTGCCGAAGGGGCCTCTGGGCCTGCCATAGGTACCGAACAAGGACTCCGAGACGTCATACCCGCGAGCACCTTTGACCGTAATGCCGGCAGGAAAAAGGATGCGGTTGGCCGCCTGGTGGCACACGCCGTTGATGAGATAGCACTTGATCCGGGCGCGTTCGTCTGCTTCAGCGATGGCATCGGCCCGCTTGGTACTGCCCGTTCCCCGCCGCAACTCGGTACCGCCGGTTTTGCCCCCCCAGCAGCCCCAGGCCTTTCCGCCCGTGCCGCACTTGACGTAGGTGTGGTCGGCAAGGTTCGCAACCAGCTTTGTCGGATAACGCATGACAACGAGTGTACCCATAAAATTCAACCTCCTTTCTAAGATTCAACCCCGTAACCGGTGCGAATCTACCTCAAACAGCCACCTTACCGACTCTCATGGATGTTCCGTTGAAGAGCAAAGTCAGCTTATCACCGCATCGAGCTTCACGCCGCCGCTTGAACGCCTACAATAAAGTTTTTCAGCGTTACCCCCGAACGCGCATACGGAAACGAAGTTGACGTGTCGCCCATATCGCCGACTTCGGTCTTGTTGGCTGAGGCAGGAAGATTAAGGCAGGAGTGCACCTGTCATAATCAAGATTTGAAATTTGACCGCTCATGAATCCACCTCCGAAAAGTGATAAAAAAGAGGTTTGTCTGAGCGAAATGCGTCTTGGATACCGCCAGGTCTGGAAAGCGCCCGAGCTTTAGAATGTACTGGAATTATTCCCGGCCGAGCTTGTATTGGAGGCGTGACTCAGTTGTATTACGTTGAAGTCTATAGCAGTAAAAAAAGAGCGTCAAGAAAATTGGGAAATTAGCCTTTTGGGGTTCTAAAATCTTTAAGAGTATGCAGGCTGGCAAGGGGATAGCTGGGGAAGGCTTGTTTTTTTATGGGCAACTTACTTGCGCGCATTGGTTCGGTCTCCACATTCCGGCTGCCGCTTCATCAATAGCCGATTCCAAAGGTTCAACCAAGTTGCTTTCTGATAAATCCCCGCCGCAGGCGGGGTAGGTCGCTACCCAGAAAAACAAACCTATTCAGAGCTTATCCCACCAATCAGGCTGCCCAAGCAACGGGGTCAACCGCTCCCCGAAAAAGAACTTGCTTGAGGTATCATCCGACAAATCATAAAATATTGCTACATTGTGGTATTAACCCTCTTTCCTCTCCTAAATATCTCTTGATTTATAGTTATTTAATTTGGTATAATTAGACGAAATTAAAATTTCTTTTCTGGACCGAAAATATAATTTCTTCTTGGCTAGCGGTCTCGGTCTTCTCCTCTCCTGTCATTTTCTCATTTCGGCATCACCTTCTTTTTTCTTGTTGGATAAACCTAACAGAAAAGGAGGTCTGTGAATGAGAATCTTCAGCCGCAAAGTTTCCACACTTAAGCCCCTAAAGGAATAGTTATTCCTTTAGGGGATTTCTATTTTCACTTTACTACTTATCAAATCACCTGAAAGGAGGGCAGTCAGAAAAAAACTTTCCTATCAAAATGCTTTGAGATTGCCACAAAAATCTAATTAAGCTTATGGCAATGGCACTAGTGTATTTCATTCTGCATGAACCCAAATGAAAGAAGTGACATGAAAAAAAACAGGCCCACATTTTTTGAATTGCGAGTGCTTTTCTTAATCAGTGTTGCCCTGTTGATGGGATGTTCAACATACTTGAAATCTGAGCCTTTAAGCCAACTGAAAAAGCCACCCAAAGGAGTGTTATATTCGTTGCCGATACTTCAATATGAGCTTGATGTAACGTGGCAAATCATTGCTTGCGAGCCCGATGTCGAGGTACAGATAGCCGTAGATGGTAAAGAAGAGTTTATTCCTGACCCCAATGCCACTTTCGAGATGGATTACACAGAGCTCGCGGGTATAGCTAATACGAGCGACCTTGAAATTCAGTTTAACGAGAACGGAACCCTCAAGAGTTTCAATCTGGAGGCGGATGATCGTTCCGCAGAGATTCTTACTAATACCTTTAAGGTTCTAGCCAGTGTGACGTTGGCAGCTGCAGGGGTTCCGCCTCTACCGGGACCTCCTGCAATAGAGAAATTGGTCTGTAACGTGAAAACAATAGATGCGTTATCTAGGATTAAAGACTCAGACGAGGATGTGAAACGACTTACAAAATATGTCGTAAATGCCTCTGAAGAAGTCGAACGTCTCAATTTAATTGTTACAGGAGCGGATAAACCTTCTGAACAAACATTGCAGGCCTTTCAGGAGGCAGTGAAAATTCTCAAGCAGCATAAGGAGAAATTGGTCAATCTCAATAAGAGTAGAGCACCTTATCTCGCACAGCTTCAGTATAAGGAAAAGCTGCGTTGGCCGAAAACCACAGCTGGAGATATAATGAAAGGGAATTTCCCGCCGAGCGAAGTTTTGAAAGACCGCTGGTTCGAAAAGGGGAAAAATCTAACGATTGGCGACGAAATCG
Organism: uncultured delta proteobacterium; assembly: GCA_963716325.1. GTDB lineage: Bacteria > Desulfobacterota > Desulfobacteria > Desulfobacterales > SpSt-501 > SpSt-501. The sequence goes on along the minus strand of CAVQTH010000055.1, from coordinate 6,734 downwards.
TCTACGCAAAACTAACACTGCATTTTGAGATTAATCCTTTAGTTGCGAACATCCCGAGCAGTCTGCCGAAAGAACCAAGTAAAGGTGTTTTTTATCGTTACCCAATGCCAATCGAGCTGGTGATATGCACAGATGCACCTTGTGACAAGCAGACACGGAAAATAGTTAAAACGATCCGAAGTAATGCGCCACAATATGGTCCTTTGGTTCAGTTACCGTTCGAAAACAGTGCCTTTCAGAACAATCGGCTGGAAGTAGCTTTTTCCGGATCCGGCCTTCCAAGTAAGCTAACTTTCAAGAACATGCGGTCGGCAGCTGAGGCAGCAAGTGGCGTAGCGGCCGGAATAGCGGAGCAACTCCCAGCATTGCGACAACAATTATTAAATGCGGACTTGGAAAAGCTCAAACGCAAGACTGCTCTGCTTGAGCAAGAAAAGGCATTGCAGGATTCAAAGCAGTTGCTCGAGCCCTCTCCAACCGCAGATATTGGGGCACAAACCGCCCTGATTAAGGCACAAACCGATCTCATAAATGCACAAATTGCTTTAGAGGAGGCACAAAAAAAACTTGGTAAACAGAACTAAGCATACGTTAAAAAATAGCCCTACCAAATTATAGTTAATACATTTAGCAAATGGAGACTCTACCATGTTTAAAGTGATCTGGCAGTACGATGAAAAGCGTATGGGGAGAATAAATTCAGAGACCGTGCCATTAGTTCCACTACCAAATAATTTACACGATCCATTATTCGAAGGTATACCGATACTCGGTAGACCAGAACCGGTCTTCAGAAGGCCTCCGCTTAAATTGAGGTCTAAGCTGATGACTATGTCGGAAAATTTTAGAGAAGATCCAATCAACGATCTGGCGAGTTACCAACATGCTTTCGTAAGTGATTACAAAAATGCACTATTGTTAAAAGATCGCCTATCTAATGAGCCCGATGTCAGATATGTAGACATTCAAGGGCGTCTGGAACAACCATTTATACTTGAAGAAGACAGGAGAAGACGAGTATTCAAAAATGATGTGATATCTGAACGACTTTCTCTAAGTCCCTCGTCGACCCAAAATTTGCAAATGAAACAAGGATACTTGAACCCTGCTCCAACCGGAATAAATGCCAATTATGCATGGAATCTCCCAGGTGGGTTGGGAGATGGCGTTACAATCATCGATATTGAGAATGGTTGGAATTTTGACCACGAAGATCTAATAGACAAACAGATCGGTGTGATTTCAGGCATAAATCAAATCTGCGATCATGGGACTGCCGTGCTTGGTATTTATAGTGGAGATGATAATAATACTGGAGTAAAAGGAATTGTTCCAAATGCATTAGCCGGAGTTGCATCGACGATATACGACTGGGCTGAGAAAAAATGGAACGCTGCAGATGTTATATATACAGCCGTAAATCGGCTCCATCCAGGCGACGTAATTCTGCTTGAAATGCATGCACCCGGACCAAATTCAACAGATGCAACAGACGAAGAGCAGAAAGGCTATATTGCGGTTGAATATTGGCAACCAGAATTTGCCGCTATCAATTACGCAGTATCCCATGGAATAAATATTGTCGAAGCTGCAGGCAATGGCGGAGAAGACCTGGACAACGCAGTTTACCAAGGTAGATTTAACAGAGGGCTAAGGGATTCCGGCGCTATCTTGGTGGGAGGAGGTGCATCGGGATTGCAGTCCAATGCCCGGTCGAGGAGACCGTGGTCGAACTATGGATCTCGTTTGGATGTTCAAGGATGGGGGGAGAACATCGTTACAACCGGTGGTAGGCAGAAACCGTGGTACCATGATCTTGTAGATCACGAGGACTCATCGAAGTGTTATACACAAAGTTTTGGGGGTACTTCAGGTGCTTCACCTATAGTGGTGGGTGCCGTTGCGGCAATCACAGCATGCCTTAAAGGTGCGGGTAAACAACCGTTGGATCCTTTGACACTCCGCGAGATACTCTCTCATACCGGCACTCCTCAATCGGATGAAGAAAATGGGCAGGTATTGAAATACATCGGCCCTCTTCCAGATCTTAAAAGTGCTTTAAATTCATTGGGGCTATAAGTCTACAGTCTTGCAAGTTTTGGGACTCCTACAAATAAATATTAACGATAACAAAGGCATCTATCAGATCGCTGAAAAGTGCATTCGCTGATGCCCGACGTTTGGAAATATTACAGACAACTCGAGCCCAAATAATGATGATATACTGACAACTTATCAATACGATGGGTTTGGCCTAAAGCCCATCATGTTTTTAAAAGTAGTCTATGATGATGATATCACCCGAATAAATAACAAAATGCTGGTACATCTTGTTATATACTCAACCCGCATTAAAATTCTTTTGATTTTTTCAATTGGCGGAGATTAACTTGAGCTGAATCAGATCATCCATTCCATTTTTTCCGGACCGGAAAAGTACTTTCTTCTTGGGTAACGGCCCGGACTTCTCCTCCTCTTGGTCAATTTTCATCCGCCTGATAGAGTTGCATCCATTTGTGTTGACTTGGCACAAGGGAAGAACATTGGCTTAGTCATCAAGGAGATGATATGGAACCTTGCAAAGCAGGGCTGTCCGGTGGAACTGGCCTTCACCTACTTGGGCAGAGTCGATGCGCACCTTCCTGGATGAGGTATAGTTGGCTTCTGTTGCTTTTCGCTGCGCTGTTGCCGTGCTACGCGTTGGCGGAAGCTACCACTTGGATAGACTTTCCATCTGGCCTCAACCACAACCTCGTCACCGAGCCGGACGGGAAGCTGACTGCGCGAGTTCCGGCGACCTTCGCGACGACGGCCTCCGTTCCTGCTGGCGGCCTGAAGACCCGCGTCTTTGATGTCGTCTTCAAAGAGGGGCGTAGCGAGCAACTGGCATCGCAGTTCGCCATCGAATTGGTCAATCCGACCGCAACCTCCGCACTGGCTCTTGTCGTTCGGGTTGCTCATCCTGAAAAGGTGCAGCCGGGCGCGTACGTTGTATCCGTGCAGGTGGGTGCCGACTTCGACGCGAAGACATCCAAACCCCAAACGGTGACTCTTACCCTACAGCGCTACGCGCCTCAATTGGCTGCACCGAGTTCGATCGTGCTTGGCCAGGTTCGTGGATGGCCTTGGTCCGACACAAGTACTCCCGCATTGTTCAGGCTGACCGAGCAGTCGAACAGGGCTGCTGCAGCTGGGATCACATTCATCGAGGACCGAGATTCTGTCGGCACGACACTCCCAGACACCGGCAAGCTGGTCTTCACCATGAACCCTGCTTCAGTTCCGGCTGGCGGTACCGCTTCTGTCGATGTAGAAGCCAGTGACGATTTTCCGCTCGGCTCCACCAAGGGCAAGATCCAGATCCGTTCGCCTGATCTCGCAACGCCTATATCGGTGGGCTACGAAGTCCGCGTTCGACGAGAGCATTGGATCATCGTCTTTTGGGCTGGCTTTGGAGCGCTCTTGGGATGGTTTGTGCGGGTCTGGATGATGGGCACCAAGGCGCTTCTATCTGCCCAAGTGGCCGCATCCGACGCAGCTGAGCTGATCCGAAAGGAGCTTGCGTCGAGTGAGGACGAGTCCTTTGGGACGTCGCTGAAAGAATATCGCGCCAAACTGGACGATGCGGTCAATAAAAGGGACTCGGTGAAGCTTACCGAAGAAGCGAAGAAGGTCGTCGATGGCATTACGACCGCGAGGAAGGATCTCCAGGAGCGACTCGATAAATCGGCAAAGAAGGTCAAAGAAGTGAAAGACGTCGTCGATCTTCCCTGGATTCTTCCCGATGAAGCACAGATGACACTCACGCTTGCCAGGCAAGCGCTTTCTGGCGCGCAGGAGCGTCTCACAAAGCATGATGCCGTTACCACGAATAGCATCCTCGATCAACTCACAACGATCGGCTTGGTAGAGCTTCTCAACAAAGCCGGAAGTGAGGGAGCAGGCCTCGCAGAATTCCTGGTTTGTCTGGTGACTTCTGTCCCCCCTCTGCCAGATGAGATCGGAATTCAAATCAGGCAGGTGGCTGACGCTGCAAAGGCGCAGCTCCCGTCGCCGTTTACCCCAGTCAAGACAGTGACTGTCGACGATGTACGCACGATGCTGCAAAGGGTCGATGGCCACTTTTCCCGGGCCACGACTCAGGTGGCCGATCAATTGACTGAGCTCACTAGTGCATTCGTTTCCGATGCCTGGAGGAAGCTGGAACTCGAAACCACTGACCACGAATCCCAGCTCTCCAAGCTGCGCGACGCCGCCATCGCACAAGCATCGGCGGTTGCCTCCGACATCCGCAAACCGATTGCAAGGCTGCTGGCTCTAAAGGATAATTCCCGTCACCTGAAGGAGATTTGGCGAGAGGGTCTGGTGTCCTTTGGGGTGGAGGACGAGAATAAGAGAGGCGAGTTAGATCAGGCGATAAGGGATGTTCGGTGGTCAGAGGCCATTGAGATTGTCAAGAGCGCGATAGTCAAGGAGCAGAAAACAATTAAAGCCTACGAAAGTCAGAAGAGCACGCCAGCCGGTGAATCGAAGGGATCGCTCTCCCTGGGGCCCACGCGCAGCCTGAGCTCTGCAGGCTCCCCGGCGCAATCCGTGTTGATGCCGTCTATGGCCGGGACTGCTCGTGAGCGCCAGGAGTTCCTCCGCCAGGGCAAATGTATCTCGTTGTTACAGAGCGCCATCTTCTTTGTTCTCTTCGTCGTAGGTGTTTTCCTGCTTTACGCCGGCAGCTGGGTCGGGACCGGAAAGGAGATGCTCACACTGCTCGTGTTGGGTTTCGGTGTCGACCTTACCGGGGAGAGTGTCCTGGCGCTGTTCAAGAAACTCAAGCTGCCTGAGCTGTGAGGTTAAGAGTTGCCACATTGGCTCTATCAACAAGGCCCGATTTGTGGTACATATAATAAGTGTTTTATCAATAGTCCCGCCGGCAAGAAGTCGATAACTTTACTACCAAGCTCGGAGCGCCCTAAGATAATCAGATTGTCAGGCTGCGGTGGGGGATTATTGATAAAAATCATCCGACAAATCACCAAAGCGACCTGTCGGTAATACTTTCATTATCTTAAATACAGCACCACATCGTGATATTACACTCCCCTCCCAATTAAGTTCCAAATTTTTTGATTGATTTCTTCTTCGATAAAGTGCTATGATTTTCATGAATTAATATTCCTACCCGGGCCAAAAAGGAAATTTCATTCTGGATAGTGGTCCGGCTCTCTCTTCTCCTGTCAGTTCTTCATTTCGGCATCACCTTTTTGATTAGGAAAACCTAACAAGCAAGGGGGTGTGCGAATGAGGATCTTTAAACGCAAAGTTCCCACGCTTAGGCCCCTGAAGGAGTAGTTCATCCTTTAGGGGCTTTTTTGGTTTTCATCGCCCATTATAATAAGTGGCAGGGGCAACCGCTGTCTGACAAAAGCGGGTTCCTAACCAAAATAACTAGAGCCAAGGAGGATATGAGCATGAAAAAAATATTAATTGCTATTTCTTGCCTGCTACTTCTTGGATATCCCGCAAACGCAAGAGCCGATTTTACGAATTTTAATCTCGCGTTTACAGCTCCGGATCAAAGCCTATGGGGTGGTGGTTTGTCTGCCGGTTTTGAGGTGAAAGGCAAAACTCCTGGGAGAGTTGGAGTTTCATGGGATGTCGGTGCGAATACGGGCACCGCCTCTGGACAGTTTGACGGGAGCCTGTCGATCAACCATGTTGCGAGCATGGCCGCACCCGGGTATACCTCACTTTCGATGAACTTCGCGGGTGCAAGTAATGGTGGAGTTATGAAGTCAGATCTAGGAGCGTGGGTAGACATTGGATGGTTCGTTCATATACCTATACGTTGGTTTCCTGACATTAACGGACATGGTACTATTATTTCGCAAGATTATGGTTTAAATATCTACAAGGCATTCACGCCGCAGATTGATGCGCAGGTATCAGGTAATGATTCATTTGTAGCATACAGTTTAAAAGCCGGTTACGGCCCCTTTGGTGTTGGTTTAGACTTTAATGTTATAGAGACCAATATCTTCAGAGCAACTGACATTACGGGACAACTAAAGTACCAGCTCTCTGGGGCGAGTGATTATGGGATAACCGATTTCACTATTGACTCAAACGGTGCACTGACTATGGGCATGGATCTTAGCAAGAGTGGAACCTGGGACTTCTCACTTATCAATCTTTCGCTGGATAATCAGTTTGCCCCGATCTTTGGTCTTGGTTTGACACCATTCATTGACTACGGTATTGGCTCTTGGTCGCCTGGGGACATTTCCGTAGACCTCTTCCACGTAACACCGTTCGAACTTAATTTCAACGACTTGAATTATATGAATGCATTCTCCATTGTTGTGGGGGGAGTTACCGCGGTACCAGAACCCAGCACGATGCTGCTTCTTGGCCTTGGCCTTATTTGGTTGGAAGGAATCAAGAGAAGGTGCAAGAAGTAATGAAACACATAAACGGTTTTTTTACAGAAAGGCAGGGTCAGGAAAAACCCTGCCTTTCTTTTTAATATTCGCGAGTACCGCATTAAAATTTGCTGCCGGAAAAAATGCGATACTCACAGATAGTTGCCAGATCTATTGCATCGAATGATTTTAGATATTCGAACTATACTTTGAATCTCGTTTGTCCGATGAAATTCGAGCTATGCCCATTAACTTGCCTTATCAAATTTTAGCCACTGCATTTGAAACGCCTCAATGACCAATACCAATTGACAAGTC
>CAVQTH010000054.1:0-46103 GCA_963716325.1 uncultured delta proteobacterium | reverse complement strand
AGGAAAAAGGGTTATAAAAAACGGCGCACGGCACACGGCGCACGGCTTAGGGACAAGCTAAGGAGAAAGATGGCCGGCATGGGAACGGGCAGAGATCAATTTTGTCAGCATAGCAGATATGCCTTTGCATTCTTCCCGAAGGTAATGAAATTTGTCTTCAGTTAAATAATCAACTTCGCGAGCAATAATGCTTTGAGTCAAGAGCTCGGCAACAGAACCTTTAGCAACCCGGAAAAATTTAACGGCTTGCTTGTCAGAGCCATATTCATCCCCTTCCGCGATGTTGGACGGAACGGAAACGGAAGCTCGCCGCATCTGGTCCCGCAACCCAAAATCCTTCCAAGCAGAAGTCGATTTATAAACGTACACCGCCAGGTTTTTGGCCCTTTGCCACACCTTTAGCTCTTCAAATTTGCCCATGGATAAAATGCGGCTCCGTGTGACGCGCGCCATTCATCGTTTCTTATGATTTTGCCCGTGCGCCGTGCGCCGTGTGCCGTGTGCCGTTTCTTATTATTTTGCCCGTGAGCCGTGCGCCGTGTGCCGTGAGCCGTTTCTTATTATTTTGCCCGTGCGCCGTGCGCCGTGTGCCGTGTCCCATTCATGTACTCCCTGATGCAATCGACGACGTACTCGATCTGCTCGAGCGTCAGCTCGGCGAACATGGGCAGCGACAGCAGGGTTTCCGCGGTGCGCTCGGTGACGGGGAAATCGCCTTTTTTGAACCCACGATGGGCGTAGGCCTGCTGCAGATGCAACGGCAGGGGGTAGTGCAGGCCGGTGCCGATGTCCTTTTGCGCGAGGTGCTTCTGCAGCCCGTCGCGGCCCTCGACCAGGATGACATACAAGTGGTAGACCGAGCGGGAGTGACCGGCCTCGCCGACGACCCGCACCCCGGGAACATCCTTTAGCAGGCGGGTGTAATGCGCCCCGTTTTCGCGGCGGGCCTGGTTCCAGTCCTCGAGCCGCCTGAGCTTCAGCCGAAGCACGGCGGCCTGGATGGCGTCGAGACGGCCGTTGTAGCCCTCGATGTCGTGAAAGTATTTCCGGCTCTGGCCGTGATCGCGCAGCATGCGCATCCGCTGTGCCAGCCGCTCGTCGGCCGTCACTACGGCGCCGGCGTCACCGAACGCCCCGAGGTTCTTGCCCGGGTAGAAGCTGAAGCAGCCGACGTCGCCCATGGAGCCGGCCTTGCACTCCTTGTAGCGGGCCCCGTGCGCCTGGCAGGCGTCCTCGACGACCAGCAGGTTGCGGCGGCGGGCGATGTCCAGGATGGGGTCCATGTCCGCGGGCTGACCGTAGAGGTGAACCGGGATGACGGCTTTCGTCTTCGGGGTGACGGCGGCCTCGAGCCGATCCGGGTCCAGCGTGCAGGTCCGGGGATCGATGTCCACGAAAACCGGCACGGCGCCCGTCTGGGAGATGGCCTCCGTCGTGGCGATGAACGTGTGCGACACGGTGACCACCTCGTCCCCCGGCCCCACGCCTGCCGCCATGAGGGCAAACCGCAGCGCATCCGTTCCCGAATTCAAGCCGACGCAGTGCGGGCTTTCACAGAAGGCCGCGAACTCGGCCTCGAAGGCCTCGACCTCCGGGCCGCCGATGAAAGCCCCGGCGGCCATGATCTCCTGGAGTTTCGGCGTGAGCTCGGCTTCGATCTGCCGGTACTGCGGTTTCAGGTCCAGAAAGGGGACATCCATGCGGTGAGTCCTTTAGGGTCCGTTGAGGTGTCTCGCGTCAATGCCTGCACAATTATGGCACGTCTCGGCGGGGTTATGTTTAGTTGTCTTCCGAAAAGCTGAGTCGCATCGCTCGCGTCGGAGCATACCAACGCGACGATCGCTCGCACGCAATGAACGCGTGTAACGCGCACATAGCTCCGCCTGGTGGATTCCAGAGCGGCATGCAATCTACCCGGTTGATATAGCTGTCAATTGATACCACGTGCGGCCCGTTGCCGTCAGAGACGCACCCTCATGCGCGGCAATCCCGAGAGCTGTCTGACCCTGCGCGCCGGCGCCTTCCCCCCGAAAAAGCGACGTGCCGGCATTTCGTCATCGCGGGCGTTCTGTTGGGCTGAATGATCCTGGCTGGAGGGCATCTGTCGCCGAAGGGCGCTGCGGATCCGATGAAATCAGGTTCGCGGCCGCTCGTGCCCGTCGTAGTTGTAGTAGCCATAGTACCTGGACGTGCTGCGGTCGACACCGTTGAGAAAGCAGCCGAGGAGTTTTTCCTCCTCGACCCGGGAGAGCAGGTTGAGCACCTCTTCCCTTTTGGTCTTTCCATGGCGGACCACAACCAGGATGGCCTCCACTTGGCGCGCCAGCACGCCGCTCTCCGCAGCAATGGAGAGCGGGGGGGCATCGACCACGATCAATCGGTCGCTGTAGCGGCTGGCTACCTCCGACAGGAGATGGGTCATGCGCTCGGAGGAGATCAACTCGGACGGGTTGGCCGGCGAGCTGCCCGCCGGCAGGAGGGTGAGCTTGTCGACCTGGGTTTTCTGCAGCAGCGACGGCAAGGGGGTGCCGTCCATCAGGTAGTTGCTCAGCCCCGGAACCTCGCCCAAACCGAACCGCCGGTGCAGGTCCGGCCTACGCATGTCCGCGTCGATCAGAAGCACATAGCGGTTGATGTTCATGGCGATGCTGATGGCCAGGTTGGCCGCGGCAAAAGTCTTCCCCTCGCCGGGGGCCGCGCTGGTGATCAGGATGGAACGCGGCGGCTGACCGCTGACCGGATACAATATGTTGGTTCTCAGAATCTTGAACTGCTCCGCCTCAAGGGAATGGGGATTCGTCAGGGCGACCAGGGTGCGATCGATCCTCGACGAATCAAGGTCCGACCGAACGGCCGGAGAAGGTTTGCTTGGGGGATGAGCGTCGAGGACCGGCGCTTTCTCGGCCGCAGGCGGTTCTGCCGTTGGCGCCTGCGCGTCAAAAGCGATGATGAATTCATCCTCCGGTTGATCTGCAGCCGGCGGGGCCTTGGGCGGGTCGTGCCGCGCAGTTTCGCCTGTGCGCTGGGCCGGGACGGCCTGAGCCGGCAGTCCTCCCCCGGGTTCCCCGTGTGCTGCCGAGGGCCTCGCCTGCTCCACCCGTACGGATTTCGGCTCCGAACCGGGGGCGGCTGCCGCTTTTCTCTGCTGAATGATGCCATGCAGCCGTTGCACCTCCGCCAGCCCCCGTTGGGTCAGCTTGCCGCCGGCATAGATCAACTTGTTTTCAAGCAAGCGCTGGATGCTCCCTCGATTTCTGAGCGCTTCGATACCACCCACATCCACCTGCCCGGTATTCCGGTCGTACCGCACCAGATGCCCGGTCTCGCGGTCGTAATTGATCAGGGCCTCGAGATCGGATTGATTCAAGGCGACGCGGTGAGGGGGTTGGTCCTGGCCCTCCCGTGGGACCGTGTGGGAATATTTCGTCAACGCCTCGTATATTTTACCCATGCCTGAACCTCGTGGGGGGCAAGTTGTATCGCGTTCCTCGTTTCGGCTGCGTTAAACGTGCGACGGGTCGGCCCGCAACCGCCGCAGGCGACCAGCGCTGAATCGCCCTACACTCTTGTGTATTGCCTTAACAGCTCCATGGCGGGTTCCACCCCGTTGACCACCATCCAGGCCATGACGCCGGTGAGGGCCAGGGCGAATAGAACGGACACCGCTGTGAGCGCCCGGTTCAGGTTGCGCCGGGCGCGGTCCCCGCGGCTGTCGATCCACGGGACGGCGGCCAGTACGGGCAGCCCGAGATGGTCCTCGAAATCCCTTGGGCGGCGCAGGGAGGAATCCAAAAACTCCAGGATGAACACGGCCCCGCCGCCCAGCCCCAGACCGGCCAGCAGCACGATCAGAAACAGTTTCCTCAGGTCCGGGGAAATCGGGCGCTCCGGCACCCGGGCCATGTCGAGGACCTGGAACTGCTCGCCCTTCTGCTTCTTTTCCATGTTGACCGAGATGTCGGCCTCGAGCTTGCGGTTGAGCAGGGAGTTGTAGGAAGCCTTTATGTTTTCGTAGTCGCGCTTGAGCGTGAGCAGCTCCTGCTCGCGTTTGGGGGTAGCATCGACCCGTCGCTGGTATTCGCGAATCTCCTGATTGATGCGCCCGATCTCCATCTCCAAACTGCGAATGGCCCCCTCCAGAATCATTTTCTGGCGCATGCTTTCCGCGCGCGCCACCTGTGCCGGGCTGGCCCCCGCGGCGCTCCCGGCGGGGGCGGAATGGGCAGCCGGGTCCGCCTCAAGCTTTTCGATGCGGGTTTTCAGGCGCACCACGTCGGGGTGCTGGTCGGTGTAGCTGGCCTGAAGGCTCGCCAGCCTTTCCTTGAGCTGGGCCAGGCTCAGGGCGTCGTCGACCTCCTTGGCTCCGGCGCCCGATGCCGCTGCCGCCATGACACTCTGCCGTGCGACGGTCTCACTTTCCAGGGCCGCCAGGCTGGTGCGCGCGCTGCGCAGACTCTGTTCCTTGTCGAACACCTGGGCGGTGAGACGGTCCAGGATGCGCAGGTTGGTTTCAAGCTGCTCGGGCAGCTCCCCCATCATCTTGAGGCGGTAATCCTTCAGTTCCTTTTCCAGCGCCTCCAACCGCACGCGAGTGCCTTCGAGCTCCGACTCGAGGAAGTCCGTCGTGCCGACGGCCTGGGTTTCACGAACCTTGAGGTTTTCGTCGATGAAAAAGGTAGCCAGGCCGTTGGCCACCCGCATGGTCATTTGCGGATCACTGTCCTGGTAGGAAATCGTGAAGGCGTCGGCATCCCGGTCCCTCTTGCTGCGGCTCACCTCCACGTTGATCCGCTTCCGCAGGTCGGTGATCTTATCCTCCAAGAAAATATCCTTGGACCCAGCGCCGGGGAACAGTTTGAACCGCTCGATCACCTTCTCGAGGTTGCTGCGGCTCATGATCTGCTGGGAGATGGTGCTGATGCGGTATTCGATGTCGGAGGTCACCACCGGCTGCACCAGCTTTTCCGGAACCCGCTGGCGTTGGACCAGGATCAGGGTGCTGGCCTCGTAAAGTTTGGGGAGTTTGAAGGCGAGCACCGCGCCCGTCAGCATCGCCAGGCAAAAAGGCAGAATGATCACCCAGCGCCGCCGGGAGAAAATCGCCAAGTAGTATCGAAGGTCGATACCGCGATCGGGAATGTAATTTTCGTTCATCGATCAGTTCTCTCTGCCGTCTGACGGATCTTTTGAAATTCAATCTGCCGAACCCGTTTGGCGAACTCACAAACCGGCAGATTGTTGCCCAAGATGCTTGAAGACCAAAAACATCAAAGCGCCGCTTGAGACCACCGGCACGCGAACATGTCGGAGCAACCCTAAAAAGTCAGCTGGCCGTAGACGCTAAGTATATATTAAAAACCTATAAAAGTGAAACCCTGATTATGCATAGCGACCCGCAGGATCATTTACGCTGTTAGGCTAGAGCTTGCTGCAGAGTGCTTTCCTGGCAACCATGTCAATGCAACCATTTGAATGACAGCAAATTGTGTGCCAAAACGCGTGAATTGGTTGAACCCTCTTTTATGCTAAACGGCTTCGCCAAATAGAGAAGGCTGAAGCGCGTACCTAAAAAAGGCCGGCCATGATGAAGAAGTCCGAGAATCGGGATTTGGCGGCCGGAATATGCGGGATCATAATGTATAGTGTACGATTATGTGGAGAGTGAACAGACGGTTAGACCATAGCCCGGGGGACGAGCGAATTTCTATGGTAAGAAATATCGGGAAATTAAATTCACACAAAAAAGAAAAAAAGGTAATAGGGGTTGCGCGGATGTGCACTGATCCGGATGCCATAGATGGTGGGTAAAGCAACACGCCTGCAACGCAAAATCAGCCGGAATAGCTGAGAACATCACCCATCCACTCTTCTTGGTCGGGCTGACAACAGGACACGCTCGATCGCTGCGCAGCGAAGAACGCTATTTTCTCCCTGCTAGCAACTCGGCCACGTGGCGTTCAAGATCCATCAGCTCGAACGGTTTGTCGAGCACCAAGTCGGCGTCGGCTTCCGTGGCGAGGGCGCCGGGGTGCTCCCCCCAGCCGGTGATGGCGATCACCGGGGTGCCCGGGTATTTCTTCTTGATGATGGAGATGACCCCGACCCCGCTGATCTCGGGCATCACCAGGTCGGTGATGACCAAGTCGATGGTCCCTTCGTTCATTTCAAACGCTTTCAAGCCGTCCAGCCCGTTGTAGGCCGTGATCACTTCGTATTTCTGACTGAGAAAGCTGTTCAAACCAGCCACGGTCTCCTTGCTGTCATCGATGACCAGCAATCGCTGCTTCTTTGTCATATCCACCTCGAGTCGCTGCGAATGGTTCTTCGTATAGGCTTTCACTATTTACGAGTGATCATAGCCGGTTGCCCTGCATAAAGCAAGCCTCTTCTCCAGCTACAAATTTGCCAGGAACTCCAGCTCCCTCTCCTGCGTGTTCTTGGTGCCGACGGCCAACACCTCCACGCGGCGGTCCTGCCCCTTGCGGAAGTACAGCCGGCCTTTGTAAGCGAACACCACCTCCAGCACCGTCTCGCGGTTCTTCTTTCCGAAAACTTTGCGCTTGATGGGTACAAGGTCCGGATTGGCGTTGAGCTGGTGGATGACCTCTTCCGCTTTCAGCCGCAGTTCCTCGTTCAGCTCCGCCAGCCCCTCCACGGCGCGGTCGTTGACCGTGAGGTTCTTGTAGAGGGTCGCGAAGCGCTTGCGGAGGGCCTCTTCCCCCTTCGACCGGGCCTTGTCTTCCCGGCGCTGATCTTTCTCATGGCCGGCAAGATTTTCCTTCAGCGCCTGGATCTCTTTCTGCTGAATGGTCTGCCGGCCGAGGTTGTCGGCCAGTTTTTTTTCCAGGTCCTCGATCTCCCGGATCAGGTCGTCCTCGTTGCGTTCGGCGCGTTTGCGCTCGTCCTGCATGACGTCTTTGAGCGCATCGAATTCGGTGAGCAGACTTTCTCGTTCCTGCTGCAGCCCGGCCAGTCGGGCGGTGTTGGCTGCCTCGAGTCTGTTAAGTCGCTCGATCTCCCGGTGCCGCTCGGCCTCCTCGCGTCGGATGTGGCGGTCGGCGGCCCGGTAATGCCACACGAGCACCAGCAGCGCCGCCAGGACGTAGACGGCCAGGATGCCGTTGGACAGCAACCGATTGTGCTCCAGGCGGGCCTCAACCTGCACGTCAAGACCCTCGCTCAGCAATGTGAAGTTGTCCTGAGCCACGCGCATGGGATTGGGGGCGCCGTACAACTCGCCGGGTTCGTCGAAGGGAGCGGGGTACAGCACCGTTCCGCTCCGGGTGGACACCTGAACCCGCACGGAAACCCCGTACCGGACGATGGCGGAGGACCGAAGATACGCCTCGATGTTGTCCCGAACGGCGTCCCGCAACCGCACGCTGCCGTCCAGCAGCGGCTGAGGGTCACCCGTGCATACCTCTTCGATGCCGCGGGCAAACTTTTCCTGCACCTGCCCCTCCAGCATGAAAACCGTCAGCAGGTAAAGCAGCGGCGGCAGCAGGATGCAGAGGGCGAGTATTTTAATTGAGAAAAAGCGCATTGCGTATTCGCGTTCGTCGCGTGAGAGTGTTAATCGCGTTCATTGCTTTCCAAAGCTCATCGCCGTTGCAGCCCATTAAAAATCACGCGATGAACGCTTGCACGCGATAAGCGCGTCAACGAGGGTTATTTTAGTTCCGCCAACGCCTTTTTCGCCTCGGACGCTTCCGGCAACGCGGGGTTCACCGCCAGGGCCCGCTCCAGCTCGGCCCGCGCCTTGGCCGTTTCACCCTTCTTGGCATAGGCGAGGCCGAGGTGGTAGCCGACCGTGGCGTTGTCCGGTGCTTTTGCCAGGCTGCCCCTGAACTCCGCGATGGCCGAGTCATAGATCCCCTTGCGGTAGTAGACCCAGCCGAGCGTGTCCATCACGCTGGGATCATCCGGCAGCTTCGCTTTCGCGGCCTGGGCGAATTTGAGCGCGTCGTTCAGGTCCCGGTTGGCCTCCGCCAGGATGTAGGCCAGGTTGTTGGCCGCGGGCGCGAACTGCGGGTCTATATCCAGCGCCGCGCGGTAGTGTTTCTCGGAGAGGTCGAATTTACGCTGGGAGTCATAGATCACGCCGATCAGCATGTGCGGGCCGGCCTGCTTGGGGTTCACCGCCAGCAGCGAGCTGAACTGCTCGACGGCCTTTTCGGCCTTCTGGTCCCTCAGGTATAGACCGGCCAGCGAATAATAGGGCCGCATGAGGTTCGGGTTTTTCTGGATGGCGGTCTTCAAAGCGGCCTCGGCGGCACGGTTGTCTCCCTTGGCCAGATAAAGGCTTCCTTTGAGATCGAAGACCACGGCTTCGGCGGCCGGCGTGCCGGACACCTGCTTCAGCTGCTTCTCACAGCGCTCAAAGCCCTTGTCGAACTGTTTCTGAACGATGTGGATCATGACGATGTTGCCGAACACGTCCAGCAGGTTGGGGTTGAGCGCCATGGCCTTTTCGAAATTCTGCAGCGCCGGGTCGTACTGCCCGCGCGACTGATACAGCTGCCCCAGTCGGTAGTAGCCGGCCGGGTTGTTGGGGTCGGCCTTGATGAGGCTTTCGTATGCCTTCTGGCCTTCGGTGAATTTCTGCTGCCCCGTGAAAATGTTGCCGAGCATCAGCCGGGCCTGGTAGCTGTCCGGGTCGATTTTCAACGCCGCCTCGGCTTCCCGTTGGGCCCGCGCAGCGTCGCGGTCGTGCAGCGCGATCTCCGCCAGCAGCAGGTGCGCCCGCAGGTTGCCGGGCTCGAGCTCGAGCGACTTGGCCAGCGCGGCGCCGGCCAGGCGCGTATCGCCTTGCCCGAAGTGGGCCAGCCCCTTGAAGTATTGCACCCGCGCGGATTTGGGTTCATCCTGGATCAACTGGCTCAGCAGGTCGACGGCGGCCGGAAACTCCCGCTTGGCAACCAGCAGCTCGCCCTTGAGCATGCGCATGGGAAAATAGTTGGGCCGCTTTTGGAGCACCTGGCTGATCTGTTTCTCCGCCTCGACCAAATCGCCCTGGCCGAGCAGGAACCGGGCGAGGGCGTGCTGGATGTTGATGTTGTCCGGCTCAAGCTCGAGGGCCTTGGCGTAAATGGAAAGCGTCTTGTCCTTTTGCCCGAAGGCGCCGTAGAAACCGGCCATCACCATGTAGGGTTTGACGTTCTTCGGGTCGGCCTCGATGGCCTTCTGATACGCCGCCTCGGCCTCGCCGTTTCGGCGAAGCCCCAGATAAAAATTCCCCAGCGTAATGAGCAGGTCGACGTTTCCGGGGTTGTCGGCGACGGTCTTGCGGATTTCGGCCTCGGCCTGGTCGAATTTCCGCTGGCTGACGTGGAAGCTGAACAGCGCCAGTCGGTTTTTGACGGACTGCGGTTCAATCGCCACCGCCTGCAGCAGGGCACGCTCGGCTTCGCCCACCTGCCCCTGCTGGGCCAGCACCCGCGCGAGGCCTAAATAGGCCCGGGTTTCGCGGCTGTTGATATCGATCACTTTCTTGAAAGCGTTGGCGGCCTCGAACAGGTTTTCCTCATGGCCGAGCAGCGTGGCCAGCAGCAGCAAGGCCTCGGTGTTGTTCGGCTCCCGCGCCAGGATCGCGTCCACCCGTTTGCGCGCGTCCGGGTATTTCTGCCCGAGCAGCAGGAACGTGGCGAGCTTGAGTTGGGCCTCGCTGTGGGCAGGGTCGATTTCGGTCACGATGGAATAGGATCGGAAAGCCTCTTGGGCGTCGCCCAGCTTGAGGCTCGTCTCCGCCAGCATCAGGTGCGCCGGGACCAGCTTCGGATCGATCTGCAGGGCGTTCTTGAACTCTATTTTGGCGCTTTTGTACTCGCCTTTCTCGAAGTACTCCTTGCCCTTGGCAAAATGTGACTGCTTCTTCTGCTCCTCGGAGGAGCAGCCGGGAACAACCATTGCGGCAAGAAGCAAAAGGACGGCAACCAGTTTGAACCAACGCATGCGAAAAACCTCCTAAGAAAAGATAGTGCCTATGGTGCCTAAAGTGAGCTAAAGTGCCTAAAGTCAAGGGCCAAAAGAAATGCCGCCGGCAACGAAATCGAGTGCCTGTGAATTCCTCTTTTAAATCGATTGTTCTCCAACTCCCTCTTCCAACTTTAGGCACTATAGGCACTTTAGCTCACTTTAGGCACTTTTATCCTTCTTCTCCTCCAGCACCTGTGCCAGGAACCGGCTGAGTTCGAAAATGTCGGCAGGCTTCGTCAGGTAGCCCTTGAGCAGCTTCTTGGCGAGCAGATCAGGCTGCTTCGACTGGGGCGGCTCGTAGCCGGAGAAGATCACGATCCGGGCCTGCGGGTCGACCTCAAGCATCCGGCGGGCGCACTCCATCCCGTTCATCCCCGGCATGTTCACGTCGAGCAGCACCAGCGCCGGCCGCCAATAGCTGTAAAGCTTCACCGCCTCGTCCCCGGTCTCGGCAAAGAGCGGCCGGTAGTTGAGGGTCTTGAGCAGCCCCTGCATCGCCCGCAGGATGTCGGCCTCGTCGTCGACCAGCAGCACGCACTCCCCGTGGCCGTGGATCAGCGCCCGGGGCTCCTCGCCGCTCGACGCCGGCTCCGCCTTCGCCAGGGGCAACTGCAACCGGAAGCTCGACCCCTCCCCCGGCTTGGATTCGACGCTGATCATCCCGTCGTGGCTTTTGATGATGCCGTAGGCCGTTGACAGTCCCAGGCCCGTGCCCTTGCCGATCGGCTTGGTGGTGAAAAACGGGTCGAAGCATTTTTCCAGTGTTTCCCGGTCCATGCCGCTGCCGGTGTCCGAGACCCGGACCATGGCGTGGGGAGGCCGGCAGCGAGCTTCGACCTGTAGACGCCCCCCCTCCGGCATGGCGTCCCGGGCGTTGGTGCAAAGGTTCATCATGACCTGACTGATTCCGGCCGAATCCCCCATGATGGTCAGCCGCTCGGGCAGGTCGAGCTCGAGGCGGACCCGACCATCGAGGGAGGTTTTCACGATCTCGCAGGTTTCGCGGATGACCGGCACCAAGTCGATGGTCTTGAACTCCTTGCTGATCTGTTTGCGCGAGAAGTGCAGCAGGCCGTCCACGAGGCGCGAGCCCTTCTTGACCGATGAATTGATGCGGCCGGTGATCTCCTGAAGGCTCGGCTGGTCCTTGTGGTTGAGCTGGATCAACTGGCTGTTGACCAGGATCTCGGTCAGCGTGTTGCGGAAGTTGTGAGCAACGCCCGCCGCGATGGTGCCGATCGCCTCCATTTTCTGGACGTGCTGCAGCTGCATCTCCAGCCGCTTGCGCTCGGTGATGTCGGTGATCATGAGGATCACCGTCGACTCGTCCCCCTTCACCGGCAGCTTTTTTATGATGACCTGGCGGTCGTTCAGATCGAGCGGCTGGTTCACGCCGGTTTCGGCCGGAAGGCCTGGAACCGCCGTGAAAAGCCCCTCGACCCGGTTTCGCACACCCCCCTGAAAAAGATCCGGAGGGTAGGCGGTCAGCATTTTCTGCGACGGGATGCCGAGCATGGCCACGGCGGCGGAGTTGGCGTAGACGACCTTTCCCGAGTAGACTTCGAGGATGCCCTCCGCCATGCTTTCGAGGATCGTCTCCAGGTGCCGGTTGCGGGACAGCAGTTCCTTGGTCAGCTGCCGGGCATACACGTGCTCGAGGCCCATTACGGGTTTCTGAACCACCGGCGGGTGCGGGGCATCCGCCGCCCGGATGGCCGCGACGAAGTTTTCAGCCATGGCGCTGAACGGGCCCTTGGCCACGTAATAATCGGCGCCGGTTTCCTGGAAATTGAAATCGATCTCGGCCACGGCGGCGGAAACGATCACCATGAAGCAGCCCTTCAGATGGGGCATGCTGCGGACGATCTGGATCAGTTTGTCGCCGTCGATCTTCGGCATGATCAGGTCGAAAAAGATGATGTCCGGGGTAAACGCGGACAGGACGTTGAGGGCCTCGAACCCGTCGCTTGCCGTCACCACCTCGTGGCCTTCGCGGGTGAGCAACTTGCCCGCGAAGGTCAGGATGACCCGATCGTCGTCGACGACGAGTATTTTTTTTGGTTTATCCATTGATCATGCCGACCGGTCTTGCCATCCGGGGAAGGTGGCTTATGCAAATAAGTGCCTAAAATGCCTGCAAGAGTGCCTATAGTGAGCTAAAGTGCCTAAAGTTGAGCGGTGAAAACGCCCGTATTAAATTGTTTTGTAAATGATACCAGAAGTTGCTTTGAATTGATAGCCGACGCAACGAAGCGTTTCAACCCACTCAGCGTCTTATGTTACCATCCCAACTTTAGGCACTATAGGCACTTTAGTGCACTTTAGGCACTTGCTGTTACAGGTACTTTAGGCATTTTAGTGCATTTTAGGCATTTTTCTCAGCACGTCCCTCAGCTCATGCTCCACCTGCTTCAAATCCTGCCCCAGCGCATCGATCAGCTGCTCCGTGTCTGCAAGGTCTCCCGCCTGGCCAATTTTTTCAAGCTCAAAAGCTTTTGCCGCGGCGGTCTCAGCCTGGAAGTTGCGCAGCATCCCTTTGAGAGAGTGCGCCGCGCGCCTGAAAGCCGCCGCTTCCCCGCTGCCGGCCGATCGGCGCAGGGTTTCAATCTGAAGGGGGTAATCGCTGAAAAAGACCTCCACCACTTCCGTCAGGAAGCTCCAGTCGTTGTCGAAAGCCTTGAGTAGCTCCGCCGTCCCGGCCAGTGCGATGAATGCGGCTTCGACCTTGGCAGGCACGCGATCGGCGACCCGCCGGTCGATGATCTGCTTCAGCATGTCGGCGTCGATCGGCTTTGACACGTAATCGTCCATGCCGGCGGCCAGGCAGCGCTCCCGGTCGCCCTTGATGGCATGGGCGGTCATGGCGATGATGGGCACCCGGCCGCCATGGTCTGCCTCCAGTTCGCGGATGGCGGCGGCCGCCTCCAGCCCGTCCATCTCCGGCATCTGGACGTCCATGAGAACGACGTCAAAACCGCCTTTCGCAAACGCGTCGACGGCCTGCCGACCATCCATTGTCAAAACGACGGCATGCCCCCAGCGTTCGAGAAGCCTCAGGATGAATTTCTGGTTGAACGGGATGTCCTCCGCCACCAGAATCTGCAACGGCCGCCTTCCCTGCGCCGGCGCAACCGGGGTCGCAGCGTTCTCGGCGGCAGCTTCCAGGCGGCCTTCAGCGGCCCGGGTGAACGCTCGTACGAGGTCCCTGAAACCACACGGCTTGACCAGGGCGGCACTGACACCAAGCGCCGCACATTCCGATTTGCGCTTGAGGTGGGGGAAGGTGAGCATCATGATGACCGGCCCGGCAAACGTCGTCTGGCCCCGCAGCCAGGCGATGAAGGCGAAACCGTCGGTCTCGGGCATGTCGGAATCCACCAGCACCGCCTCAGGCAAAGGTTCGGACTGAAACGCCTGCCGCGCCTCCGCGGCGCCGGCAACCGTCTGCGGAATCATCCGCGCCCGCTCCAGCAGCTCGCCCAGGATGCGGCGGGCAGCGGTGCTGTCGTCAACGACCAGCACCCGGCGCCCGGCCCAATGCGACATCGACAGGCTCTCTCCCGCTGCGTCCGGCGCACGGCCGAAGCGAGCGGTGAACCCGAAGGCGCTGCCCTCCCCCGGCCGGCTGCGCACCCCGATCCGCCCGTCCATCAGCCGCACCAACTGGGCGGAGACGGCCAGCCCCAGCCCGGTCCCGCCGTAACGCCGGGACACCGACGGATCCCCCTGATCGTAAGGCTCGAAGATCAAACGCTGCTTTTCGGGAGGCACGCCGATGCCGGTATCGGTCACCGTGAACTGCAGCCGGGCGTCCTCCGCCGTCATCTCCCGCAGGGACACCTGGACGATGACCTCGCCGCGTTCGGTGAACTTGATGGCGTTGTCCACCAGGTTGAGTACCACCTGTCGCAACCGGTTGAAGTCGCCGACCAGCCGATCCGGCACCCCGGCATCGATGCGATACGCCAGCTCGAGGGTCTTGGCGTGCGCTTTCATGGCCATGATCTTGACGGCCTCGTCCAGGAAATGCTCCAGGCTGAAGGGTGTGCGTTCCAGCTCGAGCTTGCCGGATTCGATCTTGGAGAAGTCCAGCACGTTGTTGATGATCGCGAGGAGCGCATAGGCCGAGGACTTCACCACGTCCAGGTCATCGCGCTGGTCGGGCCGCAGGTCGGTGTTCAGCAGGAGCTCGACCAGCCCGATGATGGCGTTGAGCGGGGTGCGGATTTCGTGGCTCATACTGGCCAGGAACTCGCCCTTGGTGCGGCTGGCGGCCTCGGCGGCGAGCTTGGCGCGCAGCAGCGCCTCGGACCGTTTGCGCTCGGTGACATCTCTAAAAAAAACGCTGAACCCCGACGGCCGACCCCTGACGTCCCTGAGCAGGGAGATGGAGGACTCCGCGAAACGCTTGGTCTTGTCCTGTCGGACGAGGACCCAGTCCACCGACTTGGCGGTCTCGCCGGTGGCGCTCACCCGTTCGAAATTCTCCGCCAGCCGGCCGTGGGTGGACGGGTCGGCCACCTCGTTCTGGCCCATGCCCGCCAGCACCTCTCGCGGGGTGCCGAGGATCTCGCAGGTTGCATCGTTGAAGAAGGTGAACCCGCCCTGGAGGTCGAGTTCGCAGTAGCCGACCGGCGAGCTCTCGATGATCCGCCGGAAGCGTTCCTCGCTCTCCCGGAGGGCGGTTTCAGCCTGCTTGCGCAGGTTGATGGTGTACTGGGCGTGGGAGCCGAATATCGCGAACAGGCACAGGATGGTCAGTCGGCCGTAGATGGTGCTTGGGCCGGCGCCGAAGATGCGCTGCATGAAATCGACGTTCACCTGCAGAAAGATGGAAAGGATCGATTCGAACACCGTGTAAAACAGAGCCAGGCCGATGCCGATCAGCACCATCTGGTCCCAGACGCGGACACGGATTTTCGGTGCGGGCGTCATATCCCCTCCCCGCTGCTTTTATTACTAAACCGGCAATTGGTATGCCGACTCGTGTTCGGGTGAAGGCGAGCCGGAGCGCCCGCCGCGGCGAGCCGCAACCACCCGTTCAACGGCCCAACGCACGGCAGCCAGCTCGCTGCATACCTATATCTGAGTTTGTGTAGCAGGAGACCGGGATCTTTGCAATGCCGCGAGGCGCTGTGGCCGCGGCTTCCGCGAGGCATGAAGGTGCTTGCTGCGCCCTTTGCGCGAGCGGCCGGCGTGGATGCGGGGATTTTCCGTCATGTTGCCAAGGATGGCACCGACCGGGCGATGCTTTCCGGCTACGGCCGCAAGAAGCCATCCTGCGGCGTCAGCCGCGGGAAATGCCGCCGGTCCTGCCCGCTGCGCCGCTCTTGGCAGCAGCGGCGCTCCGGAATGCAGGAAGTGTAGGCGAAACGCCGGCGCTCGATGCCCCACCGCCGGCCGCCGTTGTCATACAAAGCGCCAGCCGCCGGTTGCGACCGGGTTGAATTTCGGGGGTTCGGCTGAGAATATAGAGTCATACAGTCTGCTGGATGCTCAACGGATTTTCTTTCTTTCAACAAGCACTTAACATGCCACAAATGGGCGGCTGGCTGGTCCGATGCCCCACACTGACTGGATTGT
This sequence comes from uncultured delta proteobacterium, assembly GCA_963716325.1. Classification (GTDB taxonomy): domain Bacteria; phylum Desulfobacterota; class Desulfobacteria; order Desulfobacterales; family SpSt-501; genus SpSt-501. The sequence continues at coordinate 30,545 of CAVQTH010000054.1, read as the reverse complement.
ATTTAATATCACTAAAATAGAAAATTAGATGAGGTTCTTGCCGCATACCCGTAGCGCTTCAACGGAACGGGATACTGTGAAAAAGCATGCTTCTTTATATTAAGCTTTTTCCCCAACCCAGAGTAATTTCTGCCGGTTGTTTGGCAGCAATTTATCGGTTTTGAATCGCACTGCTAAAGTGCGTCCGTCGGGGGCTGGATACCAAGATCCTTGATCTTGTAGAGAAGGGTCTTGTAGCTGATCTTCAAGATCTTGGTCGCTTTGCTGCGGTTCCAGCCGGTTTTTGCCAGCACGTAAGAAATGACCTCCCGTTCCACCTGATCCATGGCTTTTTTGCGCATCTTTTTCAACGACAGCGAGGAGAGGTCGGCGAGGTCATTCGCACCCAGGATCTGCAGGGGTCCGGCGGCCGAGACGCCGGCTGCAGGAGCGGCCGCCACGTTGTTGCGCAGGTCCGGCGGATGCAGGAGGCCGTTGAGATTTTCCTCGCCGTCGCCCAGAATCATGATCCGCTTCAGCATGTTCTGCAGTTCGCGGACGTTTCCCGGCCATGAGTAGGCGCAGAGGCGATCAATCGTCTTCTGCCGAGGGACGATCAGGTTCCTGCCGCTGAACTCGGATGAGTACTTCTTGATGTAGTAGTCTATCAGACAGGGAATATCTTCGATTCGGTTGCGAAGCGGTTCTATGAGGATTTTGATGGCGCTCAGGCGGAAGTAGAGGTCTTCCCGGAACTTGCCGGCGACGAGATCCTTCTCGAGGTCGTGGTTGGTGGCGGCAATCACCCAGGCGTCGGTCTTGACCAATTTCTCGGAGCCGAGCGGCGTGAAGTCGCCGCCCTGCAGGACGTGCAACAGCTTCGACTGCAGCGGCAGGGACATGTCGCCGATCTCGTCCAGGAAAAGCACGCCGCCGTTCGCCTGTTCGAATTTGCCTCTGCGCCGCCGCTCGGCACCGGTGAAGGCCCCCTGCTCGTAGCCGAACATTTCACTCTCGAGCAGGGTGTCGGGCAGCGCGGCGCAATTCACCTTGACAAACGCTTTGCCCAACCGATTGGATTTTTGGTAAAGCCGCTGGACGACCAGTTCCTTGCCGACGCCGGTTTCACCGCAAACGACCATGTTGAGCCCGGTCTCGGCTACCCGATCGATGATCTCCCGAATGCGGCGAATATTTTCGCTCGTTCCGATCAGTTCATTTTCCATCTAGAATAAACAGCCCCCTCACCTGTTGCGAAGCCGTGGACGTGATGTGTACAAAACTACATAATTCATTTTATCTGCGATCCGGGCTTTTGACAATAGGGAAATATCAAAGAATCCGTTTTCCTTGACTTCTCGGACATTTTGTGAATTAATTGATATGGTTATTTAGCTTATATAAAACATGCCGCCAGCGGTGCCGGATGGCAGCCGAACTGCGGCCCGCCGGGTTCCGGCGTGAGAATAGGAATCACCCAACAGCAGCCGGGCCATCGGGTGCGCCTCTCGAACGCCGAGGCCGCTCGGTGGCTGGATGGACTTCATCGGGGAGAGCACCTTGGCCAAGCAGGATGAACTGTCATCAACCGAAAAGCTCTTGGAGCTGATTCGAGACGAAGGCTCATCGAGCCTGCATACCGGCCCCTCCGACGCACCTCAGCCGGCCGGGCAACGCTTAAAAACCCTGTTGCGCAATTCCCTGTCATTCAGCAAAGGCGCATGGTCGGTCGGTGTGGACCTGGGCCATGAGGATGTCAAGCTGGTCAAAGTCAAGCGGGTCTCCGACCGCAAGGTTGAACTCACCGACTACGCGCGCGTCACCCTGGACCCTGAGATCCCGCGGGACCATCCGGATTTTCACCAGTTCCTGCGCGCGACCCTGATTAAATTCTGCGGCTCCGCCACCCCCGTCGAGCTGTGGGGCACCATCCCTTCGGCCCGGGTCGAAACCCGTCACCTGAAGGTCCCGAAGGTCCCCCAGAAGCAGATCGCGAACACTGTTTTCTGGTCCTACCAAAAACACTCGGCTTTTGACGAAAAGGAGACCGTCTTCGATTTCGAGGTTCTCGGTGAGGCCGAGGAGGGTGGTGCCAAAAAAATCGCGGTGATGGCTTACATCGCACCCCGCAAGGAGGTCGAGGCCCTGCGGGACCTGTTCACGCGCGCCGGCTTCCCGCTGGCAGGCATCTCCATCGTCCCCTTCGCCGTCCAGACCCTCCTGCGTTCCGGCCGCATCCGAACCTACGGCGCGGCCGTGTCCAGTCTTTACATCGGAAGGGACTGGTCACGCATCGACATTTACGCCGACAACAACCTCGTGCTGTCGCGCGGCATCAAAGCCGGCATTCGCACGATGGTCGAGGCGCTGCAGCGGGAGATCGAGCAAAACTGGTTTGAGCTCTCGCTGGCGAAATCCCCCACCGCCGACCAGAATCGCATCCGCGCCATCAAGGCGCGGCTGAAGCAGGAGATGGAGGTCGCCCAGAACCTGTTTTTCGGGCCCATTCATAGCGGCACCGCCGACGGGCCAGCCGAGGATAAGCAGCTGGCCGTCAAGGAGGAGCGGATCTTTCAGATGATCCTGCCGGCCCTCGAGCGGCTGGTGCGGCAAATGGAGCGCACCATCCGGCATTTCGCCCTCAATTTCGACAATGCCCGGGTTGAGAAAATTTACGTTTCGAGCGGCATCCAGCCCCACCCGCGCATCCTGGACTACATCGGTGACGAGCTCGGATTGCCGATCGAGGTGCTCAACCCCTTTGCCCCGGCCGACGGCTTTCAATCGGTCCCTGCGACGCCCGAGCAGCCGTCCGAGCAGGGTTCATACGCACCTGCGCTGGGCATGGCTCTGGCCGCCAATTCCATTACACCCAACTTTCTTTACACCCACAAGATCAAGATCAAAGACTCCAACACCCGCCGCATCAACCGCGGGGTGTTCGCCTGTTTCTTCGTGTTGATGCTGGCCTGCGTTGGTTTTGTGTTCTGGCAGGAACAGCAGATCAAGGAAAAAGAGTTCCAGAAGCTCAACCTGCAGAACCAGCTCGGCGGGTTTGAGGTGCGCGTGGATAAAAACCTTATCCTCAAGCTGGTGGAGCAAATCCGCGCGCAAAACCAGAACCTGCAGGGCATCGGCAACAATTTCATCGGGGTCGCCGTGCTGGGCGAAGTGGCCAACTCCACCCCCCCCAATGTCCGGCTGCTGAGCATCAGCGCCAAATTCGGGCCGGCCGGCAAGCCCGGCCCCGCCGGCAAACCCGAAGCGCCGAAAAAAGTCCTGGTTCTGGACGGGGTCATCTCCGGCGAGCGCTCGACCCTGGAGGCGGACCTGGCCGCCTACCTGATGACGCTCAAGAGTTCACCGCTTTTCAAGCAACCGACCATCAGCAAGAAGTCGCTGGAGATGATGGACAATCAACCGGTCATGCGATTTACGGCTCAAATGGATGTGGTGTAGGCGATGAAAACAGGCAAACTCGGCTCCCTGCTCCCGACCCAGAGCCTGGTGCTCTGCATGCTGTGCGCCGCGGGCATCCTGGTGTTCCTGCTCTTCATCATTCTGCCGGAGCAGCGGCTGTCGGCCGAGCTGGATCGGGACATCGACGGGCTGAAATCACGCATCGAGGAGCAGAAAGTCCTCTCCCCGGTCTTCAAAAACCTCTTCGAAAGATCCAAGGCGCCGGCGGCCAAGGGCATGCCCGTCCCGCCGCGGACCAAGGTGAGCCGGGGGGAGATCGCCGGTGTGCCCAAACGGCTGCAGGACATGGCCGCCGCTCATCGGCTGAACGTGCGGGAGATCGTTCCCGAGGTCAACACCCTCATGGACGCTTCCAACCGGTTCCTGGTGAGACTCACCGCCGCCGGCCAGTTCACCGACCTGCGCGGGTTCTTGATCGACCTGGGATCGTTGAGCTTTTTCGACGGCATCGAGGAAATCGACATTCGTGCGGTCGAGGGCGGGGGTGAGGAGTTCGGGCTGAAGATCTGGATGGCGAGAGAATGAGAACAAGTGCCTAAAGTGCGCTAAAGTGACTATAGTGCCTAAAGTTGAAATGAATAACTTCAAAAAGTATAAGGCGGTCTTGAAAGGTGAGACCAGCTTTTTATTCTAATTTTTTACCTTGCACCCTGCACCGTGTGCCTTAAACCGTTTTTTAACTTTAGGCACTTTAGCGCACTTTAGGCACTATAGGCACTGCCCTTATTAACTTTAGGCACTTTACTTATTCACTTTAGGCATTGCCCCCTATGACTACCCGGGAAAAAATCATCGTCGGCCTCATGGTGCTCACTGTCGGCTACGGGGCGATCGAGCTGCTGCTTCCGCGCGCCAAGGTCATGCCATCCACCTCTCTGCCGGCGCAGAGCGTGGAGGGCCTGAACGCCTTTATTACCAAGGTGGCCGACGCCGTCAAGGCCGGCACCGCGGATGCCGGCACCTTGGCCATTCAAAAGGCCGAGGCCGCCTGGAAACAGGATCCCTTCATGGTCATCCGCAAGGCGACGCCGCAGGTTGCGGAAAAGGCCGCATCGAAGGAGCCCCTGCGGCCCGTGCCGAACATGACTTACAGTGGGTTCCTCGAAATCGGCGCCAAGCGCCTGGCAATCATCAACGGCATGGAGTACGAGGCCGGCGACAGACTGGGGACCGGTGGGTTCACGGTCAAATCCGTTCTTCCCACCAAGGTGATCATGACCTCCTCGCAGGGGGAAATCATGCTTCCACTTCAGGAAAGCGAATAGGCTATGATGAGATCGCATGGTTGTTGGAAATTGGCCGTTGCAGGCGTCATCTGTGTGCTGCTGGCACTGGGGTGCTCTTCACCCACAAAGACCGACGCCGGCGACCCGTTGATGGACAAGTGGAAAGCCAAGGCCCAGGAGTCGAGAGGGTTCTCGCCGGGCCCCTCATCCCCGGCGCCCAAGGAGCTCGTGAAGGAGGCGGCGGCCCGTCCGGCCGAGCCCAGGCTCGAGCCGGAAAGACCGCTGCCCACCAAGCGCGTCAGCCTGAAGATGAGCAATGTCGATGTGTCGGTGCTCCTGCGCGCCCTGGCCCGGGCGGCGGATGTGAACATCATCCTAAACGACCGGGTCACGGGGCGCTCGAACATCAACATCACCCAATCCCCCTGGGACCAGGTCTTTCTGGGCATCCTGCGCACCCACAACCTGACCTACGCCTGGCAGGGAGACATCATCCGCATCATGACGGCGGACGACCTGGAGGAGGAACTGCGCAAGGAGGGCCGCCGCAGGGACCTGCTGATGGCCGAAGCACCGGTCACCCGCATCGTGCCGGTCAAGTTCGCCGAGGCCAACAAATTGCAGGAGAATCTCAAGTCGTTTCTCACCACCGACAAAACCAACAAACCCATCGGCTCGGTCCTGGTCGACCAGCACACCAACTCCATCATCGTCAACGCCCTGCCCAGAGACGTGAATGCGATCCTGGCGGTGCTCGAGAAGCTCGACAAGCCGACCCCGCAGGTGCTCATCGAAGCCTTCATCGTGGAGGCCAACAAGGACGTGTCCCGCGAGCTGGGCGTGCAGTGGGGCGGCGCGTATCAACTCAGCGGGGGCGACAAGCGGGGCTTCGTGACCGGCCGGGACAACACCGCCCTGGGGCAGGGGGTCGGCAACCGGGTGGACCCCACCACCGGCAACGTCGTCGATCTCCCGATCGAGGCCGTCGGCGCCTCGAGCTTCGGTTTCATTTTCCAGAACGTGGGCAAATCCCTGCTCGCCGCGCAGCTGACCGCGCTCCAGGACGAGGGCAAGCTCACGATCCTGTCCACCCCGTCGATCACCACCCTGGACAACCAGCTTGCCTTGATTGAAAGCGGCAAGGACGTCCCGTTCCAAACGGTGTCCGATGGAGAAGTGAATATCCAGTACAAAAAGGCAGTGCTCAGCCTGAAAGTCACGCCCCACGTGATCGACGCCACAACTCTCAAGCTGGCTGTCAAGGTGAACAAGGATGAAGTTGATTTTACCCAGACGGTCCTTGGAAACCCCACCATCATCACCAAAAACGCCGAAACCAATGTGATCCAGGCCGACGGCCAAACCCTGGTAATCGGCGGGCTGAACAAGGAGCAGACCACAGACAGCCGGACCGGAACCCCGGGACTGCTCGACGTTCCCGTGCTTGGCTGGCTGTTCAAAAAGGAAGGCAAAAGCAACGCCAAGGAGGATCTGCTGATCTTCATCACCCCGACGATCCTAAAGGCCCAGGCAACGCCGCCGGCAGGGGGATAATAAAAGGAGTGCCTATAGTGCCTATAGTGCGCTAAAGTGCCTATAGTGAAAAAAGGAGTGAGCGCTGCAAAACCAAAGACAATAATTCTCTTTTGTTTTCATTTGCTCCCTGCTGCTTTTAGTTTGTCCCAACTTTAGGCACTTTAGGCACTTTAGCGCACTATAGGCACTTTTTTCATCCAGGCACTTTTCATGGACTATTTCTCCATTCTCAATCTGAACCGCGAGCCGTTCTCCAATTCACCGGACCCCGATTATTTCTACCACTCCCGGCAGCACCTGGACTGCCTGCAGAAATTGGAACTCTCGCTGCACCTGCGGCGCGGCCTGAATGTCATCATCGGCGAGGTCGGCACCGGCAAGACCACCCTCTGCCGCCAGCTGATCCGCCGCTTTTCCCAGCGCAAGGAGATGGAAACCCACCTCATCCTCGACCCCCTGTTCAAGGACAGCGGGGATTTTCTGACAACGGTGGTCAAGCTTCTGAGCGGCAAGAAAATGCCGGAGGGAACCACCGACTGGCAGGCCAAGGAGTTCATCAAGCACAGCCTTTTTCGCAAGGGGGTCGACCAAAAAAAGATCACGGTGCTCATCGTCGACGAAGGCCAGAAAATCCCCGCGTTTTGCCTCGAGCTGCTGCGCGAGTTTCTGAACTACGAGACCAACGAGTACAAACTGCTGCAGATTGTGATCTTCGCCCAGAAAGAGTTCGAGGCGGTGATCCGCCAGCACCCGAACTTCGGCGACCGCATCAACCTCTATCATCACCTGAAGGCGCTCAGCTTCCGGGACACCTCCATGATGATCCGGTACCGCCTGGAGAAGTCCAGCACCACGCCCCAGAAGCTGGACCTCTTCACCCTGCCGGCGCTTTTCGCCATCTACCAGACCACCGCGGGCTATCCGCGCAAGATCATCAACCTCTGCCATCAGTGCATCCTGGCGATGATCATCCAGAACAAGTCCAAGGTCGGATACCTCCTGGCGCGCCGCTGCGCGACAAGGGTGTTCACCCCGGATCGGCCCGTTCGCAGTCGCATGCCGGCCGCCATAGCGGTTGCCGCGGCGCTGGCGGCCGTGCTGCTGTGGGCCGGGGTTTCGGGCCGGTTGCCGTTGCCGTCCTGGCAATGGGAAGCGCTGTGGCCGCGCAAGGAAGCGCCTGCACTGGAAATCGCCAAGCCGCTGCCGCCGGCGCCGCCGGTGGCTGAAACACCGGCACCCCTGGCAGCGCCAGAGCCGGCGCCCGCAGTTGCGGCGGCGCCGTCTGCGGAGCCAACCGGCCTGCCGGCCGCCGCGCCTGAACCCGTCTCCACAGAGGCTTTGCCGCCCGCTGCGGTGCCGGCTCCAGCGCTGGAAACCCCCAAACCGGCCCCGGAGGTCGCTGCCTTGCGGGCGACGGTGCAATTGCCCCGGCCGATGGAGACCCTGGGCACCCTCAACCTCAGGCGCAACGAGACGATCTCGGGTTTGATCCACAAGGTTTACGGGAACTATTCCAACAAGAATTTCCGCGCGATCATCCTGGCGAACCCTCATATCGTCGACCCGGACTTGGTAGAGGTCGGCCGCCCCATCCAATTGCCGGCCATTCCGGTAGGCGTGAAACCATTGATCAAAAACGTCTGGTGGGTTAAAATTGCAGAGAAGGGCTCTCTGCAGGAGGGCTTTGATCTGTTGCGCACGTATCCGGAATCCGCCCCGCCCGCGCGGCTGATCCCGTTGCTGGCAGCCGGCAACGGGCCTGCGGTTTATCGTGATCCTCAAGCAGCTCTTCAGCAGCCCGGAAGCCGCGGGGCTCAGGGTGACGCTTCTGCCGCCGAGCTTGTCCGCTTCGGGCGAGGTGATGGGGTCATGGGGCGAGGAGACCGTCTTTTACGCGGATCCGTATTACGTTAATAAATAAGTGCCTAAAGTGCGCTATAGTGCCTAAAGTGCCTAAAGTTGGAAAATGAAAAACAAAGAATTCGCCAGAGCATTGGAGGCACGGACACTAAAATTCGCGGTCAGCATCATCAAACTGGCTGCAAAGTTGCCCAGTTCAGCGGAAGGAAGGGTAGTAAGAACACAAATTACCAAGTCAGGAACATCACCCGGCGCCAACTACCGAGAAGCCAACCGATCGCGAAGCAAGGCAGATTTTAAAAACAAAATCAGGATTTGTGAAAGCGAACTGAGCGAGACCCATTACTGGTTGGAAGTCATCCTGGAAGCCGGTTGGTTAACTTTGACGGATATCAAATCCGAGTACGACGAATGCGGACAGTTGCTCGCTCTCTTCGCAACCATCGCCAAAAATTGTTAACTTTTTGATTTTTTTATCATTTAACTTTAGGCATTTTAGCGCACTTTAGGCACTTCTCAAGAGGAACCCCACCGTGATTGCACGCAAGAAACTTGGTGAGATTCTGGTCGAAGGCGGGCTTCTGACCCTGAAGCAACTCGAGCAGGCGCTGCCCTTTCAGAAGAAGAGCAACCTCAAGCTCGGGCAGTTTTTGGTGCGCGAGGGGATCGTCAGCGAGGTCCAGATCGTGGACCTCGTCTCAAACCAGCTCAAGCTGGAGAAGTACCGACCCGACAAGCACATCCTCGACATGGATTTGGCCCAGATCATCCCGGCGGACATCGCCCACAAATACTCCGTGGCGCCGCTGCAGAAAAACGGGATGCTGATCACGGTGGCCATGACGGACCCCCTCGACATCAATGCCCTGGACGCCATCGAGGTCTTCACCAACCTCGAGGCGGAGGCCGTCATCTGCACCGAGCAGCAGCTCAACCAGCTGCACACCACCCTCTACGGCACCTACGCGGGCATCGGCGGCGTGCTGGAGGACCTCGAGGACGTTCAGATCGACAAGCAGGTCGAAAAAGCGGCCAACCTGGAGGATGTGGAAGTCAGCTCGCTGCAGGGCATGGCTCAGGAGGCCCCCGTGGTGCGGCTGGTCAACTCGATCCTCTCCCAGGGCGTACGCGAGGGGGCGAGCGACATCCACGTCAGCCCGGAGAAAGACCACGTGCAGATCCGCTTCCGGGTGGACGGCAAGCTGCACGAGGTGCCCGCCCCGCCCAAGTCCATGTTTCTGCCGATCATCTCCCGGCTGAAGATCCTGGCCAACATGGACATCGCGCTGGCGCGCGTGCCGCAGGACGGCCGCTTCACCGTCAAGATGAAAAACAAGGACATCAACATCCGGGCCTCCACCATCCCGTCCATCTACGGCGAAAACCTGGTGCTGCGGCTGCTCGACACGAGCACCAGCATCTACTCGCTGGAGCTGCTGGGGATGAACGAGCGCGACCGGGAAAAACTGGAGGGCATGATCCAAAAGCCCTACGGGATGATCCTGAGCACGGGGCCCACCGGCAGCGGCAAAAGCACCGCGCTTTACTCCATCCTTAAAAAAATAAACCAGCCCGACATCAACATCATCACCGTGGAAGACCCGGTGGAGTACCGCATCGAGAAAATCCGCCAGGTGCAGCTCAACCGCAAGGCGGGCATGACGTTCGCAAGCGGTCTGCGGTCGATCCTGCGCCAGGACCCGGACGTGATCATGGTGGGCGAGATCCGCGACTCCGAAACCGCCGGCATCGCCGTGCAGGCGGCCCTCACCGGCCACCGCGTGCTCAGCACCCTGCACACCAACGACGCGGCCGGCGCCATGACCCGGCTGATGGACATGGGCATCGAGCCGTTCCTGGTGTCCTCGGTCATGCTGGTGTCCTTCGCCCAGCGCCTGGTGCGCAAGGTCTGCCCGCATTGCCGCATGCCCCAGGCGCCCTCGGCCGAGGCCGTCAAATACTGGCGGCTGGACGGCGTGGACACCAACGGTTTTGCCGTCGGCCAGGGCTGTTTCAACTGCATGCACACGGGGTACAAGGGACGGACGGGGGTTTACGAGGTGCTGGTGATCGATCCCATGATCCAGGACATGATCCTGAAACGCCAGTCGGCGCACGAGATCAACCGCGCCGCCGTCGAGGCCGGGACGCTCGCGACCCTGCGCGACAACGCCTTGGAGAAGGTCCTTCAGGGAATCACCAGTCTTGAAGAGGCGGCATCCGCCGTGCTCATGTAAGCGGGAGAGCGTATGCCCAAATTCAGCTACAAGGCGATCACCGATACCGGCGCCGCCACCCAAGGGGAGATCGACGCCGACTCCGTCGAGAGCGCATCGAGCCTCATTGCCGCTCGGGGCTACATCCCCACCCAGGTCCGGGGAATCAAAGGGAGCGCGCCGGCGGTGAAGCTGTCGGGGTTTTCCGGCCTCTTCTCCGGGATCAAGACGCCGGAGCTGATTCTCTTCTCCAAGCAGTTCAAGACGCTCATCCGCTCGGGCGTCCCGATGCTGACCATCCTGCAGGTGCTCGAAGACCAGACCGAAAATAAGCGGCTGAAATTGGTCCTGAATGCGACATCCATCAGGACATCCAGGAGGGCGCCAGCCTTTACGACGCGTTCCGGCGGCACCCCGACGTTTTCCCTCCGCTTTACTGCAGCATGCTGAAAGCCGGTGAGTCTGCCGGAGCACTGCCCGAGATCCTCGACCGTCTGGTTTATGTCATCGAACACGAGCACAAGGTCAAATCCGACGTGAAATCGGCCATGACCTACCCGATCATCGTTCTGGCGTTTCTCGGCGTAGCTTTTTTCATCCTGCTGATCGGCGTTATTCCCAAGTTCGTCAATGTGTTCAAAACCGCCGGGCTCGAGCTGCCCCTGCCCACCAAAATCTGCCTGTGGCTGTATCAGATCATCGTGCAGTACTGGTACGTCCTGGCCATAGCGATCATCGGCGGCGGCATCGCCTTTTTCCTCTACAGCCGCACCGAGCAGGGCCGCTTCGTGCGCGACACGCTGCTGCTCAAAATGCCGTTGGCCGGAAAGCTCTTCCAGAAAGCCGCCGTCTCCCGGTTCGCCAGCATTTTCTCCATCCTGCAATCGAGCGGCGTCGACATCCTGGACGCGATGGACATCCTGTCCGGCACCATCGGAAATTCGGCCATCTCGCGCCAACTGGAGGGCATCAAGGATCGATTGAAGGAAGGCCGGGGGATCTCCGGGCCGCTGCGCCAGGCCAAGTACTTCACCCCCATGCTGATCAACATGATCGCCGTCGGCGAAGAGTCCGGCAACCTGGACGCGCTTTTACGCGACGTCGCCACCCACTACGACACCGAGGTGGAATACGCCACCAAGAAGCTCTCGGATGCCCTTGCGCCGGTCCTGACCATCTGCCTCGCCGCCGTGGTCGGCTTCTTCGCCCTGGCCATCTTCCTGCCGATGTGGGACATTTCCTTAAAGGTGAAGTAAGAAGTGCCTAAAGTGCGCTAAAGTGCCTATAGTGCCTAAAGTTAAAAGGCGGTTCAAGGCACGCGGGGCAAGGTCACAAGTTAAAAAACAGCGGCGCATAGCACCTTTCAAACTCATCTTGTATTTTTTTTGCAGTTACTCATTTCAACTTTAGGCATTTTAGCTCACTATAGGCACTTTAGGCACTCTTAACTTCTTCCCATGAAACAACCTCGTTTCCACATCAGCCTTTACATCATCATCCCCTTCATCTTCGCGGGGTTCAGCATCTTTTCGGCGCTGCTGGCTTTCCGGCTGACGAAATACGGGTTGGAGAACAAAGCCGACCCATCCACCTGGGTTTTCTGGCTCATCATTTTCATAAGCGCCCTCGCCTTTGCCACCGGCTTGGCTGTGGTGAGGTTCCTGTTGCGACCCGTTGAGGACTTTGTCGCAAAAGCCAGCAGGCTCCCGGCCTTCGGCACCGCCGTCAAGCCCAAGTCGAAAAAGGACTGGTCAGTCGACAAGCTCGCCCAATTCACCAGCGTCTTCGACAGGGTCACATCGGTACTCAGCCGCATCGACGCCCGGCAGTTCTTTCCGGAGATCATCGGCGAAAGCCTCGCCATGCGCGGGTTGCTCAGCCTGATCATGAAGGTGGCGCCGACGGACTCCACCGTGCTGCTCATCGGGGAAAGCGGGACCGGCAAGGAACTGGTGGCCACCAGCATCTTCGAGCAAAGCCAGCGGAAGGAAACACCCTTCGTCAAGCTGAACTGTGCGGCCATCCCTGAAGAGCTTCTGGAAAGCGAGCTCTTCGGCCATGAAAAAGGGGCCTTCACCGGCGCTACGGCCTTCAAGCCCGGAAAATTCGATATTGCAGACAAGGGGACCCTTTTCCTCGACGAAATCGGCGATATGCCACTGAGCCTGCAGGCCAAGATCCTGCGCGCCCTCCAGGAGAAGGAATTTTACCGGGTCGGAGGGAGCCAGACGATCAAGGTGGACGTCCGCTTCATCGCCTCGACCAATAAAAACCTGGAAAAAATGGTCCAGGAAGGCAGCTTTCGGGAAGACCTGTTCTACCGGCTGAACGTATTCACCCTGCATCTCCCTCCGCTGCGCGAGCGCAAGGAGGACATCCCCATCCTTGTAGACCATTTTCTCAAAAAGCTGCCCAAACCGGTTGAGATTTCATCCCTGGCGCTGCAGATGCTGATGACCTACCCCTGGCCGGGCAACATCCGTGAACTCAAAAACGTCGTCGAAAGCGCCGCCCTGATCGCCGAAGCCAGCCACATAGAACCCTCCCAATTGCCGGCGAAGATAACCAGCATGTTCTCGGATCATGCGGGCGGCACCGAGTTGAAACTCCCGTCCAACATGTCACTGGACGAAAAACTGAACGAAATCGAGCGCAGCATGATTATCGAGGCGCTCACAAAAACCGGCGGGGTTCAATCCAGGGCGACCGAACTGCTTGGAATCAACCAGAGAAGCCTCTGGCACCGAGTTAAGAAACTAGGCATAGACGCCAAGACCTTCAAAAAGTATGACAATTGACTTAAATTAATAAAAAAATCAACATATTTTGAAGCAAAAGCTTTCTTGCCAGCAAAAAACTTTTACCAAAATTTTTATATCATATTGATAATAATTAATATTATCGCGCAACGAGTTATTTTAGAATAGGTGGCACGTAATATGCTTAAAATTATTGACATGAAATCAGTTATAAACAAATCCGAAGGGGGAGAAATGAACATGAAAACGTCACGAATTCTGAAAAACAAAGAAGGTTTTACGCTGGTCGAAATCATCGCGGTGCTGATCATCCTCGGCATCCTCGCCGCTGTGGCCGTACCAAGATATATCGACCTTGAGGCTAATGCGAAATCCCGCGCGCTCGATGCAGCCATATCCGAACTAAACGGTCGAGAAAGTCTTGGATGGGCAGACATAAAAATTTCTGCCAATGGATACGTGCCAGCCACCGGTGACAACGATGTCTGGGCTAAGGTGTCAGCTCAGGACGCGCAGTATCCAGCTCGCGGCAGACCCTTTTTAGGTTTGGACTACATGTGGGGGGGACTGAAGCTGGCAGCGCCACACAAGGTGGCGGTAGCCTGAACTTTAAGGGTGGAACAGCAGTTAGCCTTAGCAGGACGGCATCTAGCAGCACCCAGCCAGCAACTTGGAGAAGGCCACCACCATAAACAAGAAAAGGATTTAAAGTGGTTGCATTTCTATCCGTACCGTTATCGGAGCTATAAATTAATTTGAAATTAATTCCAATAAGGTATAAAATTAACTATAAACCACTTCTTATCGGCTTCGGAGTACCTCAGGACGGGTTGGTTAACGGCAATGTCATTCGATGTAGAGCAAAAAGCCATTAGCACCAAAATATTGAAAATGAACCGGCGCAAGAACAGTGAGGATGGGTTCACTCTTATTGAGCTCATATCTACGCTGGTCATAATCAGTGTGTTGGCAGCCGTAGTCCTTCCGCGATATCTCGATGCAGAAACTTCATCCAAGATGCGTGCGCTTGACATGGGTGTTTCTGAAATGAACGGCCGCGAGACGCTAACTTGGGCATTGGTCAAACTTTCAAACGAAGGGTATAAGGATGACGACCTGCTTTGGGCGCAGTTGCTGGTCGACCCAGGAATCAACTTGGGCTTGGACTATGATTGGTCACTTGAACCTCCGTCTTTAGCGAATAAGAAGGGTACCCTTCGTTTCAAGAACGATGTCTCTGCCGCTCTTTCCAGAAACTCGTCCAATATTGAAACGCCCGGCAGATGGCGCAGATAACCTGAACAATCGAAGGACGTACAGCGGGGGCGGCCGTTTTCGGCCGCCCCGCTGTTTTTTGCTTTCCGCCTTGCCCTGCACTATATTCCTATACAATTTCCCGGTCATCCTGTTCTTTCTGTGGGAGCGGCTTTCCAGCCGCGATCATCGAGTCTGAAAGGTTCTCCCACAATTCATTACCGACAAATGGTGCATAGTGCCGTATCCAGCTTCCGGGGAAGTCGCTTCTCAAATCCCCCAAACCCCCTTTGCAAAAGGGGGCGAAGGGGGATTTGGTTCCAACGTTAGGACGGCGCAGCACGCCATTACCGGCCTCCCAGGAAGCTGACCTCTTTCCATGTGGGAGCGGCATCTTGCCGCGATCGAGAGCCGACCGGCCCCGGGAACACGATTGGTAGAAAAAAATATCAATCCACTGTCCTATAAATGAATTCCACGAGAAGGGAATACGAAATGAAACTCGCAGTCAGCGGTAAAGGCGGCGTCGGCAAAACGACCTTCGCCTCGCTATTGATCCGGACCCTGAGCGACCAGGGCAAGAAGGTGCTGGCCATCGATGCGGACCCGGATGCCAACCTCGCGGCCGGCCTCGGCATTCCCGATGCCGACCGGATCGTGCCGATTGCGGAGATGAAGGAGCTGATCTGCGAGCGCACCGGCGCTAAGCCCGGAACGGTCGGCGGCTATTTCAAGTTGAACCCCCAGGTGGACGACCTGCCGGACGCCCTCTCCGCTAAGCTCGACAACATCAAGTTCATGCGCCTGGGAGGGGTCAAGAAAGGCGGCTCCGGCTGCATCTGCCCCGAGAGCACCCTGCTGCGGGCGTTGGTCATGCACATCGTCCTGCGGCGCGACGAGGTGGTCGTCATGGACATGGAGGCCGGGATCGAGCACCTGGGCCGCGCCACGGCCAAGGCGGTGGACAAGCTCATTGTCGTTGTCGAGCCCGGCCGGCGCAGCATCGACACGGCCGAGCACATCCGGCAGCTGGCATCCGAGATCAACCTGCATCACATCGCCATCGTCGGCAACAAGATCCGCAACGCCGCAGACGAGGATTTCCTGAAAACCCACCTGCCCGACTTCGAGTTCCTGGGATTTCTGCCGCAGGACGACCGCCTGATCGAAGCGGACCTCAAGGGCGTTTCACCCTACGACGTTGAATCTTCAGCCAAGGCGCAGGTGAGGGAAATGGCGGGGAAACTGTAAAAAGAAGTGCCTAAAGTGCGCTATAGTGCCTAAAGTGCCTAAAGTTGACGGCTTCGTAAAAAGTCCCCAAGGCTGTCACCCCGGCGAACGCCGGGGTCAAGAACCACTTGATTTGACGGGATTCCGGCCTCCGCCGGAATGACGCAAAACGGGGTTTTTCTACTTTTTACGAACTCATCAAAGTTGAAATGAGTAACTGCAAAAAGTACAAGGCAGGCTTGAAAGGTGAGATAAGTTGCTTTTTTAACTTTAGGCACTTTAGTTCACTTTAGGCACTATAGGCACTCTCATTTTTATGCACCGCTCCCACAACTACCCGCGCCGAAAATACCGGACTCCCGCCACAGCAACGCGCTTCACCGCTACCGCCGATGCCGGCCTCAAACGCGTGTTCGCCAAAATCGGTGTGCCGGAGCGCCGGCCGTTTACTCCCGATCGTTTCCAACTGCAAGCGCTGGAAACGGTCGAGCATTCGGACTGCCTGGTCACGGCGCCGACCGGTTCCGGCAAAACCTGGATCGCGGAGCAGGCCATCGCCCGCATCCGCAAAGTGGGTGGGGGGGCCTGGTACGCCTGCCCCTTAAAAGCCCTCAGTAACGCCAAGTACGCCGAGTT
Source organism: uncultured delta proteobacterium (assembly GCA_963716325.1). Lineage (GTDB taxonomy): Bacteria > Desulfobacterota > Desulfobacteria > Desulfobacterales > SpSt-501 > SpSt-501. The sequence continues at coordinate 14,369 of CAVQTH010000054.1, read as the reverse complement.
CAGCCAATTGTTCGGGCCCGACCAGGTCGGCATCCTGACCGGCGACCGCAAGGAAAACCCGGATGCCCCCGTCATCGTCGGCACCACGGAAATCCTGCGCAACCAGCTCTACGACGCCATGCACCGGGGGGAGTCGCTGGGATCTGATTTCGTGGTGATCGACGAGGCCCACTTCCTGGGCGATGCCGAACGCGGGGTCGTCTGGGAGGAGGTCATGATCTACCTCCCAGCCCGCATCCCGCTGCTGCTGCTCTCCGCCACCATCGGCAACGCGCGCCAGATTGCGGCCTGGCTTTCCTCCATCCGCGGCCGGCCGTGCATGGTGGTCGAGGAAACCCGGCGCCCCGTCCCGCTCTTCCCGCTCTTCCTGCACCCCTCGGGGCGGTTGCTTCCATTGACCGCGCCGTCCCGCCGGGGCGGACCCGGTAAGGTTCACAAAAAAGTGAGCGAGTTTTTAGGCGGGAACCACCGCATGGCTTTCCGCGGCAACAAACTGCCGCCGTTCGGCCGCATCCTGGAGGTGCTGCGGAAGTACGATCTGCTGCCGGCGATTTTCTTTCTGAAATCCCGCGCCGACTGCGACCAGGCCCTGGACGCCTGCCGCGACAACCTGGCCCTCGACCTCGACCGCAAACGCCGCCGCAAGGCCGCACTGGATGAGCTTATCCGGCTGAGCCCGCGGACCGCCGCGCACCGCCAGCTGTGGCACCTGGAGCACCTGGCCGTGGGCGCCCACCATGCCGGCCAGCTGCCGTCCTGGAAAATCGCGCTCGAACGGCTGATGACCGACGGCTTGCTGGACGCGGTGTTCGCTACCACCACGGTGGCCGCCGGGGTCAACTTCCCGGCCCGCACCATTGCCCTGTTGAACTCCGACCGCTTCAACGGCACGCAGTTTCTGCCATTGGACGCCACCGAGTTTCACCAGGTGACCGGCCGCGCCGGACGCCGCGGCATGGATCACATCGGCTTCGCTCTGGCCATCCCCGGCCGGTTCATGGACATCCACCATATCTGCCGGCTGCTTCACTCCCCGCCCTCGGAGGTGGTGAGCCAGATCCGGATCAACTTCTCGATGGCCCTCAATCTGCTGCTGTCCCACACGCCCGACCAGATCGAGGAACTGCTGCGAAACTCCTTCGCCACCTTCCTCATCCGTCAAAAACCCGCAAAACAGCGGGGAACGCACGACGACTCTCTCCGACTGTGGCACGATTTCCAGCGCCATGTGCGGTTCCTGCGCGCGAAAGGCTACGTCAACGACCGGGACGAGTTGACCGAGGAAGGGCACTGGGCGTCCCGTCTGCGTGTGGACCAGCCGCTTCTGATCGCAGAGGGCTTCCGGCACGGGTCTTTTCCACAGGACGACGCCGCGCTGCTCACCGCCATTATCGCGGTCTTCGTAAACGAACGGGAGACCGACGACCGCATCGACAAAGCCTTCCTGCCCAAAGCGCTGCTCGCGAGTTATCAGCGCATGACCCGCCGCATCGTCCCATTCTTGGAGGAGATGCTGAAAGCCGGGTTCGAGGGCCGAACACTCTACCTGCGGCCCGCAGCCGCCCTTTTCGCCTGGGCGAACGGCACCCCATGGGAGCAGGTGTTGGAAATTTCCGAGATGGAAGAAGGCGATCTGGCCGTGCTGATCTTGAGAACGGCGGACAACTTGCGCCACGTGCGCGGGCTGGCAGAGGTCTTCCCAAGAGCCGCCGGATCGGCGGCAAAGGCCATCGAGCTGATTCTCAGGGACCCGGTGGGGGGGCCGAATAGTGCCTAAAGTGCGCTAAAGTGCCTATAGTGCCTAAAGTTGAAATGAATAACTGCAAAAAGTACAAAGGCAGGCTTGAAAGGTGAGATAAGTTGTTTTTTAACTTTAGGCACTTTAGCGCACTTTAGGCACTATAGGCACTATAGGCACTTTTTTTTATCCAGAATCTCCCTCACCTTCACCGACACCTGCTGGAGATTGAAGGGTTTCTGGATGAAACCGTCGCAGCCGCGCTCCATGATGTGAGACGCCTGGCCGTTGATGCTGTAGCCGCTGGAAAGCAGGACTTTCACCGCGGGGTTGATCCGCTTCAACCGATCGAAAGTTTCGCCGCCGCCCATGCCGGGCATGATCATGTCCATCACGACGAGGTCGATTTCCGCCTGTCGGGCGCTGTAGATCTCCAGGGCCTCCTGGCCGCTGCGCGCCGGTATCACCGTGTAACCCAACTCCCCCAGCAGTCCGCAGCCGACGTCGATGATCATCTCCTCGTCGTCGACCAGCAAGATCGTCTCCCGACCCTTGCGCACGACCGCCACCTCGGCTTTGGGCACCTCCGCCGCCTGCCGGGAGGATGCCGGCAGGTAGAAGTTGAAGGTGGTGCCCTGGCCGGGTTCACTGTAGACGTTGATGTGGCCGCCGTGGCTCTTGATAATGCCGTACACCGAGGCCAGGCCGAGCCCGGTGCCGCGCCCCATTTCCTTGGTCGTGAAGAACGGCTCGAAAATGCGCTCGAGGTCTTTCTTGTCGATGCCGACGCCGGAGTCTGCCACCGACACCTTCACGTATCGTCCCGGTTTGACCTTGTATGGGCGGACGTAGTTTTCATCCAGGTTCAGGTTCTCGGTAATCAAAAAGAGGTCCCCGCCGTCGGGCATGGCCTGCCACGCGTTGATGTAAAGGTTCAGCAGAACCTGCTCGATCTGGCCACGGTCGACCTCCACCGCCCATGCGTCCTTGGCCAGTTGGTGCTGGACCCGGACTTCTTTCTTGGTGCGGGCGAACATCGAGGAGGTCTTCTCGATGATCTCGTTGATGGCGCTGGCCTTGACGTTGTACTTCCCGCGACGGGCGAAGCCCAGGAGCTGCCTTGACAGCTCGGTGCCGCTTTCCACGTATTTCTCGATGTTCTTGATTTTTTCGCGGCCCGGATGCCCGGGGTCCAGGCGCATTTCGAGCAGCGAGGCGTTGCCCTGAATGCCCATCAGGATGTTGTTGAAATCGTGCGCGATGCCGCCGGCGAGCGTTCCGATGGCTTCCATTTTCTGAGCGGTTTGAAGCTGGGCTTCCAGCTTTTTTTTCTCTTCCTCGGCCTGCCGGCGCTCGGTCACATCCCGGACGACTCCCCGGAAACCGGTCGGCCGCCCGGCGTGATCGTTCATCAACGAAATGGAAAGCTCCAGGTATTTCTGGGTCCCGTCCTTCTGGATGACCGCGTAATTCGAAATGGTGGCGGCGGCACCGGTTTGCTGCAACCGATCGAGGATGGCTTCGGCGGCGGCCGCTGTTTCCGGAGTCGTGAAGTCCTGGGTGTTCATCTTCATGAGCTCGTCCGGGCCGTAGCCCAGCATGCGCCGCAAGGGCCCATTGGAAAACGTGAGGTTGCCCAGCAGATCGGTTTCAAAATAGCCCTCTTCGATGCTCTCGAGAATGGTGCGGTATTTCGCCGCGCTCTCCCGCAGGGCCGCATCCGCCTCGCGTTCCTTGTCGATCGTGTATTGGATGTGGGACCCGAAAATGGCAAACAGGCACAGCACCAGCAGTCGCGTCCAGGTGTTGAACATGTTCGGCCCCAGAAGGTGCTGGATGAAATTGGCCTCCGGCGCCAGAAAAAAGAACATGAAGGATTCGCACACCCAGTAGAAACAGGAGATCGCAATGCCGGTGATCAGGATCGAATTCAACATTCGGTCGTGCTTATTCTTGCCGTTCATCGACAGGTCCTGCTGGGGAGTCCACGGTTGCATCCGGCTGTTCCGGCGAATCGCTTCTGCGCAAACGATTATTACTTCACGATAGTTCAGATTCCTAAAAGAGTCAATTTGTGGGTGCATCCTCTGTCGATAGCGATAGGTGAAGCGTTTTCGACTGTTTGATGATATTCTTAATAAATGAACCCCCAACGCTCTTCTGTTGAATTCCTGATCGTCGCGGCCGCGGCCATAGCGGTGATTTTCGTCTACACGGCCGCCCTGCCCGGCCCGTTTGTCTTCGACGACGAAAGCAACATCACCGAAAACCGTCACCTCCGCATCCACTCGTTCGGCTGGGACGAGCTGTATGCCGCCGCTTTCAAAAGCCCGATCGCCAACCGGCCGGTCGCCAATCTGAGCCTGGCGCTCAACTACTATTTCAATGGTTACAACGTCGTCGGCTACCGCTTCGTCAACATTCTGATTCACATCTTCAACGGGTTCTTGCTGTACGGGCTTGCCAAGGTGACTTTCCGGACTCCGGCGATGGCCGGCCACATTCAAGCATCCGGGCTGGCGGCCGCTTTCGCGGCCCTGGTTTGGCTGGTTCACCCGCTTCACACCCAGTCGGTGGCTTACATCGTTCAGCGCATGACGAGCTTGGCGGTCATGTTCTACCTGCTGGCCCTGCTCTGTTTTGTGAAGGTCCGGCTGGATTTATCCGGCGGCCGACGGGCCTGGCTTTGGGCGGGGTGTGGGCTGGCCGGCCTGCTGGCGCTCGGGTCCAAGGAAATCGCGGCCACGCTTCCGGCTTTTGTACTGCTCTACGAATGGTACTTTTTTCAAAAATTGGACGCGTCCTGGCTGCGGCGCTGGCTCCCCGGGATTGTTGTCGCTTGTCTCCTGATGGGGATCATCAGCCTGGTGTTCCTCGGAATCCGAAACCCGATAGAACAAATCTTCAGCCGTTACGCGGGAGGCGAATTCTCAGCGTGGCAGCGTCTGCTGACGCAACTGCGAGTGGTCTGCGTTTACATCAGCCTTCTGATCTGGCCGCACCCGTCGCGCCTCAACCTCGACTACGATTTCCAGGCCTCGGCTTCCCTGCTCGAGCCGCCTACCACGCTCGCCGGTTTTCTGATCATCGCAGGCCTGCTGTTTTTGGCCGTGCGACTCGCCAAACGCGAACCGCTCGTTTCTTTTTCGATTTTGTGGTTCTTCGGGAACCTGGCGATCGAATCCTCCGTCATCCCGCTCGAGACGGTTTTCGAGCATCGCACGTATCTTCCGAGCGTGATGCCGGTGATAGCTGCGGTCGCGCTGCTCTTTCGGTTAATTCGGCCCACATGGGTTGCGGTTGGGTTGCTGTCGGTCGTGGCGGCCGGCGGGTCGCTGTGGACGCACCAACGCAACCAGGTTTGGAGCGATGCCGTCACCCTCTGGCGGGACTGCGTCCAGAAATCCCCCCTCAAGGCCCGGCCCTACAACAACCTGGGCACGGCCCTGGTCGATAGGGGCCGCCTGCCCGAGGCAGAGTCCAATCTTCGGAGGGCCATCGAGCTGAAACCGCAATACGGGGACGCCCGCTACAACCTGGGCTATGTGCTGATCCGGTCGGGTCGCATGGAGGAAGGCGCCCGCCAGCTGCTGGAAGCGATCCGGCTCGAACCTGAGAACTACATGGCTCACAACAATCTGGGAATCGCCTATCTGCTGCAGGAAAACTATCCCCCGGCCGTCCATCACCTCCAGGAGGCGCTGCGGCTGAAACCGGATTTTGAAACCGCCAGGAACAACCTGGGGGTCGCATTGAAAAACCAGGGGGACCTTGATGCGGCGCTCCGCGAGTTCTCGGAGGCGATACGGCTCAAACCGGACTTCGCCGAGGCCTACAACAATCTGGGCTTGACGTTGAAGGAGCAAGGCAAATTAAAGGAAGCTGAAGAGAATTTCCGGCGGGCGTTAAGGGTAAACCCTGAATATGAAACCGCCCGACAGAATCTGGAAGAAACCACAGCGATGAGGAATAAGAACTGACTTTCGCAAACGTGTTGACACGGCATACTGAAGTAGCTACTATATTTTTAAAGTAGCTACCATGCTGGAGGAAGGGCCATGATCACCGCGGGCATCAAAGAACTTAAAAACCAATTAAGCCGCTACATGGGTTATGTGAAAAGGGGAGATGATGTGTTGATTACGGAAAGAGGCCGGGTTATTGCACGCGTTGTCAAAGAGGGTTCACCACGCGGGGAACTGAGGAAAACCCTGCAGTCTTTATCACTGAGAGGACAAATCGCCATGCCGCTGCGGGAGATCGACCGTGATGTACCCGAGCCCTGTTCCCTGCCGGGCAAATCATTGACAAAAATCATACTTGAGGATCGCCGATGATTCTATATCTGGATACCAGCGCGCTGGTAAAAAAATATGTAAAGGAAACCGGCTCCTCGAAAATCATATCAGCCTGGAAAAAATCGGAGGCCATCGCCACATCGGCGGTAACCTGTGCGGAGTTGCTGGCAGCTTTTTACCGCAAATCGAGAGAGGAACGAATTGATCCACCCCTAATAAAACGTCTGGTTAATGCTTTTTTAAAGGACTGGAAAAGTTTTATAATTGTCGAAGTCAACGAAAAATTGAACGAAACTCTCCCATCTCTCCTGTCACGCCACCCGCTGCGGGGTTTCGACGCCATCCACCTGGCCTCCGCGTTGACGCTTAACTCAGCCGCTGCAGGCTCTTTTTTATTTGCATGCTACGATGGCCGTCTCCTTGCGGCGGCGCGCGCCGAAGCATTGCAGACGCTGCCGTGACATCTTGCTCAGAAACCCCAATCCACCCATCACAATAATATTAAACCGGCGATTAAACATGTTCACTATGCTGCATAAGCAATTTTGGGATGCTTGAAGTATTTCACCACCCGAGCCGGTCGCTTTTGGAGCATGCGCAAATGACCAATGGCCTTCCTGGCCAACTCCGGTTTGCTCGTCGCGGGAACACCAGAATGAACCCCGACTTTCAGATCACAATTCAGGTACTCATCCGGATTGAGTTCCGGAGAGTAGGAAGGCAAGTAGAACACCTCGATTTGCTCACGGTGCTCTTCCAGCCACTCATGGACCAGTTTGCTGTGATGCACCTTCAGATTGTCGAAAATCACGAACACCTTGCGCCCCACATCCTTGATCAGCCGGCGCATAAATCGAATCAGAGTCTGAGCCTTCATCGTCTCCCGGTAGACCATAAACCTCACCTTGCCCTGATTGGTGACCGTGGAGATCAGGTTGATCCGCTGGGGCTTGGCTGGCAAGACGATCGCAGGAGTCTGGCCACGGGGAGCGTAGCTTCGACCGTAGTAGCTGCCATTGCACAACCCGGTCTCATCTGCCCAATGAATCTCGGCATCCTCCTGTTTGGCACGTTTGGCAATCCCCGGGTATTGTTCCTCCAACCATTGCTTGACCTTTTTGGGGTTCTGCTCATACGCACGCCGGAAGGGCTTCTGGGGCGTAAACCCCCAGCGCTTCAAGTATTCTCCAACCGTACGGATGGGCATCCGCATCGCCCACAACTGCTTGATCAGCTGCTGGACCGCAATGCGCGACCACAAAGCAAAGGCCAGCTTCAATTGATCGGGCTGCTTGTCGCGGATCAACCGTTGAATCTGCTTTTCCTGCTCAGCGGTCAGCTTCCGGCAGGCTCCCGTCGGCCGACCGCGCTTGCGAATACGGATACTCTTGGCCCCGCCGCGTTGGTACAACTGGCACCAGCGGTAAACCGTGCGAGGGTTCACATCGAGAATCGCTGCAATCTGTTGAATGCGGTGGCCTTTTTGCCGCAGTTGAATGGCCTGCTTTCGCAGCTGCTCCTGGACTTCGGGCTTGAGTGTGCGTGCATCAATTTTTTCCATGCACACCCTATATCAAATTACTGCCAACTTGTATATATTTATTTGCCGGGTTAATAAGACTATGAAATATAGAGTTACCGTATGGCACCAAAAATATGCCGGCTTAAGCGAATCGCTTAAGCCGGCATATTTTTGGTGCCGGAGGCCGGAGTCGAACCGGCATGCTCTTGCGAACGGAGGATTTTGAGTCCTCTGCGTCTACCAATTTCACCACTCCGGCACGGCGGTGATTGGCCTGATTGTATAAAGAACCTGCGGCGAGATGTCAATGAAGAAGGCATAGGGCGCAAGGTTAACGGTACAGGGTTGAAGCAATGCGGATTAGAGAATTGGATCTGGAGTGCCGGAACCTTGAGGCGGAGGCCCTAAGCCAAAATGGATGAAATCGCTCCGGCCAAGCCCTTGCCTCCCCTGCCCCTTGAGCCTTGTGCCTTGGGCCGTGAGCTTTGCACCCTTTCCTATTTCAGGCACTTTTTATGACCGCCATTATCTCAGGCTTCGAAAGCTCACCTTCCCGGATCACCACCGGCGTCTCGCCGGTCACATCCACGACGGTCGATCCCACCCCGCCCTTTAGGGGACCGCCGTCGAGAATAATATCCACCTGCCGCCTGATCTGAGGATCCAGTTCGGAAATCTGCCGGCAGCCGGTGCCGCCGGATATATTGGCACTGGTCCCGGTGATCGGTCTGGCAACGGCCTCCACCAGCGCCCTCGTCACCGGGTGGGCCGCCAACCTTATTCCGATTTTACCGCTGCCGGCCGTCAGGCGCGCCGGGAGGCTCTCTTCCGCTTCCAGCACCAGGGTCAGCCGGCCGGGCCAGAAGCGCTGCATGAGCACGTGCGCAACCCGCGGGATGCCCCTGGCCAGGCCGTCCATCTGGGCCGGGCTGTTGATGAGAACCAGCAGCGGCAGTTCGGCCGGCCGCTGCTTGATGTCGAAAACGCGTTCGACGGCCGCGGCGTTGAATGCATCGGCCCCCAGGCCGTAGAGGCAGCGCGTCGGAAAGCACACGACCCCTCCCCCACGGATGGCCGCCGCTGCCTGACCGATGGTCTCGGGCTTCGGCGCCCGTGGATCCACCCGCAGGAGCTTAGCGGTAGTCCTTGAGCTTTTCGGCTTTGCGTTCAACTTCGGTCGCCATGTCCTTCTTGAACCGGTGGATGGCCGCTGCCACACCCGGGTCGGATAGCGCCAGCATCTGGGCGGCGAAAATGCCGGCGTTGCGCGCTCCGGATTTTCCCAACGCCATGGTGGCCACCGGGATTCCCGGCGGCATCTGCACCGTCGACAGCAGCGAATCCAACCCCTGCAGGCTGGAGGAGTCGATCGGCACGCCGATGACCGGAAGGCTGGTGTGCGCCGCCAGCACCCCGGCCAGGTGCGCGGCATGGCCGGCGCCGGCGATGATGACCTTCATGCCGCGCTCGCGGGCGCCTGTCGCAAACGCCATGGCGCGCTCCGGGCTGCGGTGGGCGGAGGCGACCGTCATCTCGAAGGGGATGCCGAACTTTTTCAACATGGCCGCGGCCTCCTCCATGACGGGCAGGTCCGAGTCGCTGCCCATGACAATGCCGACCGCGGGGGCCCGGCACAGGCGCTTGAGGGCCTTCTGCCCGATGTCCCTGCGGCAGTAGGCGCCCTCCCATCTGATCTTGCCGACGGCGTCATAGGCCTTCGCGATGGCGTCCGCCACCGTGTCGCCCAGGGCGGTCACACCCAGGACGCGGCCGCCGTCGGTCACAACGGCGCGCTTCGCGAGCTTCGTCCCGGCGTGAAACACAACCACGTCCTGCATTTTCTTCGCGGCGTCCAACCCCTTGATGGGAAGCCCCTTGGGGTAGCTGCCCGGGTAGCCGGCCGAGGCCATGACCACGCAGACCGATGCGCGGTCGTCGATCTCCAGGCGGCACTGGTCGAGGCGGCCGTCGATCACGGCCTGCATAATCGGCACGATGTCGCTCTTGATCCGCATCAGCAGCGGCTGGGCCTCCGGGTCGCCGAAGCGCCCGTTGAACTCCAGCACCCGCAGCTGGTCGCGGTCGATCATGAGTCCGGCATAGAGCACCCCCTTGTAGGGCCGGCCCTCGGCCGCCATGGCCTTGACCGTCGGAAGCATGACCTCGTTCATGATCTTCCGGTGCATCAGGCGGTCCACCACCGGCGCGGGCGAATAGGCGCCCATGCCGCCGGTATTCGGCCCGCGGTCGTCGTCGTAGATCGCCTTGTGGTCCTGCGAGGAAGGCATCGGCAGCACGGTCTTGCCGTCCGTGAACGCCAGGAAGGAGGCCTCTTCGCCCTTCAGGCACTCCTCGATCACCACTTGGTCGCCGGCATCCCCGAACTCGCGCTTGACCATGATGCGCTTGAGCGCGGCCAGCGCCTGGGCCTCGGTGGCGCACACGATGACCCCCTTGCCGGCCGCGAGCCCGTCGGCCTTGACCACCACCGGCACGCCCAGTTTGCGCAGGTACCGCTCGGCCTGCGTCAGGCTGCGGAAACTCCGTCCCTGGGCGGTGGGGATGCGGTACTTGTCCAGCAAGGCCTTGGCGAAAGACTTGCTCGACTCGATCTCGGCCGCCCGTCGGCTCGCCCCGAAGATCCGCAGCCCTTCCCGCTCGAAGAGATCCACGATCCCCTCGGACAGCGGGCCCTCGGGCCCGACCACGGTGAGGTCGATCTTGCGCCGCCGGGCGAAGTCGAGCAGCCCCTGGAGGTCGCCCGCCGAGATGGGCACGCATTCAGCCAAGTCGGAAATGCCGGCATTGCCGGGGGCGCAAAACACCTTTTTGACCTTGGGGCTTTGGGCGATCTTCCAGACCAGAGCGTGCTCACGCCCGCCGCCGCCGATGACGAGAACTTTCATTCCTACCTCCAGGCTGTTAATTTTAGGCACTTTAGCGCACGTTAGGCATTTTAGGCACTTCCCCCAACGCTTCCTCCAGCGCCTCCCGTTTCCTGCGATTCAACTCTTGCCTGCTGATGCGGGCGGCAGAGATGCCCCCATCGAGCGTGATTTCGGAAAGATGGCAGCCACCCCCCTCCGCCAGCTGCAGATCGATGTGGGCGTACGGGAACCTGCCGCGTGCCATCGCCTCCCGGCAAAGGCCTTCTGCGGCCGCATCCATCGATAGCGCCCGGCTTGCTCCCCCGGCGGCGAGGTTGGCCCTGAAATTGTAAAGGTTCTCCCGCAGATAGGCCTCCACATAGTCGCCGACCACGATCACACGCACATCGCTGATGCTTGCCATGAAGGGTTGAAGCACGAACGGGAATGCCTCCGGCGTGAAGGCCATCGCGTTGTAGAGCGCCTCGGCGCTTTCCCAGCGGCGGATGCCGTGGCCGCAGTGCATCCCCTCCTGCTTGCTCACCACCGCCTCGATCCCGTGCCGGCCGCAGTAGGTCACCGCGTCCATGAGCTCCGCACGGCGGGAAACCACCAGCGTGTGCGGGGCCATCCATCGCCGGAAAATGATAGTCTGGGCGCATTTGGAACGGCTGAGCAGCTGGCAGAGCACCGACGGTAGGCACCGCACCCCGCGTTCCAAAAGGTCGGCGGCGAGCGCCCCGCGCAGGTATCTCGCCGGCAGCGGACCCAGGACGATGTCCCCGGGGCCCAGGTCCTCGAAACGCTGTTCCAGCTCGCCGGCGCTCCGGACGATCATGGCCTCACCTGCGGGCCGGACGGCCCTCTAAGCTCAGCTCGATCAATCGATCCAGCAGTCGGCTGAAGCTGATCCCCGCGGTCCGCGCAGCCCGCGGGAGAAGGCTCGTCGCCGTCATGCCCGGAATCGTGTTGGTTTCGAGGATGAAGATGTCGCGGCCCCGCAGCATCATGTCGGTCCGGCTGTAGCCCCGGCAGAAAAGCACCCGGTGGGCCTCCATCGCCAGGTGCTGGGCCCTTGCGGTCAGCTCGGCATCGATGCGGGCCGGGCATATCTCTTGCGTGGCGCCGTCCGTGTATTTGGCGACGTAGTCGAAAAATTCGTGGTTTGTATCCGGGATGATTTCGATGATCGGCAGCGCCTCCAGCTCGTCGTTTCCGATGACGCCGCCTGTGATCTCCGTCCCCTGGATGTAAGTTTCGATCAGCACGGAAGCGTCGTAGGCGTAGGCGGCCTTGAGAGCGGAGTCCAGTTCCTGCGGGCGGCGCACCATTGTGATGCCCACGCTGGAGCCCCCCGCCACCGGCTTGACGACCAGCGGCATCCCCAGCCGCCGCTCCGCCTCTCCAGGGTCCAGGCGGCTGCCGCGCCGGGCGACGATGAAGTCCGGAATCGGCAGGTCGGCCTGCTGGTAGAGGCGTTTGGCGGCCAGCTTGTTCATGGCAACCGCGCTGCCCAGCACCCCCGAGCCCTGGTAGGGAATGCCCAGAAGATCGAGCAGACCCTGCACGGTCCCGTCCTCGCCGAAGGCCCCGTGCAGAATGATCAGGGCCGCGTCGATGCGATGCGCGTCCGCCACCAGCCGCGGCAGGTCGGTTTGGGGGTCGTAGCGCAGGATGTCGTACCTGCCCTTGTCCAGCGCCTCGTAGACCTGCCGGCCGCTGTTGAGCGAGACCTCCCGCTCCGAGGAGATGCCGCCGGATAGGAGGGCGATGGCAAGTTTTTTCGTCAAATTGGTTCTCGCTGCGCCAATGAACAAGAACTGGATTTGGTAGGCAGAGAAGTGCCTACGCTGTGAAGTGCCTAAAATGCCTAAAGTGCGCTAAAGTGCCTAAAGTTAAAAAGGACAGAGCCTAAAGTTGAAATGAGCAACTGTCAAAACCAGAGGCGGCTTAAACCTGTGTCCGTTTTCTCTTGACCACTACAAACCGTTTTTTTTAACTTTAGGCACTATAGGCACTTTAGCTCACTATAGGCACTATTTTCTTTGCTTCCCCATTTCGAGCCGCGATACGACTTGGGCGGCGTAATGCTCCGGAATCTCGTTAGCGATCGAGGCCCTGCGCACCGTGTTCACCTTGAAGATCAGGAAGTTCAGTTTTTTGAGGATCCGGTACTTTTCAGCCGTGTCGGGCAGCGCCGTCAGGAGGTCTTCGGTTTTCTCGATTTCCTTGCGCAGCTCGATCTCGGGCGGCAGGCACTCGGCGTTCTTCAGGATCTTGTAAGCCAGGCGCAGCTCCTCGGGAACGCAGCTGTCGTCCTCCAGCGCGAGCGGCTCGCCCGCACCGGAAAGGTCATCGAACTCGCCGTTCTCAAACGCTCGCCGGATCCGCTCCTCAACGATTTTTTCAAACCCTGTGATCATACAAAAAAGATAGTAAAAAACTGTTTGCTGATGCTTCAGTTTCAGCCTCATTTCAGCCTACTGTCAAGCTGTTATACATTTCGGGAGGTATGTTGGCAAGAGGCTTTAAAAAGAGTGTTGCAAGATAAATGGTGGATTCTTCGCAAGCTAATAATGCTGACAATCTATATACTTTGCCGAGAAATCTAAACAAAAAGAAGGTGTTACAACAGCTGGGTCTTCACGAAATTGAGAAGGCTAATTCCCCCAACCTTAATGTGAGAGGAGCGCAGGCAATGAAGAAGAGACTTTTGGTGTTAATTATGATCTGGCTTTTAGTACCAGTAGTTGGATCCCATGCAGGCTTGGTCAACCTTGGGCCGGGGTCCTTTACGCCGCTGGCCTCGCAGATCACCTTTAGCGAACAACCCCTAAACACTCCGAATCCAGTCTATAATTTTATTGGACTGCCTGATTTAGGCAACGTAACTGTAAATTTTGGTGGGAATTTTGTTGGTCAAACTGCCGGAGGTGGATTTCCAGTTACATTGACCGACCATACGCCAACTCCAGGAGTAGCACTGGCGTTGGACGGGGCTGCTCCCCAGACTTTTATAACCAACGATGCTTCCAACCCAACCTCACCCGTACTGAGCGGGACCCCAACATTCAACGGACCAGTTTCCGTTCTGTTCAGCCAACCGGTAGCCGGAGTCGGATTGGATGGTGGTTATTTCAACGCGATCGGCGCTACGACCATCGAAGCTTACGATTCTCTGGGAAACGTTTTGGGTAGCATAGTCAATTCCCAGCTGGCAATTGAATTCTTCGGTTTAGCAGACAGCACAGGCCAAAACGTCATCGCCGGCATCTCTTTCTTCATCACCGGCAGTAAACCCGCAGGCTTTGCCATCGACAACCTTACTTTCGGAGCCAAGGGCGCGATTAATCTGGTCCCCGAACCGGCCACGCTCCTTCTTTTTGGCCTGGGTCTCACCGCCCTTGCGGGAGCCAGCCGGAGGAAAATTAAGAAATAAAAAATGGTGCTATGAGTTCTCGGAGGCAGGTAGAATGCTCCCTGCCTTTTTTTTGCTATATAACATGACGGTGTCGGTGCACGGCGTGAACCCGAAACGCATGAGGTGGTAATATTTTGCAAAGCCACGATGCATGTTAGCTGCTGTTAGTGAAGCGGCCCCCTGGGACACATCGTCCCCACCCCCTTGAGTAGCCCTCATCTCATAGGAAAGAAGGGAGTATCGGAAGTTATTTTTCATGGCAAAGTCAAATGGAAGTCAAAATTATCGATCTGATGGAAGTCAATCTTTTTCTATGGCCTTCAGAGTTGCTCTTCTTCTGTTGTTTACAGTCTCAAATCGAGCCCCAATAGGATTTCTCGAAACTCGAGATCACTCCACGCTACCCACAGCAGAAACGCCCCTATCTTAACGGCCTATTGGCGCCTTATTCGCATGCTCATACAACAGAAAAGCCGCAACCCGTTAGGATTGCGGCTTGGGTCTGAATTTGGTGGCGATGCAG
>CAVQTH010000053.1:0-23147 GCA_963716325.1 uncultured delta proteobacterium | reverse complement strand
CCGCATTTGTTGCACATAATCCGCAGCTTACTGTCATCCATGCTGAACCCCACCAGTTTAGGCGAGCATTGTGATGTGGGCGCGTCACCCTCGTTTCGTTTTATTGCAACCCCGTGGGAGCGGCTTTCCAGCCGCGAAACTCGAGGCTGAAAGTCTCTCCCACAAGAATCATACTTCATTGCTGATAGGATGGCGCATCGCGCCATAACCTGCTTCCGATGGGGAGGGGGAGGGATAGTGACTCTTCTTCGCCTTCTCGACCGATATCGCCAGGGCCTCGGTGTAGGTGATCACCGCCTCGTCGCCGACTTTGACGCCTTCCAGGTTTTTAGGGTCTTTGACCTTCACCTCGACAGTCTTCCCCTCACGGCCTTTTAGCGTGACATACTGGGAATTCTTGTCTATCGCTTCTACCGTTGCGGTCACCGTCACCTGCTGAACCATTGCCCCCGCAGGCTTCTCGCCCGGGTTAGCGGTGGCCATCGCCTGCTGGTCAGCCTAGGCCGGGCCGGTTCCGGGTTTTGTGATCTGGGCGGCAATCGACTCATATCGATCTATTTTTTGAAGAATTTTCCGTTAAAAAAAGCCAATAAAAGAAGGACGGACCCAAAAAGAATCATTGTGAGCGGATCATGAAAATTATCGCTGCCGCCCGGCCTGAGCGGCAATGCCTGAACCAGTTGTGCAACGCCGAAGATGGCTGCGAGCCAAAACAGAAATACGAAAGCAATTTTCCTCCACATGCTACTAACTCCAGGTTTGCAGACTCCATTTCTTTAAGTTGCTTTCCAATACCATTGCAATTGAGTTGGGTGCTGTCTATTAGACCTTGGTTTAATCATGAACCGGAGCGCGATGATGAAGTGGCTTGAAGCCACTCCCACAATCACTTGACTTCACAACCTATCGGGCGGCTTTATACGCCGTAACCCTCGTCTTATAAGGCCGTTAAGCCTCGGGTATCCGCTCCGTCAGGGATGAAAAGACGCCATAGTTCTTGATTGCGTTTCGAATTCGCTGAAAGCCGTAAATGAAAAAGCCTGCGCTCAGCAGGTAATATAGAATGTATTTCACGTAGTCTATTCCGGTCAGCCCGGAAAACGCGTCCGGGATCGTCCAGCAGTAGAAAACGACGAGCAAGGTCAGCACCGAAGCAATTGCCGGAATCATCAACGCCGCCAATTTAAGTTTTCGCTGAATCGGTGGAGCCAGCGGATCGGCCCAAAGGGGCATAGCCAAGACGATTTCAGCGTCGGTGATGGCGACCTTCTGTGGGTCGCTGGCCTGAAACAGTCGGTGGAAAGATTTCCGCAACTGGATATTTTGACACAGCTGCAGGGCGGCAACAAAGAAAAGAGCGGCAAGTGCAAGGGGTGCCAGCAGAATCGCGTCATCTACCTCCAACCCGAGTTTGCCGAACCGCGTCTTGATATTCTTCAGGGCGTTGTTCAGCCCTTCTTTGCTTTTCTGGATCTGATCTTTCTTTTGATTCAGTTGCTCGACTTCTGCCCGACGTGCAGCTGTGGCATCCTCCATCCGGCGCCCGATTTCTTCAAAATGATGGTCGGCATAAAACCGGTGGGCCCCCTCGATCATATTCTTGTAGATCGGGGCGTTTTGGTTGAAATCCCGCCAGAAACTGGGGTTGGCCGTCATCTCGGTTCTGAATCGATCCGCCTGCCTCTTCATTCCGGCTTGAAGGTCCGCCTTCCACTGATCGAACTCCTTTATGTTGAGCTTCTCGAGTGGGGCGCCAATTTCACTGGCCAGGATATCCTGGTACTGAGCAGCCCGCGCAGCCATGTACTGTCGGATGCGGCATTCCATCCAGCGGTCTTTGTCCGTAGTCGAACCGCAGGATTCCGGCGTCGGCTTGAGGCCATCCGGCATGGGAGCCGCCGGACCACCGGCAGCTTCTTTTTCGAGGGCCTGAATGTAGCTCTCCAAAGGCTTGGGCGCGTTTTCCACCACTTCGAAAACTTTTTTGAGGCCGGTCAAGGCCTGGCGGTAGGCGGCGGCACGCTGCTCCTGTTGGGCGATTCCTTGAGACAGCCGCTCCAGTTCGGAATTGGTCTCTCTCGCGTCGATCTGCAGAAAAAGAAAGGGCAAGAGGATCGATATGACGAAAACGGTCGACAGCGAGATGTGGCCGACGACCGCCGCGGTGAAGACTTTTGTATTGCTCTTGTAGCGCTCGTAGAGCCGCTTGAGATGGTCGTCTATGGCTTTTTGAAGGTTCATGTTGATTTCTGCCATGGGGTCCTGCCTCTCCTTCTCAAATCATTTTTTCCCACAGTTACTGCGGGACCGGCACTTCGAGTCAGTTGGTTTTACTGTTTGCAGATTGTTCTCGGGGATTGTCAAAATCCCCAAACACCCGTAATTTGCAGGCAGGGCAAATTCCATGACTAATGGATGGAAGCCTTGCGTCGATTTTTTCATAAACTTCTTCACCCATTTCAATCTGGCACCAGGCACAGCGAACATGAACGATCACGCAGCCTCCTTGCCCGTTGGAGTTACCCGTTTGCATTCTCCTCTAACTTCGATGCCGCTTCTTCTCTCAATACCGCCTCGGGCAAAAAAATCCGGGTTATCAGCTTTGCGCCGATCCTCGCCGGTTCTTCGATCAATTCTTGGAAGCCCGGCGGACAACCTCAAGGAGTTCCTCTCCCCCGAACGGTTTCAGTAGAAAAGCCAGTGCCTCCGGACACTCCTTTCGTGCGCTTTCAAGTTGATGTTCCTGTGCCGAGATGAACACGACCGGTACGGATAAACCGGATCTTCGAATATGCTGCTGCAATTCAATCCCGCTTTTCCCCGGCAACAGCACATCAAGAATCAAAAAGGAGCCGTCTTCGAGGACCGCGCGTTTCAGGAAGTCCTCGGCGCTGTTGAACGTCCCTACCTTCATAAACCCCGCCGATCTTACAAGCCGCATCAGGGCGCCTGAAACCGATGAATCGTCATCAACGATGTATATGGCGAGGTCTGCAGGTTTCAAAAAATAGCCCCATGTTCCCGGCTTGGAACGTATGAAGCGGACGTGATCCGCTCTGACGCAGTGGGAAACAGCAATGGACCACGCTCAGTTCCATGCGAGCAACGGCAGCATGAAAGTCGTGAGAACCAATAAGGATGTCAGGGCAATCTGAAAGTTACGCATGGCATACCCTTTCGAAGTTCGAGGGGTTCAGGAGCAATCAGAACCTTCGTTGGTGCGCTCGCCTCCCCGTCGCGACCTCACGGGCACGCGTTCGATGGCTTGTGCGCCAACCTCAATGTATGGAATTTAGCTACGGAGGGGCAGGAATGCTATTGTACTTTGGTCTAACGGGCGATCGGCGGTTTTTCGGAAGAACGCAGGTTCTGCAGCCTTATTTTCGGCGAAAACCGAGGACTCCCCCTACGCCAGCTGCCGTTGCGGCCGGCAAAAGAGAAACCAGGTAACGCCCGCCACCCTTGACGCCATCGCCGACCCACCCAACGGCCGAATTCACCCATGTTTCGGCCCCCGCACTGTCCCAACCCCACGAGGCCAAAAGCCCGATCACCGCAAGCAAGATGCCGGCGATAATCCAGGTGAGTTTGACCGTACGCCGGGCACCCCAGCCGACAAAATACCCTGCCAGGTAGCTCCCGGCGGCGGACATCGCCGCGGGTGCGGTGGGTTTCAGCCAGGCGAGAATGGAGCCTTTGTCCGGATGCGTGAGCCAGGCGATGCCGGATCCGATGAACAAGGCTATCGCCACCAGCACGGATTTGGCCGTAAACGGCGCCATAATACTCAGGGTGCTCTTTGCTACAGGATTGTTCACGCTCTGCCCCTTCTCACGGATTTTTTTTATTACCTGGTTGAGCCAAAAATTCTACTCTCCATTCCCGCCCAGCCAGCGGTAAACGGTCCCGCCGAGCAAGGCGCCGATGATCGGAGCGACCCAGAACAACCACAGCTGCTCGATGGCCCAGCCGCCGACGAACAGGGCGACCCCGATGCTGCGAGCCGGGTTGACGGACGTGTTGGTGACCGGGATGCTGATCAGGTGGATCAGCGTGAGGCACAGGCCGATGGCGACGGGTGCTAACCCCTGGGGCGCGCGTTTGTCGGTCGACCCGTGGATGACTAAAAGAAACATGAAGGTCATGACGACTTCCGTCAGGAAGGCGGCGGCAAGCGAATACCCTCCCGGCGAATGGGCGCCGTAGCCGTTGGAGGCAAAGCCTGCGGAGACGGTAAAGCCCGCCTTGCCGGAAGCAATTAAATACAGGACCGCCGCACCGGCAACCCCTCCGAGTACCTGTGACAAAACGTACGGAACTAGGTCCCTGGCTGGAAAGCGCCCCCCGGCCCACAGCCCGATGGAAACCGCCGGATTGAGGTGGCATCCTGAAATATGCCCGACGGCGAAGGCCATGGTGAGGACGGTCAGGCCGAACGCAAACGAAACGCCCAGCAGACCGATGCCTACGTTCGGAAATGCGGCTGCCAGCACGGCGCTGCCGCATCCGCCCAGGACCAGCCAGAATGTCCCGAAGAATTCTGCTGCCAGTTGTTTTGCTTTCATTGCGAGTCCCTCTGCTGCCCCCAATTTTTAAATCAGGCTGTTCTTCGAATCCGCGCACTGCGCAATAGAGCCTGATCACTATGGTAGGACGTTTGACAACGCTCACGGTCTTAATTGGATCTTTAGCGTGAGCCCACTGATGTATGCCCCCTGGAAGAGGCCTTTGGGGCGACTTCCAGGGGGCTTATTCATATCACTGCGATTGTGTCATTATTTGTCCGGGTGCAGTTCCACCCGGCGGTTCATTGCACGTCCTTCCACTGTATCGTTGGACGCCACGGGGTTGGTTTCGCCGAAACCCTTGGCCCTGACGCGCGCTGGCGCGATGCCCTGCTTGATGAAATAGTCGCGCACGGCATTGGCACGGGCTTCTGAGAGCCTCTGGTTGTGCGCCTCTGAACCCGTACTGTCGGTAAAGCCGCGAACCTCGCCGGTGAGCGTGGGGTTGGCTTTCATGATGACAACGGCATCATCCAGAACTCTGGTGTCCTTGATCACCGCCTTGTCGGTGTCGAAATTCACCCCTTTCAGCTCCCAGCAGCCGTCGGCATTGACCTTGACGCCTTTGGGCGTGTTCGGGCACTTGTCGCGGCTGTCGGGCACGCCGTCGCCGTCTGAATCCAACACGGCAGGGGCCGCAGCGACCGGAGCCGGCTTGGGCGGTGCAGGTGCCAGGAAGACCTTCTTTACATAGTCGGCCATGGCGGTCGGCGAGGAAATGTCATCGGCGTTGACGGCGAAACCGCATTCCCCGATTTTGGCGAGCTCATCCATCAACTTTTTGCCGCCCGCATCCCGACCCACCTGAATGGGGTAGATGCACAGCTTGTCCCCCATGACCGCCTTCAGCTTCTTGGCGTTTTCCACGGCCCCGCCGGTGTAAATGTCTACGGCATCGCTGACGATAATCAATGCGGTTTGGCCGGGATTGACTGCCAGCAGGCTGGCATGGCTGAGATTGATGCCCTCGCTCATGGGGCTGATTCCGCCGGCGCACTTGAGCGAATCAAGCCCGCTTGCCAGGTCGGCACGGCGGTAGGAGGCCATCCCATAGAGCACCTTGGCGTCCTTGTTGTCCAGGCATGAACCGGAGCCGAATGCCACCACGCCGGCGCGGTAGTCCAGCGGCGGGATGGTCTGGTTCATGTGCGCGATGATATCCTTGGCCAGGTCGATCTTGCGCCGCCCATTGTACATGTCCCCCATGGTTTCGGATGCATCCAGGACGACCACAAATGTGTCTACCTTTTTAACGTATGCCTGCTGATCTATTGCTGCCGGCTGAAACGGCGTCGCAGGGCCTACCGGTTTGGATAGACACCCCCCCAATGAAACGATCAAAACTGCTGCCACAACGGTTGCTAACAGATGCTTTTTCATTTTTCCTCTCCTTTTCATGTTTGGTGTCCACGCCTTGCATCGCGGAACCGTTAAAAAAGTTTTTACCGCCGCTCTCGGTCGCTCAGGGCAACCTGAAGCCCCCTTGTTGATTGCCCCTGACCCGCCTGGTTTGACCAAACAGTCTCCCGGCACGGCATGCCCAAGGGTTTTGAATTCCGCTTGAACATAAGGGAGAGAAGAATAAATACAATTGTACTTTAGTTTAATATCGGAAATTATTCGAGGGGTGACAAAATAGAGGAGGAACAGGGAGGGAGCCGGAGCGTTTCGGCCATGCGAACCAACTCGGCCAGGGAGTTCGCCTGCATCTTTGCCATCAGCCGCGCCCGATGCACCTTGACGGTCTGTTCTACGATCCCAAGTTCGTAGGCGATCTGCTTGTTCAGCAGTCCCTGGACGACGAGCCGGAAAACATCGCGCTCACGGGGCGAAAGCGACTCGAAGCGTTGCTCCAGGTCCAGGCACTCATTTTCCTCCGCGGCTTGTTGACGACTCCGCGCGATCGCTTTCCGTATGGTTGCAATCAGGGTTTGGCCGTCGAAGGGCTTTTGCAGGAAATCCACTGCCCCTTGCTTCATAGCACGGACGCTCATCGGAATCGTGCCGTGCCCGGTGATAAAGACGATGGGCAGGCGCAGGCCCCGCTGTTGGAGCTCGGCCTGCAGGTCCAGTCCGCTCAGCCCCGGCATTTTGACATCGAGGACCAGGCAGCCGACGGCGGGCACCGGCGCCCCTTGCTCGAGGAACTCCTTCGCGCTGCAGAATACCCGCGCCGGAAGACCGTTGGTCGTCAGAAGCCTTTTGAGCGCGCGCTGGACGGAAGGGTCATCGTCAACGACGAAAACCTCGGCAACGCTGTCATGAGACATGGTTCGGATCTCCGACGGTGTGCTGCGGCGTGCCCGTCTCGACGACCGGCAAACGGCAGCAGAAGCTCGCCCCCTTGTCGAGGTTGGATGCGGCACTCAAGGAGCCGCCGTGCGCCTCGACAATCGAGCGGCTGATGGAAAGCCCCAGCCCCAGGCCCTGCGGTCTGGTGGTGAAAAACGGCTCGAAGAGCCGCTCCGCAGTTTGCAGGTCGATCCCCGCACCGGTGTCCAACACCCAAAGGCAGACACTGCCCTCGCCATCCCTGCCGGTTTTGACCGTTACGAGACGCGGCGGGAATTGGTTCTGGCTCACCGCCTCCATGGCGTTGGCAATAAGGTTGAGGGCCACTTGCTGGAGCTGAACCGGGTCCCCGAGCACCGGCGGGAGAACGGATTCAAGATCCAGATCGATGGCCACCCCCTTTGCCGCCGCATCCGTCTGGATCACTCTAATGGCCTCTGCCGTCACGCGGCTGAGGTCGATCCGGGTGTGCGCCGAGGGCGTATTTTTGACCAGGTTGCGAATGCGCCGGATCACCTCCTGGGCCCGCTTGTTGTCCGCCATGATGTCGTCGAGCGCCTCGCTTGCCTCTTTCAGGTCTGGAGGTTCGTCTGCCAATAGCTGCTTTGCCGACTCGGCGTTAGCCAGGATCGCCGCCAGCGGTTGGTTGATTTCGTGGGCGAGGTTCTGGCCGAGTTCACCCACCGTAGACACGCGGGACACATGCGCCAGTTGCTGGCGGAACCTGGATGTCTCCTCCTCCGATCTTTTGCGAGGGGTGATATCCTGCACGCTGCCGGTGGCCGCAAGCGGCTTGCCGCGTTTATTGAATTCCACCTCGAACTTTGCCCGTACCCATCTCACCATGCCACCGACTAAAATGCGGTGCTCCAGATCGTAGGCCTCGCCTTCCAGTGCGGCCCTCCATCTCATCCGCACCTGTTCTCGGTCTTCAGGATGGACGATCTGCAAAAATGCTTCGTAGGTGAGCTCCGCATCGCTGGGCAGACCGAATATCTCATTGGTCCCCGCGGACCATTCGATCCCATCCTTCTGGATGTCGTAGCGAAGGCTTCCGATCGAGGCGATCTCCTGCGCTCGCTTAAGATTGGCTTCGCTCTTGGCCAAACCGGCTTCGGCGCGTTTGCGTTTGTTCAGGTTGTTCATCAACTGTGCGATGAGCAGGGTTTGGAGACAAATGAACGAAAACGTCCCGATAACCCACCATCGGTAGGCCTCCCATAAAGAGGTTTCTTTGAAACGGATGATGCTTCCTCGTGGGAGGGCGCTTTCGTCGATCTTCCAGCGTTTCAGCTCGCGCCAGTCGAACATGGGCGGGCAGTCGCGCATGACGACCGGTTCGATCGCGGCGGCCTTTTCACCCGAGAGCACCCTCCGAACGATCACTGCCGCCTCCCGGCCATAGGCCTCGATGGTCGTCAGGCGCCCCCCCACGCTTCCATAGCCCAAGGCCGTGTCGATCAAGTTGTAGAGAGGGGCATTGGCCGATTTCGACACCAGTTGCATCGCCTCCGCAGGGACATAAGGTCTCCCGGAGCCATCCTGCTGCAGATTCAGGAAAAGAATGGCGGTTGAATCGGGCAATTGTGACACCCCCTCCAACAGTTCTTGCATGTGCAGCCCTGTCAGATCGATCCATTCCAATTGCCCCTGGAAGTCCTTTTTGAAGATTTCCCTGGCGAGCGATGTCAGGGAACGATCCACCAAGGCGGTCCCGGCGACAACGGCAATCCATCTGAGACCGGGCTGGAGGTTCCGTGCCAAATCGATCGTGCCGCCAATGTCCACGGTGATGGCCACACCGGTGACATCGCTCGCGCGGTCCAGGCGGTGAAGTTCATGTGCAGAGTGCATGCAAAACACGATGGGTATTCCCGGGAACATGATGTCTCGATACCGTAAAATGAATTCCAAAAGTGGGCGGGTCACCGGAACGACGACATCGATGTTCTCCCCGGCATACTTGGCACGGAAAAAATCAGCCAGGCGCCGCTGCTCGGTTTCTCCAGTAGCGTAAGACACATCCAGGATGTCACCCAACAGAATTACGTCTTGTCGGGGGGATTGATCGAATACGGCCTTCATCCCGTTGTAGACCGCCCGCTGCGCCGGGGAGGACCAGCCTTCCGTAGGAAACAGGGCCAGAACCTTTTTGATACCCGCCGGTTGATCGGCGCGAGCATGGGGCGTGAAAATGCAGACAACCAGCAGGCAGGAAAAGGTAACTCGAACGAGTATGCCTGCTGTGAGGTGAGAATGCATGCGGCAAAACCCTTTTCTCCAGGCGTCAGCGGGATAGGGGTTCTATATCCTTAACAGTTTTACTTTTCAACGGGAATTCCACTTCGACGCGGGGGTATTTCAATCCATCCGCCCCCGCGGGCCGCTGGATGCGCCCGAGCAGATTCATGGCCCGGCGTTGGAGACCCTGTTTTTGGAACAGGCGGCTATGGCGACATGGTTTGCGCCATCCTCCCAGACAGGCGATCGGGGCCGGCGGCGATCGGGCCCCGGCAGCTGCTTTGCTCAGGATTACGGTTTGTCCACCTGCTTGCGATAGCCTTCGGCGCTCATGATGGCATCGAGAAGAGACTGGCGGACGTGAGCGTCGTTTATCTTGAACCCCTCCGCCGTGACGATGACGTTGTTTTCAAGGAGGTCCTTGAGTTTCATGCAAGCGTCCAGCAGCAGCGGCGCGGCGGCGATAAGGTCCGCATCGGCGACCCGCTTGGCATCGGCGCCGCTTTTCCTGCGCATCACGGCAACCAGGGATGAATCCTTCCCGACCACTCCGATGGCTTCGTCTTTTTTCTTTACAAACCAGGGACCCGGCGTGCGTTTGCTCATGTTCAAACCTCAACTGGATCGGTTTTCAATGATGGTTGACTATCATGGCATCGAATTTTTTTTGCCGCCAAGGAGTTGCATGAGGGACGGGACGGGGGTGGGAGAAGACGGAAATGCAAAACAGCTGCCGCAGAAGATGCAACGGGCATGAGCTGAACCTCCGGAATCAAATGGGTGGAGGAAAGACCTCCGTTCGATTCCGAAGGTTTTCCTCATCGACGCCTGCGAGGTTAGCTGATGGGCTAGGGCCGATAAGGTTACCCTTCGCCGGATGGCGATTCGCCCCAGGAACCTGGGTCCCCCGCTCCCGATCACTCTCAGGATTAGGCAAAAAAAAGTACCCCGCCGACTCTTTATTGTCAAGCGGCTTTTATGGCTCCGGCAAGAATATATGCCATATCCCAACATGGCGCGCACACGGTGACCGGAGCGCCTTTATGGCCGGTTGAACTGGACCGCGAGGTGTGGCGATGGCCGGATGAAAATTGGAAGTATTGGAATCGGCGTTCAGGTGTGCACGGCGAGGGTTCAGCCTCCCAGATACGCTTTCTTGACCTCCGCGTTCTCGAGAAGCTCCTTCGAAGGCCCTTCCAGCACCAGACGGCCGGTCTCGATCACGTAACCCCGCTGGGCGAACTGCAGCGCCAGCCGCGCGTTCTGCTCCACCAGCAGGATCGTGGTGCCCTCCGCGTTGATTTCCTTCAGGGCCTTGAACATGCTCATCATCAGCAGCGGGGCAAGCCCCATGGACGGCTCGTCCAGGAGCATCATCCGGCGGCCGCTCATGTAAGCCCGGGCCACGGCCAGCATTTGCTGCTCGCCGCCGCTCATGGTGCCGGCCTTCTGCTTCTGGCGTTCCTCGAGCCGCGGGAAGAGCTTGAACATGCGCTTCAGGTCGAGCGCGATGCGGTCCGCATCCCGGCGGGCGAAGGTCGCCAGTTTCAGGTTCTCGGTGACGGTCAGGTTGTCGAACAACCGTCGCCCCTCCGGGACGTGCGAGACCCCGAGCTCGCTGACCACGCGGTCGGCGCTGTAGTCCAGGAGGTTCTTGCCCTGCAACGTCATGCGGCTGCCGGGCTCGGTTTTCACCATGCGCGAGATCGCCCGCAGTGTCGTGCTCTTGCCCGCGCCGTTGGCCCCGATGATGCACACGATCTCGCCTTCGCCGATCCGGAAGTCCAGGCCGTGCAGCGCCTTGATGTTGTCGTAGGATACCCGCAGGTTTTCAACCGATAACAGCGTCACGCCACCGCCTCCTTGCCCAGATAGGCATCGATCACGGCCGGGTTGTTCTGGATCTCGCGGGGGGTGCCCTCGGCGATGACCTCCCCGAACACCAGGGTCTGGATCCACTCGCAAAGCTCCATCACCACCCGCAGCCGATGCTCGATCAGAAAAATGCCTATGCCGATCTCGTCGCGCATGCGGCGGATGATATCCATCATCTGGGAGAGCTCCTCCGAGTTCATGCCGGCCGTGGGCTCGTCCAGGAAAAGGATCTTGGGTTCCGTCGCGAGCGCCCGCGCCATTTCAACCCGGCGCTGGGCGCCGTAGGGCAGGTTCGTCACGACCTGCCCGGCCAGCCCCTCGATCCCCATCATGGCCAGAAACCGGCGGGCCGCGGCCTCGTGCTCGGCTTCTTCCCGGTGTCGTTGCCGGGTGCCCAGAAAGGCGCCGGTGAGGCCATAGCTGAGCTTCGAATAGCGCGCCAGCTTGATGTGGTTCAGCACCGTCATGTGCCGCCACAGCAGCATGTTCTGGAAGGTGCGCCCCAGCCCGCGCGAGGCGACCTCGTGGGGCGCAAGACCGACGAGGTTCGCCCCCTCGAGCGTGATGTGGCCCTCGGTGGGGCGATAGATGCCGGTGATCAAGTTGAAGATCGTGGTCTTGCCCGCCCCGTTCGGGCCGATGAGACCGCACACCTTCCCGGCCGGGATCTTGAGATTGTAGTCATGAACGGCCCGGAGCCCGCCGAAGAAGTGGGTCACGTGTTCGACATTCAGCAATGCAGTCATATCTGAGCTCAACGATGTTGGCAGTTGTCTGTTGCGTGTCGGATCGAGGCGGAAAGCCCCTCCCACCAAAGCCTTCCAACGGTGGGGGCGGCGTCCCGCCGCAATCCTTATCGGCTATGAACTCCGCTTGCCTTTCGGCTGAATCAGCCGCACCGGGTCGAAGTCCCGGAAGGCGATCAGGCCCGTGGGCCGGAAGATCATCACCAGGATGAGCAGCAGCGGGATGAAGATCCATTTCCAGATCTCGAGCGGCCGCAGCATTTCACTCAGCAGGTTGATGCTCACCGCCCCCACGATGGATCCGTACACCGAGTTCAGCCCCCCGAAGTACATCATGGCCAGCACCTCGGCCAGCTGCTGGAGCCCGAAGGTGCCGGGGTTCACATAGCGCAGCACGTGGGCGAAGAGCACGCCGGCCACCCCGGCCCAGAACGCTGAAAACAAAAAGGCGATCATCTTCGTGCGCTGGGTGTTGACGGTCATGGCGTCGGCGGCCATCTCGTTGTCGCGCACGGCGTTCAACGCCAGGCCGTAGGTGGAACGCACGAAGTTGTTGATGACCGCCACGCAGACCACCGTGCAGACGAAAACCGTCGGCAGGTTGGACCAGTCCGGCTGCCCTCTCATCCCGCGCGGGCCGCCTACGATTTCAAGATTTTCGATCATGCTCTTCACGATGAACGTGAAGGCGAGCGAGATGATGGCGAGATAGTCTCCCCGGGTGCGAAACGAGGGGATCGCCACCGCGAGCGCCCCCACCGCGGCCACGCACCCGCCGACGATGAGGGCCAACGGGAACAGGAAGGGGCCGATGGCGGGCGGCAGCAGCGCTTTGCCGTACATGCTGCTGTTGGTGAACAGAACGATCGTGAACACCGAACCCGCATACGCCCCCAGCGCCATGAAGCCCGGGTGCGAGCAGGAAAACTCCCCCATGTACCCGTTGACCACATTGAGGCTCAGTGTCATCATCACCCAGATCAGAGTGATCTTGACGACGATCACGCGGTAGTCGTTGATGTCGGACCAGATGTGCAGCACCGCGTAGAGCAGCGCCAGGTGGAAGACAATGGATGCGGCCGGCCAGCGCCGGGCCAGAAACCCCGCCACGCGGTTGGCGGGAAGCTGAAGCAGGCGCCCCACCAGGAAAACGGGCGCCAGGTAGACCAGCAGGACGTAAATAACGGTCCCGGGGATCAGCTCGGGTTTTTTCATGGCGTTCTCGAATCCGAACAGCACCGGGATCTTGGGAAGGTCCACCAGGTGCGCCAGACCCAGGCCCACGAACTGCTCCGCCAAAACCGCCGCCAGGCCCCCCGCCAGCCAGCCGAGCAGGGGGACTTCCTGGAAAAAGCGCCTCAGGCGGCTGAAGCGGCGCGGGGCGCTCCGAGTGTCTTTGGGTGTGCTCATGAATGCTCGTTCCCCATTTTCCTCCAGCGGCGTTTGCGCATGGGAGTTAGAGTCTCAGACGGACGGAGTAGGGTTCTCCGAAAAGACCGTACGGCCGGAAGACCAGAATCAGCAAAATGATGGAGTAGGCGATGAAGTCCCGCAAGGTCGAGGGGAACACCATGGCGACGAAGATCTCGATGAACCCCAGGATAAACCCGGCCAGGGTGGCGCCCAGAATGGAGCCGCGGCCGCCCAGGATGGCCGCCACGAAGGCCTTCCAGCCGAACACGATCCCCATGTAGGGGTCCAGCACCGGGTAGGCCACACCGAAGAGAATGCCGGCCGCCGCGGCAAGCCCCGAGCCCAGCGCAAACGTCATCGCCGCAATCTTGTTGATGGGAACACCCATCAAGGGAACGACGACATAGTCGAAGGCCATGGCGCGCATGGCCATGCCCCACTTGGTGCGGCGGATGAACTGGTGCAGCGCGAATGCCAGCGACAGCGAAACCACCACGATCATGATCTTCTGATTGGTGACGAACACGCCCCCGAGATCGTAGGTGACGGGCTCGACCAGGGCCGGGAACTTGACGCGCTGCGCCCCCAGCAGGATCAGGTTGCCGGTCTCCAGGATGATGCCGATCATGAGCCCGGTGATGGCGGCCGAAGCCCGCGGCGCCTCCCGCAGGGGGCGATACCCCACCCGTTCGATGAACATCCCGAGGAACGAGGTGATCACCATGGAAATCAGGATGGTGAGCACCAGGATCAGCCAGCCGGGAAGCATGATCGCGCCGGCGGCGCTCAGGGCGACCAGGCCGGTGGCTACCCCGAAGCCGATGTAGGCCCCGGCCATGAAGATGTCCCCATGGGCGAAGTTGAACAGCATGAGAATGCTGTAGACCATGGAGTAGCCGATTGCGATCAGGGCGTAGAAGCTGCCCCACTGGAGGGCGTTGATTAGGTTTTGAAGAAAGACGGTCATGCCGAGTTCCTGCTTCGAAGAAAGCCGGTTAGGGTGTTGGGTGCCATCCGATACCTAATGAAATCCCCCTTCGCCCTCTTTGCCAAAGGGGGGTGGGGGGGAGTGATGCCACCACTTTGTTTGATAGCAACGCCCGCGTGCAGCGGGTTGCCGGGAAAGCGGTGAGATTGTCCTTTCCGTTGCCGGCCTCTCACCGGCAACGGAAAAATACGACCCTCTGCGTTCTCAGCGCCTCTGCGGTGATACTCCTTCCCGGCGCGGGTCCCGGTTTTTACGGACACGCGGTCTTGTAGAACTCGAATTCACCCTTGTCGTTGATTTTGACGATGTTGGCGCACTTGATGGGGTCGCCGGCGCCGGGCGGGAAGCTGATCGTCCCCGTGATGCCCGGGAAGTTCTTGACGGCGGCCAGAGCGGTGCGCACGGCCTCGCGGTCCTTCTTGATGTCGCCGGTGATCGCACCCGCGTTCTTGATGCCCTGGCCGATGAGGCCGATTGCATCCCAGGTGAGGGCGGCCACGTCGTCGGGGATGGAACCGTACTTGGCCTTGTAGCGGTCGATGAATTCCTTGGTGGCGCCCTTGGCGCCGGCCGAGGCATAGTGCGAGACGAAGAAGGAGCCCAGGCAGTCCTTGCCGCAGAGCTTGACCAGCTCGTCGGAGGACCAGCTGTCGCTGCCGAGGATCGGCTTTTTCCAGCCCAGCTGCTTGGCCTGCTGCACGATCAGGGGCACTTCATTGTAATACTGCGGGGTGAACAGGAACTCCGCGCCGGAGTTGATGATCTTGGTCAGCTGGGAGCTGAAATCGGTGTCCTTGGTGGTGAAGCTTTCATAGGCCACGACCGAGCCGGGCCCGTGCTTCTTCTCCCAGTCCTTCTTGAAAAACTCGGCCAGCCCCTTGGGGTAGTCGCTGGCCACGTCGTAAAGCACGGCCGCCTTTTTGAACTTGTATTCCTCCGAGGCGAAGATCGACAGGGCCGGCCCCTGGAAATCGTCCAGGAAGCAGGCGCGGAACACGTAGGGCCGGTCCTTGGTGGTGTTGGGGTTGGTCGACCAGCCGCTGATCAAAGGGGTTTTGTAGTTGTTGGCGACCTCGCCGGCCGGGACGGCCTGCTTGGAAGCCTGGGGCCCCACGATGGCGATCACCTCGTCGACGGTGATCAGCTTGGTGGCCGCCTTGGCCGCGGACTCGGCTTTGGCCTCGTTGTCCTCGATGGCGAGCTCGACCTTGTACTTCTTGCCGCCGACCTCGATCCCGCCGGCTTTGTTGACGTCCTCCACCCACATTTGGGCCGCGAACTTCGTTGCCTCGCCCACTTTGGGGATGTCGCCGGTGATCTCGGCGTTGATGCCGATCTTGATCGTCGGCGTCTTCTGGGCGACGGCCGCTGTGACCATGAGAATACCGGCCAGCAGCATCAGGGAAAAGACGATGAGCTTCTTCATGCCTTCCTCCTTTACAGGTGAGTTTGGGTTTGAGGTTGGTGAGAGGATCCCCCGGAATACGACGAATGTTGCTTAGCACGGCCGAAGTGGCATTGCAACGATTTAGAAATGGGTCTTTGATATTTGCAAATTTCAGCCGATTTTTATATGAATTCTGAAGAAAAACAATTCTGGTTTGACAACATCCTCAAAATTACTTAAAAATGCGACATGGCCCCGCCTGACGACAGCCGGCGGGGTTGCCGGGCGCGTTCGATGCCCGGATGAAAAAGCTCAAAGCTGAAATTTCGCAGCCGAGCGCCTTCAATCGGGACCGCCATGCTGATCGATCCGACCAACCTGTCCATCATTCGCCAGCTCCGCGACGGCCGCAAATCCTACAAGGCCATCGCCGACAAACTGCACCTTTCCGAAAACACCGTGCGCTCGCGCGTGCAGCGCATGCACGAGGAGGGCCTGCTCGAGATCAGCAGCCTGGTGAACCCGGATCTGCTGGACGGCCACCGCGCCATCCTGATCGGCGTCAAGCTGAAAACCCCCGACCTGGTCGCCAAGGGCGCCGAATTCAGCCGCCTCAAGGGCGTGGTGTCGGTCAGCGTCGTCACCGGCCGCTTCGACATTATCCTGATCGTCATGCTGAAACCGGGCTTCGACCTGCTGGAGTTCTTCACCAGGGAAATCTCCAAGATCTCCGATGTCCTGTCGACCGAGACGTTCGTCATCTACAAAAACTTCAATCTCAGGATTCCCTATGTGCTATGATGGGCGGCAGCCGTCTTCCCGTCACCCGTCAGCCGGTCGCCGGCTGGCCCGACCGGATAGACGGGCCGACCGGCTGACCCTTAACCCCCAGGAGGAGACGACGCATGAAAGATGTTTCCCAACTGAAATTCCCCGACGATGTGCGCTACGTCGAAAGCCATGAATGGATCCGCTCCGAGGGCGGCCGCGTGCGCATCGGCATAACGGACTATGCCCAGGACCAACTGGGGGACATCGTCTTCGTGGAGCTGCCGGCCGTCGGCAAGTCCTTCAACGCCGGCGCCCCCTTCGGCAGCGTGGAATCGGTGAAGGCGGTCTCGGAGCTTTACATGCCGATCGGCGGGAAAGTGGTGGAGATCAACTCCACCCTTGAAAACTCGCCCGAGGTGGTCAACACCAGCCCCTACGACCAGGGCTGGATGATCGTGGTCGAGCCCGCCGACGCCGGCGAGCTGAAGAACCTTCTGACCGTGCAGGCCTACCGCGACAAGCTGAAAGGATAGCCGCATGCGCTACCTGCCTCACACTTCCGAAGACATCGCGCAGATGCTCGAAGCGACCGGCGCCCGGTCCCTCGACGATTTCTTCGCCGTCATCCCGCCGGAGTGCCGCCGCGAGCGGCCGATGGTGCTGCCGGACGCCTTGACCGAATGGGAGCTCGACGCGCACATCGACCGGTTCGCCGGCCGGATGGCCGCCGGGCCCGACGCCAAGGTGTTCCTGGGCGCCGGGAGCTACGAGCATTTCATCCCGGCCGCGGTGAGCTTCGTGACCGCGCGCTCGGAATTCGTGACTTCCTACACGCCCTACCAGCCCGAGATGAGCCAGGGAACGCTGCAGGCCGTATTCGAATACCAGAGCCTCGCCGCGCGGCTGCTCGGCATGGAGGTGGCCAACGCGTCCATGTACGACGGGGCCTCCGCTCTGGCCGAGGCCCTGCTCATGGCCGTCCGGGTCACGCGCCGCAGCGCCGTGGCGCTCTCCCGCGCGGTTCATCCGCTCTATCGCCGCGTCGTCCGGACCTACCTGGAGCCCACCGGCATCCAGGTGCGCGAGATCCCGTTCCGCCCGGACGGCACCACCGATCGCTCCGCGCTCGGCCGCACGGAGGCGCTGGCGGCGGTGGCCGTCCAATCGCCCAACTTCTTCGGCTGCATCGAGGATGTGAAGGCCTTCGCCGACACGGCCCACGACGCGGGCGCGCTCTGCATCGCGGCGTTCAGCGAGCCGCTCGCCTTCGGGCTCTTCAAGAACCCGGGCATCCTCGGCGCCGACATCGCCTGCGGCGAGGGCCAGAGCCTGGGCATCCCGCGCTCCTTCGGCGGGCCGGGGCTCGGGATGTTCGCCTCGAAAATGCAGTACGTGCGCAACATGCCGGGCCGTCTGGTGGGGGAAACAGTCGACATCGAGGGCCGGCGCGGCTACGTGCTGACGCTTGCCACCCGCGAGCAGCACATCCGCCGCGAGAAGGCCACCTCCAACATCTGCACCAACAACAGCCTGTGCGCGCTGACCGCCGCGGCCTACATGGCCTCCCTCGGCGGCACCGGCATGCGGGAGCTCGCCCAGCTCAACCACGACCGGGCCGAATACCTGAAAGCGCAGCTGCGGGCGGCGGGCATGATCCTGCCGTTTTCGGCGGCCACGTTCAACGAATTCGTGGCGGCCTTCCCGGCCGGCTTTGAGGACACCTACCGGCGGCTGCTCGCCAAAAAGATCGTGGCCGGCCTGCGGCTCGAACCCTATTACCCGGAGCTGGCCGGCCATTACCTGCTGTGCGCGACCGAAACCCTGTCCAAGGCGGACATAGACACCCTGGTGCGGGAGGTGCAGTCATGACAAATTCGCTCGGGACCACCGGTCTGGTTTTGGACGAGCCATTGCTGTGGGAGCGCGGCCGCAAGGGCCGCAGCGGGTTTTCGCTGCCCCGCCGGGACGTGGCGCGCTGCGAGGTGCCGCCGGAGCTGGCCGGCGGGGCCCCGGACCTGCCGGAGCTGAGCGAAGTGGACATGGTCCGCCACTACATCCGGCTCTCCCAGTGGAACTTTTCCGTGGACGCCGGCATGTACCCCCTGGGCTCCTGCACCATGAAGTACAACCCCAAGACCAACGAGCGCCAGTGCAGCCGCCCGGGCCTTGCGTCCGCGCACCCGCTGCTGCCGGAGGAGCTGTGCCAGGGCGCCCTCGAGTTGATCGCGGCCCTGGAGTGCTGCCTGGCGGAGATCACAGGCCTGGACGCCGTCTCCCTGCAGCCGGCTGCCGGCGCCCACGGCGAGCTGGCCGGCATGCTGATCTTCCACGCCTACCACCGGCACCGGGGCAAACCCCGCTCCAAGATCATCGTCCCGGACACGGCCCACGGCACCAACCCGGCCAGCGCCGCGCTCTGCGGGTACACGGCCGTGCCCGTCCCGTCCAACGCGAACGGCATCCTCTCGCCGGAAACGGTCGCCGCCGCCATGGACGAGGAGACGGCCGGCATCATGGTGACCAACCCCAACACCATCGGCCTGTTCGAGGAGAACATCAAGGCCATCGCCGACATCGTGCACGCCAAGGGCGGCCTGGTCTACGGCGACGGCGCCAATATGAACGCCGTGCTCGGCATGGTGGACATGGGCCGGATCGGCGTGGACGTGCTGCATCTCAACCTGCACAAGACGTTTTCGACCCCCCACGGCGGCGGCGGGCCCGGTGCGGGACCGGTCTGCGTGCGCCGGCACCTGGCGCCGTTTCTGCCCGTGCCGCGGGTGGTTGTGCGCGACGGCGTCTTCCGCTGGTCGGAGGACTTCCCCCTGTCCATCGGCAAGCTACAGGCCTTCTGGGGCAACATGGGGGTCCTCATCCGCGCCTACAGCTACATCCTGAGCCTGGGCGCCGACAACCTGAAACGCGCCAGCCAGCTGGCCGTGCTGAACGCGAACTACATCAAGGCGCAGCTGAAGGGGACGTTCCACCTCGCCTACGACCGGCCCTGCATGCACGAGTGCGTCTTCTCGGACAAGCGGCAGCAGGCCTACAAGGTGAGCACCCTGGACATCGCCAAGCGCCTGATGGACTACGGTTTTCACCCGCCCACCATCTACTTCCCGCTGGTGGTGCCGGGCGCCATCATGATCGAGCCCACGGAAACGGAGTCGAAGGAAACCATCGACCTTTTCATCGATTCGATGAAAGCCATTGCCGCGGAGGCCCGGGACAACCCGGAGATGCTGCACCAAGCGCCCACGCGCTGCAAACGCCGCCGCCTCGACGAGACCGCCGCCGCCCGCAAGCCGTGCCTGAGAGGATAAGAGGAGAGTGATGAGCTATGAGTTATGAGTTATGAGGACTGAGCCAACAGCTGCGCCCGGCGACACTCACCCACCCGGCGATTGTACTACCGTTGCCTAACAATGGTTGCGGTTTTATCTTCTAAGTAGGACGATGCGCAGCGGGTCCTGAGGCAACGCGCCTCCGTCCTCAGAGCTCAGAACTCGGAGCTCAGAACTCGGAACTCATAGCTGAGGGAAGGCCGATCCTCAGTCCTTTTTGTAACGGCGCGATGAAACCTCGGAAAACGCATGCATGGCACGCCGTCGACCTCGGCCGGATGCCCTACCCGGACGCCTGGGACCTCCAGCTGCGGCTGGTGGAGGCGCGCTCGCAGGGCCGTGTCGATAACGACGTCATCCTGTTCGTGGAGCACCCGCCGGTGTTCACCCTGGGCCGGCGCGGCGGCCGCGAAAACCTCCTGGTCCCCGAAGAAATGCTCCGGCAGTCCGGAATCCCCATCGTCCAGGTCGAACGCGGCGGCAACATCACCTACCACGGGCCCGGCCAGCTCGTGGTCTACCCCATCGTTCACCTTCCCCGCTTCGGCCTCGGCGTGGTGGACATGGTGGATCGGCTGGAGGAGGTCATGATCCGCACCTGCGCCGCCTGGGGCGTAGAGGCCGGCCGCAACAAGCTGAACCGCGGCGCCTGGGTGGGCATGAAAAAAATCGGCAGCATCGGGATCGCCGTGCGCCGCGGGGTGAGTTTCCACGGCCTGGCCCTCAACGTGAACCTGGATCTCGCGCCCTTCTGCTGGATCCAGCCCTGCGGGTTGGAGGGAGTTGGAGTGACTTCCA
The DNA here is from genome assembly GCA_963716325.1 of uncultured delta proteobacterium. GTDB lineage: Bacteria > Desulfobacterota > Desulfobacteria > Desulfobacterales > SpSt-501 > SpSt-501. Next base: position 2,727 of record CAVQTH010000053.1, on the reverse strand, counting down.
TCCAGGCGGAGTGCCGGGATTCGGTTGAAATCGCTGACGTCACGCCGGTGCTGCAAAGCCGGATGGAGGGTGTTTTCCAAACACCGTTGGCACCGCTTTCCAGTGAAGAGCTCTTTTCGCTCCTGAGCCCCGCCAAGGGGCCATCGGCAGCATGTGGGAGCGGCTTTCCAGCCGCGACAGGGGAATCGGGAGCAGGTTGAGGCAAGCGCCGCCATCCTCTCGATAAGGTGAAGCGGGAGAGGCTTTCGGCCCCGGTCATCGCGGCTGGAAAGCCGCTCCCACAGAAACAAAAGCGAACTTCCCCGGAAGCATAGGGAATAGAAGCAATGAGCGCAGCAAATCCAAACCCTCCCGCCGCCCGCAAGCCGGACTGGCTCAAACGCCGGTTGCCGACCGGCGAGACGTTCAACCAGGTTCGGGATCTCATCGAGGCCGGCCGGCTGCACACCGTCTGCCAGGAGGCCAAGTGCCCGAACATCTGGGAGTGCTATTCCCACCGCACGGCGACGTTCCTCATCATGGGCGAACGCTGCACCCGCAACTGCCGCTTCTGCTCGGTGGCCCCAGGCCCTCCCGGGCCGCTCGACCCGCAGGAGCCGGCCCGCGTCGCCGAAGCCGTCGAACGGATGGAGCTGAAATATGTCGTGGTCACCTCCGTCACCCGGGACGACCTGCCGGACGGCGGGGCCGGACATTTCGCGGCGACCATTCATGAAATCCGCCGCCGGGTCCCGGGAGCGGAGATCGAGGTGCTGATCCCCGACTTCCAGGGGGATCCCACCGCGCTTGAAATCGTGCTGCGCGCCCGGCCCGATGTCCTCAACCACAACATTGAGACCGTCCCGCGGCTTTATCCCCGGGTCCGGCCCCAGGCCGATTACCGCCGCTCGCTGGAGCTTCTGCGCCGCGCCGGGGAGATCGCCCCGGGGACCCCGACCAAATCCGGCCTGATGCTGGGCCTGGGCGAACAGCCGGAGGAAATCCGGCAGACGCTGCAGGACCTGCGCGCGGTCGGCGGCCGGATCCTCACCCTCGGCCAGTACCTCCAGCCTTCGCCGGAGCATCTGCCGGTGGAAACCTACGTCCCCCCGGCCGATTTCGAGAACTGGCGCAAGGCCGCGCTGGACATGGGGTTCTCCGAAGTCGCCAGCGCCCCCTTCGTGCGCAGCTCCTACCACGCCAAGGAGTCCTTCAACGCGTTAAGGCGTTAGCGCGTGAGTCGCGTTGCTGGCGTTGCTGGCCAAAAGACAGGAGAGTCTCGCGGGCCTGAAGCCGACAGATGCCGCGCCTGCTTTTTGAAAGCATCTTCTTGCGTTTCCGGCGTCCATCGCATAAAAGTTCAAACTCGCGAAACCGGCTTTGCGAACACGAGCAACGCCCGAACGCAAGTAACGCAAGCAACGCAGGTAACGCCACCAACGCGAGCAACGCTATGAACGCAAGCAACGCGAATCCTCTGATCTGGGCCGAAGTCGACCTGGGCGCCATCGCCCACAACGTTCGCGAGCTGCGCCGCCGCGCCGACCCCAGGGCCAGAGTGATGGCCGTCGTCAAAGCCAACGGCTACGGGCACGGCGCCGTCGAAGTGGCCCGCACGGCGCTCGCCAACGGCGCCGAATGGCTGGGGGTGGCCCGTCTGCCGGAAGCGATCCCCCTGCGGGAGGCCGGCTTCGGCGTGCCGATCCTCGTGTTCGGCTACACGCCGCCGGCCGAGGCCGGCCGCCTGATCGACTTCGACCTGCGGCAGTCCGTCTACTCGACGGACGCCGCCCACGCCTACTCCGCCGCTGCCGCCGCGCGCGGCAAGCGCATCCGGGTGCATGTGAAGGTGGACACGGGCATGGGCCGACTCGGGATGGTGCCGGCGGCCCTCTCCAGGAAAACGCCGGGCCATGCAGTGGGGGAGGATTTCATCCGTGAGGCGACGGCCATCGCCCGCCTTCCCGGTTTAGACGCCGAAGGCATCTTCACCCACTTTGCGGCCTCCGACAGCGCCGACACGTCCCACGCCAAGCGCCAGCTGGCCCTGTTCCTTGACGTCCTGTCCTGCCTGCGTGCGGCCGGCCTGGAGTTCGCGGTCCGGCATGCCGCCAACAGCGCCGCCGTCATCGCACTGCCGGAGTCCCACCTCGACCTGGTCCGACCGGGGATCGCACTTTACGGGCTCAGGCCTTCCGGCGAAATCGACCTCACCGGCATCTCCCTGCAGCCGGCCATGGCGCTCAAGGCCCGCATCATCCACCTGAAATCGGTCCCGGCCGGGGCCGGCATCAGCTACGGGAGCACCTATCGCACCCCGGCCCCGACCGTCATCGCCACCATCCCCATCGGGTACGCCGACGGCTACCGCCGCCTGTTTTCCTCAAGGGGCGAGATGCTGGTGGGCGGGCGTCGCGTGCCCGTCGTCGGCCGGGTGTGCATGGACCTGACCATGCTGGACGTGGGCACGGTCCCCGGCGTTCAAGTCGAAGACGAGGTCGTCATCTTCGGCAAACAGGGAGGCGAGTCCATATCGGCGGACGACCTCGCCCGGATGCTCAACACCATCAACTACGAGATCGTCTGCGACCTCACCGCCCGCGTGCCGAGGGTTTATCAAGGCAATCCATCATCATGAATCGGCACCTGCTTTTTTAAAATACTGCAAAAACGGCAGCGAAAATTGGTATGTTGCCAAGCGGCGGGCAGGAACAGCATTATAGAAAGGGCTGGACATAGTGCAAAAAT
>CAVQTH010000052.1:0-41442 GCA_963716325.1 uncultured delta proteobacterium | reverse complement strand
GGGCGCGCCGGGCCGCATGGCGGGCGCGTGCCACCTCGGCGCCCTTGCCAACGACTTTCCTGGCAACGGAGGGATTTTCCTCGAAGTAGAGCACTAGTTTTTCATTCACCAACGATTCGACCAAACCCTTGACTTCGCTGTTGCCGAGTTTGGTCTTGGTCTGCCCCTCGAACTGCGGGTTCCGGATGCGCACGCTGATGATGGCGGTCAAGCCTTCGCGCACGTCGTCACCGGTGATCTTGGCCTGCATGTTCTTGGGGACGTTGCCGTTGGTGGCGTAGGCATTGATGGTGCGGGTCAGCGCCGACTTGAAACCGATCAAGTGAGTTCCGCCCTCGGTCGTGTTGATGTTGTTGGCAAAAGACAGGATTTTGTCGATGTAGGTGTCGTTGTATTGAATCGCCAACTCGACCTGGATGTCGCTCTTTTCACCTTCAATGTAAATCGGCTTGTGCAGCGGTGTGTTGCGGCGGTTCAAGTGCTCACAGAACTCAATGATCCCGCCCTTGTATAAGAATTCCTCTTTTACGTCGGAGCGCTCATCCTCGAAGGTGATGCGCACCCCTTTGTTCAGAAAAGCCAGTTCCCGCAGACGACGGATCAGAATGTCGTTGGTGAACTCGGTAACGGTAAAAATTTCCGTATCCGGCCAAAAATGGACTTTGGTTCCGCGTTTGCGGGTCTTGCCGGTCACCGTCAGTTCGGTGGTCTTGGCCCCCCGAGAGTAGATCTGGTGATAAATACTTCCATCGGTGTGAACCTCTACTTCAAGTTTGACGGACAGGGCGTTTACGACCGAAACCCCGACACCGTGAAGGCCGCCGGACACTTTGTACGAGTTGTCATCGAACTTCCCGCCGGAATGCAGTTTGGTCATAACAACTTCAAGTGCAGGGATGTTTTCCTTTTTGTGCAGACCAACGGGTATGCCCCGGCCGTTGTCGATCACGGTTACGCTGTTATCCGTATGAACGATAACGTTTATCAAATCACAAAAGCCTGCCATGGCTTCATCGATGCTGTTGTCCACCACCTCATACACAAGGTGGTGCAAGCCGGCGATGTCGATGTTGCCGATGTACATGGCCGGCCTTTTACGGACCGCCTCGAGACCTTCCAAAACCTTGATATTGTCTGCGGTATAGTTGAAATTTCCGTTGGTATTCATAACTCAAACCGTCTCTGTTAAAATTTTACTTCAAATCCGCATGGGCATGATGACACTTAAATAGGTGTCGTCTTTTTCACTGCTGACCAGACATGGGCGATCCTCGCTGTCGATGTTTAGCGTCACTTTATCATCATCGATGACGTTTAATGTGTCTAAGAAAAACCTGGGGTTGAACATCACGGTGATCTTTTTACCCTTGAACTCTATAGGCATGTCCTCTTTTGATTCGCCGATTTCAGGATTGGTCGACGATATGGTGAGTTTATCGGTGTCGAAATTGAATATGACTCCTTTATACTCGTCGGACGACAGGATGGACATCCGCTTCAGCATCATCAGAAACATTTGTCGGTCCAGAACCACCGAATGAGCGGTGGGCTTCACAATGATGTCGGCGTATTTGGGGAACTCCCCCTCAAGAAGCCGGATGATGATGGTTTCATTATCCTTTTTCACGACAAAATTGTTGTCTTTAAAGGCCACCCGGACCATGCCTTCCGCATCCAGAAACTTTCCAACTTCATTCAGACTCTTTTTGGGTATGAGAATACCTTTGCCGATCGGCAATTTTACAGATTTTTCAAAAAGAGAGTCGACTTTCGACAACCGGCTTCCATCTGTGGACACCATTCGGAACAGCTTATTTTTTTGATCGTCCAACCACTCGGCGTAGACTCCGATGATGTGAGTGCGCCTGTCGTCTGCTGCTGCGGATATAATGACGGATTTAGCGATCATCCCGGCCAAGGCCGTCGATTCAATTTCGAAAAAATCATCAGTCTCAATTTTTGGTATCTCCGGGAAATCTTCCGGGTTCATTCCGACGATATGGTACTCGACAGTTGAGTTTCCAATCTCGACCCAATGGTTATCAAGCTCCTTTAAAACAATTTCTTCGCTGGGAAAATCTCTGACGATTTCAAAAAATTTACGCGCACTGATGGCCAGGGTCCCTTTGGATTCGATGTTTCCCGGGTAATGCCCCTCGAACCCGGTTTCAAGATCTGTGGCAGAAAATGTAATTCCAGACTCAGTGGTTCTAATTAAAACGTTGGTTGTAATCGCCAAGTTGGTTTTTCGACCGGTAATACCTTGTATTCGGGAAAGCACCGGCAGAATATGAGATTTCTGGATAGTCACTCTCATGTTTCCCTCTCTATTTATAATTAATTAAAATATAGATGAAGATGATGGAGTGTCAATATGTCTATAAATTAAATAACATATTAATATAATATTAAATAAAATTTTTTATAATGTTAAAAAACAACTATTCTTTACGATCGAAAGAGTGACCTTGTCTTTATATCACCTAACCTTGTTTATAACTCTAATTCTATTGACATCCCATTGAAGGGTTAATGTATGTTGCAGAAAAATCCCTATTCGACCACCTTAACCCATTTTTTAATAGCGGGTGTTGTTTTGGACGACCAACCACTTGATATTCGTAATCTAATAAAATTTTTATACATTTTTTCAATAAAAATAATAATTTTATAAAATTGTTGAGTCTTATCCAATAAAAAAGGCTCCATTTCTTCAGGACTTTGAGGAAGAGCAGGCCCCGGAGCCTTTAGGCCGCTCAAGTTAAGGCTTTCGCCTTTGATACTGAACTGCCATTCATGGTCCCCGGATTTAAAAACCAATGCCAACTCTGTTACTAAAGCCCCTTTTTTCAGGGCCATTTTTCCTTCTTCTAAACCCGCATCATCACCCTTGATCGTTATACGCTCTATTGATTTACCCTTGCGATTTTCAAGTACGACCCTGTTGCCGACCTCCAGTGCCAAACAGTCAGGGTCGGCTGATCTGAAGGCATCTGGTCCGGTTTCGATAAGGTACCACAGCCACGTGAGAAACTCGTCTCCCAGGAAACGATAACGACTATAAGCGACAGATAGATCCAGCATCGATTAAACTTGAATTAGTGTTGGCTATTAGTTTGAAAAATGTGTAGGAGAAAGGCCCAGTAAGACATCGCGCTCCTGGTCCGTCAATTCGGCTTGAAGGTCGGCAGCCGTGTAAGGAAAAATACGGATCAACGACATATTGAACGAACGCTTGAACAACGTTTCAAGTTCCTCATTGGCTGAGCGCAGATTGGAAAAAAAACAAACCGATGATTTTTCGTAATCCCACAACAGATCATATACATTCGGCGTCGATGGAACTCGGACGGCAAGGTCGGCCGTTACCTTGTCCTTCAATGCCTGTTTTTCATCCTTCGCCAGAAACCGACGATTGGTCTTGGCCAGGCGTTTAGATGTTTCAAGGGTCAGGTGTTTTTTCAGAAGCTTTGACGGGATCGACTTGCGGTCGATCCTCAGCGAGAAGATAAAGAGGTTTCCAAAAACAAAACTGGAACCTTCAAAATTAGGCTGAAACGGGGTTTCAAACGACGTCCACCCGGTGGCTTTTTCAACCGCGTCTTCGTCGATCTCAAGGATGGCATTTTTCTTGAGTCCCTTGGCAATCGTTTCCATTACCGAGCCTTCAATTTTTCCTTCCGCACGGTAGCGGGTGATGGAAACCGCCGATGAAAGAATACCCATAAGCTAAATCCCGGATAAACCACCAGATATAGTGTCAAAAAAAAATTACATAAATATATAGCGTATTTACTGATTTTAAACAAGACAAATCTTCACAATGAAAATCATTGCCGACCTTCATGTCCACTCCAGATATTCACGCGCCACGGCCAAAGATCTTGACCTCGAGAACCTCTATGTAGCCGCCCAGATCAAAGGGGTCCAGGTGATTGGAACCGGGGATTTCAGCCACCCGGCATGGTTTGCGGAAATCGAAAAAAAACTTAAACCCGCGGAGCCGGGGTTGTTTCGGCTCAATAGTGAAATTTCAACAACCTTGGATGCAAGGGTGCCGGCCAACTGTCGAGGAATGGTGCGTTTTGTACTGGCCACCGAGATCAGTAATATTTACAAAAAAGAAGGCAAAACCCGCAAGAACCACAACCTTGTATTGGCTCCCGACCTTGAGGCAGTCCGCCATCTCAACCGGAGGCTTGAAAAAATCGGCAACATTCAATCCGATGGACGGCCGATCCTTGGGCTTGACGCCCGCGATCTGCTCGAGGTGGTGCTGGAGACCTCCACGGATGCATGTCTAATCCCGGCCCACATATGGACACCGTGGTTTTCCATGCTGGGATCCAAGTCGGGGTTTGACTCCATCAGCGATTGTTTCGGAGATCTCACCGGCCATATCTTTGCGGCCGAAACCGGACTGTCATCTGATCCAGCCATGAATTGGAGAGTTTCCTTTCTGGATGGGATCACGCTCGTGTCTAATTCCGACGCCCACTCTCCAGCCAACGTGGGCCGTGAAGCCAACCTGTTCGACACCGAGTTGTCTTATTTTGCCATGCGCGAGGCCTTAAAAAGCGGGGACCCAAAGCGCTTCTCCGGCACCATCGAGTTCTACCCGGAGGAGGGCAAGTACCACATGGACGGTCACCGCAGCTGTGGAGTTTGCCTGACGCCCAGGGAAACGATGGCTCAACAGGGCCTTTGTTCTCAATGCGGCAAACCGCTCACCATAGGGGTTCTCAACCGGGTCGAAGAGTTGGCGGACCGGCCGGCAGGGCAACGGCCGGAGAAGATTTATCCCTATCACCACCTCGTTCCCCTGACCGACCTGCTGTCAGAGATCCTTCAGGTGGGGCCGAAGACTCAAAAGGTCTCCCAGGCCTATCGTGGGGCCATTGAGACCCTCGGGCCGGAGCTCCGCATTCTACAGGAATTGAACCCGGATGATATCGATCAAGCCGGAATTCCGTTGCTGGGCGAGGCGGTGCAGCGCATGCGCGAAAAGAGAGTCGACATCATCCCGGGTTTCGACGGTGAATACGGACGAGTCAAGATTTTCACCGTTCAGGAACGAGCGCAGATTCAAGGGCAGCGGTTCCTTTTCTCTCATCCGGTTGATGCGCCTCCATCCTCGTACCCCCATAATTTCGCTTCCCCTAAAGGCGAAAAACCCACCCAATTGGATCTTCCAGCCATCGCGTCCTCTGCAAAAGACCGACGGTCATGGATGGATCAACTCAACGAAGACCAGCGCCGGATTTTGGAATACGACGGAGATAGATTGATGATCGTGGCCGGCCCGGGCACCGGAAAAACCCACACCCTGACCTGCCGTATCGCACGCCAGATTTCCGAGAGGGGTATTTCAGCCGACCGTGTGCTGGCCGTTACGTTCACCAACCGGGCCGCAGAAGAAATGCGATCGCGGCTGAGGGGCCTGCTCGGCGAAAGCCACACACTTCCCGTCATCTCCACCTTTCACGGCCTGTGCCTGCAATTGCTGCTTGAAGACAACCCGGAGCCTGCGTTCGGGATCATCGACGATGATGAGCAGATCGGTCTGCTCAGACAAGCGGCGGCCATGGCGGCTCAGAGCGGCATTTCGGTACCCCTGAGCGTCCCGGCGCTGCAGTCGCGGATCATGCGCGCCAAGCAGACCCTTTTGCTCCCCGATGACCTGCCCGAATCGGCGAGTCATGTTTCTGAGGAGCAATGCGTGGCGGCCGTCTACCGCGCCTATCGGCAGTTGCTGGAAAGCCAGAGGTTGGTGGACTTCGAAGACCTTATCTTCAAGACGGCCAAACGCCTGGAGGGTCCGGAATTTGGACGCTCCTGCCGGAACCGCTTTCAGCACGTGTTTGTGGATGAGTACCAGGATTTAAACTACGGCCAATACCGGATCATCCACAGCCTTGTACCGACGGGCTCCGGCGAGAACAGCCTGTGCGTCATCGGCGACCCGGATCAATCCATCTATGGGTTCCGCGGATCCGATTCACGCTGTTTTCGTAAGTTTCTGGAAGACTATCCTGGTGCGGAAGTCCTTCACCTGACGCACAACTATCGCTCCACCCGCGCCATTCTATCAGCCTCCTTCCAGGTGATCAACCGGGACGGCATAGAACGATCAAGGACCTATTCAAGCATCGACGGCGCCAAGACCGTCGCCATTCTCGAGCTTGCGAACGAACACGCCGAGGCTGAATCGATTGCCCGCGTCATCGACGACCTTGTGGGCGGGACCGGTTTTCATTCCATCGACACCGGCCGGGTCAAGGAGGCCCACCCGTCCCTTGTCAGGGGGTATGCGGATTTTGCCATTTTAACTCGCACGAGCGACCAACTCCGATTAATCGCTGATGGGTTGGAAAACTGCGGCATTCCCTTCCAAGCCGTCAACCGGCGCCAGGTATTCAAAGAAAGGGGGGTCGCCGAGATCTTGTCCTTGCTGAAGGTTCTATCCGGCTGCGGCAGCTACTCTGATTTCGAAAATGCCGTGGCGGTGGTCGCCCCCAAGTTAGGGCGGCGAGTTCTTGCAACTTTCAAGGACTGGTGTTTCAAGAACCGGCTATGCCTCAGGGATGGGTTGTCGGGGGTCATACGCTTTCCCATCGCAAGTCTAAACCGGAATCAGCAGTTTGAGCTGACTGAGGTGGCTGCTCGGCTTTCCGCCATGGATCGGGAGACGGCATCCGAGAAAGGAGAGGAGAGGCTTCTTAACGTAATAAACCATCCGGGTGTTGCGGCCTTCTTTGCCGAAGAGAAAACCAGAGAGGCGCTGAACCGGCTCGCTGCCATGGTGGCAGATTCAGGAGCAACCGGCAAAGGGGTTCTCAACAGCGGCGCCCTTTTTACAGACACCGATCTCTATCACCCGCGAGCAGAGAAAGCGGCGTTGATGACCATGCATGCCGCCAAGGGGCTAGAGTTTCCGGTGGTTTTCATCGCCGGGTGCGAAGATGGGCTGATCCCTTACAAGCGGTCGTCGGAAAGGGGCGGAACGGACGTCGACGAAGAACGCCGACTGTTTTATGTCGCCATGACGCGGGCGAAGGAGCGGCTCTTTCTGACGTGGGCCCGGCGCCGGCGGATTTTCGGCAAGGCCGCCGACCGCGAAATGTCGCCCTTCGTCACGCACATCGAGGAACGCCTTCTGAAGGATGAATCCCCGCGCGGCAAGCACCGAAAGAGAAAACCAGATCAGCTCCAGTTGTTCTGATGTTAAAGTTTTTCCACGATCGGCCGATATATTGTATATCCGGTTAGAATCACACACAATTCCAATTTAACGCTTGAAGTTTACGGCTGTTTTCGGTTAAAATGGAAATGTGGTCCGGTTCTTAACTGCCAACGTGCAAGATGTTCGCACCCATGAGCCATCGGAAACTTCAGATCGTCGGCATCCTGAGCTTGCTTTTCGTTGCGATGCTGCTCCCATCCACGGCACCCGCCGACATCTACCGTTACATCGATGAGAACGGGGTGATGCATTTCACCAACGCCCCCACTTCGGCCAAGTTCAAGCTGTTCATGCGCGAGCGCAAAATCTTCATCAGCAAACTCGACTCCAACCAGTTCGACCCCATCATCACCGAAGCATCCAAGAAATACGGCCTCGAGGCCCCACTCATCAAGGCCGTCATCAAGGCCGAGTCCGATTTCGACCCCAACGCCACATCCCACAAGGGTGCCCGCGGGTTGATGCAGATCATGCCCATGAATTACCGGTTGCTGAACGTGGAAAACCCCTTCGACCCCAACCAGAGCATCGACGGCGGTGCGCGTTACCTGCGGGACATGATGGACCGTTACAACGGCAAACTAACGCTCTCGCTTGCCGCTTACAACGCCGGCCCCGGCGCTGTCGACCGCTACGGCGGCGTCCCCCCCTATCAGGAGACCACAGATTACATCGAGCGCGTCATGAGATATTACCACCGCTACAAGAATTCTTGAGAAAACCCCTTCGCCGTATCATCCGGTTTTTATTAAACCGGCAATCAAATATGCCAAACCCAGTTCGGGTGAAGGCGGAGCGGGGTGCCCGCCGCGGCGGGCACCCCGCTCCGCCTGTGCGCGAGATGCTGAACTTGCCGTATTTGATTGCCGGAGTAATAACTAAGCCGTGCCGATGCACCCCTTGCCGGTTTGCTTGACCCGGAAAAGGGCCTTGTCCGCCCGGGCCAGCAGGCTCTTGCTGTCCGCGGCGTCATCGGGGTAACTCGCCAGCCCGAAGCTGGCGCTCAGCCGCACCGCAAGGCCGCTGTCGGTGAGGTAAGTGGTGCGCTTCATTTTCGTGCGGATGGATTCCGCTTTGGATTTAGCCCGGTTCTTGTCGAACCCGGGCAGCACAACGACAAACTCGTCTCCTCCGTAGGCCACTCCGAAACACGGCTTCTTGATGGCGGAGCGGATGGTCCGAGCGACCTCGCGCAGCGCCTGGCTGCCGTTCAGATGCCCGTGGGTGTCGACCACGTGCTTGAAATTGTCCATGTCCATGAAGATCAGAGAAAACGGCCCGTTGGAAGCACGGTTTTCCTCGAAAAGCCCCTCGAGGGCCTGATAGAGGTAGCGGGTGTTGAAGAGCCCCGTGAGGTTGTCGCGCAGGGACAGGTTTCGGAAGCGTTCGCGACCTTGGCGTAGAACCTCTTCCAGCCGTTTCTGCCGGGTGTGGTCCACCAGGATCCCTTCGATGATCTGCTCCCCGTTGTCGTCTCGAGTCAGCCGGTAGTTGGCAAGCGTCCACACCGGCCTGCCGTCCTTGCGCCGGAGCTTGACCTCATAGTTTGCCAGCAGCCCCCTGCGTTTCAAAGCCTGAACCATGCGCTGCCGGTCGGCCGGGTCAAAATAAAATTCGGTGCTGCTGGTTTTAAGGCGCAGCATTTCATCGGGCGAGCCGTACCCCAGGATCCGGGCGTAGGCCGGGTTGACCCGGATGAATTTTCCCGAAAGCTCGCTCTGGAACATGCCCTGCACCGCGTTGCGGTACATGCTGTGGTAGCGCTGCTCCGTCCGGCGCAGCTCATCCTGCGTGGCCTTGAGCTCGGTCAGGTCGGTCAGGAAAAACAGGTAACCGATCACCTGCCCGGCCTCGTCCCGCAGTATGCTGCGTTTGAAGAGGGTGGGGAGATGCTGCCCGTCCTGAGTGATGAGGTTGGCCTCAAAGCTCATGTGATCGCGGCTGGCCGAGTAAAATTCCACTCCGCCCTGCTCGTACATCCCCTCCACGCTTTTCCCGATCAGATCCTCCGGCCCGTATTCGGTCATGAAGAGCAGGGCGGGGTTCACCTCCGTGATGCGCAATTCGCGGTCCAGCATCATGAACCCTTCGCTCGTTGAATTCACGACCCGTCTGAATTTCTGCTCAATCAGGTGATGAGCGGTCACATCCTTTAAAAAGCAAAGCGTAGCCGCCTGGCCCTGCCAGCTGAAGGCTTCGCTTCGCATCTCCACCCAGCGGGCATCGCCGCTCTTGGCAAGGATTTTGAATGTGAAGGATTCCCGAGGGTTTTCGCTGCGCGCGCTTTCAGTGGACTGCTGCAGCACAAGATCCAGGTCCTCCGGGTGAACCACCCGGTGCAGGGTGCCGGATTTCAGCTCATTCTCGGAATAGCCCAGCAGCTCTTGGGCTTTCGGATTGGCAAAGAGAAAGGCCTGGTCCTGAATGACCAGGACCGCCTCATTGAGACGCTCGATGATGCGGCGAAATGCCGGGTTCGGATCAGAGGCCTGTGCATCCGCCGGGAAAGACAGTTCGAGTGGGTCCGGACGGGGCATCTCTGTCTTACTCATCGGAGCCCGCCTTGGCGGAACGGTCTTGCAACTCCAGGACAACTGCTGTGCGAGTGGGTAGATAGAGGCTGAGGGCGTTGCGGCCGGATTCCTCCTCGAAGAGCGTTAAGTGCTCCTGCTCCGGCTTTAGCCGGCCGTGGCCGCCGTATTCCGCGGAATCGCTGTCAAGGATGACGCGGTATTTTCCGGGCGGGGCGAAGATGCGATAGCCGAAATGGGAAACCGTGGGGTGGAAGTTGAAGACGAAGACCAGCCCTGCCCGCTCGAAGGCGATGACGTTGTTGTCGTTGTGTTCATGCAGCAGGTTTGGCCAGGGGTTCTTGAGCAGCCGGGAGGTTTTCGCCAGGCCGATCATGTCGTAGTCGAAGCGCGCCAGGTAGCGGTATTTCAGGTTCGGGTCGTCCATGAGGTTCCACTGCCGGCGCGCATACTTGAACGACCAGTTGTTGCCCTGCCGCGGGAAGTCGATCCACTCCGGGTGGCCGAATTCGTTTCCCATGAAATTGAGATAGCCGCTGCCGGCGGTGGCAAGCGTGATCAGCCGGATCATCTTGTGCAGGGCCAGTCCGCGGTCGACGCGCAGGTGGGTGTCGCCGGTCTGCATGTGCCGGTACATGTCCTCGCCGATCAACCGGAAAATAATCGACTGGTCGCCCACCAGGGCCTGGTCGTGGGACTCGGCATAACTGATGGTCTTTTCGTCGTGGCGGCGGTTGGTGAGCTCGTACCAGAGATGCGCCATGGGCCAATGCTCGTCCGGGACCTCCTTTATCAGCTTGATCCAGTAGTCGGGAATGCCCATGGCGAAACGGTAATCGAAGCCGAATCCGCCCTCCGTCCCCGGTGCGGCGAGCCCCGGCATGCCGCTCACGTCCTCGGCCACAGTTACGGCATCCGGCCGCAGGGTGTGGATCAGGCGGTTGGCCAGCGCCAGATAGGTGAGGGCGTCCTCGTCCACGTTGTCGTTGAAGTAGTCGGCATAGGAAACGAAACTTTTTTCGAGGCCGTGGTCGAGGTAGAGCATGCTGGTCACCCCGTCGAAACGGAAGCCGTCGACGCGGTACTCATCCAGCCAGAAGCGACAGTTGGACAACAGGAAGTGCAGGACCTGGATTTTGCCGTAGTCGAAGCAGCGCGAATCCCACGCACGGTGGCGCCCGCGCGGCAGGTCATGGAAGTACTGGTGCAGGGTCCCGTCGAAACGGCTGAGCCCTTCGACCTCGTTTGACACGGAATGGGAGTGCACCAGGTCAATGACCACGGCGATCCCCTTGCCGTGGGCGGCGTCCACGAGCGCCTTGAGTTCTTCGGGGGTCCCAAAGCGCGAACTGGCCGCGAAAAAGCTCGACACCTGGTAGCCGAACGAGCCGTAATACGGGTGTTCCTGCACGGCCATGAGCTGCACGGTGTCGTATCCGGCCGCAGCGATGCGCGGCAGGATTCTATCGGTGAATTCGCACCAGGTTCCGATTTTCTCCTCAGCCTGGGCCATACCGGGGTGGACTTCGTATACAAGAGGTGCGGCAGCCTTGCTCTGGAAGCGCGGGTGCTGCCACTGGAAGGGCGTTTCAGGGTGCCAGACCTGGGCGTTGAAGATAAGAGTGGCAGGGTCCTGGACGACGCGCCGGGTCCACGCCGGGATGCGGTCACCTCGGCCGCCCCGCCAGTGGACCTTCAAGTGGTACAGATCTCCGTGGCGCAATGTCTTTTTGGGCAGCCGCAGCTCCCAGACGCCGTCGGCGTTCTTGCGTTTGAACTCGCACGGGGGCTTTTCTTTCCATCCGGTCCCGTCCGAAACAAGGAAGATGCGGGTGGCGTTCGGCGCCCATTCCCGCAGGACCCACTGGTTGCCCTTCAGGTGCAGGCCGAAATATTCGTGGCCGGAGGCGAAATCGGCAAGGGTCAGGCGGCCGCCCGTCAGGCGTTTTTCCGTTGTGTCGACCAGGGTGAGGCGGCGGCGGATAATGTCGGCATAGGGCTCAAGCAGCGGGTCGCGGCGAACCATACGCGTGACGATTCGTTCGCTGGTCAGGATCGGAGCGCGCGTTGGACGAGCCATGGTATCCTATCAAAATTGAATTGGGCTTATTCCTCAACCACCAGCGGTCGCTGCAGCATTTTTTCATACAGGTTGATGTACTGCCGTGCCGACTGCTCGTAGGTGAAAGTTTCGGCGCATTCGGTCATGATGCGTTTGATCTGGCGGGCTCTGGTCTGGGCCGGCAGCGCGTAAAATTTCATGGCCTCTTCGATGGCCCAGAACAGGCCGTTGCCGTCGAAGGTTTTGAAGAGGAAGCCGTTGCCGGTGTTGGCGGCGGTGTCCAGGTGCCGGATGGTGTCGTGGATGCCGCCCGTGTCGTGCGCCACGGGCAGCGACCCGTACATGGGTGCGATCATCTGGGGCAGGCCGCAGGGTTCGAAACGCGAGGGCATCAGGATGAAATCCGAGGCGGCGTAGGCCAGGTGCTCCATCTGTTCGCTGAAATCGCAGAGGGCAACGCGCTTGTGGAACTGGTGCTGGTTGACGATGTCCTGGAACACGCGCTGGTAATCGCCGTTGGCCACGAAGACGATTTGCAGGTTCCGGTCCCACCAGGTGGAAATCAGTCGATAGAAGATGTCCGCCAGCAGCTGGCAGCCCTTCTGGACCGGGTCGAGCCGCGAGGGCCAGAAGAACAGCGGCGCCGCCACATCCTCGATCAGCCCCAGGTTGCGCTGCAGGAAGCGCTTGTTCTCGCGCTTGGCCGCGGCATGGTCCTTGGGGCCGTACTTTTTTTTGAGGTCCTTGTCGGTCTGGGGGTTGAAGGCGGGGTCGGGAGCGTTCAGGATGCCGAAGGCGCAGCCGGCGTAATATTTGTTGGCCATCTCACGGCGGATCTGTTCTTCGACGAACGGATGCAGCGCGTCCACGACCTCCAGCAGGAACGTGGGGCTCACCGTGTTGACGAAATGCGCGGCAAAGATGCCGCTCGTCAGAAAGTCCACCGGATTGTAATCCCGGGCGGCCTCGTAGGAGGGGGCGTAGTTCATGTAGTACAGATGCTGCCAGAAGCTGGCGGCATCGATGCCGCGGTCCTCGATGAAGGCCATGGTGGACTTGACGGTGTGGATGTTGTGAATGGTGAACAGGCACGGGATGCGCAGCCGCCGCGCGACCCCCGGGATGAGCCCGGTCATCCAGTCGTTGCAGTGGATGAGGTCGGGCTGCACCCGCGGGATGATGTTGTTGATGACCTCCCGCTGAAAGGCCAGGGCGAGCTTGATGTTTTCATCTCCGTACTTGGAGTAGACCCGGTTGATGTAGAAAAACGCCCGGTCCTCCGCCAGGTGGACGCGGTCGTCCGGCATCTTGCGCTGGATGCTGGAGATCTCCTCTTTCAAGAAAGGGACCAGCCGGTCGCTGAATATGGAGCGGTAATCGGGAAGAGCCACATGCACGTCGGCCCCCTGATCCAGCAAGGCGCTCACCAGCGCGGCCGACACGTCGGCCAGCCCGCCAGCCTTGGCGGTGAAAAAAGAGGCGAGGTTGCCCATGCGGTCCGGCAGATAGGTGACCTCCGGGGTCACCACCAGCACCCTGGGATTGCGGGTCGGGGTCTTCATGGCGCCGATCCTTTCATGTGCTTATTCCGATGCCCAGGTGATCAGCCCCGGCGTCAGTTTGATCCAGGCATCCCCGTGCGGCGTCGCCCGCACCGAAAAGCCGAAGCGGCCGGCGGCTTCGCAGGCCATCTGACAGCCGTAAAGATACCGGCCGGCGCCGCGATCCTCTTTTACCTGCATGGGAATGACGCGGCTGTCTGTGAGCTCCGAGAAGCTCTTGTAAAATCCGAAGTAAAGCTCGATGTCGATTTCATCCGGGCGCAGCTCGCCCATGCTCACCTCCGCGGTCACCAGGAAAGAATCCCCCACGCGCTGCACCCCGCGGATGTCCCGGGCCGGAGGGCCGATCTCGATACCTTTCCAGAGCGAGCGCACCCGTTCCTGCTGGGCGGCGAGCCGTTTGGCTTCCGCTCCGCCGTCGGCCGCCAGTCGGTCGTACCAACGCGCCGCCGGGGCATAGAGCTTTTCGGCGTAGTCGGTGACCATGCGCAGGCTGCAGAACCCTTCCATGGCCATCTTCATCGACGCCTTCATCTTCTCGATCCAGCGGGTGGGCAGATCGCCTTTCTTGCGATCGTAGAAGCAGGGCACCAGCTCGTTCTCGAGAATGTTGTAGAGCGCCTGGCTTTCTACAGCATCCTGGTAGGCGTGGTCTTCGTATTCCTCGCCGTTGCCGATGCTCCAGCCCACCTCCTCACGGTAGCCCTCGCACCACCATCCGTCCAGAATGCTGAAATTGAGGGCGCCGTTGATGGCCGCCTTCATGCCGGAGGTGCCGCAGGCTTCGAAAGGCCGGCGGGGGGTGTTCAGCCAGACGTCTGCGCCCTGCAGGAGATGCCGGGCCAGATGCAAATCATAGTTTTCCAGGAAGATAAATTTTTCGCGCACCGCGGGCCGGTTGGCAAATTGGAAAAGCTGCCGGATGAGATCCTTACCCTCGTTGTCGCGCGGATGGGCCTTGCCGGCAAAAATGAACTGCACCGGCTGCTCCTCACTGTTGATGATGGCCTCCAGCCGCTGTGGGTCCTGGATCAGCAGAAACGCCCGCTTGTAGGTGGCAAAGCGCCGGGCGAAAACGATGGTCAGCACGTCCGGGTCGAGCGCCTTGTCCACGGCTTCGAGCACTTTGCGGGGGGCGTTGCGGCGCTGATACTGCATGACGAGCTGTTCGCGGCAGGTGCGCACCAGACGCGAGCGGTTCAGCTCGTGGGCGCGCCAGAGCTCTTCGTTGTATATCTCCTCGATGCGCCGGATGTTGTCCAGCCGCTGGGACCCCAGGTACCAGTCGGGCCCGAGGTAGCGGTCGAACAAGCCGCCGAATTCGTTGGATACGAACGTGGGGATGTGCACCCCGTTGGTGATGTGGGCAATCGGCACTTCCTCCACCGGGCGGCCCGGCCAGATGTGGGCCCACATCCGGCGGGCGACGCTGCCGTGGAGCTCGCTGACCCCGTTGCAGGCGGCCGCCAGGCGCACCCCCAGGATGAACATGGAAACCGGGCCATTGTCGTGGGCTCCCTGGGCCTGTCCCCAGGACAGCATCTCCTTTTCCGATATGCCCAGCTTCTCTGCCAGGGGTTTGAGAAAGGGCCTGACCATGTCCGCCGGGAACTCGTCGTGACCGGCAGCGACCGGGGTGTGGGTCGTGAACACCGTCGTGCGCGGGACGATCTGCAGGGCCGCCTTCAGGTCGATTCCCTGTCCTTCGGTGAGCTGGGCCAGGCGCTCCAGCCCTGCAAATGCACAATGCCCCTCGTTCATGTGGACGATCTTGGGCGTTATGCCCATGGCCTGAAGCGCGCGCATCCCCCCGATCCCAAGAAGCACTTCCTGGGCCAGGCGGATCTTGGCTTCGGCTGCGTAGAGCCGCGCAGTGACCTCGCGGTGCTCGGGGGGGTTTTCCAGGATGTTGGTGTCAAGCAGGAATAGCGGCACCCGGCCGATGAGGACCTTCCAAACGATCGCATGGATGGGGCCGTCGGCGCTGCGGATGCTCACCCGGACTTCGTTTCCGGTCGCATCGCGCATGCGCTGCAGGGGCAGGCTGAAAAAATCGGTCTCCGGGTAGGCCTCCTGCTGCAGGCCTTCGTGGTTGAGGTATTGACGGAAATAGCCCTGCCGGTACATGAGCCCGACGCCCACCAACGGCAACCCGGTGTTGGACGAGGCCTTCAGATGGTCGCCGGCCAATATCCCGAGGCCGCCGGCGAAAAACGGCAGGCTCTCGTGCACGCCGAACTCCATGGAGAAATAGGCGATGTGTTCGCCGGGGCCGAGGGGCAATTCGACCTGGATCTCGGCGTGGTTCACCCGTTTCTCAAACAACCCGCGTACCCGTTCCTGATGGCCGACAAAGCTGGTGTCCTTGGCGAGCTTCTCCAAGCGGGCCTGGGGGACCCGTGTGAGAAACGGGATGGGATTACGGCCGCACTCGGCCCACAGGCGTGGATCGATGCGCCGGAAAAGCTCGATGGCGTCCCGGGTCCAGCACCACCACATGTTGCGTGAGAGGGTTTCCAGGAAAGTGAGGTTCTGCGGGATGTTCGGTTGCACCTGATAGGATTTGAAGTTTTGCATGGATGTAAGTTCTTTCCCTAATTGAATTATAAAGGTAAACGCGGCTGGCACGTATCAGCCGGCGCCATTGGAACGAGGAAGGGTCCGTCAATCGAGCATGCGGTATCCGCACCTACGGACCATACAGAATACAGGTTCATTACAGAAAAATCAACAGGTTCAGAGCGTTCATGCTATCGTGTCAATTTGAGCCACACCCGCACCCACTCGCTCGCCCCCCAGGCTTGGGCATCGCAACCGCGGGTCGTGTGGGGACAGTCCCCGTCGATGACCTCCGGCAGGTGGCCGAGGCAGCCGCTTTCCAGCAGCCGGATGCTGCTGGTGAGCCAGGCCAACGCTGTCTGCCGCCCCTTTTCGCCGTAGGTCATCGCCCAGGCCTCGCAGTAGGAAGGGAACGGCCAGGTCCAGGCGGTGCCGTTGTGGTAGGCCGGCTTGCGGCGCGTGTCCTCGTCGCCGCTGTATTGGCCCCAGTAGGGCCGGAGGGGGTCGTTGACCAGGTTGCCGTTGAAATGCACCGGCAACGCGCGGCTGACGGCCCGGTCCGCGAGGCTGCGGATGGCGCCGGGCACCAGAAGCTCTTCGCAGGCCCTGAGGATCTGCCGGGCACGCTCCGGTTCGGTTACGGCGCCCAGCGTGATAGCGAAAAGCTGGTTCGGTCGGAGGTGATCGTCGGCGTCCGCGCGGCGGGCGGTTTGGCCCGGCGCGGCATGCAGGCAGTCGGCGAGACAGCCCAGGGACGGCTGCCAGAAAAGCGTCGTCAGCGACTCCCGGACCGTTTCGGCCAGGGCCTTCCACCGGCGCCCTTCCTTTTTGTCGATGCGCGCCAGGAAGTCCAGGGTCGCATGCCAGAACACCTGGATCTCGATAGGGTAGCCTTGCCGAGGGCTTCCGGCCGGAAAGTTCGTGTCCATCCAGGTGAAGTGAGACGGGCTGAAGATAAGCCCCGAGTCCGGGTCCATCTTGACCCCGTTGGGCGTGCCGGCGATAAAGGCCTTGGCGATGGAGGCGATGACCTGCTTCACCGTGCGGCCGCCGCAGTCGCTTTTTAAAAGGCTTTCGCCGCCCTCCGCCGCCGCCAGCTCCGAGCACGCCACGACAAACCACAGGGGCGCATCCGAGGTGTCCCGGTTGCCGGCGTCGGCGCCGCGGATCATGTTGGGCAGGGTGCCCCGATCCTCGTACTGCCCGAAGAGCTTGAGCACCGCCCGCGCGTCTTCGAAACGGCGGGCCGCGACGAGCCCGCGGGCAAAGATCAGCGAATCCCGACCCCAGTCGAGAAACCAGGGGTAGCCGGCGATCACCGTCTTGAGGCCGCCCCGGTCGACGATGTAGTGGCCTATGGACTTTTCGAGCACTTCGATCGGACGCAAGCCTGCTGTACTCCTGGACTCCAGCGGGGATCGTTCGGGCAGCAACGTGTCTGCCGGTGGGGCGGCGTGCGACTGAGGCGGGCCGGTTTCGGCCAGAAGGCGCACGGTCTGGCTGCCGATGAGCGGGGCTTCGAAATAGCCCGGGCTGAAGAGATCCGAGTGCGGGTCCTGCCCGCGTTCGGCGTCCTGGTCATGGCGGATCATGTACTGCCACTGCGGTTCCGGCACGAAGCGGCCGCTCGAGATCTCCATCTGCAGGCAGTGGGGAGGGTCCGGCTGGAAACTGAAGCCGCCGGGCGCCGCGCTGACCGAATTCCGAAAGTGCTGCTCCGGCCCGGCGAAGGCCTTGGTGGTGTCGTGGAAGCTGCGGTTTTCGATGTCGGGCCGCAGGATCAGGCGGACCGGGGTGGCATCCGCCAGGCGGGCCGGGTCTGCACCGGCCGGGTGGCGGTAAAAGGCCAGGCGGACGGCATTGCGCCGGGGCAGCATCTCCAGCCCGATGGTGAGCAGCACGTGCTCGCCCTGGCCGCTCGGGATCTTGTAGCGCCAGAAGGCCCCGCCGCTGTTGCCCGCGGCAAACGCCTGCAGGCAGTCCAGGTTGATGTCCTGGGAAAACCCCTGGTAGAGCAGCCAGGCCCGGCAGCGCGTGAACATGACCCAGCGGTCTTCGGGATAATCCGGGGCGAGGTTGGCGGCGAGCATGGCATCGTACTTGCTGGCGAGCCCACCCCAAGCAACCGCCCCGCGCAGCATCGCTCCGCGGCCGTTGGTGCCGAGCACGAGCAGCGGCTCCTTGAGCAACTCGGAGCGGGTGAACACCCGTTTCACCCGGGCATCCTCGGCACGGGGTAGAAGCAGAATGTGGGCCTCTGCATGGCGAGTGCCACTTTCCTCATGTGCGGCCACCCGGAGCGAAAGGCGCTTGAGCCCCCGGGGGGTAGAGGGCGGAAGAAACAGGCAGAAGAAGGTCCCGTCGGCGCCGCGCACCCCGTTTTCCACAGCCAAGGTACGGTCTTTATCGACCAGGCGCGCGCGGAAACCGCAGGCGCATTTGACCAGCAGGAAATGGCCCGGCGGGAGCATGACCTCGCGCCTGAGGTCCCGCGGCCACTGCCAGGTGACGACACGGCTTTCCGTGCCCCCGGGGTTGAGCTGCGTACAGAAGGCGGCCGGGTCGCTCTTCAGTTCGGCTGCGGCCCGGTCGGGGTCGAAGCCGCCGATGTCCTGGGTGTTCTGGTAATAGGTGAACACCTGCAGCGCCTTGGCCCTAAGGTGTTGATGCTCGATGTGCGGGGGCGCGGTGAAAGGATCTGTCGGCGAAGCCTGCAGCAGCTCGAGGTCGGCCGGGTCCGGGCTCAGGCAGCGCACCTGCCCGGGCGCCAGCGCGCAGCTGAACCACCCGCCGGATTCCTGGACTTCCACTGGCGTTTCCGTGAGCAGGTCGGTGTACATCCGCTGGCTCAGGCCGGCCTCTGACGGGCTCCACGCGGCCTGCGTCAGGCGGTCGTGGTCGAGGTTGACCAGCACGAGCAGCCGTTTGCCGGTCGGCCGGTGGCGACGCAGGATCACCAACTGGTTTCCGCCGCCCTGTTCGATCAGTCTGACCTCCGAGCGGTCGTGAAAGGCCGGGTGAAGCTTGAGAAGCGTTGTAAGGCGGCGGATCTCCGCCACCTGGTTGACCGGCGCTCCCCAGTTCAGAGGGATGGCCTCGTGGACGTTGATCTTGTCGGCGGCGAGCCACTCCACCCCGTTGGCGAACCCGAAGGCCCCTGCAAAGGAGGACAGGGCGCAAAGGGCCGTGCGCATGCGGGCGTAGGCGTGGGACGTCGCGGCCAGCCTCTGGTTGTCGTGGGTTTCGGCGAAGTTCACCGTGAGGCCGTCGGTTGCGGAGATATCGATTGCCTCCGGCAGGTAGTGTTCGATCTGGCTGCGGTCGTAGTTCTGGAAT
The DNA here is from genome assembly GCA_963716325.1 of uncultured delta proteobacterium. Taxonomy (GTDB): domain Bacteria; phylum Desulfobacterota; class Desulfobacteria; order Desulfobacterales; family SpSt-501; genus SpSt-501. Next base: position 22,149 of record CAVQTH010000052.1, on the reverse strand, counting down.
AGCTCCGAGTAGGCCCAGTTTAGGTTGGCCGTGTTGAGCAGCTGCCGGGTGACCGAGATCTTGCCGCCGAGCCCCTCCAGCAGGAAGGTCGTGTCGGGAAACTGCTCCCGCACGCGGGCGATGATGTATTTCCAGGCGGGGTGCGGGACCATGTAGCCGGCGTCGCAGCGGAAGCCGTCCACCCCGCGGCGGCACCACGTGAGGAAGGCTTCCGCCATGAATTGCCACAGCTCCCGGTGGCGGTAGTCGAGCTTGGTCAGGTCCTCCCATTGCACGCCCCAGGCCCCCGGCACCTCGATGCGGCCCTCGGCCGTGCGCGCCAGCCACTCCGGGTGGTTGGTGTGCAGGTTGGCGGCCCATCCGGTGTGGTTGATGGCGATGTCGAGAAACAGACGGGCGTTGCGGCGATGCACGGCGTCCACCAGTTCGATGAACTGCTCGGTCGGGGTCGCCTTGGGGTCGAAAACAGCCAGGGCCGGGTCGACGCTGCGGAAGCTCAGGGCCGCGTAAGGGCTTCCGAAGCGGCCCATCCGGCCGTAGGTGGTCGGCGTGGGGTGGATCGGCAGCAGCATGAGGATGCGGCAGCCTAGCTCGCCGAGGATGAAATCGAGCTCCGCGATGAGGTCGCGGAAGGTCCCCGACGGCGGGATCACCGTGTAGCGGGCGGCGTCGAGCACCCGGACGCACTCCTCGCCGGGGGCAGGCAGCGGTTTCTTCCCGGATTTGTTGGCCCCGAACTGGCGGACGAAGGCGTTGTAGATAATGTTGGCGCAGCAGGATTCCGACGGCTGGACGTTCACGCAGCTGTTGGCGCCGGGCGGCCAGACCGGTGAGCCCTCGTTTTCCTGGAGGAAGAAGCACTTGGCTTCGTAGTGGCCCACCTCGCACAGCGCGAGCCTTATTTCGAAACGGTTCTCTGAGACCCGGCGCATGGCGGTGTCGAACCAGTCCCGGCCCAGGGGCGTTTCCTGAAGATGAACGCTGCGGATGATCTCGGTGCGGGTCACGGCCGCGTGGCCGATGTTGGTGCGGATCCAGGCGGACCCCTTCATCCCGGAAGGGACCGTCAGCGTGAAAGTCAGAACGTCGCCGCAGAAGCGGACCGTGTTTGTGCCGGGCACGGGGTCTTGGATAAGGGCGTCGGAATGCTGCATCAATAACTCCTAAAAACGATATTGGCATAAGGTTCGCAGACAGCATACCTTAGAATTGTTTAAGAAAAAAGCGGCAATTAGCGTGAAATTCTCTTGAAAAATCAGAAAAGCACGCTAAGCTCAACAAATAGACCTCCGGTGTCTCCGGGTCACTGGGGTGCGGGTCGTGCCGCCGGTAACCGCCGGCGAAAGGAGAAATAAGGTGTTTCGAAAACGCTGTGTACCGTTGCTCGCAGTTGTCTGCATCGCGGTGTTTGGGGTATTTGACGCCCACCCCCAATCGCCGTCGCGCAGCGCATCCGGCCCCGTTTCCACCCGGCTCTCGCTGGTCCAAGCGCTCGTCTGTGAAGACATGAAGGACGGGATTCCGTCCAACCCCGCCGTGACCTTTTCGATTTTAACGGGCAAGATCTACTGCTACACCCTCTTTGATCAGATTGCGGAGGACACCGCCGTCTACCACCACTGGTTCTTTCGCGACAAGCCCAGCGCCCGCATCCGGCTTTCCCTGAAACACCCGCGCTGGAGCACTTACAGCAGCATCCAGCTGCGGGAGGCGGACCGGGGACCCTGGCGGGTGGAAATCAGCGATGCCGGCGGCCGGGTCCTGAAAACGCTCCGCTTCAGCGTGACGGATTAGCTACCGATGGAAAACCTGGTTCATTTTTTTGAGGGGTTTCGGTGGCAGGATGTGGTCGACATCGGTTTGAACAGCTACATCCTGTTCCGGTTTTATGTGCTGTTTCGAGGCACCTACGTCTTCCGGGTCCTCATCGGCCTCACCATGCTGTGGTTTTTCCAGCAGATCGCCGGCTACACGGGTCTGATCGTCACGAGCTGGGTGGTGCAAGGCATTGTGGCGGTGGCGGCGCTGATCATCGTCGTGGTTTTTCGCAACGAGATCCGCAGCGTGCTGCAGGCCAAAAACCTCAAGACGATTCTATGGGGGTTCACCGTCAAGACCCGGGTCGCGCCCGTGGATGTCATCGCGGACAGCGCCTTTGAACTCGCCCGGCGCAACCATGGCGCGCTCATCGTCATCCCCGGCGATGAGGACATCCACGAACTGATCCAGGGGGGCATCGACTGGAACGGGGACATCTCCAGGGAAATGATCCTGAGCATTTTCTTCCCGGACAACCCCGTTCACGACGGCGCGGCCGTCATCGAAGGCGACCGGGTTTCACGGGTGGGTGCCATTCTGCCCCTGTCGCGGCGGGACGATCTGCCGTCTCATCTGGGAACGCGGCACCGTGCCGCCCTGGGCCTTGCGGAAGGAAGCGATGCACTGGCGGTCGTCGTTTCCGAAGAGCGCGGCGAGGTGAGCCTGGCCAAGGGATCGCGGTTGCGGGAAATCGGCAGCCGGAGCAAATTGATCCAGAAGCTTGAGGAGCATTTCGGGATCAGCGAGACCGACGGTCCCCAGGTGAAGAGGGAACGGCTCGAGGTCACCACGGCCGCGTTGGTGTCTCTTCTGTTCATCGCCGGCTTCTGGTTCAGCATCTCCCGCGGGCTGGAAACCATGGTGACCTTCGACGTCCCCATCGAATACCAGAATCGCGACCCGAACATGGAAATCGTCCATGCCTCGGTCAATTCGGTCCGGCTGAACCTGAGCGGCTCGGGCACCCTGGTCAAGTCCACCCGGCCGGATCAGGTGCGAGTCCGCCTGGATTTGAGTAACTCCACCGCCGGGCAGAACACCTATGCGATCACATCCAACAACATCAGCCTTCCCCCCGGAATCGTGCTCAAGGATGTGGCGCCGCAGAACGTCGTCGTGGACCTGGATGTTACGGTGAGGAAGGAGCTGCCCATTCAGATCGACTGGGCAGGCCGGCTGCCTGAGAACTTCGTCTTGGCGGAGGTGACGGTTGAGCCCCAGCGGGTCGAAATCATCGGCAGCAAGCGCGTGCTGGAGAACATCCAGACCATCTACACGGAAAAAGTGCCGCTCGACAGGCTTCGAGACGTGGGGGTCATCGAGGCGGCGCTCGCCATCCAGCCCGCTTCCCTCAAGGTCGCCCCGGGTGCTTCGGACAAGGTCCTGATCAAATACCTGACGCGCCGCCGGGAATAGCATCGCCGGGCCGGATCCTCATCGAGAAGAAGATTTCCGCCATGCCGCTGACCCGTGTGCCGGATAAATTTTCATTGTTGATGGCCATTGAAGGTTGTGCTAATGATCCGACAATGACCGGGAGCAAAGTGCCGTTCCCATATTTGGGGGTAGCCGGGCGGCCGGACCGCAATCACACCCCCGGGCAGCCGCCGCCCCTCAAAAGCGGGTTCTTATCCCTAAAATAAAATGGAGACCTAACCCATGCACAAATCATTCAAACCGATAGATAGAATATTGATGGGACCCGGACCCGCAAATGTTCATCCCCAGGTTTTAGTTGCATTATCGAAACCAACACTGGGGCATCTCGATCCGCAGTTCATAGAATTGATGGACGAGATAAAATCACTTCTCAAGTACACATTTAAAACAGAAAGTGAACACACATTTGTCTTATCCGGTCCGGGATCGTTGGGCATGGAAGCGTGCCTGGTCAATCTCGTAGAGCCGGGTTCAAAAGCTATTGTTTGCGTTGCCGGATATTTTGCCAACCGGATGACGCAAATTGTTTCTAAATTTGGTGGACAGGTTGTGGTCGTAAAAAATGATTGGGGAAGAGCGGTCGATCCTCAACAGCTGGAGAGTGCTCTGAAAAATAATCCCGACACCAAAGTGGTTGCATTCGTTCATGCGGAAACATCTACCGGTGCTTTATCCAATATAAAGTTGCTTTCAGAAATCGCACATAAATCGGGTGCGCTCGTTATTGCAGATGTGGTTACATCTCTCGGCGCTGTAGATGTGTATGTCGATGACTGGCAGCTTGATGCGGTGTACTCATGTTCTCAAAAGGGATTGGCCTGTGTCGCTGGAATGTCTCCCGTTAGTTTCAGCGAACGTGCGGTTCACTTTGTCAAAAATAGAAAGACGCAAATCCAAAGCTGGTTTAATGATCTCAATCTTCTTGAAGGTTATTGGAATGGTCCGGGCAAACGAGCCTATCATCATACAGCACCAAGTAATCAATATTATGGATTACATGAAGCGCTCATGATTTTAAAGGATGAGGGGATTGAAAACTCCTGGAAGCGTCACAGAGAAAACAGTGCGAGGCTGATCTCAAAATTAAAATCACAGTTGGGGCTGGAACCGATTGTTCCCAGCGATGAAAGAATTCCGCACCTGCTGGCAATCAAAGTTCCGGAAGGAATTGATGAAGCAAAAGTGAGAAGCGAGTTGTTGGCCAAACATAATTTGGAAATCGGTGCCGGTTTAGGAGAACTTGCCGGGAAAGTTTGGCGAATTGGATTGATGGGTTACAACTCAAATGAAAAATTGGTCGATTTTTGTGTGAATTCGCTGAAGGGTGTATTAAAAAAATAATTAAAACGTTCAATGAAGGGATTTGTCGGTCGAGAAACCCGCAAAATTCCTAAAAAGCGGATTCTTATTTCTTACAGCAATAGGTCCCGGTCGATCACCGTGCCGGCCTTGACTACGGCGGGAGAGGCGCTGCTGTTGGTGATGGTGACCGCGCCGCGGACCACGATCCCCTTTTCGAAGCGCACATCGCCGTGGATGGTAAGCGCGTCGCATTCCACCAGGGAGGGCTCGCCCTCTTTGAACCGCTCTTCCAGCAGATCGAACTTCCCGTAATATTTCGAATCGAGCTTGATCTTGATCGCTTCGGTCCTTCCGGCGGACTCACGCGCCGGGTTGAGCGTCAATCCCTCCCGCTCGGAGTAGACAAAGCAGTCCGAGCGCACGGCCAGAAGGTCGCTGCAGGTCTTGACCGGCAGGAAGCGCGCGCGGGGGACGTTGACTGCGGCAGCGCCCTCAAAGAGCGAAACCCCCGATCCCATGGCGGTCTCGATCTGGTAGACGGGGGGGCTTTTTTCGTCGCGCGGATCCACTGTCTTGGGGTTGACGATCATCGGCAGGTCGACGACGCGGTGCCTGAGGATGAGGTCCTTTAAAAACTCCAGGTTGACCCAGATGTTGTTGGTGTTGAAGAAGCGGTAGCGCCGGATGTCCTGGAAGGCCGCGATTTCCTCCTTGGGGCATTGGGCCGCCTCGCGCAAAACAAGGCGGCCGTTCTGATGACGGGCGAGATGGCCGCCCTTGATGTCGGAGGGGGTTTTTTCAGCGACCTCCATCATGAAGGGAAATCGCTTTTCGGCGAAATAGCCGAGCAGGCTTTCGTTGACGCCGGCCCCCAGATTGTCCGAGTTGCAGATAAAGGCATAGCGCACACCCTCCTCCAGAAGCTTTTGAAGCATTCCGGAGGCGAACAGCGCGGCGTAAACATCGCCGTGGCCGGGGGGGTTCCACTCCAGCTCGCGGTTGGGGGGCCAGCTGACCGGCGCCAGTTTCCCCTGCAGGATCTTGGGGAACTTGTGCTGCAGGAAAAAAAGCGGCGGCCGGGAGGGTTTCAGCTTCGTGACTTCCGAAAGCGTCGCCGTGTGGGTGTTGAAGCTGTTCATCATGGCCAGCCGGCACTGGCTCAGCTCGGCCTGGCGCAGGATGATCGCCAGAAACGAAAGCCCCTGCTTGACCTTGAGCAGGGATTTCGGGCCGACGAGCCCCATGGAGGTCCCCAGCCCGCCGTTCAACACGATGTGCACCGCGCGGCTTAACGCATGCCGGCCGGCCGCCGCATACCCGCCCAGCGTGGCGGCTTTTGGAATTTCATCCAGCGGGATCGGGAGGATGTCCGCGTTGTGGATCAGCCCGGTCTCGCCTCCCACCAGCCGGCGGTAGTAATGGGCAAACGTGTCGATGACCAGCGGGTTCAGTCCCGCTTTGGCCATTTTGGCGGTGAACTCCGCCAGATGGGGTATCATCCCCGGCTGCCGCATTCAACGCTCCTTCTCTATCAGACGACCGGGACCATCCAACCCTTGGGGTCTGCAGTGCGTCCGTATTGAATGTCGGTGATGGCGGTGTAGAAGCGTTTGGCGAGCGGGCCGACCTGGCCGTTGCCGACCGTGATGGACCGGTCGCCATATTTGATCTGGCCCACCGGCGAGACCACCGCGGCCGTGCCGGAGCCGAAGACCTCCTGCAGCTTCCCGGTTTCGCCGGCCTTCAGCAGCTCGTCGATGCTGATGCGGCGCTCGGCCACTTTAAGGCCCCACATTCGCCCCAGCTGCAGGACCGAATCCCGCGTGATGCCGGGCAGGATGCTGCCCTGGAGGGCCGGCGTGCTCACCTCGCCGTCGATGACGAAGAAGATGTTCATGGAACCCACTTCCTCGATGTATTTGCGCTCCACGCCGTCGAGCCACAGCACCTGGGTGAAGCCGGCATCGTGGGCTTTCTGGCCCGCCAGCAGGCTTGCGGCGTAGTTGCCCAGGGTCTTGGCCTCGCCCGTGCCGCCGGGAACGGCGCGCACATGCTCCTTTTCCACCAGGATCTTCACCGGATTGAACCCCTCGGGGTAATAGGCGCCGACGGGGCAAAGGATGATGAAAAAGCGGTAGGTGTGGGAGGCCCGCACCCCCAGGAAGGGGTCGGTGGCAACAATGGTCGGCCGGATGTACAGAGACGTCTCCGGCGCCCGCGGCACCCAGTCTTTTTCGACCCTGATCAACTCTTTCAACGCCTCAAGGGTGAAGCTCTCATCGATGCGGGGGATGCACAGAATGTCATTGGAGCGATTCAGCCGCCGGAGGTTGTCCTGCGGCCGGAAGAGCTGGATATTGCCGGAGGCGGTGCGGTAGGCCTTGAGCCCCTCGAACACGCCCTGGCCATAGTGCAGAACCATGGTTGCCGGATCCATGGCGATCGGCGCGTAAGGCTCGATGCGGGGATCGTGCCAGCCCTTGTCGGGCGCATAATCCATGTTGAACATGTGATCGGTGAATTTCGTTCCGAAACCCAGCTTGGTCTCATCCGGCTTGGGCTTGGGCGTTTTGGCCAGAGTGACGGACAGCTTCATTACTTCCTCCTCCTCGGTCGATGTGCTCTTGCTTGATCGGGCGGGATGCGTCGAAATACCCGCGGCGCCATCCTTCGGCGACCAAAAGAGTAAATTTAACGATACATTAGATTTTCCGCTGAAATCAAGACCAAACTGACGGCCGGCGTTGACTTGGCCGGCCGATGTGGGGTAAGGATGCAAAAATCAGATGGGGTGCCGAGGGGCCCGGGGTCCGCGTGGGAAAAGCAAACCGAAATCTTAAGCCAGCCCCAATCAAAGATCTTCGACGACACGCCCCAACACCACGCACAAAATACGTGAGGGTTTGAAATGGAACAACTCAGCAAAGGGCCGATCCAGCCGCTGCGGCTGGGCCCGGACAGCCGATTCACCTTTCGCTGCCACAAGGACGTGAAGTGCTTCACGCAGTGCTGCCGCGGCATCAACATCATTCTCACCCCCTACGACATCATTCGCCTGAAAAACCGCCTGGGGCTTTCCTCCGAGCAGTTTTTGTCGCTTTACACCGAACTGCAGATGCTCGAGAAGACCGACGTTCCCGTGGTGACCCTCAAGCTGCTGGACGAAGAAAACGCCCAGACCGAAAAAAAAGCCTGTCCGTTCGTAAAGCCCGAGGGATGCATGGTCTACGAGGATCGGCCGACCTCCTGCCGCTATTATCCGCTGGGGGTTGCTTCCCTCGCCTACAAGGACGACCCGGACGGCGAGGAGTTTTTCTTCATGGTGCGGGAGGCCCACTGCCTCGGCTTCGATGAGGACAGATCCTGGACCGTGCTGGAGTGGCGCGAGGATCAGGGGGTCGACGTCCACGACCGGATCAACGCCCAGTGGGCGGACCTCATCGTCCGCAAGCGGTCTTTTCCGCCGAACATGCTCTGGACCGAGAAGACCAAGCAGATGTTTTTCTTGGCAAGCTACAACATCGACAAGTTCCGCACGTTCGTGTTCGAAAGCTCGTTCCTCAAACGCTACCCGGCTGATCCACAGACCCTGGATAAGATAAAAATCGATGAGGTGGCCCTGCTGGAGTTCGGGCTGACGTGGCTGAAGGGGCTGCTCTTCAAGGAAGGCGGCGCCAATTCCACAGCGCCAAAACAAGACTGAGGACTGAGGAAAAGCATTTTTGCTCAGCACTCAGTCCCCAGCACCTTTCGTTATTACTCCGGCAATCAAATACGGCAAGTTCAGCATCTCACGCTGGCCACCCCTCCGCCTTCACCCGAACTGGGGTTGGCATATTTGATTGCCGGTTTAATAATACTCGGCGTAGCAGAGTCCTTCCCAGTACTTCGGGTTTTCCAACCGTTCCTCGATTTTCACCCCAAAAAAGTCCGCGACGGGTTTGAGAATCTCCGGCGCCGTGCGCTGTGTGGCGCGGGCGGCCTCCAGCACCTTGGCAAGGCCGTTGCGGGTCATCTTGCCGAGCGGCGGTTTGCAGTCGCCCGCGGGCATCCCCAGGATCGCCATGAGGGTCTTGTAGGCGAGCGGGTTTCTCGCCCGGCAGGTCACCTCGCCGTAAGGTGTTTTTTCAGTGGTTTTGACGGTCACGAGATTGAAGAGCGGCTCGAGCTTGGCGGCCAGGGCCTGGGCCTCCGCCGTTCGGCCGGCGATGAGCAGGCGCACCATCTCCGTCACGGCTTTCGGCGCCACATTGGAGGCAACCGAAATCACCCCAGCCGCCTTTATTCTGGGATCGGTCATCATTGCGACGGTCATGGGGTCGTCGCCGGAGAGAATGGTGAAATCCGGGCCGCAGCATTCCCGGGTGCGCCGCATGTTTTCAATGCTGCCCGTGGCCTCCTTGACCGTGTTGATGTTCGGGTACTGCCGGCCGGCCAGTCCAATGTCTTCCGGCAGCAGCTGAGTTCCGGTGCGGCCGGGGATGACGTAGGGAATGATGTCGATCTGCGGGAAGGCCTTGGCGACGGGGGCGAGGTATTCGCGCCGGATCTCGAGCGAACTCGGCCCGTTGTAGTAAGGGTCGACCAGCAGCACCCCCTGGGCGCCGAACTTCACCGCATGCCGCGTTCCTTCCAGGGTCTCCTGGGTGTTGTTGCTGCCGGTGCCGGCGATGCAGATGCACTTGTTCTTAGCCTTTAGGGCGATTTTTTCAGTGACGTCGTTGTGCTCTTTCCAGTTGAGCACCGGGCTTTCGCCCGTGGTGCCAACGGCCAAAATACCTGTAATACCGTTCTGGATCTGGAAGTCGATCAGCTGGTCCAGACCCTTCCAGTCGACGGCATCGGCCTTGAACGGAGTGATCAGTGCGGTGTAGCACCCGGCTTTCATGTTTTTCCCCCTCACGGCGCTGCATTAAGCCCAACTTCCCGTGCGCTTCGCCACCCGAAACTCGCGCGCCTTGAATTTGGGCTTACTGCAGCGCCGTGTGTTGTGAGATGAAAAAAATTGAAGCGTCTTCCTGTCTCGCTTGGTAAAGAAAAGCCCAAGTGATGTCAAGCAAAAACATGGCCCAAGATTCCCGCCGCCGGCGGGAATTTGACTTGACAACCGTTGGGGGTTACCGTATCCGCAAAAAATATCCGAATGGGTCGGGGATATATCAACAAGAACAGCCGGCAACACAAAAGGCGGCAACACCGTCAAAATGGAAGGTGAGGAATAAAAAGGATGGACAAACCCAAGGACGTTGATGAATATATTTCCACGCACAAATCGGCCGTCGACCAGAACCCCGAGTGCGGCAACTCGCATTACAACCTGGCGGTCGGCTATGTGGGCCAGCGGCGGTTTGAGGAGGCGGAGCGGGAGCTGCACGCGGCCTTGGAATGCAGTCCGAACCTGGCCGAAGCCTACGTGCTGTTGGGGGGGATCTGCCTGAACCGGGGGGACTTGGACGGTTGCTTGAACTACAACCGCAAGGCGGTCCGGGTGAGGCCCGGTTTCTCCGAAGGCTACGGCAACATCGGTTTTGTGGAGCTGCAGCGCGGTAATGTCGATGAGGCCATCAAGAATTTTGAACGCGCCACCACCTTCAATTTCCGCTATGTCCAGGCCTTCGCCAACTTGGGCAACGCCTACCTCATGAAGGGCCTGGTGGAGGAAGCCATCGCAGCCAATCAGAAGGCCATCGTACTCGCCCCGGATTTCGCCCCGGCTCACAACAACCTGACCATTGCCTACTTGGAGAAGGGGGAATTCGCGCTGGCCATCGAGCACTGTGACAAGGCCGTTGCCCTGGGTTTCGACGTGGCGCCCCCGATCCGCCAGGAAATCGAAGCGCACCGCGCAAAGATGAAATGAAGGGGCCAAAGGGCCACGGGGCCGCGGGGTCGGTCGGCAAGGCGCGGTTTGCTTATTTTCTTGAAACCCTCAACCAGCCGGTCACGCCGGAACAACCGTTGTGGCGGCAGCCCCTGCCGCTGTCCCGGACGTTTTGCACGGGTTCATCTCGGCCAGCCTCAGACGCGCCCCTTTCCATCGGGGATTATTTTGAAGCGGTACGTTCGTTTCTCGAAGGAACCGGGCGTGCGGCGATAGCCGAATGCCTGGAAAAGCGGGGCGCGGAGGCAACCGCTGCGGCGTCCTTCCGCATTTTTCTGGCCAAGCACGGTGAGTATTACCACCCGGGCCGGGTGGAGGCGGATATCGGCGGAAAGCCCTTCTGCTGGGTGGTCAATGTTGCGATCTCCGCGGCCGGGAGGTCCCTGCTGCCGAAGGAATATGCCGCCCTTGAAAGGCTGAACCGGGAATTCCATGTGTCGTATGTGCCGGAGGTTTACGCCGCCGGCACGGTGGATGCCGGAAACGGCCGATCGATAGACCTGTTTCTGGGGCAATGGTTCCCGGGCTTTCACGAGTTTCATCTGACGCGCAGCGCCGCCGGTGCGGAGCCCTCGATCGTCCTTTGGGATGTCGAAACCGGCCACCGCCATCTGGATGCAGAGCAGACCCGCGCAGTCTATCACGAGGTCGCCCGGGTCCTGACCCATTATTTCAGTTTGAACACGCGTGAAGGCATCGGGGCCTGGCATCACGCCGCGGGTGATTTTGTGGTAAAGGTGAACCGAGGCCGGCCCGAGGTCCGCCTGATCACGGTGAGGGACTATCGGCCTCTTTTTCGGGCCCGGCAGGCAGCCGACGATGGGTGCCCGGACTTCAAGACCCTTCTCGAAACTCTTTTGATCTTTCTGTTGAACATAGGCATTCGCACCCGCCTGGACCGCTTGGATGGGACCGGGGGCATGGCCTGGTCAGACCCGGTGGCCGTCGAGGCGACGGTGGTCGGGATGCTGGCCGCCCTTGCGGAAAAACCGGCCCCCTGTGAATTGCCGATGCCGTTGGACCGGCTTTTCAGGCGTTACCTCGCCGCCTGCTCCGCAGACGATCTCCTGGAAATGTGCGGAGAAATTGCGGCAACGGTCTTCCCACTCGGCAGTCCGGAGCGTTCCCTGATTAAAAATCGTCTCCCCGAGCATGCCGAAATGTTGGCGGGGGTTCTTGGTCGACTGTGACCCTCACAACATGCAGCGTCATTTTCACTGAATGCCGCAAGATAAAGTATGAGCCGCACTCCTCGAATATCAAGGGTCTGAAAACCTTGGGGAACCGCTTTTTTATTGACAAGCGCCGCATTTGATTCTATAGCTTCACCTTGATTTTTTGCAGATATTCCCCCCGGATAAGCATACATCACAACCGAAAATTCAGCGGATCGAGAGAGGAGGTGAGCCGGTCTTTACTGTGTTTCCTGCGGTCTTTGAGTTTCCAGGTGCTTAATCATCAAATCACACGGAGGTAGATAATGGCAAAACACAAAACCCCTATGCTGGACCAGCTGGAAAGTGGTCCGTGGCCGAGCTTTGTGTCGGACCTGAAAGAGTTGGCCGAACATCGCGCGAAAACTGCATCCAAAGTCGACTACCAGATTCCGGTCGACGTGGTTGACGACGTTCTCGGCCTGATGGAGCTCACCTACAAGCACGGCCGCACGCACTGGAAGCACGGCGGCATCGTCGGCGTCTTCGGTTACGGCGGCGGCGTCATCGGTCGCTACTGCGACATGCCGGAGGAGTTCCCGGGTGTGGCCCATTTCCACACCATGCGCGTCAGTCAGCCCGGCGGCAAGTTCTACACCTCAAAGTACCTGCTCGAACTCTGTGACCTGTGGGACCGCCGTGGAAGCGGCATCACCAACATGCACGGGTCCACCGGCGACATCATTTTCCTGGGGACCACGACCCCGCAGCTGGAGGAGATCTTCTTCGAGCTGACTCACAAGATGAACCAGGACCTCGGCGGCTCGGGCTCCAACCTGCGCACCCCCTCCGACTGCATCGGGACCGCCCGCTGCGAGTTCTCCTGCTACGACACCCAGGCGCTGTGCTTCACGCTGACCAACGATTACCAGGACGAGCTGCACCGGCCGGCCTTCCCGTACAAGTTCAAATTCAAGTTCGACGGCTGCCCGAACTGCTGTGTTGCCTCCATCGCCCGTTCCGACATGTCCTTCATCGGCACCTGGCGCGACGACATCCGCATCGACCAGGAAGCGGTCCAGGGCTACATCGGCGGTGAATTCCCGTCGAACGGCGGCGCCCACAAAGACCGCGACTGGGGCAAATTCGACATCAAGAAAGAGGTCATCGACCTGTGCCCCACCGAATGCATGTGGATGGAAGGCAAGAAACTCAAGATCGACAGCAAGGAATGCAACCGCTGCATGCACTGCATCAACGTCATGCCTCGCGCCCTGAGGATCGGTAAAGACACGGGTCTTTCCATCCTGGTGGGTGCCAAGGCCCCCATTCTCGACGGCGCCCAGATGGGTTCGCTGCTCGTTCCCTTCGTCAAGGTGGAAGAGCCCTACGACGAGATCAAGGAAGTCATCGAGAAAATCTGGGATTGGTGGATGGAAGAGGGCAAGAACCGCGAGCGCCTGGGCGAGCTGATCAAGCGCCAGGGCTTCCAGAAAATGCTGGAAGTGACCGGCATCGCGCCCGATGCGCGCCATGTGAAAGAGCCGAGATCCAACCCCTACATCTTCTGGAAGGAAGAAGAGGTCGAGGGCGGCTGGACGCGCGACGTCAACGAATTCAGAAAATACCATCGCAGATAAGGGGGACGAACTATGGCATTTATATCTTCAGGATACGATCCCAAAGAGCCGATGAAAAACCGCATCACGGACATCGGCCCGCGCAAATACGACGAATTCTACCCGCCGGTCATTGCCAAGAACAAGGGCAAATGGCTGTATCATGAAATCCTCAAGCCCGGCGTGCTGGTCCACGTGGCCGAGTCCGGCGACAAGATCTTCACCGTCCGCGTCGGCGGCGCGCGCCTCATGAGCACCCTGCTCATCCGCGAAATCGCCGAGATCGCCGACAAGTTCTGCGGCGGGTATGTCCGCTGGACCACCCGCAACAACGTCGAGTTCCTGCTGAATGACGAGAAGAAGGTCGAACCGCTGCTCAAGGACCTCGCCGGCCGCAAGTTCAAAGGCGGCAGCTTCAAGTTCCCGGTCGGCGGCACCGGCGCCGGGGTGACCAACATCGTCCACACCCAGGGCTGGATGCACTGCCACACTCCGGCCACCGACGCCTCCGGCCCGGTCAAGGCCACCATGGACGTGCTCTTTGAGGACTTCCAGAAGATGCGGCTGCCGGCCCAGATGCGCGTGTCGCTGGCCTGCTGCCTCAACATGTGCGGCGCCGTGCACTGCTCGGACATCGCCATCCTGGGCTACCACCGCAAGCCGCCCATGATCGACCACGAGTACCTCGACAAGATGTGCGAGATTCCGCTCGCCATCGCGGCCTGTCCGACCGCGGCCATCAAGCCGGCCAAGATGGACGTCGCCGGACAGAAGGTCAACAGCGTCGCCGTCAACAACGACCGCTGCATGTTCTGCGGCAACTGCTACACCATGTGCCCGGCCTTGCCGCTGGCCGACAAGGAAGGCGACGGCATCGTCATCATGGCGGGCGGCAAGGTGTCCAACCGCATCAGCGCGCCGAAGTTCTCCAAGGTCGTCGTGGCCTTCATCGAGAACGAGGCACCGCGCTGGCCCAAGACCACCGAGGTCATCAAGAAGATGGTTGACGTCTACTCGCAGGATGCCCGGAAATACGAGCGCCTCGGCGAATGGGCCGAGCGCATCGGGTGGGAGCGCTTCTTCGAAAAATGCGAGATCCCGTTCACCCACCACCTGATCGACGATTTCCGCGATCCGGCCTACTACACCTGGCGCCAGACCACGCAGTTCAAGTTCTAAGCCGTCTGGATAAAATGGGGGGCACCCGATTCGGGTGCCCTCCCACTTTCTTTAACGAAGAGAGGTTGACCATGGAGTACGCGGAAGCGAAAGCCAAGATAATTGAAGGACTCACCAAGAAGCTCAAGACCAAGTCCAAGTTTTATTTCAACGATCTCTCCGAGATCCTGGAAATGAAGCCCCGCGAGGCCAAGAAGCTGATCAACGACATGGTGGCGGACGGCACGCTGGAGTATTGGTCCAGCGGCAGCACCTCCATGTACGGCCTCACGGGAACCGGCAAACAGGCGGCTGCAGAGCACGAAGACTAGACCCGCCCGGTTTCCGGCGGTCTTTTCTTTTCGGTCTCTCCCGACGATAATCGATGCAGCTTCGTGAAACGGAATTTCCCAGGCTGATCATCGCAGCTCTGCGCGGCGGCTCCGGCAAAACCATTGTATCGATCGGCATCATCGCGGCGCTGCGCGGGCGGGGGCATTCCGTCGCCCCCTTCAAGAAAGGTCCGGATTATATTGATGCGGGCTGGCTTGCCCTGGCGGCCGGCCGGCCCTGCTACAATCTGGACACCTTCCTTCTGGACGCGGACTCGATCCGACGCTCCTTCTGTTTTCACGCCCCGTCCTTTGACGTCGCTCTCATCGAAGGCAACCGCGGCCTCTACGACGGGATCGATCTCGACGGCGCCACCAGCACCGCCGAACTGGCCAAATTACTGAGAGCGCCCGTGGTGATGTGCGTGGACTGCACCAAGACCACCCGCACGATGGCCGCGGTGATCTCCGGCTGCGTGCAGTTTGACCCCGATGCGTCGATCCGCGGGGTGATCCTCAACCGCGTGGCCGGATCGCGGCACGAGTCCATCCTGCGGCGCAGCATCGAGCACTACAGCGGGGTGCCGGTCATCGGCGCGGTGCCCAAGCTCGGCCGGCAGATCTTCCCCGAACGGCACATGGGGCTGGTGCCCACCCCCGAGCACGGGTGGGCCGCCGATTCGATTCAATCCATTGCCCGCATCGCTGCCCAGCACATCGACCTGGAAGCGTTGATGCGCCTTGCTCAAGCCGCGCCAGCTGTCGACACGGTATGTGAGAATCCATCCCTCGACCAGCCGAAAGGACGAGCAACGACGGTCGAGCCGCCCGTCGCCCGCATCGGCATCCTCAAAGACTCCGCGTTTCAATTTTATTACCCCGAGAACATCGAAGCCCTGCAAGCCGCCGGCGCGGAGATTGTGTTTATCAGCCCCCTGCGGGAAGACACCCTGCCCGATGTCGACGCGCTCTACATCGGCGGCGGGTTCCCGGAGACCCACGCCCAGGAGCTGGCGGCCAACACCGGCTTCAGCCGGCGCATGCGAGAGCTGGTTGAAGGCGGTTTTCCGGTCTACGCCGAATGCGGCGGGCTCATGTATCTGGGCGAGGAGCTGGTTCTCGAGGGCAAAAGCTTCCCCATGGCAGGGGTGTTGCCCCTGTCCTTCGGGCTGTTCAAGCGGCCCCAGGGCCACGGCTACACCGTGGTCACCGTGGAAGGCGAAAACCCCTACTACCCGGTCGGGACCGAGATCCGCGGTCACGAGTTTCACTATTCCCGCGTACTGAGATGGTCCGGATCGGAGAGCGATTTCGTTTTTAAAATGCAGCGCGGCGTCGGCATCCACGGCGACCGCGACGGCCTCGTCCACAAAAACGTCCTCGCCACCTACACCCACATCCACGCCCTGGGCAACCCCGGCTGGGCAAGTGCGCTGGTCCGCAATGCCGTCGCTTACCGCTCCCGCCGATCCTGCTGAAGAGATCCGCAACCGGGTGCTGCGCCTCATCGGCGGCAGACGCATGCCGCCGGCCGACATCATCAAGGAAATCGGCGGCCTTTTGAAACTCAAAAAGAACCGGGTGCAAAGGGCGATCCACGACCTGGTGGCGGCGGGGGAGCTCGCCTACACCTATGAGCACGGCCGGACATTCCTCGAGCCGTCCTTCGACCGCCCCGTGCGGGTGGCCGAGCGCATCGTTCTCGTGCCGCCGGGGAAAGCCTTCGCGCACGGGCCTGAGAATGTGGTCATCCGCATCATGCCCGGGGTTTCCTTCGGCGCCGGCCGGCACCCCACCACCCGGCTCGCCCTGCGAGGGGTCGAGTTTGTATTGACCCGCTGCGAAAAACCGCCGGCCGGGCCGGGCTGCCGCGTCCTCGACATCGGCACCGGCACCGGCGTTCTGGCGATGGCGGCGGTGCTGCTGGGGCTCGAGGCCGGCATCGGCATCGACTTCGATCCCTGCGCGGTGGCCGAGGCCAGGGCCAACGTCCGTCTGAACGGCCTGGATGCGCGCATCTCGGTTTCCGACACCGCCGTCGAGCGCATCAGCGGGTCTTTCGCGCTGGTCGCAGCCAACCTGCGGCTTCCGACCCTTCTGCGCCTGGCCCCTTCCATTGCCGCCTGGACCCTGCCGGGCGCTGCTGTAGTGATGTCAGGGATTCGCCTGGAAGAGGGGGAAACGTTGCTGTCCGCTTATGCGAAGCAGTCTTTCGAACAAATGTGGTGTGACGATGAGGATAAATGGATGGGTGTAGCGCTGGTAAAAAAGGGTAAGACCTGAAAAAAAAAGCGGGCATCCTTCAGGATGCCCGCTTTTTTTGGTAATCAGCTCTTCTTCGGATGGCAGTCGTTGCAGGTCACGGGTGCCTTCTTGGGCGCGTACTTCTTGTTGAAGTCCTTGTGGCAGCTGATGCAGTTGTCGTGATAGGCCTCGGCAAGGAACTCAAGCTTGGCCTTCTTGTCGAGCTTGGGTGCATCCTTGCCCTTGGGCGCCTCGCCGCATTTCTTGTGGCAGGCGATGCAGGCATCGACTTTGCTGTCGGCCTTCAGGTCTTTGATCGGCTGGCCCTTGGCATCGTGATGGCATTCGCTGCAACCCTTGGCGTAAAGGTCCGCGTACTGTTTGGTGTAGTCCTCGCTGTGCTTCTTGTGGCTGAACTGGATCTCGCCCTTGGTGCTCGGGCAGTCCTTGCCGGCGATCTTGATCATATCGCCCACCTTGGCGTAGATGCCGCCTGCAAAAAACAGGCACGCCACCGCAACGATCATCGTTACCGCAATCTTTTTCCTCATACCGTCTCCCTCTGCCTCCCCTTGAGTTTATGGTTATTGCCGCTTGCCCGAAGCATTACCCAACTCAAAACCCTTTGAATTTTTACCAAGGAACCTTCCGACTGTCAATGCCTCTCGCCGGCCTTTTTTTAAGGCACCGAAGACCGCTGCCAATCAATCGGTCTTCGGTGCAGTTGCGGCGGCTGCCGTCGCTGCTTTCCTGCGGGCGAGCACCTGCGCGCTGAAGATGCTGATTTCGTATAGGATCATCAGGGGCAAGGCCATCAGGATCATGGACACGACATCCGGGGTCAGAAAGGCCGCCACGACGAAGGCCAGCAGCACGGCGTACTTGCGGTTGCGCTTCAGGTAATCAGCCGAGACGATGCCGAGCCAGGCCAGGCAGGTCAGGACCACGGGCAGCTCGAACAGCAGTCCGAAGATGAACAGCAGCTTGGTGGCGAAGCTCAGGTATTCGCTCATGGAGGGCAGGGTGCGGATGTAATCCGTGCCGAAGCCCAGCAGGAATTTGAATCCCGACGGAAACACCACGAAATAGCCGAACAGGGCGCCGCCGATGAAGAAAAAGGAGGTAATCGCGATGACCGGCCCCAGCAGGTGCCTTTCCTTATGGTACAGACCGGGCGCCACGAACATCCAGAACTGGTAGAGCAGCACGGGGCTGGCCAGGATGATCCCAGCCAGGAAAGAGACCTTGAGATAGGTGAAGAACGCTTCGGGGATTCCCGTGAAAATCAGCTTGCCGCCCTCGGGCATGACCCGGATGAGGGGATAGACCAGGATTTCGAACAGTTGCTCTTTAAAACCGTAGCAGAGGAGGAACCCGACGCCCACGGCGATAAAGCTCTTGATGAGCCGCGAGCGCAGCTCGTCCAAATGGGAGGTGAAGGGCAGCTTTTCATCCTCGCGCAGCATCCTCGGGTTACCGTCCTGTCAAGGTTGAGCGGCCCGAATCTCAGGCCGACTTGGGCTTGTCTGCGGGAGGTGGGGCCGGTGGTGTTTGCGTGGCATTCGGGGCCGAAGATTTTTCGGCGTTCCAGGTCTCGAAGGCCTTTTTCAGTTCTTCCAGCTTTTCAGCGGCAGAGGGTTCCGCCGGTGTTGCCGCGGCGGCCGCCTCCGGCGGGACTGCGAGAGCCTCAGGTTCCGCGGCGGGTCCTCTCCCTCCCCGGGTTTTACCACGCCCTCGACTTCGGATTGAATGGTCTTGTTGACTTCCGAGTGGAACTCACTGAAGGCTTTCTTGGCCTCCGAGATTTCGCTGTCGACCTGGAAGGTTTCCTTGAGCTCGGCAGTGGCTTTTTTGAACTCACGTAAGGCGCGGCCCAAGGATTTTGCCAGATCCGGCAGCTTTTTCGGGCCGAGCACGATCAACGCCACCACGGCGATCAGGATGAGCTCCGGCATGCCGATGCCAAACATAGGCGATCCCCCAAAAAGTGACGCCGCTGCGCCCGCGGTAGAATCCTTTTCGTCCGGGCATGCGCGGCGAACCATCCATTTTTACTGGTTTCCGCTGATCCTGTCAAGGTGAAGCCGCGTCCGGCCTGAGCACCAGAAAATAAAGCGTGCCCGGGTGCTTGAGATGGCCGGCGGCGAGTTCCGCATAGGGGCCGCTGCCCCAGAAAAGATCCGCACGGCCCGCGCCGGTGATGGCGCCGCCGGTGTCCTGGTTCAGCATGAAGCGCCGGAGGTCGACCCAGGATGTGGCCTTGCCCAAGCCGTCGCTCAGCGGTTTTTGAGTCGCAACGAAGGTCAGTGCCGAGGGGGGAAAGATCCTCCTGTCAAGGGCCACGGACCGGCCCGGCGTGAGTTTGACGTTCAGGGACCCCAGGGGGCCGTCCGGCGTGACCTTAAAAAAAATGTAGCTCGGGTTGTGGTTCAATACCCGCTGAATTTCGCTCGGGTGCTGATTGAGATAGCCCCGGATGCGCTGCATGGACATTTCTTCGCGGCTGATCCGGCCCTCATCGATCAGCAGCTGCCCGATGCTGCGGTAGGGGCGGCCGTTGCTTGAGTCGTAGCCGACCACCAGGGTCTGCCCGTCTTCGAGGACCACCCGGCCGGACCCCTGGATGTGCAGGAAGAAGAGCTCCACCGGATCGCTGACCCAGGCGAGCGTCGGGGCCTTGCCGTAGAGCGCGCCGGCCTCGTCGATGTCGCGGCGGTCGTGGTAGGGGACGACGACGCCGTTCTGGACACGGCCGATGATTTTGTCTCCCTTGTATTTCTCGGCGAAAGCGCCCAGGTCGATGCTCAGCAGGTCCTCCGGCCGGCCGTAGATCGGGTACCGGCAGTCGGGGCTGGTCGAGCGGCGGCCTTTGAGCTGGGGCTCGTAATACCCGGTGAAAAGCACCTCGCCCTTCTGGTCCCGGCCGACGGACCGATAGACTCGGTAGAAGGCGTGGATGTATTTTTGAAGATCGGCGCCGGACGGACGGTTGCGGATAAAGCCCTGGAAGCGCTGCAGGGTGAGCAGAAGGTGCGCGGCGGTGTAGCGGTCGCGGCCGAACTCGAACTCGCGGCCGGGGGGCTGTGCCTGCAGGTAGACGATGCTCTGGCTGATCCCGCGCTCCAGGCCTTCGAAGTCGAGGTCGTCCGAGAAATCCGGGTAGGCGGACGGTTCGATTTGGACCATCGGCGGCGGCACCTCTGCACCGGGCGGCGCGGGGGGCGGTTTGGGCGGCGCCGCACACCCGAACAACACAAGCGCCATCACGGCAACCAGAGCAAGACCGCATGTTTTTTCAATGGAGAAACAAGGAGCAGATTTCAACATCGTCATAGGGCTCGTTTGAAACAAGATTAGACCGGATTATTCGGCGTGGCGCTTGTAAGTCCCGCTCTTGCCGCCGGACTTCTCGATCAGCTGGATGCCGGTGATGGTCATCTCCCGGTCGTGGGCCTTGCACATGTCGTAGATGGTAAGCGCGGCGACGGAGGCGGCGGTGAGCGCCTCCATCTCCACCCCCGTCTGGTCCAGCGCGCGCACGCTCGCCCGGAGGCCGATGGCATGCTGCGTTTCATCGGGAAGGAAGTCGATCTGGACATGGGTGATGTTCAAGGGGTGGCACATGGGGATCAGGTCCGAGGTCCGCTTGGCGGCCATGATGCCGGCGATTCGCGCGGTTTCGAGCACGTTGCCTTTCTTGACCTTCTGGTCGCGGATCAGCTCGAAGGTGTCCGGCCGCATGCGGACCTTTGCGCCGGCCGTCGCCGTGCGCACGGTCGCCGCCTTGTCGGTCACGTCCACCATGCGCACGCGGCCCTGGTCGTCGAGATGCGTGAATTCAGCCATCGGGTTTTTACCTCTGTGTTGTAACTCGGCAATGATAATTCCGAAAAAAACGTTTGCGGCGCCCTGCGATGCCCCATTCGATAATGAGATCGACGTAAAAATGGGTGGGTCGCTTCCAGACGCGGTCACCAATAGAACTAAATTTTGCATGAGATATTGTCAAGCAAAAGGAGCGGCCTGGCCTGGTCGGTTTCGATCGAATCGGGATTTTTTGGGGGGTTGATGTGTTCCCCTGAAAGTTGGTTGTGGATTTCCATAACTGCCTGCGGCCTCGGTGGAAGATCTTGCATGTCGGCCGGACTCTCTCTTTGTAAATAATGTAGGTTCAGTTTATAAAATTTTTGCCGATATTAGATTACAGTCGGGCGCTGCATATCCTGAACCGGCTACTCATTCGCCCGCAAAGATTTCCGAACCGAGAGGGGCCTGCGATGATGGTCATTGAATGCATTAGCTGCTCCAGAAAATTCAAACTGGACAAAAGGCTGCTTAAGCCATCCGGTTCCAGGGTGCGATGCACGAAATGCGGAAATATCTTCCGTGCATTTCCGGACCCGGAAAGTATCTGGGAAAACAGGCCGGAAGAAAAGACGCACGCTGCATCTGCAAAAACGGGCAACGAAAGCCTCTTGCCCGACCTCGAAAAAAGAAAGCATCCCAGGGTTATAATTTCGCTGCCAGTATCGTGTGTGCTGGAAGATTCTGATGGCAACCCTCTGGATTTGTTAATGGGTCACATTGCGGAGGTCAGCCAGGAGGGTATTGTCATCGAACTGTTCAACGGCCCGAGAACCGGTATGGCATCATTGACCTTCATCAGCCATGAGGACAAGGAAATCAGCATTAGAGGGAAAGTGGTACACGCGGAAACGGGTGCTGCCGGCAAAATGAAGGTCGGTATGTCTTTGATGGGTGGGCTTAAGGAAACCACTCATTTTGTGACGCAAGCGGTGCGAGCCCATCACTCCGCAAGAAAGGCCAACTCGCCGCTCCCGCCCGAAACGGCGGTGGCCGACAGTCGTCAGTCAGCCCTTAACCTCGAACCGGTTGGCTTTCGATGATGAAAAAGAAAAAGACCAGCGCATGTCGGAGCGGTTTAACATCGGGGCACCGATTCAATTCGGGATAGCCCTGAATTCGAGTCTTTTCAAATCCGAGATCTCTAATTGCAGCCGGGACGGGATCTGCATTTGAATCGGAAGCGGCCCTTCCAGAAGGGGCCGTCATCCTCCTTTCTGCGGTTGGGAGTCTACAGGTTTTTCAGGGCCGAGGTAAAATGGTCAAAAAAATTGGATATAAGCGGGGTGGAGCGCTATGCAATCGGCGCTCAATACATTGACCCGATCGGATAGGAT
>CAVQTH010000051.1:0-56880 GCA_963716325.1 uncultured delta proteobacterium | reverse complement strand
CAGGGCGCGTTTCTCCGGCAGCACGCGCGGCAGGGAATAGATGAACTGCGTCGTCCCGCCGGCGGCCAGCACACGCTCGGCCGGCAGACCGGCGTACCCGGCGAAGCGCCGGATCAGATCCTGGTTGTCGACCTCGGGCAGCACCGTGATCGCCGGCAGGCAGCCGGCCAGAAATTCACACAGCCCGGGCGGCGGTCCCAGCGGGTTGACGTTGCTGCTCACGTCGTCGATCTCGAAGGGCGAGCAGCCGAGCCTTCGGGCGAGTTCATAGATGTTGCCGCCATGACCGGCGATCATCGGCCGCCTCCCATCGCTGCGATCAAAAACAACCCCGCCTCCGTCACCTCCGCCATGGCGCCCAGCATGTCGCCGGTGACGCACCCGAGACGTTTGCGGTAATAGGCGATGAGTGCCGCGCTGATCAGGAAAAAACCGACATTGATCGCCAGCAGGCCGCGGCCCAGGGCCAACGAGAGCGCCACGGTCGCGAGGACCCCCCAAAAATCAGTCGCCCTGAGCTTGCGGCTGAAAAAGGGGAGGCCCGTGCCGCCCTGGGGCCGCCCGTATTCCAGCGCGCGCATCCCGAAGAGCATGGCGCCCCGGGCATAGGCCGGCACCAGGATGAGCAGAAGGGTCCGGTTTTCCGAGATGCCGCTGATCCCCGCCCACTTGACCGCCAGCACAGACGCCACGGCCACCACCCCCATGGCGCCGATCCGGCTGTCCTTCATGATTTCGAGGATCCGATCTTTCGGCCGGTGGCTGAAGATCCCGTCGGCGGTGTCCGCCAGGCCGTCGATGTGAAAAGCGCCGGTCATGACCGCCAGAAAGACCACGTCCAAGACGGCGGCGGCCGGGGGGTTCCAAAATCGGGCGGCGGCGTGATCGAAGGCGGCCAGGCCGACCCCCAGCAGCAACCCCACGGCCGGGAACCACGGCACCATACCCACGGCGTCGAAATAATCCGATTTTCCCGCCGGCAGAATAGTGATGAATCGGATCGCGGCTAAAAAGTTTTTCATGGCATCCCGCTGCTATTTGACATGGACCGGAATTCCGGCAACCACCCACACCACCCGCTCGGCGGCGGCGGCGATGGCCTGGTTGGCGGAGCCTGCCAGATCGCGGAACCGGCGCGCCAGCCGGTTGTCGGGGACCACCCCGCACCCGACTTCGTTTGAGACCAGAATGATCGAGCCGGGTGCGGACCGGACCGCGTTCACCAGGTGTGGGATGCGGTCTTCGACCTTCACGGGGTCCTGCAGTTCCAGCAGGAGGTTGGAGACCCAAAGCGTGAGACAGTCCGCCAGGATGACCCGGTCCTGCCGGGCGTGTTCGTTAATCGCCTCGGGAAGGGTCAACGGCGCCTCGACCGTTGTCCACCCCGTCCCGCGTTCGGCACGGTGCCGCTTCACGCGGTCCTGCATCTCTTCGTCGAAGGGGACCGATGTGGCGATGAAGACGCGCCGGGCCGCCCTTGTCGCATGCGCTGTTTTCAGCGCGAACCCGCTTTTCCCGCTGCGGCATCCGCCCAGGATGAACGTTAAATGTGCCACTGCATCAACCTCGAGGTTGAAAGATTTCGTAACAACGTTCGGGCTATTGCCCTCTGCCGGCCGCCAATCCTATAATGGCCTGCACGTCCACGTTCTTTTCAAAGTGGTCGGCAAGGGCTTCGTATTCGCGATCGCGGGCGGCCAAACCACCGAGGGCCGGCGTCTGGGCGATTGCGACACCGATGGCCCGCAGCCAGCGGGCCGTGATCGAAGGGCTGTCGAACATGCCGTGCATGTAGGTCCCCATGACCCGCGCACCGGGTTCGACACAACCCTCCTCATCCGATGCGGCGAGGCCGTTGCGTTCCAGCACCCTGAACAGGGGTTCCCCGCCGTGCCGTACCGTCTGTCCCATGTGAATCTCGTATCCGGCGCCCTGCGACTCCGCCCAGCTGAAATGCGTCAGTGTGGTGGTTTTGGGCGCCCGCAGGACGGTTTCGACCGGTAGAAAATTGAGTCCTTCGGTCGAACCGGCGCGGCCCTCATGGCCTTCGGGATCATGGACGTGGCAGCCCAGCATCTGGAAGCCGCCGCAGATGCCCAGCAAATGACCTCCCCCGGCGTGATACGTTCTGATGATTTCAGCCCAGCCGGAGGTTTTGAGCCATTCGAGATCCTGCCGGGTGTTCTTCGAACCCGGCAGAACGACCGCCCGGAAACCTGCCAGGCCCTGTGGTTGAGCCAGGAAATGGACCTGGACATCCGGTATGCCGGACAGCGGCTCGAAATCGGTGAAATTGGAAATGTGCGGGAGCCGGATCACGGCAACGGCGGCCCGGCCGTCGGCGGCGGGCGGGAAAACTTTCCGCGGGGATTCGATCACCACCGAGTCCTCGGGTTCGATCCGGATGTGATCGAACCACGGCAGAACGCCGAACACGGGTTTCCCGGTGCGCCGTTCGATCCAGCCGACCCCTTCCGCGAAGAGCGCGATGTCGCCGCGGAAACGGTTCACGATGAAGCCCTTGACCCGGGCCTGGTGGTGCGCTTCAAGGCAGGCGAGGGTCCCCACGATCTGGCCGAAGACGCCGCCGCGGTGGATGTCGGCCACCAGGATCGCCGGCGCGGCCGCCTGCTCGGCCATGCGCAGGTTGGCGATGTCGTTGGCCATGAGGTTGACCTCGGCGCAGGACCCCGCACCTTCCATGACGACCAGCTCGAACCCGCGCCGCAAACGCTCCAGTGCGCCCGCGGCCGTATGGAACAGGTGCTCCTTGCGTGCGTGGTAATCGCGGGCGGTGCTGTTGCCCTGTGCTTTTCCCAGCAGGACCACCTGCGCGCCGGTCTCGCTGGTCGGTTTGAGCAGGATGGGGTTCATGTCCACGTGGGGCGGGATCCGCGCCGCCTCGGCTTGCACAATCTGGGCGCGGCCCATCTCGAGCCCCTCGGGCGTCACCCCGGAGTTGTTGGACATGTTCTGGGCCTTGAACGGAGCCACCCGCACGCCGCGCCGGCTGAAGATGCGGCACAGCGCCGTGGTGACGATGCTTTTGCCGACATCGGACCCCGTTCCGAGGACGGCGATGCAGGGGGCGAGGGCGGCGTTTATGGCGTTGGTCGAGTTCATCGGTTTTGTCGGGTCACCTACCGGTTAGGCCGGCCCGTGATAGCCGGTGTCGGCGCCCGTTGCTCTTATCATTTTTCAATTCCGACCCGGGCGGCGACACCGGCTTGATAATAATGCTTTACCATTTTCATTTCGGTCACGAGGTCCGCCCGGGCCAGTATCTCCGGCGCCGCATTGCGGCCGGTCAAGATCACCTCCACCTCATCCGGCTTCGCGTTGACAAGCTCCAGAAGGTCCACGGGCGAGAAAAGCCCGCAGGCGGCGGCCACGTTGGCTTCATCCAGGATCACGACCTGGTGGCGGCCGGCGGTGAAGATCTCCCGCACGCGCGCTATCCCCTTGCGGGCGGCGTCGATGTCGGCGGGGTCGGGGTTGCCGCGGATAAAGCGCCCGAGCCCGTACTGCTCGACCGTGACGCCGTCGCCAAAGCGCTCCAGGGCCTTGAGCTCGCTGTAATCGCCGAGCTTCATGAACTGGGCGATGAAAACCTTCAACCCGGCCCCGGCCGCCCGCAAGGCCAACCCCAGGGCCGCCGTGGTCTTGCCCTTGCCGTCACCGGTGTAGACGTGGATGTATCCTTTCATGTCATGTCACCTCAAGCGTGACGGTCGTTTTCATAAACACCGTTACCAATCGCAATTGCTCAAGGCTCAGGGTTCGGGGTTCAGGGTTCAGAAAATCCACGAGGGCAGGGGCCAGAATTCTCGCCAACCTCCCGCACGGAGGATTGGGGCCAGTGGCTGTCAGAACCCGGCAACTGCTTCCCTCCTGAACCCCGAACCCTGAAACCTCGCTACCTGAGTGTTTACAAACGCTGTACTCGCCATTCGCCGCTCATCTTGTTCACCCCAAATCATATTTCCCCGCGTACCCTCGCGGCGTGAACATGAAATCCAGATAGCGGCTCGAGGAGCGGCTGCCCACGAACAGCGTGGTCTGCATCCCCGCGTGCGCCGCGTTCAGCTCTCCCAGAGGGACGATCCGCACGTCCTGGTTCGGCCGCATGGCGCCGGTCACGATGCCGACCGGCGTGGCCGGGTCCCGGTGGGCCAGGATGATCTTCCGGGCGGCGTCGAGCTGCCAGTCGCGCTTTTTGCTCTTCGGGTTGTAGATCACCATCACGAAATCCGCCCGGGCGGCCGCCTCCAGACGCCCGGCGATCACCTCCCAGGGCGTGAGCAGGTCGCTCAGGCTCACCACGGCAAAATCGTGGGTGAGGGGGGCCCCCAGCAGCGCTGCGCCCGCGCACAGGGCGGGGATCCCGGGCACGACCTCCACCATGAGCACCGGCGCCTTCGCCGGGTCCGCTGCCGGCGGCCCGGGCGGCAACAGGGGGATGTTTTTGGCCTTGCAGGTTTCGAAGACCAGGCCCGCCATGGCGTAGATGCCGGGGTCTCCGCTGGAGACCAGCGCGCAGGTCTTCCCGCTCATGGCGGCCGCGATAGCCGCTTCCACCCGCTGCACCTCCTTCATCATGCCCGATCGCAGCGTTTCCTTGCCGTCGATCAGCGCCTGAACGAGGTCGATGTAGAGACCGTAGCCGGCCACGCAGTCGACGGACCTGAGCACCTCGGTCGCCCGCAGCGTGAGGTGCTCGAGGCGGCCCGGCCCGATGCCTACGATGTAAAGCTGATGCGGGCGATGGCGACCGTCGCGTTGCGGGAGGACCGCTTGGGAACGATCAGGTTCCCGCCCCGCGACGCCAGTATGGCTGCGGCTTCGCATACGCTTTTCACTCCTATGTGTTTCTCAACGACGGCCGAGGGGGTCGGCACCGCCTCCTCCATCTCGCCGATCTGCCCGCGATCGAAGAATTCCAGGGGAAGGTCGAGTTCCTTCGCCAGGGCGGCCAGCCCGGGCTCATCCGCCTTCAAATCGACTGAAGCGAGTTTCATTAGGCTTGCCCGCGCCAGGCCGGCTGCATGCAGCGTCTCGAACAACAGCTCTTTTATTTCCTCCGGCCGCGTGTTGCGGTTGCAGCCGATCCCCGCCACCAGCGAGCGCGGCCTCAGGACCAGGGCGCCGGCCGGGGCCGCCGTGATGCGGTCGTCCGCGTAGACCCGGGCGGGGACGGCGTCTCCGCTGCCGTTGAAGGCGGCGGCATGCGGGATCCGGCCGGCCAGGATGCTCAAGGGGTCGTGCACTTCAACCGGTGACCCGGTGAGCAGGGCCATGTTGACGGTCTTGATGGCCTGCGGGTTTTCGATCTTAAGCCCCCGTTCGGCGGCCAGGACATCGATGGCCGGGACCGCGTTGACATCGGTGGCGGTGGTGATGACGGGCTGGGCGCCGATCGCGGCGGCCACCTGCCCGGCCAGCCGGTTCGCGCCACCCAGGTGCCCGGAGAGCAGGCTGACGGCAAACGTGCCCCGGTCGTCGACCACCACCACCGCCGGGTCTGCGGTCTTGTGAACGAGGAGCCCGGCCACCGACCGCACCACGATCCCGGTCGCCATGATGAACACGTGGCCGTCGTAGCGGTGAAAGTACCCGGCCACCGCCTCCGTCAGGGATCTAAAGCGTACGGCGGATTCCGGCAGGCCCTCGAGCCTGTCCGTCGCAAACACATCCGCCCCGGGCAAGGCCGCCGCTATCCGAACCGCCAAGGCGGCCCCGTTGGGGGTGATGGCCCAGACGGCGATCCTATTTTCGGAATCCGTGTTCAAAGTCTTTGTCATACAGTTTGGATTTGGTTTTAAGGTCTTGCGGGCCGACCTCCAGCACCCGGCCGACGATGACCAGCGCCTGGCGCGTGATGCCCTCGGCGCGCACCTTCCCGACCAGCTCGTTCAGGCGGGTGCGGATCACTTTTTCGCCGGGCTGGCTTGCCTGGTAGACCACGGCGCAGGCGGCCTGCTCGCCATACGCCTCGGCAAGGGTGGCCGCCACCGCTTCGATCCGGCCCATGCTGAGGTAGATCGCCATCGAGGCCCGGTGGGCGGCGAGGCTTGCCAGGTTCTCGCTCGCGGGGACCGGCGTCCGGCCCGCCACGCGCGTCAGGATCAGGGTCTGGGAAATTTCCGGCAGGGTGTACTCGATTCCCAGGGCGGCCGCCGCGGCAAAGGCGGCGGTGACCCCGGGGATGATCACGGACGGAATCCCCAGTTTGTCAAGTTCGGCGATCTGCTCGAAGACCGCCCCGTAAAGGCTGGGGTCCCCGGTGTGCAGCCGCACGACCCGCTTGCCGCTGCGATGGGCCTGGGCCATGGCGGAGACGATTTCCACAAGCGGCAGGGAGGCGCTGTTAATGGCCGGTGTACCGGGGCGCGTCCACGACAACAGCTCCTCCGGTACGAGGGAGCCGGCGTAAACCACCAGGTCCGCGCGCTCCAGGGCATTGCGGCCCTTCACGGTGATGAGCTCGGGGTCCCCCGGCCCGGCGCCGACGAAGAGCACTGGGTTCAATTCCGAATTCTGGGAACCGAATTCGGAATTTAATTTTCTATCTTTTGGGGTCATTTCATTCGCCGCCTGTCGTCAGATTTCCGAATTCCCGTTATGATCCATACCGGGTTCAGGGCTTCCAAACGCTCGCCTCCTGGCATCTCACGGCTGCGGTGTATTTGGACCAGCACGAATTCCGTTTCAAACCCGAGCTTCCGCAGCGTGGCCTCCGCGGCATGCACGTTCTGCAGCAGCACGGCATTGACCACCACGATCCCGTCGGGCCTCAGATGCCGTATGGCCTCGGAAACTATAGGCGGCAGGTCCCTGCCGCCTCCGCCGATGAAGATGCGGTCCGGTTTCGGCAGCCGCGCAAGCCCTGCCGGCAGCACGGCCTGCACGACGCGCAGATTGCGGACGTTGAAGCGGCGGGCGTTGGCCCTGATCTGATCGACCCGCTCCGGGCGTTGCTCCACCGCGACGATCCGGCCTTTTCCCAGAAGCAGCGCGGCTTCGATCGCCACCGACCCGCTGCCGGCGCCGAGGTCCCAGAGGACCTGCCCCGGCGAGAGTCGCAGCTTCGCCAGGGCCACGGCCCTCACCTCGGATTTGGTGATCAACCCGGCATGGTGTTCGAACTCGGCATCGGGCGTGCCCAGGCACAACGGCCTCCGAACGATCTTGCCTCCGACCTCACGTTTCAGAAGTGCGATGTTGGGCTCGCGGAATTCCTTCGTCGCCGCCTCCGTCAGGGGGTACCAGCCGTGGCGTTCGGATGCGCTGCCGAGCGCCTCCATCACCGCCAGGCGGAAACCGCCGCCGAGTTTCTCTATGACCCGCCGTGCCAGCCAGGCGGGGTTGCGTTCGGGGTCGGTCAGGACGGCCACGCGGTCTTCCTCCGCCAGGGCCTTGAGCAGCTCGCTCTCGTTTTTCCGGCCATGGAGGCTGAGCACGCGCACGCCGCCCCAGGGCTCCTTGATGCGGGCGAAGGCGGCCGCAACCGAGGAGACGTTCGGGTGGATCGTCACCCGGTCCGGGCCGAAGGCTTCGACCAGCTTCGCGCCGATGCCGAAGAACAGCGGATCCCCGGAGGCCAGGACCACGATGGTCTTGCGGCCGAGCCTGCGCCGGATGCAGGCGACCACCGCCTCGATATCCTTGCCGATGACTTTTTTTTCAGCCGGGGAATCCGGGAAAAAGCCGAGAAGACGCCTGCCTCCGATCAGGGTGTCGGCGCGTTCGATGATGCGGCGATGGCCCGCGGTCAGATCGTCGGGACTCAAACCCATGCCGACGACCTCGATGGGGCGACTCGGCCGGCTTTTGTCACGAGCCTTTTGAAGATGCGCTCTCATTGTCTCATGCCCGT
Organism: uncultured delta proteobacterium; assembly: GCA_963716325.1. Classification (GTDB taxonomy): domain Bacteria; phylum Desulfobacterota; class Desulfobacteria; order Desulfobacterales; family SpSt-501; genus SpSt-501. The sequence continues at coordinate 49,004 of CAVQTH010000051.1, read as the reverse complement.
CGATAGTTTTAAATGTTACGTGTTATGTTTTAAGGGAAGGAATACAGGTGCTCCTCTTAAACCCTAAATCTTAAAACTGTTTTTCCGAATCAAACGCCACCTGCCCCTCGTAATCGAAAATGACGCTTTGAATCTTAACCCCCTGGCCGGCGACTCGGCCGGCGGCCGAAAGAACCCGCTTCCCCACTTCTGCAAGCAGCGTCGGTTGACCCGGGTGGATGAGCAGAAATGCCTCCCTTGCCGTATTGCACCCGCGGATTTTCTCCGCGAGCCCTTGGTCTCCCGTTTGGCCTATAGCCCAGCCCGCAAGAGTGTTCAGGCTCAACTCCGAGTGAGCCGCGTGTGTTTGCGGCGCACCCTGGGCCATTTTGAGGGCCTTGCCGAAGAAGGCCGCCAGAACCACCCGGCCGAAACCTTTTTGGGCGGCGAGCTCAAGGCTCTTTTCAAAAAAATCGCCGATTTGCACGAAGCCTTCCTCCGGCCATTGCGGCCAGAGCCGTTGGGCGAAGCGTTCGCTGCGCCGGCCGGTGCTCACCACCACGTGCTCCAGGCCGCAGGCCCGCGCCACGGACAACCCGGCGTCGATGGTGGCCGTGAAAGCCTCGTGCGACATCGGCCGCACGATGCCGGTGGTGCCCAGGATGGAGATGCCGCCGATGATGCCGAGCCTTGCGTTCAGCGTCTTCCGGGCGATGTCCTGACCCCGGGGGACGAAAATCTCAACCGCTACCGTACCGTTCAAACCATGCGCCGCCAGCGCCTCGCCCACCGCTTGGGTGATCATGCGGCGCGGGCCCGGGTTGATGGCGGCTTCGCCAGGCGGCAGCTCGAGCCCCGGTTTGGTGATCCGGCCCACCCCGTCGCCGCCGGAGATCACAACCCCCGACGGCCCGGCCCCGGGCGCGGTTGGGGTGAGGAGCCTGGCCACGGCGCCGATCTCGGCGCCGTGGGTGACATCCGGGTCGTCGCCGGCGTCCTTGATGACGGTGCAGGCGGCGCCGTCGTCGGTCCGGCGGCAGCTATGGACCGGGATGGTCATGCGGTCGCCGGTCAGCAGCGCGACGGACACCTCGGCCGGCGGCCGGCCTTCCAACAGGAACCGCACGGCCCCCTTGGCGGCGGCCGCCGCGGCGGTCCCGGTGGTGAAACCCGTCCTGAGGTGTTTTCTTTTCATAGCATATTTCACATAGCATGGTGCAAAGAGCAAAGGGCAGCGAGCGGGAAGGACCGAAAACCCCCCATGCCCCCCTGCGGCGATCACGCGAAAACGTAAAACAGCACTCCCACGGCAATGATGCTGGCCACCCGCGCGAGCTGCCCGAGAATCAGCAGCTCCACCCCCGTCCGCGGCGAATAGATCCCCATGTAGTGCGGCAGCTGGTGCCGCAGGGCGCGGATGGGGAAGGCCAGGACGTTGCCGGTCACAAGCGCCAGCACCGTCTGCTTCGTGGTGAGCACCCCGGCGTCCATCAGGGCCCCGGCCGCGGCAAAGCCGGATGTGAACTCGGCCACGAAACTCAGCACCACAATGGACAGCGACTCCATCGGCACGAAAGTGGTCACCACCGCACCCGCCAGCCAGTCCCGGGTTATGGTGAAAAGGCCCATGCGGTTGAGAACGAACACCGCCGTGTAAATGGGCACCACAAAAATGGCGATCCGCATGAGGCTGGCCGGGATTTTCTCCCGGAGGGTTTTCCACACATCCGCGCGTTTTGAGGCGTGCGGCTCCGCAGCGACGGCCGGTGCGTTGCCCGTCTCGGGTGGCTCCGCCGGCAGCCGCCAGCGGCCAACCGCGAGGAAGGCAAAGGTCCGCAGCAGAGCGGCCAGAAACGTCAGCACAAAATAAAGAATGCCCGCGGCCCGCGTCATGGAGATGACCGTGAAAAAGGTGGTCGGCAGGTGCAGGAAGAACGCCGGGAGCTGGTTGACAAAATTTGTCAGGTAGAGCTGCGTGCGGGTGATTTTATTCTCCCGGTAGAAGTCCTGCAGCATGGCGTTTGACGCGACCCCCGAGACGAAAGCGGTCAAGAACGCCGCGCCGCAGCGGTCCCCCAGCCGGCCGAAACGAAAAAGCGGCCGGGCCAGAAAGGCGAGCCCGCGCGTCCAGCCGGCCGCCTCGATCGCCTGGCCGACGACCAGGCCGGCGGCGATGGTGAGCATCAGCTGCGCGAGCGGCCAGGCCAGCCCGGAGAGGGCCTGGCGGCCGCTCAGCGGCGCGCCGAGATGCATGCCGGCCAGCAGGAGGGCCGCCGAGATCCCCAGCGACACCAGGAGGCGGCCGCTGCCGCGGTTATTCCGATGTCGGCTCAAGGGGGCTGTTCTTCTTGGCGATGACAAGCGTCCAGTAGTCCGGCTTCTGCCGGCAGAGCTCCTCCAGGTTCACCACGATTTCCTCGGTCGGGTGCCCGCAGTTCTTCACGGCCACGCAATAGGGGTACTCGCCGCTTTCCTCAAGGGCCGCGCAGATGTCCTCCAGGTTGCGGTAGGCCTTGAGGAACACCACGGTGTCCGGTTTGTCCGCGAGCGACCGCAGGCGGTCGCCGCCCATGGCTCCCGAGACGACCATCAGCGAACCCTCGCCCTCGACCAGCGTGGTGTTCAGCCGGGAGGCCGCCGCCTGGTAGGAGGTGATGCCGGGCACCGTCAGGACCTGCACGTGGGGGGCGGCGGCCTTCACATGGGCCATCAGATAGCCGAAGGTGGAGTAGGTCAGGGAGTCGCCCAGCGTGAGGAAGGCCGCGTCCCGGCCGGCCTCCAGCTCGCCGATGATGCGCCGCGCGTTGGCCTCCCACGCCCGGCGGGTTTCGGACCGGTCGCGCGTCATGGGGAAGTGCAGCAACTCCACCGGCGTGGCGTCCGGGATGTGCGGCCGGGCGATGCTCAGGGCGAGGCTGTGGTGGTTCTTGGTGGAGGCCGCCGCGAACACCCGGTCGACCTGCCCGAGCACCTTGACGGCTCTCAGGGTGACCAGGTCCGGGTCCCCGGGGCCGACGCCGATTCCATAGAGAGTGCCACGTTTGTTTTCCATTGCGCCATCCTCATGTTTCTTAAAAAATAGGTCCTATAGGTCTTATAGGACCGATTTTTCATTTTTTTCTTTTGCCAGCAGCAGCAGCGCGTTCACCACGGCCGCCGCCACGTTGGACCCACCCTTGCGGCCCTCGTTGGTGATGAACGGGTGATCCAGTTTCGCCAGGGCGGCCTTGGACTCGGCCGCGTTCACGAAGCCGACCGGCAGCCCGACGATGAGGGCCGGCCGGGCTTGGCCCGAACGCACCAACTCGATCAGCCGCAGCAGCGCCGTGGGGGCGTTGCCGACGACATAAATGCCGCCCGACATTTCCACCGCCGCCGCATCCACCGCGGCCGTGGCGCGGGTGGTGCCGGAGCTGCCGGCCGCGGCATGAATGGCGGGGGCGTCCATGTGGCAGGTCGCGGCAATGCCGAAGCGCTGCGCGTCGGTCTTGCGGATGCCGGTGCGCGCCATGTTGGTGTCGGTGATGATGGGCTTGCCCGCGCGGATCGCCGCTGTCCCCGCCGGAATGGCCTGCGGGTGAAACCGGGCGGTCCGCAGGTAGTCGAAATCGGCCGAGGTGTGAATCATGCGCCGGACGATCTGCCACTGTTCCGGCGGGAAGCCGTGCGGGCCGGCTTCACGGTCGATGATCCGAAAGCTCTCGGTTTCTATCTCCCGGGGTCTCATGCGCTCCGGCTCCTTTCGTTGCGGTAGGCGCGGCAGGATTCGACCAAGGCCGCTGCCGCCTGCGGTGCGCTTCCGAAATGCAGGTGAATGTAGCTCCCGAGGGTCCTGCGTGCCACATGGCCCTCCATCGTTTCTTGCGTTCCATCGCGGTTGGCGACCCGGTACACGGTTTCCCCCTCGGGCGGGGCCGCCGGCATTTCCGAATAATGAAACTCGTGCCCGCGGATGACGTCGCCGCCCTCACCGATGAGGGTCTTGCGGGCGAGGTGCACCTCGCGGTAGCCCAGCGCCTTGAGCCGCGGCAGCATGCGGGTCTTGTACGGAAAGCAGCCGGACATCGGAAACCGCCGGCCCTGGTGGTCCTGCAGCTCGCTGCAGAGGTACATAAAGCCCCCGCACTCCGCGTAAATCGGCATGTCCGCCAAGCTGTGCTCCCTGATGTTCCGGCGCATCGACTCGTTTGCGGCGAGTGGGCCGGCGAACAGCTCCGGATACCCCCCGCCGAGGTAGATCCCATCGAGATCCGGCGGCGTACCAACCTCCTGCGTCGGCGAAAAAAAAACCAAATGCGCGCCGCAGCCCTCGAGGATTTCGAGGTTGTCGGGGTAATAAAAGCAGAAGGCATTGTCCCGGGCGACGCCGATGCGGACGCGGCCGGTCGGCGGTTTGGAGACGTCCGTTTCGGGGGTCGCCGTCCCGGTGATTTCGGGCATTCCCGCCAGCAGTTGTTCCAGATCCAGCTGCTCCTCGACCCGATCGGCCAGTCGGCCGATCCCGGCATCGTCCAGCGGGTGGTCCTCAGGGGTGACCAGCCCCAGGTGCCGTTCCGGGATGGCGATGGCCTCCTCGCGCTGCATGCCTCCCAGGCAGGGCATCCGCACGGCGCCTTCCATGGCCTCCCGCAGGAAGCCCATGTGGCGGGGGCTGCCCAGGTGGTTGAACACCACGCCGGCGAACCGCAGGGCCGGGTCGAAATTCTCAAAGCCCTGAACGAGCGCGGCCGCGCTGCGGGCCATGCTGCGGGCATCCACCACCAGGAGCACCGGAAGCCCCAGCCACTTGGCCATTTGAGCGGTGGAGCCGGTCTCGGTCCTGCCGTCGTAGCCGTCAAACAGCCCCATCACGCCCTCGACGACGGCGACATCGGCGCTCCCGGCCGCCGTCAGAAACGTGTTGCGATTGTACGCCCGGGAGAGCATCCAGCCGTCCAGGTTGCGGCCGGGCCTCCCCGCGACCCGCGCATGGTGGCCGGGGTCGATGAAGTCCGGGCCCACCTTGAACGGCGCCACCCGCAGCCCCCGCCGCGCCAGCGCCGCCATCAGCCCCAGGCTGATCGTCGTCTTGCCGCACCCGCTGTGGGTGCCCGCTATGACGATGCCTTTGATCGAAGCCTCCTTTTTCGGAATGCCCGACACCGAACCGAAATTTGGCTTTGATTTAAGTCGGCTTCAAAATCCCCCCAACCCCCGTTGACAAAGGGGGCGGAGGGGGATTTCCCGCCAAAAGTGAGCTGTGTCGGAAAGCTCACTGCCTGGCCTTCATTATGATTTCACGGGCCCTTTCCGTGAAATCATCCGGGTAGAGAATCTTCCCGATTTCGAAAATCCCGTCCAGCAGCCGCAGGGTCGGCCGCGAGACGAGCCGCTCGTCGATGATGAAGACCTGCCCGGTCTTCACCGCCTGGATGGCCTTGAACCCGCTCTCGGCCTTGATGAGCTCGATGGTCGGCTGATTCATGGTGCCGGACTGGGCGAGGAAAACGTCGATCTCGGAGGCCCGCGCCAGGATGCGCTCCTTGCCGTAGGCGGCGATGTTGGTTTCCCGCACCGGCGGCGCATCCCCTGCGACATTGACCCCCCCGGCGGCTTCCAGGGCGAACACGGCCATCGAGTCCGGGGAAAACGTCTTCATCTTATCGTGGATGGCCTCGAAGTAGACTCGCTTTTTCGGCTGGATCCCGGCCGTCAGGGACCTGAGCTCCGCCGCCGCGGCCGTGAAGCGCTCCGCCATCGCCGCCGCCGGTGCGTCTCGCCCGGTCAGCCGGCCCAGGATCTCCCAGTAGACCAGCATTTCCTCCACGGTGCCGGGTTGCAGCGAAACCACGGTGATGCCGCTTTTGGCCAGGCGCTGAACGAACTGGGGATAGCCGCGGTCGATCATGGGCCGGACGAGGACCAGGTCCGGCCGGGCGGCCAGGAATTTTTCCGGGTCGTCGTGATACGAGAAAACCGGCTTTTGCGCGGCCTCCGGCGGATAATCCTCATGCGGCGAGACCCCGATGATCTGCTCGCGGCAGCCCAGCGCGAATAGGTTTTCGGTGTGTGCGCCGTAGAGGGATATGATCCGGCCGAAGGGATTCGTGGCCGCGATCCGGCGGCCGGACTGATCGACGATGGTCTTCCCGCCCTCGATCCGGATATCCGCGGCTGACGCCGCGGATAACATGGTAAGAGATTGGATCAGTATAAATGCAAACCCCAGCATTGATTTGACGCATAGATTCAAATCCCCCTTCGCCCCCTTTGACAAAGGGGGTTGGGGGATTTCGATAGACGCTTTGTTGGGAGCCGTCATCTCTTGTACACCACGTGCAGGGCGTTGGAATAATCGTCGTGGGTCACCCGGGCCTCCACGCCGAAAACGGCCCGGACGGTGTCCGGGTTCAGCACATCCCGGGTGTCGCCGTGGGCGGCGACTTTCCCCCGGGACATGAAAACCAGGTGGTCGCAGTAGGCGGCGGCCTGGTTGATGTCCTGAAACACGGCCAGAACGGTTTTGGATTCCTGCTGAACTCTGCGGGCGGCGAGGCCGAGCAGCCGGATCGCGTGGCCGACATCCAGGTTCGAGGTGGCCTCATCCAGGATCAGCACCGGCGTGTCCTGGGCCAGCGCGCGCGCGAACACCACCCGCTGCCGCTCCCCGCCGCTCAGTTCGGTGACGAGGCGCTCCGCCATGCCGGCGACATCGGCCGCCTCCATGACGTCCGCGACGATGCCCGCATCCCGGCCCGAAGGCCGGCCGAATCGCGGGATGTAGGGGTAGCGGCCCATCATCACCACGTCCCGCACCCGGAACGGGAAATTGATGTAAAAGTTCTGCGGCACCAGGGAAATCTCCCGCGCGAGCTGCCGTTTGGAGAAGGCGGAGAGGCACTTCCCGTTGTAGTCGATCCGCCCTTGCTGCGGCGCGCGAAAGCGGCAGAGCAGATCGACCATCGTGGTCTTGCCGCAGCCGTTGGGCCCGATGACGCCGTAGAATCTGCCGGGCGCCAGGGCGAGCGACACGCCGTCGATGACCTTTTTGCCGTCGAATGAGAACCCCACGCCTTGCAGCTCGAAGCTCATGATCACCAGGCTCTCCCGGCCGACTGCCGGCGGAACACCCAGCAGAAGAAAGGCCCGCCGATCAGCGCGGTGAGGACCCCGATGGGGATCTCCGCCGGCAGCACCGCGCGCGTCAGGGTGTCCGCGCACAGCAGCAGCAGCGCCCCGGCGAGCAGGCTTGCCGGTATCAGCCGCCGGTTGTCGGGCCCGGTTGCCAGGCGCATGATGTGGGGGACGAGCAGCCCCACGAACCCGATGATCCCCGACACCGATACACACACGGCGGCCACCAGGGAGGCCGTCGCGAGCAGGAGCAGGGTGACCCTGCGGGTGTCGACACCCAGCGAGGATGCCATCTGGTCCCCCAGGGCCATCAGGTTCAGCTCCCGGGCGAAATAGAGAAACACCGCCAGCGCCCCGGCGACGGCGGCGAGAATCAGCGCCACGTCGCCCCAGGTTTTCGAGGCGAAGCTTCCCATCAGCCAGAAGATGATGACCGCCACCTGTTCGTCCGCGACGTATTTGAGAAAACTGATGCCCGCCGAGAGGATGGCCGCCACGATGATGCCGGAGAGAATCAGGTTGCTGGACGAAGGCCCGCCGCTGGCCGAAGACAGGTAGACCACCGCGGTCAGGGTGGCGAGGGCGCCGATGAAGGCAAACAGCGGGACCGAGTGGGCGCTGAGGGCGCCCATGTTCATCAGGATGGCGAGGGCGGCGCCGAAGGCGGCCCCGGCCGAAACCCCCAGCGTGTAGGGGTCCGCCAGCGGGTTGAGGAGGATGCCCTGGAACACCACCCCGCACATGGCCAACCCGCCCCCCACCAGCGCCGCCGTCAGGATGCGCGGCAGGCGCACGTCCACGACCACCACCGGGAAGATCTCGTTCATTCCCGAGAGCAGTTGCGGGTCGCCGGTGATTCGGTTCAGGATGATTTTCACCACGGCGGCCGCCGGGATCTGAATGAACCCCAGGCCGGTGGAGACCACCAGAAGCACCAGCAGAAGCGCTGCCAGCGCCAACAGCTGGATCGCGGCGGCTTTTCTCAGGCGGCGGCTGAAACTTCCGGCCATGTCAGGGGGTGTCATCAAAACAAAAACCCTTCAGACGGCAATCATCTGAAGGGTTGCACCCAGCTTGCTTGGCCCTTTGTCCTTCGAACGCGCCGCCTGTGTCCGCAGGCGGGACGATCGTTGCCGGCAAGGCAGGTCTTCTGGCTTCCCCGCCCTTTTGGCGACCTTCCCATTCCGCTAACACGAAACAGTGGTCATTCGGGGCCAAAAGGGGTCCCCGGCGGTTTGCGCCGAGGCGGGGTTACAGCGGCGGGACCGCTCCCGTTTCACACGGGATTCCCTATTAAGCGCATGCACCTCGCCGAATAATGAACGGATTTATACTTTATAGCGGGCCGATTCAATGAACGAAGTGTCAATCGGCACACTTGACAAACGCGCGAAGCCTCTAATCAGCTGCACCACAAATTGATGGGCAACTTGACGGATCGATCCTTTCCACGGCTCAATAGGGAATCCGGTGCAATCCGGAAGGACCCGCCGCTGTAATCCCTTCCCAAATCGAAGATTGCGGGGAACCCTCCTGGATGGTTCAGCCACTGTTCCGTTTTAGCGGGATGGGAAGGCGGCCAGGGGGGCGGGATAGTCAGAAGACCTGCCGTCAGGTTCGCGATGGGAGAGATGGCAAATCCCCAGGCGTAATATTCGCGCTTGGGGATTTTTCTTTAGTGCGCCCGGCCGGGCGCACTAAAGAAAAATCTTAGATTGAAGTTTGAAAAGGAGAGAACACAATGGACCTTTCGCTGCAACAGATCATCGACGGAATCCACCCGGTCAACGCTCAAGCAATCTCCCAGGCGCGTGAGCGCACCGCACGGCTGGTCATGCCGCCGCGGGCCCTGGGGCGTTTGCATGAGATCGGCGAACGGCTTTGCGGCATGCAAGGCACCCTCAAACCCAAGATCGGACGGAAAGCCGTGCTGGTGATGGCCGGCGACCACGGCGTGGTCGCGGAGGGCATCAGCGCCTTTCCCCAGGAGGTCACCGGCGCCATGATCCGGACCTTCCTGGCGGGGGGGGCCGGCATCAACGCCATCGCCCGGCACGTGGGCGCCGAGGTCTGGGTGGCCGACATGGGGGTCATCCCGGACCTTGACGCCGCCAGCCTGAAAAACGGCAACCGCCTGCTCGTCCGCAAGATCGGCCGCGGCACCCGCAATCTGGCCCGCGGGCCGGCCATGGCCCCGGAAGCGGCGCTCAAGGCGGTGTTGACGGGATTCGAACTGGCTTCCAGCCTCATCAAAAAGGGGGTCGACCTTCTGGGCACCGGCGACATGGGCATCGGCAACACCACGCCGTCGGCGGCGATCGGGGCGGTGCTGACCGGAAAGAGCATCGAGGACATGGTCGGCCGCGGTACAGGCATCGACGACCAGGGCCTGTCCCGCAAACGCGAAGCGATTCGGCGGGGAATAGACGTCAACCGGCCGGACCCGCGCGACGGGCTGGACGTCCTGGCCAAGGTCGGCGGGTTTGAAATCGGCGGGATTGCCGGGATCGTGCTGGCCTGCGCCCATCACCGCAAACCGGTGGTCGTCGACGGGTTCATTTCGACGGCCGGGGCCCTGATCGCGCACAGCCTCTGCCCGGCGGCCGCCGATTACATGTTCGCCGGCCACTGCTCGGAGGAACCCGGCCACCGCCGTATGCTCGACCACTTGAAGCTGGCGCCGATCCTCAACCTCGGCATGCGCCTCGGCGAAGGGACGGGCGGCGCGCTGGCGATGAGCGTGATCGAAGCGGCGGTCCGGGTGATGACGGAGGTGATGACCTTCGAGGAGGCGGGGGTGCCCGACCAGCAGTGAAACCCATCGCGGCTGGAAAGCCGCTCCCACAAAAACATGGTTGCAGCGCCGAAGGGCTTCCTTAGGAAGCGGGTTGCGGCGTGCGGCGCCGCCGGTTCGGTAATGAAGTGTCGAACTTGTGGGAGCGGCTTTCAGCCGCGATGTCATTCCGGCGTGCTGTGCTTGTGCGGGCGGGCGCCCAGGGGATGGGCGTGCACGTGCTGGTGGGCCTGGATTTCCTCGTCCCGGCGTATCCGGCCGGCCTCCATGGTGTAGATGATGTCCGTGGCGTCCGTCAGGAATTCGAGCTCGTGGGAAATCAGGACATAGCCGATGTCGAGGCCGCCGAGGATCTCCATGAGCTTGACCCGCGTGCGGGTGTCGAGCCCGTTTTCAGGTTCATCCAGCAGCAGCGCCTCGGGCTCCATGGCAAGCACGGTCGCGAGCGACACCAGGCGTTTCTCCCCGCCGGAGAGCTTGAAGGTGATGCGGTCCTCGAAGCCGTTCAACCCCAGGGACGCAAGGGTCCGCCGTGCGATGGCGGCGGCCTCCGCCCTGGTCTTGCCCAGGTTGAGCGGCCCGAAGGCGACATCCTCCAAAACCGTCGGGCTGAAAAGCTGGTCATCGGGGTCCTGGAAGAGCAGGCCGATGCGGCGGCGCACTTCCGCGAATTCCTTTTCCTCCCGCAGCGCCTTGCCGAAGATCGATACCTGCCCCGCGAGCGGCTTGACGAGCCCCATGATCAGGTGAAACAGCGTGGTCTTGCCGCTGCCGTTGGGAGCCATGATGCCGATGCGCTCCCCGGGGCACAGCGAGAAGTCGAGGTCGCGCAGGACCGGCGGCCCTCCCGGGTAGCCGAAGGTCACACCCTTCAACTCGATGATCGGCGCGGCAGTTGTCATAGTCGAATTATGCTGATCCTGCTTTCGGTTTTCAAGCACTAAACACGGACGGCTTTGATAAAAGCGGCTGATGGCTCCCGGCACCATCCTGTAGTGCAACCAAGTTATTCTTTTTGTGGGAGAGGCTTTCAGCCTCGATGAGCCGACTTCGCCAAAGCAGCCCCGGCTGCGACGGCCGAATCGCGGCTGGAAAGCCGCTCCCACGGTTTTATTAATCGTCCCAAAATAGTATTGACTGAGATCGACCCCCTCACCCTTCCCTCTCCCCCAATCTTGGGGGAGAGGGAAGGGTGAGGGGGGGGCCGTGTCCATCCAAATATGCAACCCTTAATAAAAGAGGCGACTTCATCGGAAGCCTGACTTCGGCGTTGTGCTTCAGAACACCTTCCATTCACCACCCCGCCGCCCGCAGCTCGAGGGCGGCGATCCCCAGCACGGCAACCGACATCAGAACGAGAAATACGAAGCCCCCGGCTCCGGCCTTGAACTCCTGCAGGCTGTAGAACTTGCGTTTGAAGCCCCGGCACAGCATGGCCCACCGGACCCGCTCCGCGCGGTCCACGGCTCGCACGAACAGCATGCCGACCAAATACGCGTAAGTGCGGTAGGTGTGGAGGTTCGTGCCCGGCCGGAAACCCCGGATGCGGGCGGCCCGGACCAAACGCTGGTATTCCTGTTCGAGCACGAAGATGTAGCGGTAGGTCATCAGCAGCAGGTGCACGATTTTGTCCGGCACCCGCAGGCGGTGCAGGGCATGGCCGGCGGTCGCAAACGGCATCGTGGCCACCAGGGCCATGAAGGCGAGCACGATGGCATTCGATTTGAGCGTGATCCGGGCGGCCAGATCGATCCCCTCTCGCGCCGCGCCGAAGGGGCCCAGGTGAAACAGCGCCTCCCCGGGGAAGGTGAAGGGGATCACCGCCCAGATAAACACCACCAGCCCGTTGACGACCAGCAGCCGCTTGAGAACCTCGGCCGCGCTCAGCCGGGCCAGCGCGGCCAGCGCCATGGAAATCATCAGCGCGGCGAGCAGCGCGGGGAACTCCCGGCACAGCGCCGCCGCGAACGAATAAATAACCGCCGATACGAGTCGAATGCGTGGATCGAGGCGGTGCAGCGGCGAGTCGCCGACGGCGAAAGGTTCGCGAAGCATGCGGCGCCTCGGTCAGGACCCGAAGACAATACGGTGATTAACCAGGTTCATGCGCTTCAACCGCGCCTTGACCGTCTTCTGCCGGCCGAAAATGTCGACCAGCAAAAACCCCCCGTCCTCCTGCGGTTCGACGAGGTCGACCGATTCCAGGATGAGTTCCTCGCGGCCGTCCTTGTCCATGTAGGCATTGGCTTCACACATCGGGCAGCACCTCCTTGAGTTTCTTGTACACCAGCTGTTGGACCAGGTGCGGCAGAGGTTCGACAGAGACCCCCACCAGCACCACGGGTTCCTGGGAAAGCGGCAGGAAAATCTTGGGCGCCGGGCTGGACATGACCGCTTCGGCCATTTTCGGCGTGATCTCGCCGAGCATGGCGTTGGCCCAGCCGATGGAAATCGCGCCGATGATCACATCGACGCTCCGGGTGGTCCGCACGATCGCATTCTCCCCCGAGGCGGCGCGGTTGGCGCCCGCCTTGAGCATCTGGGATGCTGCGATGGCATTGGTGCCCAGGGCGATCAGTTCGATGGACTCGCCGCAGGCCTCTTTAAGACTCCGGATCAACGCGGTGCCGATGCCGCCGCCGTGTCCGTCAATTACGCAGACCCTTTTCACATGTCAGTCTCCTGCTATCAGTTGAGCGGATACCTTTGAAGCTGTTTTTTTCCTGTGGGAGCGGCTTTCCAGCCGCGATCATCTATGCTGGAAAGCCTCTCCCACAGTTCATTACCGCGATGACGGCGCAGCGCGCTATAACCCGTTTTTGCAAAACCATCAAGGTTTGCGCTTGAAATAGGCGGCGACGCCCACCAGCCCGACGATGTACCCGATCCCGCCGAGGACATCGGTCAGCCGCACCTTCGGTTCGTGCATCTCGGCGAGCATTCTCATAACGGGCGCGAGCTTCTTGTCCAGCGCTTTTTCAATCGCCTGGTCGATGCCTGGCGGTGAAGGGGATGCTGTGGCGGGAGCGGGTTCATTGGCTGCCGGTGACGGCGCCTCGGTTTTCGGGGCGGGCTGGGACGGAGCCGCCGGCTCCGGCTTGGGAGCATCACCGGCGGGCGCGAGGTCCTGTTTGGACAAGGGCCAGTCGCCTCGGTGCCCCATGCCGGCCTCCAGAACGACGGTCAGGTCATCCTGCTTAGGGAGCTTGAACGAAAACTCTCCCTTGTCGTTGGTCTTCCCGTTCAACAGCTCCTTGCCGACTGAATCCAAAACCCGGATGACCCCGTCGTGCACTTTGGTGCCGTCCGGATATTTACACTCCACAAAAACCGTGTTGCCCTCAACCCAGGCAAACACATTCACGCGGTGGGTCAGTGCCGCGCCGGCCGTCAAAAGCAGAAGTGCCGGCACCAGGCACAACAGGCAAAGCGGGCGAACGTTCATGAAACCTCCTTGGGAAAATACCCCGGCAGCATCGACGGTTGGACTTTTTTGAGGAAGGCCACACAGAGCGCGGTCACGACGCCCTCGATGATCATCACGGGTAGATGCGCCGCTACGACAGCCGCCGCTACCTCGAAGAATTTCTCTTCGGTGAACATCAGAGCCAGACCGACGATAATGCCGCCCATCAATACCGCCAGAAAGCCGCAGGTGAAAGCTGCCGTCAGTGCCACCGCCGGGCTGCGGTGCAGCAGCGGTGCGAAAAGATAGTAGCAGACCACCGCCGGTAGGGCCATGATGAGCGTGTTGACACCCAGCGTGGTAATGCCGCCGAACTGAAAGAACACCGCCTGCAGGGCCAGCGCCACCAGAATGGCGGGAAAGGCCGCCCACCCCAGGAGCAGGCCGACGAGGCCGTTCATGATCAGGTGCACGCTCGTAGGCCCCAGAGGCACGTGAATCAGCGAGGCGACGAAGAAGGCCCCCGACAGCATGCCGGCCTTGGCGATCTGGTCGTAATCCAGTTTTTTCAGACCGATGGCGGTGCCGGCGGCGGCGAGCGCCGCCCCCGACAGGAGCACCGGCCCGGATAACACACCCTCGGAAATATGCATGGTTACCAACTCAACGTTGAAAGCTGAATGGTCAAAGCAGGAAACCGGATCAACCGCTCGACGCCATCCTTACGATATGTCGAAGGTTTTTCTTTGGGAGAAGCTTTAAGTCTCGATTCCCAGTCGGCGAATTTGTCGCGGCTGGAAAGCCGCTCCCACAGGAAAAAGCTAAACTGTCCTGGAGACCTTGGGGGGCGAGGCCCAGCCTTTCCCTCCAGGGTTTCCCCAAGGTTAATCCAAGACTATGTGTTTCGCAACAATTGGAAGCGTCTGCACCACAGCTTCAGAAGTTGAACTCGGCCCGGACCATGCCGGCGAAGATGCCGTCGTTGTTGCTGTCGCCGCCGGGGTTCCAGACATACTGCAGGTCCGGGGTAAAGGCCAGGTTCTCGGTCACCGCGATGCGGTAGTAGAGCTCCAGGTGATACTCCGGGTCGTTCTGCGCATAGCGGTCCCCCGGTGTCAGCGCGGCAAACCCCAGGCCCAGGTTGTCCTCGTCGCGGCCGGGGATGAGGCCCTTGAGGTTGACCCCGCCGGAGGCCTCCCACTGCACCACGTAGACATCGTCGTTGTTCCAGCCGAAACGGCCGAAGAGACCGATCATCTCCGTGATCTGCTGGTCGGCGCTGATGCCCAAGCCCCAACCCTTGGCATTTTCTCCGTCGATGGGGTTGCGGTCGCTGTCGAGCTTGGAGTGGTTGTATCCCGCCCACCAGCCGTAGAGCCGGTAGTTGCCCTCCAGCTCGCCGAACTTCGGGGAGACCGTTACCTGGCTGCCCAGAAAGGGCGTGCTGAAGACGTTGTCGTACTTGCTCTTGGCGGTGTTTTCCAGCGGCGTGCCCTCCACGTTGGGCCGCGAGGTGGAGGTGGCGAGCACCGAGAAGGCGAGCAGCTCCGAGGGCTTGAACTCGCCGCCGATCAGCGGAGTGTACTCGCTTTCGCTGTCCAGCACCGAGTTGTTGACGAAGGGCTTGCCCACGAACTGTTTCTTATCGTTGTTGGCAAAAGCGTTTCCGTCCAGGAACAAGAGGTTCTTGGCCTTGCCGCCGGTGATGCTCAGCGTGTTGTCGAAAAACTCGTGAGTGTAGTGGGCTTCCAGCAGGTTCAGGCCGGTGTTATTGCCGCCGGTGTTGTCGTCGGCGATCGTGTTGAGGTTGGCCAGCAGCACGTTGACCGGGTTGTTGGGTTGGCCGCCGCGGTCGGCGCCGGTGCCGTCGCCGGCGTGGATGCGCGCGTAAAACTTCCCGTCCTCGATCAACGGCAGCGCGGGTTTCCAGGTAAGCTCCAAATCGACCGTGAAGCCGGCGCCGCTCGGGCTGTCGGCCTTGGCGCCGTCAAGCTCGTCCGTGCGGCTGTCCTGGTAGTAGAGCAACGCCCCGCCGTGGATCTCCAGCGTACCGAAGCGTTCCTCCAATGCCTCCCCGATTTTTTCTTCGATGTTTTTCTCCGTTTTGGCCGCCTGTCTCTTGGCCAGCGACTCCTGCTCTTCCAGCTTCTGCTCGAGTTCCTCGATCCGCTCCTTCATCGTCTGGATCTCTTTCAGAATCGTCGCATTGTCGGCCAGTGCGCGGCCGCTGAGACCTGTAATGAAAAGCAGTGCGATCAGAACCATCCAACATCTTTTCATGATCATCCCCCGTTTTTCGCGGCTGGAAAGCCGCTCCCACAAAATCCCCCTTCTCCCCCTTTGCCAAGGGAGTCAGGGGGACTTTGAAATCGACTCCCCCGGATGTTTTCTTACTTCTTCATCTGCCAATCCTGAAAGTACACCCAGATCACCCCGCCGATTTCGACCGCCTTGTCCTTGCCGTCCTTCTTCAGCTTGAAGTCGGCCGTGGTCAGCGCCGCAAAGCCCCACCAGCCGGCCTTGGGCACGGCATAGGTGAACACGCCGTTGCGGTCGGACTTGACGGCCTGGGTGACCATGTACTCGGTCGGGGCCTCGGCCTTGTTGTCCCTGTTGTAGAATTCGATTTCCACCTCGGCGTAGGGCATGGGCTTGCCGTCAAGCTTGACGATTCCCTGGAAGACATTGCCCGCATAGAGGCCGAAGGGCCGGGTCAGCGGGACGATCTCGATTTTCTGGCCGACCTCCTTGTCCCAGCCCTCCTCCTCGCCGAAGGCGGGCACGACGACCTTGGTGTAGTGCACGATGAAGGAGTCTTCGGCGGGTTCCCAGTAAGGCTCCGGCTCCATGAAGAAAGTGTACACCCCCGGTTTTTTCAGTGGGTACTGACCGGACCAGGCGGCCTTGCCCATCACCTGGGCCGGCTTCAGGCTGCCGAGCAGATCCTCTTTCGAGCCGCCGGCCATCACGCCGAAGGCCTTCGGCTTGGCCATGTCCATGCCGACCACCTCCATCGGGTGCGAAAACGAGACCTGCAGGTCCACCGTCTTGGGGTCTGCCTTGGACACCGTGGCCTGCGAGGGGATGAGCATCCCGAAATGAGCAAACACCGGCCCGGAGATCGCAAACACCGATACCATTGCCAACACTGCCGCATGCTTTTTGTTCATCGTTTCCTCCTTCTTTTTTATTTTTTTTGACGAAGTCAAAAAAAGCCAAAAAAATAAGCCACGGGCTTCCGGCGTCTCCATGACGCCCAGCCTTCGTGGCTTGAAGTTGTTAACCTGATTGTGTGGTGGCACTGCCGCGGGCTTCAACCCGCTGTTGGGGCCAGTTTTAGGGGAAGGCGGGTGCAGAGTCAAGAGAAAAAAAGACCCGAACGCCGCCCGCGCACCCCGGCAAACTGTCTTGACTTGGTTTCGGAAAGCCTTTAAGGAAGCAGAATGGCCAAGCCGTCGGATAAAGACCCGGGGAAGAAGCCCCTCGTGGCCCTCAGCCGCAAAGCCATCGCGGGATGGGCCGTGGTGGTTTTCATCATCTCGGCCTGGATGTTCGGGATGGGGGTCATGGTCGGCCGCGGCACGGCACCGGTTTCCTTCGACATCGACCAGCTCAAGCGGTCGCTCGAATCGTTGCAGAAGTCCGCCCAGCAGGCGCCCAAAAGCGGCCCTCGGCCCGAAGCTTCTGAAATGAAGAGCAAGACCGACCTCGGTTTTTACGACTCGCTGCCGAAGAACCGCGAGGAGCCGGAGATGCCGAACTTGGCGAAGCCTCCGCCGGCCCCGGCCAAACCGGAGCCGCCGGCGCAGAAACCGGCCGATCCGACCGTGCCTCTCAAAGCCGAAAAACCGGCGGCGGCATCCGCTCCCGCGCCTGCGGCCCCTCCGCCGGCCCCCGCTTCCGCGGCGCCCGGCAAACCGCTCACCGTCCAGATCGCGGCGGTGAAGAGCGAGGAGGAAGCCCGGCGTCTTCTGGAAAAACTGAGACAGCGTGGGTATGCCGCCTATGTCGAGCCCATCGCCATCCCGGACAAGGGCACGTGGTACCGCGTGCGCATGGGGGAGTTTCCTTCCAAGGAGTTCGCCCGCAGCACGGTCGACCGGCTGCAGAAGGACGGTTTCAAGCCCGATGTCGTTCCGAAATGATTTCACCCCGCTGTCGCGGGGTGAAATCATTATTAGAAAAAGGTAGGGAAGCTGAAATTTCCTAAAAAGGAAGCCCTTCAATGAAGATCACCAAGGACGAAATCCTGCACGTCGCTCACCTTGCGCGGCTGGAGATCGACGAGGCGTCGATCGACAAATTCGCCGTGCAGATCGGAAACATTCTCGACTACGTGGACCAGCTCAGGCAGGTCGACACCAGCGGGGTCAAGCCGACGTCCCATGCCCTCGCGCTCACCAATGCGTTCCGGGAAGATGCCGAAGCGGGGCACCTGGAGCGCGAGGCCTCGCTGGCGAACGCCCCCGAGCAGGAAGACGGCAGCTTCGTGGTGCCGAAGGTGATTTGAAAAACGAGTAATGAGTTCCGAGTTGGCTGAAAAGGAAATGCGTTGTGGAGCTCTACAACCTGGCCATCGAGGAAGCCCACCGGCTTCTGAAAACTAAAAAAATATCCTCGCGGGAGCTGACCCGGGCGGTGCTGGACCGGATCGCGGCGCTCGACGGCAGGATCGGCGCCTTCCTGACCGTCACGGCGGATCAGGCGCTCGAGCAGGCGGCGGCGGCCGACCAGGCCATCGCCTCCGGGAAATGCCGCCCCCTCACAGGTATTCCCCTCGCCGTCAAGGACGTGCTCTGCACCCGGGGGGTCCGCACCACATGCGGCTCGAAGATCCTCGGCAATTTTATCCCGCCTTACGACGCCACGGTCGTCAGCCGGCTCAAGCAGGAAGGTGCCGTGATCGTCGGCAAGCTCAACATGGACGAGTTTGCGATGGGGTCTTCCACGGAAAATTCCGGGTTCCAGATCACGCGCAACCCGTGGGACCTTGCCCGGATCCCGGGCGGCTCGAGCGGCGGTTCGGCCGCCGCCGTGGCCGCGGGCCTGTGCCTGGGAGCGCTGGGCTCGGACACCGGCGGTTCGATCCGGCAGCCGGCCGCGCACTGCGGCACGGTCGGCATCAAGCCCACGTACGGCCGCGTGTCGCGCTACGGCCTGGTCGCGTATGCCTCATCCCTCGACCAGGTCGGCCCGCTCGCGCGCAGCGTCGGGGGCGCCGCGCTATTGTTGAACGGGATCGCCGGTCACGACCCGGCGGACTCCACCTCGGTGCCGATCGGCACGCCGGATTACACGGCCGCCCTGGGCCGCGACATCAAAGGCCTCCGCATCGGGATCCCCAGGGAATACAGCGCCTCCGAAGGCCTCGACCCGGAAGTGTCCGCGGCGGTGGAGGGCGCGGTGCGGACGCTGGAGTCGCTGGGGGCCGAGCGCGTGGAGATCTCGCTGCCGCACACCCGCTACGCGGTGGCCGTCTATTACGTGATCGCCCCCTGCGAGGCGAGCTCCAACCTTGCCCGCTACGACGGCGTCAAATACGGCTTCCGGGCCGACGGCGCGGCCGATCTCATGCAGATGTACCGCCGCACCCGTTCGCAGGGCTTCGGCGCCGAGGTCCGGCGCCGCATCATCATCGGCACCTATTGCCTGTCGGCCGGCTACTACGATGCCTACTACGGCAAGGCCTCGCAGGTGCGCACGCTCATCGTCGCGGATTTCAAGAAGGCCTTCGAGGCCTGCGACGTCATCGCCTGCCCGACGGCACCCACCCCGGCCTTCAAGATCGGTGAGAAGGTCGACGACCCGCTGACCATGTACCTTTCGGACATCTTCACCATCTCCGCCAACCTGGCCGGCATCCCGGCCCTTTCGGTTCCCTGCGGTTTTTCCGCATCCGGCCTGCCCATCGGCCTGCAGTTGATGGGAAAACACTTTGACGAGGAGATGATTCTGCGGGTAGGGCACCATTTCGAGCAGGCGACGGAGTTTCATAAAAGACGGCCGGCAATCGGGGTTTAAAGTTGAAAGTTTAAGGTTTAAGGTATGGCTGGCATCTCGTTTGAAGACTTGGAAGTCTGGCAGCGATCATCGCGGCTGGCCGTCAGACTGTATGAGGCGTTGTCTGCCTGTCGCGACTATGGGCTGAAGGATCAAATGACGAGGGCGGCAGTTTCCATAGCATCCAATATCGCAGAGGGTTCAGAGCGCAATTCGGTTGCTGATTTTATTCGTTTTAAACCTTAAACGGAGTGCTTTTTATGACAACCGTCATGCCCCAGGGCGAAGATCTGAGAAAAGCGGTCAAATGGATTTCCGAGGAGCGGCAGAGCAGCCCGGCCAAGAAACTCGCCAAGCTGGTCGAGGAAGCCAGCGTCAAGTTCGACCTCTCGCCGGCGGACGGGGAGTTTCTTTTCAAGTTTTTCAAGGAACAGAAGGGCTGAAAAAAATCGCGGCTGTTGAAACAAAATAAAAGATGCGGCTCCGACAAGCCGCTCAAGGGATGATTAACTTTTGTGGGAGCGGCTTTCTTGCCGCGATTGGGACGAGCTGATGACGCCGGGGGTTCGCATCAACTTCGCAGCGGCCGGGTGTCGATAGAAAACCAGCCGTATTTCATAACAACGTCCGTGCATGGCCGCGTCCCCGTTTTTGCTGAGCCGCAACGGCCAATTGTTCTTAATGCATTGAAATGGCTTGATCAAAGCGAAAGAATGAAGTCTCAATGCCGCGATGCTTATGCCCGACCATCTGCACTTCATTGTTGCGTTGAAAACCGACAGCCTGCCTAAACTGATGCATAGCCTGAAGAGCTACACGGCCAAGCAAGTCAACGCCGTTCTAAACCGACAGGTGCATTGTGGCAGGATCAATACCATGAACATGCCATTCGTAAAGACGAAGGCCTGAAGCGAAGTCGTTCTCTACATGCTTAACAACCCGGTCAGGGCGGGCTTCGTAAAGGATTTCCACGATTATCCGTTCTGGTATTGCCGCTGGGCGGTATAAAAATGAATCGAGGCGGGACGCCTCTCCCACACTTTTTTGTCTTTCCTTGTGGGAGCGGCATCTTGCCGCGATTCATGACCTTGGTGGTACAATGAAAAAGAATCCAGGCTAAAAGCCTCTCCAACAGGATTTGTTGGTTTTCTTCCCTGTGGGAGCGGCTTTCCAGCCGCGATTCCTTTTAACAGGTAAAGCCCATGTCCAACATCCGGATCCTCCCGGACATCCTCTCCAACAAGATCGCCGCGGGCGAGGTGGTGGAGCGGCCGGCCTCGGTGGTCAAGGAGCTTGCCGAAAACGCGCTCGACGCCGGGGCCACCCGCATTCTGATCGACATCGAGCAGGGCGGCCGCTCCCTGATCCGGGTGGCCGACAACGGCGGCGGCATGAACCGCGACGACGCGCTGCTCGCGATCGAGCGCCACGCCACGAGCAAGATCGCGAGCGACGAGGACCTCTTCAACATCCGCACCCTCGGGTTCCGGGGGGAGGCCCTGCCGAGCATCGCCGCGGTATCCAGGTTCGCCCTCGTGACCCGCGACGCCGAATCCGACGCCGGCACCGAGCTCACCATCGAGGGCGGCAAGCTCGTCAACGTGGCGGAAACCGGGGCGCCGGCGGGGACCCTGGTGACGGTGCGGCAGCTCTTCTTCAACACCCCGGCGCGGCGCAAGTTCCTGAAGACGGTCGCCACCGAGATGGCCCACATCGCAGACATCCTGGCCGGTTTGGCGCTGGCTTGGCCGCAGGTCCAGTTCCGGCTCACCCACAACGAGAGGGTCGTGAAGAACTGGCCCGCGGCCGTTGACCCCTTCGAGCGCGCCGTCGAGGTTCTCGGCGGCGGCCTGCGGGACGACCTGCACCCTCTCAGCCTGTCGCGCGAGGGGCTTTCGGTCAGCGGCTGGGTTTCAAGCCCCCGCCTCCGCCGCACCTCGTCGAACGGCATCTTCATCCTGGTCAACCGGCGCTGGGTGCGCGACCGGGTGGCGCAGCACGCCCTCTTCCAGGGCTATTCCCAGCGCCTGGTGAAGGGCCAGTTCCCCCTGGCGGTGCTGTTCCTCGCCGTGCCCACCGACCAGGTGGACGTCAACGTGCACCCGGCCAAGAACGAAGTGCGCTTCGCCCGGTCAAACGACGTGCACGAGCTCATCCGGCGGGCGGTCGCCCAGACCCTCTACGATGTCGACCGGCCTGGTTTCCGGCAAAAGACGCCGGAAACCAATCAGGTGAGGGATGGAAAAGAAAACTATGGCGGCGGTCGGGTTGCAGCAGGGATGTTCGGCCCCGGCGATCGAGATGAAGCTGCCTATGGAAATCGCGGCTGGAAAGCCGCTCCCACCTCAAAAGAGGAACTGCCGCATGGGTCTCCTTCTTTTGTGGGAGAGGCTTCCAGCCTCGATGATCGCGGCGGGACGCGTCCGTCAAAAGAAGACGGTTTCTCCGACCTTAAACTTTCAACTTTAAACTTTAAACCCTCCCCCACCCGCCTCCAGACGGAGATCTGGGAGAAGCGCGGGTTCGCCGGGATGCGGGTGATCGGGCAGCTGCGAGACACCTACATCCTGTGCGAGGCCGAGGACGGGCTGATCCTGATCGACCAGCATGCCGCCCACGAGCGGGTGCTCTACGACCGGCTGACCCGCCGGGCCGATGCCTCCCGACAGGCCGCGCAGGCGCTCCTGGTCCCTGAAACCGTGGATCTCGGCTTCCGGGAGGCTCAGGCCCTGGAGGCGCTCATGCCGCAGTTGGGCGAGCTCGGCCTCGAGGTCGAACCCTTCGGCGGCGGCACGGTGGTGGTCAAGGCGGTCCCCGGGTTTCTTTCCGGCCGCGAGGTACGGCCGCTGCTGACCGAGATCGCCGAGGCGGCCGCCGGCTCCGAGAGCCCCGCCAACCCGCAGGAGGCCCTGGATTTCTGCCGGCAGCGGGCCGCCTGCCATGGCGCCATCCGCGCCGGCCAAAGTCTCACCTCCGTGCAGATGCAGGATCTTCTGCGGCAGCTGGACGAATGCGGCAACCTCTCCCACTGCCCGCACGGCCGGCCGACCTGGTTGAAGTGGGAGATGGGGGTGATCGAGCGGTCGTTTAAAAGGACTTAGGAATCGCGGCTGGAAAGCCGCTCCCACAGAATGACAGGTTCAGGTTGAACCGTGGCTGGAAAGCCGCTCCCACAGAAAGACAGGCTCAGGTTGAATCGCGGCTGGAAAGCCGCTCCCACAGAAAGACAGGCTCAGGTTGAATCGCGACTGGAAAGCCGCTCCCACAAAAAAATGGGCAATATTATCTGTGGGAGCGGCTTTCCAGTCGCGATTTTTTTTCGGAGCAGACACTGTTCAGGGCATGGCGGTCGCGGCGGAGGTGCTGCTGCCACGGATTCAGCCAGAGATTTTATGCCGTTCTCTCGGACCCTTGGCCCATAGACCCCCCCGAACCCAGATCCCAAAAAATCCCTTGACTTCAAAAGTCCTTCGAAATAAAATCCTCTTAATTTGTCACAGATGACGGTTTTGGGTTATTAGGCTTTCCTGAAATCGTTGTCCGTGCGCCCGCCTCGAGAGAGGAGGTTCAAGGGAGAGTCGGGCAAGGCAGGAAATTATTAGGCTAGGCAAAAACTGTTTTTCAACCGTTGAGGAGGATTGAAAAGATGAAGAAACTAATTGCGATTTTCGCGGTTCTGCTTTTTGCGGCACCCGCCATGGCGGCTGACTGGTCCTTCTACGGCAGCCAGCGCATCGCCACCTGGTATACCGACCGGGACTACGGCGACGGCACAGTCAACGGCCAGGACGACGACCAGGCCACCCAATGGTACTTCCAGGGCAACTCCCGCCTGGGCGCCAAGGTCAAGGCCGACAAGGTCACCGGCCAGATCGAGCTCGCCCTCGGGGCCGGCGGCGACGGTGGGGACACCTCCGTCTCCACCCGGCGCGCCTACGGCACCTGGAAGTTCTCGGACTACGGCTGGCTGAAGGTCGGCAAGGACTACTCCCCGGTCACCGACTTTATCTCCAACCAATGGTACAATGCCGACAACGACCTGCTCGGCGAGGGCAACTTCTACGGCCGGCGTCCGGCCGGGCTCACCCTTGGGCTCGGCGATTTTGAGCTGGCCTTCCTGGCCACGTCCTACGGCACCGATGTCGGCACCACCACCAACGGCATCAATGGCGCCGCCGGCAGCGGCGACCCCGACTCCTACTTCCCGAGACTCGAGGCCTCTTACATGCTGAAGCTCGGCCCGGGCTACATCAAACCCTTCGGGGGCTTCCAGTATTACACGGTTGAGTCAAACGGCATCGGCGCCGTCACCGACGACCTCGACGTCTACTCCTATGTCGTCGGCGTCAGCACCAGCTGGAACATCGGCGCCTTCTCCATCGGCGGCCAGGTCAGCTACGGCATCAACCAGGGCAACGTCACGGGTTGGTCCACCGGCTCCAACGCCCGCACCTCCAGCTCGGCCTACCTGGATAACGGCGACGACATCAAAGACGTCGCCACCATCCAGGCGTTGCTGGTTGGTGGCCTGAAGTTCTCGGACACCCTGCGGTTTGAAGTCGGCGCCGGCTACCGCTCGGACGATGCTGATGATGTCCAAGGAGTTAACGAGGACGAGGTGTGGGCTGCTTACCTGCAGGCCATGATCACCATGGCCCCGGGCGTTTTCCTCTGCCCGGAAGTCGGCTACTACGACTACATGGACGACGTCGCCGGCAACGACCAGGGCAACCAGTGGTACGTCGGCGCCAAGTGGCAGATCGACTTCTGATCTGACGAAGCAGCGCTTTCAACAACCTGACTGACTCTCCCGAAAAACCCCGGTGCGAAAGCACCGGGGTTTTTTTCTGGGTTTGGGTGTTTAGGTATTTCAGGCATTTGGGGGTCTGGTCGGATATGGTGAAGAGTAAGAATTTCTTGTGTTTATTGATGTGACCGGCAGGGGATCTTGGATCAGCTGTGATTTTACCGGCCATTTTCTTGTAAAATGCAGTACGCGGAAAATTTCAGGCTGGTCTTCGATTCGGTGAAAGATTTGAGGTATGCATTCAGTGAAGGCCCGATCTCGCGGCGTCTTCTACCAGACGTTGCACCTCCATCATTTCTTCTTCTTTGATCAAGCCGCGAGAGATGGCACGTCGCAAACGAAACTTCAACTCGTATAGCGAACCCCGGGCTATCCTTATAAAACGCTGGTTCTCTTTATCCGTACCTCTTCCTGCTCCCTCCGCGATGTTTGCGCCGATGCTGTCGGCAGCGGTCAGCAACTGTCCCCCCATGGTGTTCTTTTCGAAATACTGCCAACCTGCAACGATCTGCCAAACCAGGTCCGATAGCTCCTCGGCTTTCTTATATACTCGCAAATCCTCATAGCTACGAAAAGCCAAGTCGATTCCCCCCAAATCGAATGAGCACCTTGGTCTCTACCAAACACCGAAATACCCAAACACCGAAACACCCAGATACCTAAAAACCCAAACACCCTTCCCCTTACTTCGCAAACTCCAGTGCGATGAGGATGCACTTGGGCGTTGAACCTATGACGCGCGCCTCGTCGATGACCACCGCTGCGACCAGTTCGGTCACGCCGTCGTTGTTGAAATCGCCGACCGCAAAATCCCGGATGCCGCCGGTGAGCTTGCGGGTCCTCCAATCCTGGGTCAGCCCCACGCCGTCCCAATAAAAGGCCATCACCTGGGATTCGTTGAAGTCCCGGAACTTTTCCAGCTTCATGCCGACGATGTCGTGGTTCTTGACGGCCAGAATGCGGGTCTTGCCGTCCTTGTCCTGCAGAGGGAGAAGCCGCATGGTGAAATAGACCGGCCGCGTGGTCTCGCCTGTATCGCTGCGGTCGCCCTCATAGTACAGCGTGCTGCCGCCGAAAATATCCGGGGTCTTGTAGAGTACCTTCCCCGCGGCGTCGAAGATCCGGATGTGGTCCCTGCTGTCGAACGCTACCACGGTTTCCTTCTGGCCCGGGACGATGTCGCCGACGGCGAAGCCGAGGACGTTCGCGTCCCGGTTGTTGGCAAGCACGTCCACGTCGGGTTCGTATCGGCCGTTGCGCCACGTCATTTCGGAAATCCGGCCGCTGAAAGGCGAGCCCGAACGGTGCTCCTGGCCCAGCAGGACCTTGCCCCGGTCGGGCATCGAGCACACCCGGAAATACCAGGAGGCGCCGTCGACAATGCGCCTGAACGACTTGCCGTCGTATTCCAGGACGAAGGACTCCAGCGTCCGCCGGGTCGGGCCCAGGGTGGTGACGAAGATCTCCGGGGTCCCGTTGCCGTTGATGTCGGCCACGTCCACACCGATGTTGGTCCCCCGCATACCCTCGGTGATTTCCGCTATCTTCTGGGCGCGCTGCTGATCATACCGGTAAATCAAGACGCTCTTCGGCGTGAGGATGACCGTTTCGACCTTGCCGTCGCCGTCCACGTCCCCCAGGGCAATGCCGTTGAAGACCTGGTTGTAGGTCATGCTGCGCCAGATCTTTGGATTGAACTCCCGGCCGCCCCCCGTATCCGATGCAAAGGGCGACTCCCGCCCCTCGCTCCCGAACCCGGGCTGCTGCCTGAACATCTTCTCCGGGTGCTGCTGGCTGTCCGGCGGCTGGGGCTGCCCGGGCTGGGCCGGGGGGGCTGCCGCCGGCGCCTTGGCCGTCGCGGTGCGCCCCAGGACCTTTTCGTTGATCTCCGCGGCCATCAGGTTCACGCGGGACAAGATGCCGCCGGCATCTTCGCTCTGCTCGAAGAGGCTCAGGGTCGGCTTGGCGCCGGCCACATCCACCATCTTGGAATCGATGCTGATGCTGTTGCCGAGCGCCGTCAGGCTGCCGAAGAGCACGAAATCGGCGCCCAGCAGCCGGCCGAGGTCGCGGGCCCTGGACTCGCTGAAGCCGCCGCTGATGGACGCGACCGCCTTCTCGACCTGCTGGCGCCCGAGGACCTCGACCTCGCCCTCCTTGGACAGCCGCGAGGCCAGCATGTCGTAGATCCCGTCGCGCATGAAGCTCACGTCTTTCTCGGAGTTGACCTTGAAGGGCACGATCGCCACTGTTTTTGCCGCCGCAAAAACAGACAGGGGGAGAAGAATAATCAATACGGCTATGATTGCGGTTCTGGACGTGTTCATGGGGGCTCCAAAAAAAGTGTTAAGTTTTACGTTTTAAGTTTTAAGCAAAAAAAGACACCATCCTTCGCTTAACACGTAACACTTAAAACTTAAAACGATACCACCGGTAATCAATAACCTTTAATATCGGGCTAATGGTTCAAGTATCTTTTTCAGCAGTTCGTTCACGGCTTTCGGATTGGCCTGGCCGCGGGTCGCCTTCATCACCTCGCCCACGAAAAACCCCATCAGCTTGGTTTTGCCGTTGCGATAGGCCTCGACTTCTTTCGGGTTGGCTGCGATCACTTCCTGGACGACCTTTTCTATCGCGCCGGTGTCGCTGATCTGGGCCAGGCCTTTTTCCTGCACGATCGCCCGGGCTGTTTTCCCCGAGGCGGCCATCTCGTCGAACACGGTCTTGGCGATTTTCCCGCTGATGTCGCCGTTTTCGATCAGGCCGAGAAGCGCGGCCAGCTCGCCCGGCGGAATCGGCGATCGCTCGATGCCGACGCCCCCGGCGTTCAGCAGGCCGAGCAGGGGTCCCATGATCCAGTTGCTGACCGGCTTGGGCTGGGGAAAAAGCTTCAGGCACGCCTCGAAGTAGTCGGCCAGCTCCCGGTCCGCGGTCAGGACGCCGGCGTCGTAGTCGGGCAGGCCGTGCTCCTGCACGAACCGGGCGCGCCGGGCATCCGGCAGCTCGGGCAGCGAGCGGCGCACGCGCTCGATCCATTCCTCGTCGATGACGAGGGGCAGGAGGTCGGGGTCCGGGAAATAGCGGTAGTCGTGGGCCTCCTCCTTGCCGCGCATGGAGAACGTCCGGTCCTTGCCCGGGTCATAGAGCCGCGTTTCCTGGACGACCGCGCCGCCTCCCAGAAGAACGTCCTTCTGACGCTCGATTTCGTATTCGATGGCCTTCTCGACGAAGCGGAAGGAGTTGAGGTTCTTCAGCTCCGCCCGGGTGCCGAGGGCGGAGGCGCTCCGGGGACGGATGGACACGTTGGCGTCGCAGCGGAAGCTTCCCTCCTCGAGGTTGCCGTCGCAGATTCCGAGGTAGCGGACGATCGCGCGCAGCTGCCGCAGGTAGGCGCCCGCCGCTGCCGCGGAGTCGATGTCCGGCTCGCTCACGATTTCGATCAGGGGGATCCCCGTGCGGTTGAGGTCCACGCGGCTGACCGGCCGGTGCGGGTCATGGGTGAGCTTGCCGGCGTCCTCCTCCATGTGGATCCGGCGGATGCGCACGCGCTGCGTCCGGCCGTTGTCCTCGATGTCGATGTGGCCGTGCTCGGCGATGGGCAGCTCATACTGCGAAATCTGGTACCCCTTGGGCAGATCGGGATAGAAATAGTTCTTGCGGGCGAAGCGGCTCTCGCCGGCGACGGAGCAGCCCGTGGCCAGCGCCATGCGCAGGGCGAACTCCACCACGGTCCGGTTGAGCACGGGCAGCACCCCCGGCAGGCCCAGGCACACCGGGCATGTCTGGGTGTTGGGCGCCGCGCCGAATGCCGTCGAACAGCCGCAGAAAATCTTGGTCCGGGTCTTGAGCTGGGCGTGCACCTCAAGGCCGATCACGGGTTCAAATTCCATATCTTTCAAGCCAGTTAGACGCTTGACGCTTCGGTACGGTTACTACTCAGCTATTTGAAATCACGTTTAACTACGAAATGCGCGGAATACGCGAAAGTGCTTGATGAACGAACCGCTCGTGTTCGAGTTTCGGGTAATGGCCAAAGTTAACCAATCGACCTAACTGTTTGCCCGTTGCTTTAAGATAGTTGATTGTCTGAGTACACCTCAAAACAGCCCCCGACGATCTTGTAGTTTTTTTCTTTAAACAGTAGCGTGGCTTCCCTTTTGGCGCCTTCCGCGTATTTCGTAGTTCCCTCTTCCCCATCCATCATAACCCCCTGAGTAGTTACTCTTTAACATTATTTTAAAGTGTCAACAACCATTTACCCCAAGCTTGCTTCATTCACATCAAAGGGCTGGAAGGGCTCGGTCGGCGCGTACCACTTGAAGAAATGGTTCATGATGAACTTGACGGTCTGTTTGTTCACGTGAAAATTTTCGCGCCCCTCCGCGAAAAAGGTCTTCCCGACGAGGGGTTGGTACATCGTCGCCATTTCAAACGCCGGGAAATAGCGCAGGTTGTCATGCCGCGCCACGAATTCGTCGGCCGCCGCGCGCAGCGTGCACTTGGAGTTGCTGCTGGCGCTGAGGACGTCCGCGTCCGTGCGGAAGGTCGCCCAGAGGTGGACCGGCGAGACGGTCACGATGATCCGGCATCCCGGGTTGTGCCGGGCCATGATGGCATGGATGCGCTCGAGGTTCGCGAGGTTTTCGGCATGGCGGCTGACGCGGAACTCATAGCGGCGCATGTCCCCGCCCTCTTTGACATAGGCGCCCGCCGGCAGGCAGATGACCGACCCGTCCTCTCGGTCCTGCCAGATCTCGGTGAGCCCCAGGGTCAAAATCAGCACCTCGGCGCCGGCCAGGGCGCGGCGGGAGTGTTCGCGGTGATGCGCAAAATCCGCTTCGGCCTCGGCCGGGCTGTCGTAGGTGATGGTCCGGCGGTAGGGGTCCTGGATTCGGCCGGAGGACGGCGCCCGCCACCAGCGCAGCTCGGGCGTCCACTCCTCGAAGGTGTACTCGAAGATCTGGCGCATGCAGTGCGTGCTGTACACCCGCTCCCAGGCGGCGCTGGCGTGGACCGATGCCGGGTGATGGGTCTCTTCCGTAATGTAGTTGAACTGCCGCTGCAGCAGGCGCCGCTTGATCTCGCGGGCGAAGCAGGACCCCATGGATGCGATCCGGGTCCGGCGCGTGAGGCCCAGGCCCGGGTCGGGGAGGGCAGGGAAGTTGCCGTCCGGCGGCGGGTTGTCGAAGGAGCCCGGCCAGACCTGCCAGGGCTCGAAATAGTGCACCGGGTGCATTCCCGAACGGGCCATTTGTTATTCCTCGCCAGAAGGTGTTAGCGGTTTTCAGCCTCGATGCCTTCGCGGCTGGAAAGCCGCTCCCACAGGGGCGCAACAAACCGCTTCATTCTGAGGCCGAGGCGTATGGCGCCTGTCCTTGCGGATTTTCTGAACCCCGACCCCTTGAAGCCTGAGACATACCTTATACCAAATCGGCAGCATCAGTGAAAGCCGATATCGCAACGTCAGGGCTTTCTTGACATGTTGTATGGATCTTCACTATAAACCAGATCAAAGGCGCTTTTTGCAAGCGCCTTTATTTTGGGAGGGGCATGGCCCGCAACTCGACTTACAACATTCTGATGTATTCCCACGACACGTATGGGTTGGGGCACATCCGCCGCAGCATGGCGATTGCCTCGCACCTGCTCGGGCCGCGGGTGAACATCCTCATCCTGACCGGCTCGCCCATCGCAGGGCGCTTCTCCTTCCCCGAGCAGATCGATTTCGTGCGCATCCCCGGCATGATCAAGCGCACCAACGAGGAGTACCTGCCGCTGTCGATCAAGATCAACGCCCGCCATGCCCTGGACATCCGCAAGAACATCATCACCGCCACCGTCAAGACCTTTCAGCCCCAGTTGTTCATCGTCGACAAGGAACCGCTGGGGCTGAAACGGGAGGTGCTGCCCGCGCTGCAATGGCTGCGGCGGAACCGGCCCGGCACCCGAACGATCCTTGGGCTGCGGGACATCATGGACGACGCGCCGACCACGCGGCAGGAGTGGCGGGACAAGGGGGTTTACCAGATCCTGGAGGAGCTCTACAGCGAGATCTGGGTTTACGGCAACCGCGAGCTGTACGACCCGATCCGGGAATACGGCATTTCGGATGCGGTGAGCTCCAAAATCCATTTCACCGGGTACATCCCGCGCAAGGTGCCCTCGCCGGAGGGCGTCCAGAACGTGCGCAAGGAGCACGGCCTGCACGAGAGCGATAAACTCGTGGTGGTCACCACGGGCGGCGGCGGCGACGGCTTCAGCGTGATGGACACCTATCTGAAGATGCTCGAGTCCGCGCCAGCGCCGGTCGCCTTCAAAAGCATCCTGATCACCGGGCCCTTCATGCCCAAGTCGGAGCGCAAGAACCTCAACAAGCGCGCCAGGAAGCAGGGCGTGCGGCTCTACCATTTCTACCGCCAGATGGAAAAGATTTTCGCGGCGGCCGACGTCGTGGTCAGCATGGGCGGCTACAACACCCTCTGCGAGATTCTCACCCAGCGTACGGTCAGCCTGGTCATCCCGCGCGAAACGCCGCGCAAGGAGCAGATGATCCGCGCCCGGACCTTCAAACGCCAGAACCTGATCGACTACATCCCCTGGGACGATCTCACGCCGGAGCTGCTGCGGCAGAGGCTGCTGGATCTGATAGCCGAACCGCAAATTTACCGCGAGGCCGTCGCGCAGTTCCGCCTCACGGGCATTGAAACCATGAAGCAGCGCCTCAAGGAGTTCCGGGGATAAGGCCGGGTGACTTTAAGGGAGTCGCTTTAAAAATCCCCCATCCACTTTGGCAAAGGTGGCGAAGGGGATTTCGAACCCCAGGTGATGGCGCCGAACGCCACAACCTGCTTTTATGAAAGTTTTTTCGGCCTGGTGGGAGCGGCTTTCCAGCCGCGACTCGTTCTGAGTTGAAAATTCGCGGCTGGAAAGCCGCTCCCACATATACAGGAAAACTTCGGCTTCCTTGAAATACACCTGATCGGGTTCACGAATTCCTCGATTCATGAATAACATGGCAAGACCGGTGCTGGGGATGGTGCTCAAAGGCTACCCCCGCATCTCCGAGACTTTCATTTCCAACGAAATCCTGCTGCTCGAGAACCTGGGCTTCGACGTCCACGTTTTCTCCATGCGGCCGGGCCGGGAGAGCTTCACCCACCGGAGCGTCTCCGAAATCCGGGCGCGCGTGGACTACCTGCCGGAGACATTTTTGAGGAATGCCCACCGGCTGATTTTCCACAACCTTTGTCTCGCCATCCGCCGGCCCCGGCGGTATGCCTCAGGCCTGGCGCTGGCGCGGCGGCGTTTTCTGCGCACCCGGAACCCGGCGACCCTGAGGCATTTCCTGCAGGCGGGCTACCTGGTGAATCATTTCCTGCCCGGCACCGGCGTCGTGCACCTGCACGCCCATTTCGCCCACTCGCCGACCTCGGTGGCGCTCTTCGCCTCGAAGCTGAGCGGGCTTCCCTTCAGTTTCACGGCCCACGCCAAGGACATCTACACGTCCGATCCCGAGCAGCTGCGGGAGAAGATCGACCTGGCGTGCTTCGTGGTGACCTGCACCGAGTACAACCGCCGGCACCTGCTCGCCCTCGCCGAGGGACTCAAGACCCCCATCCACCGCATCTACCACGGGATCGACACCGGGCTTTTCGACAACGGGCACGACATCCGGACGGACGCCTGCCCTCCCTACCAGGTGCTCAGCGTTGCCCGGTTGATCGCAAAGAAGGGGATCCCGACGGTGCTGCGGGCGGTGAAGGTTTTGCTGGAGAAAGGGGTTCGGTTGGAGTACACGCTGATCGGGGACGGGCAGGACCGCGAAAAAACCCTCGGCCTCGTCCGGCAGCTGGGGCTCGAACCGGTGTGTCGCTGGCTGGGTGCCCAGCCGCAGCACGTGGTGCTCGAGCACTACCGCCGTGCGCATCTCTTCGTTCTCGGCTGCGAGGTGGCGGCGGACGGTGACCGTGACGGCATCCCCAACGTGCTGTTCGAGAGCATGGCCATGGGGGTCCCGGTGGTGGCCACGGGCGTGTCGGCCATTCCGGAGCTGGTGGAATCGGGCCGGACGGGATGGCTGGTGCCGCCGGGGCGGCCGGAGGCGCTGGCCGACGCCATGCACGCCATGTTGACCGATCCGGGCCTCAGGCGGCGGGTGATCCCCGCCGCCCGGCAGCGGGTGCTGCAGGACTTCGACCACCGGGCGCTGGTGGGCCGGTTGGCGGACATCTACCGTTCCGCCCTGGCAACTTCGAAAATAGTTTGAATGTTCGAAGTCTTGTTTATTTGTGGGAGCGGCTTTCCAGCCGCGATCCGTTGTCGCGGCTAAATGTCACTCCAACAGCGGTGGAACGGCGCAGGGAACCATAACCGGCCCCCATGGCAGGCGATGCCTTACCGGCTCCCTTCTCTCATCCACCGCTTGGCGGTAAGCGCGCGCAGGTCCTGGAAGTAGGCTTCGACCTCAAACTGCGCTCGGGCGCCCTCCTGCATCAGGGTATACAGGCGGCCCACCAGCACCGAGCCGACCGCATGGATGGCGTCGTGCCGGACCAACCCCTCTTTCTGCAGCCTCGCGACGGTCTCCCGCACGGTCTGCATCTCCTCCGCGATCTGGTTCTCCACCACCGAATGAAGGGTGGCGTGGACCTGCAGGTTGGGCAGCTTGACTTTCACCTGCCGGTGATAGGACGCGATCCGGCGGATGCGCTCGTCTTCCTCCAGCTCGAGCCATTCGACCGCGTCAGGTGCCGTTTCGGGATCGTAGGTTTCCATGGTGTCCGATCTGCGGCCGTGCCGGGTTAGAGCAATCGTCAAAATAGGGTTCCGATTGCGGTCGGGATGTTGATGTGGGAGCGGCATCTTGCCGCGAACATGATAGAGGCGGGACGCCTCTCCCACACCTTAGGTTGTTTGCCCGGATTCATGTGGTTCCGCCCAAACGG
The DNA here is from genome assembly GCA_963716325.1 of uncultured delta proteobacterium. Classification (GTDB taxonomy): domain Bacteria; phylum Desulfobacterota; class Desulfobacteria; order Desulfobacterales; family SpSt-501; genus SpSt-501. Next base: position 15,960 of record CAVQTH010000051.1, on the reverse strand, counting down.
AACATATTTCTGACAGTCGCTCTACGCAGCGCCGCCGGTGCCCACGGCGAAGCCCTTCGGCGTGAGGCCGGTGGCGGACGGGGTCCCGGCGATTTTTGCAAGGAACGTGTCGCCCAGGCTTTCGATGTGTTCGTCGACGTTGTCGAAGTAGTTGTAGTGAAGCTGCTCTTCATCGATGATGGTTTCGAAGAGCTTCATGCTGATGCTGTCGCCGCTTTCGCGGCAGACGGCGGCGAACTGGTTGTAGACGTCGATGGTGTTGTCCTCGAGCTTCGCATCGAAGGAAAACATCACCTGGACCTTCTGGCCCTTTTGTACCTTGCCGCCGGATTCCGTGACCGGCTCGCCATCCAACTCCTTGACGCGTTCGGCGAACATCTCGGCATGCCGCATCTCGTCGAGGGCGATGAGCTTGACCTTCCCGGCCAGTTCGCCGTAGTCCATGTTGTCCAGGTTGTAGTGCTGGTTCATGTACTGATGGATGGCGTGCAGCTCCATGGCGCGTGCCTTGTTCAGCACCTCGATGACTTTTTTCTTGCGTTCTTCGCGGGGTTTTTGAGCCATGTGCGGACCTCCTTGTGAAATGGGTTAAACATCTCCTGTCAACGTGGCCGTGTCCGGTATTCAATACGCCGCGCGGCTTTTTGTCAAGCGGCGCTTCAGCGTCGAGCCCGGCCGATCTCCCGCGCACTCCATGCGCGGGCTTCAGGCAGCGTCCCGCGGCGGGTTCATCTTCTCCACCCACCGGTAAAGCGCTTCCCGGTAGCGATACGCCAGCAAGATCAACACCAGGCAGGCACCGGCGACGACGGCCAGCAGCCCATAGCTTCGGTCGAACAGCGCAGCCCCCTGGAGACTGAGCATCAGGGTTCCCGGCATGCGCCCGACGCCGGTTATCAGCAGGAATATTTTCACGGGCAGCGTGCTGAGTCCCAGGGCCAGGCAGAGGTAGTCTTTGGGAAACCCCGGGATGGCGAACATGACAAAGAGGGCGATGATGCCCTGCCGGTTGATCAGGCGGTCCATGCGCTGGAAGCGTTCCTCCGGCACGAGCCGCCGCACAAAGCGCTCGCCCAGTATCCGGCCGATGCCGAAATTGATGAGCGAGCCGATGGTGAGACCGATGGTGGAATAGATGAATCCGGGCAGCGTTCCGAAGATGTAGCCACCGATGAAACCCGTGGCCTCCCCCGGCACCGGCGCCGCGATGACCTGGGCGATCTGAATGCCGATGAAGACAAAGGGGGCGGCCCAGCCCCAGGATTCGACGGCGGCGCGCATCCACTCCCGGTCGGTCACCAGGCCGTACCAGCGGCGGGCCTCCGTCCAGACGGCCGGCGTGGATGCCAGGCCCACCAGCAGCAGAAGACCGGCGGCCGCCGCGGCCAGCCATATGGCAGAGGTTTTTTTCATAAAATGAATCAGCGTTTGCGGATGGGTGTCCGCTTCCACTCGCGGGTCTTGTATTCCTCGGTGGTGTTGGGGTCGAAGCTGTTTTCGTCGGTGTAGATCACGTCGCCCTGGTTGTTTACCCAGCGGTACCGGTAATGGGAGGTGTCGCGCTCGGTCTGGCCGTTAAAAGGGTTAGTATACTCCTCCTGCCCCGAGATGAACAGCCACTGCTCGTGGCGTATTTCGGCATGGGTGCGCCGGCGGTTCTCGACGATCTGGCTGGCGACGTCGGCGATGTAGCGCTGGGTTTCGAGTGCGGCCTTGGCGCGCTCGCCGGTGGCCTTGGTGACGGCCGCCACCCACTGGGGGTTCGGTTGACGCGAGGCGCGGATGGTGTCCAAGGCCGGCTTCCAGTCGTCGAACCGGGACGCCGGCGCCCGGAAAACGATGGTGTCGTCGTTGGACCACATGAAGGCCCCGCCGCGGGCATCGGCGATGGTGGTCGACAAGACCTCGCGATAGTGCTCGCCGGCCTCGCGGTATTCGACCACCAGCGCCAGGGCCTCGAAGCGCGTCGAGGCAAGCCCCATCTTCTGCAGGTTCTGGTTGATCGGCTCGGCCCGGCGGGCGTAGGCCGCCGCGACCTCCGCCATGGGGTCCTCGGCCACGACCTTGATATCCGTTGCCTGCGGCCGCATGGTCTTTAGCAGGTCGGTCAGAAACTGGCGGGCGCCGATGACCGGGCGCACCGGCATGCCCTGGTAGTGCATGCCGGGACGAAACGTGCCCCAGCCGCTGGGCGACAGGCTGAGATCGGCGTAATTCCAGCCGGGCGCCCAGCGCAGCATGACCGAGCCTCCGGCGTCCGCTTTGACGGAGAGATCGCACTTGGGCGTTACGGTGTTCCCGGGGCCGTTCATCTGCAGCGGGTTGACGTTGAAGACACCGCCCTCCGTCGTCCAGCCCTTGGGGAGCAGAAAGGAGAAGGCCTGCTCCCTGGGTTCCCAGGTGCGCTGCATCATCAGGGTTTTTATGGTTTTGGTTGACGCCCCCCCGGCGTGCGGCGGCTCTGAGGGTTTGGTCGGCGCGGTGGATGGCTTCTGGGCTGAAATGCGCGTCCAGCTCAGGGTTTCCCCCGAGGCGTACGTGACGACGGCTGTATCCGGGTCCGCGAACCGGCAGACGGCCTGCACGGCCGGCTGGCCGCCGTCCGCTTGGAGATAAAGCGTCTGACCGTTCAGTTGGTACCGGCCGGAAAAGGTCTGCCGGCCCTGAGGCCCAACGGTGAATTGTCGGAAGGTCCCGTCCGTTAGAAAATCAGCAACGATGTTCAGCTGCGCGTCCTTGTATTGCCAGCTGCCTACGAGCGCGGTGTTGCTGAAAGCCGTTGAAGTGGCGAGCAGAAAGAGGAGAACCAGGCCGGGCGCCACGTATCGCATCAAGGAGACCTCCGGGAGTCTTGGGGCCATTGCCGGGTGCGCGGTTGCAGTGCTGCATGGGCTGCCTGTTCAGGCCGCCTGCACCAAATGAATGCAGGGCACATTAGCACATCCAGCCCTATGGCTCAACGACGTCCGGCTCGACACTATCCTCTTGGCATAGCAGCAACTGTTGATTAGGATGAGATCTGGAATTCAAGGGGAGAACTTCAGATGAGGGGACGAGGGTATGCAATCAAATGTAACGTCAAAATGGCTTTTGATCCTGGGCAGCATCAACATGTTTCTGGCGGTGGCGCTGGGGGCCTTCGGGGCGCACGCCTTCAAGGCCAGCCTGCCGCCGGACCTGATGGCGGTGTATCAGACCGGCAACCAGTATCACTTCTATCATGCCCTGGGGCTATTCGCCGTGGCGCTGGCTTCCGGTTTTTTCCCGGGCTCGCGGTTCACCCGGTGGAGCGGCGTGTTCATCCTGGCCGGGATCGTCCTGTTTTCGGGAAGCCTCTACGTGCTGAGCCTCACCGGGCAACGCTGGATCGGGATGATCACCCCCTTCGGCGGCACGGCCTTCATGATCGGCTGGCTGCTGCTCGCCGCCGGCGTCTGGAAGGGCCGCAAGCCGTAGCGTGAGTCGACGCCGAAATGGCTTTCTATGGACCAGGATTTAATCAGGCAGGTTGATAACCAAAACTCGGATCAAATTTGTGCCGCCCGTTGGAACCGGTTGTCAGCTGATCGTTATAAACCGACGCGTTCCAGCCAGATCAACAGAAGAAAAATAAGTACAGCGACGGGGACAACGACAACCCAATCATTGACTTTGAAGAGTTGCGGCAAAGTCAGGTTACCAAAATCGCCTTTCTTCAAAATGCCGCTCTTCAGCCTGGGATACAGCGCAGCAAAAATACCAGAGCCGATTAAAATACCGGCTAAGCCTCCTGCAAGAGCGTCCAAATAACCATTGCCTATAGCGCCCGCGATAGTTCCCGGACAATAGCCCAATACGGCAAACCCTACCCCAAAAATCAATCCACCAATAATATTGCTACCCATCGAACCCGATTTGGGGTTAAGTTCAACCCATCCCAGGGTTTTCATCAGATAGATGCCGATCATTCCGGTCAGAACGGCTGAAAGCATGATTTTTAACACTGTGAAATCACTGAGCAGAAGCTGTCCGATAATAATGTCATATTTTGTTGCGCCGCCTTTTTGGAGAAGAAACCCGAACAGAATGCCGAAAAACAATCCCCAGACCAGGGGGGATTTGTCCTTTTTAGATATATTTTCTGACGCTTTGGTCTGCATGGTCCCCACCTTCTATCCGATTACTTTGAAGAGGAATTGAGTCATCAATATGCCGCCAATGAAAAAACAGATGGCAGAAATCCAGCTCGAAACTGCAAGCTGCAGAGTGCCGCTGATTCCATGACCGCTGGTGCACCCGCCTGCCCAGCGCGCGCCAAAACCGAGGAAAACGCCGCCAAGCAGAGCAACGATGACCCGTAGCACCGGGGAGTTGCCAAATGCGGATGCCCAGAGCGAGGGAACCCACTGCCAATGAAAATCACCGGACAGCAGAGCCGAAATCAGCGAACCAATCACAATTCCCAAAACCAGCATCCCTTGCCAGCCCACAACGAGTTTTATCTCCTGGTAGTAAGGCTTCAATTCCACCTTTTTACCTAAAAAAAGCCTTTCAATCCCGCCGCTGGTCCGTGCAAAGGATGTAGAACAAGCGATCGGTTCCCTGGAGATAAGAAAACTGAACCAGCTCAAGATCCCAATGCCAATACCAACCGCATAGGGCGTCCAGCGAACTTCTGTTAAAAATTCCATAAGATTATCCTCGCCATCAGTAGCGGCGGGTCAGGGTCCCGGAAACCCGCGGCGAAAGCCGCTTGGCGCACTCCGGGCAGAAGCGGTGGTGGTCCTTGACGTCCGGGTGGTGGTCGCCGGCGCGCTCATGGGCGACCTCCACGGTGCACAGGCGGCAAATGCCCGTGGCGCTTTTCAGCGCCGGGTGGAAACACACCGCAGGGATGCGGGTGTCGGCAGACTGCAGCACCTCCAGGAGGTTCGCGCCTGCGGTGGCCGGCAGCTCCCGGCCGTTGACTCGGATCGTGATCATGACGGATAGGGCCTTCGGTTCAGAATAAACCACGCGTCAGTGGAGCAGCCGCAGGCAATCTTGCGGAAACCGGTGCGTGCCCTTGCCCTCGAGGCTGACTTCGATCAGGGCGTCCGGGTCGTTCTTGGTGGTGTCCGGGTCGGTGATGATACCGTGGCGCCCGACGTACTGGTCCATGTGCTCGCCCCAACTCTCATCATCGGATTTCCGGAAAATTTCCACCTTCTGGCCTTTGTGAAACGTCATTGCCGCACTCCTTTTTGAAGCGGTTAAAGGCCGAGTTAAACAGGGGTGTTGTCCGCGTGAATTCTTGCGGCCTGCCGGCGTGTGCAGGTGCTGCAGAGCTTCAGATCGTTGACCACCGGGCTGATGCCCTGGGTTCGCTTTCGAAGGAACTCGTGATAGCGCGGCGGTCCCAGAACGGTGCCGCAGTCCTGGCAGCACTCAAGTTTATGCCGGTTCAGGATCGTCCCGCAGTAGGACAACAGGCGCTCGTCGCCCCGGTCGATGATCCGGATGGCCTGGTTCGGGCAGTTGACGGCGCAGGCCCCGCAGAGGATGCAACGCTCCGCGGTCACCCGGAAGTCGGTGGCCTCCGGCTTGTCGAAGTTGAGGAAACCGAACTCCAGCGCGTTGATGCCCATCATGTCCCGGCAGACCTCGACACATTTGCCGCAGCGCAGGCAGATATCGCAGCGCAGGCAACGGCGAGCCTCTTCCCGCACGACGTTCTCCGTGTAGCCGAGTTCCACCTGCTGGAAGGTGGTGCGCCGGCGCTCGAGGTTGAGCAGCGGCATCTCCGGCCGCCGCAGGGTCATCTTGGTGCTGGCCGGGACTTCCGTCCACTCCACCCGTGCGCGGCGCACCGGCACCGGCGGCATCTTGGGCTGGGGGATCCCGGAAAGAAAGCGATCGATGGCCTCGGCGGCGCGCTTGCCCGCGCCGATGGCCTCCACCACGGTGGCCGGGCCGGTGACGGCATCGCCGCCGGCAAACACGCCGGGGATCGACGTCTCCATGCTTACGCTGTTGGCCTGGATGGTCTGGCGTCGCGTCCACTTGAGCCCCTTGAGATCGCTCAAGGCCTCCAGGTCGATGCGCTGCCCGATGGCGGAGATGACCGTGTCGGCCTCGATGACGAAATCGCTGCCCTCCACCGGCACCGGGAACAGCCGATCGCTGTCGTCTTTCTTGATCAGCTTGGCGCGGATGCACTCCAGCCCGGTGAGCCGGCCGTCTTTGCCTGCGACGGCCTTGGGAATTGTCAGAAACGACATGTGGATGCCTTCGTCCTCGGCCTGCTCGACTTCATCCACGTCGGCCGGCATCTCCGCCCGGGTGCGGCGGTAGGCGATGGTCACCTCATCGGACCCCAGCCGCAGGCAGGTCCGGGCGGCGTCGATGGCGACGTTGCCGCCGCCGACGATGACCGCGTGTTTTCCCGGAATGCGCCGGTCGCCGAGGGCCACGCGGCGCAGCAGGTCGATCGACTCGATCACCTGGGGGAAGTCGGTTTCGCCGGGGATGTTGAGCTTGAAGGACTGATGGGCCCCGATGGCAAGGAACACCGCCCCGAACCCATCTGAGTTGAGGCTCTTCAGGGTGATGTCTTTGCCGTAGCGGGTGTTGAACCGGAACTCGACCCCCAGGTCCTCCAGCATGGCCGTCTCGCGGTCAATGACTTCCCGCGGCAGACGGTAGCGCGGGATGCCGAGCATCATCATTCCGCCCGCCACCGGCAAGCCTTCGAAGACGGTGACCCCATAGCCCTTCAGCGCCAGGTAATACGCCGCGGTCATCCCGCCGGGGCCGGCGCCGATCACGGCGACACGCTTGCCCTTGTCCGGTTCTTTGGCCGGGTTGCGGTAATGGCGGTCGGAGAGTGCCCGCTCGGAGGCAAAGGCCTTGAGGAATTTGATGGAAATGGGCTTGTCCACCCGGCCGCGCACGCACATGAGTTCGCAGGGCCGCGTGCACACCAGCCCGCACACCCAGGGGAAAGGGTTGTCCCGGCGAATGACCTCGATGGCCTCGGCATCGTGCCCCATGCCGATGAGGTTTACATACGTGGGGATGTCGATTCCCGCCGGGCAGGTCATCTGGCAGGGGGCCGGCACCAGCCGCACGCAGTCGCCGGAGGCGCAGTTGTGGGTGTCGATGTGGCTCTGGAACACCTCGCGGTGCTCGCCGAGCGCATCCCGGATCGACTTGGCCGCGGCCATGGCGTCCGGCGAGGCCTGGTCGTAGGCCAGTTCGTCCGCAAGGGAGGCGATGGCCGTCAGATGATCAGTGCCGGCCCGGCCCCAGGCGACATCGGTCAGCAGATCCAGGATCTCTTCCGCGATCCGGCGGCTGCGGGGATTGGAAAGCCGTCCGGCCTCGATGGCCTCTCTGAGCCCCGAGATGGTTTGGTTAACCAGGCAAAGTTTTTCCGACATGGATGAACACCTGCCTTGAGCCGCAAGTCACAATAGTGTCAAGTTTTAAGTGTTAAGTGATTAAGCGAAGGATGAAATCTCCCTTTTCAACGATGATTTCATTTGCTTAAAACTTAAAACGTAACACTTAAAACTGTCTGTCTAACTGTCTGTCTAACTGTCTATCCTATCTGGTTCTCCAGGCTGGCGATCACCTTGGCATGGCGCTCGCGGCGGATCTGAGTCATGTCCTCCACCTTGCCGAAATGCAGGCAGTGGGTGGTGCAGATCGTGGCGCAGGCGGGCTTCAGCCCCGCGTCGACCCGGTCCTTGCAGTAGTCGCACTTGACCACTTTGCCGGTTTCGGAGTTCCACTGGGGGGCTCCCCACGGGCAGGCGGTGACGCAGGTTTTGCAGCCCACGCACAGGCTGTGCTCGACGTAGACGATGCCGTCCTGGGGTCGCTTGCGCATGGCGCCGGTGGGGCAGGCGGCCACGCACCAGGGGTTTTCGCAGTGAAAGCAGGGCATGAACACGTAAGAGGCCCTGGGCAGCCCATTCACCATTTTGGGCGCGACGTGGATCACCTGGCAGGGCTTGGGGCCGATCGGCAGCGTCTTATTGCTCTTGCACGCGATTTCACAGGAATGGCACCCGATGCAGTTTTTCGTATCCTGAAACAAGTAGTACTGGCTCATTCGTAATTCCTCCTGAAACCTTCTTGGAGAGCGAATATGGCGCGCGGCGCCCTCTTGCTATTTCATGAAATCTGTTCTCGTGGGAGAGGCTTCCAGCCTCGATGATCGCGGCTGGAAAGCCGCTCCCACAAAAAAATGGCTGTAACGCCGATCCACTTCCCTTGGAACAGGTTTAAAGTGTTAGGCGCTATTCTCACGCCGCTTGGACGGTCACGATGGTGTCGTGCAGCGCCGGGCTGCCGCCGACCTTGTCGGTGATATTTTCCTCCAGCATGGCGTCCGAGACGCCCTTGTTGTAGGATCGTGCGGCGAGCTGGGCCTCGTGGCCGAACCCGTGCAGCATGAAGACCGAATCCGGGTGGATGAAATCGGTCACGAACGCCTTGATCTGGCCGGAGCCGTTCTTGGAGGCCACCGTCACGAGGCCGCCGTTTTTGATGCTCAGGGCCGCGGCGCGCTTGGAGTTGATCCACAGCACGTTCTCGGGCATCAGCTCGCTCAGGTAGGCGTTGTTCTGGGTGGAGACATGGGTGTGCAGCGCGTTTCTGCCCGTGATCAGCCGGAACCGGTTGTCCTTGCAGCTCGGGACCGCCTCGTACGGCGGGAACGAGGGGAACCCGGCATTTTCGAGCAGCGAGGACTTCAGCTCGATTTTCTTGGAAGGGGTCTTGAACTTCAAGCCGTCCTTGCGGTCCCACAGGATCTGCTTGTCGGTGTATGCCACGAAGCCGGATTTGTCGAAATCCTCGAGGGTGAAGCCCGTGCCCTCCAGCTGCCAACGTACGAGGTCCTCGCTGTCCTTGTAGGGGAAGAACTCGCCGATGCCGATGCGCTCCCCGAGCTGCTTGGCGATGACGGCCCAGTCGCGGGTGTCGTAGCGGGGCGGAACGGCCTGGCGCCGCAGGAACATCTGCGGCTTCTGGCCGTTGGCCTGCTGGACGCAGTCGGTGCGCTCCAGGTAGATGGATTCGGGCAGGATGACGTCCGAGTACCAGGCGATGTCGCTGTAGTTGATATCGCAGGTGACGATGAGGTCGAGCTTCTCGAGCGCCTTCTTGGTGAGGTTGGTGTCCGGAATGGACATGAGCGGCTCGAACCGGTAGACGAACAGGGCCTTGATCGGATAAGGGTCCTCGTTGAGGATGGCCTGCGGCAGCATCTGCGGCACCCCGTGGTCGGGGTCCGGCAGCGGGAAATCCTTGGTGCCGACCTTGTCGGCACGCGCTGCCTTGATGGCCGGAAATTTCTGTTCGGTCAGCTTGCGGGCCGGCTTGCCGCCGACCTCGCCGGGACCCTTCTTGAAAAAGATCCCGCCCTTGGCTTCGATACTGCCCATGAGGGCGTTCAGGATCAGGATGGACCGGCGCAGGTAGATCTCGTTGGCGTGATGGGCCCCGCGGTAGCCGAAGTGGAAAATGACGGACGGCTTGTCCTTGCTCATTTCCCGCGCCAGGGCCACGATTTCGGCTGCCGGGATGCCGGTTTCCTTTTCAGCCCATTCGGGCGTGTAGGCCTGCACGAAATCCTGCAGCTCGGTCAGGCCGAGCACCCACTTCTCCACGTAACCGGCGTCGTAGAGCCGCTCCTTGAGGATCACGTGCATGAGGGCGTAGTTCAGCGCCAGGTCCGTGCCGGGCCGGATCATCCAGTAGCGGTGAGCTTTCGTCGCGGTGATGGAAACGCGCGGGTCGATGTAGGTCAGCTTGGCGCCGGCCGCAAGCGCGTCCATGAGGCCATTGACCTCTTTGACTGCGATGGCCTCGAGAAGGTTGCGGCCGTACATGACGATGTGCTTGCTGTTTTTGTAGTCGATCCCCACCTGGGCGTCGGTGTACCCGAAAAGGGAGCGGCAGGCCGTGTTGACCGAGCCCTTGCACAGGGCGTCGTGGGTGAAGTGGTTGGGCGAGCCGATGGCTTTCAGCAGCGTTTTGCTCACATGGGTGGACAGGTTGGTCCTCTCGGTCAGCGCCACGCTCTGTCCACCGTGCGTTTTGATGACGGCTTTGAGCTTGTCCGCGATGGTGTCCAGCGCCTCGTCCCAGGTGGCCTTGCGCCACTGGCCGGAGCCGCGTTCGCCGGTGCGGATCATGGGGGATTGCAGCCGCTGGGAGTCGTAGAGCAGGGAGATGCCGGCCGAGCCGCGCGGGCACAAACTGCCTTCGATCCCGGCCACCTTGGGGTTGCCCTCGATGAAGGTCACCTGGCCGTCCTTGACCGTGACTTTAATGGGGCAGCGGACCGAGCACATGAAACACAGACTGTAAACGGTATTTTCCATTTTGACGATGTACCTCCGGGTGATTGATGCGGGAGAATCACTTGACGGGAAGGGGTTCTCTGCCGGAAAATAGTTACACGAACTGACGAAAAATTGCAACCCTGTCGCCGCAGGGAAATAAGAAAATCCCGGCAGGGACGCCGGGATTTTGCAGAGGGGATTCGCGAACCGATCGAGCATCAGGTTAGATCGGTCCCGCCTTTCCACAGGCAGCTGTCTTCGGGGCAGAACACGTTCAGCCAGACGCCCTTGTCCTTCTTGGCTCCGACTCCGGCCGCCTGCAGGGTGATCTTGCCGTCCTTGCCCACGCAGGAGCCGTCCGGGCAGTGGACCTCGAGCCAGACCCCGCCTTTGCCGGCCGCCTCGGCCGATTTCTTTTTGTCATCCGGCAGGGCCGCGACCTCGCCGCTGCTCAAGGTGCGAGCGTTCGGGAAGTAGAACGTGAGCTGGTTTTTATCGCTAGGGGCCATGGTATCGCTCCTTTGTTGGTTGTGGTTAATGCTTCAATTTTTCTGATTCTTTCCAACTTTAAACCACGTCGGAACGATGTCAATACGGGCGGGCGTCAGCCGGTCGCCCGTCGACCCGGCGACTCAGACGGCCCGCACTTTTGCGGACTGAAGGTCTTCGGCCAGGAATCCCATGCCGAGCTGCTTGAGGCATTTTTCACTCGGGACCGTGGTGCGGGGGTCCCAGCCGAGCCGCTCCAAAAACTCGCGGGCCAGCGTGCGGTAGTCGACGGTGATGTCCTTGACGTTGCCCTCCTTGAGCGGCGGCTCGCCGACGATGCGGCCCGGCATGTTGCGGGCTACCGGGTTGAGGCCCTCGCGCAGGTTGAAAGCGTGCCTCATGGTGTAGATCCGGGTTCCGGTCGTGACGATCCGTTCCATGTCCCACGCGTCGCCGGTGGCGGCGGCAAGCTGATCCAGGATGGCCTGGAACGGGTAGCTGAGGTAGCCGAAGAGACACAGGCCGGCCGCGTTGACCACCTCCACGGCGGCCACGAGAATGTGGTGGCCCTCGGCCTGGCCGGAATAGGCGTATTTGTCCGTCACGGGGACCGGCACTCCCGGCCCGGCGACCAATTCACCGCCCTGGGTGTGGCGGCCGGGGGTCGCCGTGAGCCAGTAGGTGGAGGCCAGGCCCGGCGTGAACTTGGGGTCGTGGGCCGGGATCTCCTCGCCCTGGATGTGCACGGCGTACTCGGTGCCGATCCGGCCGAGTTTCTGCCAGGCCGCCCAGACCCCGTCCGCCAGCACGTCCCCGAACCCCTCGCGCCGGCCGATTTTTTCGGTGAGGGCGACGATGGCGGCGGCGTTGCCCCATTTGAGATCCAGGCCGTCGGTCTGCTGACTGGTGATCAGGCCGTTTTCGCAGCACTCGACGGCGTAGGCGATGGTGGCGCCGACGGTGATGGTGTCCATGCCGAGGTTGTTGCAGATCTCGTTCACTTTGACGATGGAGGCGAGGTCGTCGTTGAGCAGGTTCGAGCCGAACATGGCGAGGGTCTCGTACTCAGGCTTGTGGCCGACGCCGTCGTTGAGCTCGAGCGGGAACCGGCCGTCCTTCTGGGTCACTTTGCCGCCGCAGGCGATCGGGCAGTGCCAGCAGCCGTAGGCCTTGTAACCGTCCAGGCCGACGACGGCGTCGTCGCTGATCCGGCGCCCGCGTGGCGACGGGAAGTCGGTGGTCCCGGCTCCGCCCCAGTTCCTGACCGGACCGTCCCCGCTCAGGATGGCATCGTGCGTGATGCCCGCCGTGCCGTACTTTTTGAACACCTCGAATGCGCCGGTAGCCTGCTTGAGGTACTGCTTGCGCAGGTCCTTCATTTTTTGCTCGTCGTGAACGGGGACCGTCATCTTGCCCTTCACAACGACGCACTTGAGCTTCTTCGCGCCCATCACCGCCCCCAGACCCGAGCGGCCGGCCGCGCGCTCCTTGTCGTTCATGATGCAGGCGCTGAGCGATAGTTTTTCGCCGGCCGGGCCGATGGAGCAGATCTGGATGCCCTTCCCGTGCCGCTTTGCAAGCAGGTCCTCCAGGGCCGTCACCCCCAGGCCCCACAGGTCGGCGGCATCCAGCAGCTGCGTCCGGCCCTCGTCGATGAAAAGGTAGACCGGCTTGGCGGAGATTCCACTGAAGAGAACGCCGTCGAACCCGGCGAACTTGAGATGCGGCCCGAAGTGCCCCCCGCAGTTGGCATCGCCCCAGCCGCCGGTTTTCGGGGATTTGGCGACCGCGACGAAGCGCGAGCCGATGATGGCGGGCGTGCCGGTGAGGGGCCCGGTCAGCAGTCCCAGCACGTTCTGCGGTCCCAGCGGGTCGGCGCCTTTGGGAATGCGGTCGTAGAGCAGCCGCGCCCCGAGGCCGTAGCCGCCGACGTAATTGCGGCAGATGTTTGCATCCAGCGGCTCTTCCGTCATGCGGCCGCTGGTCAGATCGACGTTCAACAGTTTGCCCATGAATCCGTTGGCCATGGTGTCCTCCTTTGGTCAAATGTAAAGGTGTGCTGGCATAGGGCATAGGGCAGAGCGCATAAGACTAAATGTTCTTGGCTCCATGTTCCACGCTCTTTGCGGGCGTCAGGGCATTCATCCCCCCGCAATCAATGAAATTACGTACACCGCATCCCATTCCTCCAGCTTCGTTTGAAGCCCTTGGCGGTAGCGGATGTGTTGGCCGTTGACGAAAACCGCCAAGGACGCTCGCACCTGCCCCTGCTCATCGCACCAACTCGCACACAGTTGCGGGTGGGTGTTTCGGACGGAGTTCAGCAGTTGTTCTATGGTCGGTGGAATCTCGCCGGACCAGCTGCTGACCAATATTTCGGAGCCGCAGGTGAGCTTGATGTTCATGGCGTTTTTCTGAACGGTGGCCTCCCAAAAGCGAGGCCGGCTCCAGGGGAAAACGGCGTTAGAGTTACCAATGCTTACATGCCACGAAACGTGGCCCGAGTCAAAAGGAGGGTGGTGGCCGATCAGGCTCCGATCCAGGCGGCCAAGACCGATAGGGACGCTCGTGTGACGGGAATTCCCACCCGGGCGTGGTCGCGGAAAGCGATGTTGACGCCGCACGGCGCGGCCTGTTCGATAACGATGAGGTTGCGATGCTGCTTGCAGAAAAATGATGAGGGAAAAGCACGTGTTCAAGCTTTCCCCTCGATGAATGCAATCTCATGCCCGTCGGCCGTTATCCGCCGGGGTTTCGGATCGGCGTGACCTGTTTCAGCTTTTTTTAAGCAGGTCCCGGATCTCGGTCAACAGCTCCTGGTCCCGGGTCGGCGGTGGGGGTGGGGCGGGAGCGGCGGCTTCCTCCTGCCTGGACTTCATAATCCATCCTACAAATTTCACGATGAAGATAAACAGCGCCAGGGCGACGATCAGGAAGTTGACGATCTCGCCGATGAAGAGGCCAAAGGGGATTTCCACTCCCTGGACCACCCACTTCCAGCCCGCGTAGCCCTGGTCTCCCGGCATGAAGAGGCCGATGAACGGCATGATGATGTGCTTGACCAGTGAATCGATGATCTTGCCGAAAGCCGCGCCGATGATGACGCCGACCGCCAGGTCGATCACGTTGCCCTTGAACGCGAAGTTCTTGAACTCTCCAAACAGCGAAAACGCCGCCTTCTTCGGGTCCAATGAAGAAAATTTTTCAACCCCCTTGGCCATGCTCATGATGTTCCTCCTTTTGTGATCCAAATAATGTTAAGCCGCACAAGCTCCCTTTGCCTGATCAGAACCGTGAGTCTAATACTGCGCCGGCGCGGCGGCAAGGGTTCTTTTGAAATTCAATCCCCCCGGATCAGCCGCAGCACTTCCGGAAGCAGGTCCCGCGTCGTGCTCAGGGCTTCATTGCCGTAAATGGTTTCGTTGCCGGACCAGTCGCCAAAATAACCGCCGGCCTCCCGCAGGATGACCGGAAAAGGCCCGCAGTCGTATGGGTTCATGATGGGGTCCAGCATGAGCTCCAGGCGCCCCGCGGCCACCTGGGCGTGGCCGTAGGCGTCGGACCAGCCGACGCTGTGATAGGCGACGTCGAGAACCCGCTGCCAGGCCGCATCGCGGCCGGCGGTCTTGAAACTGGAGGCATTGGTGAAGGACACGATGCTGCGGGCCAGGCCCGGAGTGCTGCTGACCCGGCAGCGCCGGCCGTTCAAAAAGCACCCGGACCCGTCGGCCGCATAGAGCATTTCATCCAGGGCCGGGAAGTAAGCCGCCCCGGCGACGATGCGGTTTTCGATCTCCAGCCCGATGAGGACCCCGTAAAGCGGCACCCCGCGCACAAAGGCCTTGGTGCCGTCGATGGGGTCGATCCACCAGCAGGGCGCGGATGCGTCGGAGCCGGTCGTGCCGAACTCTTCCCCGACGATGCGGTGCCCGGGAAAGCGGTGCTCGATCCGTGCGCGGATCAACTCCTCCGCCTTGCGGTCGGCCGCCGTAACCGGTGAGTCGTCGGCCTTCATCTCCGGTTGCAGCTCGGTCCGGAAATAACCGAGGGTGAGGCGGCCGGCTTCGTGGGTGGTCTGGACGGCGAACTCCACATATTCGTGCAAACGAGATAAAGCCATGCTTTTCCCCTCGCTATCGTTCGGGTCCTCAGATCAGTGTGTCCACCTTCGCTGCATATGAATTGACCGGCAGCCCTTTGTAGGTCAATTCATATAGGGTTCCCCAGATGGGCGAACATCCGCTCCCGCCACAAGCTCTGCCGGACGATGCAGACGTCCCCCTGGTCGTCGCGGTTGGCGACCACGGTCCCGAACTCTTCGGGGTCGACGAGGGCGCAGGCCTGGCCCGTCCAGTTGGCGAAATCGGGCGTGACCGAAATGAACCGTTCCATGGCGGGCCTGTCGACCGGAACGAAACAACCCCGGTCGGGCAGATAGATGGTGTCGGATGATTTCCGAGGATCGTGGACGAAGTAGGCGATCATGCTCACTCCTTGGTCGATTTATTACGCGGCGCGGTTAGACCGGCAACCAGAACGCCGTCGCACCATAATGCATTTAAAGCGTTTTGGCGAGACGCAATCCGTTTTGAAAATGATTGGAGTGCAGTTACCTCCCAATAAAGGGTTCCCCACAAGTGTCTCCATGTTCCCCTCGTAATCGATCCGAAATGCCTATTTCCTGGGCATGGTGATGACCTGCGCTGAACCAGGTGCTGCGGCTACAGACGACTCGGACTTGTGCAGGAGCGTAGGAGAAACATTCCACTGCTGCCCGTTCGTTGTGATAACCGTGACCGTCTTGCGGTTGTATTTGGAGATGATGCCTGTGAGTACAGGATGCCCATCGGGTTGAAACGAGACGGTTTCGCCAATGCTGAAGTCGAGCATGTGTGCGTGAGTTCGCATCTGGTGAAGGAACTTCAGGCGTGCAACAACGCGGTTGTTGAGGTCGATGAGCTCTGATTCGGTCAATTTGTCGATGTCAATCTTCATGGCGCGGAACTCCGTATTCAGTACTGATACTCAGTACGCCGTAGGGTATTTGCATGACACCCAAAGTCGAGGGTCAGGCGCGCTGTCAAGCGTCGCCTGCACCCTCTTGTTGGCCTTCCGTTTTGAATCCCTTGTGAAACTCAACGATGCCCTGAGGGAC
>CAVQTH010000050.1:0-83341 GCA_963716325.1 uncultured delta proteobacterium | reverse complement strand
CCCCCTCCCCTTGCGGGAGGGTACAAAGGGGAGGGGGTAATCGTCATTTGCTGCGCGTGAACAGGTACAGCACCCCGATCCCCGCCTGGCAGACCACGCAGATCAGCAGCGCGGTGCCGAATGCCTGCGGGCCACGGGACGCCTCCGGGTAAAGGCCCTGCATGGCGATGCCGATACCCTGCAGGAACACCGCCGGGCCCATCATGGTGAAGAAGTTGGTGCCGCTCATGGCCGCGCCCGCCATGTCCTTCGGGACGAGGGCCTTGATGTGGGCATAGACATGCATGCCGCTGGCCGATGCAATTCCAAAGGCCAGAAAAACAGCGCCGGCAACAAGAACGCTGGTCCCCGGCGGCAGCGCCCTCAATCCGAACGTGATCAGGGCCAGCATCAGCAGGCCGCCGGCGACAACCCATTTGGGCGTCTTGAAAACGCGGTCGGACACCGCCCCCCACACCGGCCCCCCCACGATCAGGCCGACGTTCATCGCCATGAGAATGTTCCCGGCCTGCACCGGCGAAAACCCCAGAGCCTCCATCAGCAACGGACCGGCCCACAGGGTCTGCAGTGCGGCGTGGGTGCCGTAGCGCACGAACGTGCCCGCGGAGATGATCCAGTAGTCTTTGCTGCGCGTCAGGATGCCGAGGTTCCCGAAGGGCGACCCGGGTGGGCTCGGCAGCGCCGCACTCTGTGCGCACGGCCGGTCTTGCACCACCCAGAACAGGGCGAGCGTCAACAGCAGGTGCAAGGCGATGATGGCCTGGAAGCTCGGGCGCCAGCCGAGCTGCTCCACCAGCAGGACCAGCGGGGTGGCGGCCACGATGTTGCCGAGGGTCCCGATCGCGTAGAGCAAGCCGGAAACCGTCGCAAAGCGGCTCGGCGGGAACCATTCCGTGAGCAGCTTCAGAGGCCCCATCAGATTGCAGGCCATCCCCACCCCGAGCAGAAGGCGGCCGGCCAGGCCCATTTCCAAGTTTTGCGCCAGGGAGAACATGCCGGCGCCGGCCATCCCCACAAACGAAAGAGCGATCATCAGCCGCTTCGCGCCGACCTTGTCGAGAAAGATGCTGATCGGGATCTGGGTCAACGAAAAGGCATAGAAAAACCCCGCGGACAAGAGCCCCAGGCCTTCGGTGTCAAGGCGGAGGTCGGTGATCAGCCACGGGGCGAGGACGGCGTTGGTCGTCCGGTAAAGCTGCGAGATGAAAAGATGCAGCGAACACAGGATGAATATGAGCCAGGCACGGGCCATGGCTTTTCGCTCTATCCTCGTGTTGCGATAATGTCAAAGCAAATACGGCAATCTGCAATTGTCGTGGCGCGATCCTAATTATTGACACCATCCGGTCTCTTCGATAGTCTTCTCGAACTCCCGGTCTCCAGTGGACTGGACGCGAATCTCACGGAAGCGATCCATTCAGCGGCATGGAGTGAACC
Source organism: uncultured delta proteobacterium (assembly GCA_963716325.1). GTDB lineage: Bacteria > Desulfobacterota > Desulfobacteria > Desulfobacterales > SpSt-501 > SpSt-501. The sequence continues at coordinate 81,904 of CAVQTH010000050.1, read as the reverse complement.
ATCCACCCCATAGGCGGTCTGACTTTTTCAGCCCCACCTCTCACGGCGGTTAAAAAGGACGACCCTCTTAGCGACTTTAGCGTTCTGGCGCAACGGGCGGTGAGCTTATGCAACACCAGGAAAAGCATATGGTGCCGGCGGGACTGATCAAAGAACTGCGGCGGATCGTCGGGGACCGGCATGTGTCCGAGTCCCGCACGGCGGCAGAACTTTATTCCTACGACGCCTCTCTCGCCAAAGGTGCGCCCGGTGCGGTGGTGTTTCCGGCCGACGCCTTGGAGACATCCCGGGTGGTCAAGGCGGCCGCCCGGGCCGGCGTGCCCTTCGTGCCGCGCGGCTTCGGTACCAACCTCTCCGGCGGGACGGTCCTGCCGTACGGCGGCCTCACGGTCTGCCTCTCGCGCTTGAACCGGATCCTCGGCATTTTCCCAGAAAGCCGCAGCGCCGTGGTCCAGCCCGGTGTGACCAACCTGGAGCTCCAGAACGCGCTGTCCCCCATGGGTTTTTTCTATGCCCCTGACCCCGCCAGCCAGAAAGTGGCGACATTGGGCGGCAATGTCGGCGAAAACTCCGGCGGCCCGCGCTGTCTAAAGTACGGGGTCACCACCAACCATGTGCTGGGGCTGGAGGTCGTGCTGACCTCCGGTGAGCGCTTGCGTCTGGGCGGAGCAGACGTCGACCCGCTCGGATACGACCTGCGGGCACTGCTCATCGGCAGCGAGGGCACCCTGGCCGTGGTGACCGAGGTCACCGTGCGCATCATGCCCAGGCCGGAAAAAGTGATGACGCAGCTGGTGGTGTACAACACCGTCGATGACGCGGCCCGCTCTGTTGCCGACATCATCGCCGCCGGAATTGTGCCGGCGACCCTCGAGATGATGGATTCCCCGATCATCCGGGCGGTGGAGGACAGCTACGCCTGCGGCTATCCGCGGGATGCGGCAGCCGTTCTGATCATCGAAGTGGAGGGGCCGGCCGAAGGCCTGGAAAAGCAGGCCGGCCGCATCCGCGAGATCTGCACGGCCAACGGTTGCCGCGAGATTCGGGACGCCGCCAGCGCCGAGGAGCGCGGCCGCCTCTGGGAGGGCCGACGCGGCGCCTTCGGAGCGGTAGCGCGGCTGGCACCGAACTATCTGGTCAACGACTGCACGGTGCCGCGCACCCTGTTGCCCAAGGCGCTGGCGCAGGTCGCCGAGATCGTGAAGCGCCACGGCTTCGAGCACGGCAATGTCTTTCACGCCGGCGACGGGAATCTGCACCCCTTGATTCTGTTCGACTCGCGCGACCCGGATCAGCTCAAACGGGTACACGAGGCCGGCTGGGAGATCATGCTGGCCTGTGTGGCGCTGGGAGGCACCATCTCGGGCGAGCACGGAATCGGCCTCGAAAAGATGGAGGCCATGCGCATGGTGTTTTCGGATGCGGACATCGATGCCCAGCGCTCGCTTCAGGAGGCCTTTGACCCGGACCGCGTCCTGAACCCGGGTAAGATGTTCCCGGACACAAGCCTCCCCTTTGCCTTCAAGGACCAGGCGGCCTGGGTGCGAACCGACGACGCGCTGAGCGCCATCGAAAAGCGCATGGCCGAGGACGTGAAACAGGCCTTGGTCGAGAACCGGGCGCTCATGCCTCTCGGCGGCGGCTCGCTGGCCGGCGCCGGAAACCTCCCGACACGGCCCACGACCCCGCTGCGCACGGAAGCGCTCAGCGGGATGATCGAGCTTGACGCGGCCAATCAGTACTTCACGGCCGGAGCCGGGATGACGCTGGCTGCCATCCAGGAAGCGCTGGCGCTTCACAACCAGTGGCTGCCCCTGCGGCCGGCCTTCGGCCTGTTGCGGCGCACCATCGGCGGCATTACGGCCACCGGCGCCCTCGGCCCGGAGAGGATCGCCTATGGCGCGCCGCGCGAACTGCTGCTGGGCCTGCGTTTCATCGACGGTCGCGGGCGGTTGATCAACGCCGGAGGCAGAGTCGTGAAAAACGTCGCCGGCTACGACATGACCCGCCTCATTGCCGGATCGGCCGGGACCCTGGGCCTCATCACCCGGGTGACCATGAAAATGGCCACCCGGCCGGAGCGCTGCGCGGTGCTCTCGGCCTGCGGCGTTCCCGAAGCCTGCGGCAGCCTGGCGGCACAGCTGCTCGGCTCCAGCCTGGGGGCCGTGTTTGCGGCGGCCGCACCCGATGACGGCGGTGAACGCTGGCGGCTACAGGTCGGATTCGAAGGTTTCGGCGAGACCGTCGCCTCGCAGCTCGACCGGGCCGAAGCCCTTTTCGAGAGGGCTGATTTCAAGTCCGCCCGAGCCGAGGACTACGATGTCCTCACCGGACCTTTCTCCGGGCTGTACGACCGTATCGCCGGCTGCCCCTTCGTCTTGCGGGCAGGGCTGCCGCCGGACCGGGCCGGCCAGGCTGTTGAGATTATACGGCACCAGGCTCGAGTTGACGCCCTGCTGGTTGATTTCGGCTGCGGGCGCATTCTGGCGGGCAGCAGCGAGGTGAGCGACGAGTCCTGGCAGGAGATCGGACGGCGGATCCGAGAGCTGGCCGGGCATGCCGTGCTGGAAAAATGCCCGGATGAATTCAAGACGCGCCACGACGTGTTCGGCCCCCCGCGACCGGAATGGGACCTCATGCACCGGGTCAAGGACATTCTCGATCCGAAACATGTCTTCGCGCCGGGAAGGATGCCGGGTCGGCTTTAAAGAACTTTCAGCATCAATGAGGGACTGATCGGATTGCACCTTAGATCCGGATTGACAAACCATGAGCATCACCGCACACTACGACGAAATCGCCCATTGCAACCACTGCGGCTTCTGCCAGACGGCCTGCCCGATCTTCCGCTCCACCGGATATGAGGGGGGAGTCGCGCGGGGGCGGCTGGCATTGCTGCGGGCCGTGATCGAGGGCCGGCTCCAATGGAGCCCTGAGCTCGAGGAGCCCCTCTACTCCTGTCTGCTCTGCGGGGCCTGCACGAGCAACTGCTTCCCGGCGATACCGACCGCAGATCTGGTCACCACGGCGCGCTCGGAGTACCTTGAGAAAGTCGGCCGAAAATCCATCCACCGCCTGCTGTTCGACCAGCTCCTGCCTTACCCCCGGCGCCTGCACCTGGCCGCCCGGGCCGTGGCCCTGGGCAAGAACAGCGGCATGAGCGAGCTGGCCCGCGCGCTGGGTCTGCTGCGCATTTTCGGCCGCGATTTATCCCGGGCGGAGGCGATGGTCGACCGACTGCCGGCACAACCGTTCCGGGTCCGTTTCAAGCCCGGAGTTTTCGAGGGGGAGGGTCGCAGCCAACGTGTAGCGTATTTTGTGGGCTGCGGCGTCGACGTGGTCAGCCACGCGGCCGGGGAGGCCACGCTCGCCCTGTTGCGACGCTACAGCCGGAGCGTCCTCGTGCTTGACAACAATTGTTGCGGTCTTCCCGCGTGGTCCTACGGGGATCTCGCTGCGGCGCGCAAGCTGGCGGGAAAGAACCTGCCGGTGCTCGAAGCCGAAGGCGTAGACGCCATCGTCACGGACTGTTCGAGCTGCACCGGCTTCATCAAGAAATACCCGCGCCTGTTTTCCGATGACGATCCGCTGCGCAGGGCCGCCCAATCCGTAGCCGCCAAGGCCAGAGACGTCTCGGAGTGGCTCGCCTCCGACGTCACCCCCTTCTCCAAAAGGCTGCAGGGCAAGCGCGTCACGTTCCACGACCCCTGCCACGCCTCGCGCGGCCAGGGCCTGGTGAAACAGCCGAGGGAGCTGCTGCGCCGAATGCCGGGAGCGGAGTTCGTCGAACTTCCGGAAGCGGACTGGTGCTGCGGGGGCGCGGGGTCCTACGCACTGTCGCACTACGACCTCGCCATGCAGGTGCTGGACCGCAAGATGGAAAACCTGAAAAAGACCGGGGCGGGGGCGCTGGTGACCACCTGCCCGGCCTGCATCCTGCAGCTATCCTACGGCGTGCGGCGGCATGGACTCAAGGTCGAAGTCAAGCATCTGACCGAGGTGCTATAGAAGTGATCGCCACCCCGGATGATCCGAAATGGCGATCGCTTCCAATCAAGTGGTTTGAAAAACGGCCCCCCTGCTCAAGGCCTGTGCGCCGAGTGTTGCGTCTTCTGGAACATCACCTGTAATTTTAAAAAACACCGTTGCGGCGTTCTTATGCCGCAACGGTGTTTTTTAAAATCCCGATCCCGTCTATCTCCACCTCAACGGTGTCCCCCGGCTTCAAGGCGCTGGTCGAACCCGGCGTGCCGGTGTAAATCACATCACCGGGATATAGCGTCACAGAACGGCTGGCGTGGCTCACCACCGTGGCCGGGTCAAAGAGCAGATCGCTCAGGAACTGCGACTGCTTCACCTCGCCGTTGACCCGCGTCTGGAGTTGAGAGGCTTTGTAGTCCAGGCCGACGGCGATGGCCGGCCCGAGGGGCCCAAACGTGTCGGACCCCTTGGCCCGCCACCACTGCAGGTCGCCCTTTTGCCAATCGCGCTCGCTCACGTCGTTGCCGCAGGTGTACCCGAAGATGCAGCCGGCCGCCTCCTCCGCTGAGACCCCCTTGGTTTTCTTGCCGATCACGACCACCAGTTCACCCTCGAAGTGGACATTTCCAGCCCCCTCCGGGATGACGATTTTTCCTTCCGGTTCCAGCAGGGCCGTGACCGGTTTCCAGAACAGCTCAGGCTTGGTGGGCGCCGGTCTGTCCTTCAGATGGCTCTTGTAGTTCAGCCCCACCGCCAGGATCTTTGAAGGTTCGCATGGCCACAGGAGCCGCGCCTCGTTCAATCCGATTTTTACCCCCGTTTCCTTTCCGCCCCCAAAAAGACCCCCCTGAATCTGCGCAATGACGGCACCATCAAAGATGCCGAAAGAGGTCTTCCCTTGATGTTCATACCGAACGAATCTTTTCACAGACGGTTTCATTGATCTCTCCTTTCATGCCCCTCACATAGTGGAACTATTTTATACCAAAAAACTGTTGACAATGTTAGCGGCTTTCAATTAAATTTCCAATATTCGGAATATTTTTCCATATAGTGGAAAGTCTGGAAACCCACTACGCGGGAGCAACCCTTAAACAATGGCCCAGGAAACCTCTCTGGACAAGGCGTTGAACGTTCTGGAAATGATTGCCCAGACGGGGGACACCCGGCTCAGCACGCTGGCGGAGGCAACCGGCTATCCCCCGGCTACCATCCACCGTATCCTGAGGGTATTGGTGCGACGGCGGTATGTCAGACAGGATGCCGCGACCAGGAAGTACATGCTCAGCCTGAAGTGCCTGGATATCTCCTCCCGGGTCAAGGACCATCTGGAGATCATCACGGCGGCCAGGCCGGTCATGCAGAAACTGATGGAAAAAACCGGGGAGACCGTCAACCTGGTGTGTTTCGAAGACATGGAAGCCGTCTACATCGACCAGCTCTCCAACACCAAGTCTCTCCTGCGCATGTTCACCCGGGTGGGCGCCCGGGTTCCCCTCCACAGCTCGGGCGTGGGCAAGGCCTTTCTCGCCGGTCGCCCGCCGGCGGAGGCCCTCGATTATTTCAGAAGCGTAAAAAAAGTCCGCCACACGCAAAACAGCCTGGTGAAGGAAGACGAGTTCCTAAGGGACTTAGAGGAAACCCGCACGCGTGGATACGCCGTGGACCGGGAAGAGTTCGAAGACGGTGTCGGCTGCATTGCCGTGGTCATCACCCAAAAGGACGGAGTGGCGGGTGCCATGAGTATCTCGGGACCCAGCTCCAGGCTTTTCGGGGCGACCACCGGCAGGCTGGCGGCCGACGTCGTCCGGAGCGCCGCCGCCGTTTCACAGAGTCTTTCAGGGCGTTGAACGCAGCGCAAATCAACTGCCCTCATCTCTCACTCACAGGGAAAGGAGCCTATCATGCCCAAGATGACCGCAATGGATGCGGCGATTTCAATCCTTTACGACGAGGGGGTCCGCCACATTTTCGGGATACCCGGGGCGGGGATCCTGCCGTTTTACAAGTCGATGAAGAACCACGGCAAGATCAAGCACATGGTTGCCCGGCATGAGGAAGGGGCCATCCACATGGCCGACGGCTACGCCCGGGCGATCAACACCGTGGGGGTGTGCGCCGCCACCTCCGGACCCGGTGCATCCAATTTCGTGACGGGCCTATACACCGCCCAGGTGGATTCCATACCGGTCCTGGCCATCACCGGCCAGAACGTGCGGGCGCAGCTTGGCCGCGAAGCCTTCCAGGCCGTGGATATCGCCGAGATCTGCAAGCCCATCACCAAGAAAACCTACTGCATCAAGGAACCCGCCATGGTGCCGTGGGTCTTCCGGGAGGCCTTCAGGATCATGCGCGAAGGGCGGCCGGGGCCGGTTCTGATCGATCTGCCGCTCGACGTGCAGAAGGGCGAGATCATCTACGACCCGGAGGCGGACTGCTCGCTCGCCTTTCAGGCCCAGGGCCCCAACCCGGCCGCGGTCCGAAAGGCCATCGACCTGGTTCTGGCCGCCAAGCAGCCGGTCATGCTCCTGGGTGGAGGGGTCATCATCGCCGAAGCCTGCGATCTCTTCATCCAGTTGGCGGAATACCTCCAGACCCCGGTGGTGACCACCTACATGGGCAAGAGCGGCATCCCATACTCCCATCCCTTGGCAGCCGGCCATGTCGGCATCCAGTGCAACACGCGCTCCGGCAACAAGACCTTCCTGGAGTCGGATCTCGTGCTCGCCGTAGGGGTGCGTTTCAATGACCGCCACACCGGGGATACCGCGACCTACACGGCCAACCGCAAGTTCATCCATATCGACATCGACCCCGGCCAGCTTGGGAAAAACATCATGCCCGATCTGGCCATCGTTTCCGATGCGAAAAAAGCGCTTTCCGCCCTTCTCGAAGAGGTGAAGAAACGCCGGCCGACCGCCAAACCGTCTCCGTGGGCGGCTGCCATACCCGCAGTCAAGGCCTCGTTGAAGCGCAAGATGGACTATGACAATATCCCCATCAAGGCGCCGCGGGTGTACAAGGAGATCAATGAGTTCTTCGGCCCGGAAACCGTCTTCGTGACCTGCATCGGCCTCAACCAGATCTGGTCCGGCCAGATGCAGGAAATTGAGAAACCCCGCCACTATTTGGACTGCGGCGGCGCCGGCCCCCTGGGATGGGACATGCCGGCCGCCATCGGGGCCAAGGTCGCGCGGCCGGACAAGCAGGTGGTGCAGGTGGTGGGCGATTTCGGGTTCCAATTCTGCATGGAGGAGCTGCCGGTCGCGGTGATGTACAACGTGCCCTTCATCATCCTGGTCCTCAACAATGGGTACCTGGGCCTGATCCGCCAGGCTGAAAAGTACGTCTACGAAATGGAATGCGAAGTGGAGATCTGGTACGACGGCGTCAACGAGGGCCGCGGTTTCGACTTCGTCAAATTCGCCGAGGCCTGCGGCGCCAAGGGCGAACGGGTCACGGACCCCGGACAGCTGAAGGCCGCCTTCAAACGCGCACAGGAATCCGGCGGCCCCTACGTCATCGACATCGTCCTGGAGAAGTCGACCGATTGCTCCATGGGGGTCTCCATCGCCAACATTCGCGAATTCGAATAACCAAGAAGCCTGGGGCTCCGGTTGACGCCCCAGGCTTCTTTTATTTGGGGCCAGTCAGAAGAAGACCTTTGAATTCGGATATGCCTGCCGTTTTCTCCACGTTTGCTCCCAGCAAAGGTGACATCCTGCCTGGTATGCGGTATAAACAAAATTCAGCATTAAGAATGCATCCGATCATCAAAACCCCACAGGAGCTGATGTATGAAACCCACCGATCTGCAGGGGATCTTTCCCCCCATCACGACCCCGTTCGTTGACGGGAAGGTAGCTTACGACAAGCTCGCCGGCAACATCGCCAAGTGGAACAGGACCGGGCTCAAGGGCTATGTGGCCTTCGGCTCGAACGGCGAGTATGTCTATCTGAGCGATGAGGAAAAGCTCGAGGTCGTCAAGACCGTTGTGAAATCGGCCGCGGCGGGCATGAAGGTCATCGCCGGGACCGGCTGCGAATCCACCTGGCAGACGATTCAGCTGACCAATGCGTGCGCCAGGCTCGGCGCTCACGCCGCGTTGGTGGTGACCCCCTTTTACTACGGCGGGCGCATGAACGAGGCCGCGCTTCTCCAGCATTTCACCGCCGTCGCCGATGCCAGCGACATCCCCATCCTGATCTACAACGTCACCAAGTTCACCAACATCAACGTCAGCGTGGGCCTGGCCGCCAAGCTCTCGCGGCACCCCAACATTATCGGCATCAAGGACAGCAACGGCAACGTCAGCACCCTGGGCGAGATGGTGAACGCCGTCGCCAAGGACTTCAGCGTGCTGGTGGGGACGGCCGGCGCGCTGTTCGGGGCGCTGACCCTCGGCGCCGTGGGCGGGGTGCTGGCCCTGGCCAACGTGGCGCCGGAGGCCTGCGTGCGGATTCAACAGCTCCTGAAACAGGGCGACATCGAGGCCGCGCGCACGCTGCAGATCCGGATGCTGCCGGTCAACACGGCGGTCACGGCCACCTACGGGGTTCCCGGCCTCAAGGCGGCGCTGGACATGCTGGGCTATTTCGGCGGCGACCCGCGGTCGCCGCTCCTGCCGGCGAGCGAGAAGGAACGATCCGAGATCAAGGCGATCCTTAAAACCGCCGGATTGCTATCCTGATGGCGGCCCTGGCACCGGATCCTGCCGCGAAGCAATTCGCGGCGGAACGCTGCTCCCGCAAAACCGATGAGGACAAGGTGGAAACCATGCGAAGATCGATTTTTATCGTGTCCGTATTCGTCCTGATGGCGGTGGCCGGCTGTGCCAGCCCGCGCATCAAGCTGTTCCCGAGCCAGGCGGACCCGTTGCAGGAATTCACCCTCGAGGGCAAAGCGCCGGAGAAGATTCTCCTGCTTCCGATCCGCGGAGTCATCTCCGACAATCCCCGGCAGGAGCTGCTGCGGACTCAACCGAGCACCGTCCAGGAGGCGGTCTCGCACCTGCGCAAGGCGGAAAAGGACCCGCTGGTCAAGGCCGTTGTGCTTCAATTGGACTCCCCCGGCGGATCGGTGACGGCGAGCGACGTCCTCTACAACGAGATCCGGCTCTTCAAGGAGCGCACCGGCCGCAAGGTGGTGGCCGTCATGATGGATGTCGCCGCATCCGGCGGCTACTACATCGCCCTTGCAGCCGACGTCATCCTGGCCCATCCCACGACGGTGACGGGCTCGGTGGGCGTGGTGTTTGTCAGGCCCAAGGTCGCGGGCCTGATGGAAAAAATCGGCGTGGGCGTCGAGGTGAGCAAGTCCGGCAAGGACAAGGACATCGGCTCCCCCTTCCGGGCGACCACCCCGGAGGAGGAGCGCATCTTCCAGGCGATGACGGACCAACTGGCGAAACGGTTCCTTGACCTGGTTCAGGCCAACCGCAGGCTGGAAACGGCCCAGCGGGCCGCGGTGTCAACGGCGCGGGTGTATCTGGCGGAAGAGGCCGTGAACCTCAAGTTGGTGGACCGCATCGGCTACATGCCGGATGCCGTGGCCGAGGCCAAAACCCTTGCCGGTCTCACGGAAGACGCCAAGGTCATGGTCTACCGGCGGGTGGAGTATCCGGATGACAACCTCTACAACCCCGTCACATCCTATGAAGGGGGACGCCCCGCCGTGCTGTTTGAAACGGGGCTTTCAAGTCTGGTCCCGGCACTTCCGGCCGGCTTTTACTATCTATGGTATCCGGGAGCCGATTGACAGGTGTAATGTCCTGCAGATGATTTGAACCCGTTCTAACTTTTTTCAGGCTCATTCCCGGCGGACAACTTCTGCAGCGCATCTTTGGGCGGGTGGCCGTTGCCGCCGATGATCTTCTGGATCTGCTGGGTCACCTGCACCCGTTCAACGATGCGGGTCAGGACCTCGACGCCTTTCTGCAGCCGCTCGGCGCTGGAGGTCATTTCAAGAAAACGCTGACGCTCGGCGTGGGTGAAGCCTTCGATCGCCGGGACGGCAAATGAAAGCCGCCGGGGGTCCGAGAGGTCGGGCTCGTCGATCTCTTCCGTCAGGTGGCCGGCCTGCTGCAGCTGGGCCAGCAAGGTGCGCGCCCGGTTGAAGGCCTCGGCGTCGGGTGCGCTTTCCGCATCCTCGATGAACAGCACGTCCGCCTCCATGTACGGCTTTTCTTCGGCCATGCCCTCCGTGTAAAAGCGCTTCTCCCCCCGCGTGAGGATGTCCATGCGGCCGTCCTCGTAGCGGTGCAACACCTGGATGACACGGGCCGTGCAGCCGACGGGGTGAATGGTCTGGCCGTCGAACCAGACGATGCCGAACGGTGTGTTTTCGGCCAGACAATCGGAGATCATCTGCTTGTAGCGCTCCTCGAAGATGTGCAGCGGCAGCAGCATGCCCGGCAGCATCACCAGCCCCAGCGGGAAGAGCGGGATTCGTTTGGCAGCCATCGACAGTTCCTTCCGTCTCGCGCGTCAAAAAAAGAGCCTTCGGGTGGAGTGCCGGCCCTACCGCCGGACCAAATCGCTGCGGATCATACAGACCCTATCGGCCGTTTGCAAGGCCGAGAGCAGCACTCCATAAAGGGAGCGGCCTTCAGAAAGGAGACACCACGACCATGGGAGCCGACATCCGCCGCACACTGGAAATATTCGAGCAGATCAGCCGCATCCCGCGCTGTTCAAAAAACGAGGAAGCCGTCACCCGCTGGTTCGAGGCGTGGGCCGGTTCGCACGGCTGGCCGTCCATGCGCGACCGGGCCGGGAACCTGTTGATCCATGTGCCGGCCACAGCCGGCGGCGAACGTGCGCCGGCCGTCGTGATCCAGGGGCATCTCGACATGGTGTGCGAAAAGACCCCGGAATCCCCGCACGATTTTTCCCGCGACCCGATCCGGCTCATCCGCGAGGGGGACTGGATCCGGGCGGACGCCACCACTCTGGGCGCCGACAACGGGGTGGCGCTGGCGCTGGGAGCGGCGATCGCCGAGGATCCGGGCGTGAAGCACCCTCCCATGGAACTGCTCTTCACGGTGGACGAGGAAACCGGCCTGACCGGGGCCAAGAAGCTCGGGCCGGGGTTCGTCGAGGGCCGCATGCTGATCAACCTGGATTCGGAAACCGAGGGCGTGTTTACGGTCGGTTGCGCGGGCGGAAGAGACGTCCAGATTCAACGGAACATCCGCTTCACCCCGGTTTCCGAAGGAGACCGGCTGATGAAGGTCGTGGTGGGGGGGCTGACCGGCGGCCACTCCGGCATCGACATCCACCGGCCGCGCGCCAACGCCATCAAGCTGCTGGCCCGGCTGCTCGACGTTCTGCTTCAGGACGATACGGTGCGGCTGATGGCGGCGGCCGGCGGCACACGGCGCAACGCCATCCCGCGGGATGCCTGGGGGCAGGTCGCCTGCCCGGCCGAGCGCGCGCCGGCTCTCCATCGGCACGTCGCGGAATGGGATGCGGCGTTCCGGGCGGAGTTCCCCTGCGAGACCGCCCTTCGCCTGTCCATTGCAGACGCGCCGGCCCCGTCCTCGGGCCCGTCGGCCATGTCCCGGGAGGACGGCAGTGCGATCGTCCACCTGCTGCTGGCCCTGCCGCACGGCGTGGCGCAGATGGACCCCGGTTTCAGCGACCGGGTGCTGACGTCAAGCAACCTGGCCATCACCGAAACCACCGCCGGCGGCCAGAAAATCGTCACCAGCCAGCGCAGCCTTTCGCGATCCGGACTGGACGCCATGTCCGGCCAGGTGCGCGCGGCGGCCGCCCTGGCCGGCGGCCGCGCGCACACCGAATCGGAATACCCCCCCTGGACGCCGAACCCCGGCTCGCCGCTGCTGGCGCGCTGCCGTGACATCTACCGCCGTCTGTACCGCAAGGAGCCGGAGGTCCGCGGCATCCATGCCGGTCTCGAGTGCGCCCTGATCGGCGACATCTACCCGGGCATGGACATGATCTCCCTCGGCCCCACCACGGAAAACGCCCACTCGCCGACCGAGCGGCTGCACGTGCCGTCCCTGGCCAACCTGACGGATTTTCTGGCGGCGTTGCTGAAGTCGATGGCGGAGAGCTGACCGCCGGCGCCGGATGCGGCCGCAGGCAGGATCGTCATGCGGCGAAAAGGTATCTGGGGGTGGCGATTTGGGCGGGTGTTTTTTTTGCAGGGGTGTTGAAAAACAAGCATCAGCCGTGCGCGGCACCGTTCGCCCCTTCCGGGCGGCCGTTCGCGGGGCTGACGTTGTGCAGGAACTCCAGGTCCTGCCGGCTGCGCTCCGCCATGCGGGCCTCGACCTCCTCCCGGTTCACGCCCATCAGGACCTGATACACGCTGTACTTCGTCTTGCAGAAGTAGATGTCGAAGGGCTCCGCCCGTCCTTGCCTGCGGTAGATGCGGATACCGGGGATCTCGCCGTGCTGGATGTACTCGGCCTCGGCGTTGACCAGCAGGGGCTCGATGTCGTGCTTGTTCAACCAGGGGATGCAGGCCCCCTCCATGCCGAGCTCGGGGTCCATGATCGAACGGATCTTCTCGGTCACGCCGCCCACCGCCAGTATGATGTCGCCGGTGAGGGAGCCCGTCACCCCGAAGCGCTGGTTGACCGGCTGCTTGATGAAATCCGATATCAGTGCGATGTCCATGGCCACGGAGGCGCTGTCGCCCTCCACGCCGCCGTGGGCCTGGATGTACTCCACGTGCATCTCGTAGCCCACGTTCGGTGCGCCGATGTTCTTCAACACCTTCTTGATGGAGGCGCGCACGTTCTGCGCCGCCGCCTTGGCGATTTCGCCCATCTTGCCCGGAGCGGCCACCTTGTCGGCGCTGCCCACGTTGATCTGGCAGTGAATCGGCAGCGGCTGGCCGTACATCTGGCCGCTCGACTTGGAATGGATGACCGCGAGCCCCACGACATAGCCGATCGAGTCGGTCATCGAGGTGATGTATTTCTTGAGGTATTTCTTGTGTTCCCCGATGTCCCGGGAAAGGCTGCCTTCCAGGCTGAGATGCTCCTCCAGGGCCTTGCGGACATGCGCCGGCTCCACCCGCGCCGAGTTCTCGAGAATGGCCTCAAACTCCGCGGACTTGATGATTCCGTTGATCGGCCGCAGGATGCTGCTGAGCTTGCCGTCGGCCGCCCGGCAGCGCAGCTCCTTGACGATCTCCATGACCGCGTGGCGGGCGAACTCGCGCTCCTGCAGGCGGAAATCCGCAGGCAGACCCCGGCCGAAGATCTGTTCGCTCCTCTGACGCACGCTATCGTAGCCCTCCCGGGTGATCACCTCGCCCCAGGACCGGCGCAAGTCCTTTCCGAAATTGACGATCTCCTGCTTGACGTACTGGGCCACGTGCCGCATGCTCTCGGGGGTCTCCCCCACGGCGCTTTCCATGTGCACGATCTCGCCCTTGTCCTCGATGCGTGAGAGAAAGGCGCCGTCGCCCTCTTCCTGCAGGTAGGCGAGCGTGTCGTGGTTGCAGCAGGCCACGATGATGTTGTCCGCACGCAGAGGGTTTTCCGAACGGTCGGCGGCGCCGCTGCCGGCGTTTTTGCCGCCTTCCAGGATGTATTTCTTGTTCTGCATGATCTCCAGCAGGTCCGCCATGTATCCCATCTTCACCAGCGTCTTCAGCTCGTCGATGTAGATGATGGGGGCCGTCGCGTGGGCGCCGAGGTACGCGCGCTTGTGGCAGGGGGTGTGAAGGTTGCCGGACTGGTAGGGGTCGTGGCGGAAGCCCCCCTTCATGTTGCGCGCGCTCGGCTCGGAGATGCGCGCCATGAGTTCTTTTTCCTGGCGCGGGTCGTACAGCACCTCCGGGACGATGTCGTGCAGGTGCTTGACGTCGTTGCGCAGACCCCCGCCGGCCTCACGCTGGATCTTTTCCTGGACCCGGTGGTTGTTCTCCTGAATGTAGAGAAAAATGGCGCCCATGCCGGCCAGCCCCGTGGCGACAAAGGCCGGCGCGAACAGCAGCCCGGCCGCCGCCGTGGCCGCCGCGGCCGCCAGCAACCAGCGCTTGACCCTGCGCACGGAGCGGATCTGCTCCTCCAGGCTGAACTCCTCGCTGCTGTTCTGGGCGGTGTCGAGCGCCTTGCGGATCTCCTCCAGGGCCCGGTCGATCTTCTCCGGCGATTCGTAGGCGACGCGGATGTGGTTCTTGTCCTTGCCCGGGAAGACCACGATGGCGTCCTGCGGCCGCAGGTAGTCGCCGATGGACCGGTCCAGGACCTCCTTGAACATGTCGGCCAGCAGGGACTTGCCCGTGCCGGGGCGCCCGACCATCAGCATGTGGCCGCGGTTCTGGGCCACCTTGCGGATGGCCATCTTGGCCCGGTCCTGGAAGATGACCCGCTCGATCGGGTCCGCGGGGATGCTGATCTGGGAGGTGTCGTCGAAAAAGCCGAGCCGCTCCTCGAGGATGCGCGGGTAATCCAGGAGCTCCCGGATCCAGTCGTGGTCGGTCTCTTTGTAGTCAGTCGGCATGGGCGGCTCCCGCGATCGAATCCAGAACGTAAAACCGGCCGGCCTCGGTGCTGAAGGCCCGCCGGTTCATCTCGGCATAGACGGCCGGCAGGCTCTTGCGCAGCGGCTCGAGGGCGCGCACGTCGTGCAGGACGCAGATGTGCGTCAGCAGCCGCTCGTCGCTGCTGTCAGGGGACGGCAGATAGCTCAACGAGACGGCCGTCTGCATGTAGTTCAACACCGGTTTCACCAGGTTGCGGTGGGTGGCGGCCGTCTCGGACGCCCGAAAGGCGTCGCGGTAGATCTCCGGGAAGTTCGCCTTGGAGTAGTCCACCTCGAGCTGCCGGTTGAAGAACAGCCGCACCGGCCGCGCCTCTCCCGCGAAACAGGCCCCAAAGGCCTTGCGGAAGCCCGCACAGAATTTCAGGGTGTTCTCAATCAGGCTCGCGTATTTGACGGCCTGGGGGTCCGGCAGGCGGAAGTCCAGGTTGCCGAGAGCGGTGAGCACGCAGGCCGCCGGCTGGCCGTCGCGGGTGTAGGCGTAGAGCTTGCAGGCATTGGCCGGATTGAAGCCTGCCGCCGGAAACGCGCGCAGCTCGAAGAGCCCCTCGCTCACGTGCGTCCGGTGAATCGTCACGCGAACGTCCCGGCCCACGTGGCTGTTGAGATACCGGATCTTGTCCTCGGTGGACCCTTGGAGCTTCAGATAGGAATAGCCGCCGCCGACATCTTCGCAGATGCCGACCAGATGGGATATCTGCCGCGTATCCAGACGCGCCAACTTCTTTCCGAAAGGGTCGAAGACCCGCAGCTCATCGACCATCCGGCGGAGGTGCGCCTCGAGGTCCGCATCCTTCAGGGAGGGAAGTTTCAGCTTCAGCCCGGAGAGGATGACGTCCGTCTTGCGGCGCCGGTCGACCGATCGCCGCAGCAGACGCGGCACCACCCGCGCGATCCCGGTGCGCGCCGGATGCACCTCGCAGCCGACGAGCCGTTTGCGGATCTCGACCGGGCCGGGATTCAGCAGGTAGCGACCGATCTCCGACAGGCGGTATTCCTTGACGACCCCCCGCTCGGCCTCCGGGTCGAATTCGGTGGGATCGAGGCGCGCCAGTCTGCCCTCCGAGATGACCCAGGTGCCGGGGTTGCTTCGCTCCACTCCGAATGGTGCGTCCATCAATTCTTGATCCCCAACGTCTGCGAGTCCTCCAGCATGATCTCCATTTTGGCGATGTCGACTTCGGACAGGTGCAGTTCGTTTGCCTCCGGGGTCGCCATCAGCACCATGCCGGAGTCCTGCCGCAGGCCGATGCCCATCTTGTTGCATGTCTTGTTCGCCAGCCGCACCGTGAGGGCGAGGTAGTTTTCGGAATCCAGGGGTTCGTCATGGTGATGGCGCGCCACCTCGGCGTACTTTTCCGGCAGGTTCCAGTGGTGCATGAGCGTTTGGCCGTGCCCGGTGTGGAGGTGATCCATGGCCTCCATCAGGAGAGCCGTGGAGGGGTGGGTCGTGTGCCGCCCGGAATGCATGAGATCGTCGATCACCGTGAGAATGAAGAGTTTGCCGACGTCGTGGAGCAGCCCGGCAAAGAAGGCCTCGTGCGCGATCCCGTGCAGGCCGCAATGCCGACAGAGCCAATGGGCGGCGACGGCGGTTCCCAGGGCATGGAGATAGAGTTTGCGCATGACGCTGTGAAGAAACGGGTCCTTGGACCGGAACTGGCTCTCGTGGGTCACCGTCATGACGATGTTGGACACCTCGTTGACCCCGAGGCGCACAATGGCGTTGCGCACCGTCGCGACCTGGGTCAACCCCTTGTAAAAGGAGGAATTCGAGAACCGCAGCACCTCGGCCGTCAGGGCCTGGTCGCTCACGATAAGCTTTTCGATCTGCCGCAGGTCCGGCTCCTCCTTGCTGATCTCCTGCTGGATGCGGGCGGCGCTGGTGTTGAACACCGGCAGGCGTGCCTTGCGGGAGGTGATCAAATTGTCGATGATCTCGATAAACGACTGGGTCTCGCCCATGCTCACACCTCCAACAGCCGCTTCAACTCCGGCAGCGGCCGCGGTTTCTGCAGCCGCGGCAGACACCGCAGCAGCTCTTGGATGGTGGTGGTGCCGGCGGCGGCCTTGACGAGGCCGTCCTCCATGAGGGTCACCAGGTCGGTGGCCTCGATGCTGATGCGGCGGATCTCCTGGCTGGTCTTGTGTTCAATCATCGCGTTGCGGATCTCTTCATTGAGGATCAGGAGCTCGAAGATGCCGACGCGGCCCCGGTAGCCGGTGTACTGGCACCGGGAGCACCCCTGTCCGCGCTGGAAATTCGCGCCGTGGATATCGGCATATCCATAGCCCAGGCGCTGAAGGTCCAGCGGGGTCGGGCGATAGGCCGCCGCGCAGTCCGGGCAGACCTGGCGCAGCAGCCGCTGGGCCATGACGCTCACCACCGTTGAGGAGATCAGAAACGCCTCGATGTTCATGTTGAGCAGCCGAATCAGGCCGCCGATGCTGTCTTCGGTGTGGAAGGTGGTCAGGACCTTGTGGCCGGTGAGCGCCGCCTGGACGGCGATTTCGGCCGAAAAGGTGTCGCGGATCTCGCCGATCACAATGACGTCCGGGTCCTGGCGCACGATGTGCCGCAGGGTCTCTTCGTAGGTCAGCTGGATGCGCGGGTTGATCGAACACTGGGAGATGCCGTCGATGACGTATTCCACCGGCTCCTCCGCCGTGACGATGCTGGTCTGCGGGTCGTTGATGTGGTTGATGCAGCTGTAGACCGTGGTGGTCTTGCCCGAACCGGTCGGCCCGGTGACGAGAATGACCCCGCTCGGCAGGTAAAGGGCGTCTTCTTTGAAGCGCTCGAGCATCCGCGGCGCCAGGCCGACGTCCTCTATGTGGATGAGGACTCCCTGGCGGTTGAGGAGCCTCAGGACGATTTTTTCACCGTGCACCGTAACGTAAAACGACGCCCGCAGGTCGAGCTGGGCCTCGCCGTGCTCGAAGAAGAAACGCCCCCCCTGGTGCCGGCGCTTCTCGGTAATGTCCACGTCGCACATCACCTTCAGCCGGTTGGTGACGGCCCCCATCAGTGCGGCGGGGAAATCCTCGTAATGGATAAGCACCCCGTCCTGACGGAAACGCACGCGAATGTGCTCCTTCAAGGGTTCGATGTGGATGTCGCTCGCCTTGCGCTCGATGGCGGCCGCAATGATGCTGTTGACCAGTGCGATGATCGAATTTTCATCGGAAGGCGATATGCGCTCCCGCTGCTTGGCGTGCTGGACGCGTTTGACGGCCCGTTCGATGGAGCTTCGCCGCGCGATGGCCACGACGATGTGGGGGCCGAAGATGTCGCGGGCGGCCGCCAGCTCGTCCTTGTCCATCGGGTCGGAAAAGGCGACCAGCGGCGCCCCGTTTTCAAGCCGCATCGGGATGAAGCTGTGGCTTTCGTACCATTTCAGCGGCACCCGGTGAAACAGCTTGGGATCAATCTCCGCAAAGTCCGGCTCCACGTAGGGGAAGCCCATCTGCAGGGAAAGCACCTCGATCAGGGTGCGCTCATCCACCAGGCGGCGCTCGAGCAGGATTTCCCCGAGGCGCTTGCGCGGCTTGGTTTCAGCCTGTATTTTGAGGGCGACATCAAGGTCGGGCTCGCGGATGTAACCGAGTTCGACCAAGAGGTTCCCGAGGCTCACGGGGGCCTGGATCTTGCGGACGACCTCCTTGACATGGTCTTCGGAGATGAACTTGAGCTCCTTCAAGAGCTCCAGGATGGGGCGCGGCGCATCGAGCTTGGACTGAATCCGCTGGGCGTACGCCACTTGCTCACGGGTGAGCTTGCCTGCGGCGATCAGAAGCTCGACGATGTCGACGAAGCGGCTCTCCGGCCCCGCTGCGGCGGATGGGCCGGCCGCGCCGGTCTCTGCGGTCTTGGCGTGTGGACTCACCGTATGGGTTCCTTTTCTGGATGCGGATCCGGCAGCACGCTGCCGGGGAGGACGGGGCCACCGGGAATCGACGGTACGTCACCGCTCAGACCAGCGGCAACCGCCCCTCGGAGGTACTATCGGCACGACACGGGGAAGTCTTTAGATGAATCAATTCTGTGATTTCGGCTGCAGGCGAAACACGAGGACGGTCGTGGAGTGGGGCCCGGAGCGCAGGTGTTTCCGGTGGACCTGAACGTGGAAAAACTCCTTCATCCGCCGCAGAAACCCGTCGCTGACCCGGCGCACTTCGCCGGCCAGGATGACCTCCCCGGCCGGCTTCAAAAGGCGGGTAAAGAGGTGCTGAAGCGGAACGATGTCTGCGTCGCGGTAGACCAGCTCCGAGCCGATGACGACATCGAAGGTGCCGGGAACCGACCGCTGGCCCCAGTCCAATGGAACGACGGGCAGTTGCGGCAGCCCGTTGAGCTCGGCGCTGGCCCGGGCAAATGCCAGCGCATGCGAGTTCGCCTCGCTGAATGTGATCCGGTGCCCGCAGGCGGCCGCGACGATGCTCACCTGCCCCAGCCCGCCGCCGATCTCGATCCATTCCTTACAGTGGTCCACCGGCATGGACGCCACCACCTCCGCCAGCACGATGGAGGCCGGCCAGATTCTCGCCCACAGCGGAAAGCCGTTAAGCGTGCCGTCATCATGCAAAAACCGCTCGATGGCCCGGGGGGTGAGGATGCGGTAGGACCGGCCGGCGATCGTCATCTCGACGGGCTCGGCGTCGTAGGCCGCATGGAAGGACTCCTGGGAAATCATGGGCGATCTCCGCTCCAGGGAGGGTTTCTCCTGAGCAGACTCCCCGGTCGGCCTCCCGCAGGATGGCGTGATCCGCTCGGGTTGCGTTCTGTTGTTACTCCGGCAAGTAAATATGTCTAATACCAACAACTCACGCAGAGGCGGAGCCTGACAACGGCTTAAGTTGCCCCTGTTCAATTGTCGGGGTAATAAATGCCAGAATGCGCCAGCGAAGTCAAAACCCGCACCGCCCCACCGGACAGCTGCATTCCATGCTTGTCACCCGCCGGTTCCGGTCGTATAATGCACTCACTTTTTTAATTCCAGAAGACACGGGAGGTAACGGCAAGGTATGGCTAATGTCTATTATGTTGATGGGAAATTCGTCCCGGATTCCGAAGCCGTGTTCCCCATCAACGATCTCGGCCTGCTGCGCGGCTACGGGTGTTTCGATTTCATGCGCACCTACAACGGCAAGGTGATCTTTATCAAGGACCATGTCCAGCGCCTGTTCCGCTCGGCGCTGCAGATCGGCATCGATCTGCCGTTTTCCGAAACCGAGTTGATCCATCTCGTGGAGGAAACCCTCAAACGCAACCCGCCGGTGGAGTCCAACGTGCGCATTCTGGTCACCGGCGGGTCCAGTCCGGATTTCATCACCCCCCAGGGCCGTCCGCGCATCGCCATCATGGTGGCCTCGTTGAGCCGGTACCCCGCGGCGTGGTACGCGGAAGGAGCCAAGATCATCACCGTACCCTACACGCGGACCATTCCCGGCGCTAAAAGCATCGATTACATCCGGGCCATCCTGGTGTTGGCCGAAGCCCGCCAGAAGGGAGCGATCGAGGCCGTCTACGTGGACCCCGACGGCTGGGTCCGCGAAGGCACCACCTGCAACATTTTCGCCGTGGTCGCCGGGAAGTTGGTGACGCCGGGCACGGGGATCCTGCACGGGATCACCCGCCAAAAAGTGCTCGGCGTGGCCGAGGGGACCTGCGCGATCGACATCCGCGACATCCAGCGCAGCGAACTGGTCGCCGCCGATGAGGTGTTCATCACCTCCTCCAACCGCTTGATCGTGCCCATCGTCCGGGTGGATGAGGATGTGATCGGCGCCGGAAAACCGGGGGAGCAGACCCGGGCGATCATGCAGGCCTTCACCGCATACACCCACCGGCTTTCAGCCGCTACCACTTGAAGGAGCTTCCCATGGCCTGCGTCGACATCTATGATCTGATCATCGTGGGCGGCGGTCCCGGCGGCATGACCGCCGGGATCTATGCCATGCGCGCCGCAATGAAGACCCTCCTGGTGGAAATGGGGGCGCCGGGAGGTCAGGTGAACCTCTCGGACGCGGTGGAAAACTGGCCGGGGGATGAACACATCGGCGGTGCGGAGCTGTCTTTGAAAATGTCCCGGCATGCCCAGTCCTACGGGCTGGAAATAAGGTCCGACGAAGTGGTCGCGGTCGAGCCGGGCCTGGATTGCCACACGGTCCGTCTGGCGGGCGGCGCATGCCTGCAGGGGCACGCCGTGATCCTGGCCACCGGCGGGAATCCCCGCAAACTGGAGGTGCCCGGCGAAAAGGAATTTTACGGCAAGGGGGTCTCCTACTGCGCCGTGTGTGATGGTTTTTTCTTCCGCAACAAGACGGTCACCGTCGTCGGCGGAGGGGATTCGGCGATCGAAGAGTCCCTCTACCTGGCCAAACTGGCCAAGCAGGTGTACATCGTCCACCGTCGGGACCAGCTGCGCGCTGGAATGCTGCTCCAGCAGCGGGCCAAGGCCGAATGCAAGATCGAGTTCGTTTGGAGCTCGGTCGTGACGGCGGTCAAAGCCGACGCCGACGGCGTGTGCGCGGTGGAACTGAAGAACACCCGCGACGGGGAGTCGCGCGAGCTGGCCACGGACGGGCTGTTTGTCTTCATCGGCTTCGTGCCGAACAACCAGTTGGTGCCGGCCGGCATCAAGAAAAACGCCGACGGCTACGTGGTCACCGACGACCGGTGCGGCACGACCATCCCGGGCGTTTATGTCATCGGCGATCTGCGGGAAAAGTATGCGCGCCAGATCGTCGTCGCCGCAGCCGATGGCTGCACGGCGGCCCTGGCGGCGGCCCACTACGTGGAAGCCCGCAAGGCGTCCCAGGAATGCGAGCTGCCGGAGAGCATGAAATCGGGCTGGGCCCACTGAGAAATCATAGGGCAGGGGGCAACGCGCACCGGGCGGAAAAACAACCCCATGTGCCTTCCATACCCTATGCCCTCGGCTCCATGTCCGCTGCCCTAGGATTTCTTTCGTGATTCGCCTTCAAGGATTCCTGAGGACCTTCATCCCCCTCGCCGGGATGCTGATCGGGCTCCCGCTGCTGGGGGTGCGGCTGGCCGGGTTGCCGCTGGCGCCCTACTTCGAGTTCCCGCCGCAAACCCGTTTGATCCAGCAGGGTGCTTTTTCGTGGCCGGCCTTCTGCTTCTACGCGACACTCATCGGCGCTGCGATCTTAACGCTGGGCGTGCGAGCATCGCGGTCCTTTCACCGGAGCGCACCGGCGGCTGGGACTACGCCTCATCCCTTCCCTGGGTGGGGCTGGGCCGCGGTCGCCGCCGGAGCGGCGGCGTGGGTTCTGGCGTGGACCCGCTTCCCCTGGATGGCGGCTTTTCAGCCGCACACCTTCACCCCGCTCTGGCTGGCCTACATCGTTGCGGTCAATGCGCTGTGCTGCCGGCGCACGGGCCGGTCGCTGCTGACCCATCGACCGGGGTTTTTCCTGGCCTTGTTCCCGACCAGCGCCGTGTTCTGGTGGTTTTTCGAGTACCTCAACCGCTTCGTGCAAAACTGGTACTATGTCGGGGAACGCTTTGACCCGTGGGAGTATTTCTGGTACGCCACCCTTCCCTTTGCCACGGTCCTGCCGGCGGTCCTGAGCACGGGGGAGCTCATCCAATCCTTCGCCGGGTTTCGACGCGCCTTCGGCCGCATGCAACCGCTTTCCGGTTTCGACCACCCGCTCCTTCCATGGGGGGTGCTGGCGGCTGCCGCCGCAGGGCTCGCGGCGATCGGAGTGTGGCCGAGCGTTTTCCACTCCCTGGTGTGGGTGGCGCCGCTGCTGATCATCGTCTCGCTGAAGTGTCTGCGCCGTGAAGCCCACCCGCTCCAGGATCTGGCCGGCACCGACTGGACCGGCCTCGTTTCCGCGGCCCTGGCCGCACTCGTCTGCGGCTTTTTCTGGGAGATGTGGAATTTTTCCAGCCTGGCCAAGTGGAAATACAGCATCCCGTTGGTTCACCGATTCGAGATCTTCGAGATGCCCGTCCTCGGCTATGCCGGTTACCTGCCGTTCGGCCTGGAGTGTGCGGTCGTTGCCGACCTGCTGGACCACCTGATGAAACGGGACCGGACGGCATCATAGGCGCCGCCGCTTGCAACCACCGTAGGCTGTCTTAGCCTTCTTCTGAAGCGTCACAGGAGGATCGACACGGTGCCTTTCGTAAAAGTCAGGGGATTGCGCGGGAAGCTGTATGTCCCGCCGTCCTGCTCAGCCGATTCGAAAAAACATCCCTGCCGGGACTGCTTCGACTGCCAGTGCTGCAGCGACGATCGCTGCCGCCTGTGCCGCGACGCAGGCTCCGGACCGTGCGGGCCTGCGGATAAAACCCGCAGGCCCGAAATCCCGCCTCGCTGAGCGTCACTCTTTCCCTGACAAGCGGTCCCACATGGCGCGCGCCGGGTCCTGGCGGTCGGCGGGCCCGGGTCCCGGCGGCGGCGGGGCGCTCTGGAAGCGCTGGCCGCGCAGGCGGGCGATGCGCTCCTCCAGGGGCGGATGGGTGGAAAACAGGCTCATCAGGCTGCGGCCGGAGAGCGGGTTGACGATGAACATGTGCGCGGTCGAAGGACGGGCATCCATCGGCAGCTGCTTGGAATAAGCCCCCAGCTTTTCGAGCGCCCGCGCCAGCCCCTCGGGGGTTCCGGCAAAAGAGGCCCCGGTTGCGTCCGCCATGTATTCCCGCGAACGGGAGATGGCCATCTGGATCAGCATCGCCCCCAGCGGCGCCAGGATCGACATCAGGATCAACCCCAGCCCACCGCCACCGCCGCCTTCCTCCCGGTCCCGGTGGCCGCCGCCGAAAATGGCCGACCAGCGCGCCATGTCGGCCAGCATCATGATGGCGCCCGCCATGGTGGCGGCGATGCTGCCGATCAGAATGTCCCGGTTCCTCACGTGGCCCAGTTCGTGGGCCAGGACCCCCATGGCCTCTTCGCGGTTCAGGAGCTTGAGCAGGCCCTGGGTGACGGCAACCGCCGCATGTTCCGGGTTGCGGCCGGTCGCAAACGCGTTGGGCGCATCCTGGGGGATCACGTACACCTTGGGCATCGGCAGGTTGGCGCGGCGGCACAGCTCCTGTACCATGCCGTAAAGCTCGGGCGACTCCTGCGGCCCCACCTCCTGGGCATTGTACATCCTCAGCACGATCTTGTCGGAGAACCAGTAGCTGAAGAAATTCATGCCCGCTGCCATAACCAGGGCGATGATCATGCCCTGACGGCCGCCGACCCACTGCCCGATCACCATGATCAGAACGGTGAGGAGCACCATCAGCACCGTCGTCCGGATTTGGTTTCCCATCCTCGACTCCTTCCCGAATTCAGCCGATGCATTCACACCGACTCTTAAAATGTTGTTTTTGGAAATAATACGTCAATTTGGAAAATTGGCAACACTCGCAGGTGATATCCACATATTTTCTTTGAGTTATAAATTTGTGAGAATGCGAATCTGGCTTGCCTACATAGGAACCTTCTGGTATGGATTCATTGTCTTATTTTTGTGTAGTTGATTGCCCACGCACCGTTGACGTCCAATTCCGTTTAATAGCGTGGGACGTTTGGCTTGCGGTTTAATGGCCTCAGCAAGGCAAACCCGGGGAGAACTCTCACCTGAACGGCAGCGACTTTATGGAAAACACCAGCCCGAAACTCCTCCCCATCACCTCTGATAGGGACAGCCGCATCGAGATCGGCCCCTTGTCCAAAGCCGACTCCGCTGCTCCCACCGAGGTCACTCTGCAGGAAAAGCAACTGTTGACCGACCCCGCGATGCTGAAGGACGATGCCAACAACGCCGGCATCAGCCGCAAGGTCAGCCTGGAGCTTCTGGTCAACCGCCTGAACTTGACCCATTTCCTGGAACGCTGTATCCAGGTCCACTTTGCCCACCGCCAGTCTGGCCGCAGCCTGCTCATCCCGGCATTCCCGCAGCCTTGTTCCGGCTCCGAGCTGGAATGCCTGTGGGCCGAAGCGACCGATGTGCCCCGCCTGCTCCGGACGCACGAGCTGAAATACATTCTGGTTCCGCGGGGGGAAAAGTTCATCCAATCCATCCCTGAGGTCATCGAACTCAATGCCAGGGGATGCCGTTTCGGGCTGCCGGGCATTAGTCGCGAGATCACCCATCGCCGGATAGAACGCCAGCGCGGCCGAGGCATCTCCGTCGCCGTGGTTCAGAACAGCTGCTCGTTTTCAGGCACGCTCCTGGATTTTACGGCCGCATCCTTCCGGGCCGAGCTCACCGCTGAGCCGCCCCAGAGCTTTGAGTGGATTGACATCAACCAGCCGCTCCAGGTTCTTTTCCACTCCGGGCACCACACGCTTTTCTCAGGGGAGTGCCGCGTCCTGCGCTCGACCCCGGGCCGCAGCGTCCGCAGTTATGTGCTGGAACCCCTGAAAAGCGAAGTCCGGCGCTACCGGAAGGCCGAATTCCGCAGTCAGCGCCAGACCCTGCGCCCTTCCCCGAATATCATTTTCAGCCATCCCCTCACCCAGAAACGCCTGGATCTGAAAGTGGTCGATCTGTCCGGTTCGGGCTTTTCGGTCGAAGAGGAAGAATGCTCGGCCAGCCTGATGCCGGGCTTGATTCTACCCGAGGCCGAACTGCATTTTGCCGGCATCTTCAAAATGACCTGCACCGTCCAAGTGGTATTTCGGAGGGTCATCGGCGCCGACGAAAAAAACGGCCGCATCCGCTGCGGGCTGGCCTTGATCGACGTGGCCGCCAAAGACCACGTGAAGCTGCTGGGGATGCTGCACCAGGTGAAGGACAAAAACGCCTACGTCTGCAACGACCTGGACCTGGAGGCCCTCTGGGATTTCCTTTTCGAAACAGGTTTTATTTACCCCGGCAAATACGCTCTGATCGCAAAAAATAAAAAGGAGATCAAGGAAACCTACGCCAAGCTGTACACCCGCAGCCCGGACATCGCTCGCCATTTTGTCTACCAGGACAATGGCGTAATCCTGGGGCATATGGCCACGATCCGCTTCTGGGAAAACGCCTGGCTCATCCACCACCACGCCGCTCGAAAATCCGCGTTAAACAAGGGCGGCTTGATCGTCCTGGATCAGATCGGGCGTTTCGGCCACGACACCTTCCGGATCCGTGGGATGCACATGGATTACCTGGTTTGCTACTTCAGGCCTCAGAACCGGTTCCCCAGCCGCATATTCGGCGGAGTGGCACGCCACATCAACGACCCCAAAGGGTGCTCATTGGATTTGTTTGCTTTTGTGAAACGGACGGAAGCAGGCGAGACGAGCCCGGCTCTCCCGCGGGGGTGGGAACTCTCCCCGGCCGAAGCGACGGACCTGGACGACCTGGGGCAGTATTACGAAAAGGTGTCCGGGGGGCTCATGTTGAAGGCCCTCGACCTGGAGCCCTCCAGCTGGAAGGAAGAAGCGCTTTGCGCCGAATTCCAAAGCCACGGTTTCAAGCGCGAGCGGCACCTGCTCTCCCTGAGAGAAAACGGCCGGCTTAAGGCCGTGCTGCTGGTCAACGTTTCGGATATCGGTCTCAACCTGTCCGACCTGACCCATTGCATCAACGCCTGGGTCCTTGATCCCGGCAGCCTGCCGCCGGAAGTTCTCTCGGCCGCGCTGCGTCTGGCGGAAAAGGCCGCAGGCCAATCCGGCCTTTCCGCCCTCATTTTCCCCATGTCCTACGTCGAGGAAAATTCGATCCCATTTGAAAAGGCTTATCACCTGTGGGTGTTCCACATGCACACCCAGAGCCAGACCTACTTCAAGTATCTCAGCCGCCTGATGAAATACGTGTAAACGCCGACACTGCCTGCTCCGCCTTTCCCCGGACGCCTCGTCCCGCGCGTCCCCTGCCCGAGGAGCAGCGACCTGCCTCGTTCCTGTCTCGGCTTTCGGATCGCCGGGCGTTATCGCCCATGCTGCGGCAGATCGGTTCAGGTTCCCGATTTGCGGCCCCGGCAGACGATGAGCGGGGTGTAGGTGAAGATGCGCGGGTCTGAAAACACGGCGTCGAGTTCCGCAATGAACGCGTCATGGCCGCCCGGGTATTCGTCGAACCCATAACCGGACTTTCTTGCGGCGATCTCCGCTTTTTTCTTCCAGTTGAATTTTTCGCTTTCCTTGAAAGTGCTGTAGATGAGGTTGTGGGGGGCGACCATGACGTGGATATCCTCGAACCCCAGGTCGTAGAGGTAGGCGTAAAGCTTGATCCCGACGTAGGGATCGAAGTTGCAGAGCTGTTCAAGGCGCTCCATGATGCCGTGCACGGCGCGATCCAGCCGCGGTGAAAAGCCGTGGAAACGCAGGCAGTTGCAGTCCAGATCGATGAGGCACAGCGTGCCGCCGGGATGGAGGGCGGCGCTGAGGTGGCGGACCATGTCGAAACTCTGAGCCCGGTAATATTCCAGGACAAACCGAACCCAGATGAAGTCAAAAAGGCCGAGTTCGTCCAGCGGCTCGCGGATGTCCTTGACACGGAACTCGAGCCCCGGCGCCTGATAGTGCGCCCGGGCGAAATCGATGCGCTGGGCGGCGATGTCCACGCCGAGGCTCTGTCCGCCGGGCTGAACCACCCGGTTCAAGTGAAAAGTGGTCTTGCCGGATCCACAGCCGAGATCGGCCACCCGCATTCCGGGCTGAAGGCCTGCCCAGCGGGCGTGCTCCTCCACCGTGCGGCCGTCGGTCTTCACGTCGAGGCGAAGGGCCTCCTCTTCGCTTTCCATCAAGTAGTTGCGTTCGCTCATCGGCTGTTGCGCTCCGAGAGAGTGGATGGCGACCTTGACGACGTCATTCGACGCCGGCTCGGGGCCGGCATCGTTGCGATCCGCCAGCCGAATTCATATGCCGGGTACCGTAGGCCGCCGGCTTTGTCAATGGCTGATTCGTACCGCACCCACCACGTGATCTGAGCGCGGTTGCGAGTTCAGCGCTGAAGGACGAGCGATCGTTGACTCCGGCCGGCGCAATGGCGACACTTGTATTTGTTCGACGCTTCTGATAAGGGAATCGATCTTTGTCATCACCGAGGAGGAACCGCATTCATGACCGATCAACCCGAAACCGCTGCACCCGAAGAAAGTTTTGCTCAGCTTCTGGAAGCCTTCAGCCCCGGAACCCGGTCCGACGTCCGCGTCGGCGACCGCGTGAAGGGCAAAGTCATATCGATCGGGAAGGACACGGTGTTTGTCGACGCCGGGATGAAGATCGACGCCGTCGTCGAGCGCAGCGAGCTGCTCGACGCCGAACAACACCTCACCTGCGCCGAAGGCGACGAGTTGGAGCTGTATGTGACGGCGGTGGGCGAGAGTGAAATTCGCCTGTCGCGGGCCATCTCCGGAATCGGCGGGGCCGAGATCCTGCGCGACGCGCAGCATAAATCCGTCCCGGTGGAGGGCAAGGTCAAAGAGACCTGCAAGGGCGGTTTCACGGTCGAGGTCATGCAGCGCCGCGCCTTCTGCCCGCAGAGCCAGATCGACCTGACCCCGGCGGAAGACCCCTCCGTGCATGTGGGTGCGACCTACCAGTTCCTGGTCACGCGCTTCGAGGACCGGGGCCGCAACATCGTAGTGTCGCGGCGCGCCCTTCTCAGCCGGGAGCTTGAGGCCGCTCGCAAGCAGTACCTGGCGACACTGAACCCGGGCGATGTGCTCGACGGCAAAGTCACCCGCATCATGCCCTTCGGCGCTTTCGTGGAATTGTCCCCCGGCGTGGAGGGCATGATCCACGTTTCGGAGATCGGCTGGTCCAAGACGGCGCAGCCCGGCGATGTCCTGAAACCGGGAGACCGTCTGCGAGTCAAAGTGCTCGGGATCGAGCCCGCGGGGGTCAAAGGACAGCCGCGGATCGGCCTATCCATCAAGCAGCTTGAGGCGGACCCCTGGCTCAGCGTCGAGGACAAATGCAAGGAAGGGGATGTCCTTCGCGGCAAGGTCACCCGCTGCATGCCCTTCGGGGCCTTCGTCGAGATCGCCCCGGGAATCGAGGGCATGGTCCATATCAGCGAGATGAGCTACACCCGGCGGGTGAACAAGACCGAAGACATCGTCAACCCCGGGGATCTCGTCACGGTGGTCGTCAAGGCCCTGGACCTGGAAAAAAAGCGTATCTCGCTCAGCCTGCGGGATGCCGAGGGCGATCCCTGGGCCGAGGTCCTCGACCGCTTCGCAGTGGGCCAGCGCGTGGAAGGGGTTATCGAGAAAAAGGAAAAATTCGGTTTCTTCGTGCGCCTGGCGCCCGGCATCACCGGGCTTCTGCCGCTGGGGAGCATCCGCCGTTCCTCGTCTGCCGCCGCCCTGGAGAAGGCCAGGGAGGGCGACACCCTCACCGTGGCCGTGGAGGAAATCAACCTTCAACGGCGCCGAATCTCGCTCGCCCCGGCCAGCGAGGGGGACGAGGGCAACTGGCAGCAGTTCAGCGCCCAAAGCGCAGGTTCGTCCCTCGGGGCGCTGGCCGAAAAACTCCAGAACGCCCTGTCATCGCAAAAAAAACACCGGCACTGATCCAGGCGACGAAGCGAGCGCCTGGGCGCACCGCCGGTTGGCGCTGCAGGTGCGGCCTGCCCGGGCGCAGGCCGTCCTGATCCCCGTTTAGACGCTGTATGTCTTGCGGTGGCTGTACTCGGCCTGTTTGCCCTCATTCCACTGCGATACCGGGCGCAGGTAGCCGACCACTCGGCTGTAGACCTCGCATCGGCGGTAGTTCGACAATTGCGGGTCCTTGCGGTGACACTCCTCGCATTTGTTGTGAAACCGTTCGGGCTCGGGCTCGTAGACCGCCCCGCCGCTGATCGCAAAACCCTCGGCCGTGAGCGCCACGCCCACCTTTACCTCTTTGCCGCAGTCGTGGCAGGTGCCCTCAAAGCCCAACTCGTTTTTTTCGGGATGGGCATCAAACAATTCGTGCAACCGTTGGACCTTCATCATCGTCATATCCTCCACACGGACGTTATGATACCATCGTCGGCGCACCGGCCGGGAGATTTCTTCGCCGGGGCAAGAATTTCTGTTTAAGTTTACACTCACTTCATGTTGTGTGTCAATTCGGGAATAGCCGCCACATATTGTATATTCCTGAAATGGCGGCAAATAAAACCAATTGAATTTCAATGATAAATGGTTAGAATCGGGCATTCCATTCAGAATGACGAGGGTCTCGAAATGAAATCCGCGTTGAAGTGGACGGCTGTCGCCGTTGTGGCCTTGGCGGTCGTGGTGATCGGCGCCCTGCTGATCATCCCCAGTTTTATAGACGTGAACAAATTCAAGCCCGAGCTCGAAAGGTATGTCTCGGAGACAACCGGCCGGCCCATGAGCGTCGACGGCGACGTCCGGCTGAGCCTGTTCCCGTGGGCGGGGGTTTCGTTTACAAACCTGAAACTCGGCAACACCCCGGCCTTCACCGAAAAGGACTTCCTCACGGTGAGGTCGTTTGACGTTCGGGTGAAGCTGCTGTCGCTGCTGTTCAAACAGGTGGAGGTCGACCGCTTGGTGGTGCAGGAGCCCCACGTCTTTTTGGTGACGAACACGAACGGCCGCGTCAGCTGGGACTTCGGCGCCAAACCGGCAGAAGGCAACCCCCCGGGCAAACCCGATGCGGCCCCCGCCCAAACGGGGCTGCCCATCCAGTCGCTCATGGTGGGGGAGCTGAGCATCCAGAACGGGCAGCTGACGCTGATCGACCACGGAAAGGGGTCGCGCCAGGAGATCTCTCGGCATGAACCTGTCGCTGAAGGATGTGTCGCTGGAGCGGCCGGTGCGCTTTTCGTTCTCTGCGTCTTTTAACCAAAAGCCGCTGTCCGCCGAAGGCCGCTTGGGGCCGGTGGGGAAGAACATCGGCCTGAGCGCCTTCCCGCTGGAGGTCAAGGCGGATGCCTTCGGTCAGCTGAAATTGCAAGTCAAGGGCTCGGTGGAGAATCTGCTGACCGCCCCCCTGGCCAGTGTCACCCTGGAGGTGGCGGAGTTTTCGCCACGCAAACTGGCCGCCGAGATCGGGCAGTCCCTGCCTGCCACCGTCGATGCCAAGGTGTTGGAGCGCTTGGCGTTCAAGGCCGGTATAAAGGCCGACGCCAAGGCGGTGACGGTATCCGATGGGCTGCTCGTGCTGGACGATTCCACGCTGAGCTTCACACTGAATACCAAGGAGTTCTCCAAACCCAACCTCACCTTCGACCTTAAGATGGACCAGATCGACCTCGACCGCTATCTGCCGCCGAAGGCAGCGGTGGGTCAAAAGAAGGCCCCGGAAGCTCACGCCGCACCATCCAGCGCCCAACCGGCTCAAGCGACTCCAAAGAAAACCGATTACACGCCCCTGCGGCAATTGGTAATGAGTGGGAATGCCGCCATCGGCAAGCTCAAGGTCAACAACGCCGAGCTCGAGGACGTGAACCTGAAAATTGCGGCAAGGGACGGCGTGCTCGCGCTGGATCCGCTCACCATGAAGCTTTACCAGGGCACCGCGGCCGGCAAAACCGTGGTGAACGTTAAAGGGGACAGCCCCGTGACGGATGTCCAGCTCAATCTGGACAAGGTCCAGGTGCACCCCCTGCTCAAGGACCTGGCCGACAAAGACTTTCTCGAAGGCACCGCCAAGGTCCAGATCGTGCTCTCCATGACGGGAGATGGTCCGGCGCGCATCAAACAAACCCTGAACGGCAAGGGCAGCCTCCTCTTCAGCGACGGCGCCATCATCGGCGTGGACCTGGCCCAAATGGCTCGCAACGTCAAGGCCGCCCTGGGGGGGGAGGTCAAGCACGGCCCGAAACCCCGCACGGATTTTTCCGAACTTCTTGTTCCGTTCACGATGGACAACGGCGTGTTCCACACCTCCGAGACAACCCTCACATCGCCGCTGCTGCGGATGCTGGCGGCCGGTAAGGCCGACCTGGTGAAGGAGACTCTTGATTTCCGGGTAGACACGAAACTGGTCGGCACCATCAAGGGTCAAGGGGATGAAAAAGACCGCTCCGGAATCAACGTGCCGATCATCGTGTCGGGCAGCTTCTCCAATCCCAGTTTCCGGCCCGACCTTGAAGGCCTAGCGAAGGACGAACTCAAAAAAGCCCTCGGCCCGCTGGACACCGGCGCGGGAAAGGCAAAGGAAAAAGCGCGCGACCTCATCAAAGGCATATTGCCCAAGAAAAACTGAAGGAGGAACTACCCCATGCGAATGCACCCTGTCGGGTTCGCTGCCGCCGTCCTGCTGGCGATCTTGACGCTGGCCGGATGCGCCGGCATCGGCAAGTCGCTCGAAACCCCGCGCGTTTCCCTGGCCAACATCCAGGTGCAGGACAGCAAGGGCATGGAGACGGTGTTTCTGGTCCAATTGCGGGTGACGAACCCCAACGATGTGGAGCTGGATATCAAGGGCGTGGAGTGCGACCTGGCGATCAACGGGAAACCCTTTGCCTACGGCATTTCCAACACCCAGGTCAAGGTGCCGGCGTTCGGGTCGGAGACCATTCCGGTCACGGTCTACTCGTCGGTGCTGGACATCATAAAGGGCCTGTTCGGGCTGCAGCAGAGAGAGGATCTGAGCTACCAGGTCAAAGGCAAGGTCCGGATGGCGGGCGGCGGGCTGATGCCCTCAACGCTTCCGTTTGATTCCCAGGGTACGGTTTCGATCAAGGACCTGACCTCCGGAAGGAAAGGCCCGTCCTGATCCGTAATGCGAACAGAATCCCACCCCATCCCTTCCGGCGGCCCTCTGGGTCGCGCACGGCGCTGGTTCGTCGTCGATTTCCTCGGCATCTTCCGGGAAATGCGCCTGAGCTACCTCCCGCCGCTCATGGTCTACCTGGCCGCCGGCGTCTCAGGCTTCACCGGCATCATCGAAAGCTTTTTCGTCAAGGACCAGCTGGGGTTGTCCGCCGCTTTCCTGGCGGGCCTGGGTTTCTGGGCCGGGCTTCCCTGGGCGCTCAAGATGCCCGTCGGGCACCTGGTGGATCTTTTCTGGCGACGCAAGTCTTTTTTCGTGTATTTCGGGGCGCTGCTGATGGCGGCCGGCCTTTTGATCATGGTAGGGCTCACGGGCTACAGGGACTGGATGACCGGCATCCTGCCAACGGATGTGTGGTACGTTGTTTCGTCGCTGATATCCCCCACGGGCTTCGTGTTCCAGGACGTCGTGGCCGACGCCATGACGGTGGAGGCCGTACCGCGGTATGACGAAAACGGGAGTCCGATCCCGGAGAAAGACCTGCAGCGCATGCACGTCACCATGCAGACGCTGGGACGGATCGCCATCATCGGCGGCAGCGCCCTGGTGGCCGGCATCGGCGGCTGGCTGGCCCAGACCCTGTCCTATGCCGTCATGTACGAGGTGTCGCTGCTGATCCCGGTGGTCTCGGTTGCGGGGGTGACCCTCGGGGACGTGAACCTGATGCTGCGCCGGCGCCGCTACCGCCGCGGCGGGTTTTCCGAGCCGGAGATCCGCCGGATGCTGCACGCCGAGAAGCCGGAGCTTGAACCCAGCTGGACCATCCTGGGCGGCAGCGCGGCCTTCGTCGCCGCCGGTCTTTTCCTGGGGCTGTCCGAGTTTGCGGCCAAGATGGAAATGATTTTCTGCGCCTCCCTGCTCATCATCGGCTATCTTATCCACCAGCTCCTGCGGGACATGGCGCCGGAAAAACGCCGTGAAATCGTCGGGATCGCCGTCATCATCTTTGTGTTCCGCGCCATGCCCGGGGCCGGCGCCGGGGCCAGTTGGTGGCAGATCGACGTGCTCGGCTTCGACGAGGCCTTCTTCGGCACCCTGCGCCAAATCTCATCCATCCTGGCCATCCTGGGGATGTTTGCCCTGCGGGGCTGGATGACCCGCCGGCCGATCCCCTATC
Source organism: uncultured delta proteobacterium (assembly GCA_963716325.1). Lineage (GTDB taxonomy): Bacteria > Desulfobacterota > Desulfobacteria > Desulfobacterales > SpSt-501 > SpSt-501. The sequence goes on along the minus strand of CAVQTH010000050.1, from coordinate 48,583 downwards.
TCGTCGTGTTTCTGTCGCTCTACGGCACGATGATGACGATGCCTTTCGTCGGGATGTACTACGGCCTGCACGAGTGGACGGAGAGGGTCTTCGGGTTCGGCGCCCGCGCCATCGCCCTCATCGACACCATGGCCGACTCCCCTCTCGGCCAGGTCGCCATGGTGCCCATGCTGGCCTGGATCGCCCGGGAGGCGCCCGAGAACCAGAAAGCCACCTACTTCGCGGTCATGGCGGCCTTCACCAACCTGGCGCTCTCCGCCGCGAGCCTCGGCACCAACTACCTGAACCAGATCTTCATCGTCGAGCGCGGCAGCTACGGCGAACTGGGCCGGTTGCTGATTACCGTGAGCCTCATCGGCCTGGTGATCCCCATCGCCACGGTCCTGATCGTCAATCGTTGGAGCCGACCGCGACCGGCGGCAGCCACTTCCTGAACCGAAAGGCACAGACTCATGAAACTCGGCATTATCGGGCTGCCCCTCTCCGGCCGCTCCACGACCTTCGAGGCCCTGACTCTCCAGGGAAGCGAAACCGCCTCCCGCGGCGAAGACCGGCTTGCGGTGGTGCGCGTGCCCGACGAGCGTGTGGACCGCTTGAGCCGGATGTTCGAGCCCCAGAAGACCATCTACGCCCAGGTGGATTATTTCCTCGCCGGCCAGGGAAGCCAGAAAAGGGAGGCCAACCCATGGCTGCCCGTGAAGGATTGCGACGCCCTGATCCAGGTGGTGCGCAACCACGGCCCGGACCGCACACCGGCCGCGGACTTCCGCGCGGTGGAGCAGGAGTTGATCCTCTCGGACCTCGTGCAGGTGGAAAAGCGCCTGGAGCGCATAGAGCTCGACCACCGGCGCGGCAAGAAAATGAACCCCGAGGAGCAGCAGTACCTGGCCGAGTGCCGCCGGCTGCTCGAAGCCGAAACCCCGCTGCGCCACAGGCCCGAGCTGGCCGACGCCAAGGCGCTGAGGGGCTTTGCGCTGCTCACCGCCAAACCGATGCTGGTGCTCTTCAACAACGAGGACGGCGACCCGGCGCTTCCCGACATCGGGGACATCGCCGATCATGAAAAATGCCTGGTGCTGCAGGGGAAACTCGAACAGGAGCTATCCCGCATGAGCGAGGCGGACGCCGCGGACTTTCTCAAGGAATACCAGATCGGTTCGTCCGCCATGGGCCGGATGATCCGGCTGTCCTACGAGGTCATGGGGCTCATTGCCTTTTTCACGGTCGGCAGCGACGAAGTCCGCGCCTGGACCATCCGCCGGGGCACCCCGGCCGTGGAGGCCGCCGGCGCGGTCCACAGCGACATCCAGAAGGGCTTCATCCGGGCCGAGGTGATCTCCTACGAGGATCTCATGGCGGCGGGCTCGACGGCCGAGGCGCGACGCCGCGGGACGTTTCGCCTGGAGGGCAAGACCTACGAGGTCAAGGACGGCGATATCATCAACTTCCGGTTCAATGTCTAGGCTTGGGTATTCGGGTGCCGGGGTGTTTCGAATATTTGATTCTTGCCAAACATCTCAATACCTGAACACTTAGATACCCGTTTGCCTTACGCGGATAAGCACCAGCGACAATGGATGCAGAGGAGTCGTCGATGAGCCAAGATTTCATTTTAGACATCATCGCCCAAGGCGCCTGGAACGGCGGCACGCTCGTGGACAATTCAATTTACGAGAACAAGGGCATGGCCTTCAAGGGCGGCATCCCGGTCAACCGGGAGACCATCGAAGAGCGCATCGGCGTGCGCACCCGCGTGGCCGCTCCCATAGACGCGCGCATCGGCGTCCTCGCGTTCCAGGACCTGCTCGACACCTCCGGCATCGACCCGGCCCGCATCCGCGTGCTCATCGCGGCCACCAACATCGGCGAAGACAAGTTCGACCCCGGACCGATCAGCCTCCACCTGTACGACCACATCCGGCAGGCCTGCCCCCGGGCGCTCGTGCTCGACCTCTATGCCGGCTGCCCCGGCTTCAACGTGAGCATGGAGGCGCTTTACATGCTGACACTGGCAGGCATGCTTGAATCGGGGGACCTCGCCGTGATCGTCGGCGCCGAGAACATCCACCGCGCCGAGGCCTTCAAGCCCCTGGACACGGCCAACATCATCTTCGGGGACGACGCCCTGGCCACGGCGGTTGAAATCGGCGGCTACGCCGGGAGCTCGTCGCCCGGCCGCGTGAGCGCCGAGGTTGCCGTCGATGCGGGCGAGGACGTCATCGCCGCCATCGCTTCCGGCCTTCTGCCCTGGGCACGCGAAGGCCGGCTGGACGGCATCATCGTCGACAACCAGCTGGGAAAAATCGAACTGCGGATTCCGGCCACCGCCACACGGGTGCAGCACGCGCTGATGGAGCGTCTTTTCCCGAAAGAAACCGCGGCCGGTGCCTTCAGGAATTTTCGCACGGCTTTTGAAATCTATGAAGGCCACGGCGCCGGCTTCGGCTACGACCTGATGAGCTCCGACGGCGATCCACACATTGTGCAGCGGGTGGCGAGCGCGTACACGGCCTCGGGCAAATACCGCCGGCTGGCGGCCGTGTTCCTCAAAAAAGGGCAGCCGGTCCGCCTCAGCCTTATCGAAGGCTCGACCGCCGCGCGGGTTTCTCCCGCCAGGGGGGTTGTCGACACGCTGACCCGCAGCCACGGCTGTTTTGCAGGCTTCATCGAAGCCAAATTCGATGAAGACGGGGTCTTTGGCGTGATGGACGGAAAAGGGGTGTTCCTCTACGCCACCCGGGGGGCCAAGGCCCACCTCTCGGCGTTGCTCGCGGCCAGCCGGCTCTCTCTGCCGGACATCGACCTGTTGATCGAACACCAGGCAAACTTCGCCATGCTGCCCCTGACCCTCGAGCAGGTGCTGGCGGAAGGGAAAGCGGCCGACCGTGAGAAGGTCGCCCGCTTCCTGGCTGAGAAAATGGTGGTCAACATCCACGAACGCGGCAACTGCTCGGTGGTCTGCATGCAGCGGCTGCCCTACGACCTCGCCCGCGGCGCCCTCACGCCCGACACGATCCAGGGCTTCCCCGTCAACCGCAACCTGGAGCGCCTCAGGCAGGCCCGCACCATTCTCTACGACTCGGTCGGCGCCGGCATGACCCGCAGCTCGTTTCTGCTGAGAAAGTGAGCGCGCCGGTCATTCAATAAGCGGTTCGCCTGATAAAATTGCGTGCAGCCTGAAGGCTGCGCGCAATTTTATTCGAGCACATACTTCAAGGCATCTTCCTCCCCGGCATGCTGACCACGGCCTCCCTCGTGTGCGGGGGAGGAGGATTATCCCTGCGCAGGCGTCAGGGGTGAAAGGGGGGGGGGATTTTGTTGAGTGGCCGCGATCATCGCGGTGGAGCCTTTTCCCCTTTCCCATGATAAAAAAACCGCCGGCTCCGGCCGGCGGTTTTTTTATTTGAAGAAGTCCGGGCTGAGGAACGCCGGGTCGGGGTAGGTGTAGAACCCTTTCCCGCTTTTCACGCCCAGCTCGCCGCGGTCGATCATGGCCTTCAATGCCTGGGGCGGGTGGTCCTTGGGGTCCTTGGAGTCGCTGTAGTAGACCATCTCGATGTCCCAGATCACGTCCAGGCCGACTTTGTCCATCAGGGCAAAGGGGCCTTCCTTCATGCGCGTGAAGATCATCCAGGCCCGGTCCACGTCCATGAAGTCCACGAACCCGTTGCCCCACATGTAGAGCGTCTCGCGCTTGATGGCCCGCCAGACGCGGTTGAAGCAGAAGCCGAGCAGCTCCTTCTTCACCGTCAGGGGCACGAAGCCGATGGACTTGATCCAGGCGATGCCCTTTTCCATGACCTCCGGCCGGGTGCGGGTGCCGCCCATGATGTCCACCATGTTGACGCCTTGCATGGGGAAGTAGAAGTGGATGTTGAGCACCTGCTCCGGGCGGCCGCCTTCTTTTTCCATCCGCGACACCGGCATGGAGGAGCTGTTGGTGGCGAGGATGGCGCCGGGCGCGGCCTTTTCGCCGATCTCCTTCCAGACCTTCTTCTTGATCTCCAGATTCTCGGGCACGGCCTCGAGGATGAGGTCGGCATCTTTCACGGCCTCGCGCATATCCTGCACCTGGCGCACTTTCTTGGCGCAGGCCTCCCACTGGTTCCAGGGGATGATGGGGGTCACTTTTTTAGCCTTGAGATCGGCGCGCAGCTTCTCGAAGGTCTGACGGAAGGCGCCCTCGCGCGGGTCGAACACGGTGACCTCGTAGCCGGTGCGGGCGGCGATCATGGCGATCTGGGTGCCCTGGATCCCGGTCCCGACCATGGCGAATTTCTGCAGCGGCAGCTTGGATGTTTTTTTCGTAGCCATATATCCACCTTCCTTTGTTTCCCCCTCCCTTGATCCCTCCCGCCAGGGGAGGGAGATGTCCAATGACCCTTCTACGAATAAGCGGCAGGGTGGGAGTTTATGTTAATAAAAAGCCAAGTGCAGGTGGGAGCGGCTTTCCAGCCGCGCTTTAAGTCGGGCTTGTCGATTAGAGATCGTCCGCCGGAGGCGGAGAAAGCCGCTCCCACAATCAACGACCTCTTTCTTGCATAAATAAGCCCCGCCGGAGCGGGGCTTTTGTTTGGAGTTACATGGCAGCCGGTCATCATCCTACGGCGGGGCCGAAGAACGCCCGGGGGGCCCACATGACGATGTCTGGGATGAAGATGCACATGATCAACCCCAGCCACTGCAGGCAGACGAACGGCACGACCCCCTTGTAGATGTGGTAGATGTTCATCTCCGGCGGAGCGATGCCCTTGAGGTAGAAGAGCGAGTACCCGAAGGGCGGGGTCAGGAAGGCCATCTGCAGGTTGACGCAGATGAGGGTTGCGAACCACAGCTGGTTGAAGCCCAGCTCCATGGTGACCGGGACGAAGATCGGGGTCACGATCAGCAGGATCCCGAGCCAGTCGAGGAAGCAGCCCAGGAAGAAGACGATGCCCATCATGAGGAAGAGCACGGCGATGGGCGAGAGCTGGGTGCCGAGGATGAAGTTGGCGATGGCGTCCCCGCCTCCCAGGCCCATGAAGATGGCCTGGAAGGCGTTGCCGCCCAGAAAGAGCGTCATGATCATGGAGGTGGTGATGGTCGTGGACCAGCAGGCGTCCTTGAGCATCTTCCAGGTGAACCTGCGGTAGCCGACGGCGAGCAGGATGGCGCCAGCGCAGCCCATGCCGGCGGCCTCGGTCGGAGTGGCGACGCCGGCCACGATGCTGCCCAGCACGATGAAGACCAGTATCAGTGGCGGGACGATGGACTGGGCGAACATGGAAATTTTTTCGGCAGAGGAGTGGGTCCCGCCCGTTTCCGCCGGTCCGAACTCGGGCTTGATCCAGCAGATGACGGCGATGTAGATGATGTAGAGCAGCGCGAGCAGGAACCCCGGGCCGAAAGCGGCGGCGTAGAGCCAGCCGACCGAGATCTGGGTCAGGCTGCCGTAGACCACCAGCATGATGCTCGGCGGGATCAGGATGCCCAGCGTCCCGCCCGCGCAGATGCAGCCGGCGATGAGCGGGATATTGTACTTGACGCGCATCAGGGCCGGGATGGCGAGCAGGCCCACCGACACCTCGGTCGCGCCCACGACGCCGGCGGTCGCCGCGAAGATGGTGCAGGCGATGATGACCGCGATGCCCAAGCCTCCGCGAATCCGGCCCATGACGATGTGCATGGTCTCGAACAGGCGCTCGGCGATGCCGGAGGCGTCCAGGATCTGCGCCATGAAGATGAAGAGCGGCACGGCCACGAGCACGTACTCCTCCATGACGCCGTAGGCGCGGTTGGCGAGCAGCGCAAAAACGGCGCTGATCGAGCCGCCCCAGCCGATCACTCCGAAGATCACCGCCAGCATGCCGAGGGAGAAGGCCAGGGGGTGTCCGAGGAGAAGCGCCGCGAACAGCAAAAAGAACATGGTGATGGCTAAGGTTTCCGGGCTCATATCTTCTCCCCCTTGAGCTGGTAGCATTCACGGATGAAGTTGGCGAACCCCTGGATGAAAAGCAGGAAGAGGGACACCGGGATCACGGTCTTGAAAGGGTAGAGCGGCGGCTTCCAGGCGCTCCAGCTGTGCTCCCACTGCATCCAGGACGTGGCCGCGTATTCCACCCCGGCATAGAGCATCGCCCCCACGAAGGGGACGAAGATGATCCAGAAGGTGACCAGTCGCAGGATGAGCTGGATCTTCTGGGGCAGCTGCAGGGTGATGATGTCGATGCGGATGTGCTTGTCGTAGAGCATCGTGACCCCCATCGCCATCATGAAATGAAACCCGTAGAGATAGATGGTCGTCTCGAAGGCCCACATCGTGGGAAGTTGGAATAACTTGCGCAGGAACACCTCGTAGCACACCACGAACACCATGGGGATGAGCAGATAGGACGTGAAGCGGCCGACGAACTGGTTGACGGCGTCGACCGCGTGAACGAATTTTTTCAGCATGGGATGGGTCCTTTCCTCCGGGTGCAGCGGCATGTGCCCCGCAGCCGGAAGACGCCGCGGGGCACGAATATCAAAGGGTTACTGGGTCAGTTTGCCTTTCAGCACATCGGCCTTGGGCCAGGGGGCCAGGCGGCCGCGCAGGTCGCGCCATTGGGCGAATTCCTGCTTGAACAGCTCCTGGGAATCGAGCACCTTCTTTACGTCCGCGTTTTTGGCGGAGAGGTCATCCAGGTATTCAAACGACGTCTTGGCGAACCCGATGATGGCGGCTTCGTCCATCTTCACGAACTCGGTCGACTTGCCCATGATCTTCAGGGCCTCGATGTTGAGGTTTTCCTGCCAGGCCCAGGCCCACAGCTGGGTTTCCTTGGCGCAGATCTCGACGATGATTTTGAGATCCTCGGGCAGTTCGTCGAACTTCTTCTTGTTGAAGACCACGTCGAACTGGCAGGAGGGCTGATGCACGCCGGGCTCGATCACGTACTTGGTGATTTCATGGAACCCGGAGGGGATGTTGGCGGCCGGTGAACTGAACTCGACGGCGTCGATGATGCCGCGCTCGAGGGCGAGATAGATCTCGGGTCCGGGCAGCGGGGTGACCGAAACGCCCATCTTGGTCAGGATGTCCATGTACCAGCCGACGGTGCGCACCTTCATGCCTTTGAAATCGTCCAGCTTTACGGCTTTCTTGTTGGAGTGCAGGCCGAGTTCCTGGCCGACGTTGCCGCAGAAGAAGGGCACCATCCCGAAGCGGCCGTAGAGCTCGTCGAACATGGCCTTGCCGCCGCGCTCGTAGTACCAGATGTTGTAGCCTTCCGTGTCGAGCCCGAAGGGCACGGAGGCATAGGCCACGAAGGCCTCGTTTCTGCCCTTCCAGTAGCCGGGCCAGGAGTGGAAGGCGTCGAGCGTGCCCTTGGAGGTGGCCTCGAAGATCTCCATGGCCGGAACGATGGCGCCGGTGGGGAAGAGCTTGATGTTGAGGCGGCCGCCGGAGGTGGCTCGCACGCTGTCGCAGAAATGTTGAGCCATGTCATGGAAGTTGAGCCCGCCCCAGGGGTCGCTCATGCGCATGTTGAAGGTTTTGGTGGAGGTCTCGAATTTCTTTTTGCTCCATTCCTGGCTGCGCTTGTCTTCGCCGAATTTCTCGATCTTCTGTTTTTGCTGGGCAAAGGAATTGGTCGGTCCCATGGCCATGAAGGCCACGGCCACGAAAACGACCAGAACTGCCAATGCGAGTTTTTTCATCAGATCTCCTCCTGAAGGGTTTAAGGGTCGACAAAAGGGTTTTGGTTTCCGAGCCGGAATACGCTGGAGTCGCGATCACCTCCTTCCAGGTTAAGGGGCGGTCACGCGCCGCCCGAGTTTAAAGGTTAATCTCCTTAGCGCGCTTTGTTAAAAAATACTTGCCGGCCGCCGTTTGGGCCACCACCCCGGCTTGAACCAGGGCGGCCACGGACTTGGGCCGGAAATCCCGCAGGCCGATGCGGAACAGGTTGGATTTGGCATAAGGCAGCTCGATCGCCGACTCCGGAGTGTAGGCTTTCTTGAAGTCGAGATCGCGCACGATGCCCCGGGCGGCGCGCTTGATGCGCCAGCCCACCACCGCCTGGGTGAGGATATATACCCCGACGAGAAGGATGATGCCGATGATGATTTGGACGGTTTCGGACATTATTCAATAACCTGATAGGCGATCTGCGGTCTTTTTGCCGGGTTCAACAATTTGGAGCTGCCTTCCCGGAAAGTCGGCATTTTTTGTGTTTTTGTGGGAGCGGCTTTCCAGCCGCGAAAATCGAGGCTGAAAGCCTCTCCCACAAAAACAATGCTTCATTCCCAATAGAATGGCGCCGCTCGCCATAACCGCCTTTGTATGATCAAGCGCCTCAATAAGTCAACACGACGCCGCCGTCGAAGAGCAGGTCGCCGCCGATGAGGTAGCGCGCGTAATGTGAAAAGCCGTAAAGGAACTGGTTGGCCACCTCGATCGGGTCCATCATCTCCTTGATGCGCGATTTGCCGAGCATGACGTCCCGCACCACTTCCTCCTGCGTAATTCCTCGCTGGGCGGCCTGGGACGGGATCTGGTTCAGCGCGAGCGCGGTTTTGACAAAGGCCGTGCTGATGGTGAACGAGCGGATCTTGCCTTCCCCCTCGGCGGAGATCGACTGGGCCAGAGCCCGCAGGCCGAACTTGGTGATGTTGTAGACCGGCTTGTTCTTGGTGCAGATGTGGGCGTGGATGGAGGCCATCTGGCCGATGACGCCCACGCCGTCCTTGCTCTTGCGCATGTGGGGGATCGTGAGCTTGGAGAGCAGGAAGGGCGCGCGCAGCATGAGTCGCTGCATCAGGTCGTATTTCTCCATCGGGAAGTTTTCGATAGAGTCGATGTGCTGCAGGCCGGCGATGTTGGCCAGAAACTTGATCGTCCCCAGCTTGGCGGCGTCGGCCACGGCCTGGGCGACTTCCTCGTCCTTGCAGAGGTCGGTCTTGATGAAGATCATCTGGCCGCCCATGTCGCGGGCCATCTTCTGGGTCTTCTTGCCTTCCTTCTCGTTGATGTCGAGCCCGACGGTCATCAGGTTGTTCACGGCGGCTGCGATGGCGGTCGCCCGGCCGATCCCGGTTCCCGCGCCCGTGACGATGCACACGTTGCCGACGGTGAAGTTGTCGTCCTTGAGCATGAGGATCTGCTCGCGGGTGATTTCAGGCTCTCGAATGTCCATGGACTGCGCCCCTCCTTCTCCTGTAGGCGATGATAGAATGGCAGCAACGAGAAAAGACTCAAACCGCGATGGACGCTTGCGGCGGCATCCATCGGTATCCCCGGCAACAATGACACAAAAGAGAAAACTGAAGTTCCTTATATTTCGTATCGCGGATTCACTAAGCAAATCTTGAGCCATGACGGTTTTTGAGACCCCCGTATCCTATGCCATCTGTCGATTTATCAATTTTTTCGATTGATATCAAAATACTGCAGAATAAACAGTTTTTAGTTGGGTAGTGCGTATACGGAGAGCAGATTGCGAAAAAAGTGTAGCAAAAAAGTATCAAGTATCTATTTTGATACATCTTTCGGGATCAGTCTGGCTGTTCCGGCGTGCGCACGGCATGGACGGCGAACGCGATATAGTATTTAACTATTTGTTATATATTTAAATAATAAATATTGACATGGCTGCAGGCGTGACGTTGCCGGCGGATGCCGGCTCGACGCTAAAAGTGTAGTAACATGGATACGGTTTCCGCAGGCAGGTTTATCTCTCGTTGCCGGGTCGGCTGGGTTTTCATTTATTTATAAATTATTTCAAATTGTTATAATTTTCCAGACAGTTTATGCCCACAAACGCCCGGAGAGCGGCATAGCAGCCCTCTATGGCCGTTTTGCGGTCGAGTAAATTATTTAAAATATTGAAATTGATGTTTTTTATCAATTTCAATAGTGGCATGTTTATTGCTCACCCAGACAGTCCAAGTGAGCGGCTTGAGGCAATTCACATGTAACCCCTTTTCGATGTTGGAGGAGAACCTTATGAAAGTGCTGGATCAAGGGGTCAACCCGATTTTCATGGATCCCGACCCGGACAAGGCGCGCGAGTTCTTCCATAAGAAGACGCGGGCCATGGTCGACAAGCGCATGACCGAGAAGGAAGCGGTGGAGAAGTTCATCCCCGACGGGTGCTACCTCGGGATCGGCGGCTTCGGGGCCAACCGCATCCCCACGGCCGTCATCCACGAGATCCTGCGGGCGCGTCGCAAGAACCTGGGCTTTCTCGGCCACACCTCGACCCACGACTTCGAGCTGCTCTGCGCAGGCAAATGTTTCAACCGCCTGGACGCCGCCTACATCGTCGGTCTGGAAGCCCGCGGGCTGTCCCCGAACGCCCGCCGCTACATGGAGTCCGGCGAGGTCAAGGTCACCGAGTGGACCAACTACTCGCTGGCCGCCCGCCTGAGGGCCGCCGCCGAAGGGGTTTCCTTTGGCATCGTGCGCTCCATGCTGGGCACCGACACATTCAAGATGTCCGGGGCCAAGGTCATCGAGTGCCCCTTCACCGGCAAAAAATTCGCGGCGGTGCCCGCGTTGTGGCCGGATGTGGCCGTGATCCACGTGCACGAGGCCGACATGTACGGCAACTCAGTCTTCCGCGGCATCTCCGTTGCCGACCTGGAGCTGTCGCGGGCCGCCAAACACCTCATTATTACCGCCGAGCGCCTGGTGACCAACTTCACCATCCGCAACAACCCGACCGCCACCTCGATCCCGTTTTATCTGGTCGACGCCGTGGTCGAGGTGCCTTACGGCAGCTACCCCGGCAACATGCCCTATCTTTATTTTTCGGACGAAGAGCACCTGGCCCAGTGGATGAAGGTGGAGAAAGACCCGAAGGAGTTCGAGAAGTTTCTGGACCATTACATCTACGGCGTGTCCTGCTTCGAGGAGTACCTGGAGCGCTGCGGGGGGCTGAAAAAGCTCAAGGAGCTGCAGAAGCTGGAGACCCTGGTCGAAAAGTGATGAACGCTCAACCTAATTTTTTCGTTGAGCTCTGAGCGTCGCGCTTTGAGCTCATTTCAAGGAGCTGCGGATATGGCACCCGAATACAACATGATGGAAATGATGATCTGCGTGGCCTCGCGCTACCTCGAGGACGGCAAGACCGTGGCGGTCGGCACCGGCGCGCCCTGCGCCGCCGCCATGCTGTCGCAGAAAACCCAATCGCCCAACTTGATCATTCTCTTCGAGGCCGGGGGAATTTCGCCCATGTTGCCCCAGATGCCGATCTCCGTGGGCGACTCGCGCACCTTTTTCCGCGCGGTCATGGCCGCCGGCATGACCGAAATGATGACGACCTGCTGCCGGGGCCAGGTGGACTACGCCTTCCTGGGAGGCGCCCAGATCGACAAGTACGGCAACATCAACTCCACCGTCGTAGGCCCTCACCACAAGCCCAAGGTGCGCTTTCCGGGCAGCGGCGGCGCCAACGATTTCGCCTCGTTCTGCTGGCGCACCATGATCATGACGGTGCACAGCAAGTCGCGATTCGTCGAGAAGTGCGAGTTCGTGACCTCGCCGGGTTTCCTCACCGGCGCGGGCGCACGCGAGGCGGCGGGGCTGCCGGAAGGCGGCCCCTACAAGATCGTCACGGATCTCGCCGTCATGGGCTTCGACGAGAAGACCAAGGCCATGATGATCGAATCCCTGCACCCGGGAGCGGAGCTGGACAAAGTGCAAGCCGAGACGGGCTTCGAGCTGGTGGTCCCCAAGCAGATCGGCCGCACCGCGCCGCCCACCGAAAAGGAATTGAGGATACTGCGGGAGGAGGTGGACCCGCTGAAGCTCGTGATCGGGCGCGCCTAAAAATCTTTGCAGCGAGCTGCAAAGATTTTTAATCATGGGAATTGATGAAAAACGAATTGGAAAGGGTCGGGTTCGGATCTGCCCTGTTGATGCGCCCTGGCCAAAGGCTGGCCGCGAGTTGAGCCTCGAAGACCCTTTCTCAAGCCCTTTCTCGGCGTTAACGCCGAGAAAGGGCTTTTTTTCGCAACCAAGCGCAGGGTTGCAGCGTTTTGGCGATGTAAGTGAAAGCCTCTGCAAAACGGGTTTCCTTGGAGTCTCGGTCCTTGAACATGTCGAATCTCGACATCCCGGTTCCGACCATAAGCAACCCCGCGGCCGAGCCTCCGCTTCTTCTTGATGAGCCTCCCGCGCGCAAACTCCTTAGTTACAGGCAGCTGAAAAGTTGCCTCTTCGCCTATGTGCTTTTTCTAAGGCTCCCCTCACAGGTAAAATTGCGCGCAGCCTCCGGGCTTCGCGCAATTTTATTCGAGCACATACTTCAAGGCGTCTTCCTCCGATGCAAATAGGCTGGCCGCCAGCCGGCGGCTCTGGAACTCGTCCGTGAACCGGCCGCTCACCTCGCGGTTGGTCGTGTGACGCGCGACCTTGCGGTAGTACTTTTCAATGATGTACTGGCCCATGGCCAGATATTCGTCCAGCAGCTGATCATTCACCTTGAAGGCGTCGTAGTTCACGACGGCGTTCACCTTTTTGCCGGCCGCGATGCAGATATCCTCCACGATCTTCCTGATGTTGTCGATGTCCTCCGCCGAGTCGATCTCAAGCCCGTTGAAATTCAGCCGCAGCAGGTTCCGCTCTGGGTCGTAGCGCAGCCGGGTTTTCAACTCCTTCAGCAGAAACTCGCTGCGGATCCCCATCACGGCGTCCTGGAATACCCGGGGGTCTATGGGCACGACGTTGCGGATCACGGGCCGGAACTCCATCTGCTTCAGGATGTCTTTGTCGATATCGATCCCGGGCGCCACCTCGGTCAGCTCGAGTCTCCCGTCGATCAGCTTGAAGACGCAGCGCTCGGTGATGTAGAAGACCTCCTGGCCCTGGGGGCCGGCAAACTGCGAGCAGAAGGTGATCTGATCGCAGGCGTTGACGAACTTCTTGACCCGGCCCTCCTCGAGGATACGCACCCGGCCTGCCTCCACGGTCGTTTTGATCCCGCCGGTGGTGAAGGTGCCCATGAAGAGCACCCGTTTCGAGTTCTGGCTGATATCGATGAAGCCGCCGCAGCCTGCCACCCGGGAACCGAACTTGCTCGAGTTGACGTTGCCCTCGGCCGTCACCTGGGCGAAGCCGAGGCAGGTGACGTCCAGCCCCCCGCCGTCGTAGAAGTCGAACTGGTCCGGCATGCTGACCACGGCCTCCGGGTTGACGGAGGAGCCGAAGTCAAGGCCGCCGAGGGGCATGCCGCCGATGATCCCGGGCTCGACCGTCATGGTCAGATAGCTCAGGATGTTTTCCTCGTTGGCGACCGCGGAGACGGCCTCGGGGTATCCGATGCCGAGGTTGATCACGTCGTAGGGCCGCAGCTCGAGGCTGGCGCGTCGGGCCATCGCCTTGCGCTCATCCAGCGCGAGCGATTTCGTCGAGGTCAGCGGCACGCGGATCTCCCCGCAAAGCTCCGGCCGGAACTGGCTGCCGAAGGTCTGCATGTGGTGCTGCGGCTGCGCCACCACCACGTAGTCCACCAGGATGCCGGGCACGATGACGGCGTGCGGGTTGAGCGTCTCGGGGTTGGCCACGCGTTCGACCTGGGCGATCACGAGCCCGCCCGAGTTCCGGGCCGCCATGGCCATCGCGAGCGAGTCCACGATCAGAGCTTCCCGTTCCATGGTGATGTTGCCGCGGGTGTCCGCCGTGGTGCCGCGGATGAAGACGCAGTCGACCGGGAAGGCTTTCATGAAGAGCCACTCCTCGCCGCCGATCGTGATGATTTCCACGATGTCTTCCACGGCCTTCTTGCTGATCTTGCCGCCCTCGATGCGCGGGTCGGCAAAGGTACCCAGACCCACCTTGGTAAAAACGCCCGGGCGGCGACCGGCGACCGCGCGATAGAAATTGGTCAGGATGCCCTGGGGCAGGTTGTAGGCCTCGAAATCATTCTCGAGGGCGCGCTTGCCGATCATGCGGCACCAGGCCGTAGTGGCCCGAGATCACCCGTTTGAACATGCCCGGGTGTGCGATGCGGTTGATGCCGCGGGTGCCGGCGTCGCCGGGCCCGGACGAATGGAACAGCGTGATGTTCTTGGGCCGGCCCGTTTCCAGGTAGCGTTTTTCGAGCGCCACGTAGAGCTCGTCCGCCGTGCCGCTGCCCACAAACCCCTCGGCGCCCAGAACCCATCCGTCACGGACCATGCTGACCGCCACATCCGCCGGGATCACTTTGTTGCGCTTCATGCGAACCTCCGTCTATATGGGCTTTTTAAATCTCGAATCAGGCTTATGGACAAGGCGTCCCGCGATTTGAAAGCGGGGCGTACACGGCAGTACGTGAGCATTTCAAATGGCGGGACAACAACGCCCTTGGGCCTCGACGGCCTTGAGCTTACTTGGCCCGGCTGCGGGCATAGGTCAGCCCGCCGGTCACCTCGATCGTGGTCGCGTTGATGGCATCGTTTTCGATGCAGTGCATGATGCTGGCCGCGATCTCCTCGGGTTCCACCAGTCTTCCGCTGTGGACGTCCTTCAGGATGGCTGCGAGCGCTTCCTGGTTCATGCCTTTCAGGATCGCCGTGTTGACATAGCCCGGCGCGATGGCCACCACTCGGATGTTGTGGATTTTGCGAATCAAGAACTCGCCCACCAGGATTTTCGGCATCAAGGCCACGGCCGCCTTGGTGGCGCTGTAGTTGAGTTGGCCGACCTGGCCCTCCTTGTTGATGGAGGACATCAGGCAGATAATCCCCTCCCATCCGCCGTTCACCATGGCCTCGATGGAGTCGCGCACGGTGAGAAAGGTGCCGGTGAGATTGACGTCGATCACCTGCTGCCACTGCTCCAGGCTCATCTTGCGCACCACCTTGCCGCTGTCGCGGTCGGTGGTCACCACCGTGCCGTCGCGGATGATCCCCGCCGACGGAATCACGATGTTGAGTTGACCGAAGGCCTTGACGGTTTCCTCGATGAAGCGGGCTTGGTCGGCCTCCTTGACCACGTTGCCCTGGACGCCGATCACCCCGCCCCCTGCCGTCCCGGATCTCCTTCACCACCCGCTCGATCTGCTCCGGGAGAATGTCGCAGATCGAGACTCGGGCGCCCACCGCCGCGAGCGTCTTCGCACAGCATTCGCCGATGCCGTTGGCGCCGCCGGTGATGAGCGCCACTGCCCCTTTCACCTGCATAGGATTCCCCTTTCACTTTTATGAAAACGAGTTGACTCCCATTCATTTAAGCATGTTGGGCAGCCATAGGACCGCCGCTGGAAAGACAACGCAGATGACCAGGCCGATGAGCTGGAGAACTACAAAGGGTAGCACCCCTTTGAAAACGTCCACCGTCGTCAAGGTTCCCTTGGAGACCCCCAGGAGATAGAACATGGTCGCACCCGCAGGCGGGGACAAGAAGGCATTCTGCAGGTTGACGGCCACGCAAATCACAAACCAGAGCGGGTCAAAGCCGAATTTGACCGCAATCGGGAGGAAAATGGGTATGACGAGGTAAATGATGCCAACCCACTCGATGGGCATGCCGAGGATGAAGATGATCAGCATCATAATGAAAAAGGCGCCCCATTTCCCCAGGCCCGACCCCACCATGGCTTCCATGACTACCTTGCCGCCGCCGTGGTCCAGAAACACCGCCGTGAAACAGTTCGTTGCCACGATCAGGAACATCACCATGGCCACGGGCTTCGCCGTGCCCTGGAGCACTTCTCGCAGCATTTTCCAGCTAAGTCGACGGTAAGCCACAACGATCAGGAACGCCCCGACCGCTCCGACACCGGAGGCCTCCCTCACCGTCGTGACCCCGGAAAAGATGCTCCCCAGCACGATCACGATCAACGCGCCGGGTGCGAGCATCGCTTTCGCGGCGAGGATGAGCCTTGCGCTGACCGGCTTGGAGGCTCTTTCTTCCAAAGAAAGGGCCGGACCCAGTTCCGGGCGAAGCCCGCATAGAATGGCAATATATAAAATGTAAAGTCCGCCGAGGACGAACCCCGGGAAAAGCCCGCCGAGGAGCAGCTTGCCGGCCGACAACCCCGTCAAGTCCGCCAGGGCGATCAACATGATGCTCGGCGGGAGCATGATGCCCAGGGTGCCGCCGGCACAAATCGTTCCCGCCGCCAACCCCTTTTCATACTTGTATTTCATCATCACCGGCAAAGCCGCAAGTCCCATCGACACGACCGCGGCGCCCACAATCCCGGTGCAGGCGGCCAGAATCATGCATACGAGGATCACGGCCATGGCCACTCCCCCCCGCAAAGGGCCCATGAGCCAGCGGATGGCTTCGAAGAGGTCCTCCGCGATGCCGGCTTTAACCAGCAGATTCGCCATTAAAATAAACATCGTGACGGCGATCAGTATCCCGCTGTCCATGGTGCCCATGGCCTGGCTGGTGAACATGTAGAACACACCCTTGCCCCGCAGGAGATAGCCGAATATGAGCCCCACTCCGCCGAAGACAAAGGCGATGGGGTGCCCGAACATCATCACGATGATGAGAACGGCCATCATCAAAATCGACATCGTCTCAACACTGAAAAATTCGATCATAGCTCCCTCCCGCGAATGCAAAGGTGCAGGCTGCGCACAAACTGGGCAAGGCCTTGCAGCAATATGAAAAAGGAGGACAGGGGGATCAAGGTTTTCATCACCGGAACGATAATCGGCGCCCCGGTGACGGTCCTGTCTCCCATCATCACGGATTCAACCGCCAAATCCGTTCCCGCATAGAGAAAGACCAGAAAATAGGGGAAGAACAGGAAGAGGTAACCTGCCGAATCCAATCCGGCCTGCCATCGGCGGGGAAGATACATGTAAATGGTATCGATGTTGACGTGGGCGTTGTGCAGAAGACCGTAAGCGCCCACCATCATGAAATGAACGGCATACAAAAGGGTGGCCGTGTCCAACGCCCACATGTGCGGGTTATTAAATATTCTTCGGGAAATAACCTCATAGAAAATCAGCAGCGCGATCGGGATCGCGACCCAGGCAAATTTATCTCCGACCCACTCGCTCACGCGGTCGCAAAACTTGACAAAGGTTTGCATGGTCATTGGGGACCTCTCCATTGATAGACAGGTTGAGACACGACCCGGCAAAATGCCCCCGGGAGCCGAATCCGGGGGGCATTTCACGCGGGCTGGGTTACTTGATATCCGGATATCGTTTCAGAATATTCCCCGAACGGAAGGGGCCTTCAAGTCGTTTCACCGTGTCCATGCCCTTCAGGAAATTGACCACGGACTTGGCGATCTTGGCATAGTTCGGGTTCCTGGCAGATTCTTCTTCCATGAACCTGACGCACAGTTCCTCGAGCTTGTCCTGGGCTTCCTGGTCAAGCACGGTGATTTCAGTTCCCGCTTTCTTGAAGTCTTCCAAGGCCTTAATCGAATCAAAATTCCCCTTCGCGTAGGTCCAAATTACGTTCGCCATGGCGGCTTGCTCCACCATGGCCTGGTACTCCTTGGGCAATTTCTTCCAGGCATCCATGTTGATGAGCAGGCCTCCCTGCGTTCCAACCTGGTGCCAGCCGGCTCGGCGTAACCCAGTACTTGCTGATCTCCTGGAACTTGATGCCCCAGTCCGTGGACGGGACCGAGAATTCCGCCCCGTCGATGGTGCCCATCTTCAGCGCCATGTAGATCTCGCCGCCCGGAATTCGCATGGGCTTGGCTCCCAGCTGCTCCAGGACCCAAATGGTCTGAAGGACACCGGTGCGCAACAAGACTCCTTTGAAATCATCAAGTTTCCTGATGGGTTTGTTGGTGCGGAACCCCGATTCCGGGCCGACCATGGTGTGCGGGAAGTACATCATGCCGTACTTTCCATACAGCTCCTGCCCCAGTTCCATGCCCCCGCCGTTATAAAGCCAGGTCATGTAGTCTGCGGCGTGCAGCATGAACCCGAGCGAGCAATAAAAATCAAAAGCGGTGTCTCTTCCGGTCCAATACGTGCCCCAGTCGCCGCCCATCTCGACGACGCCCTTGCGGACCCCGTCAAAGACTTCGAAGGCCGGCATCAGTTCGCCGGCGGGATGGACGGTGATCTGAAATTTGCCGCCGCTCATTTTGTTGATCATTTCCGCAAAATGCAGATCGCCCTCATAAAAGGGGGTCAAGTTCGGTGTGCGGCACGTCGCCAACCGCCACTTGATCGTCGGCAGGGTTTGCTGAGCCTCGCTCACAGCCGATAGTGTGAGGCTGATGAAAA
Organism: uncultured delta proteobacterium; assembly: GCA_963716325.1. GTDB lineage: Bacteria > Desulfobacterota > Desulfobacteria > Desulfobacterales > SpSt-501 > SpSt-501. The sequence goes on along the minus strand of CAVQTH010000050.1, from coordinate 30,421 downwards.
ATGCCAACATTACCGAAACCAACAGTGTTTTCTTCATGCTTCCACCTCCATGGATGTGATGGGTTGCTAAAATGGTGCGCTCCGCCTATTGATGCCTCTGCGTGTATTGCTCACGCATCTCGCGCTTGAGGACCATGCCGGCCACGTTGCGCGGAAAATCCTCCAGGATCATCACGTCCGAAACCCGTTGAGACTGGGCTGCCACACGTGCGTTGAACCACTGCTTGAGCGCCTCGGCCGTCAGCGAGCCGGGCTCTTTCAAAACCACCGCCGCCACCGGCGTTTCGCCCCCCTTATCGTGTGGGACTCCGAACACCGCCGCCTCCCGCACCGCCGGGTGCTGGACCACGATCTCCTCGATGCTCCCGCGGATAGACAGATTGACGCCCGCCGGAAAGAATCATGTCCTTCACGCGGTCGACCAGGTAGAGAAAGCCGTCCTCGTCCACATAGCCGAGATCGCCGGAGCGCAGCCACCCGTCGCGGATGGCCAGCTGCGTCAGGTCGGGACGCTTGTAATACCCCGGCATGAGGGTCGGGCCCCGGCCGCAGATCTCCCCGACCTCGCCGGCCGGGAGCTCGTTGCCGTCGGGGTCTGCGATTCTCATTTCGAAAAAGGGCGGCGGCGCGCCGACGGAGATCGGCTTGCGCGGATAATCGTGTTTGTCGAGCACGGTCACAAAACCTTCGGTCAACCCGTAGAGTTCGTAGAAACGGTCGGGCAGCAGGCGGTTCAGCCGCTCCCTGTGCTCGCGGTGCAGCGGCGCCCCCAGGCTGAGGACCATCTCCAGCGAACTCAAAGCATCCGGTGAAAAATCAGGGGAGTCGAGCAGGGCCACGATCTGCGAGGGCGCCAGGATCACGTGGGTAACCTTTTCCCGCGCGATGGTGCGCATATAGGGCCCGGGATCGAAGTGCCGCAGCAGGATGTAAGTGCTGCCCGTAAACACCGCCGGCATGAGACCGACAAAGGCCCAGTTGAGAACGATGGGGCCGGCGTGCAGGCTGATGCACTCCGGGGTCAGGCGGAAGGCCGCGGCAAAGGAGGTGGCATAGGCCGCACGGACGCGATGGGTGTGCACGATACCCTTGGGCCGGCCGGTGGCGCCGCTGCTGTAAATGATGTTGAACGGGTCTTCATCCCCGACAGGCTCACCTTCCGGCTCGTGGTCGCTGGCGCCCGCCTTCAGCCCGTGGTAATCACGGAAGCCTTTGCGGTTGCCGTCCGTCAGAAGGTAGCGATCATGGGCGATGGCTGGAAGCTCCGCTTTGATGGCCTCTACGGCATCGGCAAACCCGGAGTTCGTCACCAGCATCACGGCATCGGCATCCTTGAGCAGGGACACGAGGGCTTTCGACCGCAACAGGCTGCTCAACGGCACCACCACGGCGCCGATCTTGGCCGAGGCCCAGTAAACCTCCAGCAGCTCCAGGCAGTTGGGGAGGAAGGATGCAATCTTATCGCCTTTGTTCACCCCGAGGGCCAGCAGGGCATTGGCGAGTCGGTTGATGTTGCGGTTGAACTGCAGGTGGGTCAGACGAAGGTCTCCGCAGACGACGGCCACATGATTCGGCCGGTACTGAGCATGCCTTGAGAGCAGAGACCCGATGTTCATCCGCTTCCCCTTGAGGATGCCTTTTGAAGGGAGGGGTGCACGTTTGTGGTCAGGGTGGCAAACTGTCTTCTGCAATCAAAGCGAATTCCATACCAGCTTCGTCCAACAATCCTCAACCTGTCCGCTTTGGAGAAACATTGCGAGTTATCCCGATATATTAATCGATCTCTTGAAATTCTTCTTGATTCGATTCAGACGGGGGTATATATCGAAAGCGTCGCCTCAAAGTGGAGACATGTCTACGAACAGAGACGGTGGGGGTGTCAATGGAAACCCATTCCATTCCGGCCGATTCACCCATTCACCGCTTGGACTTCTTCAAGCGAATCGTAGACAATCTGCAGATCGGCGTCATCATCTCCGACCACCGACGGCCGCATCATTTACATCAATGACACCTACGCCCGCTTCCTCACCATCGATCCCCAGGCCGAGGTCGGCAAACACGCTACCGAAGTGGTTGCCAACACCCGCCTGCACATCGTGGCCAAGACCGGCCAGATGGAGATCAACTACCCGCATCAATTCAAGGAGCACGGCTTCCTGGTGCACCGGGTGCCCATCAAGGAAGACGACCAAGTGATCGCGGTGGTGGGGTTGATCCTATTCGACAGTGCCAGCACTGCCAGCCGTCTGGCTGAAAAGGTCTCCTTCTTGGAATCGAAGGTCCACCTCTACGAAAATGAGCTCCTATCCCTGCGCTCCACCCGCTACACCATGGACAGCATCGTGGGGGTGAGCAGGGCCATAACGGCCCTGAAGTGGCAGGCCATGAAGGCCGCCGCTACCAGCCTGCCGGTGGTGATCGTCGGTGAGTCCGGAACAGGTAAGGAGCTGTTCGCCCAGGCCGTTCACAATGCCAGCCCGCGCAAGTTTTACCCGTTTGTGCGCGTGAACTGCGCGGCCATTCCGCGGGAGCTGTTCGAATCCGAGCTGTTCGGCTACGACAAGGGCGCGTTCACCGGCGCGAAGGCCACCGGCAAACCCGGCAAGATCGAGCTGGCCCACCACGGCTCCCTGTTTCTAGACGAAATCGGCGATCTGCCGCTGGAGATGCAGCCGAAGCTGCTGCGGGTGCTGGAGGAAAAAGACTTCGAGCGGGTCGGCGGGACCAAGCTGGTCAAGTCGGACTTTCGTCTGCTTGCGGCAACGAACCACAACCTGGAAGACATGCTGGAGGAGAAGCGGTTCCGGACGGATCTCTTCTATCGCCTGAACGTCATCACCCTGCAGATACCCCCTTTAAGGGAGCGACGGGAAGACATCCTGCCCATCGCCACGCACCTGCTCAAGCAGATCGCCAATGACTGCGGCATGCCGGAGGTGAGCATCAGCCCGGAAGCGGAGGATTTTCTGTTGAACTACGACTGGCCGGGCAACGTCCGGGAACTTTCCAACGTGCTGGAGCGGGCCGTGCACTATGCCGAGCGCGAACGCGTGGAGCTTTCCGACCTGCCGCGCTGTCTGTTCCAAAAGGACGATAGACCCCGCAACATCGTCCCCGAGTCACTCCGGCGCGTCCAGCATTCGGCCGAAAAAGAAGCCCTCCAGCGGGCGTTGGAAGCCGCCGGCTTCAACAAGGTCCGCGCCGCCCAGATGCTCGGCATCCACCGCTCCCTGTTCTACAAGAAACTCAAGAAATACGGCATGGCGCTTCAGCCGGCGCCGCCGAGCCGAAGCGCTGCGTAGAAGTGGATTCATAACCCCGTCTGCCCCCGATGGCGGCGTTGCAGACCTCTCGAAATGCTCACAACCTGCCGTGGTTGCTGCGCTTTCGAATCGGCCTGCGCCTCGCCCTCGGTCGTGATCCGAGGTTGTGAAACCACTTCTATTATTACTCCGGCAACCTAAACAGATGCAACTTAAGCCGACGTCAGGCGGAGCGGGGTGCTCGCCGCGGCAGGCAGGCTTTGGAAATCGCCTGCCGCCTTGGAGTTGAATTGGACCGGCGAATCTGGGTCAGGCGTACTTGCAGGTCACCCCTCCATCAACCACTAAATTGGCCCCCGTGATGTAGCCGGCTTCATCCGAGGCGAGAAACAACGCCGCATAGGCCGTGTCCCAGGCGGTGCCCATCCGCTTCATGGGGACCTGGGCGTCCCGTATCTTGATCATTTTTTCGATATCGCCTTCTGAATAGAACCGCTTCAGCGGTTCGACGATCATCGGGGTGTTCAGCATCCCGGGGAGAACGCAATTCGCGCGGATGCCCTTCTCTGCGAACTGAACCGCAATGTTCTGGGTCAGTTGATTGATGGCCCCTTTCGAGGCATTGTAAGATGCGCTGGGGTAGCCTAAAAATCGAAGTGCGGCGATTGAAGATATGTTGACTATGGCCCCGCTGCCCTGAGCCACCATATGGGGAAGGGTGTGTTTGCATGTCAGGAACACGCCCTTCAGGTTGACGTTGATGACATGGTCCCAGTTTTCCTCGCTGAGCTCCAATGGCCCGCCCACCTCGACAATGCCAACGTTGTTGACAAGGATATCAACCCGACCATAGGTCTGGAAGCAGGTCTCCACCGCCGCCTGCACCTGTTCAGATTTTGTGACGTTCGTTCGTTGAATCGTGCACTTACCGCCTTCCTTCTGAATGATGGCCCTCGTCTCCTCAACGGCGGCCAGGTTCATATCCAAGGCAAATACCTTTGCTCCTTCGCGCGCAAAAAGCACCGCAATAGCCTTTCCATTACCCCAGCCTGGGCCCACCGACCCGGCGCCGGTAACGATAGCCACTTTTTCCTTCAACCGATCTCCCATAAATCCCTCCCTTGAATTTTGGGTATATGTAGTCCCGCGCGGCAATCGGCGTCCGTTTGAGCTTTCCTAACATCATCAGGACTTGAAAGCCAGAGGTGTCCGCCTCTCCGCACCTTCTCCTTTGGAAGCAAAAACAGCATGGATCTGTAAGCAGCCATAAAAAAGGGGAGAGCAGATCTTATTTCCGCTCTCCCCCCGGGCTTCCCCAACATGACAGGGATGTTCGCCATCGCAGCAATTACTCTGATACTATGTTTTTCATTTGTGCTTTTGGACCAGCTCGATATACACCCCGTTCAACTCTTTTTGTTCGATCACCGCAATTTTGTACCCCTCGACCCATCGACGATCTTGCCCCACACGAATTCCACACCTAACGCACGGAGTCTCTCAAACTCGCCATAAATGTCTTCCACTTCGATTGCGATGTGGTGGACGCCTTCGCCCTTCTCCCGCAGGAAATCGCCGACAAGCCCCGTTTGAGCCGTTGTGGTCACGAGTTCGATGTTCGCCGCTCCGATCGGCAGGAAGGCCACTCTGACGTCGTGGCCTTCCAAATTCTTCTCTTCAATTTCCTTTACCTTGAGGCCCAAGAGAGTTGGTGAATTTTTTCAGGCTGTCGTCCAAATCCCTGACGACGACTCCGATATGCTCGATCTTCGTGGCCACAAAGCGCCTCCGCGCGGAAGGATTCAGCGGCCATACATGCTGGCCGGTATGACGGTTGAAATCCACGGGAATGCAAAAAGAATAATGATGCTGAACGCTTCGAAGAGCAGGAACCAGAAACAGCCCCTGAAGATCTCGTGCATGGGCACATCCCGGACGACACCGGATAAGACATAGACATTCAGCCCCACCGGCGGTGTCATCAGGCCGATTTCAGCCATCTTGACGCAAAGAACGCCGAACCAGATGGGATCGAAGCCGAATTGCGTGGTGACGATCGGAAACATGATGGGCTGGGTGATGACGAGCATTGAGAAAGTATCCATGAACATTCCCAGGGGAATGTAGAGGATCAAAAAACCCATCACGATCAATCCAGGGCGATACCGGCAGGCCTCCCACCCAGTCCGATATGACCTGGGGAACCTGGGCCAGGGTGAGAAACTTGGCGTAGAGACCGGCGCCGATCAGGATCATGAACACCATGCAGCTCGTGCGGAGGGTGTCGAAGAAGCAGGACTTGAGGTTTTCCCCCATCTTCCCCTTCGCCACCCGACCCCCGAACAGCATCATCAGCAGCGCGACAAAAGCGCCCACGGAAGCGGCCTCGGTCGGCGTGAAAAAGCCGATGTACATGCCCCCGATCACCAGGAAGAACAATAAGGCCATTCCCCAAACCCCCTTGAGGGATGCAAACCGCTCCGCCCAGGTGTAGGTCTCCGGCGCCGGACACAGGTTGGGATAGATCCGGGTCAGGAAGAAAAGCCCTATGATGTAGACCAATACGCTCAAAACCCCGGGGAGAAGCCCGGCGATGAGTTGCGCGCCGGCCGAGATATCGTTGATAGACGCATAAAAAACGGAGACCACGCTCGGCGGGATCAGAATGGCGAGAGTCCCGGAGGCGGCCACGATGCCGCAGGCCAGCTTCCGATCGTACCCCAAGGCTCGCATTTCGGGTATGGCGATCGCCCCCATGGTGGCGGCGGAGGCAACGCTCGATCCGCAGCAGGCACCGAACCCCGCCGAAGCGATGAAGGTGGCGATGCCCAGCCCGCCCGGCAGCTTGGAAAACCACTTCCGGCCGATGGAGTAGAGATCGTTGCTGATGCCGGCCTTAAAACCGAAATGCCCCATGATGATAAAAAGTGGGCACCACGGCCAGGAGATAATTAGCCGTAGCCGCGTAAGGCGAAACCTTCAATACGGTCAGGGCGTAATAGGGGCCTTTCAGGGCAAGGATACCCAGAACACCCGTAATGCCCAAAGCGGCAAAAATCGGACATCCGATCGCCATCAGAATCAGAACCACAAAAACACTGAGAATTGATGCAGTCCCGGGTTCGATCATCGTTCTTCCTCCATAAACCGACAAGTGCTCGGACCAATCATCTCGAACGCGAATTAGATACCGGTCACTCGCCGATCTCACGCAGATCGGGCAGATCGAGAGGCAACTCCCCCTTGAGCCGGCGGAAATTCACCCAAATGTCAACCAGCAACTGGAGGCAAGCCAGCCAGCACCCCAGCGGAACGAGAGCTTTGGCCCACCAGATCTGCATCTGCACCGAGCCCCAGCGGAATTCGTTGATTTCGTAGGACCGCAGGGCCTCCCTGGCGCTCTGCCAGCCCATGACCGCCAGAAAAATAAAACAAAGAACCCAGCAGAGCGTATCCAGCTTGATCGCGTTGCGCATTGAAAACTTTCTCATGATTAAGACCACTCGCGTGTGTCCTCTGGACTCCTGGGTCCAAGCGACGGTCAAGAACACGGCGATGACCAACAGCACCTCATTGAGCTCGAAGACCCCGGCAATAGGGTCGTTGAAAACGTAGCGACTGATCGTGTCCGCGGTGGTGCTGATCATCATCAGGGCGATCGCGGCCGCGGCAACGAAGCCAAAGATCATATTAATTTTATGGAGCCAGCTCGCAAGTTTCTCCATCTCGCAGATACCTCCCCTCGTGAGGGCAGCCGGAAAGGATAGGGCCCTCTTCCCGGCTGCTCTCATAGTGCAATCGTATTACTTTTTCTCGTACTTCGCCTGATAGATCTCATAGGGGTTCTTGAGCTTGCCTTCCGGCTCATACTTGGCGATGAGGCTGCGCACTTTGTCGAGGAATTCGACCCCGTTGTACTTCGCCGGCTTGGCGACTTTTTCGGCCCAGTCGTTCACCTGCGCCGGCTGGACCATGTTCGAGACTTTTTTGATCTCTTCATCCGACCACTTGGTGAATTTGGCGCCGGCCTTGATCATGACATCGAGGCTTTCTTCGAGCAGTTTCGAGTACAGCTCGAGATATTTCCATTTGTAAATATCCTCGGCGGTCTTTTCGAAAACGGCCTTCAAGTCGTCCGGAAGCTGTTTCCACAGGTCAAGACCCATGACGACGGTCGTGGGTGCATGAGCGCCGGCCCCGATCTCGATGATGTTGGGCGCCTGCTCGTAGAGTTTCATCTTCTCGGCGGTAATGAAGCAGAAAGCAAAGACCCCGTCGAGAATCCCGCGCTCCAAGGACTGATAAACCTCGGCGGCCACGATCGGCATTCCTCGTCCACCCATGCGGTCGACGCTTTCGGCGCCGACCCCGTAGCCTCGGATCCTCATGCCCTTGAGTTCAGAGGCTTGCGTGAGGGGCTTTTTGGAGAAAAGCGGGCAATAATCCCAGTTGGTGAAATACAAGACCTTGCAACCATTTCTCTTTTCCCACTCATCCTTGAGAGGGGGATAGGTATTGTACATTTCCTGGCAGACCTTCAGCAGGGTGTCGGCGTGGTTGCAGCCCATGAAGTACCACTCCAGACCCCTGCTGAGGGGCACCTGGGCGGGATAATATCCGTATGAGATCATGAAATTTCAGAGAGCCCGTCACGTATGGCCTGCATATGCTCGCCGACTTTGTGCAGCGAGGAAGCCCAATATTTTTCGATTTTGATCCGGCCGCCGGCTCTCTCCACCACGGTGTCCAGAAACCAGTTGTCCAATTGGGCCGTGGGGGCGGACGCTTGAATGTAGCAGTCGTATTTCATGGTCCATGACCTTGCCCGACTGCGGTGCGGCGTGCAAGATGCCCCGGGCCGGGCCCATGAGGAGCCCTCCCATTGCGGCTGCGGCGGTTGATTTCAGAAACGTCCTTCGATCCATTCCCTGTTTCATCGTGTCTGTCCTCCTCTTTTTGGATTTGGAACTTGAAGATCAGGATGTGAACGCCAAAGACGTCTGCTTCGCAGCTCCGTCTCCTTTCGAAACAAAATCTGCATGGAGTGGCATCCCCACCTTGATCTGATCGGGTTTCTTGGCATCGACTCCGGTAATGCGCGCCACGGCTTTGACCCCTTCCTCCAATTCCACCACCCCGACAACGTAGGGGTTGTTCCGGCCGAAGCCCTCCCGGGCCATCGAGGGCGGGGCCACCACGATGCTGGTGAATGCGGCCAGTTTGGCCTTCCCCTTGAATTCCACCCATTCCAGATCGCTGCCATGGCATGCAACGCAGATGGGCCGCGGCGGCAGCGCGAGTGCGCTGCACTTTTTGCAGCGCGAGCCCATGATCCGGCGTTCGGTGAGATACTGCTCGTAGGAGGCGTCATTTAAGGGCTTTTTCTCCATGATGTTACCTCCTCTCCAGAATGGTGAAAGTGCAGGTTCCGCCCGTACCTCCGAGGTTATGGGCCCCTCCCACCCGCAGGTTGGGGTTGGGGACCTGCCTCTTTCCAGCCTTGCCTCTCAGCTGCGTCCAGACTTCGTAGAGCTGGGCGACCCCGGTCGCTCCCACCGGATGGCCCTTTGATTTCAGGCCCCCCGAAGTGTTGATGGGCTTTGGGCCGTCGAGGCGGGTCATCCCATCGGCCACGGCTCTGTGGGCTTCCCCCGGTTTGACGAATCCCAGATCCTCCATGGTCACCAGTTCAGCGATGGAGAAGCAGTCGTGGACCTCGGAAAACTGTATGTCCTTCGGGGTCAGGCCGGACATTTCATAGGCCTCGTTGCCGGCCGCACGGGTGGCCTCGAAGCTTGTAAGATCTTTTTTGGCGTGCAGGCTGTAACCGCTGCCCTGGCCCAGCCCGGCCACGTGGATCGGCACATCCGTGAATTTGCGGGCCATGTCTTCGGCTACCAGGAGCATGCAGGCCGCCCCGTCGCTGATGGGGCAGCAGTCAAAGAGATGCATGGGCCAAGCCACTGGGGGGTTCGCGGCAGGGTCGGCAAGATAGGCCTTCTCGTCTTTCCACGTGGGGACGGGCTCCCCTTTCTTCTTGACCCTTTCGATCCGGGCATTCATGAAATCCCGGACGGTCATGGGGAACTGGGCTTTTGGATTAAGGGGGGCGTTGTTGTGACTTTTGATGGTAACGTTGAAGAGCGCCTCCCGAGTGGCCCCGTATTTGGCGAAATAGGCGGTGGCCATAGTTCCGAAAACCCCGGGGAAGGTGAATCCCGCCGCCACTTCGTAAGGGCTCGCCGCCATTGCCAGCCCCTCGGCTACCTCTTCGGTCGAGCATTTCGACATCTGCTCGAAGCCCCCCACCAGCACGATGTCATACATTCCCGAGGCGATAGCCAGCACCCCTTCCCGGAACGCCAGAGCGCTGGACGCGCAAGCGCCTTCCGTGCGGGTGACGGGCTTCGGCACTTGCCCCAGCAGGTCGGCTATAATCGGAGCCCAGTGGGATTGTTTCACAAAAAAATCATTGGTGAAGTTGCCGACATAGACGGCATCGATATCTTTCGGGTCGATGCCCTTGTCCACGGAGCCGATCATTTCCGTGTACGCTTCGGCAAAGAAATCCTTGCAGTTGCGGTCCTTGAAAAGACCCAGCTTGGTCAGCCCGCCGCCGACCACCGCTACGCCGCGGGCCAACTTTCGTTTCCTGTCCATCGATACCTCCTTAGGTGGAGTATGGAAACTCCATGTGGCAAGTAATTTAGCTTCCCCCAACTTCTGCCGGAAGGCTCATCCCTTGCTGATGATATATCCTTCGGGGTCCACTTCCTTCCGAAGCACCTCCAGTTCCTTGTCCGTGGGAGGTGGCGTCTCAACAATAGCCTTGGCCTTGAGCAGGGGGAACCCGCAGTTTTTCTGAACGTCGTCAAAGGTGAAGCCCCGGTGGATGGATTCCACCTGCATACGCTTGGTTTCCCGGTCATACCCCATGATGGCCATATTGGTAATCACTTTGTGAGGGCCGGTGTCATCGGACAAGCCGGCTTTCTCGCGCGCCCCGGGACCATCCAGATAGCCGGGGGTGGTGATGAAGCTGACCTTCTCGACAAAACGCCTGGCGTCCTGCGGGGTGATCACGAGAATCTTCCAGCAGAACGAGGCGAAATCGTTGGCGCCCCCGGACCCCGGCAGGCGCGCTTTGGGCTTTTCCCAATCCCCGATGACCGTCGAGTTGAGGTTGCCGTACATGTCGATCTGGGCCCCCCCGAGGAACGTGTAGTCGACCATTCCCCGCTGGCAGCTCTCCATGATATCGCACATGCCGCTCGCCATGAGGGCTTTGTTGAATGAACGCGAGTCCCCCACCGAGATCGGCATTTTGCACATCACGGGAGAGATCCCGCCGGCCTCGAACATGATCACCAGGTCGGGGGCGTGCATTTTCTGAGCGAGCATGGAGGCGGCCAGCGGCGCGCCGGTGCCGACCCCTACGCTGGCTCCATTCTCCAGAATGCGGGAAGCCGCAATTACCATCAGTTCCATCGTGTTGCATTCAGGCATGACATTCACTCCTTTGTGTTCTCAGGTCGATCATGTGCTCTTCGGCCCGCAGTTGATTGATGCGCTTGATTCCGCCGCAGAGCTCCAGGTAGCCATCGAAATCGTCCACCCCGTAAATGTATTTGTCCAGAAATTTCTTGAAGATCGCCGGGTCTTTTTCGCTTTCAAGCCACAGTTTCAGATGATCTTCATCTGAGAAGTATTCGTCCACCATATTGCCCGGATAGCCTCCGAAGGGGACTTCGCAAACTGCATCCACCAGGAAGTGCGGGATCAGGGTGTGCGAGGGGTGCCGCCGGATCTCATCGTTGTGGATCAACCGTTCGCAGGTGATGATCAATCGTTTGGAAGCACGCGCCAGTTCCAGGTCGCAAATCCCTATCCCTTCAAACCGGGCGTTGCCGTAAATGTCCGATTCATGGACATGGATGACGGACACGTCCGGCCACAACGCCGGGAAAAGACAGTAGGTCTTTCCGGTGAAGGGACACCGGCCGATTTTGGCGGCACTCCGCTTGAAAGTGTCCGTACCCAAAACATTTCGCCCCGGCAGGTAGGACACGCCCATGGCGGCCGCCTTAAATCGGAGAGCCAAGGCGTAATTGGTCCATTCACAGAACTGCACCTTTCCGCTCTCCGAATAACGCCGGGCATTGGGTGAGAGGCCGCGAATCTCTATGCCGATGATGTAAGCGATGTCGCAGCGGTTGAAGGATTCTCCGGCTGCCAAAATCTGGTAATCGTGGGTCGAGGTGTGGCCGGCGAAAATCAGATTTTTTTTCCTTTGCCGGACGATTTCGTGGCACGCCGCCACGGGCGTTCGGTTGGCGCCGAACCCGCCGATGCACAAATAATCTCCGTCATGAACGAATTGGGCAACGGCGTCCTTCAAGGGCATTACCTTGTTGGCAAGCGCCCTCTTTTTTTGGCGGAAGAAGGCGCGCGCCTTGTCGGCGTCAGGATCCATGAAAAGAGGTCCTTGACCTTGAGCGATGACTTCATACATAAAAAAACCTCCTTTGTTGATGTTGCCAGCGGGTGGATATAAGGGTCGTTTTCTTCTGGGGTGCCGAGAGTGGGTGGTTCTGGGCTACCATCTGGATACCTGCGCCTCGGGTAGCAGGAGAAGATGCCCGCAGTTCGGTTGCGTTCGGAAAGCCAATGCCCTCGCAGATGCCAAGGGAAGCTCACTCAATCAGCCATATGAGCAATTGACATGCCAATTCCGGAAAACTATGACCGCAACAAAATTAGTTGAATATTCAATAGATTTCTGCAATCGGAAGGTCTTCCAAACACCGCAGGGCCGTAAAAAATGCATAAAATTTTTGCAGACTTGCGAAACTTTCGCAGTCCTGCAAAAAAACATCCGGTGAAAACTGCATTGCGGGAGAGAGGTGGTTTACTTGGAAAGGGCGTGCTGCTTCAACTTCCGGTATAGCGTCGCCGGGTGAACCTTGGCAAAATGGGAGGCGTCATCCAGATTTCTGGAAAACTTGCGCAGAAGGTTTTCCAGGTATTTCCTTTCGAAGATCTCCTTGGCTTCTTCGTAAGAAAAATCCATGAAATCGCATTCTTCATCCGGCCGCAGAATAGTGAGGTGCTCCTGGATGTCTGTCTCGGTAATTATATCCGCACCGTGGAGCGCCACGATCCTCTCGATCACATTCTGCAGTTCTCGCACGTTGCCCGGCCAGTCGTGGCTCATCAGGACCGGCAGGGCCTTGGGGTCGAGGGTCTTCTTGCGTTTATTCATGCGGGCACAATAATTGTCCACGAAATGGTCGATTAGCAGGGGGATGTCATCCCTCCTGTCCTTCAGCAGGGGGAGATCGATCTTAATCACGTTGATCCGGTAAAACAGGTCCTTGCGGAACCGCCGCTTGACCACCTCCTCCTTGAGATCCTTGTTGGTGGCCATAATCATGCGCACATCCACCGGATAGGACTTGGTTCCCCCGACCCGGACCACTTCTCTTTCCTGCAGGGCCCGCAGCAGACGGATCTGCAGGGAAGAACTGGCCTCGCCGATCTCATCCAAAAAGAGAGTTCCTCCGTCAGCCTCCTCAAAATACCCCTTAGTGGTCTTGATGGCCCCGGTGAAAGCCCCCTTTTCATAGCCGAACAGGGTGGATTCGAGCAGATTTTCCGGAAGCGCCCCGCAGTTAACCGTAAGAAATATCGATTTTTTCCTTCCGCTGCTGGAGTGAATGGCCCGGGCCACCAATTCTTTGCCTGTGCCGCTCTCACCCTGGATCAGAACATTGCTTTCGACCTCGGAGGCCTTCTTGATGAGCTCGAAAACTTTCTTCATCCCGGCGCTTCGGCCGATGATCTGCGGGAACAGCCCTTCAGTCTTAACCTGTTGCCTGAGCGAAAGGTTTTCTTTCTCGAGGTGCCCCTGATAGATCGCGTTTTTGATCGTGATCAGCACCTTGCCAGTCTCTTCAAAAGGCTTCATCAGGAAGTCGAAGGCCCCCAGTTTCATGGCACGAACCGCATCCTCCACAGTCCCATAAGCGGTGATCATGATAACGGGTGTGAGTGGGCTTATTTCTCTGGCTTGTTTCAGGATTTCGATCCCGTTGGCGTCCGGCAGGCGGATGTCGAGAATGACCAGGGCAAAGGCGGACTGCAGTAGGGCTTGAATCCCCTCGGCGCCGCTCCCCACCGCATGTACCTGAGAGGCGGTTTTTTCTAGAAGCTTCTGGAAAAATTCCCGGGCGAAAGGCTCATCGTCTATTACCAGGATCTTTTCATCATGGTTATTCGCGCTCACGTTGCACTCCTCAGGGGAAGAACAGCTGTGAACGTGGTCCCTGCCCCGTTTTTGCTTTTCACATTCAAATGCCCGTCGTGGTTCTTGATGATCTGATATGCAAAACTTAATCCAAGCCCGTGCCGCCCGGGATTGTGATCCACCGTGAAGAAGGGCAGGAAAATTTTATTCAGATATTCCTTCGGAATTCCCTGGCCGGTATCTGAAAAAAATATTCGCAGTTCATTTTTCTTCTCATTCATTGCAGTCCCAATCCCAAGCTCTCCGCCTTTTGGCAGCATGGCTTGCACCGCGTTGGTGAGAATGTTCAGAAATGATTGCTTCAGTTGGACGCCATCCCCGGAGATCAACGGAACCTTCGTATCAAAATTTACGTTTATGCTGATGGCGCTCAGCTTTTCGCCGAACTGTTCCTTGAGCATGCTGATGGAATTCCTCAAAACGTCGTGGATATCCGTCCGGGTAAACGTGAGGTGCGGGTCCTTGAAACAGTTCAGCACGCTGGTGATGATCTTGAGGCACTCCTTGCCTGCACGGTGGATCGTCCGGGCCATTTCTTTCTTGGTATCCTCCTCTTCCATCTGGCGCAGGAGCATCTCTGAAAAATTAACAACCCCGATGAGAGGGTTGTTCAATTGATGCGCAATTCCACCCATCAACTCGGAATAGAGGGCCAGCTTTTCGGTCAGAAAAAGGCGCTCTTCCATGGCTTTTTGCTCGGTCAGATCGCTCAAGAGCATCATTTTGGCGACCTTCCGGCCGGCTGCATTTTCAACCTCCGAAGCAAGCATTGACGCCGGAAACAGGCTCCCATCTTTTTTCACGCACAGAACCTCGGGGCGAAACGCCCGGCCCTTCTTCCCCGAAAAGAACGTGGGATCTTTGAACAAACGATCAATATTCTTCTTGAGCAAATCCCGATTCCGATAGCCGAAAATCCTCTCGGCCGCGCGATTAAAGATCAGAATTTTCCCCTCCAAATCGGTGCTGATCACTATATTGGGGGAGGATTCGATCATGGACTTGAGGAATTTCTCGGACACTTGAAGCTCGTCGGTCTTAGCCTCGACCAGTCTTTTCTCGTGGTAGAGTTCTTTTTCCAGCTCGTTGATCAGAATAAAATACCGGCCCGAGGACAAGCGGGCGCCCCGGGCACGATAGGTCATCTGCTCGGGGTTGTATTGAGGAATATAGCGGTCAATGACGAAGTTAAAGGGAGTCCCTTTTTTCAACAGATTTGAGTAGTGCCTTTTCAATCCCTGTTCCAACGTCCTCGGGAAAGTTTCAGCGAACGTTTTCCCAAGAATCTTTTCGCGGGGAATCCGGGACGTCTCCTCCTGCCTCCTGTTCATCCTCAGGACTCTACCATCCTGATCCAGAATCATGAGACCGATAGGCAGGTTTTCAATCAAGTCTTCGGCGAAACTTATCTTTCTGCCGCCTGAGGGTTTATATGGCTTCATTTATTCCCCTTTCTCCATATGAAACGAAACACATAGGATGCGGCATTCAGGAACACCCATTTGGCTTCCCTCCGGGCCAAAACGACCTGACCCGCATGGATTTCAACCGGCGCGCTTGCCCGGCGCATCGAGGAGGTGTAGTTCGCTGACCTTGCGAAAGTGGTAGCCTTGGATGGCGAGCGCCATCGCCAGGGGGAAAAGCCGGGGCCGCATCAGCAGGGTCCACGCCATCAATTTCCAGTACTGTACGCGTTCCCGGCCGATAATGCCCAGCCGCAGGCAGGATCGGAAGATCGCCAGAAACCGCTGCAGGTCCATGGGGACCTCGATGCCGGGCGTCTTGAATTCGCGCAGGAACGTCACCACCCGCTGGTAGTAATACCGGGGGGAGTAGATCTGCCGCAGGATGGTCCGGTAACCCTCGAGAAGGGCGTCCAGCCCCATCTTGGGGATGATGTTGGTGGTGCCGTCCGCATTGTCGCCGGAAATGAGCCCGATCAGCCGGTTTTCGCGTCTCAGGCGCTCAAAGAGCCCGGTCCCGGGCGGGGCCTGCAACAGGCCGACCATGGCTGTCACGATGCCGCTGTTTTGAATGAAGTCGACCTGGCGCTGGAAAATGGACAAGGGGTCGCTGTCAAACCCCACGATGAAGCCCCCCTGGACCTGCAGTCCCGCCCGCTGAATGCGCTTGACGCTGGCCATCAGATCGCGGCGCCGGTTCTGGACCTTGTTGCACTCCAGCAGGCTGTCCTCATCGGGCGTTTCGATTCCCACAAAGATCGAGTTGAACCCCGCCGCCACCATCAGATCCATCAATTCGGGATCATCGGCCAGGTTGATGGAAACTTCCGTGTTGAACGGCAGGCCCTTTTTGCCCTTGCGCCACTCGACCAACGCCGGCAAAAGCACGTCGCGCAGATACCTTTTATTGCCTATGAAATTGTCGTCGACAAAAAAGACGGCGCCCCGCCATCCGCGCCGGTAAAGGTCATCGAGCTCCCATACAACCTGCCCGGCCCCTTTTTGCCGCGGCCGGTGGCCGAACAAGGCGGTGACGTTGCAGAATTCGCAGTTGAAGGGGCAACCGCGGGAGAACTGGATGCTCATCGTCGCGTAGCGTTTCAAATCGATCAGCTGCCACAGCGGCGGGGGAGTGGCGCTCAGGGCGGGAAACTCCCGGGAGGCATAGACCCGCTTCGGGCCGCCCGCCTGCAGATCCGCCAGAAAGGGAGGCAGGGTGAGCTCGGCCTCATTAAGAACGAAATGGTCGACCTCCGGGAACGCGTCGTGCTCAATGGTGAACAGCGGCCCGCCGACGATGATTTTCAAGCCGGCCTGCCGGCAACGCGCGATCACCTCCTCGGCGGATGTGCGCTGAACCGCCATGGCGCTGATGAGGGCGCAATCCGCCCAGGCCAGGTCCTCTGCGGTCAGGGGCTCCACGTTCAGATCCACGAGGCGTTTGGGCCACCCGGCGGGCAGCATTGCCGCCACCGTCAGCAGGCCCAGGGGCGGCAGAGCGGCCTTCTTGCGAACAAACGAGACCGCGTACTTGAAGCTCCAGAACGTCGGCGGGAACGCGGGGTAGATGAGAAGCGTCTTCATCACGAACCCTTTCCTTTCCCGGGTCGCCGGAGGAAAGAAGCGGGATATGGGCGCCGGGCGGCAGGCGCAACAGGGTACGGCCCGCATCCGGGTGAAACACGGGTGAAAGAGATTCTACCAGCACGGTTTGCCGGCGTCAACGAGGATAAGGCCGGGCGTTGGTTCGTTGAATGGATGGTTGCGGCTCGCTGCGGCGGGCACCCCGCTCCGCCTGAACCCGAACACGAGTGGGCCTATCAATTGCCGGTCTCATAACATCAAATCTGACTTGACTTTGGGCGATATTCGTTTATGTTCCGGGCACCCAAAACCCGAAAGGAGAATCTCTGATGAAATTTGCATGGATTTCCGCACTCAGCGTCCTTGCCGCCGTGACGCCGGCCGCCGCCGGCGACGCTACCAAGGTGGCGCTCGAGACCGACAAGGGCAAGATCGTGATCGAGCTTTACCCGGACAAGGCTCCCAAGACCGTCCAGAACTTTTTGGACTATGTCGATGCCGGCCACTACAACAGCACCATCTTCCACCGCGTCATCCCCAACTTCATGGTCCAGGGCGGCGGCATGACGGCCGGCATGAAGGAGAAACCCACCAAACCGCCGGTCAAAAACGAGGCCGACAACGGGCTGAAGAACCAGCGCGGCACTCTCGCCATGGCCCGCACCCAGGTGCCGGACAGCGCCACGGCCCAGTTCTTCATCAACACGGTGGACAACGATTTCCTGGATTTCAAGAACAAGACCGTCCAGGGCTGGGGCTATGCCGTCTTCGGCAAGGTGGTGGAAGGCATGGACGTGGTGGACGCCATCACGAAGGTCAAGACCGCCAATCGCGGCGGCCACCAGGACGTCCCCGTGGACACGGTCATGATCATCAAGGCCGAACGTGTAAAATAAATGCCGCCCGCTGAGCGGGCGGCATTTATTTTAGATTGGATAGCATGCTGAAAAAAGGCGGCAGCGTGAATGCGCGGCCGCCTTTTTTTTTGGAGCTGGAAACGGTTTACATGCTGTCTGAAGGCAGAGAGGCAGCCGCAGCGGTCTGATTGGCGCCGGGCTCGGCGTCAGCCGGGTTTTGGAACTGGGTCGCCACCAGCTGCGCGAAGAAGCCGCCCTGGCGCACCAGCTCCTGGAAGCTCCCGCGCTCGATGATCCGGCCGTTCTGAAACACCAGGATCAGGTCCGCATCCCGGATGGTGGCCAGCCGGTGAGCGATGATGAACGTGGTGCGCCCCTGTTTCAGGGTTTTGAGGGCCTGCTGCACCAGGGCTTCGGTGGCGGCGTCCAGGGCGCTCGTGGCCTCGTCCAGGATGAGGAGCGGCGGGTTCTTGAGCAGCACCCGGGCGATCGCCAGGCGCTGGCGCTCCCCGCCGCTCAGGTTGGAGCCGCGTTCGCCGATGCGCGTCTGGTAGCCGCGCGGCTGCCGCATGATAAAATCGTGGGCGCGGGCCAGCCGCGCCGCCTCCTCCAGCTCGGCGTCGGTGGCATCCGGCTTGCCGACCCGCAGGTTGTCGGCGATGCTGCGGTAAAACAGCAGGCTCTCCTGAAAAACCACCCCGGTGTGCATTCGCAGGGAATCGATGGTCACATCGCGAATATCGACGCCGTCGATGCGGATGGCGCCTCCCTGCGGGTCGTCCTGGCGGTGCAGCAGCCCCATGGCCGTGCTCTTGCCGGCGCCGGTCTCCCCGACGAGGGCCGCGGTCTGCCCCGGTTCCACCGAAAAGCTGACGTCCTCCAATGCCTTGCGATGCGGATCATAGCTGAAGCTCACCTGGTCGAACTCGACCCGGCCCCGGACGTTTTCAATCGGCCGGGCGCCCGGGCGGTCGGCCACCGCCGACTGGGTGTCCAGCACCTCGAAAAATTCCTTCAAGCTGTGGACCTCCATGAACAGCCCGTTCACGAAGCCTACCACCTGGTCAATGCGGCCGAGGAGATGCGTGGCAAACCCCATGAAGGTCACGATCTCGCCCACGGTCGCCTCGCCCTTCAGATTGAGCCAGGCCCCCATGGCGAAAATGCTGATAACGGTGATGGTCGCCACCGCACCCTGCAGCACGCTCACCACGGCCCACCAGTTGAGGACCGGGAACTGGATAGAGAGCAGGCGTTCGATCACGTCGCGCATCATCCGCATCTCCGCCGAGAGCCGCACGAAGCTCTGCACCAGCACCACGTTTCCGATGGCATCCCCCGCCCGCTCGGCCAGCGTCGTGCGATAGGCCTCGACTTCGCCCTGGGCACTGAACGTGCGGCGGCTGACATAGGCGGTGAGCAGGGCCGACCCCGTGACCAGAACGATCATCAGCAGGGCCAGCTGCCAGTTGAGGAAGAGGGTCATGGGCAGCAGCACCAGCAGCGCGACCAGCGTGGAGAGATGCTCGCGGAACATGCCCAGCCACAGCCCGAAGAGCTGGTCGCTGCCCTGCAGCATGATTTTGAGCAGCCGGCCGGAGTGGGAGCTGCGATGGTAGGCAAGATGCAGCTGCAGGACGTGCTCGAAGAACAGGGCGGTGATGTTCAGCCGCTGGCGGTGGGCGAGCCGGTCGGCGTGCAGCGACACCAGGATGCGCGCACCGATGCCTCCCACCCCCACCGCCGCCCACAGCCCGAAGATCCGAATGCCGTCGTGGAAGGTGGCCTCGGCCCCCCGCGCGGAAGCGTTGGTGAGCAGATCGATCGCCTTGCCGAACAGGATGGGGTCCAGAAACGGCACGGCCGCCAGCGCCAGGTTGGCCAGGGTCAGGATGACGGCCAGCCCGCGCACCGGCCGCAGCAATTCGACGACCCGGCCATAGATGGTGAAGAAAAGAGATGTGTGCATGGATGACGGCACGTGTACCGGATTTAATCAGGTCCGTCAAGGACCGACGCCGTCATCGGTCGGAGAGACTGCCCGGTTTTTGCTTTTAATCCGTGGACAGCTGGTGTATGGATACTTCCTTTTATTTCAGGGTCAAGGCCTATCGTTTTTTACAACGCAGGAGGTTCACATGAGAACCGAAAAAATCGGACAACGCATCAAAGCCGTCATGCAAAAAAACGGGATCACCCTGGACGAGCTTTCCCGGCGGACCGGCCTCAAGGCCGAGCTGATCCGGCTGGTCGAGGAGGAGGATGTCTACCCGTCGCTGGGGCCGCTGTTGAAAATCTCCCGGGCGCTCGGCGCACGCCTGGGCACCTTTCTTGACGACCAGGTCAGCCGGGATCCGCTCATCATTCGGCGCAAGGATCGTTCCCGCGAGCTGAGCATGCTGCGATCGAAAAACGCCCCGGTCGCCCTGCAATTTTATTCCCTGGGGCGCGGCAAGACCGACCGGCACATGGAACCCTTTTTCGTGGAACTGCTGCCGGAGTCGGCGGTTGAGAAGACCCTGTCCTCACACGAGGGCGAGGAGTTCATCGTGGTCGACTCCGGCCGCGTCGAGATCATCTACGGCAAGGAGGTGCACCAGCTGGACGCGGGGGACAGCATCTATTACAACTCGATTGTGCCCCACTACTTGTCCTGCCTGGGCGACACGCCTGCCGCGATTTACGCCGTGCTCTACTTTCCGGATTGACGATCAAAGGAGGCTCCATGGGCAACGAGATACTGCGGCCGTGGACACTGGGGCAGATTCTGGACCGGACCGTCGCCGCCTACCCGGACAACGAGGCGGTGGTCTATGTCGACCGGGATTTCCGTCTGACCTACCGGCAGTTCGGCGATCTCGTGGATCGCCTGGCCCGCGGCCTGATGGCGATGGGTATCCAAAAGGGCGAAAAGGTGGCCGTGTGGGCGACCAACGTCCCCTATTGGGTGGCGCTGCAGTTCGCCACCGCCAAGATCGGCGCCGTCCTGCTCACCGTCAACACCAACTACCGGATCAACGAGCTGGCCTATGTTCTGGAACAGTCGGAGTCGGAAAACCTGTTTCTCATCGACGGCTACCAGGACATCGATTACCTGCAGACCGTATATGAGCTCGTCCCCGAGCTGCGGGCCCAGGAACGGGGGCGCCTGGCGAGCGCCCGTTTTCCGCACCTGAAGCGGGTCTTTTTCCTGGGCCTGGAAAAGCACCGCGGGATGTATTCCGTCCCGGAGGTCCTGGCCATGAGCGCCATGACCGGCGACGGCGATTACCGGGCCCGCCAGGCCGCCCTCGACCCTCACGACGTCGTCAACATGCAGTACACCTCGGGCACCACGGGGTTCCCCAAGGGCGTCATGCTGACGCACTTCAACATCGGCAACAACGGCTATTGGATCGGCGCCAACCAGCACTTCGGTCCGAAAGACCGGGTCTGCCTGCCCGTGCCGCTCTTTCACTGCTTCGGCTGCGTGCTGGGGGTCCTGGCTGCGGTGAACCACGGGGCAACCCTGGTCATCATGGAGGGCTTCGACCCGGTCGCGGCGATGACCGCCGTCGAGCAGGAACGCTGCACCGCGCTCTACGGAGTGCCCACCATGTTCATCGCCATCCTGGACCACAAACTGTTCAGCAAGTTCCGGTTCGACAGCCTGCGCACCGGCATCATGGCCGGTTCACCCTGCCCGGTGGCGGTCATGCGCCAGGTGATCGAAAAAATGTACATGCAGGAGATCACCATCTGCTACGGGCTCACCGAGAATTCACCCGTCATCACCCAGACCCTGATCGGCGACGACATCCGCCGCCAAACCGAAACCGTGGGCCGCGCCATGCCGGGCATCGAGGTCAAGGTGGTCGACCCGAAAACCGGCTGCCGCCCAGCCCCCCGGCGTGCAGGGCGAGGTGTGCTGCCGCGGCTACAGCGTGATGAAAGGCTATTACAAGATGCCGGAGGCGACCGCCAAGGCCGTCGACGCCGACGGCTGGCTGCGCACGGGCGACCTCGGCGTGATGGACGCCGACGGCTATCTCTCCATCACCGGCCGGCTCAAGGACATGATCATCCGCGGCGGCGAAAACATTTATCCGCGCGAGATCGAGGAGTATCTTTTCAAATTGGAGGGCATCGCCGACGTACAGGTGGTCGGGGTTCCCCACCGCAAGTACGGCGAAGAGGTGGGCGCCTTCGTCAAGCTCAAGCAGGGCGCCTCCGTGACGGAGCAAGACGTCAAGGACTTCTGCCGGGGCCGCATCAGCCGCTACAAGATCCCCCGGCACGTGGCGTTCGTCAACACGTTCCCCATGACGGCCAGCGGCAAGATCCAGAAATACAAGCTTGTCGAGCTGTCCAAGACGATGTTCCCGGAGGAGGATAAGAAAGCATGATTTTCAGCGAAGAATTCGAAACCATGCCGCGCGAGGCCCTGGAGGCCATCCAGCTGCGGCGGCTGCAGGCGGCGGTCGCGCGGGTCTACAATACCGTTCCGTTTTACCGCCGGCGGTTCGAGGAAGCGGGGGCGACGCCCGGGGACATCCGCGCCCTGACGGACCTGCACAAGCTCCCCTTCACCTACAAGACCGACCTGCGGGACAACTACCCCTACGGCATGTTTGCCGTGCCCATGGACAACGTGACCCGCATCCATGCCTCCTCCGGCACCACCGGCAAGCCCACCGTGGTGGGCTACACCGCCCGGGACATCCAGACCTGGTCCGAGCTCATGGCCCGCAGCCTGGTGGCGGCCGGCACGCGCAAGGACGACATCGTGCACAACGCCTACGGCTACGGGCTTTTCACGGGAGGGCTCGGCGTGCACTACGGCGCCGAGAGGCTGGGGGCCTCCGTCATCCCCATCTCGGGCGGCAACACCAAGCGCCAGGTGATGATCATGAAGGACTTCGGCCCGACCGTGCTGACCTGCACTCCGTCCTACGCCCTGCACGTGGCGGAAACGGCCGAGGAGATGGGGGTGAGCTTCCGCGACCTCAAGTTCAAGGCGGGCATCTTCGGGGCGGAGCCCTGGTCCGAACGCATGCGCCAGGAAATCGAAGGCAAGCTCAACCTCAAGGCCATGGACATCTACGGCTTGAGCGAGGTGATGGGGCCCGGTGTGGCCGTTGAGTGCATCGAGGCTCAGCGCGGGCTGCACATCTTCGAGGACCATTTCATCCCCGAGATCATCAACCCCAAAACCGGCGAGGTGCTGCCCTACGGTATGACGGGCGAGCTCGTCTTCACCACCATCACCAAGGAGGCCTTCCCGGTGATCCGCTACCGCACCCGGGACCTCTCCGTCCTGCACCCCGAACCCTGCCGCTGCGGCCGCACCATGGTGCGCATGGGTCGGATCCAGGGCCGCAGCGACGACATGCTCATCATCCGCGGGGTCAATGTGTTTCCGTCCCAGATCGAAAGCGTTATCATGGAGACCAAGACCTTCGAGCCCCACTACCAGCTGGTGGTCGAACGCGTCGCCAACCTGGATCAGCTGACGGTCCGGGTGGAGGTGAACGAGAGCATGTTCTCGGATGCCATCAAGAACCTGCAGAGCGTCGAACGGGAGCTCGAGAGAAACATCCGGGAAACCCTCGGGGTGACGACCGTGGTCAAGCTGGTGGAACCCAAGAGCATCCAGCGCAGCGAGGGCAAGGCCGTCCGGGTTATCGACCAACGCAACATCTAAAGGAGGCGGACATGAACGTCGAGCAGATCTCCATTTTCCTGGAAAACAAGCCCGGACGGCTGGAAGAGGTGACGCGCATCTTCGAGGAAGGCGGGATCAACATCCGCGCGCTTTCACTGGCCGACACGACCGAGTTCGGGATCCTGCGCCTGATCGTCAACGACAACGAGAAGGCCAAGCGCCTGCTCAACGAGAGAGGCTACACGGTCGGAATCAACGCGGTGGTGGCCGTGGAGGTGGAGGACCGGCCCGGTGGGCTGCACCGTATCCTCAAGACCCTCTCCAAGGACAACATCAACGTGGAGTACATGTACGCCTTCGTGCGGCAGAGCGGCCGGAACGCCGTGCTGATCTTCCGTTTCGACAACGTCCCGGCGGCAACTGCCGTGTTGAAGCGCGAAGGTGTGCGGGTCATCGACGGCAAGGACCTGTATGCGATGTAAGCAGGAAGACGAAAGCTGAAAAAGCGCCCCCGGCAACTCGCCGGAGGCGCTTTTTTTTGAACCAATGTCAAAATGCCGCCCGTTCTTCAGGGCGGCATTTTGCGCTAGAAGAACTTGTCCTGCAGGCCGTAGGGGTCTTTGACCTCAAGGGTGGGGTCGAACTTGAGCTTCTTCGTGCCCCGCTGGTCGACATACTTCATGATTTCGAGATCCACCTTGATCGGCACGTCGACGCCGGCCTTGGTCAGGGCCTGGCGCAGATAGGCCTCGGCCCGCGTGCCGAACGCAACCGAATCACCCAGGATGCGCAGACCCTCCGGCGGGTTGTGGAACCCGATCGAGTTTTCGGCGCCGATGAAAAGGACCCTGTAGAAGGCCTCTTCATAGAATTCCTTGGCCTTGTCGTAGAGCTGCTGGTCGATGACCTTGCCCTCGGCCTGGGCCTTGTGGGCCGTCTCCAGCAGCTTGGCCACCGTGGAGGTCTGATATCCGGCGCGAATCATGATCGACACCGTCCGGTCCTGGATGGAAAAAACACGCTCCTTCAGCCAGTCGGGGCTCTCGGCATGGCACTGCTTGCAGGCCTTCATGTCGGCCTGCACCGGGCTCATCACGCGGTGGTCCGACACCTTGTGCACGCCGACGATGGTGTAGGGCATGTGGCAGTCGGCGCAGGAGGCGCCCGCCTTGAAATGGGTGCTGCTGTTGGTCCAGAACTCGTATTCCGGGTGCCGGATGAACGCCATCCGGTAGCCGGTGACCGTCTGCTTCCATTCCCTGACGGTCTCATCCTTGCGGATCTGCTTGATGATGTCCTCGATGGTGATGGCGCCGAACTTGCTGTTCTGCCAGGGGAAGTAGAGCCCCACGGACTTGTTTTCCTTGTCCTTGGGGATGTTGTAGGTCACGTGGCACTGGGCGCAGACCGCCGAGCGCATCTCCTGGCGGGTCAGCTTGGCGGGATCGACCCCCATGGACTTGTAGGCCTCGATCAGCGTGAACCCGCGCGAGATCTTGAGGCTCATGTCCTTGTTGTCGTGGCAGTCGATGCAGGCGACCCCCAGGTCGCGGTTCTTCTCGGGAATCATGCCCAGGACTTCCTTGAAGGGCTTCTTGTAGTAATCGACCCCCATTTGCTTCTGCAGTCCGGGCGAATAAGGGCTCTTGCAGCTCAGGCAGACACCGCCGGCCCCGATGCGCGAGGCATCGATTTCGACCTGGTCGCGAATCATGTATGCGTGGCCGCGAGGCTCGTTGTACTCCACGCCGAACCCCCACCCGTTGAACAGCAGCGCCATGTAAGGATACATGGAAAGCTTGTCCACGCTGACCGACCCGCCGTCCATGCCGATCTTGTACTTGCTGCGCCGGGCGGAGACGGGGTCCGCCGTCTTCTTCCAGAGCTCGTACTCTTCCGGGATAGGCCTTGCCCCAGACCGCCGGGTCGATTTCGCCGTCCGGGATGTTGACGGTCTTGACCATCTGCGGCTTGGGCGGTTCGCATGCAATAAGAACGAATGCCAGGGCCGTGCACAAACAGACCGCCACGATGTGTTTTGCGCTGTAGGACATCTCCCCCTCCTAAGATGGTTCTTGGATTTAAGACGATCGATGGGTTTCAGTTCGTCATTCGGACGCCGGCCAAATGGTGCTGGAGGAACCGGTGGCAGTCCCAGCAATTGCGATCCTGGTTGATCATGGCCACGCGCTCGGAATGGCAGCGGATGCAGTTGGCCTGCACGAACTTCTTCCCGCGCTCGGAGATGGTGATCGTCTCCGGCGTCTTGCCGGAATAAAACACGACGACATCCTTCATGCCGTCGATGGACTTCCAGACATAGTACGCCGGCATATTCTCATGCGGCAGGTGGCAGTCGACGCAGCGGATCGTGCGGTGGGCGCCGACATTGAACCATGCCTCGAACTGGGATTCCATGACGTGGCAGGAGTTGCAGAACAGGGGACTTTCGGTCTTGGCCATGAGCTGGGCGGTCCGAAGGCGACAAAACCGCCGACCGCGCCGCCCAGAACGATCAGCAGCACCAGTATCTTCCAGTTGAGCTTTTTCAGGAGCTCTCATCGCTTCGCAACCTTATGAGAAGGGTTACGGCCGAGGGGCCTGGCAGATGCGATAGCGCATGAAGGAGAGCGGCCCCTTTAGTGCTTTTCACAATCGCTGATGAAACTGGGAGAGAAAGATGACTGAACGTTTTATAGCTGATCTGTGTAAACGATAAATTGACTTAAGTCAAATAAATGCCGCCCCCGGATGAAATCGTCGGTGGTTAGATAATTCTAAAAGAAGGGTTCTGGAGCTTGGAGCGTTTGCACATGGGGCAACGGCTGGGGCGCGTGAGCCGCCGGCGATCCTCGAACACGTAGCCGCACAGCAGGCATTGACTGGGGGTGAGAATGAATGTGGCGCTCGCAGCCGCCACCGAGCGCTCGACGTGCACGAGGTGTTCGTAGACCTCCTTCTCCTTGATCCCCAGCTCCTGGGAGAGCTCCCGCACGTCCATCTCCTGGTCGCTGAGCAGGGCGATGATTCTCCGGCGCAGGGTGATCGGCTCCACGATAAGGCGCACCTCCTCACGCGGAACCGTCGCTCGGCGGCTGGATTTCCTCTTTCAGCAGGCAGCAGGCGATTTTGAATCCGGGCCGGCCGGCGGCGGTGGAACTCAGGGGGTCGGGCTGGATGAGTTGGTTCATGACGCAGCCCTCGGGGATGTCCAGGCGAAAGAAATCGCTTTCGTTCAGGCGCGGCGAATCAACCAGCCGGCCGTCCCGCAGTTCCAGACTGTGCACCGGGAAATCCTCGCAGAGCGGGCAGCGATAGACCCGGCCGTTGGGGAAGACGAAGTAGTTGTCGGCCACGAGCCCCGCGCATTCGAATTTTTCCTCCGGTCTGAGAAACACTTTGGGATATACCACGCGGATGCCCCGCCGCGCGATCGCCTCGGCCGCCGCCGGCACCTTCTCGCGCCACTCCGACGGCGGCACCCGCAAAACCTCCTCCGCGTCCGGATCGCAGCCGGTCATCGCGGCCTTGCCCCGCAGCCCCAGCACCTGGATGAAAAACCGCCCGACCCCCAGTTCCTCCAGCAACGGCCCCATCAAGGAGAGCTCTTGCAGATTGGCGCGGCTCACCGTGTAGATCAGGCTCGTTTGGAACCCCCGGGCCCGCGCCCGGCGGATGCCGGACAGGCAGGCCTCGAAGGAGCCGCTGCCCCGGATCCGGTCGTTGGTCCCGGCAACGGCGCCGTCCAGGCTGAAACTGAAGACGTCCACTTCGGCGGGGGTGACCCGGTCGAGGATGTCGTGGAACAGGTAGCCGTTGGTGTCGATGGTGATGCTGCCAAAGCCCAGCCGCCGGGCGCAACGCACGGCCCGGGGCAGATCCGGGTGCAGGGTGGGCTCGCCGCCGAGCAGGACGAGATTGGCGCCCGGGCTGCGGCCGGCGAAGACCCCCAGCCAGCGCTCGATGCGCTCGATGGGCAGGCGCTTGCGGCCGTGCTGCTCGGGGTTGATGTAGCAGTGCCGGCAGCGCAGGTTGCAGCGGGTCAGCACGTGCAGGAAGACGTTGGCGGCTTGGCGCTTGAATTCAACGGTGGAGGGCATGAGGGAATGCCTAAATTGCCTAAATTGAGCTAAAATGCCTAAAATTCATAGGTTTCTAACTGCCCTATTGAAAGCCGCGGCGATGAGCGTCTGCAGTGGAATAACCTGGCTATCGGCGGCGGGTTTTATTGCTTTTTCTATTTTAGGCAATTTAGGCATTTTAGCGCATTTTAGGCATTCCTATAATTTGGAAATCAAATGCTTGATCTTCTTCTTGGCGGCCACCAGCTCATCGTTGGTCACACGCAGCCGGATGGACATGTACTCGGCGAATATGCGGTACAGCAGAAGCAGGAAGTCCAGCTTCTCCTCATCGAGGGTCTGGGTTGCAAACCGGCTTTTGGCGGTGGTGTCGACGGCCAGGCAGGCGGTCTTGCCGACGGCGGCGACCGTGGCCGAGCGGTGCCCGCTGTCGATGATGCGCATCTCGCCGAAGATTTCGCCCTTCTTGTCGATGACGCCGATCTCCAGGTTTTCCTTGGTGATGCGGATCTTGCCGGACAGCAGGAAGTAGAGCCACGTGTCCTGATCGCCCTCGCGGATGATCGCCTCGCCGTCCTCGTATTCCCGGATTCTGCTGAGCTTCAGGAGTTTTCCCAGGCTCTTGGTCTCAAAATTCCGCAGAGCGGGAATCGCCATGAGCTTCTGGATGTTCTCGATATTGTCCTTCAGATATTTCGACTCGATCATGACACCCCTCCTGCCGGCGGTCGGAGGCCGGCCTTGATGATGAATCCATTCTACACTGGGGCGCCTGAAAGGACAAGTTTCGGGATAGGGGATGGCTCGAGGCGAACGGCCGGACGCCGGGGGACGGCGCGGGAGGCGTTTACGTCGCCTCGAGACATCCTTTCGACAGGCTTTCGTCAAAGCAAACGGGGTAACGCCCGTCAAAGCATGCCTTGCAGAAGAGGTTCTCTGCATCGGGAACGCCGGTGGCCTCCAGCAGGCCCTCGATGCTCAGGTAGTGCAGGGTGTCCAGGTCGAGAATCCGGCAGAGCTCTTCCTGGGTTTTGCCGGCGGCGATCAGCTCGCCCCGCGTGGAGAAATCGATGCCGTAGTGGCAGGGGAAACGGTGGGGCGGCCCGGAGATCCGCATGTGCACCCGTTTCACCCCGAGCTGCCGGAGCGCCTTGACGCGGGTCTTCACGGTGGTGCCGCGGATGATGGAGTCGTCGATGATGATGATCTCCTTTCCCTTCAGCAGCTCCTTGACGGGGTTGAGCTTCACCCGCACCCCGAAGTCCCGCATGCTCTGGGTGGGCTGAATAAAGGTCCGGCCGACATAATGGTTGCGGATCATCCCGATCTCATACGGGATGCCGGACTCTTCGGAATAGCCGACCGCCGCATAGGTCCCGGAGTCCGGAAACGGCATGACAAAATCCGCCTGCACCGGCGCTTCCCGCGCCAGCCGGCGGCCGAAGGCCTTGCGCATGAGATAGACGTTCTTGCCGTCGATGGTGCTGTCCGGCCGCGCAAAGTAGATGAACTCGAAGATGCAGAAGGCCCGCCGGTCGGCCGCCGGCGTGCGGATGCTGCGGATGCCGTCCCGGGTGATGATGACGATTTCACCCGGCTCGACCTCTCGCACGAACTCGGCCTCCACCAGGTCGAGGGCACAGCTTTCCGAGGCCAGCACGTAGCTGCCGTTGATCTTCCCCAGGCACAACGGCCGGAAGCCGTTGGGGTCCCGGATGCCGACCACCTCGCCCCGGCTGGTGAGCATGACGAACGAAAACGCGCCCTCCAACCGTGCCACGGATTCGACCAGGGCCTGCTCAAAACCGTGTTTCAGGTTTTTGACGAAAAGGTGCAGCATGATTTCGCTGTCCATGGTCGATTGGAAGATGGAGCCCGCCTGTTCGAGCTCCTCTTTGAGAATGTGGGCGTTGGTGATGTTGCCGTTGTGGCCGACCGCGTAAGCCTTCTGGCGGTGGCGGACGATGAACGGCTGGGCGTTGGTGAGGATGGAGCTGCCGGTGGTGGAGTAGCGGACGTGTCCGATCGCGCAGCAGCCCTCCAGTTCCTCGAGGTGATCGACGTCGAACACATCGTGAACCAACCCCATGCCGCGGTGGGCAAAGATGTTTTCGTCGCGTACCACGGCGATGCCCGCGCTTTCCTGACCCCGGTGCTGGAGGGCATACAGGCCGAAGTAGGTCAACGCGGATGCCTCCGGGTGGCCGCAGATCCCGAAAATGCCGCAGGACTCCCGCGGCTTGTCGGAAACATCATTTGCCGTCAACGTGCCGTATTTCGACATGGGTGTCCTTCTCTAATCCATAAAAAATCCGAATCACAGAAGGAGCCAAACCAAAAAAGCCATCATCGAATGAAGATCCAACTGATCCGGGACAGTCACCCTGGTTTTCAATTTTAGGCACTATAGGCACTTTGGCCTTGGCGTCCTCCCGCCTTCATTCGAACGGATAGTTTTCTTCCAGGTTCCAGACGCCGCAGGGACACGCCCCGGCGCAGAACCCGCAGCCGATGCACAGATTCTCGTCCACGGCGTATTCATAGTCCTTGCCGTCCGTGGCTTGCGGCGAGATGGCCCCCTGCGGGCACACCGCCACGCAGACCCCGCAGTCCCGGCAGGCGCCGCAGGACAGGCACTGGGAGCCGCACTGGTGACTCCGCGAACACGGTGATCCGTGGGTCGAAATACTCGGCGGTCACCCGCCGCTTTTCGATCATCTGGCGCCGGAACGGCGCCGGCGTCCGGCCGTCGGACTCATCGCAAATGGCCTGGGCCACCACGCGGCCGGCGCCGATGGCCTCGGTCAAAAGGCCGGGCCGCACCACGTCGCCGATGGCGAAGACCTTCGGGTCGCTGGTGCGGTAGTTCGCGTCGACTTTGATGAAGCCGCGCTCCACGGCGATCTCCGCCGGCAGGAAGGAGAGGTCCGGGACGTCGCCGATGGAGACGATGACCGTGTCGGCCGGGATCTCTTCGGTGTCGGCGAGCTTCACGCCGGAGGCCGTGATCTCGCAGGCGACCACGGGCCAGCGGAACCGCGCGCCCGCACCTTCGGCGGCCTGCCGTTCTTTGCCGAAAGAAGCCGGCTGCTGCACGTCGAGCAGCAGGATGTCTTCTGCGCGAGGCGGCGGGCCTCGGTGGCGGCGTCGCAGCCGACGTTGCCCGCGCCGATCACGACCACCCGTTTGCCGCACGCAGCGGTTCCCGCTTTGGCGGCC
>CAVQTH010000049.1:0-14896 GCA_963716325.1 uncultured delta proteobacterium | reverse complement strand
CGCAACCAAGCGCAGGGTTGCAGCGTTTTGGCGATGTAAGTGAAAGCCTCTGCAAAACGGGTTTCCTTGGAGTCTCGGTCCTTGAACATGTCGAATCTCGACATCCCGGTTCCGACCATAAGCAACCCCGCGGCCGAGCCTCCGCTTCTTCTTGATGAGCCTCCCGCGCGCAAACTCCTTAGTTACAGGCAGCTGAAAAGTTGCCTCTTCGCCTATGTGCTTTTTCTAAGGCTCCCCTCACAGGTAAAATTGCGCGCAGCCTCCGGGCTTCGCGCAATTTTATTCGAGCACATACTTCAAGGCGTCTTCCTCCGATGCAAATAGGCTGGCCGCCAGCCGCCGGCTCTGGAACTCGTCCGTGAACCGGCCGCTCACCTCGCGGTTGGTCGTGTGACGCGCGACCTTGCGGTAGTACTTTTCAATGATGTACTGGCCCATGGCCAGATATTCGTCCAGCAGCTGATCATTCACCTTGAAGGCGTCGTAGTTCACGACGGCGTTCACCTTTTTGCCGGCCGCGATGCAGATATCCTCCACGATCTTCCTGATGTTGTCGATGTCCTCCGCCGAGTCGATCTCAAGCCCGTTGAAATTCAGCCGCAGCAGGTTCCGCTCTGGGTCGTAGCGCAGCCGGGTTTTCAACTCCTTCAGCAGAAACTCGCTGCGGATCCCCATCACGGCGTCCTGGAATACCCGGGGGTCTATGGGCACGACGTTGCGGATCACGGGCCGGAACTCCATCTGCTTCAGGATGTCTTTGTCGATATCGATCCCGGGCGCCACCTCGGTCAGCTCGAGTCTCCCGTCGATCAGCTTGAAGACGCAGCGCTCGGTGATGTAGAAGACCTCCTGGCCCTGGGGGCCGGCAAACTGCGAGCAGAAGGTGATCTGATCGCAGGCGTTGACGAACTTCTTGACCCGGCCCTCCTCGAGGATACGCACCCGGCCTGCCTCCACGGTCGTTTTGATCCCGCCGGTGGTGAAGGTGCCCATGAAGAGCACCCGTTTCGAGTTCTGACTGATATCGATGAAGCCGCCGCAGCCTGCCACCCGGGAACCGAACTTCGCTATATTCCTCAATACAACCCCGAGCAGATGACCTATCGTGCCCGGGGCGCAGGAACACCCATTCGGCTTCCCTCCGGGCCAAAACGACCTGACCCGCATGGATTTCAACCGGCGCGCTTGCCCGGCGCATCGAGGAGGTGTAGTTCGCTGACCTTGCGAAAGTGGTAGCCTTGGATGGCGAGCGCCATCGCCAGGGGGAAAAGCCGGGGCCGCATCAGCAGGGTCCACGCCATCAATTTCCAGTACTGTACGCGTTCCCGGCCGATAATGCCCAGCCGCAGGCAGGATCGGAAGATCGCCAGAAACCGCTGCAGGTCCATGGGGACCTCGATGCCGGGCGTCTTGAATTCGCGCAGGAACGTCACCACCCGCTGGTAGTAATACCGGGGGGAGTAGATCTGCCGCAGGATGGTCCGGTAACCCTCGAGCAGGGCGTCCAGCCCCATCTTGGGGATGATGTTGGTGGTGCCGTCCGCATTGTCGCCGGAAATGAGCCCGATCAGCCGGTTTTCACGTCTCAGGCGCTCAAAGAGCCCGGTCCCGGGCGGGGCCTGCAACAGGCCGACCATGGCGGTCACGATGCCGCTGTTTTGAATGAAGTCGACCTGGCGCTGGAAAATGGACAAGGGGTCGCTGTCAAACCCCACGATGAAGCCCCCCTGGACCTGCAGTCCCGCCCGCTGAATGCGCTTGACGCTGGCCATCAGATCGCGGCGCCGGTTCTGGACCTTGTTGCACTCCAGCAGGCTGTCCTCATCGGGCGTTTCGATTCCCACAAAGATCGAGTTGAACCCCGCCGCCACCATCAGATCCATCAATTCGGGATCATCGGCCAGGTTGATGGAAACTTCCGTGTTGAACGGCAGGCCCTTTTTGCCCTTGCGCCACTCGACCAACGCCGGCAAAAGCACGTCGCGCAGATACCTTTTATTGCCTATGAAATTGTCGTCGACAAAAAAGACGGCGCCCCGCCATCCGCGCCGGTAAAGGTCATCGAGCTCCCATACAACCTGCCCGGCCCCTTTTTGCCGCGGCCGGTGGCCGAACAAGGCGGTGACGTTGCAGAATTCGCAGTTGAAGGGGCAACCGCGGGAGAACTGGATGCTCATCGTCGCGTAGCGTTTCAAATCGATCAGCTGCCACAGCGGCGGGGGAGTGGCGCTCAGGGCGGGAAACTCCCGGGAGGCATAGACCCGCTTCGGGCCGCCCGCCTGCAGATCCGCCAGAAAGGGAGGCAGGGTGAGCTCGGCCTCATTAAGAACGAAATGGTCGACCTCCGGGAACGCGTCGTGCTCAATGGTGAACAGCGGCCCGCCGACGATGATTTTCAAGCCGGCCTGCCGGCAACGCGCGATCACCTCCTCGGCGGATGTGCGCTGAACCGCCATGGCGCTGATGAGGGCGCAATCCGCCCAGGCCAGGTCCTCTGCGGTCAGGGGCTCCACGTTCAGATCCACGAGGCGTTTGGGCCACCCGGCGGGCAGCATTGCCGCCACCGTCAGCAGGCCCAGGGGCGGCAGAGCGGCCTTCTTGCGAACAAACGAGACCGCGTACTTGAAGCTCCAGAACGTCGGCGGGAACGCGGGGTAGATGAGAAGCGTCTTCATCACGAACCCTTTCCTTTCCCGGGTCGCCGGAGGAAGGAAGCGGGATATGGGCGCCGGGCGGCAGGCGCAACAGGGTACGGCCCGCATCCGGGTGAAACACGGGTGAAAGAGATTCTACCAGCACGGTTTGCCGGCGTCAACGAGGATAAGGCCGGGCGTTGGTTCGTTGAATGGATGGTTGCGGCTCGCTGCGGCGGGCACCCCGCTCCGCCTGAACCCGAACACGAGTGGGCCTATCAATTGCCGGTCTCATAACATCAAATCTGACTTGACTTTGGGCGATATTCGTTTATGTTCCGGGCACCCAAAACCCGAAAGGAGAATCTTTGATGAAATTTGCATGGATTTCCGCACTCAGCGTCCTTGCCGCCGTGACGCCGGCCGCCGCCGGCGACGCTACCAAGGTGGCGCTCGAGACCGACAAGGGCAAGATTGTGATCGAGCTTTACCCGGACAAGGCTCCCAAGACCGTCCAGAACTTTTTGGACTATGTCGATGCCGGCCACTACAACAGCACCATCTTCCACCGTGTCATCCCCAACTTCATGGTCCAGGGCGGCGGCATGACGGCCGGCATGAAGGAGAAACCCACCAAACCGCCGGTCAAAAACGAGGCCGACAACGGGCTGAAGAACCAGCGCGGCACTCTCGCCATGGCCCGCACCCAGGTGCCGGACAGCGCCACGGCCCAGTTCTTCATCAACACGGTGGACAACGATTTCCTGGATTTCAAGAACAAGACCGTCCAGGGCTGGGGCTATGCCGTCTTCGGCAAGGTGGTGGAAGGCATGGACGTGGTGGACGCCATCACGAAGGTCAAGACCGCCAATCGCGGCGGCCACCAGGACGTCCCCGTGGACACGGTCATGATCATCAAGGCCGAACGCGTAAAGTAAAATGCCGCCCGCTTAGCGGGCGGCATTTTACTTTAGACATGGGCATGCTGAAAAAGGCGGCAGCGTGAATGCGCTGCCGCCTTTTATTTTCAATGGGGCGGAAACGGTTTACATGCTGTCGGACGGGGAGAGGACCGCTGTCTCGGTCTGGCTTGTTCCGGGTTCGGCGTCAGCCGGGTTTTGGAACTGGGTCGCCACCAGCTGTGCGAAGAAGCCGCCCTGGCGCACCAGCGCCTGGAAACTCCCGCGCTCGATGATCCGGCCGTTCTGAAATACCAGGATCAGGTCCGCGTCCCGAATGGTGGCCAGCCGGTGAGCGATGATGAACGTGGTGCGCCCCTGTTTCAGGGTTTTGAGGGCCTGCTGCACCAGGGCTTCGGTGGCGGCGTCCAGGGCGCTCGTGGCCTCGTCCAGGATGAGGAGCGGCGGGTTCTTGAGCAGCACCCGGGCGATCGCCAGGCGCTGGCGCTCCCCGCCGCTCAGGTTGGAGCCGCGTTCGCCGATGCGCGTCTGGTAGCCGCGCGGCTGCCGCATGATGAAATCGTGGGCGCGGGCCAGCCGCGCCGCCTCCTCCAGCTCGGCGTCGGTGGCATCCGGCTTGCCGACCCGCAGGTTGTCGGCGATGCTGCGGTAAAACAGCAGGCTCTCCTGAAAAACCACCCCGGTGTGCATTCGCAGGGAATCGATGGTCACATCGCGAATATCGACGCCGTCGATGCGGATGGCGCCTCCCTGCGGGTCGTCCTGGCGGTGCAGCAGCCCCATGGCCGTGCTCTTGCCGGCGCCGGTCTCCCCGACGAGGGCCGCGGTCTGCCCCGGTTCCACCGAAAAGCTGACGTCCTCCAATGCCTTGCGATGCGAATCATAGCTGAAGCTCACCTGGTCGAACTCGACCCGGCCCCGGACGTTTTCAATCGGCCGGGCGCCCGGGCGGTCGGCCACCGCCGACTGGGTGTCCAGCACCTCGAAAAATTCCTTCAAGCTGTGGACCTCCATGAACAGCCCGTTCACGAAGCCTACCACCTGGTCAATGCGGCCGAGGAGATGCGTGGCAAACCCCATGAAGGTCACGATCTCGCCCACGGTCGCCTCGCCCTTCAGATTGAGCCAGGCCCCCATGGCGAAAATGCTGATAACGGTGATGGTCGCCACCGCACCCTGCAGCACGCTCACCACGGCCCACCAGTTGAGGACCGGAAACTGGATAGAGAGCAGGCGTTCGATCACGTCGCGCATCATCCGCATCTCCGCCGAGAGCCGCACGAAGCTCTGCACCAGCACCACGTTTCCGATGGCATCCCCCGCCCGCTCGGCCAGCGTCGTGCGATAGGCCTCGACTTCGCCCTGGGCACTGAACGTGCGGCGGGTGACATAGGCGGTGAGCAGGGCCGACCCCGTGACCAGAACGATCATCAGCAGGGCCAGCTGCCAGTTGAGGAAGAGGGTCATGGGCAGCAGCACCAGCAGCGCGACCAGCGTGGAGAGATGCTCGCGGAACATGCCCAGCCACAGCCCGAAGAGCTGGTCGCTGCCCTGCAGCATGATTTTGAGCAGCCGGCCGGAGTGGGAGCTGCGATGGTAGGCAAGATGCAGCTGCAGGACGTGCTCGAAGAACAGGGCGGTGATGTTCAGCCGCTGGCGGTGGGCGAGCCGGTCGGCGTGCAGCGACACCAGGATGCGCGCACCGATGCCTCCCACCCCCACTGCCGCCCACAGCCCGAAGATCCGAATGCCGTCGTGGAAGGTGGCCTCGGCCCCCCGCGCGGAAGCGTTGGTGAGCAGATCGATCGCCTTGCCGAACAGGATGGGGTCCAGAAACGGCACGGCCGCCAGCGCCAGGTTGGCCAGGGTCAGGAGGACGGCCAGCCCGCGCACCGGCCGCAGCAATTCGACGACCCGGCCATAGATGGTGAAGAAAAGAGATGTTTGCATGGATGACGGCACGTGTACCGGATTTAATCAGGTCCGTCAATGACCGACGCCGTCATCGGTCGGCGAGATTGCCCGGTTTTTGCTTTTAATCCGTGGGCAGCTGGTGTATGGATGCTTCCTTTTACTTCACGGTCAAGGCCTATCGCCTTTTACAGCGCAGGAGGTTCACATGAGAACCGAAAAAATCGGACAACGCATCAAAGCCGTCATGCAAAAAAACGGGATCACCCTGGACGAGCTTTCCCGGCGGACCGGCCTCAAGGCCGAGCTGATCCGGCTGGTCGAGGAGGAGGATGTCTACCCGTCGCTGGGGCCGCTGTTGAAAATCTCCCGGGCGCTCGGCGCACGCCTGGGCACCTTTCTTGACGACCAGGTCAGCCGGGATCCGCTCATCATTCGGCGCAAGGATCGTTCCCGCGAGCTGAGCATGCTGCGATCGAAAAACGCCCCAGTCGCCCTGCAATTTTATTCCCTGGGGCGCGGCAAGACCGACCGGCACATGGAACCCTTTTTCGTGGAACTGCTGCCGGAGTCGGCGGTTGAGAAGACCCTGTCCTCACACGAGGGCGAGGAGTTCATCGTGGTCGACTCCGGCCGCGTCGAGATCATCTACGGCAAGGAAGTGCACCAGCTGGACGCGGGGGACAGCATCTATTACAACTCGATTGTGCCCCACTACTTGTCCTGCCTGGGCGACACGCCTGCCGCGATTTACGCCGTGCTCTACTTTCCGGATTGACGATCAAAGGAGGCTCCATGGGCAACGAGATACTGCGGCCGTGGACACTGGGGCAGATTCTGGACCGGACCGTCGCCGCCTACCCGGACAACGAGGCGGTGGTCTATGTCGACCGGGATTTCCGTCTGACCTACCGGCAGTTCGGCGATCTCGTGGATCGCCTGGCCCGCGGCCTGATGGCGATGGGTATCCAAAAGGGCGAAAAGGTGGCCGTGTGGGCGACCAACGTCCCCTATTGGGTGGCGCTGCAGTTCGCCACCGCCAAGATCGGCGCCGTCCTGCTCACCGTCAACACCAACTACCGGATCAACGAGCTGGCCTATGTTCTGGAACAGTCGGAGTCGGAAAACCTGTTTCTCATCGACGGCTACCAGGACATCGATTACCTGCAGACCGTATATGAGCTCGTCCCCGAGCTGCGGGCCCAGGAACGGGGGCGCCTGGCGAGCGCCCGTTTTCCGCACCTGAAGCGGGTCTTTTTCCTGGGCCTGGAAAAGCACCGCGGAATGTATTCCGTCCCGGAGGTCCTAGCCATGAGCGCCATGACCGGCGACGGCGATTACCGGGCCCGCCAGGCCGCCCTCGACCCTCACGACGTCGTCAACATGCAGTACACCTCGGGCACCACGGGGTTCCCCAAGGGCGTCATGCTGACGCACTTCAACATCGGCAACAACGGGTTTTGGATCGGCGCCAACCAGCACTTCGGTCCGAAAGACCGGGTCTGCCTGCCCGTGCCGCTCTTTCACTGCTTCGGCTGCGTGCTGGGGGTCCTGGCTGCGGTGAACCACGGAGCAACCCTGGTCATCATGGAGGGCTTCGACCCGGTCGCGGCGATGACCGCCGTCGAGCAGGAACGCTGCACCGCGCTCTACGGAGTGCCCACCATGTTCATCGCCATCCTGGACCACAAACTGTTCAGCAAGTTCCGGTTCGACAGCCTGCGCACCGGCATCATGGCCGGTTCACCCTGCCCGGTGGCGGTCATGCGCCAGGTGATCGAAAAAATGTACATGCAGGAGATCACCATCTGCTACGGGCTCACCGAGAATTCACCCGTCATCACCCAGACCCTGATCGGCGACGACATCCGCCGGCAAACCGAAACCGTGGGCCGCGCCATGCCGGGCATCGAGGTCAAGGTGGTCGACCCGAAAACCGGCTGCCCCCAGCCCCCCGGCGTGCAGGGCGAGGTGTGCTGCCGCGGCTACAGCGTGATGAAAGGCTATTACAAGATGCCGGAGGCGACCGCCAAGGCCGTCGACGCCGACGGCTGGCTGCGCACGGGCGACCTCGGCGTGATGGACGCCGACGGCTATCTCTCCATCACCGGCCGGCTCAAGGACATGATCATCCGCGGCGGCGAAAACATTTATCCGCGCGAGATCGAGGAGTATCTTTTCAAATTGGAGGGCATCGCCGACGTACAGGTGGTCGGGGTTCCCCACCGCAAGTACGGCGAAGAGGTGGGCGCCTTCGTCAAGCTCAAGCAGGGCGCCTCCGTGACGGAGCAAGACGTCAAGGACTTCTGCCGGGGCCGCATCAGCCGCTACAAGATCCCCCGGCACGTGGCGTTCGTCAACACGTTCCCCATGACGGCCAGCGGCAAGATCCAGAAATACAAGCTTGTCGAGCTGTCCAAGACGATGTTCCCGGAGGAGGATAAGAAAGCATGATTTTCAGCGAAGAATTCGAAACCATGCCGCGCGAGGCCCTGGAGGCCATCCAGCTGCGGCGGCTGCAGGCGGCGGTCGCGCGGGTATACAATACCGTTCCGTTTTACCGCCGGCGGTTCGAGGAAGCGGGGGCGACGCCCGGGGACATTCGCGCCCTGACGGACCTGCACAAGCTCCCCTTCACCTACAAGACCGACCTGCGGGACAACTACCCCTATGGCATGTTTGCCGTGCCCATGGACAACGTGACCCGCATCCACGCCTCCTCCGGCACCACCGGCAAGCCCACCGTGGTGGGCTACACCGCCCGGGACATCCAGACCTGGTCCGAGCTCATGGCCCGCAGCCTGGTGGCGGCCGGCACGCGCAAGGACGACATCGTGCACAACGCCTACGGCTACGGGCTTTTCACGGGAGGGCTCGGCGTGCACTACGGCGCCGAGAGGCTGGGGGCCTCCGTTATCCCCATCTCGGGCGGCAACACCAAGCGCCAGGTGATGATCATGAAGGACTTCGGC
Source organism: uncultured delta proteobacterium (assembly GCA_963716325.1). Taxonomy (GTDB): domain Bacteria; phylum Desulfobacterota; class Desulfobacteria; order Desulfobacterales; family SpSt-501; genus SpSt-501. The sequence continues at coordinate 6,460 of CAVQTH010000049.1, read as the reverse complement.
CCGACCGTGCTGACCTGCACTCCGTCCTACGCCCTGCACGTGGCGGAAACGGCCGAGGAGATGGGGGTGAGCTTCCGCGACCTCAAGTTCAAGGCGGGCATCTTCGGGGCGGAGCCCTGGTCCGAACGCATGCGCCAGGAAATCGAAGGAAAGCTCAACCTCAAGGCCATGGACATCTACGGCTTGAGCGAGGTGATGGGGCCCGGTGTGGCCGTTGAGTGCATCGAGGCTCAGCGCGGGCTGCACATCTTCGAGGACCATTTCATCCCCGAGATCATCAACCCCAAAACCGGCGAGGTGCTGCCCTACGGTATGACGGGCGAGCTCGTCTTCACCACCATCACCAAGGAGGCCTTCCCGGTGATCCGCTACCGCACCCGGGACCTCTCCGTCCTGCACCCCGAACCCTGCCGCTGCGGCCGCACCATGGTGCGCATGGGTCGAATCCAGGGCCGCAGCGACGACATGCTCATCATCCGCGGGGTCAATGTGTTTCCGTCCCAGATCGAAAGCGTTATCATGGAGACCAAGACGTTCGAGCCCCACTACCAGCTGGTGGTCGAACGCGTCGCCAACCTGGATCAGCTGACGGTCCGGGTGGAGGTGAACGAGAGCATGTTCTCGGATGCCATCAAGAACCTGCAGAGCGTCGAACGGGAGCTCGAGAGAAACATCCGGGAAACCCTCGGGGTGACGACCGTGGTCAAGCTGGTGGAACCCAAGAGCATCCAGCGCAGCGAGGGCAAGGCCGTCCGGGTTATCGACAAACGCAACATCTAAAGGAGGCGGACATGAACGTCGAGCAGATCTCCATTTTTCTGGAAAACAAGCCCGGACGGCTGGAAGAGGTGACGCGCATCTTCGAGGAAGGCGGGATCAACATTCGCGCGCTTTCACTGGCCGACACGACCGAGTTCGGGATCCTGCGCCTGATCGTCAACGACAACGAGAAGGCCAAGCGCCTGCTCAACGAGAGAGGCTACACGGTCGGAATCAACGCGGTGGTGGCCGTGGAGGTGGAGGACCGGCCCGGTGGGCTGCACCGTATCCTCAAGACCCTCTCCAAGGACAACATCAACGTGGAATACATGTACGCCTTCGTGCGGCAGAGCGGCCGGAACGCCGTGCTGATCTTCCGTTTCGACAACGTCCCGGCGGCAACTGCCGTGTTGAAGCGCGAAGGTGTGCGGGTCATCGACGGCAAGGACCTGTATGCGATGTAAGCAGGAAGACGAAAGCTGAAAAAGCGCCCCCGGCAACTCGCCGGAGGCGCTTTTTTTTGAACCAATGTCAAAATGCCGCCCGTTCTTCAGGGCGGCATTTTGCGCTAGAAGAACTTGTCCTGCAGTCCGTAAGGGTCTTTGACCTCAAGGGTAGGGTCGAACTTGAGCTTCTTCGTGCCCCGCTGGTCGACATACTTCATGATTTCGAGATCCACCTTGATCGGCACGTCGACGCCGGCCTTGGTCAGGGCCTGGCGCAGATAGGCCTCGGCCCGCGTGCCGAACGCAACCGAATCACCCAGGATGCGCAGACCCTCCGGCGGGTTGTGGAACCCGATCGAGTTTTCGGCGCCGATGAAAAGGACCCTGTAGAAGGCCTCTTCATAGAATTCCTTGGCCTTGTCGTAGAGCTGCTGGTCGATGACCTTGCCCTCGGCCTGGGCCTTGTGGGCCGTCTCCAGCAGTTTGGCCACCGTGGAGGTCTGATATCCGGCGCGAATCATGATCGACACCGTCCGGTCCTGGATGGAAAAAACACGCTCCTTCAGCCAGTCGGGGCTCTCGGCATGGCACTGCTTGCAGGCCTTCATGTCGGCCTGCACCGGGCTCATCACGCGGTGGTCCGACACCTTGTGCACGCCGACGATGGTGTAGGGCATGTGGCAGTCGGCGCAGGAGGCGCCCGCCTTGAAATGGGTGCTGCTGTTGGTCCAGAACTCGTATTCCGGGTGCCGGATGAACGCCATCCGGTAGCCGGTGACCGTCTGCTTCCATTCCAGAACGGTCTCGTCCTTGCGGATCTGCTTGATGATGTCCTCGATGGTGATGGCGCCGAACTTGCTGTTCTGCCAGGGAAAGTAGAGCCCCACGGACTTGTTTTCCTTGTCCTTGGGGATGTTGTAGGTCACGTGGCACTGGGCGCAGACCGCCGAGCGCATCTCCTGGCGCGTCAACTTGGCGGGATCGACCCCCATGGACTTGTAGGCCTCGATCAGCGTGAACCCGCGCGAAATCTTCAAGCTCATGTCCTTGTTGTCGTGGCAGTCGATGCAGGCGACCCCCAGGTCGCGGTTCTTCTCGGGAATCATGCCCAGGACTTCCTTGAAAGGCTTCCTGTAGTAATCGGCCCCCATTTGCTTCTGCAGTCCGGGCGAATAAGGGCTCTTGCAGCTCAGGCAGACACCGCCGGCCCCGATGCGCGAGGCATCGATTTCGACCTGGTCGCGAATCATGTATGCGTGGCCGCGAGGCTCGTTGTACTCCACGCCGAACCCCCACCCGTTGAACAGCAGCGCCATGTAAGGATACATGGAAAGCTTGTCCACGCTGACCGACCCGCCGTCCATGCCGATCTTGTACTTGCTGCGCCGGGCGGAGACGGGGTCCGCCGTCTTCTTCCAGAGCTCGTACTGTTCCGGGTAGGCCTTGCCCCAGACCGCGGGGTCGATTTCGCCGTCCGGGATGTTGACGGTCTTGACCATCTGCGGCTTGGGCGGTTCGCATGCAATAAGGACAAATGCCAGGGCTGTGCACAAACAGACCGCCACGATGTGTTTTGCGCTGTAGGACATCTCCCCCTCCTAAGATGGTTTTTAAATTTAAGGCGATCGATAGGTTTCAGTTCGTCATACGGACGCCGGCCAAATGGTGCTGGAGGAACCGGTGGCAGTCCCAGCAATTTCGATCCTGGTTGATCATGGCCACGCGCTCGGAATGGCAGCGGATGCAGTTGGCCTGCACGAACTTCTTCCCGCGCTCGGAGATCGTGATCGTCTCCGGCGTCTTGCCGGAATAAAACACGACGACATCCTTCATGCCGTCGATGGACTTCCAGACATAGTACGCCGGCATATTCTCATGCGGCAGGTGGCAGTCGACGCAACGGATCGTGCGGTGGGCGCCGACATTGAACCATGCCTCGAACTGTGATTCCATGACGTGGCAGGAGTTGCAGAACAGGGGACTTTCGGTCTTGGCCATGAGCTGGGGCGGTCCGAAGGCGACGAAACCGCCGACCGCGCCGCCTAAAATGATCAGCAGCACCAAAACCTTCCAGTTGAGCTTTTTCAAGAGCTTCATCGCTTCGCAACCTTATGAGAGGGGTTACGGCTGAGGGGCCTGGCAAATGCGATAGCGCATGAAGGAGAGCGGCCCCTTTAGTGCTTTTCACAATCGCTGATGAAACTGGGGGAGAAAGATGGCGGAACGTTTTATAGCTGATCTGTGTAAACGATAAATTGACTTAAGTCAAATAGCAGTCGCCGGATGAAATCGGCGGTGGTTATATAATTCTAAAAGAAGGGTTCTGGAGCTTGGAGCGTTTGCACAAGGGGCAACGGCTGGGGCGCGTGAGCCGCCGGCGATCCTCGAACACGTAGCCGCACAGCAGGCATTGACTGGGGGTGAGAATGAACCTGGCTCTCGCAGCCGCCGCCGAACGCTCGACGTGCACGAGGTGTTCGTAGACCTCCTTCTCCTTGATCCCCAGCTCCTGGGAGAGCTCCCGCACGTCCATCTCCTGGTCGCTGAGCAGCGCGATGATTCTCCGGCGCAGGGTGATCGGCTCCACGATAAGGCGCACCTCCTCACGCGGAACCGTCGCCCGGCGGCTGGATTTCCTCTTTCAGCAGGCAGCAGGCGATTTTGAATCCGGGCCGGCCGGCGGCGGTGGAACTCAGGGGGCCGGGCTGGATGAGTTGGTTCATGACGCAGCCCTCGGGGATGTCCAGGCGAAAGAAATCGCTTTCGTTCAGGCGCGGCGAATCAACCAGCCGGCCGTCCCGCAGTTCCAGACTGTGCACCGGGAAATCCTCGCAGAGCGGACAGCGATAGACCCGGCCGTTGGGGAAGACGAAGTAGTTGTCGGCCACGAGCCCCGCGCATTCGAATTTTTCCTCCGGTCCGAGAAACACTTTGGGATATACCACGCGGATGCCCCGCCGCGCGATCGCCTCGGCCGCCGCCGGCACCTTCTCGCGCCACTCCGACGGCGGCACCCGCAAAACCTCCTCCGCGTCCGGATCGCAGCCGGTCATCGCGGCCTTGCCCCGCAGCCCCAGCACCTGGATGAAAAACCGCCCGACCCCCAGTTCCTCCAGCAACGGCCCCATCAAGGAGAGCTCTTGCAGATTGGCGCGGCTCACCGTGTAGATCAGGCTCGTTTGGAACCCCCGGGCCCGCGCCCGGCGGATGCCGGACAGGCAGGCCTCGTAGGAGCCGCTGCCCCGGATCCGGTCGTTGGTCCCGGCAACGGCGCCGTCCAGGCTGAAACTGAAGACGTCCACTTCGGCGGGGGTGACCCGGTCGAGGATGTCGTGGAACAGGTAGCCGTTGGTGTCGATGGTGATGCTGCCAAAGCCCAGCCGCCGGGCGCAACGCACGGCCCGGGGCAGATCCGGGTGCAGGGTGGGCTCGCCGCCGAGCAGGACGAGATTGGCGCCCGGGCTGCGGCCGGCGAAAACCCCCAGCCAGCGCTCGATGCGCTCAATGGGCAGGCGCTTGCGGCCGTGCTGCTCGGGGTTGATATAGCAGTGCCGGCAGCGCAGGTTGCAGCGGGTCAGTACGTGAAAAAAAACATTCGCCGTCTGCCGCTTGAATTCAACCGTAGGCGAAACCATCAGAGTTTGGAGATCAGGTGCTTGATCTTTTTCTTCGCGGCCACCAGCTCATCGTTGGTAACGCGCAGCCGGATGGACATGTACTCGGCGAATATGCGGTACAGCAGAAGCAGGAAGTCCAGCTTCTCCTCATCGAGGGTCTGGGTTGCAAACCGGCTTTTGGCGGTGGTGTCGACGGCCAGGCAGGCGGTCTTGCCGACGGCGGCGACCGTGGCCGAGCGGTGCCCGCTGTCGATGATGCGCATCTCGCCGAAGATTTCGCCCTTCTTGTCGATGACGCCGATCTCCAGGTTTTCCTTGGTGATGCGAATCTTGCCGGACAGCAGGAAGTAGAGCCACGTGTCCTGATCGCCCTCGCGGATGATCGCCTCGCCGTCCTCGTATTCCCGGATTCTGCTGAGCTTCAGGAGTTTTCCCAGGCTCTTGGTCTCAAAATTCCGCAGAGCGGGAATCGCCATGAGCTTCTGGATGTTCTCGATATTGTCCTTCAGATATTTCGACTCGATCATGACACCCCTCCTGCCGGCGGTCGGACGCCGGCCTTGATGATGAATCCATTCTACACTGGGGCGCCTGAAAGGACAAGTTTCGGGATAGGGTATGGCTCGAGGCGAACGGCCGGACGCCGGGTGACGGCGCGGGAGGCGTTTACGTCGCCTCGAGACATCCTTTCGACAGGCTTTCGTCAAAGCAAACGGGGTAACGCCCGTCAAAGCATGCCTTGCAGAAGAGGTTCTCTGCATCGGGAACGCCGGTGGCCTCCAGCAGGCCCTCGATGCTCAGGTAGTGCAGGGTGTCCAGGTCGAGAATCCGGCAGAGCTCTTCCTGGGTTTTGCCGGCGGCGATCAGCTCGCCCCGCGTGGAGAAATCGATGCCGTAGTGGCAGGGGAAACGGTGGGGCGGCCCGGAGATCCGCATGTGCACCCGTTTCACCCCGAGCTGCCGGAGCGCCTTGACGCGGGTCTTCACGGTGGTGCCGCGGATGATGGAGTCGTCGATGATGATGATCTCCTTTCCCTTCAGCAGCTCCTTGACGGGGTTGAGCTTCACCCGCACCCCGAAGTCCCGCATGCTCTGGGTGGGCTGAATAAAGGTCCGGCCGACATAATGGTTGCGGATCATCCCGATCTCATACGGGATGCCGGACTCTTCGGAATAGCCGACCGCCGCATAGGTCCCGGAGTCCGGAAACGGCATGACAAAATCCGCCTGCACCGGCGCTTCCCGCGCCAGCCGGCGGCCGAAGGCCTTGCGCATGAGATAGACGTTCTTGCCGTCGATGGTGCTGTCCGGCCGCGCAAAGTAGATGAACTCGAAGATGCAGAAGGCCCGCCGGTCGGCCGCCGGCGTGCGGATGCTGCGGATGCCGTCCCGGGTGATGATGACGATTTCACCCGGCTCGACCTCTCGCACGAACTCGGCCTCCACCAGGTCGAGGGCACAGCTTTCCGAGGCCAGCACGTAGCTGCCGTTGATCTTCCCCAGGCACAACGGCCGGAAGCCGTTGGGGTCCCGGATGCCGACCACCTCGCCCCGGCTGGTGAGCATGACGAACGAAAACGCGCCCTCCAACCGTGCCACGGATTGGACCAGGGCCTGCTCAAAACCGTGTTTCAGGTT
>CAVQTH010000048.1:0-63918 GCA_963716325.1 uncultured delta proteobacterium | reverse complement strand
AGGAAACTCGGGAGTTATGCATACGAATCCGTAGGTCGCAAGTTCGAATCTTGCGGGCGCACCAGTTAATCAAAAGGTTACAGAGATTCTCTGTAACCCCTTGATTGTTTGTGTGGGAATTTTCGGAGGAATTTCCGTCCAGAACGGCGGTGCTGACCTTTTTCAATACTGAATACACAGTCCCCAGTTGCGAAGCCTTCCCATATTGCCGAGGCTCCCAGCGAACACTTTCAAAAGCCAGTCCCCAGTGGCTGAGGTCACCAGCAAAGGGGTGAAGAGTTCAGGATGGTCACTCCTGCGGTAGGTTCTGATCTGGCCAGGCGCCGACCGCCTTCCGCATCTTGGAGGACGATTTTCTCATTATGAGGCGAAGTCAGAACAAGGCGCAGTTTTTCGGGTTGCGCGTGTTCGATGTCCACATGCACTTCGATATCCCTGATCATCACACTCAACGGAAATGAAATCTTGTCTTCGAGTTCTCCATTCGGGTCGAATGCCTTTGTCGTACGGTGCTCCACATAGAGAGCCTCACCCGTGGATTCATTTTTAAGCGTCAGGGCGTTTGCCTTTTGAACAGCTCGTGCAGCATTGACACGTCCGTGGCCGAAATACTGTGAGTGTCCGTCGACGTAGGCGCCGCTCTCTTCGTTGATTTTGTCTGCTGTTTCCATCATTATCCATTTGACGTCTGAGGCCGTCAGCGCGGGGTTCACCGACAGGATGAGTGCCGCCAGGCCTGCCGCCAAAGGAGTCGCGCTGGAGGTACCTCCGAAGTCGAGGCGGTAGTCATCCGCGGTGTACCCCCGGGTGCCGCGGCGGTCAGTTGTCACGATGCCCCTGCCGGGGTTACCGCTGGAAGGCGCGCAGATCGTTATTTCCGGGCCGTAATTACTGTAAGAAGCGCGCTGGTCCAGGCTGTTCGATGCGGCGACCGCAATAACATCCGGATGAAGCGCAAATCCCTGGTGGTGTTGGATCTCGTTTTTTACACCGTCCAGAGGGCTGTTCCCGTTGCCGGCGGCAAAAAGGATGACACAGCCCTTTTTATTGGTTCGACCTTTAGTCGCGACATGATGAATCATCGCGCTGACCTTCATGGACAATGGGAAGAAAACCGCCTGCGCATGCCAGCTGCAGCTGATGACATCGGCGCCGTTGTCCATGGCATATTCAAAATAGCTCACCAGGATACTGTCGGAAAGATTATCCGCCATGCGGATGGGCATAAAAGAACAATTCGGAGCCAGGCCGACCACTCCAACGCCGTTTTCTTCCGCAAGGGCGACGCCCGCGCAGCAGGTGCCGTGGTTGTCATCTTCAAACACCGGGTTCGGGTCGAAATTTTCCTGCCCGAAGTCCCGAGGAGCTACGACCTTGCCGGGGCCACTCAAGTCTGGGTGTGAAAGATCGAAGCCGTCATCGATGATGCAAATGGTGATATCCCGGTTACCCCTGCTCACCTCCCAGGCTGCCTCAGCCCTGACATCCGCACCGGCCGTCAAACCGAGGCTATCGCCACGGTTTGCCAAATGCCACTGATCGGTGAAAAGCGTATCCGCAGGCCGATGCTGGAAGCTGACGCGAAAGGACAGATCCGGTTCGGCCATCAGGATCTCGGTGCGTTGTTGAAGCTGCGCGGAAATCTTCAAGGGGTTTTGGTCTGACCCCTCGGTCAGGCGAACCGTATGGGCTCCCGGCATGAACTTCAAGTCCTCGATAACCTCCAAACCGAACTCAGAAAGAATCGATTCCTTCTGCGCCTTTTCGACCTGTGGCTTGAATTGAAGGGTCAGGGTGCCGGTGGGAACCACAGCGCCTTGTGCGGTGCCGTCCACCGTGTAGACATGACTGACAACGTCGGCATTGTCGGATGCGCGCAGCCTGTCGGTGGCATCCTCGATCCGGTTATGATCATCAACCCTGAAAACATCCATCCTCTCGGGTGCGATGGAATAGGCATGCTTCAGTCCCGTGCCGGCATCCCCGAGGGCCGACTCCAGCATCTCGGGGCTCCGGGCAGCGCCCTGCTTTAAACGAACCGCAAATAAGTCGGGGAGCTTCTTGAACGTAACCTCGCGGTTCCCGCGTTTGATTGTGATCTCGTCCATGTTTTTTGCTCCAGGGCCCTGTGGCGTGAAAGTAATCCCGTTGTTCCATCAGGGCACCACTCTGATGTTCGGAATAATGCGGTATGCCGCCATTTCCGCTGGAGGCAATACAGCCAGGCAGTGCATTTGATATAGTCCTGCCTCCGGCATGTCGAGCTCGTAGCGCTGGGCGTATTCTGCTTTTTCAGCCTCAAGACGGCCGCGGCTGCAGGCCAAGATTCGCGACGTGTTTCGCTCCAGATCAACCAATTCGATTTCCAACCGGTACGGGACGCAGGCTTCCATCAGGTCTTCGGCTTTGGGACCGCGGACGGTGAACGCCGCGCTGACGACAAGCCTGTTTTTGAAATTACGCTGGGTTTCGGAAATGTCGAACGCTGCGATGCGGAATTGGATGTCCTCCGATTTGATCACTTCCACCGATGGGTTTCTTTCCGCACCCGGGGACAAAGCTTCGGCTTCAACCCTCAGATCGGCCTGCCTCGCCATCCACGCCGTCCAGCCGCTTGGATCGTAGCCTTGAAACACCTTCTCTTTCCCGGTTTGCGCGTGATAAACGCGGGTCTGCCATTTTCGCTCGTCCCCGCTGTTGGTCATAGAATCAAAAAAGACTGAAAACTCGGCATGGTTCCGCCATTTTTTTTGCAAGGCTTTTCGGCCGTGGTTCTCGGCCCCTTTATCGCCGAGTTTTTTTTCGGCGGCCGCCTCTTCAGATCCTCCGACGAGCATCTTGGCTTGCTTGATCCAGTTCTTCGATCGGATGACCGCTGGAGGGTAATCGGCTACAGCCTTGGTTCGCAATACGTTAGAAAGCTCTTCTGGAGAATATCGAGATAGATCAGCGAACCGATGTATTCCCGCCTTATGAAGCGCCTTTAAGGCGTTTGCATCAATACCCTTGATGGCTTTTAAGTCATCGGTGGCTTCAGTGCCCATTTGTCCCTTGATGTCTCCTGCCATGATCTCGGTCCTCCACTTACCGGATATGACGTCGTCACCACCGCCCCTCCGTGGACGACCCGACCCACTGCTTCGCTCAGCGATAGGCGGATCGGGAGTCCACTTTCCGGAACGCAAATGAACCTCTGTTTAACGCCTGTATGTCATGAACCTCATGGGGATCTCAAACTGCCAGTGGGGCCCTACCGTCGGCACTGAAGGGGGCCAGGTGGCAGGCTCGAAGTCCGGGTCAAAAACCCAGGTGCAGAAACCAGCGAACGGCACGGGAGCTGGGCCCGTCACATCGGCCGTCACGTTCATTTCATAAAGCACCGGATTGCCCTGACCCGGCAAAGGAAAAACGTTGTTACCCAGTTGCACGACTCCGATTTTCAACCAAGGAAAGGGTCCAAAGCTGTTGAGAGGGCTCCAATTGATGAACGGAACGGGGGGCCCTGGAGTGGCTGCGACGAGATTTATGATGGGGAAGTTGATTCTCATATTTAAGGCGTTCATCATGTCGGCGGCCGACGGGCCCGGAGGGAACCAATTGATGGGTGCCGGATTCAGCCAGACGGCCACAAAACAAAATGCGTCTTGGTCCGGGACAAAGATTTTATTTGCCAAAAATGGCCCGGTGGGATCTACAGGAGCGGGCTGGAAGGGGCCAGCGATCACGATGTTCCACCAAGGGTAAGGGGGTGCGCCAGGTATCCCAATCGTAGGTTCGGTTAAAGCTTCTGCAACCCCAGGTTTCCTTTTTTGCCCCTCACGCGCTCTCAGGATGGCAGCACTTTTAAACTTGTCAGTTTGATCTTTCAACTTGGCCGCCCATGCCACCTTCATCGCTTCGATTTGTTTATCGCGGTCCGATGGATACACACAGGCGGCTTCTTCTGCGGCCTCTCTTACCGTCAAGGGATTCGCATGCAGAATCTTTTCATTTTCAGCCATGATTGCCTCCTTTCGGTTGGTAGATTATTGCCCCGGATGGGGTGGTTGCGGTTGGGGACCGCCTAAAATTCGCTGAATCTCTACCATACCCTTCTCAGTTCAGGCTCAGGATAGAATCATTTTTATAGGTCATCAAAATTGATTAAAACGGACTGGTCCGAGGGTATTTTCTTACCGGCGGGCGGCCATGATCCGATCGTACATGTTGCGGATTTCAGGTGAGGGGGGCACATCCAGCTCGCTTTTCAACCCCTGCACGCAGGTGTGAAACTGCCGGATGGCCAGCTGCACCTGCCCCTGCGCTAGATAGCACTGCATCAGGCGCAGGTGAGCTTCTTCCGAACAGGCGTCATAGGTGAGTACTTTCCGGCACAGAGATACCGCGGAAAGATAGTTCTTTTCCCGGATGTGAAAGCCGGCCAGAAGGTCGGCGGTTTCAAAATAGAGGTCCCTCAAATGATGCCGGCGCATCGCCGGCCAATCTGCATAGAGTTCGTCCTCCATGAAATCTCCCTGGAACAACTCTTCAGCGATTGCATATTCCTCCATGGCCTCTCGGATGTTGCCGAACGTCTCGAGTCGGCGCCCCCTCTGCACATGCTTTTCAAAATCATCCGCGTCGATCCAGATATCGGCTTCCGGCGAAATGCTGTAGCAATCATTCCTGTATTGGATATGCTGAATTTCCGGGGAGAGCCGCCTGAAAGATTCTCTCAGGCAATAGACACCCTGGTGCAGGTTGCGTCGAGCAGCCTCCGGATCAGCCTCCGGCCAGAAGACGTCCATGAGGATGTCTTTCGGCACGGGCTTGCGAATGTTGGCTACTAGGTACTTAAAAATGCAGAGCCCCTTGCCCCCATTCCATTCCGTGACCACATGGTCCTCATGGTAAACTTGAAAAGACCCCAAACAGTAGACTGAGAAAAGCGCAGTTTTGCCGGCGGGCTCGTGCGTTCCAGCGACCTCGTCTTCATCGGATCGATTCGGCGCACTGCGCGCCAAGAGGGAGTGGAGCAACTTTTTCAGGCCTGAGCCACTTGGGGCGCATGCGCTTTTCAGCGCTTCGGCATCCCGGTGGAGATGGCCAAAAGCCCGCCGCTCTGGCATCGACATAAGTCCGTCGCTTGCGGCATACTCTCTGGCTTGCTCGAATATCTGCTGCAGGTGAAGCCCCATTTCAATTTCATGTTGCTTGATCTGATTGATGACGCGATCATGACAATCGGATATGGCCCGGAACATTTCGCAGGCCAGGCACATCCCGTAAGCGGCGGATAGCATCCCGGAGAATAAGGGGTCGTCTGTCTGGCTGCCCCGCTCTCGAGCTTCGCGAAACAGATCGACTGCCTCTTTGTAACGGCCTTCTCGAATAAGGTCGCCGATAGCATCAAAGCCGTATGGGTCCGCCGCAGTTGGCATCTGACCGTGGCGCCCTCCGCGCTTCGATGCCTTATCCTGATGGGTCGCCAGCATAAACAGACACCGCTGCTGTGAATCGATCCGCGATATTGAAGCAGCTATTGTCGAGAGATTAACGCGAGGGTGGGGTTAACCGTTCGGGAACAATGATAGTCCTTTGGGCTTAACTTGCACTTAAATCAGAATAAAAAACGGCTTATTGTTTGATTTAATTTTTCGTGGGGAATGGAAATAGAAGGATATCATCGCGAACCTTGTGATAGAGTTCGATGGTTTTGCTCGATGGTTTCACCTCCAATTCGCGTTTTAAAATCAGTGAGCACTTGTGAAACTGCCTCAGGGCTTGATCGCGGTTGCCGACCCGGTGGTAGCAAAGCATGAGACGGCGGTGCACTTTTTCGCGGCAGTCGTCTTTCTCGAGAATGGAACTGCAGATCTCAATAGCTGTTTTGGGTTTCCCGTTCAGGCTGTAAATCCTGCTCAGGTTTTCGAGAGCTTCCAGGTAGACCTCACGAAGCTTTTCCCTTTGGGGCAGCACCCACTCTTCGCAGATTTCATCTTGAATGAAATCCCCCTCGTAAATGGAGGCGGCGAGCTCCAGTTCGCTCACCGCTGGCCCCGGTCGGTTGTCTGATTGCAAGAACCGCGACCGGTTCCAATGACTTAAAAAATGCCTTACATCAGATGAAATTCTTAATTCCGGATTTATGAGGTAACAGTCATTCGAGAACAGGACGACGTCTTTCCGGATTCCGGTCCCCTGAATCTTCTGGCGGATGTGATGGATCGTGACATTGAGGCAATTCCGCGCCGATTCCGGAAACACTTTCGGCCAGAACATCTCGAGAAGCGCCTCTCTGAAAATCGGCTTTGAGTCGTTGTAAAGGAGAAAGGCCCAAATGGACTTTCCCTTTCTGCTTGCCCAGTGGCGAATTTGCCTGCCCGCGATGGTGGTTCGGAATTCCCCGAAGAAAGAAGCCTCAATGTCATAAGGCATACTGGGGGCAGGGGGTGGACGGTGGCCTGCCTTGCCGGCTTTCAGGAATCATCCGTTGCGCCCATGTCCTTGTTGGCGGAGCTGGGGGCAACGCGCCTTGGCGATGACGTTTCGATTCTTCGGACAGCAGTCAACAAATCCGACGCGTCGAACGGCCATTCCAGAAAGTCCCGCGCCCCTCTTCTCATCGCCGAGATAATAGTTTCCTTTCTGGAATCCTCCGAAACATATATGACAGGAAGCAACGGGAAATGACGCGATAAGTGACTCAATAACTCGAATCCATGACGATCCAATAAATTCTGCGCAACGATGGCCATGCTGACCTGCAGTATGTCCAGAGCATTCATGGCGGCCGCAAAGCTTTCGCAGTTTACATGGCTCCGCTCGAGATCTGGACGTTGCTTAAACAGTTTAGACAAACGGCCTGTTTTGTCAGCGATGAGAATCATGTTTCCTCCAGAACAGATTGGACCGTATGTGTCTTTTCAGGATGGAAACAGTGACACCTCAACGGTTGGCATATAGAAGTCAGCGGAGATGAGCATTGGCAGCTGATGAATGAAGTCAGGAAGAAATCGGTTCGGTGAGGAGTCGGTAAGGTTTATATACGGCTACCGAATGAATAAAGTCAAGCGATTATCAGTCAAATGCGGTGATCAGCCCTTTTTCTTCCTCGGTGGTTGCGTAGTTTCTACGGTTCAGCATGGCCGTACCGATAACCGACCTTAAGACAACAGGCCGGGCAGAATTCGCCCGGCCTGCTATTTATCCGGCTATTCGCAAACAGCTCTCAGCGCATGCCAGGCGCTTTCTTCAGTTGCCCGCGGCGGCGGGCTTGTCCACCATCACGCTTTCGGTGCAGCTGCGGGTGCCGTCTATGGTGTAGGAGCCCTCGCCGGTCTTGGTGACGGTGCCTTGACGCGAGGTGGTTTTGCCGTCGGCCCGGGTGGTGGTCGATGAATAGCGGCCGGTCCCGGCCGCCTTGTTCCAGTTCTTCTCAGACACACGGCGGCCCTGGCCGCGTTCGTTCTGCCAGGTGCTGGAGCGGACGACGTGACCGGGTGCGCGATGGACATCCTGCTGCCAGGTCCCGCTGGTTTCCCGGCCCTGGTAGCTGCCGGATCGGCATTGCTGGCCGGCAAAGGCGTCGATGGCGGTGAGAAAAAGAAAAGCTAATGAATGATGATAAACGGGAAGGGGTCAGCTTATTGAGTTTGAAGGTCTCGACGGCCCATGAACTCTTCACGCAGTTCCTTGCGCCGCTCCTTATATCCATTCATCCTCGCCGCCTGAACTATTATCGGCTGTGAACGTCTCACCTTGTTCTCCAACAGCAGACGGCAGGTCGGGTCGAAGGGTTTACAAAAAAGACGGTTGCTGTAAAATGGCGGGAAAAAAATTGTACAATATGAAAAACAGGTGCTAAAGTAATTTTTAACTATTCACAGTATAAAGTCCACCTGTCAGCATCTGAAACGATGGAGATGGAATGATCCGGGTTTTCCACCGCACCGACGGTCACTGGCAGGTTGATTCCTGGGACAACCCGGGCTTCCGTTCCGGAACCTGTGGATCGATCTGGTGTCCCCCAGCGCTGAGGAAATCTCCCAGGTCCAGAAACACCTGTCGATTGAAATCCCCAGCCGGGCCGAGATGCAGGAGATTGAGGCCACCAGCCGGCTCTACCAGGAAAACGGCGCCTTCTTCATGACGGCCACCGGTATCACCAGCCCCGAGCACGACAGCATGGAGTCCTCGGCCATCACCTTCATCCTGTCCGAGGCTTACCTCGTCACCGTCAGGTACCTGAACCCCAAGCCCTTCGACGCCTTCGCCGCCCGGATCCAGAAACCCGGCAGCAACTGCTCCTCCAGCACGGACCTGATGATCGGACTCCTGGAAATGATCATCGACCGCATGGCCGACATCCTGGAGATGCACAGCGCCGAGGTGGAAAATATTTCCAGCAGGATTTTCAATTCCGACACCAGGAAGACCAGAAAAAAAATCGACCTGCAGGCGATGATCAAAGACATCGGTCTGGAGGGGAATCACTTTTCGACCCTGCGCGAAAGTCTGGTCAGCGTCAGCCGCATGGCCCTCTACCTGAACCAGGCTGTCGCGCACCACGAGCAGGCCGGCCAGATCCGGGAGACTTTGAAGGAAATCAGCCGTGACCTCGCTTCTCTGGCCGACCACGCGTCGTTCATGTCGAACAAGATCACGTTTCTGCTCGACGCCACCCTGGGCATGATCAGCATCCAGCAGAATCAGATCATAAAGCTCTTTTCGGTGGCGGCCGTCGTCTTCCTGCCGCCGACTCTCATCGCCAGCATTTACGGTATGAACTTCAAGTTCATCCCCGAGCTGCACTGGGAGCTCGGCTACCCGCTGGCGATACTGCTCATGGTCGTCTCGGCCGCCTTGCCATTCCTGTATTTCAAGCGCAAGGGATGGTTGTAAAATCGGACGGCTCCCATCGGCGTTCTGAAGCCGTTGTGCCTGCCGTTGGTTTCATGGTGATTGGGTTGTCTGCGGTTTTGAGCAGGTTTCGAAATTAACAAGGAGCGTTGAATGAGCGGACGCGGCGCACTGGTGGTGATCGTTTTGATCCTCACGTGGCTTCCTTCCATGTCCTCAGGCCAGAGCATCCCGGTTGTCAAAACCTATGATGATTGCATCACCCTGTATGCCGCAAAGTCGCCGTCGCCGCAGGCGGCGATGATTCTGCAGCGGGCTTGCTTCTACAACTATCGATACGGCAAGAATTATATCACCAGTTTCGGGACCGAGTCCGAGTACAAAAAACTTGCCAAAATTTACACCCCGGCCGTTTGCGACTGCATTTTTGAAAAAATGCCGACCGCTCCCCCCCATTTGCCGGCCACCCGCGTTCTCGAGGACTGCGTGAAAGCGTCCAGGAAACAGACCGAACCCATTTCCAAGTGAGGACGGGTTCCGCCCGCATTCTCTTCTTTAAGCCTGCTCTTGAAAATCGTATTGCACTAATGCTATGGCTTGAGCCCTGATGCATTCCGGCACCGGTCCGGTTGCCTTTCCCCACGAATCTTTTTCAGGAGCACGACATGCCACTTCAGAATTTCGGAAGCATCCTGAATTTCGCCGAGGACCTGGAGAGCCAGGACCAGGCGTTTTATGCGGCGGCCGCCGCAAACCCGAACTGTGCGGCCTACCGGGTGCTCTTTTCCGAACTGGGCGCCGATGCGGGGCGCACCATCGCGACGGTGCAGCGCATTCGGCGCGAGAATGCGACGGAGATGATCCTGGAGTCGGTCCGGAATTTCACGCGCGACTCATTCTGCGAGGCCTGCGAAGGGGCGGCCGCCATGAGTGCAACCGAGGCGCTGGAGACCGCCACCCGGCTGGAAGCGCGTGCGGATCGCTACTACGGCGAAGCGGCCGAGAAATATGAACGCGCTGCCCGAAGTCGCCCGAGCGCTCAAGACGCTGGGCAAGCACCGCAAGGCCCACATCGCCCGACTGATGAACGTCAAACGTTAGAAGTGGTTTCATCATAACCCCTTCCGGCACCCGACGGCGGCATTGCAGTTCTATCCCTCGGGCGTGATCCGAGGTTCTCCACTTCTAATTATTCTAGCATTTGGAGGGACAGTTGATGGCTAAAAAAGCCGACACCAAATGGCCGCTGGGCCAATGCCCGGGCATTGCGATGGCGCTTCCGGAAACCATGGACGCGCTCACCATCGTGAGAGACCAGTACGGCCCCCCCGGCCGGTTCCTCAAGCTCGCGGATGCCCCTTGCCCGCGGCTGCACCCGGAAGACGGCAGCCGGGTGCTGGTGGCGGTGTTGGCCACCGGGCCGAACTTCAACACCAATTTCGCCAGCCTGGGGCTGCCCGTGCCGGTGTTCGGACGGGGCGACGGCAGCACGATCCACATACCGGGCAGCGATGCGCTGGGGATCGTGGTCGACGCCGGGGCGGCCGTGAAGACGCTCAAGGTCGGGCAGGCGGTCATCCTGGATTCCTGGACCGGCCGGAACATCATCCGCGGCTATGAAACCCATGACGGGTTCAATGCCCAGTTCGCCGTCGTCGACGAGGAGCGCGCCATCCCGGTCGCCGACGAATTGAAATCCCACAGCCCCGAGCGGCTGGCCGCGCTGCTGCTGACGTATGGAACCGCCTACCGGGCGATCGTGGAGCGCCTGGCGGTGGCACCGGGCGACTCCGTGCTCCTGATGGGCGGCGGCAAGGGGACCAGCTTTGCCGGCGCCCAGCTCGCGAAGGCCCTCGGTGCGCGTGTCATTCTGATGGGGTCCAACCCGGAGCTGGCGCACACCCTGATCGAGCGCCAGATCGCCGATGCCTTCATCGACCGTCGGCGGATACCGTCCCATGTCTTCGGGGTCATCCCGGAGGGTATGCCGGCCGAAGAGTGGCGCGCTCGCACGGAGCCATTCCGGCAGGCGGTTTTCGCGGCCAACGAAGGTCGTCCCGTGGATAAGGTCTTCGAGCACACCGGCGGGCGGAATTTTCCTCTATTGGCGTCGGCGCTTGCCGAAAACGGCCGGCTCGCGTTTTTCGGAGCCACCGGAGGCGGGATAAAAGGGGAATACAAGGAAACCTTCTTTTGCGGGGATCGCCGACTGGTGTTGGATGCCCGCTGGGTATGGATGCGGCAGAAGCAGGTCCTCATCCGCACCCAAACCCCCCGGGACATCTTCTCCGAGATCGGGTTGCCTCCCGGCCGCAAGGGACTGATCTGGGGGGCGGATGCCTATGCCCTCGCCTTTACCAGGGCCGCGCTGGAGCGCCGCGCCGAAATCGGCATCATCGCATCCCGTGCGACCGAACCGGCGGGCCTGCAGGAACTGCGGCAGATGGGGATTCCGGAGTCCCGCGTGATCGACCGCGACCGGTTCAACCTGCCGGCGGACATGCCGGACCCCCTGACCGACGACGGGAAGCCCAACCCGTCCTACGGCAGGGACTACATGGCCGCCGCCCGATCCCTGGGAAAGGCCGTCTGGGACATCTTCGGCCCCCGGGTGAGCCCCGATTTCATCGTCGAGCGGACCGACCAGAGCACGCTGCATTTCAGCACGTTTCTCCTGCGGGATTTCAACGAGCAGGACGACATGCCCAGCGGCTTCGTGATCGCCGGGGGGCCCGTCAACCTTTCCATCCTGGGGTCCCACATGTACCGGTCCTCCCAGGCCCGGGACGTCGTTCGCCTGCTCGGCCGTAAGCGTCTGGTGATGGAGCAGGAGGACCTGGATGTGGTCGGGCTGGAAGGGCTGCCGGACATTCAGCAGAAAATGCTCGACGGGCGGATGGGCAGACCCAAGGGCGTCGCGCTGGTGCAGGCGGACCGTGCCGGCCGCAGCATCGCGGCGTTTGAAAACGGCTACCTCGGCGAGCACCTGATCCAATCCGACGCCGGGAAAAAACGGCACGTCGATTTCCACCTGGCAGGCGAGGTGGGCATTCTGACCTTGTGCCGCCCCGAGGCCCTGAACGCTCTCAACAGCGACCTCATCCGCGGGTTGGGGGAAGTGGTCGCAGAGATCCGAGCCCGCAGGGGCATTCAAGGCCGGAGGGTCCGCGGCCTGATCCTCAGGGGAGCGGGACGGGCCTTCGTGGCCGGCGCGGACGTGACGGAGTTTGCCGGCAGCAGCGCCCGGCGCATCGAGGAGATGGCACTGTCGGTCCTAAGGCTTTTCTCCGAGATCGAGAACCTCAAGATCCCGGTCATCGCCGTCCTGGACGGTTTCACCCTGGGCGGCGGCAATGAGCTCGCCATGTCCGCCCACTATCGCATCGCGACTGAGAACGCCGTTATCGGCCAGCCGGAAATAAAACTGGGGATCATCCCGGGCTACGGCGGCATGCAGCGGTTGCCGCGGCTGATCGGCCCACGCAAGGCGGCCGAGATGAGCGTGAACGGCGAACCGGTCGGCGCCAGACAGGCCCTGCGAATAGGGCTGGTGGATGAGGTGACCCCCTCGGGGACGGCGCTGCGCGCCGCGTTTCAAGCGGCCCGGGCCCTCATCGAAGGCAGGAAAAAACCGCCGCGCAGGGACTGGGACGCGCTGGCCGCCCGGCAGAAGGTTCAACTGAAAGCCTTGCTGAAGAACCCCATGGTCCAGGAACTGATGTCCTCGGCGGCGGCGCACGCAGATGAGGCGGCGGATCTCCGCGCGGCGCGCAGGTTCGCGTCTCAATACGCGATAAGAGCCCTCGATTACGGCTACCGGGCCGGGTTCAAAAAAGGCCTCAAAAACGACGCCAAACTCTTCGGCGAGGTGGCCGCATCCCCGTCGGGGCAGGAGTGGATCCGCCGTTTCATCGACAAGGACCCCCGGCAGTCGTCCTTCCTGACGATTCTGGCGCCCTGACCCGGGGGGCAATTCATCCCAGCACCTTCCAGCGTTTCATGCGGGTCGACCCGTAAAAATTGGGGGTCTGGGGATACTGCCGGGACGGCAGCACCTTGCGGATCGCCTTGTACCAGTCGCGGTAGGTCGCCTTTGCCGGAAGCGACTTTAGGGCGCGCAGGGCGACATAGGTGAAGGCGCCGTTCGGCCGGCCCTGGAACCAGGCATCGTAGCTGTATTCCGTGTCCTGGCAGCCCGACATCAGGAGCGCGGCGTAGCGGCCCGGCGGGCTTGACCGGCGCAGTGCGCGGGTGAGGCCCAGCTTCGCGGCCTCGCGTTTTGAGAGAAACACCGCTGGCGGCAGGAAGCGGACGATCCGTCGGGGAGCCCCCCGTCCCGGCATGCTCGGCGGGGTGGCGATCGGCGCGAAGCGTGCCACGGTGCCCGAATGGCAGGAGTCGGAAACCATGACCAGCCGGACCCCCTGCGCCCGGGCGCTGAAGAGGTCAAACAGCTCGTCGTCCGTGATCGGGCCCCGGGCGCCGATGTCGTAGGGGCAGATGCACTCGTCGGTCCCGTCCGGCTCGTCGCCGTCCTGGTCGGGCACGAACGACCCGTGGCCCGAGTACTGGATCAGGACGCTGTCCCTGCTCTTGGCCTTGGCGATGAGGTTGCCGATCGCCTTGCGGATCCCGTCTCCCGTCGCCTTCCGGTCGAAGAGCTTCTCCACACTGAACCCGCGCTTGGCGAACGCCGTCGCCCAGTCGTTGGCGTCGTTCACACATCCCGACAAGTCGCTGCCGGTCCCGGGATAGTCGTTGATGCCGATGCACAGAGCCAGCTTTGCCATGAGGCACCTCCTTGTGGTTTAGCCATCCGAATCGGTAATGAAGTGCTGTTATTGTGGGAGTGGCTTCCAGCCACGATAGCGTCGCGGCAAGATGCCGTTCCCACAGGGCTGTAACAAAGCGACTTCGTCAGAAGCCCAATCCCCTTATTGCGCTTCATCTCGCCTCAAGCGCAGCGCTCCTCAAGGCCTCCAGGCCGCTCCTATCGCCTATCCTCGCCACCAGGCGTCCCCTCACCGGCAGGCGTCAAGGTAGGGCCGCAGCGCTTTTTGGACCCAGCGTCGGATGAACGCTGCAGGGCTCACGGACGACGCGCCGTCTGCGGCCGGCGGGTCGGCATCGGGCCACGACTGGTGCAAGAGGCTTGTCGGCAGCGCCGGGCCCAGATTGGCGTGCAGGCGAACAAGGGCCGACTCCACGTCCGGGTGCCCCCAGTAATAGCGGATGCGGTCAAGCATGCTGGAGCAGCGCATGCGCCGGAGTTCGTCATCCGTGCCGTGATAATGGGAACTCCAGTGCTCCGGCTCGGCGGTCATCTGGCGCTCCACCACGCGGCGGATGTCCGACCGAACGACGCCCCGGCGGGATTTCAGGTACTCGGTTTCAATGTCTTCCAGTGCGAACACCGCCTTGCGAAAAGCGTTCGTCAGGCAGGGGCCGGCCTTCAGCAGAGTGAAATGATCGTCGACCATGCGTGCCAGGGACTCGGGCGGCTGGTAGTCGGTGGAGTGAATCTCGTAGGTCATGATCCCCGGCAGATTCCGATGAAACGCCGAGAGCGCGCGGGCCTTGGCGGGTACGTAGCGGGCGACGCTGAAATTTGCGAACTCGACGCCGGGCTGGACGATCACCGCGAGCAGCCGTTCCCACGCGCCGGACAGGCCTGCTTTTTGGAATTGAGATTCGGTTAATGCAATGAATTCAGCCACGTCCGCCGGCCGTGTGACCTCGATATCCTCCGGGTTTGCCAATGTGCCGCCCGGAACGGGAACCTCAGCGCCGATGACATAAAGCGGCAGCCGTCGGCCGGCGGGCCGCCCCTCGGCGGCGGTTTCGGCAGCCTGGCACAGGGCCGCCGTGCGCGCGGCGACGATTTCCAGCAGAAGGCCCTGCGGCGGGTCGTCGCAGCAGCCGAAACCGGCGTCCAAATGCAATTTGTGGAACCCGGCCGCCACGCATTGGCGGGCAAGTTCGGCGGCCTTGGCCATGGCCGCTGCAGCCGGCTCATTTTTCCACACGTACGGCCCCAGGTGATCGGCCCCCAGCAGCAGGTTCTCCTGAGGAAAGTCCATGGCGGCGGCCATGGCGCTCAGGCTCGACGCAAACGCCTGGGGGGTCATGCCGGTATAGCCGCCGAACTGGTTGACCTGGTTGGCCGTGGCCTCGACCAGCAGGGGCCGGCCGTGGTCGCGGGCCAACGCGATCGCGGCCGCGAGCACCTCGCGGCGCGACGAGCAAACGGCGTAAAGGCCTCCGCGCCGTCCGGCCAGGTGATCCGCTCTCAGGTGGTGGAGCATGTCGAACATTCGCTGCGGCCTCGCCAGTTTTGGAAACGTGCGTTATGATAACCCATGCACGGTAAAGCGGTCAACGATTTGAAAATCACCTTCATCCGGTGGGCGCTGATCATCGCTCTTGCCGGGACGGCGGCTGTCGTCTGTTCAGCCGGCGCGGGTGACGTGCAGCTGGAGCGCATCCCGCCTAAGATTCTTCGCTATTCT
This sequence comes from uncultured delta proteobacterium, assembly GCA_963716325.1. Lineage (GTDB taxonomy): Bacteria > Desulfobacterota > Desulfobacteria > Desulfobacterales > SpSt-501 > SpSt-501. The sequence continues at coordinate 48,568 of CAVQTH010000048.1, read as the reverse complement.
CCGACTCCCCTGGATGTGCGCATGCCGCCGCCGGCCGCACCGGTGAATCCGCGGGTGGTTTTCCACGGCGATCGCAACCGGAAGCAGGTGGCGCTCACGTTCGATGCCTGCGCCACCAACATCGCGAGCGGCTACGATGAGGAGGTCATCCGGATCCTGATCGAGACCCGGACGCCGGCGACCCTTTTTCTGGGCGGGAAGTGGATGCTGGAGCATCCGGATCAGACCCGCCGGCTGGCTGCGGTCGACCTGTTTGAGCTCGGGAATCACTCGTTTCTGCACCCGCACATGCCCCGGATCCCGGATGACCAGGTGCGCCGGGAACTCGAATGGACCCAGATCGTCATGTATTCGCTGACCGGCAGGCAGGCCGCTCTCTATCGGCCCCCTTACGGCGAGCATGACGAACGTATTTCAAGGATCGCCGCTGACGCCGGGTTGATAACGGTCCAGTTCGACCTTGCTTCCGGCGACCCGGATCCGGGCCTATCGAAGGAGCGTTTGGTGCGCTCGGTGACGGCGGGCGCGCGCAGCGGCTCGATTGTCGTCATGCACATGAACGGCCGGGGCTGGAAGACCGCGGAGGCATTGCCCGACATCATCGGCGAGCTGCGCAGCCAAGGGTTCAGCCTCGTCACCGTGAGCGAGATGCTGCGGGGCGGCCGGGCAAACGGGAGCGATTGAGCCCGCCGGTGTTGACTCATCCAACCGAATCGAGTAATTCATGAGGATCCTGTATGGCAACCGTTACGATACCATTCGGCGGCAGCTCTCTGCAGTTCGAGGTGCCTGACCGAAACCTGGCGCAGGTTCTGAAACCCAACGCCTCCACCCCCCTCGCGGATCTGGATGCGGCCATCCATGCGGCGTTGACCAACCCGATCGGGCAGTCGCCCATCGAGCAGTGGGTCAAGCCTTCGGACCGGGTGCTCCTGGTGAGCGACGACAACACCCGGCTGACCCCGGCCGACCGCATGATCCCCCCGCTGCTCACCCGGCTGAACGCCGCCGGTGTGCCCGACCGCAACATCGCCTGCATCATGGCCTTGGGCACCCACCGTTACATGACCGACGACGAGATGACGGCCAAGGTGGGGCCGGAGGTCCGGCGGCGCATCCGGGTCTTCAACCATGCCTGGCGGGAGCCCGAAAACCTTGTGGAACTCGGCACCTCCAGCGCCGGGACCCCGCTGCAAGTGAACCGTGCGGTGGTCGAGGCCGATGTCGTCATCGGGCTGGGCGCCATTGTCCCGCACCACATCCCCGGCTATTCCGGGAGCTCCAAGATCATCCAGCCGGGGGTCTGCGGCCCAAAGACGACCGCAGAGACGCACATGCTTTCCTGCGAGGGCGGCGGGGATTCGCTTCTGGGGATCGAAGACAACCCGGTGCGCCGGGACATGGACGACATGGCCGACCGCGTGGGCATGAAGACCATCTTCAACGTCGTCATGGACAGCGAAGGCCGGGTCACCGACATCTTCTACGGTGAGATGCGCGCCGCCTTCCGGGAAGGGACCCGGGCCGCGCGGGAGATCTACGGGGTCGAGTTTCGCGAGACGCCCGACATCGTGGTCGCCAACTCGTACCCCTGCGACCTCGACTTTTGGCAGTCCCACAAATCCCAATATCCCGCCCAACGGATGGTCAAACCCGGCGGGACCATCGTCGTCTGCACCCCGGCCCCGGAAGGGGTGAGCCCGGTCCACACGGATCTGCTGGACTACACGGCGTGGCCGTCGGCCGATATCAAGGCCGCGTACCGGGCCGGCCGGTTGAAGAACGGGGTGGCAGCGGCGCTGGCCGTTGCCTGGGCGCTCGTGCGCGAAAAGGCATCGGTGATCACCTTTTCACCGGGGATACCGCCCGACCACAAAAAGAAGCTCGGGCACACCCATGCCCCCAGCGTTCAGTGGGGCGTCGATGAAGCCCTGCGCCGCCAGGGACCCCATGCGCGTGTGGCGGTTCTGACGCATGCACCGGATCTGCTGCCGCTGAAGGTCGAGGCATAGGGCAGAGTGCATAGGATTAAGGATTTTAAAATTTGACTTTGTTTCGAGTTTCGTGCTTCGGATTTTGAATTTGGTTCCGACTTGTCCGGGTTGGGCGATAATGAAAGCTTCATCTTGGAGGATTTAAGGCTATGCGTGTATCCGAGCTGCCGATCATAGGCATATCCATGGGCGATCCGGGAGGGATCGGGCCCGAAATCTGCGCCAAGACACTGGCCCTGCCGGAGATGTATGCCGTCTGCCGTCCGATCGTGGTGGGGGATGCCGACATCGTGGCCGATGCCGTGCGCTTTTCCAAATTGACGCTGGAGGTGGCGGCGTGCCGGAAGGTGAGCGCCGCCGGGTTCAGCTTCGGGAAAATAGACGTGCTCGACCTGCAGCGCTTGCCGTTGGCCCAGTTGAGGCACAAGGAGGTCACCCCCGGCCAGGGCGGGGCGTCATTTGATTACGTGACCAAGGTGATCGAGCTGGCGATGGCCGGGGAAATCGATGCCACCGTGACGGGCCCCATCAACAAGGCCGCCATCAACGCCGCCGGCCGCCACTATGCCGGGCACACGGAAATCTACGCCGATCTCACCAAAACCCGAAATTATTCCATGATGCTCGCGGAGGGCAGCTTTCGGGTCGCGCACGTGTCCACCCACGTGTCGCTGCGGGAGGCCTGCGAGCGCGTGAAGAAGGAGCGCGTGCTCAACGTGATCCGCCTGGCTCACGAGGCCCTCACGCAGCTTGGGGTCCAATCGCCCAGGATCGGCGTGGCCGGGTTGAACCCGCACTGCGGGGAGGGCGGGTTGTTCGGCAACGAGGACGATCAGGAGATCGCCCCTGCCGTTGCAGCGGCCCGGGCGGAGAAGATTGCCGCCGAGGGTCCCCTGCCGGCCGATACCGTTTTTTCCAAAATGCGCGGCGGCATGTACGACCTTGTCGTAGTGATGTACCACGACCAGGGACACATCCCGACCAAGCTCATGGGGTTTCAGTACGACGACAAGACCGGGACCTGGGGGCAGCTGGCCGGCGTGAACGTGACGCTGGGGCTGCCCATCATCCGCGTGTCGGTCGACCACGGCACCGCATTCGGCAAGGCGGGCGAGGGCCGTGCCAACCCCCAGTCCATGATCGAGGCCATCAAGCTGGCGGCGAAACTGGCAGCGGGTCGTAAAAAGAACAAGGTGGTTCACGTTGCAGTGAACCACCCGTCGAGAAAAGAAGGAGGTTGAGAAAGTTTGGATTTAGAACCTCTCAACGGTCCGAATCCGATTCGAACCGATATTAGTGACCCTCCTCAGCGCAAAAGGTTACATGGGCCGGAAACGTGCTGACCTAAGAAAAGAAACAAGCCATGCGTCGCGACCGCATCAAATGGAATGATAAATACCGGGAACAGGGCTACCCGACGGAGCCTTCCGGCCTCGTGAAGGAGTTTTTCAGCATGGCACCGGGCCGAACGGCCCTCGACATTGCGGCCGGCAGCGGCCGCAACGCGCTTTTCCTGGCAGAGCAGGGCTTTGCGGTGGACGCGGTCGACATTGCGGAAGAAGGCTTGGCCTTGTTCAGCGGCCGACACCCCGGGGTTCGGTCGATCTGCGCCGATCTGGACACCTTTGACATCCCCACCGGGCGCTACGACCTGATCCTTAACACATTATACCTCAACCGGCGCTTGTTCCCCCAGATCCGCGAAGGGCTCAGGCCCGGCGGCCTGCTGATCTTCGAAACCCTTCTCGAGATGCCGGGCGATGAGGGCCACGGCGAGCACTGCCGGGATTATTTTCTGAGGCCGAACGAACTGTTGCACAGCTTCCTTTCCCTGCGGGTCCTGCACTACCACGAGGAGTGCGACACCGGCCAGGATGAGCACCGGCGCCTGGCCTCGCTGGTGGCGGTGCGCCTGGCATCGGCTTAAGTTGCACCTGTTTATGGCCGGAGCAAAAACTGCCGGGGTAAGAATGTCAGTTCCGGAAATCTCGATGAAATGTTCTAGTCCGTGAAGGAGTCGGCATGATCTGGCAGAGCGTGCTCGGGTGCTGCAGCTTCATCGCCATCGCCTGGCTGCTGAGTGAAAACCGTCGCGGGGTGAACGTCCGCCTGATCGCCAAGGGCCTCTTGCTGACGTTTGCGACAGGTTTCATTCTTATTAAAGTGCCGTTTTCCCGTGACGGATTCGCCCTTCTCAACCGCATGGTGCTGGCCCTCCAGGAAGCGTCCGCTGCCGGCACGTCCTTCGTGTTCGGATACCTGGGTGGAGGGCCGCTGCCGTTCGCTGAAAACTACCCCGGCAGCAGTTTCATTCTGGCGTTTCAAGCCCTGCCCATGGTGCTCCTCATGAGCGCGTTGTCCTGCCTGCTTTTCTACTGGAAGGTGCTGCCCGTGGTGGTGCGGGGGTTTTCCTGGGGGCTGCGCAAAACCATGGGAGTGGGCGGCGCCGAAGGGTTGTCGAATTCGGTGAATGTTTTCGTCGGCATGGTGGAGGCGCCGCTTTTCATCCGCCCCTACATCGGCCGCATGACCCGCAGCGAGCTTTTCTCCGTCATGACCTGCGGCATGTCCAACATCGCCGGCACGGTCATGGCCCTCTACGCCTCCATTCTCGGGGAGCGGGTCCCGGGTGTCATGGGCCACATCCTGGTGGCATCCGTCGTCAGCCTGCCGGCCTCGATCACCATCGCCAAGCTCATGATCCCCGAGGCCGGGGAGATCACGGAAGGGGACATGACCCCGCCGGAGGCGGCCGCCGGCCCCATGGACGCCATCACCAGGGGCACCGTGCAGGGCGTGGAACTGCTCGTCAATATCGTGGCCATGCTGATCGTGCTCGTGGCCCTGGTGAGTCTGGTCAACCTGGCGCTGGGCCTTCTGCCGGACGTTTACGGTGGGCCGATCACCCTGCAGCGGTTCATGGGAGCTCTCATGGCGCCGGTCTGTTGGCTGATGGGGGTGCCGGCGGGCGAAACGGCGGCGGCGGGCACACTGATGGGAACCAAGACGATCCTGAACGAGCTGATCGCCTACATCGACATGAGCCGCCTGCCGGCCGGGGCCCTCAGCGAACGCAGCCTCCTGATCATGACCTACGGCCTGTGCGGGTTCGCCAACCCGGGGAGCCTGGGGATCATGATCGGCGGCATGGGCACCATGGCCCCGGACCGCCGCCCGGAGATCGTCCAGCTCGGCGTCCGGTCCCTCGTTTCCGGTACCCTGACCTCATGTTTGATCGGTGCGGTGATCGGCGTCTTAAACGGGTGACTCCAGGTTTTTTCCCGCCGAACTCAAGCCCGATAAGACTTGACACGTTCTGCTGCATCACATACACTGGCGGCAACTATTCGATCAAGGAGGCCGGCATGTCGGTTTACGAATGCGAAAACTGCGGTAAAAAGAAAGAGCTCAAGAAAAAGGGGGCCAAGGTCCCTGAATGCTGCGGCAAGCCGATGCGCGGAACAGAGAAACTGCCCGTGTGTGAGATGAGCACAACGGCCGAACACTCGCGTTCGCGCAGCAGCGACGAAGCCTGCGATGACGGCCGCGACGGGAAGTGAGCCCGGGCGTAAAGCCGCCCCACCCTCTTTTTAACTCCTAGCGGTTTCAACGGGTTTTGCAGCGGCAGCCACGCATGCAAGGCCCGTTGCTATTTTTCCAACCGCTCAAAAAGGCCAGAACTGGTTGTCGTGCCAGATCTCTTCGGTGAGTTCCTTGTCGAGTTTCGCCAAAAAATTCAGATGCGCCGTTTCCCACTTGGCCAGCCATTCGTAGAGGGCCTTCTCGTCGGGGTCCTGGGCTTCCGCCGCGCGGCGGGAGTAGATCTCGATCGCGTTTTTCTCCATCGACATGGCCGCGGCGATCGCGGCCGCCTCGTAGTCCGCCGCTGAAATCTGTTTCTTTAAATCTTTGGTGAGGATGTCGGAGGCGGTCTTGAACTCGCCCTGGTCCTGGTACGCGCCGGGTTTGAATTTCTTGTGGGCGCGGTAGGATTTGAACTGCTCGGACAGCATCTTGACGTGGCTCACTTCTTCTTCAACCATGAGGGTAAAAAACTTTTTAACTGCCTCGCCGTCGGCCTGCTGGGCCACTTTCGCGTAAAAGGCCTGGCCGCGCTTTTCAAGCAGTATCGCATTCTTCAGGATCTCCGTCGCTCTGTCTTCGCTCATGCAACCCTCCTCGCAGAATTTGTAAAGTTGAATCTATTCACTTGCGAATTGAAAAGCAAGGAGTCGCCAGGGCTTTTCTCAGAAAGGCCCGGGAAGTGCGGGGAGCAGCGTGTCGAACAGGTCCGGAAGGTCCTGCTCGTAGCGGCTGCGCAGCCGGATCCCCTCGAGAAACCCGTTGTGGCCCCCGTGGCGGCAAACCACGAGACGGGCCGACGGGGGCAGGCTCAGGCACTGGAAATCGCGCACGGGAATGATCGGGTCGTCTGCCGCCGTCACCAGGGTCGCCGGCAGCGGCAACCCGCTCAATGCTTCGCCGGTCAGGGTGTAAGCCCGGAAATAGTCGCGGGCCGAGGGGTAGTCGCTGTAGCGCTTCAGGAGCGCCTCGGTCGTTGCCTGGATGGTCTTCAATTTGAGAAGCGGTCCGAAGTCATAAAGATCCGGGAACAAGGCCTGCTTGAGGCCGAGGGAGCGGCGCCACTTTTTCATGAAGTACCGGCGGATCACCGGGTGGCGGTCCGCCCGGGAGGTGGATTCGTCCGGGTCGAGCACGGGGCTGATGGCCACCACGTGCTTCAGCCCGGGGATCGGGTCCTGCGCGCACCTGAGCGCCACCCGCAGGGCGAAGTTCGCGCCCAGCGAAAACCCGATCAAGAAAACGGGCGGCGATTCTGCAACAAGGGCCGCCTGCCGGACGGCCTCAACGACCTCCGGCAGCCGCGCGGCGTAGAAAATGCCGGGGTTCAGATGATGGCTACGCCCGTGGTCCCGGAAGTTCAGGCGGAAGACGTCGTAGCCGCGGCGGTAAATGGCTCGGCCCGTGCAGCGCATGTAGGTGGAGTCGATGCTGCCCTCCCAGCCGTGCAGCATGACGGCAAGCCCCTTGGGGACGCTCCCGCGTTGCGGCGAGTGCGAGCCGAGCAGGCGGATGCCGTCCCCGGCTTCCAGGACGACGTCCCGGGCTGCCTCCCGCATGGGGTTCGGGCCGCGGGCGCGGAAGTCGCTGCTCGCCAGGAAGGTCTGCAGGTGGCCGTTGCGCAGCAAGAAGGGGGCGGCGTAGGGGCGGAGCGGCAAAACGCTCATGCATCCCCGCTTGCCGGGCCGCGGATGGGGCCGGATTCCATCTGCGGGTCCTGATAGAAGGTGATCTGCCATTCCAGCGACACCACGTCGTTGCGGATGATGTAAATGCCCTGGTCGTCCCCGCGGAACTTGAAATAGCGGTGGTCCGGCGCCAGCCAGCGGTCGAGAATTTCGGCGACCGCGATCCGCCGGTCTCCGATCCATACCGCCTGCGGGGTTTCCTCCCCGCGATAGCCGCTGTAGCATTCGACCCGGATGTTCATAAGGCAGGTGGTGGCACGTTGAGGCATGCTATTCGCCATTGACATGTGGGAGGGGCTTTCATCCTCGATGATCGCGGCTGGAGAGCCGTTCCCCAAAAAGAATTCAGCTTGCAGTTATGACCGTATTATTCTTGATGTCGATAGTCAACGGGGTGCGCCAAAGGGATAGGAAAGCGACGCCGTAAGCCGCTACGGCGGCGGCAAGGACCCAGGCGAAGCCCGCACTGACGGCGATTTGCGCGCTGAGGATGGAGGCCAGCACCGCGGCGCATCCATTGGCAGCCCAGGCGTATGATTTCGCCGGGGGGCTCTGCGCCAGGTGGCGCATGCCCAGAGGAAAGGGCATCCCCAACAGAAAACCGGGAAGCGCGACCGCAAGGAGCAGCACGATGCCGCGCCCCGGTGCAGGCAGCGCAAGCACGTGGGGTGAGAGCACCATGAGGCTCCCCGCCGTCAGACTGAGCACCAGCGCCGCAGCCGCCAGGGATGTTCGCAGGAGGGCCGGATTCCGCCGGCCGGCCCAGAGGCCCCCGAGCCCGGACGAGACGAGGGTCCCGGCCAGGGTGAGCGTGAGACTGATCACCGGGTCCCCCAGCAGAAAGGTGCCGAGGTACACGAAAAGCAGCTCGGCGAGCATGAAGCCGGCGCCGATGCCGAGAAAGAATAGCGTCCCGTGAAATGAAATTTTTTCCTTTCTGCGCGAGATCATCCGCAGCGGCGGCAGGAGCAGCAGCGCGGACACCAGCGCAGCCTCTGCGAATGCCACGGCCACCACCACTTCCCCAGACCATCCGAAAGCGTGCAGGCGGCTGCCCAACATCCGGTAAAGATCCGGCAGGCGGGTCCACTTCAGGAGGTGCCCGGGAAACGGCTGCCGGTCCGACTGGGGCGCCACGTCCAGCACGTAATCGCGAAAGAAATCCTCTGCGGCGGCAGCGTGCATGGCGCTTTCGAGTCGCAGGTGTTCGCGGAAATGGTAGGGGGCGTCAAAAACGTTGTAGCGGTTGCTGAGGGATTCGTCGGCGCCGTGGGCGTACACCACGTCGAAATTGCCCCGGCGGGCGGTCTCCAGCAGGGGGAGGAGATCGGCCGGCGGTTCGCGGAAAACCAGCAGGGTGTAAGTGTCCCATCCACGCAGGATGACGATGCAGCGCTCCGGGTGCGGGAAGCCTTCGCGTGCGAGGGCTTCCCATGCGGTGGCCCACAGCCGCAGGGAGTCCGCGGGCGGCAGGCGCAGGCGGCGCGACACGATCAGCACGCCGCGCGGTGCGAGGCGCCGCAGATACCCGCTGAAGGCCTCGATGGTCAGCAGGTGCTCCTGGCCCAGGGCATCCGCGCCGGCCATCGTGGCGCCCCAGCTCTCCACGTGCACGACGTCGAAGCGCTCGGTCGACTGCGCCAGATAGGAACGGTGGTCCTGCGCTGTCACCGGAAGGCGGTAGTGGCTTCGAACCTGATCCGCGATGCGGGGGTTGGGGTGAAGAATCCGGATGCGGCCGGCGCCGGAGGCGAGCGCGCAGGGAACGGCCAGTCCGCCGCCGGAGAGAAGGATCAGAACGCTGCCGGGGCGGCCGGCCAGCTCGTAGCCGGCATAGGACAGGGTGTCTCTGGCGAAGAGGGACGTTGCGGCCGAGGGTCGATCGTAGAGAAAAACGGGCCGGTCGCCGTCCGTGAGCACCACCGTCGCCGTCGGCAGGGGTTCGGTGTGCTTGAGGCTGAGGCCGGGAGCGAAACGCAGATGCGGGCTCTCGACGCGGTCCACCCGGCCGCGGATGTCCCTGGACGTCGCCACGACGCGTGTGTCGGGAAACGATTGAATCTGGGAAAGGAACTTGAACTCGGAGGGTTTCAGGTCGCGAACCCTTTCCGCTCCGGGCGTCAGCAGCCAGAGGCCCGCCATGAGTGTCAGGGTGCCGGCTGCGGCGGCGGCAAGAAAAGCGCTGCGGCCATATCCGGCGGTGCCACGCCTGCGCCGATCGGCGGTCAAGATGACCGCCGGAGCCGCCAACGGCCCCAGAGCGGCGATCACGATCAGAGAAGATTCACTGAAAACGGGCAGAAGCGGCACCGGCAAGAGAACCCCAACGGCCGAGCCCGCCATGGACGCGCAGTAGATCACGCCGCTGCGGCGGGGCTGGGCCATGTAGGCCGCGGCGGCAAGCCCGCCGGAAAAGAAAAAGGGCAGGGCGAGGAGCAGATAGGCGGCGAGCAGGTATGCGGCCTGAACCGGTTCGAGGCTCAGGCGGTGATAGTCCAGGGGGATCTGCCCAAGGCCGGTCACGGCAGCCAGCATCGAGGCCGAGAACAACACCACCAGCAGCGACCAGTGACCGCTGCGCCATCTCTCAACGGCAGGCGCCACGATGCTGAAAAAGGTCCCGCTGGCTGCAAATCCGAACAGAGCGATGCTGATCACCAAAAAGGAGAGATGGTTCCACTGGCTCACGGAAAACACCCGCGCCAGCAGGACCTCAAAGGCGAGCGTCGAAGCGGATACCAGGAAGACGGCGGTCAGCATCAGCGTTTGTCCAGGGCATGCCCGGTGAGCGGCACAAAGAGCACGCCGATGATGTTCCGCAGGACGACGTCCTGCCCGCGTTTGGTCACGAGCACCAGGTTCTGATACCCGAACGGGCTTCCCAGCGGCAGTACCAGGCGGCCGCCGTCCTTGAGCTGTGCGATCAGGGGCGGGGGGATGTGATCGACCGCGGCGGTGATCATGATGGCGTCGAACGGCGCCGCCTCGGGCCAGCCGAAATAGCCGTCGCCGTGGCGGCACTTTACATTTTTATAATCGTAATTTTTCAGCGTACTGGACGCATTTTCAGAAAGTTTTAGTTTAATCTCGATCGTGTAGACATGGGAGGTCAAAACGGACAAAACGGCGGCCTGATACCCGGAGCCCGTCCCGATCTCCAGCACCTGTTCGCTCGGCTTCAGATCGAGGAGTTCCGTCATGAGGGCGACGACGTAAGGCTGGGATATGGTCTGGCCCTCGCCGATGGGAAGCGGGTGGTCCTGGTAGGCGGAGTCGGCAAGGTCCGCGGGAACAAACCAATGTCGGGGCACGGAGCGCATCGCGTTGAGCACTTCCGGCCGGGAAATGCCGCGGGCCTGGATCTGTTCGCGCACCATGCGCTCGCGGGCCTGCCGCATTGCCGCCGGTTCCGTTGCGTCGGCCGGAAACGCTGCGCCGGGAAGGAGCAGAATAAACAGGAGGGCGATAAGACGTTTCCGCATGATGCTCTCCGTTTTTTCAGCCGGCTCAGGGCAAAGATACAAGGGTTCGGGGTTCAGGGAATTCGGGAGGACAGCGCCATCGTCTTCAGCCTCCTCCGGCACGGACGGATCGGGCCGGCGGCGGTCAGGCGCCGGCAAGGGCCTCGCTCCTTAACCCCGGACTCTCGCTGCCTGAAGGTTACTTTTCATATAGCACACCTCGACCTCATTTGTCAGACGGAGCGGAAGGTGCGGTTGTCTTTTTCAAGTTTTGGTATATGATGGAACAAGACCTCTGACTGAATTCCGCACGCAGGAGGAAGCCCACGCATGGGGATTTTCACAAAAGACAAGCCTGAGGCCGCAGCCCCGGATGCGGCGCGCAGCAGCGGCGACACCGCCTTTTTCGGGGCCAAGCTTTCCATAAAGGGGAAGGTCACCGGCAGCGGCAATCTGATCGTGATGGGCAAACTCGAGGGCGAGGTCGACCTGGCCGGCGAGCTCGTCGTCGCCCCGACGGCCGTGTTGAACGGAGAGATCAGGGCCGTCACCCTCGCTGTGAGCGGCAACGTCACGGGCACCCTGACCGCCCGTGAGAAAATCCATCTTGAGAAAAGCGCGGTGGTGAGCGGCCGGATGGCCACCCCGCGGATTTCGATGGTGGACGGCGCCACGTTCAACGGCGAGATTGAGATGAAAAAACCGGCTGACGACACACCGTCCAAGCGCCCCGACAAGAAATAGCCCCGGAAAGGAACCCCGATCCATGGCAAAAGACGCATCCTCCGGCACCACCTCGCTTGTCAGCCGACCCGTGGTCGTGGAAGGCGAGATCAGCGGCGAGGAAAACCTGCACGTGGACGGCCGCGTGAAGGGGGTCATCCGGCTTTCCGGCGACCTGTTCGTGGGGGCCAGCGGCGTCGTCGAGGCCGAAGTCGACGCCCGCAGCATCGTCATCCAGGGAGCCGTCACCGGCAAAGTGCTCGCCCGGCGCCAGCTCGAGGTCCAGTCGTCCGGCCGCTTCAACGGCGAGGCCACGGCCGCTTCCTATGAAATCCGCCAAGGGGCCGTGTTCGAGGGGGTGTCACGCATGCTCGGCAGCAAGTCTCAAGCCGAAAAACCTGCGGCCCCAAAGGAACCGGAGTTGAAAAAATAGGCCCGCGGTCCCGACCCCAACCCTCTCAGCAGGTTACGACTCAGTTCTCTCTTCCCCATCCATCACTGCCTCCCGAGAAGGTACCCCTGCAGATCGTTTCGTCACTGCCCTAAAATAATTTTATATCCTTAAATTTTTTTCAGCTTCCCACCAGTCAAACCCCTGTCGCCCGGTGTTTTACCTTATCTCATGCACCAACCGAAAGTTAAATATTATTTAAAAATATCAATGTGATAAATAGTATTGAGGAGAATGCCGGCCCATAGCTTTCAGCACGGCATGCAAATTGCTGAAGCTATTGCAGACCGATTTTTATCTGGGTTCCATTGATGCTGAAAAGAGCAAGGAGAAGGGCCATGAAACACCCACTAATGATGAAAATTGCATTTTTCCTGGCCGTGACCACCATGCTGGTATTCGCACCGGCGCCGGTGTCGGCGGTTACTCAGATCTTCGAGGTTCAGGTCAACGCCAGCGAGAACGATGCCGAAGAGAGCGGTTTCGGTGTGGTCACGCTGACGAGTGCCGACTTGGATTTGGGCGGGCTCTACCGCAAGGTGGGGTTGCGGTTCGCCAACGTCACCATTCAAAAAAACGCCCCCATAACCAGGGCCTACATCGAGTTCGCCACCGCCAGCCAGGATTCGACCAGCACCACGTTCACCATCGAGGCGGTGGCCCAGGACAACCCGGCGGTCTTCACCACCGGGGGGTTTAACATTTCCGCGCGCCCCGTCTACAGCCAGTCCGTTGACTGGGCCATGAACTACGCCTGGTTGACCACCGACGAGGTGCACCAGAGCGCGGATATCACCGCTTTGGTCCAGAAGCTTGTCAACCGGTCCGGATGGGCGTCGGGCAACGCCATGGCGTTTGTGATCAGCAACGGCGAGGATGTCTTCCGCAAAGCCAAGTCCTATGACACGGACCCGGCCAAGGCGCCCAAGCTGCACATCGAGTATGCGGTCAACGTGGTGGACGTGCGCGTTTCATCCTCCACCGACGATGTGCATCAGTCAACTGCTCCAACTTCATATACGGTGACCAATGGTGACAATGTCATCCTGAGCGCAAGTATGCTGTATTCGGGTTTCCGGTTTCAAAATGTGAATATTCCCCAGGGCGCGGTCATCAACTATGCTTGTTTGAAATTTGTGGCCAAGGCCAGTTACGCCGCCACCACGGGCTACATGCGCCTGCAGGGGGAGAAGCGGCTCGATCCGCCGACGTTTTCTACCACCGGGTCGAACAACGACAGCGTCTACAAGCGCACGTCTGGATCGACGGCCGTGCCCAAAACCACCTACGTGCAATGGTCCAACAACGGCGCCTGGACGGCCGGAACCGAATACACCTCCGCCGACATCAAAAACATCATCCAGGAGATCGTCGGCCAGGCCGGGTGGGGCACCAGCACCAAATCTCTGGCGTTGAATTTCTATTACACCAACTTGGGCGGGGCGCAGCAGCGCCAGGTGTGGTCCTACAACGGCGATTCCACCAAGGCCGCCTTGCTGCACATCGAGTACGGTCTGACTCCAGCCGGCGCAGGGACCGATCCGCCGGTGATCAGCCTGAGCAACACGGAGCTCGGCCGCTCCACATTTGAAGGCGGCACGGCCGCCAGCCAGCATTTCAGCCTAATGAACAGCGGCGCCACGGCCCTGAACTACGCGACCACGGTGACCTACAACAAGGGTTCGGGATGGTTGAATCTCACGCCTTCGGCGGCCAGCGGAACCCTTGGGGGAGGGCGAGGAGCAGAACTTCACCGTCGATTTCAACACCACCGGGCTGATCGCCGGCACCTACGACGCGGTCATCAAGTTCACCGACGCCAACGCCGCCAACAGCCCGCAGGAAGTGAAGGTAAGCCTGGCGATCATGCCGCAGGGATCGATCCAGTGCGGGGACATCCCGCTCTACACCCAGAACATCGCCAGCCCCGCCGTCATGATCCTGCTGGACCTCTCAGGCAGCATGACCTGGGAGATCGACCTCATTCCCGAAAATTACGATTTCACCAACTCAACCACTCCTGATATCAAAAGCGTGGTGCAGGAGATCGTCAACCGCACGGGGTGGGTGACCGGAAATGCCATCACCTTCATTTTCGACAAGGTATCCGGCACCGGCTACCGCGTTCCAAGAATGTATGACAATTACAGCCCCTCGGCCGCGCTGTTCCATGTCAAGTACAACGACGGCAGCGGAGTCAAGGAGCTCAATACGAAGATCATCAAGGGCACTGATGACGCGGCAGGCATCAGCCCGGCGGTTCTCCACCAACTGGCAGGCATCGGCCAATAGAATGTCTGATGGCGGCAACGCCTATGGAATCGCGTTCAGATTCGAAAATCTCGGCATTCCGAAGAATGCCACCATCACCAATGCCACGATTCGGTTTGTGCCGTATCAGACGTTGAGCGACCCGATCGTGGTCAAGATTTCAGCCCATGCCAGCGACAACTCGCCGACCTTCCCCGAAATGGGAGGCATGCTGGAGCTGACCACCACCACGCGCCCCAGAACCACGGCCGGCGTGACGTGGGACGTGCCGCCGTGGACCGCTGTAACCATTGAAACCAAGATCGACGTCGCCAAGACGGTCATCGGGGAATTGGTAAAGGACACGGGCATCTCCTGGGGCTTCGGCTCCTGGGCGAACGATTCCACGGCCGGCTATGTCAGCACGATCGACTACACCAAGATCCACGCCGGCTGCAACGCGCACACCGCCGAGCATCAGACCAAGCTGCAGGCAGCGGTGGCCGGCCTTAGTACTTACTCCAGCACGCCGTATGCCCCGTCGATGGATGCCGGCCGAAAGTACTTCTCGAAGACAAAGAGGGAGTGGGATCCGGTATTAAATGCCGAAGCTGGGACGCTCTTCCAGGAATCTTCTTGTCAACCAAAATTCCTGATCGAAGTCAGCGACGGCATGGGTAACGTGCCCAGCATGAGCGATACCGGGCTTTACGGTACAGAGTTCAATACCTATTACAAGAATCTTGTGGCGGCCAAGGCGAATGCCCTCGCCGATGCCGGGGTCTCGACCATCGGCGTCGGTTTCGGGATCCCGGAGGGGGAAGACGAGCAGATCTTCGCGCTCGCCGAAGTGGCCAACGCCCGCGGCAAGGCGTCCACGAGCGACAGCCTGTACGCCATGCACCAGGAGGATGCCAGCGGAGCCCTCCCTTACATGGCGACGAACAAAGACCAGCTGATGAACGTTTTCCGCACCATCATGAACAGCGTGAAGGGCGCGGTGTTCTTCGGCTCGGCGCCCGCGGCCACCACCTCGACCGACCTGGGCGACATGGTGGTGCTGGCCTCCTTCAACGCCGGCAACTGGACCGGCGACCTCCAGGCGATCACCAAGGACACCAACGGCAAGTGGAACGCCTCGCTGTGGAAGGCAAGCGAAAACATCCCGGCCAACCGCAGCGTGTGGACGGTGGATGCGGGCAACAACGCGACCGCCTACACGACCAGCACGCTCGCCGGCGACAACTACCTGTGCAAGAGCATCGGCGACATCATCCACTCCACCCCGATGGTGGTGGGCGCACCGCCGTTTTTCTACGCCTTCGACAACTACTCGAGCTTCAAACGCAACCTGTCGGTAACAACCCCGCGGCCGAAGATGGCCTACGTGGGCTCCAACGACGGGCTGCTGCACGCCTTCAGCCTGGAGGATGGAAGCGAAAAGTGGGCCTTTCTGCCCAAGAGCCTGCAGGCGAAGCTGAACGAGGCCGCCAACGGGGCCTCTTTCGACCCGTGCTCGGGCTCCTACTGCCACCGCTACCTTTTGGACGGCTCGCCGCAGGTGGCCGACGTGTACGGGTTTTTCGGCGGGGGCAGCAAGAAGTGGCGCACGCTGCTGGTGGTGGGCCAGCGCGGGGGCGGGACGGCCTACACGGCGCTCGACATCACCTCGGGCGAGTCCTTCGGCGCGGGCGCCGACCCGGCCCGGTTCCTCTGGGAGCTGACCGATGCGGAGCTGGGGGAGAGCTGGGCGGACGCGGCCATCGAACGCGTGTCCTATCCGGCGGGCGGCACGGGCGCCGCGGCCTGGGGCGTCTTCGTGAGCTCCGGCTACCATGAAAACGACAACCTGCAGTACAACAAGGAGGCCTACCTCTACGGCGTCGAGGCCGACACCGGCAACGGTCTGTGGAGCGACGGAGCCAACGCCGTCAAAAAGATAAAGTTGATTTCTGAGACCGGTACCTTGAATTACACCGGCAACAACAACGGCAATTTCATGGCGGGCGAAATCGTGCGCGGCGGGACCAGCAACGCATACGCCGTCATGGATGCCTGCATCTCCTCCGGCACCTTCGGGCAGATGTTTTTGTCCGGCGTCCAGGGCGCTTTCGTCAACGGCGAGGCATTGATAGGAAGCCTCGGGCACACCGCCGTGGCCAACGGAATTCTGACCCTGGTCGCGGGTGCTCAAAAGAACAACGCGTTGAGCAGCCCGGTGACGGGCAATTTCTACGCCCAGGACCACGTGGAAGACTGCATCTACGTGGGCGACCTCTACGGCACCATGTACCGGGTGGACAGCGTCGGCAAGGGGCAGACCCCCTCGGTGTCCAAGCTGTTCAAGTTCAACCCCTACCCATCGGGGCCCGATGAGCGGCCGATCCGCGGCAAGGCCAGCATCGCCTACAACCAGGGCAGCAGCGGGCTGTGGGTCTACTACGGCACCGGACGCTACGAAACGGCGGCCGACAAGGTCAACAACCAGCAGCAGTATTTCTTCGGGCTGAAAGACGCGCAGACGCCGCGGGCCACCCCGTACAGCCTGGCGGACCTGGCCACCCTCGAGGCGCGCTTCACCACGGCAACCATCGGCGGCAAGACTCTGTTGCTGCGCACCATCAACGGCACCAACGCGAGCGCCGCCCCCTGGGCCATGAAGCTTTTTGCCGGCCAGAGCGGCTGGGGCGGGCCGGCCAACGTCGGCGGCAGCGAGCGCGTGTTCACCAAGCCGCTGGCCGTGGGCGGGATCGTGTTCTTCACGACCTTCATCCCGGATGCGGACATCTGCACGGGCAGCGGCGACACCTATGTGTTCGCGCTGGACTACAAGACGGGACTGCCGCTCACCAAACCGGTGTTCGATCTCAACGGCGACGGCAAGTTCAACGACGCCGACAAGGTGCTCGTCAACGGCAGCCTGGTGGTGCCCGTCGGCGTGTACGTCGGCCGGGGGCAGGGTTCGGCCCCGGTGCTGTTCAAGGACACGCTGTTCGTCACCACCTCCACCCCGCAGTACCAGCTGGACGGGCCGGTGGGCAGCGGCAACGTCACGGGCCTGAACGCGTTCCTGGTCAACATCCCGCAAAAGAAGATCCGCGTGGAGTCCTGGAAGCATAACTGAAAACCGAAAGGCGCACGGCGCACGGTGCGCGGCGCAGGACTGAAAAGGAAAAAAAGGGCGGGGGTGTTAAAAAACCTCCGCCCTTTTTTTTCGTTGCTACGCCCAGACGCCGGGTATGGGTGTGCCGCAGTATTCGCACTGTCTGCCGTTCAGATGGAACTCACGAATGAAATAGCCGGCGCGCGCGATCAGCAGCTTGCGGCAGTTGTGGCAATAGGTGTGGTTGCCCTCGTGGTGGGGGACGTTGCCGACGTAGGCGTAGCGGATGCCTTCGGCGAGCGCAATCTCACGGAAGCGCGCCAGGGTGGACACGGGCGTCGGCGGCAGCCGGTCCAGTTTGTAGAGGGGCTGAAACCGCAGGAAATGCAAGGGGTGGTCCGGTCCGACTTCCTTCAGGATCCAGGCGCACATGCGCCGCACCAGGTCCGCGTCGTCCACGTAGGTCGGCACGACGAGGTTGGTGATCTCCAGGTGCACCCCCTGGTCGTGCAGGGTTTTCAGCGCGGCCAGCACCGGTTCGAGCCGGCCGCCGTTCAGCTTGCGGTAGATGGCGTCGCTGTATGCCTTGAGGTTGATGTTGGCACCGTCGATGACCCGGCACAGGTCGAGCAAGGGGTCGCGGTTGATGTAGCCGTTTGAGATGAGCAGGTTGCGCAGCCCGGCGCTGCGGGCCGCTTGGGCGGTGTCCAGCATGTACTCATAGAATGTGACCGGCTCCGAGTAGGTGTAGGCGATGGAATGGCAGCCGGCCTGCCGTGCGGCGCTGACGGCGTCTTCCGGGAAGAGCTCCCGGTGCTGCACCTCGTGGGGCTTGGCCTGGGAGATCTCCCAGTTCTGGCAGTTCAGGCAGCGGAAGTTGCAGCCGGCGGCGGCGAGCGAGAAGGATTTGCTGCGGGGCGCGAAATGGTAGAGCGGTTTCTTCTCGATCGGGTCGATGTGCACGGCGCAGGCATTGCCGTAGGCCAGGCTGTATAGCTTGCCGCCCACGTTGACCTTGGAGCGGCACACGCTGCGGTCCCCGGGTGACAGCACGCAGTGGTTGGGGCAGATCAGGCAGGCCACCTGCTTTTCGTCGAGACTCCGGTAGGCGTATCCCTCCCGGGACCATTTCCATACCTGTTTCGGGCCATCCCCTTTGAAAACGCTGCCGCTGACGTCTTCCTGAGCCCATGCCCTGGAATCGCATGCCGTGAAAGGCCCGAGCGCGGCTGCTGCCGCGCAGGATGCCACCAGCGCGGTGCCGTCAACCAGGAATTGTCTGCGCGACAGGGTTTTCATGCAGCGTGCCCGCCACCAGGAGGCTCAGCATTTTCAAGCCCATCAATGCGCCGATCGCCCCCGTGATTCCCAGATAGGGAATGAGAATCGTGCTCGTCACCAGCGTCCCGAGCGCCGCCCCGATCAGATCCGCTGAAAAAACCCCGGTGGCCCCGCCACCGTGTTCCCCCCTCAACCGCAATGCGGCCGGGACCTGCACGCCGCAGGCGAATGAAACCGTGAAACCGAGGAAGAGGTAAAACACCTGCCCCAGGCGGTCTCCCGCGTGCACGGCGGCGAAGGTGGCCCCCAGGAGAACGATGAGCGCCATGTCCGAGAGGATCAGCACGCGCCGGGCCCGCGCGGCGAGGCGGCGGCCCCAGAGGGCGCCGGGGAGAAGGCCGGCCAGGAAGACCGTCACGATGACGCCGATCTGGAAATATATATACCCAAAAAAGATCTGAAACGCAAAAATGACCAGGATCTCGCTGCCCATGGTCATCCATCCGGTCGAAAACAGGACGAACTCCACCCGGCTTGCGAGCCGGAGGTAAAACCCCGCCATACAGGCGAGGGCACCCATGAACCACAGCGGCGACGAGTGAAACTTCGCGAACCATTCCGAGAAAACGGCGCGCATCACGAAGGGCGCCAGTTCGGCGTTGGGCGGTGCCGCCGGGTCCATCCGGCTGCGCAGGTATGCAATGCGCTCCGGAGTGACGTTGCCTTCGTAGGTCCCGCTGATGTGGAGGGTCGCAATGCCTTTGCGCTGCAGCAGATCGGGGACGCCGGCTTGAAGGGGGCGGTTGCCGCAGATGAAGAACACCCGCTCGCCCGGCAGCATCAGCACATCCGAAAAATAGGCCCTGGCGGTATGGTAAATGGAGGAGAGCTTGCGGCGCTGCGCTTCGGCGAGGTAGCTGTCGAACCCTCCCATGGAGAAACCGAGCACCCCTTGCTCGGACAGCCGCGAGCGTGCCAGGGAAAAGAACCGATCGGTGAAGAAGCGGTTGGTCTGGAAGGTCTGCGGATCGTTGAGGTTGACCAGGATGGCGTCGTAGCCGGGGGAGGCGCCTGCCAGAAAGGCGCGCCCGTCGGCGTGGATGACGCGCAGCGCCGGGATGCGTTTCAGGAGGTTGAAGTCAAAGAGGACCTCCGTGAGATCCGGGTCCAGTTCGACGTAGTCGATGGACGCGAGGCGGTACTTTTCAAGCTCGTCCATCACCCCGGCCGACGCCGATATCAGCAGGACGCGCTGCGGGTCTTCGAGCTGTGCCAGCGCGTAGTGCACGGCTTCCTCCGCCGCGGCCTCGTCCTGGCTGCTCAGCAAGGGAACGCCGTCCTGGAACAGCGTGACCAACTCCTGCTGCGCGACCACGGTGATGCGGCCGTGGCGGGTTTCACGGTAGTGGGCGAGCTCGCCGCGGGAGGGAGCGAGAGTGGTCTTCTCCGCCGCCACGGCGGCCAGCAGCGCCAGAAACACCGCAACGACGGCCAGCATGCGCGTCGGCCCCGGGCGCCGGCCCGGTGGCTGCAGGAAAAGGACGGCCGCCAGCAGGGGCAGGTGGGCGGCGACGATCGCCTGGACCGGGGTCAACCAAAAAACGATGAGGAAGGAAAACAGGGCGCCGCCGCCGACGTCGCCGATGTTGTCCCAAATGTAAACCAGGGCCCCGGGGTAACCCGGCCGCTGGGCCCTCAGCACGAAAAGGCTCAATGGGAGCAAAAACCCGATGAGCAGGGCGTAGGGCGCCGTGAGCGCCGCGATGTAGCCGAACGTGGGGTAAAAGCCCACGGAGGCGCCGCGGGTGAAAACGAGGTCCCGCAACAGGCGGGCGCCGAACAGGGTGAGGGTCGAAAGAAGTACCAGCGCGAGCGAGAGCCGGCCGAGGGCCTGCGGCGTGGCGAGCCGGCTGCCGGCCGCCGGCCGGGCCAGCAGCGTCCCCAGTCCGCCCAGCGTAAGCCAGCTGAACAGGATCAGGGCGATGACGATCTCGTTGCCTTGAAATTGGCTCAGGAACTCGCGGATGAGAACCAGCTGCGTGACGACGGAGGCGATTCCCGTTGCGATGACGACGACGATGATGCGCGGCTCACTGGTGCTCTTCAAAGTATTGGACCTGGTAGGTCGACACCTCGAGCCGGCCGCGCTTCCACGCGTCCCGCGGCAGCCCGGCCTTGAGGCAGAGGTGGCCTAAAAAATCCTCTTTTTTCGGAAGCTGTTCCCAGACCTGGGGCAGAAAGGTCGCGCTGGCATGCCCTTGGCGGATGATCACCCCGTCGACGTCCGGCCGCAGCTTCCGCAGCAGGTCCTCCGGGTCGCTGAACGAAAGCGGTTGGGGCTCGCTGAGCACGCTGACCTCGATCTCGACCTGGCCGAGTTCCTCTTCCGTGAGCGGCGAGAACCGCGGGTCGTGGAAGGCCGCGTTGACGGCATTGCGGCGGACGCCTTCGGCCAGGGGGTCGGAAGCGGACAGGGTGCCGATGCAGCCCCTGAGCTGACCCTTGTGTTTGAGCGTGACAAACGTGGCGCAGTGGGCCTGAAACGACGCGTCACTCAGCGCCGATCGCATCCGGTCGGCGTCGGCAGGGGGCAGCGGCAGGCCGAATTTCTCCATCAGCGTGCGGCGCGCGAGCGTCACCAGCAGCCGGCCCTTTTCCGGCGTCAACCGTTGACTCGATTCTTGCGTGGCAGGCATGGGCGGGTCTCCGAAAAAAGCGATGGCGGCATACCCCACCACGCGGGTGCGGTCGCCGGCAGTGTCGCCGCTGTTGAGGTAGTTGAGCAGCACCGGCTGCCAGCCGCAGCGGTCGGCCATGGCCAGCAGGATCGCCAGCGGGTGGGCGCCGCAGGCCGAATTGGCATCCTGGACCAGCACCCGCCGGTCGCGCGCCAGGATCGCGTCGATGGTCCGGCGGTCCTTGGCCTGAGCCTCGGCATAGGGCAGGAAGTGCGACAGGTCCGAGCTCACCACGACCAGGGTCTCGCGATCGACCAGGGGAAGAAGGGCGGCGCAGAGCCGGTCGACCTGCGCACGGCCGACCACCAGCGGGATCAGTTGGAAGGTTTTTAGAAAAGCCTGCAGAAACGGCAGGACGACTTCCAGGGAATGTTCACGGTCGTCGTCCGGCGGCAGGGGTGCGAAAATCTCAGGCTGCTTAAGAAGATCGGCGGCGGCGGGGTGCAGCTCGATCTTGCCGAGGGGGGTCTGAAACGCCTGAACCGTTGGAACGGCGGCGCTGCGAAAGCCCACGAAATGGTCGGGGCCCATCAGCAGAACGCGCTTGAACTGGTTTTCCGACAGCACGCGGGCGGCATGGGCGGCCGTCGGCCCGGAATACGGGTAACCGGCGTGGGGAAGGATGAGGGCCCTGAGCGACCGCCGGTCCGGCAGGTCCGGTTGCCCGCTGCGGGCGTTCTGCGCGAGACGGTCGATCAGGTTCCGGAGCTCCCGGGGGTCCGACGGGTAGAAGCTGCCGGCCCGAACCGGCATGCGGATACTTTCGGCGCCGGCGTCGCTGAAAGCCGACAGCGTTACCATTAGCGCAACCACGAGAAGGCTGATTGGGTTGGATTTCATGAGATAAGCTATCGTTGGCGCGGCGCATTTATTCCCCCGGCAAAGAAATGCATGGCCGCGTGGCCGGCCCGCTGCCGAGCCTGTCCATGCCGCCGAAAAATTCGCGCGCTCGCTTGCCGGAGGAATCAAGACTACACTTGCACAACGTCGGGAGTCAACAAAAAGGAAGCATGAAACGTCTGCGTTCAGCAGAGGTTCAAATGGTGGTGGCCAGGGAGAGTTCGTCGTTGGCGGGGCAGGCCGGGCTTGCCGATTCCTCGGCCGGCGTTTTCCAGTCCTCGCGATACATCGCCTTGAGCACGCTGTTGAACATGAGGATCAACACCTCGTAGGCGCTCATGCGGCATGCGGTGTTGGACTCAAAGGCCGAAACGGCCTGGGACTTGCGCTCGGCCAGCGCCTTCAAAGCGGATACGTGCTTGAGAAAGCGCATGGCGTGAAGCGAATCCGTAGAGGCATTGCCCATCTGGGACTTGGCTTCCAGCTCCTCCATGATCTGGCAGATCCGGCTGTGGGAAGACTTGCGCAGCTGCTCGCGGCTTCCCGCAGTTGAAAAAAAGCTCTGAGCGTCGATCCGCTTCTGAAGGGTGGCGTCGATCGATTCGATGTCACGTTTCAGAACCTGGACGAACAGCGCTTTCGCCGGCTGCGGGACATCAGCCTCCACGAACCGCAGGGCGCTCTCGGCGGCCTTCATTTTGGAGCGGAACTCGGCGGTCGCGCTGCGCCAGAAAATGCGGCTGACCTCCTCGAGTTGAGGGTCCAGCGCTTCGGCCTGCCGCATGGCGGCAACCACCCGGTTTTTGATGTCGGCAAAATGCTTGGCGGTGCGGTCGAACAGCAGCTCCCCCGTGACGGCCTTGAAGATCATCACCAGCACGGCCTGCCAGTCCTGAAAATGCAGGACACGGGACGTGTCGCCGAAACAGGCGGCCAGGGCGGAGTTGGGGAACAGGTGCGAGGGTGTGGCGAAGTAGGGCGTGCCCCCGAGCAGGGGTTGGCGCACCTTGTTTTCCGCGGCCTTGCCGAAATATACGGCGGTCTCGACGTCGATGAAGCCGAGGGAGTAGTCCGCCGCCGACCGCAGGAAGGCCGGGTAGTTCTGTCGGTCGCCGGCCACCAGGAGGTTGTCGGGTTTGAGATCCCGCATGGCCACCTGCTTTGTTCCCAACCACGCCAGCAGGTCCAGCAGGTTGGTGAGGATCCCGGCGATGGGCAGGCGATTCTGCTCCAGCGACAGGCGCCGTGCGAAGCTGCGGACGGCCTTGGTGTAGGCCGCCACGGGTTCGCGATATTTTTCGAAAAGCCGCATGAAAACGGACGTGATGCCGGCGACCACATCGGGCGGGAGCCCGGGGTCTGTGTCGCCGATGTCCCTCTTTTCCAGGTAGGTCACGAACCAGGCCTGGATGCGATAGTCCGTCACGGCGGAAGACTTGCCGCTGCTTTTCAGCAGCTGCCGGATGCCGGCCTCGCACTGGTGGTAGAGGTCGCGGATTTCAAAACCCACCGATTCATTTTCATCACCGTAGCGTTCCTTGAATTTCGCCGGGTAACGGACCAGCTCGGCGGTGGAGTTGATCTCGGCGCGGACGGTCTCCCCGAGCTCGTGAAAGCCGTCAATGATGTGGCTCAGGAAATAGTAGCGCGAGAGGTCCATGAAGAAAATGAACGTGCCCTTGATCTTGAGATAGTCCTGGTACTCCGGGTTCTTGCGCAGCCATGCGATGTATTTCTCCTCCAGCTGTTCCGCCGGCGTTTCCATGAGCGGCGACAACTGATGCACCTGGCTCAAGATGACCGACACTTTGGGGATGATGCACTCCTTGGGGGCCAGGCGCTCGACGATGTGGCCTTCCTTCTTGATGCTGGCCACATAGTCTTCAAAGTCCTTGACCGGCTTGGGGGGGATCTTGACGACCAGGTGCTGGTCGAAGATGACGTAATAGCACTTGCTTTTGCTGCCGCTGTCCTCGCCCAGGGGGCCGATGGTCATGCGCCGTTTCACCCAGTCGCCGCCGTGTTTCACCCGCAATTCGTAAACCAGGTTCGACCCGGTCGAGACACCGGTCAGTTGGGTGAACTCCGCCGGGGCCTCGGGGCCGGCCCCCACCTGCTGGCGGTAAAGGTTCAAGAAAAATCGGACGACATCGGCGCGGTTGGGGAGTTCCTGGCCCGTGTCTTTCGGCGCAGGGGCAGGTTTCGGTTCATTTTTTTCCGGCGGCCGGTTGCGGTGCCGCCGGATGAACATGAAGAGCATCGCGGGCGCAGCCGCCGAGGCCAGCACCAGCCACAGCATGGGGTTGAGAAACCCGGGTGGAGTGTCGTCCGTCTGAACCAGCCGGCCGATGGTTTCCCGGCAGCCGTTGAAATATCCGGCCACCTGGGAGCCGGCGGTTTTCAGCACCAGGGGAAGGGTTTGTTTCTCGATGGCCTTGATGTCTGCAAGACTCACAAAGCGGATCTCTTTTTCGTTTTCGTAAAAAAGGTCGGCACCTGCCTGCCACACGCGGTCGACCGGGATGGTTTTCCCGCTGTGGAGCAGGATCACCGTTCGATTCAACTGGTCCTTGGCCGTCACCGCCGCAGCTGCCGCCGTGACGACCAGGCAGATTGACAAGAGAATAATGAATTTCCGCACGCGGCCGACCTCAGTTGGTTGAAGATGGACTATCTCTGGGTATGGTATCGGTACCTTTTCGGAATTCTTGAGAAATTTGTTGCTGCCGCAACTCCCGGCGGCGTGATACGCAGCGCGGTCGGGCGGTGGGGTTACGGGGCGGATCGGCAAGGCTTTACAGCATTGACCGCTCTCTTGCGATCATCTATAACCGGAGCAGCCTGTGCCGACATCAGAACAACCCGACACTATGTTTGCTGCCGGAATGCAACCGTCGTTTGCAGTGGAAAAAACAATGGGCCGGCTCGCTAAATGGCTGCGGCTCATGGGGTTCGACACCCTTTTGGAAACCGACTATCCTGCAGGGGTGTTTGCGGGGCATATTGGCCCTGGGAGGGTTTTCCTGACGCGGACCCGGCGTGCGCTCGCAAGCCATTCAGCGTCCCGGACGGTCTTCATCCACGCCAACGACCCCATGGATCAACTGGCCGAAGTGATTCACCGGACCGCTCTACGGCGGGAGGACCTGCGGCCTTTTTCTCGCTGCCTGCCATGCAATGAGCCGATCGTGGCCGTCGCCAAGGAAGAAATCGTCCGCGTTGTGCCGGATTACGTTTTTGAAAGTCAGGGGTCCTTCAGTCGCTGTCCGATATGCGGACGGGTGTATTGGCCCGGCAGCCACACGACAAGAAGTTTGGAAAAAATAGACATGATGTTTCAAAAGGTTTAGAAATTAAAGTATAATATAAAGAAATAAGTATATTGTAAAAACATATTTAACACTAAACTTTAATACTTTAACCGTTCATATACCCATGCATTTTAAACGTAATGTTGTCGCCCTCGAGAGTCGCCTGCGGAACTGCCGCAACGTCGTCACGATCGGGGTGCGCACGAATTTCAGCGACTACAGCCCGGAGGATCGCGAACGGATCCGGGCGGCGGAGACCGTCTATTACCCGACGACGTTTTATGCCGATCTTTTCAATGCCGCCGGCAAAAACACTTTTCCCAGCTATCACACGTACAAATGCGTTCAGGATAAGATCAAGCAGACCGCCCTGTTCGACCTGCTGGGCATTCCGCACCCGCGCACCCGCGTTTTTTACGGGAAAAGCCGGCAAGCGGGCATCCGCGACCTTTTTAGCTTCCCGTTCATCGCCAAGATCGCCCGCGGGTCCGCCATGGGCCGGGGCGTCTTCCTGGTGCGCGACGCCGCGGACCTGGAGGCCTATTGCGCCCGCGCGGCCGTGGCCTACATTCAGGAATACCTGCCGATCGACCGGGACATGCGCATCGTCGTGATCGGCCAAGGCATCGCCCACGCCTACTGGCGGATCGCGCCGGACGGGGACTTTCGCTCCAACCTTTCGGTCGGCGGCCGGGTGAGCCTGGAGGCGGTGCCCGAGGAGGCGCTGCAACTGGCGCTGCACACGGCCCGCTCCTGCGGCTGGAACGATGTCGGCATCGACATCTGCCGGCACGACGGTTCGCTCTACGTGCTCGAGGCCAACATGAAGTACGGCTTGCAGGGCTTTCGTGAAGCCGGCATCGACTATGTTCATCTTATGGAAACGATGATTGAACGCCATGACATCTGAACCGCTGGACCTGAAATCGATAAGGGAAAGCCTGGACCGCAAGGAGGCCGGGTACCTGTCCGGGCATGCCACGCCCAACACCGCCGCCCTGCGGCGGGAGGAAGAGGCGCTTGTCACCGAGGGGTACCGGCAGGCCTTTTCGGTGGACGGCGACCGCATCCTGCACTCGCGCGCGTATGCGCGCTACATCGACAAGACCCAGGTGTTTTACCTGGTCCGCAACGATCACATCACCCACCGGGTGCTGCACGTCCAGCTGGTGTCGAAGATCAGCCGGACCATCGGCCGGTTTCTGGGCCTGAACGAGGACCTGATCGAGGCGATCGCCCTCGGGCACGACATCGGCCACACCCCCTTCGGCCACGACGGGGAACGCTTCCTTTCGGAACTTTGCGTGGAGCACGCTATCGGCGCCTTCCACCACAACATCCAGAGCGTCCAGTTTCTCGACCTCGTGGAGCGCAAGGGCCGGGGGTGGAACCTGTGCCTGCAGACGCTCGACGGGATCCTCTGCCACGACGGCGAGGTGCACAACCAGATGCTCACCCCGAGCCCCGACAAGACCTTTGAGCGCCTTGCGGTCGAGATGGCGGTTAAAAAAAACGACCCGCGCACGGAGCTCATGCCCATGACGCTTGAAGGCTGCGTGGTGCGAATGGCCGACACGGTGGCCTACATCGGCCGCGACATCGAAGATGCCATCCGCCTCGGTCTCATCCGGCGCTCGGAGATCCCGGCCTCGTGCGCACGGGTTTTAGGGGACAGCAACGGGACCATCGTGTTCAAACTGGTCAGCGACATTCTGCGGAACAGCTATGCCCAGGGGCATGTTCAGTTCAGCCCTGAGATCTCGCAGGCGCTCCACGAGCTCAAGCAGTTCAACCTCGAGCGCATCTACCTCAATCCCGCCATGAAGCCGCACGCGTCGCTCATCCGGGACCTTTTCAAGCGGCTGTTTGGACGGTTTCTCGACGATTTCGTCCACCAGCGCGGCGATTCCGTACTGTTCAAGGGCTTTTTAAACGGCATGTCGGACGATTACATCCGCCGGCACCAGCCGGCCGAGATCGTGCGCGATTTTATCGCCGGCATGACCGACCAGTACTTCCTCGGCCAGTGTCCCCCGGAGCTGCGACCGAATTTCATCGAGAGCGTCGAGCGGGACCAGTCGTTGCCTTGACCGCGCAAGAGACCGGGGATTCTGGATACGGGATACACGATACGCGAAGAAAGCAGAAAATATTTGGCTTTGTAACGAGTTTACGTGATATTGCCCTTTTTTGGGTTTTGTTCTTTTAAAATCTTGCAAAACAAAACGGATTCCTCTTTCTTAGATTTGGCGAAATCAAAAGAAAAGGAGGAATCCGTTGGGCGAGATCACGCTGGATCTTCGCTTGGTGATCAAGATACCAAGCTCCAAGCTGACAATCAATGGTCTGGTGCTGGGGCTGAAGCAAAGTGCCTCCCAGATCCACGCAGCGATTCTGAGCACGCTGCTGGAAGCCCTCGAAGAGAAAGTGGTGAAACGGTATCTTGAGAAAGACCCGGAGCGCTACCGCCGAAACGGCCACCAGAGCAAGCCGCGCAAGTTCAGCTGCTCGCTTTGCGACTTCTCGTATCGGTTCGCACAACTGCTGGACCGCCGAAATGGTCGCAGTCTCACGCCCTTGGTCAAAGCGCTTTCGATCCCGGAGCAGGTGCGGTTTTTGGACGAAGCCCTTGAGCCCGGTATCGGTCTTTGTGCCCATGTCTCTTACCGGCGGGCGGCCGGGGAAGTGGAGCGCATCGGGGGGCAGGCGATGAGCCACACGACAATCCACCGCCGACTGCAGCAGTTTGCCCGAACCCATGATCCGTTTACCGACCTCAAGGGCAAGCCGTTTGCCTGGTTGCTGGTAGACGGTACCAAGGTGCATCTGCAAGGGGCGAAGGGTAAAGATCTGGGGCAGGCGCAGATGCGGTGGGCGCTGGCCTCTGTGGGCGCTGGGCAACCCTTTGAGCCGGTGGGCTTTTGGATCGATACCCCTTGGAAGAGCATCCGCAAGGATCTGGCGCAGCGGCTGGATTACTCGAAACTCAGGGTGTTGTTCTCCGATGGCGAGCCGGGAGTCGCCGAGAATCTGTTGAGCAACCGCATGCGTCATCAACGCTGTGTGTGGCATGGCAAACGCGACTTCCCGTACCTGTTGTATGCCGATGAGCTCAAGAAAGCCGATCAAAAGCCCTTTGTCGACCAGCTTCACGCCATTGCCGCCATGACGATGACCAAGGCGCAGCTGGAGAAACTGCGGCCGCAGGACCGCCCCCAGGTGGAACAGTTGGCCGAACAAACGCAGCAGGGCTTTGAGCAACTTCTCAAGGCCCTTGAGCCCTATCCCAAGGCCAGGGCCTATATTGGAAACCTGGTCAAACCCGTGACCACCTTCTTCAGCTGGTGGCTGCAAAAAGGAGAGGCTCTTCCGTTAACCACCAATGCAATCGAAAGCCACTTCAGCAGGATCTGCAACCGGGTCAAGCGCATCGGCCGAAGGTGGTCGGATCGCGGCCTGCTCAACTGGTTGACGGTAAGCTTCTATAAAATCTTCAAACCCGAACTGTGGAACTTGCAGTGGGAAAACACTCCACGCAAGTTAGTCAAAATCCGGCTGCTGTCGGTTGAGGCCACCTACCAGTGGTCAGTGGCCATCACGTAAACTCGGAACAAAGTCAAATATTTAAATCCCTTGTCATCGAAGATCCCGTATCGCGTATGGAGCATCCCGTGCCCTATCAACCCCGGACCTATCGCGCCCTCGTCGACACCGAGCGGCTGACGGCCTTCACGGTCACCGTCAAGGAAACCGACTTGCAGGTTCAGGCGCAGACCGACCTGGCCGGTCCGGCCCGGGAGCTCGTCCTGGAACACCGGGGGTATCTCGAGGCTTACATCCGGCGCCACCCGGAGTTTGTGAGCACACTCGAGCCCTGGCCGCTGACCGGACCGGCTCCGGGCATCGTCCGCGACATGGTCGCTGCCGGGGCGGCCGCCGGCGTGGGGCCCATGGCGGCCGTGGCCGGGGCCGTCGCCGCGCAGGTGGGGCAGGGCCTGCTGGCGCATTCGGCGGAAGTGATTGTCGAAAACGGGGGCGACATCTTTCTCAAAACCGTCCAGGCGGCCACCGTGGCCGTTTTTGCCGGCGCTTCGCCCTTGAGCCTGAAGGTGGGAGTGCGCGTCGGCGGCGGAAATCGTCCTCTCGGGGTGTGCACCTCATCCGGCACGGTGGGACCCTCGCTCAGCTTCGGCAAGGCCGATGCGGTCTGCGTGGTCTCGGCATCCTGCGCCTTGGCGGATGCCGCCGCCACGGCGATCGGAAACCGCATTCAGTCCAGGCGGGACATCCCCCGGGCGATTGAGTTCGGCAAGGGCATCGGCGGTGTGGCGGGGCTGGCCATTGTCGTCGGAGACCAGCTGGGGGTCTGGGGTGAAGTGGAAATCGTCCCGCTCGGGCGAAAAAGGAGTTGAGTTTTGGACGCAAAACGACTATTACTCCGGCAATCAAGCAGGTGCCACTTAATGCGATGTCAGGCGGAGCGGGCACCCCGCTCCGCCTCTGCGTGAGATGCTGGAATGAGGCATATTTACTTGCCGGAGTAACATCTAAAAAATATAACCGTTACCAGCGACAGTGGAGGCAGCGACGGTTTTGCCATGAAAACGATGTGGGCCCCCTGGAGAATCGAATACATATTGGGAGCCAAGGGCAAGGGCTGCGTGTTCTGCAACGCCCTTGGGGCCAACCCCGAGCTGACGCTCTTCAAGGGCGCGGACACCATGGTGGTCATGAACAAGTACCCTTACATCAACGGCCACCTGCTGGTGGCGCCCGTGAGACACATCGCCGCCCTGGATGAGCTCAGCCAACAGGAGATGGGGGTCTTGCTCTTCACGGTCCAACAGTCCGTGGCGGTGTTGAAGAAGGTCATGCGGCCGGAAGGCTTCAACGTGGGGTTGAACCTGGGCCGGGTCGCCGGAGCAGGGGTCGAGGAGCATCTGCACTTCCACATCGTTCCCCGCTGGTCGGGTGACACCAATGCGTTGGCGGTCTTCGCCGACATCCGCGTGATCCCTCAGCACATCCTGGAAACGTATGCGCTGCTCAAACCCCATTTTGAAAGCATACGCCTGACGGGTTTGCCGGAAAATGCCAGGACGACTCAGCCCGCGGGCGGCGGGAACCGTGCCAGGGCCAAGGTGCGGGCGTCCGCCGTTTCGCGGCGGAACTGAGCCGGGGGGCCCGGATGCCTCCCCCGGCGCCACCGGCACCCACCGGGCAGCCATCGACGATGGAGAATCAGAAATGAATAAGGTGAAGCTTGTCATCTGGCTGTTGATTTTCGGGTTTCTCGCCCTGGTTGTCTTTCAGAACGAGGACTATTTCCTCAACACGCAGCAACAGCTGCGCCTGAACCTGTATTTTTTCACCGAATACCGGTCGCCCAGCCTGCCGCTGGCGGTTTTCCATCTGGTCTTTTTTGCCTTCGGCGTCGTGGCGGCCTATGGGCTGAACGCCGCCGGGCGCTTCCGGTCGCACAAGACCGTCAAGAGGCTCCAAGCGGCCGCCGCCGCCCGGGACAAAGAGCTCGGTTCCCTCAAAACGGAACTCGCTCGTTTGAAAGGCGAGCCGCTTCCCGTCGCTCAGGGCGGCCCGGTGGAGTCCTCCATCACGTCGCCGATCAAGCCGGCTTGACCTCTCAACCATCCCAACCGGATGCGCCCGGCGTCATGATCCCCCCCAAATCAACCCCCATGATCAAGCAGTACCTGGCGATCAAGAACAACTACCCGGACGCCATCCTTTTCTACCGCATGGGGGATTTCTACGAGATGTTTTTTGAGGACGCCGAGACGGCCTCCCGGGTCCTCGAAATAACCCTCACCTCCCGCAACAAGAGCGAAGCGTCCCCGGTGCCCATGTGCGGCGTGCCGCACCGCGCCGCATCGAACTACATTGCGCGCCTGATCGAGCGCGGCTACAAGGTGGCCGTCTGCGATCAGATGGAGGACCCCGCGACGGCCAAGGGCCTGGTCAGGCGCGAGGTGGTCCGCGTGATCACCCCCGGCATGATCATCGACGAGGAGTTCCTGGATGCCCGCAGCCACAATTTCATCCTGGCCGTGGCGCGGTCGGCCGGCCTCTGGGGCCTTGCCTACCTCGATATTTCAACCGGCGCCTTCCGGGTGACCGAGTCCGGCCGGAAGGATGCCGTCATCGATGAGGCCCGGCGGGTGGCGCCGAAGGAGATCCTGCTGCCGGAGGCGGACCGCAGCGATACGGGACAGGCATGGGTCGCCCGCACGTTCCCGGACGTGGCCCTGAGCTACCTCGACGACAAAGCGTTCGACTACCGCCGCGGGTACGAGCGCCTGATCGCGCAGTTCCAGACGCTGACGCTGGAAGGGTTCGGCTGCGAGGGTCTCACACCGGGGGTCAGCGCCGCCGGTGCGCTGATGCACTACGTGGCCGAAACCCAGAAGCAGAAAACCGCCCACCTCACCCGCCTGGAACCGTATCTGCTCGACAACTGCCTGGTGGTCGACGAGATCAGCCGCCAGAACCTGGAGCTGACCCGCAACATCCGGACCGGATCGCGGCGGGGGACGCTGTTGAGCCTCCTGGATCACACGCGCACCGCCATGGGGGCGCGCCTGCTTCAGGATTGGCTGCGCCACCCCCTGCGCGAACCCGCCGCCATCGAGCGACGCCAGGACGCCGTCGCCGAGGCCCGGGAGAAAGCCGCCGGCCGGCGCGAGCTGCGCGAGCAGCTGAAATCCGTGCACGACCTGGAACGCGTCGGCAGCAAGACCGTCATGGGCCAGGCCAACGCCCGCGACCTGACGGCATTGAAGCGCTCACTGATGGCGCTGCCGGCCATCTGGGAGGGGCTGGGCCGGTTCTCGGCGCAGCTGCTGACCCCGCAGCAAACGCTCGAGGATCTTAACCGCCTCGCCGCGCTGATCGAGGCGGCCATCCGGGAGGACGCGCCGCCGACCGTCAACGAGGGCGGGCTGATCCGGCCGGGGTTCAACCCGGAGCTCGACGAGTTGGTGCGCATCAGCTCGGATGCCAAGGGGTATCTCGCGCAGCTGGAGATCCGGGAAAAGGAGCGCACCGGCATTACGGCGCTCAAGGTGAGTTACAACAGGGTGTTCGGCTACTACATCGAGGTGCCCAAGTCGCGCGCGGGGTCGGTTCCGCCGCATTACGTCCGCAAGCAGACCCTGGTGAACGCCGAGCGCTACATCACCGACGAGCTCAAGAGTTTCGAGACCAAAGTGTTGGGGGCCGAGGAAGAGCGGGCGGCACTGGAGTTTCGGATCTTCCAGGAGGTGCGGGAGGAGATCGCCCGGCACCACGCGACGATCCAATCCGTGGCGCGGTTCCTGGCGCAGCTGGACTGCCTGGTGAGCCTGGCGGAGACGGCCGACCAGAACGCCTACTGCCGGCCCCGGATCCTGGAGGACGGACGGCTGATGATCGAGGACGGCCGTCACCCGGTCGTCGAAAAAATGATCACCGGCGAGCGCTTCGTCCCCAACACGATCGAGATGGACGACGCCGTGAACCAGGTGCTGGTCATCACCGGGCCCAACATGGCCGGCAAGTCGACGGTGCTGCGCCAGGTGGCCCAGACGGTGATCATGGCGCAGATGGGCAGTTTCGTGCCGGCGCGCAAGGCCGACATCGGCATCGTCGACCGGATCTTCACCCGGGTGGGGGCACTGGACAATCTCTCCCAGGGGCAGAGCACGTTCATGGTCGAAATGCAGGAGACGGCCAACATCCTCAACAACGCCACCGAGCGCAGTCTGGTGATCATGGATGAAATCGGCCGCGGCACCAGCACCTACGACGGGCTGAGCATCGCCTGGGCCGTCGCCGAATACCTTCACGACCTGAACGGCAAAGGGGTTAAGACCCTTTTTGCCACCCACTACCACGAGCTCACCGAACTGGCCGAGCGGAAGCCCCGGGTCAAGAATTTCAACATCGCCGTCCGTGAATGGAACGAGGAAATCATCTTCCTGCGCAAGCTGGTGCCCGGCGGCACCAACCGCAGCTACGGCATCCAGGTGGCCCGGCTGGCCGGCATCCCGGCCGGTGTGATCGACAAGGCCAAGAAGATCCTCTACGGCATCGAGAACGGCGAACATGGGTTTGCCGGGCCGGCATCCGCTCCGCAAGGCCAGGCGCCTTCGCCCGTGCAGCTCGATCTCTTCCGCGGCGCGGAAAGCCAGATCCTGCAACGCCTGCGCGCGCTTGACCTCACCCAGATGACGCCGCTGGATGCCATGAACCTCTTGAGCCTTTTGCAGGAAATGGCGCGATTGCAGGACCGTTAGGCGTTTGAGGCCGAAACCCCAAACATGATGGAGACCATTTGGCTTTTAAATGGTACGTGGCGTTATAAATTCAAAGCACGAAATTCGAAACCCGAAACAAATCAAAAACTCTTGGCTGGCTCTGGCAAAGTTTCGATTTTTGCGCTAAGGTATTCTGAAAAGACAATAATCCGACGACGCCGGTTACAATGCGAACGAAGCTACTGGTTGGTTTCATCTGCCTTTTCTGCCTGAACTTTTTCCTGGGGATCGGTTCTGGAAACAGTGCCGGCCTCGGCGATGCTTTTTTTGAAGCCGAGGCCTGTGCCAAGGACGTCCGCAAAAGCCCCCAGAAAGCCAAGGCCCGTTCGAACTGGATCCAGTGCATCGACAAATTCCAGGCCATTTATCGCCAGGACCCCAGGGGGCCCTGGGCGCCCGCCAGCCTCTACAACTCCGGCACCCTCTACCAGGACCTGGCCCGGAGTTCCGGGAGCGAACCCGACCGCAAAGCCGCTGCCGAACAGTTCGAGCTGCTGCAACGCAAGTTCCCGGACAGCGGCTACCGCGATCGGGCGGCGGCCGAGCTGCAAAAACTGAATGCGCCGGCGGCCCAGAAGGAAGAGCGTTCGGCGAAAGAGATTTCGCGCGGCGCACCCGTCAAAGCCGATCCGGCCAAACGCGAACCCGACGGCGACAAGAAGGCGGACGACCGCAAACCACCGGCGCCGGCTGCTGTGGCCCCCTATGCCAGGGATCAGTTCACCAAGGCCGAGGCCTGCTTTCAAAAGCTGCGCGGCAGCCAGCCCACCGAGAACACCCGGCGGGAATGGATGCTTTGCATCGGCCGTTTTCACAACGCCTATCTCGAAGACCCGGCCGGCGTTCTGGCGGCCCAGGCCCTCTATCAGGAAGGCCTCCTCTACTACGATCTGAACAAGCGGCTGAAATTCGACTCGGACCTGCGGGCGGCGCGGGAGAACTTCGAGAAGGTCGTTGCGGAGTTCCCCGACAGCCCCTACGCCGCGAAGTCCACCAAGGAGCTTCAGTCCTTTGCGCGCACCCGGCCGCCCGCGCAGGCAACGGCCAAGCGGCCGTCCATCCCTCCGCCGTTCCCGAGCGAATCCGGGATGACGGCCCCGTCGGTGCCGGACACCGTGGCCGAAGCGGTCAAGGCCGCGCCCGGCGAGGAGGGCCTCGCGGTGGTGCAGGACGTGCGCCACTGGTCCAACCCGAACTACACGCGCGTGGTGGTCTACCTCGACCGTGAAACCGACTTCGTGCACCGCCTGCTGAAGAAAGACCCGACGATCGACAAGCCCCCGCGCCTCTACGTGGACCTGAGCAATGCCACCATGGGGGACGGCAAGCAGAAGAACATCCCGATCAACGACGATCTTCTCAGCGACGCGCGCGCCGCCCGCTACACGCTCGACTCGGTGCGGGTCGTGATGGACATCAAGTCCTTCGACACCTACAAGGTGTTTTCCCTGAAGGACCCTTTCCGCATCGTGGTCGATGTGTGGGGCAAGAACGGTGCACCGGCCGTCGCGCAGGGGCAAGACCGGGAGCCGGCCGAGCCGCCGCCCGGCACGGTCCTGGACCGCAGCAAGAAAATCCCGCGCGGGGCGCTGGCGAAGCAGTTCGCCCTGGGGGTCCGCCGCGTCGTCGTCGACCCCGGGCACGGCGGCAAAGACTTCGGGGCCCCCGGGTTCACCCCGGGCGTCCACGAGAAGGACGTGGTGCTGGAGATCGCCAAGCGGGTGGCCAGGAAGATCCGCGAGGAGCTCAACCTCGAGGCCGTCATGACCCGCAGCGACGACCGCTACCTGACCCTCGAGGAGCGCACCGCCTTCGCCAACACGCGCGGCGCCGATCTTTTCGTCTCCATCCACACCAACGCCTCGCGCGACCCGCGGGCTTTCGGCAGCGAGACCTACTTCCTGAACCTGGCCACGGACGACGAGTCGATCCGGGTGGCGGCCATGGAAAACGCGACCTCCACCAAGAACATCAGCGATCTGCACTCGATCCTGAGCGACCTTCTCAAGAACGCCAAGATCAACGAGTCCAGCCGGCTCGCGGCGATGGTGCAGGCCTCGCTGGTGAAGAACTTGAACCGACGGGGCTACGACCGCGTCAAGGACAAGGGGGTGAAGCAGGCGCCGTTCTATGTCCTGCTCGGGGCGCGTATGCCCTCGATCCTGGTGGAGACCGCTTTCATCAGCAACCGCGATGAATGCCGCCTGCTCACGACCCCGGCCTACCAGGAGCATGTGGCCGAATCGATCGTCCAGGGGCTGCGCGGCTACATCCGGGAAATCAACCCCACGGCTTTCGAAGGCCCCGGCGCCGGCCCATCCGGGTAGGGCCGCGGGTTCGCCCGCATTCACGTTTCGCAAAGGAGGGGAGCCATGTCGTTTGAGAACATCGTTTTTCAGGTGGACCAGGGCATCGCCACGATCACCTTCAACCGGCCCAAGGCGCTCAACGCCCTGAACCAGGCCTTGCTGGCGGAGCTCTCCCAGGCGCTGGATGCGATTGCCGCCGACGAGTCCGTCCGGGTGTTGATCCTGACCGGTGCGGGCGAAAAAGCCTTCGTGGCCGGCGCGGACATCGGCGAGCTGGCGACCTTCAGCGCCCTGCAGGCCAAGAATTTCTCCAAGGCCGGCCACGCCATCATTGCCAAGCTGCAGGAGCTGCCGATTGCGGTGATTGCCGCGGTGAACGGCTTTGCACTGGGAGGGGGCAGCGAAATTGCCCTGGCCTGCGATTTCATCTACGCCGCGGACACGGCCAAGTTCGGCCTGCCGGAGATCACTCTCGGCCTGATTCCGGGCTTCGGCGGGACCCAGCGGCTGCCGCGCCTGATCGGGGCCAACCGGGCCAAGGAGCTGATCTTCACCGGCAAAATGATCAGCGCGGCCGAAGCTGCCCAGATCGGGCTGGCGAACAAAGTCGTGCCGGCCGCCGCCTTGATGGAGGAGGCGCTGAAGACCGCGAGAGACATCGCCGCCAAGGGCAGGGTGTCCCTGCGGGCCGTCAAGCAGGCGATCAACCAGGGCCTGAACGTGGACCTGGTTTCGGGGTGCAACATTGAAGTCGACGCCTTTGCGCTCGCCCTGGCCAGCCCGGACGCCAAGGAAGGCACCGCGGCGTTCCTCGAGAAACGCAAGGCGGTGTTCAAGGGGAGTCTGAAGGACTGAGAGAAAAGGATTGACGATACTCGATACGCGATGCTCGATGCTGGATCAACGACACCCGGATGCCTGTGGGAGCGGCTTTCAGCCGCGATGATCAAGGCCGTAGGCCTCCCCAATTTTTATCTAGAATCCAGCATCCCGTATCCGGCATCTATTCGTCTATTTTGTCATGGATGATAGCAGTAAATCCAAGTTGCAATTGGTCTGGGGGGCGCTGCTCGTGATGGCGGGCGTGGGGCTGTTTTTCCGCATCCCCGAGGTCATGCCCCAGGTCCGGCAGATAGAGTCCTTCGCCGGGGTCATGCCGTTCATCTACTTCTGCTTCTACTTCATGGCCGTCTTTCTTATCGCCGGCGGCGCCAGGAAAATCTACCAGAACTACAAAAAAGCAACCGGCGGCGGCCAGGCGGGGTAGCCCAAGCATTTTTCAAAATAAACGCTCATGGCCGCCCCGGCGGCCGTGAGCGTTTATTTTTCCATGAACTTCCTCAGCTGCGCCTCGTAGTGGCTGCGGTCGCCCTTGGCGAGCGCCAGCGCGCGCGTGCCGGCTTCCATCGCTTCCGCATAGCGTCCATTCGCAAAATAGCACTCCGCCAATGTGTCCAGGATGTAGGGGGATTCCTGAAGCCGTGCGGCCTGCCGGGCGAGTGCCAGCGCCCGCGCGGGGTCCCGGAAACGCGGGTCCTCGCTGGTGACCAGCAGCCACGCCAAGTTGTTCAGCACCGGGGGGTTGTCCGCCTTGAGGGCGAGGGATGTTTCGTAGGCGCGCTGGGTCTCGGCGTAGTTCTTGCGGCGGAGCTGCAGATCCCCCATCAGCCCGTAGAGGCTGTGGTTTTGCGGGTTTTTTTCGATTTCCCGGTGGATGACCGTCTCGAAAAGATGATCGCTCAGCTTGGCGCCCACGGTCCCCATGTTGACCTGGTAGCCGGCCGCGGCCAGCAGCAGCAGGGCCGCGGCGTACAAACCGATCCCGCGCCGGACCTTTGCGTCGTGCCGTCCTATCCAGGCCCGGTCTTCCTCGCAGCGGCTCAAGAAGTCGATGCGTTGGCGGATGCTGTAGTGATGCCAGTTGGGCCGGTCGGCCGACTGCCGGCTCGCCAGCGCGATTTTTTGCAGGGTGGAAATCAGCGGCCGGGCGCTGGCGAACAGGGTGAACACGTAGCCATCGGCCTGGCGCTCGAAGTTGCGCATGAAAAAACCGAAGACGAAACGGAAATAAACCAGAAACATTACCATGATCGTGACGCTGAAGACCACCGACACCACCGTCGCCTGGTTGGGGCCGCTGCGCTGGATCAGAGTCCAGACCGGCTCGGCGAAGATCATCGCATACATGATGAGATCGTACGAGACATAGGACAGCAGGAGGTAGCCTGCGAAGAACAACAGGAAGAATAGGAGATGCTTTTTCTTGACGTGGCCGATCTCGTGGGCGATGACGGCGTCGATTTCATCGGGACCGAGCACCTCGAGCAGCGAGGGCGTGACGAGAATGTACCGGAACCGGCGCACGAGTCCCATCACACCCGCCGTGATCATCCGGCCGCCGAAAAGGGGCCAGTTGAGGATGTCGGCATACGCCATGCCGGCCCGGCGGCAGAGCGCTTCGATGCGCAGGCGGTGGGGGCTTTGGGTCAAGGGGGTGCAGCGCCAGAATCGCTTGATCAGGGCCGGCCCCACGACGGCAACGCCGATCAGAAACAGGCTGAAGTAGGCGACCTGGCCTTCGGTGGTCGCCAAAAACCGCTTGAGCCACCGCAGGGTCAAGGCGTTGAGCAGATCCAGCACCCCCGACATCAGAAGCCACGGCAGCAGCACCGGCACGGAAAAGGAGATGTTGGACCCGATGTAGTCCCGGCGGCTGAAGTCGGGCTGGTAGAGCCGGCGATAGACCCCGTAGCTAGTGCCCCAGACCACGCAGAGATACCCCACAAAAAGCGCGATGAACAGCAGGGCCTGCAGCGTGGGCACCCGGGCCATGAACGGCAGGTCGTCCGCGAAGGAGGGCAGGCCGAGGCCGTAGATGTCCACCGCGAACACCGCCACCGCAAGGATGGAACTGCGCAGCAGGGCCGCGTGGTACATCTGGTCCAGGACCCCAACAGGCAGGCGGTCGATGCGGCGCTCGATGCGCCTGAAAACCAGCTGCGTGAAAGCGGCAAAAACCAGGGCCAGCGCAGCGAAAAGCAGAAGGGCTTCGCCGAGGCGGAGCCCGACCTCCTCGGACGGCTGATAGGTGGAATAGATCAGCAGGGCCAGGATGAAGTAAATGAAGTTTCCGAACATAAAAAAACAGGGTTCCAGGGTTCGAGGGGTCAAGGCTTCAAGTAAACTACCCTTTAGACGGCTCCGTAAAGAGCCCAAAGTCAAGGCGGCCGATTCTCGCGACGCGAGGCGTACATTGAGTACGCCGCAGCGGCCGCGAGATGACGGCCAACGCAGAATTTGGGTTATTTACGGAGCCGTCCTGAAAAAACGTTCCTTCTCACTGTAGATACAACCGCAGTACTTCTGCCGGTACATCCCCAAGCTCCGCGATTCTGCAACCCCCTGCTGCCACCCGACCCGGAAGTCACGGTAGTGGAAGGGGACGCCGGCGGTGCGGCCGATGGACTCCCCCATCTCCCGGATGACCTCGTGCTGCTGGTAGCGGCTGTAGAGCAGGGTCGTGGAGAAGCCGTCGAAATTGCCCTGCCGGGCGACAGCGGCGGCGGCGCCGAGCCGTTCGTGGTAGCAGATCCGGCAGCGCTGGTCCTCGTGAAACGCGACCTGGCGGATGAAACCCTCGAGGTCGTAGCCGTCCTGGTAAATGACCTCGAGCCCGATCTGCTGCGCGTAGGTTTGCAGGGTTTCCTGTCGCCGCAGGCACTCGGCGTAGGGGTGGATGTTGTGGCGGAAGAAAAAACCGGTCACGGCCGCCCCGTCCGCGCGCAGCTCGCGCACCGGGAAAATGCTGCAGGGCCCGCAGCAGGTGTGCAGCAGCAGTTTCATGGCCGCTCCCCGAAAATGGCGGTGCCGATCCGCAGCAGGGTCGCGCCCTCGGCCACGGCCGCCTCGAAATCGCCGGTCATCCCCATGGAGAGTTCGTCCATGCGGACGTTGGGCACGGCCTGCTCCCGAATGCGGTCGCGCAGCCGCCGCAGGTCCGCGAAAAACGGCCGGACCCGCTGCGGCTCGTTGAAAAAAGGCGGCATGGTCATGAGGCCCTGCACCTGGACGCATTCGAGCGCCGACATCTCCTTCACCAGCGGCAGCGCTCGTTCGGGCGGGACGCCGGACTTGGTTGCTTCCCCTGCGACGTTCACCTGGATCAGCACCGCCTGAACCTTGTTGAGCCTGCGCGCGCAGCGGTCGAGCTCGAGCCCGAGCCGAAAGGAGTCGACCGTGTGGACCAGGTCGAACATCCGCACGGCGTGCGTGGCTTTGTTGGTCTGCAGGTGGCCGATGAAATGCCACTTCACCGGCACATCCTGCAGGCGTGTGTGCTTGTCGCGGGCCTCCTGGATGTAGTTCTCGCCGATGTCCGTCACACCCGCTGCCGCCGCTTCCCGGATGGCCTCGGCCGGGCAGGTCTTGCTGACGGCCACCAGGCGCATGTCGGAAATACGCCGTCCGCAGGCCTGCGCCGCCCGCTGGATGCGCCGGTGTACATCCTCCAGCCGTCTCGCGATGGCGGCCGTCACACGGCCTCCTGATCGGCGCACGGCGCGGACACCGGCGCGGGATGCGGTTCGTCGAAGCCGATCACTTTCTCCCGGATGAGAATCTCGATCACTTCGCAGACCGGCAGGCCCACCACGTTGGTGTAGGAACCGTTGATGCGTTTGACCAGAAACGTGCCGATCCCCTGGATGGCATAGGCGCCGGCCTTGTCGAAGGGCTCGCCGGTCTGAATGTACCAATCGATTTCCGCGCGCGTCAGCGCCTTGAACAGCACATCCGTCCGCACCGTGTCCGTGAACCGCTTGGCGTCGGAAAGCCGGCAGACGCAGAATCCCGTCAGCACGTGGTGGGTGCGGCCGCTCAGCCGCAGCAGCATGTCGCGGGCCTCCGCCATGGACGCCGGCTTGCCGAGCACCCGGTTTTCCACCACGACCACCGTGTCGGCCCCGATCACCCAGCTGTCCGGGTAGTTGCGGGCAATGTCCAGTGCTTTTTCGGTCGCCAGGCTGCGAACGTAATCATCCGGCGGCGACATCGGAATGGAGTTTTCGTCGAATTTGCTGGCGATGACGCTGAACCTGAGACCGGCGCGCTCGAGCAGGTAACGGCGGCGCGGAGACTGCGACGCCAGGATGATTTTAGGTTTGAGTTCAGGCACTTTCATTATTTTTAATTACCAGATGACGAAGCGTTTGACAAGGCTTGCCGGCCGCCGTTAAGATGTCTGCAGCCGGCCGCCGCAGCGACCGGCCGCGGGTCGATCCCGGAGACTTGGACTCCATGAACCGTTTCAGCGAGAAAACATACTGGATCATCGGCGGCGGGACGTTCGGGCTCAGGGCCGCGGAGACCCTGCGCCGTTCCGAAGGGTCGGCGCACATCACCATGGTCGAGCGCCGGCCTGAACGCTGCCGGCGTATTGAACGCAAAGGCTTCAGCGTGGCCTGCGAGGACGGCGCCGCTTTTCTGGCGCAGCACCTGAACGGCCCGGCGCGGAACGTGTGGATCGTGGCCGCGGCGCCGGTCCATGTGGCCTTCCAATGGATGCGGGCCCGGATTTCTCCCATGGCCCGGGTCCAGGCCGTGCCCGTGCCGGAGGCGATCGCGCGCCTTCTGCCCAATGCCATGCGCGGCCGGCAGGGGGAGCTTTACGCCAGCAACGCCGATTTCATCTGTCCGCCGGATTGTCGAGAGGCGGGGCGTCTGTGCACCGCTACCGGCCGGGCCAGGCCGTGCAGCATGCACGCCCTCATTCAAGGCCTGCCGGTTGCGAACGTCAAGATTCTGGTGATCCGCAGCTTCCAGCTTGCCGCCAGTGTTGGCGGTCTGAGGCCGCGCGATCTGCTTTCCGCTTTGGATCAGGCCTGCACGTCGAAAACTCCCATCCTCCTTGCCACCGCCTGCAGGTGCCACGCCGTAATCAATACTTTCAGCATTTCAGCTGGTTAGAAATTTAGACCGGCTGAGGGACGCGGCCGCCGCGGAGTCAGGCCGCGGCATCGGCCTGGTAGTTCCCGAAGCATTGCCGGTTGGATTCAATCTTGCATCTGAATTCCCAGACTTCAATCCTCAAAAGATGCAAGGCGGCCCTTGAGCGACAGACGGTTCAACATTCTGGCGGTGGACGACGACCCGGGGCTCCAGAACCTCTACAAGGACATCCTCGAGTCGGTTCCGGCGAGCCTTGCAGCCCAGGGCAGGGCAGGGCGGCCGGAATACCTGGAGGTCCCCTGTTTCCGGGTGACCTGCCGCGCGCAGGCGCAGGAGACGGTCGCGGCGGTGCAGGCATCCGTCGCGCAGCACGACCCGTTTGCAGCCATTTTTCTCGACGTGAACCTGCCCCCGGGGCCCTCCGGGATCTGGGCCGCCGAGCAGATCCTGCAGGTCGACCCCGCCGCCAACATCGTGCTCGTGACCGGCACCATCGGCAGCGAGCTCGGCAACCTGCCGCGGCAGCTCGTCTTTTCCGACCGGTTGATGTTCCTGCAGAAACCATTTCACCCGCAGGAGATCGTCCAGTTCGCCACCGCCTTGAGTGCCAAGTGGCGCGCCGAGCAGCAGGTGCGGTCGCTGAACGCCAACCTGGAGGGCCTGGTCCACCAGCGCACCGCGGAGCTGCAGCGCAGCAACGAGATGCTGCGCCGGGAGGTCGACCGGCGCCGGCGGGTCCAGCAGGAACTGCAGCACAGCCTCGACCAGTTGCGGAAAATCATCGGCGGCACGGTGATGGCGATCGCCATGACCGTCGAAAAAAGAGACCCGTACACCTCCGGCCACCAGCAGCGCGTGGCCGAGCTGGCGTGCGCCATCGGAAAGGAAATGGGTCTTGCGGACGACCAGGTCGAAGGGCTCACCATCGCCTCGGCGATCCACGACATCGGCAAGATTTCGCTCCCGGCGGAGATCCTGAGCAAGCCCTCGCAGTTGAACAGCATGGAGATGAGCCTGATCCAGGCCCACTCCCAGGCCGGCTACGACATCCTCAAGAGCGTCGATTTCCCTTGGCCGGTGGCGAACATCGTCCTGCAGCACCACGAGCGGATGAACGGAACCGGCTACCCGCAGCACCTCTTCGGCGACGCCATCCTGAGAGAGGCGCGCATAGTCGGCGTGGCCGATGTCGTGGAAACCATGTCCTCGCACCGCCCCTATCGGCCTTCGCGGGGCATCGACAGCGCCCTTGATGAAATTTCCGCCCATAGCGGAATTCTCTATGACCGCGACGTGGTCGACGCCTGCCTCACCCTCATGCATGAACGTCGGTTCGAATTCACCGCCCCGGTTTTCGCTTGAATCTGCTCGCCATTTTAGCTATGGCTTACTTAAGAAGCGGTTTCAAAGCGCTGGATCTAAACGGCAGGCAAGACCTTCCGCAGCTTGAAAACGCAGCGTACAGGTTCTTACGTGAGCATTTCAATCCAGGGAACACCACGACTCCCCGGCCTCTGACAGCGCTTTGAAACTGCTTCTTCGCCTGGGTGGCGGAATTTGGTAGACGCAAGGGACTTAAAATCCCTTGGGACTATGTCCCGTGCCGGTTCGATTCCGGCCCTAGGCACCAAACTTTTCTCAATAAATTAGGGGGTTAGCCTCTCGGCGAGCCCCCTAAATTCTTTGTCAATCCTTTGTCAGCCACATTCGGTGGCTTTCAGACGGCTATTTCGGGAACTTGATGGTTTTCCCCTCGGGCTTGTCTTTCTCCCTCGTGTCCTCGTAGATCCCTCGAAGGTCGTCGGACTCAATCCTGAAGTATCTTTC
This sequence comes from uncultured delta proteobacterium, assembly GCA_963716325.1. GTDB lineage: Bacteria > Desulfobacterota > Desulfobacteria > Desulfobacterales > SpSt-501 > SpSt-501. The sequence goes on along the minus strand of CAVQTH010000048.1, from coordinate 4,752 downwards.
AAAGGCTTTATTCGTCGAGTGCATCGTTGCCCGCTTGATTTCCTCCGGTGTCCGGTATTTCCGAAGGGCAATGGCCGAGCTATGGCGAGTGCCTGCGTAGAGGTCAACTCCGTCTATCCCCAGGTTCTTGCAGGCCTTCTTCCACCAGTTGTAAAGATGGTCCTTTCCGAACTTTGCGCCGGGCTTGCGCTCCGCTCCCTTTGATGTGCCGGAAGAAATAGAGGTGCGGCATGGCTTTCGGGAAAGTCCGGAGGAGCGTTATATCGTCCTCAATCAGAGGGACGAGCTTTGGCTTCTTCTCCTTCGTGTCTGTGAGGACTAGATAGCCGTTCTCTAAATCGATACTCCCTTCCTTGAGTTTGATGAGCTCGCCCGGCCTGATTGCGATATAGGTCGAGAGCCACTTTATGCCAAGCCATACTCTCGGGTTCTCGTCGAAGCTTATCCGGTGGATTTCGGCAAGTATCTTTTCCTGCGTCTCCTTGTCGATGACCTTACGGAATTTCAGCTCGTAGCTTATCTCCGGGAATTCCGGCATCTGGACGAGGGTCAGAAATCTTCCTCTTCCGCATCCAGGTCCAGAAGTCGTGCAGTACGCTCTTCAGGTTGGATTTGGTTTTGTCAGAGACTTCCTGGCTGTAGATGAAGTCCTCGATCTCTGGATAGCCGATGCTTTTCACATTGGCAGCTTTCCAGTGGGTCATTGCCTTGAAGATGTCTCGCCGGAGATTCTGGTAGGTGCTTGCCTTGACCTTCTGCTCTTTGAGCTTCAGCCACTTTTCTGCAAGCGTGACGAAGCCCAGAGGGTTGTCTTTCCGGTAGTCCCTGGGGTCAAAGCTTTCCTCATCGACCTTGTATCTAAGGCCAGTGATGAACCTTTGGGGTGCGTCGTAGTTTTTGAACCTGCGGGGTGACAGAGCGAAAGATCACCTTGAAGCGTGTGGCATTCTCTTCAGGGTGGGCAGGGCAGGAGAGGGCGCTTCTATGGTTGTCCATGAAGGATGCGCCGCAGAGTTTGCATTTCTGGTCTCAATAGATTCCCCCGACCATGCACAGGTCTCCTTTAACCTGTATGTTGAGAGCCGGGGTGAGCATAGCAGAGCCTTTCCCATTTTTCAATAACTAACTGAAATCTCACAGAAGTTTTATTTTATACACAAGGCTTATCCTTCGTCTTACCTTCAGGAGAGTCCTCGCCGCTTTTGGGCCATGCGACCACTTCAGATAGCAGGTAGCGCAGATACCGGCCTATCTTATAGGGTTTCGGGCCTTTCCTATGGCAGCGCCAGTTGGCAAGGGTGCCTTCTTTTAGGCCAGGATTTTCGCTGCCTCTTTGGATTTTATATATCTGTCTTCAGGCATCGTATCTCTCCCTCCTCGGCTTGACGCGGCGCATCACCATCTCCTCATGAGTCAGCACGTAGATGTCTTCATCCTCCATGAGGTCGCATATCAGCTTTGCCAGTGCCACCTTGTTCACCCCCATAACCGAACCCTCGGCATGGCCCTCGTGTGTCAGGAGGAACATCCCGCCGATGCCCCTTTCGTGCAGTTCCATGATGTATCTTCGCATGATGTAGGCTGCTCCCTTTACGGCTGTTCCATCACTTCGGCGAATGTCTCTGGGCTTTTGGATTGTGTGTCAGTCATAGTAGTAGTCCCTTTCTTTTCGGATGTTGCGTTTTCCCCAGCCTTTTCTTAGCATTATTTATTTAAGGCACTCTTCCAGGTCTTTAACTGCAAGCTTCCTCCGGTATTTGTCCTCTTTCAGTCCTGGGACATATTTCTTCGTCTCTCCTGCATCGAATCCGCACCTGAGAACGCCATCGTAAAGGCTTGCGTATGCGCATTTGAGGTAGAGTCCGGAATGGACGCATCGCTTGCCCTCGACCTCCCTCTTGCAAGGCCCCTTGAGGAAGCCGCAGAATCCGGCTTCGTCGCAGATGCAGGGAAAGTATTTGCAGTGTTCGAACATGCGCCTTTGCCTTCAGCTGTTCCGGTCGGTCCATGCCTGGTAATGTCTCCGCCGCTCTTCCTCTTCCTGTTCCTCCTGCCGTTTCAGCTCTTCCTGGCGCAGTTCCATCTCGCGCTGGTCCCGTTCCCAGCTTTCCAGGAAGACATCGAGCTTCTCCGCCATCTCTTCGTTTGCCATCTCTTCCAGGTCCGGCTTGCCGTGGTTGAAAATCATGGCTTTCTCCTTTCGGTTTCTGGGTCATATAGGGTTGCCTTCTGATACCTACAGTGTCATTCCGTGATGTTTTGTTAAGCCCGGCCTTTTGATTTTCTCAGTAGTCCCGTATCTGTTCGACCTTGACTATTTTTCTGATTTCCGGGTTGATGGAGCGGTCAATCGCTTCCTCGGCTTTCCCGGCGTCGGCCTGGTCCTCGCAGATGATTCTTATTTCGAGTATCTCCATCTCTTTGCACTTCTGGATATTCTTCAGGAGGTTTGAGAAGGAGAGCGTGATTTCGAAGGCAATCCTCCGGTTCTCGATGAAAGCGTAGACATCCCCTCGTCCCATGCCTTGGAAGGATTCCGGCCTGTATTCGGCGTATGCGCGGATGTCCTGGGCTTCCAGGGATTCCTTGACTCTCCTGAGGTAGTAGGTGTGCCTGAACCTTTCCGGCATCGGCCTTCGGGATGATTCAGGCGTTCCGAGAACGTCAAAGCCTTTCTCTGTCACCGGATAGAGGCTGGTTTTTTTTGGCATCGCGCTTGTGAAAACCTCGACTTCCAGGATGAGGCCACGGCCCTTGACTCGTCAATCGCGAGTTCGGTCTTTTTCTGGCCTATCCGGGTCGCAATCCCTACCTTGGTCCTGTTCTTGAAGGGATGCTTTTGCAGGTATTGCAGGATTGCGAATGTTTCCCTGTGCAGTTCCTGCCTGATTCTGTCGATGTCGTCCTGCGTGTAGGGCTTGGCCTTCTCAATCGTTGGGATAGCTGGCTCTTTTGATTTGATGCTCTCCCGCAGGGCTTTGATATACGGACTCATGATTCGATGAGTTTCAGATATGCTTATCTTGTCCTCTTCGAAGTCATCAGGTATGTCGATGATGAACGGTCTTGGGAATCTTGCATCGCGGAACACTGCCACGCCCTGCTTTGGGAGGCAGAAGAGGAAAGCTGCCTGTTCATCGGTCAGGTTCTGGTATCTCTGGACCTCTGCAAGCGACGGCCCGCGCAGGGGGAATGTGAGGAAGAATGAGGCGTTCTTCATCGGTAGCCGGAGACGCTTTCCGGCTCCTGGGTGATTGTGATTCTCCCGATGCCTGAGCTTCTTGATGTGGTCACAAATATCTCCAGAAACCTATCGGCATCGAAGTCCTGCGCGTCTTTCCGGTCGGGTAACACGCTTCTGCATTCGTCGATTGCGACGAGGGTTTTCGTCCGGTCCTCGTCATATTGGCTGTTTCGTCTGGTAGCGTTGCCAGGGTGATCGGGAGGTCAGAGATGAACGTCGAATAGATATAGGGGTTCGGCTCGTCCATCACATTAGCTGTAATATCCTGTTTTTTTTGACCAGAAGCTTTCGATGGGGTAGCCGTATAGGCAGTTGAATATCTCCTTCGTGTCCTCGTATTCAGAGAGCCTGGACCGGACTTTGTCCATGGAACCTTCTTGCGGTGTATCCATCCTGCCCAAGGATTTTCCCTACCTTCTCCAGCTGGTTCCTGATGTCTGTGAATGTGGGGCGAATCCCATTCTCGTAGCAGAGCCTGACTGCCTGCTTGAGGATTGGCTGGGTCAGGGTCATCAGGTAGTTCGTGCTTGCGAAGATGCTGATTGCGGATTTCGTCTTGACCTCGGGATGGTATCCCAAAACTCTATCTGCCACATGTTGTAGCGCAGGTCCGGATAGTCGATTATCCGCAGGCTATTGTGTCTCTTGATCAGCTGGTCTGCATCCCTTTTTCAGCACCTGGATTGTGATGATGTTGAAGTCTCTCTGGGGTCTTGGAATACCAAGCAGGTAGTCAGAGATTCAGAAGGGTAAAGAAGGTTTTCCCACTTCCAGGGATGCCGCAGATGTGGAGGCCTCTCGTTAAGTCTATCGGGTCCAGCCAGCAGATGGCCTGGTCGTAGTTGACGATTCCCAATGGGATTGAGCCGGAGATAGCCTTTCAAGCTCCGCTCCCGAAGGCGGGGGATAGAATGGGTTGGCCTCTTTTGCACGCCTGACATTTTTGAGATGCAGGAGGGCTTCGTTTCAGGACCTGTTCGTTCTTGAAAAGGAATCTCTCAAGCTTCCAGGTAGGATGTTCTGGGTCGTTCTCAAACTCCCAGATGATTTAGTATACCTCTGGGAACATGTCAAAGCCCGCCATTCTCAGGACTCTGATTTTCTCGATGGCATCCGGGATATTCTTGACGAATCTGATTTCATCGCCCATTTGTCACCTCCCTTAATCTTCCCAAAATTTGGCGCAATCAATCACTCGGCGTCCCATCTTTTAGAGGGGGTGGTGATTGCCCAAACTGTTTCAAAAGTGACCTCATTTGTTCTTTCACCGATGGCCCTTTATATTCAGGGAATACTTTTTAGAATGTCGTGTGTCTCGCTCGATTTTAGATTTGGTGAAAATCCCAAATTCTCCTGCTCTAATTGCCATTCGTTAGGCGGGATTACGTTTCCATTCTTCTTCAAGGCTGTAAGGGACTATCCATCCGCGTGTCTGAGGATATTCCTCATCCAAGGATGGCAAAGGAGGCAACTCTTCGTCTATCAACTTCAAATCAGGCAAGTCTATT
>CAVQTH010000047.1:0-208019 GCA_963716325.1 uncultured delta proteobacterium | reverse complement strand
TTACTCGTCACTTTTCTTGTCAGCCCTTCCGACGCCCGGATTATTTCCGCGTATGACCGGCCGCCCGGGCAGTATTCGCAATCCCCGTGCGGAGCCAACGGGATGTCGAGAGCATGTGCGCGCAGGTGCGCGACTCGGCAGAGGAAATCGACCGGCTGTTGCGGGTCCCCGCATTCGAGTTCGCCGTTGGCCGGGCACATGCCGCACACCTCTTTCAGAGGACACGCCAGGCATTTCGTTTCGCGGTCGATCCGGCGCTCGCGCAGCCGTGCCAGAAACCGGCCCCAGCCTTCCTGAAAACTTCCGCCTCTCAGGTCAAACCCCTCGTCGGGGGAAATTGCGCAGGCGCGCAGCCGGCCGTAGGGATCGATCGCAAAGGAGTTCGCCCCGCCGCCGCAGGGATACAGGGATGTATTTTCATTACGGCCGGCTTGGCCGTTCCGCTTCCGGGCGAAATCCCGCATAGCCTCGGCCCGCTCCGAGTCGGCCAGATCTAGCTGAACCACCTCCTCCGGCGCCAGCCTCACATCCAGCGGGCCCAGCAAACCGTCGCAGCGTGCGTTCAGCAGTGCATCGAACCTGAAGGGCAGACCCAGATCGTTCTCGGCAAACCGCTTCATCTCCTGGATTTCGTGCCGGTTAAGAGCAGACACCGTGGCCTTGAGCTTGAGCGGCAGCCCCCGGTCCCGCAAATGACCGATCCCGCGCAGGCACTGCCCGAAGGACACGGGATTGCCCGTGACCCGCTCGGAGGTTTCGCGGGTGGCGCCGTAAAGCGTGATCTCGATTGAAAACGGTCTCTGGTTGGCCAGAAAATCGGCCACCTCCGGTGTGACGAGGGTGCCGTTGGTAAAAAGAGTGACGAGCAGGCCATTCTGCTTCGCGTGTGCGTAAATCTCCTTGAAATCCGGCCGGAGAAAAATCTCGCCCCCGGTGAGCAGCAGCCAGACGCAACCGGCTGTCTTTGCCTCATCCATGATGCGGATCAGCTCATCCGTGCGCAGCTCATCGGCCAGGGCACGGGGATCCGCCGCGGGCAGGTTGTTGTAGCAGTGGCGGCAGCGGTTGTTGCAGCGCCGGGTCAGTTCGATCGCGCCGGCCAGCGGCACGCGCCTTCCGCCGACGCGCTGCTTGACGCCAAGGCTCCAGGATGAGTAGTCGAGGGTTTCCAAAGGTTTTTTTAGTCGAACCGTGAGCCGGTTAAAGCTGTTGGGTCAGTGCGGGCCGGTGACGGGGATTATATTCCCATCTTAGCGGCGATCATATGAAGCGGCGCCGCGCATTCAAAGGCATCGATTGAGTACTTTTCCTGGGCGACGAGAAAAGCCAAGTCGATGTCGGATTCTGCTCGTTGTTGACCGCGGGCAAAAGAACCGAATATTTCATTATCCGACAAGCTGTATGTTGTCAATTCGGCAGGGTATTGGGATGGGCCTCGAAAGCGAGGTGGTTGCAACCGCCACCTTCCAGAGTCCGGCTGCCTGCTAAATGGATGACGCGGTCGCACAGGCTGGCCGTTGAGAGTCGGTGTGTGACGACGATGATGGTGCGGCCATGCCGCCATTGCTGCAGGGCAGCAAGGATCGATTGCTCAGCCCTATCGTCCAGCGAGGCCGTGGGCTCGTCCAGAACCAGGATGTCGGGGTCCGCCACGAGTGCCCGCGCCAGGGCCAAGCGCTGCTTCTGGCCCTCGGAGAGCTTCAACCCGCCTTCGCCGACAGGGGTTTGGTAGCCTTGAGGGAAAGCGATGATTTCGTCATGAATACTCGCCAACCGGGCTGCCGCTGCGACCTGCTCCATCGAGGCATCCGGGCTGGCGTAACGCAGGTTGTCCAGGATGGTGCCGTTCACCAACAGCGAACGCTGGGGCAGGTATCCCATGCGGCGCCGCAGCGCATCGAGCTCGTAGCTTGACGCAGGCCGCCCGTCGAAATAGATGTCGCCGGCGCTGGGTTTGTAAAAGCGGAGCAGGAGGCTCAAGAGCGTGCTTTTGCCGACACCGCTCGGGCCCATGATGGCGACCGACTCTCCCGGGAGCACGTGAAGGGAGAGATCGTTTAAAATCGGTTGCCGGCCGCCGTAGGCGAAGCCGGCCTGGCGCAATTCGATTTCCCCCTTCAGCCGGGTAACCCGAATGCCGCCCGTTTGCGGGTCTTCGGGCGCGATCTCGAAGAGCGCCGCCACCCGCTCCAGGGCCGCGCGAGCCCGCTGCAGCTGAAGGTTGACGGAGGCGAGGTACTGCGCCGGGCCGAAGACATGCGACAGATAGGCCTGAAAAGCCAACAGGGATCCGAGCGTCCACTCGCCGCGAATCACCAGCACCGCCCCGGCGGCAAGTGCCAGCGCCCGACCGGCGCCCGGGATGGATTGCACGAAAACGCCGGTCAGGGAGCCCACCACGGACTGCTCGAGCGCAGTGCTGAACACCTTGGCGAACGCGGCCATCAGTTTCCCGCAGGCTCCGGGCTCGGTAGCCGACGCCTTGATCATGGCGGCATCGGAGAGCGACTCCTGGACCCGTCCCGCGGCTTCGGCCTGATGCTCCATGCGTTCTCGGCTGAGAAGGTAGACTTTCCCCGACAAATGCCGCATGGACCAGGCCAAAATCGGCAGCAGCCCCAGCATGAGAAAGGCGATGCGCCATTCCAGATAGAACAGGAAGCAGGCGCCGCCCGCCAGCCGCAGGAACTGGCCTAAGGCATTTACCAGCGTTCCGGAAAACAGGAAGCGCAGGCTTTCGACATCCTCGGTCAGCCGGCGGGCCAGGCAGCCGGTCTGCTGCTCGTCGAAGAACGCTTTGGGCAGCCGCAGGGTGCGCGCGATCAGATCCTCCTGGAGGCCCAGCAGGGCGCGCTGCTCGAAGCGCGCGAAACAGAATTCCTCTGCCAGCCGCAGGATTTTTTCGGCCGCCAGGCTGAGCGCCAGGATGATGATGACCGGCGCCACGGCCTCCAACCGCCGCCCGAGGATCACATCGTCCACGAGGTAGCGCGTGATCATGGGCGGCGCGAGGCCCGCGGGCACGGAGAGCCCTATGAAAAGCGCCCCCCAAAAGGCATGGGCCCGGTGCCGGCCGAAGTATAGGGAAAGGCGCCGCCAGGCCGCCCGCACGTCAGAAGAGGCCCCATCCCCGCGGATGCGGTCCACGACATTGCGGCGGGCGAGCCCGCTTCTCAACAGGCTCATCCAGGCGGCAAGCATGAATCCTCGAAGTCGGCGGAAGGCACCGGGGCCGGTGAACCCACTGCGCCGGAAATGGGCACCGCCGGCGGCAGCGGCGCCGGAGCGGCCAGAAGGCCGCGGTAAAGACCCTCCAGTTTTGATACCATGGCGCAGAGACCGAACTCGCGGCATTTCAGGCGCCCCATCGCGCCCATGCGGCCGGCCTTGTCGGGGTCGCTCAAAAGCAATGAGATGCTGTCGGCCAGCTTGAGCTCGTCCCGCGGCGCCACCAGCAGCCCGCTCTCGCCATGGCGCACCAGATCGGGAATGCCGCCCACGCGGCTGGCCACGATCGGCCGGCCGGCAGCCATGGCCTCGACCAGCACGCGGCCCATGCCCTCGTTGAGCGACGGCAGCACGAAGACATCGAACAGCGGCATGATTCGGTGCAGGTCGTCGCGCCAGCCGAGAAACTTTACCCGGCCGTTTAACCCCAGCCTGTGCGCCTTCTGCCTCAGCTCCGCCTCCATCGCCCCCTTGCCGACGAAAACCAGGGTCGCGTCGGGGTGATCTTCCCAGACCGACTCCATGGCGTTCAAAAGGTGCATGGGCCCCTTGATGGGCAGCAGCCAACCGGCGAAGCCGACAAGGCGGCGGGCCGGATCGAACCCAAGGGCGGCTTTCTTGGCGGCCACATCCAGACCTGCGGCTCCGAAGGGGTCCAGGTCCACCCCGCTGTGGATGGTGAGGATGTCTTCCGCGCTGCCCACGCCGAGATCGATGTAATCCTGGCGCTCGCTGGGTGTGAGCGCCACCGTCTTTTCGGTGAAGCGGGCGAACCAGCGCTCGAGCGCCAGGAAAAGGGCTGAAGCGATTCGGCCGAAGTGCCCGTAAAATACGTGCCCATGGGGCGTGTGCACGATGTGGGGGACCCCGGTCAGCCGGGCGGCCAGCCGCCCGAGGATCCCTGCTTTCGAGGTGTGGGTGTGGACGATGTCCGGTCTTTGCCTGCGAATGTGCCACAACAAAGCGCAGAAGGCCGCAAGATCCCGCAGCGGCCTGATCTGCCGCACGAGGGAGGAAATTCGAATGAACGTTACCCCGCGCTTTTGAGCCGCCTGTTTTCGGGCTTCGATGGCCTGCACCTCGGCGGCCGTCATGCCGGATTCGCGGGCGAGCCCGTGCACCAGCACCGTCTCGTAGCACCCGGCCAGCTCCCGGCAGGTCAACAGCGTGTTCTGGGCCGACCCGCCCATGTCGAGGCGGGTGATGATGTGCATGATTTTGGGCATGGCTTAAGGTTGATGTGAACTCTTAAAAAATCCATTCAAATTGATGGTTTTGTAAAGAGGCCAAGTGCAAGGCGCGCGAATCATGTGGAGTGAGGCGCACTGACAGTACGTCGCAGCGACAACGGGATGAAGCGCAACGCAGAAATTGGACTATTTGCGAAGCCTTCAAGGTTTCCTCGCCCACACAAGCAGGGATGGGCCCAGCAGCACCCTGCCGCCGGTCAGTCGGCTTATCAGGCCGGACAGCAAGGCGACCCCGAACTTGGCGAACGCCGCCAAACCGCATAGGAAACTGTAGTCATAGGGGTCTCCCTGGGTCAGCGGCGAATTGGAGCTTTCAATTTCGGAGAAGCCGGTGCGCGCAAGGAGATGTTCGATTGCCTTGGGAGCAAAACTGCGCCGGTGAAAAGTGAACGGGGCTTTGATTCCAACCCGGCGCCAGAGCCAGCCGAGCAAGGTGTAACATCGGTAAAGCCAGATCTGGCCGACCAGATTGCGAATGCGAATGCCGATGATGCCGCGGGGGGCGAGCACGCGAATGCACTCCGAGAGCTCGGCCGCAGGGTCCGGCACCATGTCGAGGACATCCCACATGGTGATGGCGTCCAGGCTGCCGGCAGGCAAGCCGGCCCCGCGCAGGTCGGCTTTGAACAGACATGCCGAAGGGACCCTTTTGCGGGCCGCAGACACAGCCTCGGGCACAATGTCGACGCCTATCGTTTGCCATCCGCTGTCGACGGCGCGCTCCAGAAAATACCCGAATCCGCAACCCACATCGAGCAGGGTCCGCGGTTCGCGGCGGATGCGGGAATTCAGATAACCCAGCGCGTGCGCGTAGAAACCCGCCTTGGATGCGGCCACCGCCCCATGCGGGTCCACCGCACGGAAGTGATGATCCATCCCGGCGGCATGGGCAGGTTCGTGCACGGGAGGCGTCTCCATCAACCCGCAGCGCCCGCATCGGTGGTTGAGTTGATGAGGGTTCAACCGGAACGGCTGCATGGCGGACCCACAGGCGGGGCAGCGCCGAGCGCCTTCCGCAACCAGGTCCACGCGCTGCGCTTCTCCAGTGGCCGGAAGGCCGTCGAGGATGATCCGGGGTGTATTCAGCAGTAAGATTCATGCCATTTTTGGAACACAATCAGGTTCCAGAGCATCCAGGAAGTGTCGGTTTTCGCCTGCCGATGACTGCGCACCAGGTCCTGAACAACGGCAACGTCAAAGATGCCCTGATCGCGGACCCGCTCTTCGGATAGATAACGATCCACCAGAAAACCCAGGTCCGTCCGGAGCCAGCGGCTGATGGGGATCTCGAAGCCGGATTTCGGCTGCCGGGTGTGGCCGGGGGGCAGCAGGTCTTTAAAGCACTCCTTGAGCACGTGCTTGGTGACCCCCCGACGCAGCTTCTCCGCACCGGGAATCTCAAACGCAAGCTCGACCACACGATGGTCGAGCAGCGGCACCCGCACCTCGAGCGAGTTCGCCATGCTCATCAGGTCGACCTTGGTCAGCATGTCCCCTGGCAGCGAGTCGATCAGGTCCGTGCACAGCATGCGGTTGATGGCATCCCCCGAGCTGCGACCCAGCAGGTGCCGCACCCAGGAAAGCGCCGGATCGGTTCCGTTGCAACCGCCCTCCAGGAGCTTGCCCCGGGTGGGCGCCGGAAAAACCTCCTTGAGCGCCAGCAGCCGCTCGTCGAAGGGGCCCCTGGCGTAGCCCGGATGAACTTCTTGGCGCGGCGCAGGGTTTCCCCGATGCGGGTTTCCCGGGAATCGGGCAGGGCCGCGATCACGGGCTCGATGATCGACTCCCGCAGGAGGGCCGGCACCATGCGGTATCGCGCCCGCCAGTACTCGCCGAGGTAGGAGCGGTAGCCTGCGAACAGCTCATCGCCGCCGTCTCCGGACAGGGCGACCTTCACGTGCCGCCGGGTTTCGCGCGACACCAAATAGGTCGGGATAGCCGAGGAATCGGCAAAAGGCTCGTCCAGGGCGCCGAGCACCTCCGGCAAAACATCCAGCATGTCGCGCTGCCGGATCCGGAATTCGTGGTGCTCCGTGCGGTACATCGCCGCCACCCGGCGGGCGCTCTCGGTTTCGTCATACAGCCCGTCATCGGCGAATCCTACAGTGAAGGTCTTGACCGGTCGGGAGGAGGAGGCCCGCGCCATCAGGGCCACCACGATGCCGGAATCGATCCCGCCGCTCAGGAAAGCGCCGACGGGGACGTCGGATAGCATGCACCCGGACACGGCCTCGGACAGGGTGTCGACCAGGCGGCTTTGCAGCCGACCGGTATCAACTGTTTCCGTGTTCTCGGTGGAGTGAGGCAGGCTCCAGTAGCGCGAGGCAGCGAGCTTGCCGTTTTCGAGCACCAGGGAGCAGCCGGGTTCCAGCTTGCGGATCCCCCTGAACATCGTAAGCGGGGAGGGCACGTAATTAAACGCCAAGTAAAGCATCAGGGCTTCACGATCCAGCTGCTTGTCGACAGTTGGATCGGCCAGAAGCGCCTTGATTTCCGAAGCGAAAAGCAGACGCGCGCCGTCCCAGGAGTAAACCAGCGGCTTGATGCCCACCCGGTCGCGGCAGAGCCAGAGACGCTGTTTTTTTTCATCCCAGAGGCCGAAGGCGAACATGCCGTTGAAACGCTTGACGGCCTCCAAGCCTTCCTCCTCGTAGAGGTGAATGACGACCTCGGTGTCCGAGTCGCTGCGGAAGCGGTGGCCCTTTGCCTCCAGCTCGCGGCGGAGATCTTTGTAGTTGTAGATCTCGCCGTTGTAGGTCAGCCAGATCGTCCCGTCCTCGTTCGACATGGGCTGATGAGCCGCCGGCGAGAGGTCTATGACCGAAAGGCGCTGCTGCCCCAACCCGACGCGCACGCCGCTGCCCACTTCAGCGCCGTTGGGCCGGATGAAAATGCCGGAGTCGTCCGGGCCGCGGCGCTCAATCGCATCGCCCATGGTTTTCAGAGCGACCGAGTCAACCGGCCGGCCGTCTTGGTTAACGATTCCGCAGATTCCGCACATGAATCAACGCCCCACTTCGCCGGCGCGCAAGACGCCCCGAGGCCCAGGCATAGGTTGCCGGGCGCCGAGAAGGATCGATTCCAGGGCAGCGACGTTGCGGTCCCACGAATAGTGGTTCTCGACAAACTCCCGGCAGCACCGGGAGATCCGAGCCGCCTGGCCGGCGCGGGCATCGAGGCGCCGATGGCAGTCGATGATGCCCTGCGCCAGGGTTTGCGGCCGGCCATCATTCAAAAGAAAGCGTTCATCCCATCGGGTGAGAATTTCCCGGGTTCCTCCCACCGGTGTCCCCAGCACCGGCAGGCCGCAAGCCAGCGCTTCCAGGGTCACCATGCCGAAGCCTTCGAGGTCGAGGCTCGGCAGCACAAAAAGATCGGCCATCTGGTAGTAGCAGGCCAGCGTATCTTCGGGAATGAACCCGGCCATACGGACATGGTTTTGCAAGCCCAGGTGGTTGACGAGGGCCTGCAGTTCGTCGCGGAGCGGCCCGTGGCCGCCGATGACCAGGAAGCTTTGAGGGATTTTCGCTGCCGCCGCCTGCATGGCGAGAACCAGCCTGTCCAGCCCCATGCGCGGCACGAGGTTGCGGACGGTCAAAAGGACGAATCGGTCCTCGGGGATGGACAGCTCCCTGCGGGCAGCGGCCTTGTCGGCCGCCGGGTGAAACCGGCCCAGATCGACCCCCCCGGGGACAACCTCCACCCGATTGTTCGGAATGCCGTGCACCCGCCGCAGTTTCTCCTGCGTGTAGCGGCTCAATGCCACAATTCGATGGCAGCGCCGCAGCACCCTGCCCTCAATCCAGTTTCGCCCCACAGCGCGCATCCGACGCAGCACGCGGCCGGCCGGTCCGCATCCCGTGTGCCGGGAGAGATACTCCTCGGCAGACAGGGAATGACAGGTGTACACCCGGGGGATGCCCAAGGCGGCCGCATGCGATATCAACCCGAACGCCGTGAGGGGTTGATGGATGTTCAGGACGTCAACGTGCATTTGCTCGTGAAGGCGGACCAGGTGCCGCCGAGCCTGCCGCCAGGTCTCTGCGGTTGACCGCAGGCCGCCCTTCGGCTCGAAGGCACAGCGGATCTCCTCGACACCCTGGATGGTTTCCCTTTCGCCCCGGTGTTCCGGCAGACGGCGGGTGATCAGGTGAATGGAGTGCCCCCTTGCCGCCAGCCGGGTGCTCTGCTCGAGCAGCACCCGCTCGGCGCCGCCGACCACCTTTGCGGATGATACATCCGCCGTAAAGAGGATATTCATTCGGAGGAAGGTTTGTCGATCAGGTAAAGCCCCGGCCTCGGCCAGTTTTGCAGAGCCGCTGTTTCCGGTGAGTTTCTGGACAGAGGTGACGAGATTTCCGGACTCTCATGAAATGGACTCAAAAGCTTCGCATGTCGAAGCTCATCAATCACCCAGGGGGGAATGTTTCCACCCCAAAGTTCGCTGCGTGTTTTTGCGTGAAGTGGATACCACAGAATCTTATAAGCCCCGGTCCCGAGGCCTTTGATCTGGTCGGCCCAATCTGAGGGAACAATCGTGGAGGCGACAGTACCATGCATTTTCCAGGTAAGTATTTTCGGGAAATCGGAATATCCTTTCAGCAGAGACACGTATTGTGCGGTGATGTGATCCGTCAGTATAGGTGTTATTGGGTCTTCGAAGGCGGAAGCTGCTTCGCCCCACAGCTGCTGGTTGACCGTTGAAGCCTGCCTATATTCCAGCAGAAAATAATGCGCCCAGTTGCAGATCAGCAAAATCGAAACAACGGCAGGGAGCATATTTTTTGAGCTCCGTTGAGCGGTAAGAAGTGTCGCTCCAACGATTAGGGAGGCTAAGGCCCCCACCATCGTCCACGTATTTTCACGGCATACCCCCACGAGGAAAATGACCGCCGAGGCCAGCAGAAAAAATGACAGTGCCAAACGAGTCAAAACGGCAAATTGCATTTGCGGCAGACGGGCGCATATTCCGGCGGCAAGAATGCATGCCGGGATCAGGATTGGGCTGCCGAAGCGCAGATCCAGGCGGACTGGGTTCCAGTATTCAAATGTCGTCGGAAAATAACTTAAAACCAGCAAGGGGGAGAATACAGCCATGAACAAATACAGGTTTATTTCAGCGATGTCATTTCCAAAAACCGCTTTTCCGGTGAACACGGCCATGAGGATGACGGGAAAAAGAACGATGAGATACCCTTCAACGGCCGATCTCAAGAGCGAAAAACCGAACAATCGAAACCAGAAACGCGCCCCCTCCAAGGGCTCCAGCCAGGGAGCTCCAGGCAGGTTGTAACTGATTTGTGCAGCTTGTACGCCGTAAAAGGGCGATCCTGTGTAAAACCAGATATAGAAAAGGTAGGGCAAACCGATGATGCATGCTCCCCAGAAAAATGAAAGCAGCGGGAACCCTTTCATCCTGAAGCGGCACCACCCGTAAACCGTGAAGGCGCAAATAGTCAAAATGACCATGGGGGCCGTGCTTTCCCGCGTCGCCATGGCCCAGGCACAAGCAGCTCCGGCAATTAGAGCCGTGATGCGCCGCCGGCGAACGCGGTTGGCAGCCACCAGTATCCATCCGGCCACAAACAGGCCGTACCCAAAGCCGGCCGGGACATCGGCCAATCCCATGGTCCCGTATCGATAAATTATCGGATGGAGGCCGCAAAAAATGGCAGCCCATGTGGCAGCGCTTCGACCGTAAAACCGGTTTGCCGCAAATGCACACACCAATACTGCAGAAATGGTACTGGCTATGGGCAGGGCGATCGTCGTCCACTCGTTAACCCCAAAGGTTTTGTATAACAGAGCCATCGGAGCGATTAAACCCAGGCGGCATGGATGGGGGTTGTGAAAAAAAGAGGGTCTGCCGAAAGCCATGTCCGCTGCGAGCCGGCCATAAAGCACATCGTCCCCGGTTAAGTTGACGCCAAAGAATGCGGCCAGCGGAGCGATTAAAGCCAGGGCCACTGTACCCGCCGCTAAGCTATGAGCCGTTATGGCCGCCATGTTTCCTTCTGAATGTCATATGAAGCGTGCGCTCTACCGGCATCCTCGCGAAGCCAATAGTAGTAGGTGCCGACTCGATGGGGTCGATACGTCTTGGACAAAAAACTCCCGGTTTCCTTACTCAGCATCCAACCCAACTGATCGAGGCTGCTTACGGTCAGACCGCCGATGATGGCCATCGGTGAGTACTGCTTTACGAAACCATGAAATCGTTCTCTGGATCTCAGCTCCTCCCAACTCACACGAGGCACGTTAAGGTCACGAAGTTCATAAATGAATTCTGGGGCTGCCAGAACACGGTCGCCGGGCAACAGATGCGCTCGAACGGATTTGACCAGTTCCTCTTTTCCGGCGGCGCCGTATTGGACAGTTGTGCGATAGGAGGCCACGGCGTGCTGCAGATCCATTGAGAAGGTTGTCGCCAAAAGACCAACGGTCAAAAACAGGCCCCATGCCTTTTTATCGGTTGTTTGGTTCTGTGCCCGGAACACAAAGAGGGCCACCAAAAGCGACAAACCATAGAGCGGTAAAAACACGACCAGTGCCTGGCCCATCAGTTGAAGGAAACCTTCATGGTTCAGGAGCATTTGTTTGGCCCGAATGTTGAGAAAAAAAATAGGGTCTGGAACAAATATCGCCGTGATGATGGCGGTGACGGCGATTGCGCTGCCGAACACGAACTGGCCTCGCATTCCCCTGGCAGGCATCGATCCTGAAATAAAACGCCCACACAGCACGCACACAATTGGGGAAACAGCCGAATGATACCTGGGAAAACCCCAGTTGGTGCCGCCGATCACCACATGCACGAGAAAATAGGCTACCGCGGCGATGCCGATCCAGAGATGGAATCGATTTTCGTCCGACCGGCTGCTTACGAACTCCTTTATGGATGCGCCGACCGCCCCCCAAAAAAACAGTAGGAAATAAGGAGAAAACCAGACAACGATCCTGGCCATGGAATACAGGATCGACCAAACGGTCGCTTGGCCATCAGGCCCGCCACGGTCCATGAACGCGGTATAGGCAGCTTTCAAAGGCCAGAAAAACGCTTCGCCCCCCCATAAACCGTTCAGAATCTGATAGCTGCTTGCCAAATAGGTCGCAAGTCCGATGGAAATTCCTGCCGCAAGACAATATCCAAGCCGCATCATGCTTTTGCGCTCGCCAAGCAGCCACAAAACGCCGGTAGCGGCGCCCAAGGCCGCCATCCAAGCAATCGTCGAGGTGATTTTAGCCCACAGGCAAAGCCCCAAACATAATCCCGCGACCCACATTCGGCCGAATGTGGGTCGCGCGTTGAGATTTCTAAGTGCGATCGCTGTCAAAAGAAATAGCAGCGGCAACATGGAGGTGTCGGCCATGTCCAGAGAACTGACTCCCTGGATGGTGACCGGATGCATCAGATAAACGATCAGTGCCCAAAAGGCTGCAGTCGGATTGAAAAATTTCGCCGCAAACCGGTACACGCATAGAGCCGTTAGGAGCACAAAGGCGACATTCACCGCCCTCGCCACAGCCGCACCGGACCCGAAAACGCGGAAAACCAGGGCCAAAATACTTGGGTAAAGCGGCGGATGGTCGAATAGCCAAGCCCGATCGATGCCCCGCGACCAGTCTTCGGCAGCGCTCAAAATGACATGATCCCACTCGGCCAAGGGGATGTTCAACCGGGTGAGGGTTGCCATCAAAAAAAATGCGAGCGCAAAGGCAAGCAAAAAAAGCCGGGAGTAGTTCCAAGAACCCGTCATGAAGGTTTCCGCCTGCATTCGACTGGGCTCATGCAGATACTTTCGGTTGAAATCGTTGGGAAAGGTAGCCGATGGCGTAGCAAAGTTCACTTGCGAACCAGACAAAATATCCACTGGTCAGCGCGCGAATGAGTCGAAACCCGAACCGAAAGACCCGATAGGCCGGATCGACTCGATCCTTGAAGTCTCCATGAGTTGCCGGTGTTTCAATGACCCAATCGGGGTAATGACAATTGACAAACGCGGCGTCGCGACCGTTGCGGTAGAATTGCTTCAGCAAGAGACTGAGCCTGGGCGGTGGCAGGTGATGATAGAGGACACCCGGCACGACGACCACGCGCTGGTCTGCCTTTCGAAACTCCCTCCGCAAGTAAGGGTCCAACCCCCTGGGGATCAGTTCGTTCTCTCCTCCGATCGTCTTGAATTCTGCAGTGCGCATGATCAGGCAGGGGTGCTCGGCCAGGTCGGTATCCGTAATTTTATTGACCATGGGCCAGGATCGCCGCGGGATTTCCCGCATGGCCCGTTGGATGAAAAACGGTGCATGGGGTGGGATAAGATTATTCCCACCCGCCATTCCGATATCGGGGTTGCGATCCATCACCCAAATCAGTCTGGTGAACGTGGCGGGGTCCGGCAAGGCCGTATCATCATCCAAAGTGAGCAGATACTCTCCCTTGGCCAGGGCAGCCCCGATGTTGATGGCTCTGCCTTGACGCGGGTCGCCCTGGACGACGAAAACTTCGTATTCCAAAAAATTCTGGTCGCCGATCTGGTCAAGCAGTCGAGGCAGGCAACCATTCCGATCCCCGTCCCGGGTCGGAATAACGACCGATAATCGAATCCGTTCCGACGTTGCGCAATGGCACTGAATTTGTGCGGGAGATCGATGAGGGCTGCGATGACGGACAAATGGCCGATCGATATCGGCGGCCGTTTTCCAGTCGATCGGATTCGATTCGGTCCGGAGGGTCGTCAATTTTCATTCTCCTTCCGCAGGACCGTGGCTTTTTAACGCAGTGACGCCGAAACCCGATGCCGCCTGCTGTGCCATGGGGTGACGCTCCAACAAGGCATCCATCCAAGAAATGGGTACGGACAGATATCCAAAAATTCTGAGTCCGATTTTATACAAGAGCACGCTGTGGAAACTGAGCAGCATGGCCATAGTTTCCTGGAACATCCAAGCCAGAGCGGATGCGGGCCCAGCCGTCACACGCAAATCCAGAATGCGGAAAGGACGTAGCAATTGCGTCAACCCGTCCGGAGTCCAGCGGTAGTAATCCAGCGGGGAGGCATGAAGGGTCTGCATGAAGGGCACTTCAAAATATGCTCGGCCTCCGGGCTTCAAAACCCGATACAATTCACTCACGGCCCGGGAAGGATCTTTCGTGTGTTCCAACACTCCGGTGCATACGATCGACTCCACGCAAGCGCTCCGAAGGGGAAGTTCCAGAATATCCGCTTGGATGTCGACTTCGGACCCTTGCATCAGATCGAGATTCAGTGTCTCAACGGCAAAACGACGTGAAGCGGAACCGGCATTCAATCTGAGACCTTGGGGGGATCTTTTCTGCTCGTCACGAAGGAATAGATGTGCGCGATTCCGGCTCGCGAAAGACTGCCAGGTCGGGTGCAAAAGCGCGAGCATTACCTTCCTCCATTTTATAAACAACAACCTATCGAATGCTGCCTGCGTTATGCAAACCGGGAGAAACCACTTCGACCGATCGAGAAAATCCCGCTGAAATGCTCTCCGGCATCAGGTCCTTGCCTTCGAGTCGGTCCAGCCATAGCCTGGCCCAGACCTCAAACATGACCAGTTGCCAGATCCGGTGCCCGAGCTCATATCGTCCGGTGCGATGCATCGCAAGCAGTTCCAGGGCGGCATCCTTCCTGATGATGCGACGGTTTTCGAAAAACGGCGAGCGAAATAGCCCCTCGACCCAGTTTCCCAACTCCCCGCGCAGCCAATCACCAATGGGGATCGTGAACCCCTGCTTTCGGGGTTTTAAAATCTCAGGAGGTAAATAGCGAACCGCCAACTTGCGCAGCAGATACTTGCCGCGACCAGCCCGGAAGCGCATGTCAAAAGGCAAGCGCAGCACCCATTCCATCAGGTGATGGTCCAACAGCGGCACACGAACCTCGAGAGAGTTGGCCATACTCATGCGATCCACTTTGAACAGAACGTCCTCCGGCAAGTAGCGGCAGAGGTCCGCATGGATGAACCTGTCGCGCATGTCTGGGACCGGGGCTTGGTCGAGAAGATGTTGGGTCGAATCCTGAATTGAATTCGGGAATTGAGAGATAAACTCGGGATGATAGAGCCAGGAACGCAGCGCTGCTGACACGCAGACGCGTCGCTGGTAACGGTCATCTGCGGAATGGGTCAGGTCATAGGCCAGCCGCTTTGCCAGGCCGGCCGCGCCGCTCCGATAGGCCCAGTGCCACCCCGCGGGCTGCCAGGAACCGGGCGCCCGGGGAAGCGACAACGCCCGGCGCGTCCATTCATAGCCGGCGAAAGGCTCATCCCCTCCATCTCCGGACAGCACCACCTTGACGTGCTGACGCGCCGCCTGCGACACCAGATGGGTGGGCAGAACGGAATTGTCGAACAACGGCTGCTCCAAGTGCTTCACAAGCCTCGGCAACTCTGAGAGGATATCCGGAGTGGCCAACATTTCATGGTGATCCGCCCCGATGTGGGCGGCAACCAATCGTGCGTAGCGCCGTTCATCGCCCCCGCCGTTGAATCCGATGGTGAAAGTACGCAGCGGTTTCGGCACATGCTTCTGCGCGACGGCGCAGACCAGGCTGGAATCAATCCCCCCGGACAAGAACGCTCCCACCGAAACGTTCGCCACGAGGTGGCTTTTCACAGCATCGTTCAGGCGTTGATCCAACTGTTCGAGCAACTCGTCCTCGCTGCCGGCCAGCCCGTTTCGGCTGAAGTCAGGAATCCAGTAGCGACGGGTCGTCAGGCTCCCCTCAGCGTATTCCAGCCAGCACCCGGGCGCGAGGGCCTGGACTCCTTCAAAAACCGTATCCGGTCCGGGTATGTAGCCCAACTCGAAGTAGGCATCTACCGCCGACGGGTTCATCTCGCGGCGAATTCCGGGGTGGACCAGCATCGCTTTGATCTCCGAGGCGAAAACAATCCCCGGTTTCAGATGCGCAAAAAAAAGCGGCTTGATGCCCAGGCGGTCCCGGGCAAGCAAAAGTTTGCGCTTGGGAGTATCCCAAAGGGCAAAAGCAAACATGCCGCGAAGTCTTTCAAGAACACTTTTTCCCCAACGCCGATACCCCATCAAAAGCACTTCCGTATCGGATCTGGATCGGAAGGTTTCCCCCTCCTGCTGCAATTCCTCCCGGAGATCCTGATAATTGTAAATTTCACCGTTAAATACCAGGACGCAGCTCCCATCTGAAGTCACCATCGGCTGGCTGCCCGCCGCTGAGAGATCCAGGATGGATAGCCGCGTATGGGCAAGACCGATCCCGTCGTCGATCCACACGCCCCTTCCGTCCGGGCCGCGATGGGCGAGCAGCTGAGTCATCGCCTCCAAAACCTGCATGGACCCGCTGCCTGCGTATCCGCCTATCCCACACATACAACACCGATAGAAAATTGGCCTATTGCCCCCGAGGGCATGGCACCAATTCGCGATAAAGGTCCAATACGTGGCGAGCCGCGCACTCCCACGACATCTCCCTGGCTCGGATCTTCCCTAATTCAACCAGTTGGCGACGCCGGTGTTCATCGTTAAGAAGGCTCTGGATCGCATCGGCTATCGCTTCAACCGATTCCGGATTGACCAGCACCGCGGCCTTTCCGACCACTTCAGGCAATGCGGTCCGGTCGGATGTCACCAATGGTACGCCCACCGCCAGCGCCTCCAGCGCCGGTAGCCCATACCCTTCTGCCAGGCTGGGATAAAGGGCGAGCACCGCCCCGTGCAGCACAAAGGGCAATTCGTCTTCCGCCACCGAACCGGTCAACCGCAACCCGTGCGTGTCGCCATTTAGAAGTCTGCAAATGGGCTCTCTCGGGCCGACGACCACCAGTGGCACTTCCGGTGCGGCGATCCGGGCCGCTGCAACGGTGCGGATCAGGTTCTTCCGCGGCTCAGGGGTTCCGACCAGAAAGACCATATACGGGCGAGTCAAGCCATACCGCGTGAGGACTGCTGACTGCTTCGACGAGTCCTCCGATATGAAAAAGTGCGCTTCCACCCCCTCATGAACGACACGGATACGGTCTTCCGGGACTCTCATCAATTCGATCAGATCCCTGCGGGTGCACTCCGAGGGTGCGATGATCGCATCCGCACGACTGAGAGCATTCGTGAGTTCCACCTGGTGTCCGCGCTCATTGAGATGCCGGTCCGAAAAATACTCAGGATGCTTCAGGAACGTCAGATCGTGGACGGTCAGCAGGAGCTTCGCGGAACGAACTGAGGGCAGGACGAAGTGAGTGCCGTGAAAAAGGTCGATTGGGCCGGTGAACGTTTCTATGGGCGGCCACCCGATGGTATTCCAGCACGCTTGCACCAGACGGCGCGGTGCATGAAGGCCCACGCTCTCGACGTTGGGTGCGTTCAGCCGCCACGGCGCATGACACCACCGGAAATGGTTGCTTACGGTTACAAACCGGTCGGCCGGAGCGGAGGCCGCCATAGTCGAGACCAGCGCCCGGATGTAACGGGCGATGCCGCTAAACGGAAAAGCGGTCTGGTAGATGTCGACTCCGATCCTCACACTCAGTTTCTCATGCCGTCTGAAGGCAAAAGGCGCAACTCGAATCCGGAACAGGGGAAGATACGGTAGTTCGAAAGAAATTCAGCTTGCGATCGGCCGAAAGAACAGGCGCCCCCATGTCCCGCAACGCAGCCAGCACCTCTTCGCAGGTCATCGGGTTGTCGTAGCATGCAAAAAATGCATCCAGCGTATCCAATTTGCCCCACTCGATGAGCTGGTGGTCGTTGAGGCGATGATATCCCTTATAGTCGTACACCGGCAGAATGAAATCCAAAAGCTGCTTGCTCCTGCCGGGAAGAAACGGCTTGAGCCTCCAGCGCAGGCGCAGAATCGGAGCCGCATAGCGTTCCAGGAACTTTGAAAACGATTCATAGGTGAACAGCCGCTGGATGAGAGGCCGCAGGACGTATTTGACTCCTAATTTTCCGAGAGACCCCGGAGCATAAATGTCGAAGACCACCATCCCGCCCGGCTTTACCCACTGGTGCAACTGCGCTATCGACCTCACCGGGTCAGGTGTGTGCTGCAAGACCCCGCGGCAATACACCAGGTCGAAACGCATTTTCATCGGCGGCATTTCAAGCAGGTTCGCCTGCACCGGGACAAGGTTTTGGGCGCCTAAAGCCGCGTTGACGAAAATCGCCTCGGAAAGGTCGACCGCCGCCACCAGTTTCGCGTGCCTGACAAAATACTCGGTGAACCGGCCAGCCCCCGCTCCGACCTCCAGCACCGTCTTCCCGTCCAGAAGTTCAATTGGAGAACCGATCAATTGCTCCAAATAGGATTTGGAAATCGCCGTCCCGTTGACCGAGTCGAGCTGAATATCTCTGAAACGCGCCCATTGTTTGCCGAAATTCCCAGCATAGTGCCGGCCTGGAACGAACGAGGCAACCTTGAAGTCCTCGTTGGTCTTTCGGTCTTTGAAGACAACGACGGAACATGGTTCTCCAGCGAACACATCGCGATAATCCATTCTTTTTCCCATGATCCTCTCTGAATGGTTTAGCTTACCGTCCCATCTCTTGAACGCTCGCCAACACGCGGCGCAGGCGCTTTGCAGCCCTCTTCCATGTGTGTTGTTTGACATGCGACAGCCCCTTCTCGACCAGAACCGAACGATGGTTCTCGTCGCCTGCTATCCGGACCATGGCTTCTTTCCATGCATCGAGGTCGTCCGGCGGAGCCAGGATGGCTGCATCCTGCACCACCTCTCTGACAGGGGGAATGTCCGAAGCGACCACCGCAGTACCGCACGCCATGGCCTCCAACGGCGTGGCGCACCAGCCTTCGTAAAAACTTGCGTGCACCAGAGCCACGGCCGAATTGTAAAGCTCCACCAGGGAGGCGTCGTCTTGGTTTAGATTCCCGATGAAGTGCACGGAATGCCCGAGTCTCTCATGCGCCACAAACGAACGGGCGTTTTCGATCTCGGATTCAAAGGGCCCGGCCATAACCAGCCTTATCCCCTCCCGGTGAAGGCCCGACGCCGAGTACGCATTGAGAATGCCCATGAT
The DNA here is from genome assembly GCA_963716325.1 of uncultured delta proteobacterium. GTDB lineage: Bacteria > Desulfobacterota > Desulfobacteria > Desulfobacterales > SpSt-501 > SpSt-501. The sequence goes on along the minus strand of CAVQTH010000047.1, from coordinate 189,509 downwards.
GTTCTTGTGGCGTCCGATCACTCCCACATAGAGCAGGAAGGGTCGTTCGACCCCGAATTTTCGTGTAATCGACTTCCGGCATTCGGCGCGATCGAGTGGGCGGAAAATCGGATCCACTCCATGCGTCACCACGTGGATGCGATCCGGCGGTATGTCCGTGAGACGCAACAGGTCTTGCCGTGTGCTCTCGGAAACCGCCAAGAAATGGTGGGCTCGCCGGCGCGCGTACTCAAAGGCATCGGTCAAGGCACCGACTTTTGCCGGCTCGCACAAGTCGGGAATGGCCAAATAGGCAACCCCCCGGATGGTGCAGAGCACCGGCGCTCGTCGAGTGGGAGCGAAGTAAAGGTCCGGGGCGTAAAACACATCGACCGGGCCCAGCCAGTCTTCGGCCGGAGGGTACCCGAGCCTTCGCCAAGGGATGGACAGAAGCCGCATCGGAATGCGAGACACGGTTTCCCGGACGACCCCGTTGGACGCAAGCGGGATCCTCCCCGGCGTGTTGCCCCTGCGGTCGAAGTACAACAAACGCCATTCATCTCGATCGAACCGGCGCAGCAACTGCTTGAGGAGATTGCTCGAATGCCGCTTCCCTGCCCGTTCCCCGTGCAGCAGGATCGATCCATCAATGCCGATGACAGCCATGCCCTGTCCTTACCTACCCCAGCGCTGCAGCCACCGCTCCAGAACGAGAAGCGCGTAAAGATCCTTTCGCGGCTTCTCCGCTATGGGCTCCTGTCTCATCCCCGTGACCGCATCCCGATCCATCCACTCTGCCACGCGGCTATTCGAGGATAAACATTCCTCGTCAAAACGAGCGAGCAACCCTTCGCGAAGCCATTTGTTCAGAGGGATGACGAACCCCTGCTTGGGCCGGTCCAGGGCGCCAGGTGGCAGAAGCGGCCGGGCCGCATCCCGCAGCAGTCGCTTGCCTTCAATCGGCAGGGAACTGACCAGCCACCCCGGCGGCAAAGACAAGGCAAACTCGACGAGGTTATGATCCAGCAGAGGAACCCTCACCTCCAAGCCGTGTGCCATGCTCATGCGGTCAACTTTGGTCAGCATGTCGTCGGGTAGAGACGTCCGCATGTCAAGCCACAGCGCCCTGTGGATCGGATGGGAAAAACTCGTATTCGAGAACGCAGCCTCCGCAACCCGTCTCAACAAGGGTTCCCAATCCCCGTGTGCCTTTTCTCCCATCAGCATGGCCCGCTGATCCGGTGTGGTGATCTCGCGTTCCACGAGAAAACGGTCCATCTCCGGCAAGGCTGCCAAATCGAGCATCTGCGGGGTTGAGGATCGCCTCCCGTTTCGCCAGGGAGGTACTCGTCTCAATAGGCCGGCCAGAAATTGCGGTCGGGGAACCGACGCCTTCAGCGCGGCAACCCGATAGCGGCCCGTGTACCCGCCGAAGACCTCATCCCCGCCGTCACCTGAAAGCACCACTTTAGCGAAATCACGGGCGGCACGGCAAACGGCAAATGTCGGCAGCGCTGATGAATCGGCAAATGGCTCATCCATGAAACCGACTGCTTCCTCAAGCAACCGGATCGGTTCCATGGTGATGGCGATCTCATGGTGCCCGGTACCCAAATGCCTCGCAACACGCCTTGCAAAGGGCGCCTCGTCTACGCCGGTGCCTGTGAAAGACACACAAAAGGTGTCGATTTCGGTGTGTTTGCGGGCCATGGCCACAACGGTGGATGAATCGACCCCGCCCGATAAAAAGGCCGCGACGGGAACGTCGGATACCAGATGAGACCCAACGCTTCGCTCTATGCGGTATGCCAGCTCGCGCGCAGCCTCGGACCTTTTCCGCGGAACGGCGACCAACTTGGGGCGCCAGTACTGCGCTCGTACCGTATCGCCGTCGTGGAAAGCGATTCGTTCGGCCGGCTGCAGTTTTTCAATTTGCCTGAAGATGCACATCGACCCCGGCACAAAGGAAAAGGCCAGGTAAGCATAGATGGCCTGCGAATCGATCCTCTTTTCAATGAGGCCTGATCCGGCGATGGCCGTCGCATCCGACACGAAGCAGATGCCGTCTTTGAAACGCGCGAAGTACAGCGGCTTGATGCCGAAACGATCTCTCGCCAACAGCAGGATTCGGTTCGTCTCGTCCCAAAGAGCGAAGGCAAACATGCCCTGGAGATGCTCGACACAATCCACGCCGTACTGCTCATACAGGTGGATAATCGTCTCGCAGTCGCTGAAGGTGCTGAATCGGTGGCCCTGGTCGGCGAGGCGCTGGCGCAGTTCCTGGTAGTTGTAAATTTCGCCATTGGCCACCAGCAGGACTTTTCGATCCTCGCTGAAAAGGGGTTGCGTGCCCGATTTTATATCGATGATGGCCAACCGGTTGTGGGCCACGGAGATGTCGTCCGTGATGCAGCGGCCCTGGCCATCGGACCCGCGGTGCTTCATGGACCGCTGCATGAGGGAAAGCTCTCGCTCGAACCGTTTCGCGGCCCCTGCGAACGATAGAATGCCGGCTATGCCGCACATTTCAATGCCTCACAAGGGTGTCGCGCATGCCTTCCAAGCGCTTGCCTGCGCGGTTGGCGTATTGCAAGAGCCTGTTAGTTGCTCCGATGGATTTCTCCATCCGAAATGGTTTGTCCTTCAGCCGGACCCATCCGCGGCATTTCCTGCATAACGGATGATGAAGGCTCCTGAGCTCTTCCATCCGCATCAGGAGTGCCACGAGAATTGGACTCTGGCGGCCGCTTGAGGCTGCGGCCCGGAAAGCGGCATCGGGGACAATTAACTTGCTGATGCGACCAACCGGGACTGAAAACTAGCCGGGCGGATTTCGTACGGCTGCTCGATAAAGTAAATTAATTTCAGCAGCGAAAACCACAACCAGCGAAGAAGCCGGTAGCACAGGTGGCGAGGCGTGAGCTTGAACGGCCATTTTTCCCTGATGAAGCGGATGTGCTCAAATCCGGCAAGAAGCAAAACCTGCCTCAGGGACATTTCGCTGAAGATGATCTGATGAGTGAAGTCGACGTAGCGGCAGTACAAACTGGTGAACCCGGACACCTGGGGAACGTTGACGACGAGGTTTCCTCCGGGCACGAGAGCCTCTCTTGCAACGGAGAGAAAATGGATAATATCCTCTTTGGGGATGTGCTCCAGAACATCGTTCATGGTGACGGTGTCGTATCGGCCCCGATTGCGGCATAAAAAATCAACAGTGTCATCCACCACATGCACCGGGCAGCCGACCCGCTTGCCGGCGATGTCGGCCAGGCAAGCGGACAATTCCAGGCCTTCCGATCCGACGTATCCGTTGCGCTTTAAAAAAAAGAGAAACTTGCCATCTCCGCAGCCGATATCGAGAATTCTGGCCTCACGGTCCGAAGGCAGGCAATCATGGTACCATTCAGAGTAGCCCGTACTGGACTTCTCGTAATCTCGCCACTCGTGCAACCCTTTGTAAAAAGAATCATAGTACCGCTGGAAGCACAGATTTTTCTTTTCTTCACCAAGGCGATTGTTCGAGTTCATTTTAGAATTCTCCGCCCCCAACTCACAGAAGACTCAGTCGGCTGCCCGCTGCTGCAAACCATGAATGCCGTTCGAAGCAATGAGAAGAATCTTTGCGGCCACGGTATCCCAGGTCATTTCCGTCTTCACAAAAGAATGAAACGCCTTTGCCCTTTCTTTTATCTCCCCGCGGTTATCGTGCAAACGCACGATCAAGTCAGCCAACGCAGGCGCATCCTCCGGTTGGATGGCATACAGGCTTCTCTGTAATTTTTCCGGATGCCCTTCGAGGGAGGTTCCAGTGACGATGACCGGGATTCGATAAATCCCGTATGTTGCGATTTTGGTTGTAATAGGGCCGTACGTACGGGTGAAGTAATGGTCGCCCAGGCACAGGCCCACATCCATGGCCGGAAGGACGCGGCCGAGAGCCCCCGATTCGACATAACCGGTGAAATGAACGTTTTTTTCGAATCCCTGTTCAGACACCCTGCGGACCAGGGTTTCCTTCAATGGACCATCACCGACGAAAAGCAAAAAAAGCTCTGGCACCTTCAGACGGCTCAAACGGCAGGCCTTCAGAAGCGTGTCGAAGTCATACCGGCCGTAAATATTGCCTACAAAACCGAGGCAGAAGCTATTCGATGGCACCCCCAGTCGGGCGCGAGCTTCCTCTTTGCTCAATGGCAGCTCTTCGGGAACCTCCGCTCCGTTGAACACATGATGAAACTTGTCAAGTCCCAAACGATAATGATCGAGCAGCCACTGCCGCACAGGAATTGAATTGACGATCAGCCCCGCTGCCTGGCGAAAGTCCGATTCCTGATTGCGCGCAACCTCTGCCACCCAACCGGCTGTGGCGCCTGATTTTGAAAAGTATGGAATCAAGAGGTCGTTGATTTCGATGTACAAGGGAACCTTGAAGAACCTCGAACACCAGCGCGGCCCGGGATTAATTTCCAGCTCACGAATGTAAATAAAGTCGTATTTATTTATTAGACATAACCAGAACATGAGTATGCCGCTGAGCAGCCTGACCCAGAGCGCGCCGATGCGTGAAAACTGCCACGGCCACAAATAAACAAAACGCACGTTAGCAATGGAAGGCACATTTTTCAGCGGCCGTGGAACCAATGCATCCACCCGGCATCCGTGCCTGGCAAACCCCTTTATGATGCCCAAGGTGTGGGTCCGGCAGGCATTTGGCACGTCCAGTTCGACAAAAGAAAAGTAAAGTATTCGTATCATATTCAATGGCTCACCGAGGAGTTGTCGACGCGGACGCCGGTGAAGGCTTCCTGCCGAAGCCTTGGGCGCGGTGAGCAATTCCACTCATGCAGTGCTATCGTCGAGCTTTGGGGGGATCATTCTGCGATAGGCATCCATGATCACACCGTGTTTCATCCACGCGGCGATCAGAAGGAAGGCCAAAACGGCGGCAAAGCCGGAGAGAAAAAATCGCGGCAGCGGGTTCCACCCATTAGAAACAGTGCCAGCCAGCATGGCCGACAAGACCATACCGGCCGTGGCCACCAACGGGCACCGCAACGCGGTGTATATGACTTGAGGAACGTCGTTCAAGAGACGTGACAGGGCTTCGACGTTCATGATCAAACCTACCAGATAAACGGCACTGACCGCCCAGCCAGCTCCGATCAGACCCCAGCGCGTGATGAAAGGATAAATCAACAGTGAAAAAACCATCAGCTCCACCGTCTTGTTTCGGCTCTGGATTTCCGGATGATTGACCGCCAGGTGCACCGGAGCGATGACGTTGGAAAGCCCGCGGAAAAGACCTAAGAGACAAAGGACTTTCAGCACACCGCCCATCGCCAGCCAGCGGTCGCCCAGGAACACTGCGATAAAATCTTCCGCGAGCATCATGATCAGGGCTGTCAACGGCAAAAGGATCATGAGCGCGGATTCAAAGATTTTCTGGAACGCCTCTCGCACCCGCTTCCGGTCATCCTGCATCTGCGAATAAACTGGAAATGAAATCCTTCCGAGCGTCTCGCAGAGACTGGTCACGGGCAGGTTGGCCATCGCATAGGCCATGGTGTAGTATCCCAGCAGGTCCAGTCCGAGCAGTCTGCCCACCAATGCATCGTCGCCGTTCGTCACCACGAATGTCACGATGCTGATCCAAAAAACGTGTTTCCCAAAATGGATCAGGTGCGCCGCACGCTTCCGATCCCAGCAAAAGCGCGGCCGGTAAGGGTGAAGTCGAAAAGACAGGCCGAAGTAGATCAGCCTCCAGATGACACTGGAATATACCAGGGCCCAGAAGTCATTGAGTATCAGCGCGAGCAAAACCGCAGAGATGCTTCCGGCGAGGTCTGAAACCACATCGAGCCTGACCTTGTGCTTGAAATCGATGTCGCGCTGGAAAAACAGAATGCCGATGTTTGTGAATCCCTCCAAAACGAAACATACCGCGATGACCCGAAAGACGGCCTTCAAATCGGGCCGGGCAAAATAGTCAGCCAAGCTTCCGGCAGCGGCAAACAATAGAGCAAAAAGCACGATGCCCCTGACGATGGTCATCGTCCATGCCGTGTCGAGATCCTTCCGATCGACATCCTTTTTTTGAATTAAGGCGGCACCGATGCCGACGTCGGAAAATACCCCCAGGCAGTTTATGGCCAGCAATGCTGCGCCGATGACCCCGAAATCCTGGGGAGAAAGAATGCGGGCCAACACCATCATCTTCAGCACACCGACGCCCCTGATGACCCAGTTGCCTGCCAGGCTCCAGGAAATGGATTGAACCATTCTTGATCGGATGTTTCTCATCGACGCTCAGGAATATCTTCCGGCAAACAGGCTGCGGGGGGCTGATAGATCAATAGGGCAGTCCTTCCGAACCCTCGAGACGAGACAAAACCATTCGATAATACGGAAACAGCCTCAAACCGGGTATGTTTTCAAAAATTGGGTTCACAGCCTCACGGTAGAGAACATTCATGCAATGCTCCAGGAATGAGAACCGTCGGCACCACATGGGAAAAAGGAAACCGACGCCTGACTTTCGTTTGACCAGGAACCCTGCTCCGTTGAGCTGGTTCTCCAGCCATCGGAATGTATGAAAGCGGTGTTTGAAGCCATGAATGGGGACCGCGGCGAGTTCACGCACGTGCTGTTCCTCACTGCAGTAGACCGGTTGCCCGGTGCGATGCATGTCCCACCAACTCCTCAGTGTCACTGAGGGCATGGTGAGCAGGAGATAACCGTTCGGCTTGATACACCTCGCAAACTCGCTGAGCGCTGAAGACAAATCTTCGACATGCTCCAACGTTTCGATGCTGACAATGCCGTCAAGGGAGTCGTTGGAAAATGGAAGGTCGGTAACCGATGCCAGCGCAAGCGACCCAAAAGGATGATTTCGTGCGCGCTGTAGACGGAGAAAATCAATGTCGAGCCCGACTAACTGCTTCCGCTTTCCGATAAGGCTTGCCAGAGGCCCTTCGCCGCAGGCAGCATCAAGCCATACGTTGCCGGGAAGCGCCGTAATCCACTCGGCAGCTCTTTCCAAAAGAACCTTCGGCCAAGGAAAAATTTTTCTAATTGCCGAGGTATCATTTTGAACAGACTGATCTATTCTGGTTTGCCCATGGCGGATGGCAATCATGGAGTAACAGCAACGCCCTCAAAAGTTGTTTTGCAGGAAGCCGGTGTGAATATGGCTCCGCCCGGTCGATCACGTCGACAGGGTCGGCTTAACTGCTTGTCAAGACTTGAAAAATGTATTGAGCGAGGTGCAACCCGATGGATTTTTTGCAAATTGCGTGCCGTGAGGGAAAAAGGCGGAAACAGGGGAGCGAAAAACCGAATCGTGCCGTCAGAATGGGCGGACAATCATCATAACATATTTAAAAAATTGGGTATAAAATATTGACGGTTGATCCACCTCCCCGATTTCTTGGTGCAGGCCCAAGCAGGTGGAACCGCCAGTTATTTGACGAGATTTCAAACCGAATGAAGCGGGGTTGAGGCTTCTTTCGTGAGACAAAAACCCCTCACCTGCCCCTGCAGCCTCTGATGCCTCATTTTTCCAATTAACAATCCAAAATCATATTAAAAAATTCACCATTTTTTTCTTGACTCTTTGATGGTCTTGGTATTTAATGGAGCAAAGTGGTGCAAAGTGGGATAAATGTGACCATCATGTTTCGCGGAAGCTCATACCACACCATCGACGACAAGGGCCGGATCGTCATCCCGTCCCGGTTCCGGGCGCTCGCCCGATCGGAGGACAGCGACGGCATCATGGTCTCGCGCATGGACCTGGACCAGTGCCTGGTGGGGTTCCCGATGGCGGCGTGGCACCAACTGGAAGAACGGATTCTGCAGCTGGCCGAGAAGAGCGACATCATGCGCCGCTTCCGTCGGGTCTTCATCGGCAGCGCCCAAGAGTGCGCCTGCGACCGGCAGGACCGCATCCTCATTCCACCTGCCCTGAGACAATACGCAGGCTTGAACAGGGACATCGTCCTCGTGGGCGTCCTCGACCACTTCGAGATCTGGTCCCGGGATAACTACGAAAACGAAGCGCTGATGCTGTCGAACGACCTCAAGAACCCGGAGGCCCGCAACGAAATCGCCAAACTCGGCATCTGATCCCATGGCGTACCGCCACATCCCGGTCATGCGCGCGGAGGTGCTGGAATACCTCAACTGCCGGCCGGGCGGGGTTTACGTGGACGGCACCCTGGGCGGCGCGGGCCACGCCCGGGACATTCTGGAAAAAAGCGCCCCGGACGGCCAGCTGATCGGCCTCGACCAGGACGCGGATGCTATCGCCAACGCCCGGATCGTTTTGGCGCCGTATGCCGACCGGGTGCGGCTCGTTCATGAAAATTTCGTTCAGCTGGCGGACGTTCTTTCTCAACTGGGGTTCACGGGCGTGGACGGGATCCTCCTGGATTTGGGGATCTCCCTGCACCACCTCGAGGGCAGCGGCCGGGGATTCAGCTTCATGCGCGACGAGCCGCTCGACATGCGCATGGACACCCGGGCCGAGCAGACGGCGGCGGACCTCGTCAACCGTCTCCGGGAGGACGACCTGAAACGGGTCTTCCAGGAGTACGGCGAAGAGCGTTTCGCGGGACGGGTCGTCCGGGGGATCGCCGCCGCCCGCCGCCGGCAGCCCATCCGCACCAGCGGGGAGCTGGCCCGCATCGTCTGCGACGCAACGCCCAGGGCCGGCCGCAACCGCATTCATCCGGCCACGCGGGTGTTCATGGCGTTGCGCATCGCGGTCAACCGCGAACTCGAACGGATCGGGGAATTCATGGCCCAGCTGCCGGGGCTGCTCGCCTCCGGCGGCCGCGTCTGCATTCTGTCCTTTCACTCGCTCGAGGACCGCATCGTCAAACAGCGGCTGAAGGCCATGGAGAAAGACCGCCGCGGCGGGGCGTGGCCCGGGGCGCCGGTGCCGGAGGCCGAAGGCGTCCTGAGGATCCTGACCCGCAAGGTGGTGCGCCCCCGGCCCGAGGAAGTCATCGCCAACCCGATGGCGCGCAGCACCAAGCTGCGGGCCGCAGAACGAATCTGAGATTCCCGGCAGGATCGCCCCTGCCGGCCAACGCCCCTACCCGGGGCATGATCGGAAGCCACCACCCAATGACCGACGCAGCGAAACCCAGACGCCGCAACCCCAGGATGATCGCCCTGTGGATCACGCTGCTGGGCGTGTTCATCACCGAGCTGCTGGGCTACACCTGGGCCCGCAACCAGTGCGTTCAGGTCGGTTATGAAATTTCGGCGCTGAGCAAGGAGCAGCAGCGCCTGAACGAACTTCAGGCCAACCTCCGGGTGGAGCTGGCGCGCCTGAAGGCCCCTCAGCGCATCATCAAGATCGCGCAGGAAAAGCTGGGGCTGTCCCTGCCCACCCCCAAAAAAACGATGGTAATGCCCTGACGGTTATGCGAGCCAAAAACATCCGCTTGCGCATTCTGATTCTCGGCCTGATGTTCACGCTGGGCTTCGCGGTCATCGGCGGCAAGGCCCTCCTGCTGCAGGTCTACGATGGGCTCTGGCTGTCCCGCAAGGCGACGGACCAGGTCGAGGACTCCCTCAAGGCGGTGGGCAAGCGCGGCACGATCTTCGACCGCCGCGGCCACGAGATGGCCGTCAGCATCGATGTCACCTCCATCGCCGTCCGCCCGCGCCAGGTCAAGGACGTCGATGGAACGGTCAAGGAGTTGGCCCGGGTCTTGAAGAAAAAACCCACGGAAGTCAAGGAGCGCCTGGCCAGCGGCAAACCGTTCGTGTGGGCCAAGCGTCAGGCCACCCCCCGGGAAGCCGACGCCGTCAAACAGCTGCGTCTGCCCGGGATCGAGTTCGTCGCCGAGTCGAACCGCTTCTATCCCAACCGGGGCCTCGCGGCCCATGTGCTCGGGTTCACCGGCATGGACGGCAAGGGCATGGAGGGCATCGAATACTTCTACGACCGCCACCTCAGGGGCACGGGCACGAGCGTCAAGGTCCTGAAGGACGCGCACGGCAACGGTTTCCAGTCCGAGCCGCCCTCCGACAACGAGGGGGCCGGCAAGAACGTCGTGCTGACCCTCGACCACGGCATCCAGTTCATCACGGAAACCGCGTTGAACGACGCCGTGGAATCCACCCGGGCGCGCTCCGGCATGGCGCTGGTGATGGAACCCCGGACGGGTGCCATCCTCGCCCTGGCGCTGGCCCCGGCCTTCAACCCGAACGCCTATGAGGACGCCAAAAAGGCCCTCTGGCGCAACCGGGCCGTCACCGACCCCTTCGAGCCCGGCTCGACCTTGAAAATATTTGTGGCGGCCGCCGCCCTCGAGTTCACGAGCCTCTCGCCCAAGACGACCTTCAACTGTGAAAACGGAGCGTACCGCATCGGCAAATACACGGTGCACGATGTCCACCGCTACGGCGTGCTCACGCTGCAGGACATCATCCGGTTTTCCAGCAACATCGGGGCCGCCAAGATCGGCGAGAAAGTGGGGTCCGAGAAGCTCTACCAGACGCTGCGGCTGTTCGGGTTCGGCGAGAAAACGGGCATCGACGGCCCGGCCGAAACCACCGGGCTGCTGATGCCCCCGAAAAAATGGGCCGACATCGACACGGCCGCCATCTCCTTCGGGCACGGCGTCTCGGTCTCCGCCGTCCAGCTCATCGCCGCGGTCTCGGCCATCGCCAACGACGGCGTCCTGATGAAACCCCGCATGGTGCACGCCGTCACCGACCGGCAGGGGCAGATCATTCAACAGTTCGAGCCGGAGGAAGCCCGGCGGGCGGTCTCATCTCAGACCGCACAAACCCTCAGAGACATCATGCAGACCGTGATGCTGCCGGGCGGCACCGGGACCAACGCCGCCCTCGAGGGCTACACCGCCTGCGGCAAGACCGGCACCGCCCGCAAGGTGGATGAGAGCGGCCAGTACTCGAACGAGCGTCACGTGGCCTCCTTTGTCGGCTTTGCGCCGGTGGAAAACCCGCAGATCGCGGTGCTGGTGGTCATCGACGAGCCCAAGGGGCAGATCTACGGCGGCGCCGTCGCGGCCCCCGTGTTCAAGAAAATCGCCCAGACCACGCTCAACTATCTGAACGTCCCGCCGCGCACCCCCGGAGAGAAACTGAGAGTGGCCATGGATCGCGGAGGACGGGGATGAGACTGGCGCGCCTCATAGCGAACCTCAAACCGGCCGCCGTGAGCGGGTTCGAGGGCGAGGGCCCGGAGGTGGGCTCGCTGCACTACCGCTCTCAGGAGGTCCGGCCGGGCGGGGTCTTCGTGGCGATGAAGGGGCTTGCCGCCGACGGCCACGACTTCATCGACGACGCGCTCGACCGCGGGGCGGTCGCCGTGGTCGCGCACAAACCCGTCGCCGGCCGCACGACCGTCATCGCCGTCCCCGACACCCGCCGCGCGCTGGCCGAACTGGCGGCCGCCTTTTACGGTCACCCGTCGGAACAGATGACCGTGGTCGCCGTCACCGGCACCAACGGCAAGACCACGACGACCTATTTGATCGAGAGCATCCTCGGTCGGGCCGGCATCCGCGCCGGCGTCATCGGGACCATCAACACCCGCTACGGCGGGACATCGTTTCCAAACCCGGTGACGACCCCCGAGTCCCTGGACCTGCAGCGCATCCTGGCGGACATGCGGGCCGCCGGCGTGACCCACGTGGTGCTCGAGGCCTCTTCGCATGCCATCGATCTGGCCCGGATCCACTGCTGCTGGATGGACGCGGCCGTCTTCACCAACCTGAGCCAGGACCACCTCGACTACCATGGCGACATGCAGGCCTACTGGGCCGCCAAAAAGCGGCTCTTCACGGAGTACCTGCCGTCGGGCCCGAAGGCCGCGCGGGCCGTCGCCGTCATCAACGCCGACAGCCCCCATGGCCGCGAGCTGGCGGCGCAGCTCGCCCGCCGGGTCGTCCGCGTCGGGACCACCGTCGGCTGCAGCGTGCGCGGCGAGCGCATGACCTGCAGCCTCCGTGGAATCCGGGGCCGCATCGACGTCGACGGCCATCCCGTCGAGGTAAGCTCGCCGCTGGTCGGACGACACAACGTCGAAAACATGCTCTGCGCCGCGGGTGCGGCGACGGCGCTGGGGATGGCGCCGGAGGCGATCGCCGCCGGCATCGCGTCCCTCGCCTGCGTGCCGGGACGGCTCGAGCGTGTCCACGGCCGGGGCGACCGGTTTGTGTACGTGGATTACTCCCACACGCCGGATGCCCTCGAAAACGCCCTGACCGCCCTGCGGGCGCTTTCCTCCGGCCGCATCGTCTGCGTCCTCGGCTGCGGCGGCGACCGCGACCGCACCAAGCGGCCCATCATGGGAGCGATCGCCGCCCGGTTGAGCGATCTGGCGGTGGTCACCTCCGACAACCCGCGCAGCGAGGACCCGCATGCCATCATCGAGGAGATCCTGCCGGGGGTCCGCGCGCAGGGCCTCGCCGAGGTCGATCCCGAAAAACTGGCAGCGGTTCCCGCCGGCAAAGCCTTCGCCGCCGAACCGGACCGGCGCCGGGCGATCGAAGCCGGGATCCGGGCGGCGCAACCGGGGGACATGGTGCTGATCGCCGGTAAAGGCCATGAAACCTACCAGGTCATCGGCCGGCGCACCATCCATTTCGACGACCGCGAGGAAGCGGCAAGGGTGCTGGAACTACTGGAAGGCGGAAGCTGACAGTTTCGCCCAACTCGTTAATGATTGGTTGTTTTTTTACTCGTTGCTCGTTGCTCATTACTCGTTACTTTTTTGTCACTCGTTAATGAATATGCCCTGGACGCTTCAAGACATCCTTAACGCAACCCACGGCGACCTGGTGGCGGGCGACCGCGATCGGAGCTTCGATTCGATTTCCATCGACTCGCGCCGCATCACCGCTGCGGACGTGTTTGTCGCCATCCGCGGGACGGTCCACGACGGTCATCGCTTCATCCGCGAGGTGGTGGACGGCGGCGTGCGGGGCCTGGTCGTCGGCCGCAACCGCATCGGCGATCTGCCGGCGGAGTGGCTCCGGGCCGGGCCCGTTGCCTGCGTGGCGGTGGCCGACACGACCCGCGCTCTGGGGGACTTGGCGGCCTATCACCGCAAGCGCTCGCCGGCCGCGGTGATCGCCATCACCGGCTCCAACGGCAAGACCAGCACGCGCCGGATGACCGCCGCCGTCCTGTCCCGGCGGTTTGCGGTGCTGGAACCGGCGAAAAACCTGAACAACCAGATCGGCGTCCCCCTCACCCTGTTCAACCTCGAGCCGCGGCACGCGTGGGCGGTCCTCGAGCTCGGCACCAACCTGCCGGGTGAAATCGCGCGGCTGGCCCAGATCTGCACCCCGAACGTGGGGCTCATCACCAACATCGGCCCGGCCCACCTGGAAGGGCTCGGCTCCCTGGAGGGAGTCCTGCACGAAAAGGGCGCGCTGCTGGAAGGGCTCGCTCCCGGCGGCCGAGCGGTGCTGAACGCGGACGACCTGCGGCTGCGGCGCCTCGGCGGGGAGTGCGGCGTTGAGCCGCTCCTGTTCGGCCTATCCGCCGACGCGGCCGTGCGGGCGGAGGGGATCGAGGAAGCCGCCCGCGGGATCGATTTCGAGCTGGCACTGCCGGGGCAGCGGGCGGCCGTCCACCTCCGCGCCTACGGCCGCTTCATGGTGCACAACGCCCTGGCGGCGGCGGCGGCGGGGCACCTGCTCGGCGTGAGCCTGGAAGACATCAAGGAAGGATTGGAGGGGTTCAGCCCCGTTCAGGGTCGCATGAGCGTGAGCACACTCTCCGGCGGGGTCCACCTGATCGACGACACTTACAACGCCAACCCGGCGTCCATGGAAGCCGCCATCGCCACGCTGCATCGGCTGCGCGGGCCCGGCCGCGGCCTGCTCGTGGTCGGCGACATGCTCGAGCTCGGCCCGGCTGCCGCCGCGCTGCACCGCGACATGGGCCGGCTGGCGGCCCGCACGGGCGTTTCCAAACTGCTGGCGTGCGGGAATTTCGCAGAAGCGGTAGCGGCCGGCGCCGGCGAGGGCGGCATGGCCGCCGCCGACATCGTCACCGGCTCGCAAGCGGCCATCGGCGGGGTCCTGCTGGGCGAACTGAAGGCCGGCGACTGGGTGCTGGTCAAAGGGTCCCGCTCCATGGGCATGGAGGCCATCGTCAACGCCATACAGAAATGGGCGGAAGGCCGAAGGTGATCTGAGAGATGCTGTATCATCTGCTCTACCCGCTTCACACGGTTTTTTCAGTTTTGAACGTGTTCCGCTACATCACGTTCCGGACGATCTATGCCAGCCTGACGGCTTTCTTCATCTGTTTTTTCCTGGGCCCCTGGGTCATCGAGAAACTCTCCCGGCTGCAGGTCGGCCAGTACATCCGCGAAGACGGCCCGAAGAGCCACCTGGGCAAGGCCGGCACCCCCACCATGGGCGGGATCCTGATCGTCGGGTCGATCGCCCTGTCCACCCTCCTGTGGAGCGATCTCAGCACCCCGTTCGTCTGGATCGCCCTGCTGGTGCTGGTCGGGTTCGGCCTCATCGGCTTCATCGATGACTACCTGATGCAGATCAAGAAACAGAGCAAAGGGCTCAGCGTGCGGGGCAAGCTGGCGCTGCAGGCCGTCCTGGCCCTGGTCGCCGGGGTCCTGGTCTGCGCGACCCCCCATTTTTCCACCGAGGTGACGGTGCCGTTTTTCAAGACCCTGTCCCCGGACCTGGGGTGGGGCTACGTCCTCTTTGCCATGCTCGTCATCGTCGGGGCCTCGAACGCCGTCAACCTGACCGACGGCCTGGACGGGCTGGCCATCGGGCCGATGAGCATCGCGGCCGCGACCTACATGATCTTCGCCTATGTTGCCGGCCACGCCCGAATCGCGAATTACCTGCAGATCACCTATGTGCCCGGCTGCGGCGAGCTGACGGTGTTTTGCGGGGCCATCGCCGGCGCCGGGCTGGGGTTCCTGTGGTTCAACGCTTATCCGGCCCAGGTCTTCATGGGCGACACGGGGTCGCTGTCCCTCGGCGCCGCCCTGGGGGTCATCGCCGTGATCACCAAGCAGGAGATCCTGCTGGCCCTGGTCGGCGGGTTGTTCGTCATCGAGGCCCTGTCGGTGATCTTCCAGGTGGGATTTTTCAAGATGACGCAAGGCCGCCGGATCTTTCGCATGGCGCCGCTGCATCATCACTTTGAACTGAAAGGCTGGCCGGAACCCAAGGTCATCGTGCGGTTCTGGATCATCGCCATCGCCCTGGCGCTGATGGCCATGAGCACCCTGAAGTTGAGGTAGCACGGTGTGCGCCCCGTCCCGCTTCGCTCCGGAGCCGGGCGACTGCCCTCCCCCGGCTCCGGGCGAAGCGGGCGGGGTCGCATCCCGCACCCATGACGGATAAACGCATGGATCTGCGCAGCAAACACATTTTGGTCGTCGGGCTGGCCCGCACCGGGATCGCCGCCGCACGCTTTCTGCAGCGCCGGGGCGCGCTCGTGCGGGCGACCGATCGGGCGGAGGAGGGCCGGCTGGGTCCCGATGTGAACCGGCTCCGCGAAATGGGAATCCCCCTCGAGCTCGGCGGCCATCGCATGGAGTCCTTCACCGCGGCGGACCTGATCGTGGTGAGCCCGGGGGTCCCGCACACGATCCCGCCGCTGGCGGCGGCGAGGGCCAGCGGTGTTCCGGTGATCGGCGAAATGGAACTCGCCGGCCGGTTCATCGGCGAGCCCATCGTGGCCGTCACCGGGACCAACGGCAAGACGACGGTCACCGAACTGGTGGGCGCGATGCTGGCGGCCTCCGGACGCCGGGTGTTCGTGGGCGGCAACATCGGGACCCCGCTCATCGCCCATGTCGACAGCGGCGCACGGGTCGAGGTGGTGGTCGCCGAGGTGAGCAGCTTTCAGCTGGACACCAGCGACACCTTCCACCCCGCGGTGGGGGTGCTGCTCAACGTCACGGACGATCACCTGGACCGGTATGCCGGTTTCGAGGCCTACGCGGCCTCGAAGATGCGGCTGTTTGCCCACCAGCGCCCCGGCGACACCGCGGTCCTGAACGCGGCCGATGCCGTCGTCCGTGCCCGCAGCGGCGATATTCGCAGCCGCAAGCTCTTTTACAACCGGCCGGAGACGGCCGATGCCCATGCCACCGTCGCCGACCGCACCCTGACGCTGCGGGTGCCCGGCCGCGCGGAGGTGGCGCTCAGCCTGTCGGGTTTCAAGCTCCGCGGCCCGCACAACGCCGAGAATGCGGCCGCTGCGGCCCTGGCCGCCCTGGCCGCCGGCGCCGGTCCCCAGGGGATCCAAACGGTCCTGGACACCTTTGCGCCCGCCCCCCACCGCCTGGAGACGATCGCCGTCATCGACGGTGTGGAATATGTGAACGACTCGAAGGCGACCAACGTGGATGCGGTCCGGCGCGGCCTGGAGTGCTTCGGCGGGCGCGTGGTCCTGATCATGGGCGGCGTGGACAAGGGCGGCGACTTCGGGCGGCTGCGGGATGCGGTGCAGGCGCGCGGGCGGGCCCTGGTGCTGCTGGGTGGGGCCAGGGACCTGATCCGTGCGGCGTTGGACGGGCTGGCCCCGACGCGGGAGGCAGCGTCCATGCGGCAGGCCGTGCAGGCGGCGCGGGAGATGGCCGCCGCCGGCGACGTGGTGCTGCTCGCCCCCGGCTGCGCCAGCTTCGACCGGTACGCGAATTACCAGGAACGAGGCGATGATTTCCGCCGTGAAGTCGTGCGGCTCAAAGAGAGTAACGAGAAACGAGCAACGGTAACGAGTAGGAACCGACCGAAGGAAATGCCTGTGGCCATAACGAGCAAACAACGAGCAACGCCCGCCGGCACTCTCTACGACGTGCAATTGCTCTTTCCGGTGCTCTTCCTGGTGGGCATCGGGATCGTCATGGTCTACAGCGCGAGCTCGGCCCTGGCCATGAAGAAGTTCGGCTCGGATTATTTCTTCCTGAAGAAGCAGGCGGCGTTCGCGCTGGTCGGCATCTGCGTGCTGGTGCTGTGCCGGCACGTGCCCTATCGGGTCTACCGGCCGCTCGCCTATCCCCTGGTGGCGCTCGCGCTGGCCTTGCTCGCGGCCGTGCTGCTGTCGCCGTTCGGTGTCACGGCCGGCGGCGCGAGCCGCTGGCTGCGCCTGGGGTCGGTGCAATTTCAGCCGTCCGAATTCGCGCGCCTGGCGCTCATCGTTTACATGGCCTACTCGATGGAGAAAAAAGCCGACCGGATCAAGGATTTCTCGATCGGGTTCATGCCGCATGTGGTGGTGATGGGCCTGTTGGCCGCTTTGATTTTGCGGCAGCCGGACTTCGGCTCGGCCGCCATCCTGGCCTTTCTCGCCTGGCTGATGATGTTCATCGGCGGGGTGCGCCTGACCTACCTGGGAGGCTCCTGCGGGCTCCTGGGGCTGCTCGGCTGGTACTACATCAACTCGGCCGACTACCGCCGCAAGCGCTGGGAGGCCTACTGGGACCCCTGGCAGTACAGCGCCGATCAGGGCTACCAGGCCACTCACTCGCTGATGGCCTTCGGCAGCGGCGGGTGGTGGGGGGCCGGCATCGGCAAGGGCTACCAGAAGCTGTTCTATCTGCCCGAGCCGCACACGGACTTCATTTTCTCGGTGATCGGCGAGGAGCTGGGGGTGGCCGGGGTGCTCGTCATCGTTCTGCTCTACGTTCTGATCATATGGAAGGGGATCCGCATCGCGCGGCATGCGCCGGACCTGTTCGGCTGCTACCTGGCGATCGGCCTCACGGCGGCCCTGGGCCTGCAGATCTGCATCAACATGGCGGTCGCGCTCGCTCTGCTGCCGACCAAGGGGCTGACCCTGCCCTTCCTCAGCTACGGCGGGACCTCGCTGGTGCTGAACATGGCCGCGATCGGGATTCTGATGAGCATTGCCGCGTCGGGCAAGACCGCGCGAGGTCTGGGATGAGAACGGACCGCCGCATGCATGCGCTTTGTTTTCAGATGGCAGCGCCGGCTGATCCGGACGCCCGCCCGCTGAGCACGGCGGACGCCGGCCGCCACCGGGCCACCCGTCCGCTGCGCGCGGTCGTCGCCGGCGGCGGCACCGGCGGGCACCTGTTCCCGGGGATCGCCGTGGCGGAGGAAATCCGCGGCCGCGACCCGCGCAACCCGGTGCTCTTCATCAGCCGCGGCAACGCGTTCGAACGCTCGGCTCTGGCGCGGGCGGGGTTCCCCCTGGAACCGATTGCCGTCGAAGGCCTCAAGGGCCGCGGCCGGTGGGACCAGGTGCGGGCGCTCGCCCGCCTGCCGCGGGCCGTCGCGCAATCCGTGTGCCGGCTGCGGGAGTTCCGGCCGGACCTGGTGGTCGGGCTGGGCAGCTATTCGGCCGGGCCCGTCGTCCTGGCCGCCTGGCTGCTGCGCATCCCGATCGCCCTGTGCGAGCAGAACACGCTGCCGGGCATCACCAACCGGGTTTTGGCACGGCTGGCCGACCGGATCTTCATCGCGTTCGAGCGGACCGTCGGAGGCTTCGACCCGGGCAAGACCCGTTGGACCGGCAACCCCCTGCGCCGCGAGATCGTGAACGCCGCTGCCGCGGGGGCGATCGGTGGCGCGGCCGTTGCATCCGACCCGCACCGGCCGTTCACAGTCCTGGTGCTGGGCGGCAGCCAGGGCGCCCACCGCGTCAACACGGCGGTGGTCGAGGCCCTGGACCATTTGGCCGACCGGCGGCGGTTCTTCTTCATCCACCAGACCGGGCCCGCGGACGAGGCCATGGCGGCCGCGGCCTACGCGCGCTCGGGGACGGCCGCCCGGGTGCAGGCCTTTTTCACCGACATGGCGGTGCAGTACCTCGGGGCCGACCTGGTGGTGTGCCGGGCCGGGGCCACGACGGTCGCCGAAATCACGGCCCTGGGCAAGGCGGCGGTGTTCATCCCCTTCCCCTTTGCGGCGGACGACCACCAGCGTCTGAACGCCCGGCGGATGGTGGACGCCGGCGCCGCCGAAATGATCGACGAGCAGGAACTGACCGGCGCGCAGCTGGGCGCACGCATCGGCTTCTACGCCTCCCACCCGGAGGCCTTGGCGGGGCTGGCCGGACAGGCAGCGCGCCTCGGCAAACCGAATGCCGCCCGGCACATCGTCGACGAGTGCTATCGCCTGGTGGCGGAACGCGCCTCTCGCAAACCGGCCGACGGGCCGACGGGAGACCGGTAGACGGAACCATGTACCTTAAAAAATACCACATCCATTTCGTGGGCATCGGCGGCATCGGGATGAGCGGCATCGCCGAGCTGCTGCTCAACCTGGGGTATCGGGTGTCCGGGTCCGATCTCAAGACCTCCGACATCACCGACCGCCTGGCGTCGCTGGGGGGCGTGATCCATGTCGGCCATACGGCCGAGCGGATCGAGGGTGCGGATGTCGTCGTCGTCTCCTCGGCGGTGCGGCCCGACAACCCGGAGGTGCTGGCGGCGCAGCGCGCCTCGATCCCGGTGATCCCCCGGGCCGAAATGCTGGCCGAACTGATGCGCCTCAAGTACAGCGTTGCGGTGGCCGGCGCGCACGGCAAGACCACCACCACCTCCATCGTGGCCGCGGTGCTCGCCAGCGGCGGCCTGGACCCCACGGTGGTGATCGGCGGCAAGCTGATGAGCATCGGCACCAATGCGGTGCTCGGCAAGGGGGATTTCATCGTGGCCGAGGCCGACGAAAGCGACGGCTCCTTCCTGCGCTACTCGCCGGCCATCGCGGTGGTGACCAACATCGACCGGGAGCACCTGGATTTCTACGAGGACCTGCCGGCCATCCAGCGGGTGTTCCTGCAGTTCATCGACCGCATTCCCTTTTACGGCCTGGCGGTGCTCTGCCTGGACAACGAGCCCATTCAGGACCTGATTCCACAGATCAAGAAGCGCTACACCACCTACGGCATGAGCCGCCAGGCCGATTTCCAGATCCGCAACGTGGTCTTCGAGGGCCGTCGCAGCCGGTTCAGCGTGTACCGCCGCCGCCAGAAGCTGGGGCGCTTCAAGCTGAACCTGCCGGGAACCCACAATGTGTACAACGCCACCGCCAGCATCGCCGTGGCCGTGGAGCTGGACATTCCCATGGACCGGGTTCAGGCGGCCCTGCAGCACCTGGCGGGCGTGCAGCGCCGGCTGGAAATCAAGGGCGAGGCGGGCGGCGTCATCGTGGTGGACGACTACGGTCACCACCCCACCGAAATCAAGGTGACGCTTCAGGCCGCCCGGGATTGCTGGCCGGAACGCCGGATGGTGGTGGTGTTCCAGCCCCACCGCTACACGCGCACCCGCGCCCTGTTCGACGAGTTCTCCCGGGCGTTCTACCAGTCGGATGTGCTGGTGGTGCTGCCGATATACGCCGCCAGCGAAGACCCCATCGAAGGGGTCAGTGCGCAGGCGCTGTGCGAGGGGATCAAGGCCCACGGCCACAAGCAGGTGACGTGCGTCGACGGGATCCCCGCCGCCGTGAACCATCTGAAGACCCGGGTGTCGCCGGGCGACCTGTTGCTCACCCTGGGTGCCGGTGATGTCTGGAAAGTCGGCGCCGAGATCTTGAAGGGGCTGTGAATGCAGAACCTTGACGACAGCGCCCGCCGCACGGAGAGACGATGAGAGGCGAAAGCCGCCAGGGAAGGCAACGACCGTTTGCGGGCCGCGCGCCGCGCCAGAACGTCAGCCGGCGGGCCGCGGCCGCCCGGCGCCGGGCGTGGTTCGGTCGACTGGCCGGCGTGGTTTGGGCGGTCGCCGTCGCCGCCATGGCCGTCTTCGTGAGCCTCTTTTTCGTCTTCGTTCACGATGTCTTCACGCAAAGCGAGCATTTCAAGGCCCGCCACATCCAGATGGAAGGCGGGCAGCGGCTGGATGCCAGGACGCTGGCGACGGTCGCCGGCGTGCGCCAGGGCGTCAACGTGCTGAGCGTCAACCTGTCGGCCGCCCGCAAGCGGCTGCTCGCGCACCCGTGGATCGCGGAAGCGGAGGTCCGGCGGGAGATCCCTGCGACCCTGAGCATCCGCATCCGGGAACATGTGCCGGCGGCGGTCGTGGACGTGGGGAAAAAGTTCCTGTTGAACACCCACGGGGAGGTTTTCAAGGAATGGGAGCCCGCAGACCCCGGCGGGCTGCCGGTGGTGAGCGGGCTCAAGGTCTCGGACCTGCGGCTGGCCGACCGATCCGGCGCCGCGTCCTCGCGCGGGCTGCCGGAATTGAGAGCTTCGGCGCCCCCGGCCGCTGCCCCCAGCCGGCCGATGGATGCGGTCATGCAGGTGCTCGCCCGGGCCGGCGACAGCGGCAGCGTCCTGCCCGCCCGGGAGATCCGGATGATCCGGGTGGACCGCGAGCTCGGCATCACGGTGCTGGCGTATGACGAAGCCAAATCGATCCGGCTGGGGTACGGAGATTACGCCCCCAAACTCCGCCTGCTCGCCGACCTGCTGGCGTTCTTCAAGGCCCAGCCCGGCATGATGGATTTCGAACGGATCGATCTCACCGACCCGAATCGGGTGATCGTGAACCCCGTCAAGACGGAACTTGCCGGGAAAACAGGCCCCAAAGGAGGCTGAAGGCATGCAGCGCAAGGATGACATCGTGGTGGGACTGGACATCGGCACGACCAAAATTTGCGCCGTGGTGGGCGAGGTGTCCGGCAGCGACATCAACATCATCGGCATCGGGACCCACCCATCGGTCGGCCTGCGCAAGGGCGTCGTGGTCAACATCGAGGCGACGGTGGAGTCCATCAAGAAGGCGGTGGAGGAGGCCGAGCTCATGGCCGGCTGCGAGATCTCATCGGTGTACACGGGGATCGCCGGCGGCCATATCACCGGTTTCAACAGCCGCGGCATCGTGGCCATCAAGGGCCCCGAGATCACTCCCGTGGACGTGGAGCGGGTGATCGACGCGGCCCGCGCGGTCGCGATCCCGATGGACCGCGAGGTGATTCACGTGCTGCCCCAGGAGTACATCGTCGACGACCAGCCGGGCATCCAGAACCCCGTCGGGATGTCCGGCGTGCGGCTGGAGGCGAAAATCCACATCGTGACCGGAGCGGTGGCCTCCGCCCACAACCTGGTGAAATGCGCCAACCGTTCGGGCCTGGACGTGTGCGACATCGTCCTGGAGTGCCTGGCCTCCGGCGAGGC
This sequence comes from uncultured delta proteobacterium, assembly GCA_963716325.1. Lineage (GTDB taxonomy): Bacteria > Desulfobacterota > Desulfobacteria > Desulfobacterales > SpSt-501 > SpSt-501. The sequence continues at coordinate 167,402 of CAVQTH010000047.1, read as the reverse complement.
CGTGCTCTCCGAGGCAGAGAAGCAGCTCGGCACCGCCCTGCTCGACCTGGGGGGCGGCACCACGGACCTGGCCGTGTTTTCGGGCAAGAACATCAAGCACACCTTCGTGCTGGCGCTCGGCGGCGACAACCTGACCAACGACATCGCCATCGGCCTGCGCTGCCCGCATCCCGAGGCCGAGAAGATCAAGAAAAAATTCGGCAGCTGCATCGCCCGGAGCATCCATGCCGACGAGACCATCGAGGTGCCGGGCGTGAGCAACCGGGAGGCGCGCAAACTCTCGCGCCAGATCCTGGGCGAGATCCTGGAGCCGCGGATGGAGGAGATCTTCTCGCTCGTCAACCGCGAGATCTACCGCGCCCAGATGGAAAACCTGGTCCCCTCGGGGATCGTCCTGACGGGCGGCACCGCCCTGCTCGAGGGGGTGACCGAAATCGCCGAGTCGGTCTTCAGCCTGCCGGCGCGCATCGGCACGCCCCAGGGCATCAAGGGGCTGGTGGACGTGGTCAACAACCCCATGTACGCCACCGGCGTGGGGCTGGTGCTCTACGGCGCGCGCCACCAGCTGAAAGAGAAGAAGAAGTTCCGCATCCGGGACAAGAACATCTTCAACCGGCTCATGACCCAGATGAAGCGCTGGTTCAAAGACGTTGTCTGACGCCGCCGTCGGCGGCGTCAGACAACGTCCGTTTTAAGTTTCAAGTTTTAAGCTTTAAGCAAAATACAAATAATGAAGGATTGCGGACAACAGGCGGCGGAACACTTAAAACTTAAAACCTAACACCAACAACAGGCAGGAGGGCAAACGATGTTCACTTATGTAGACAATGAAAAATCGGCAAAAATCAAGGTGATCGGCGTCGGCGGGGCCGGCGGCAACGCCATCAACAACATGATCCGCTCGGGGCTTCAGGGCGTAAAGTTCATCGCCGCGAACACCGACGCCCAGGCGCTGGAGATCTCGAAGGCGGATTTCCGCATCCAGCTGGGCGACAGCATCACCGAGGGCCTGGGCGCCGGGGCCAACCCCCAGATCGGCCGGGACGCCGCGCTGGAAAACGCCGAGCAGATCCGCAACGCCCTGCGCGACAGCCACATGGTGTTCATCACGGCCGGGCTGGGCGGCGGCACCGGGACCGGTGCGACCCCCGTCATCGCGGAGATCTGCCGCGAGATGGGAGCGCTCACGGTGGCCGTCGTCAGCAAACCCTTTTCCTTCGAGGGCAAGAAGCGGGGGCTGATCGCCGAGCAGGGGCTGGCCGACCTCAAGAAGGTCGTCGACACGGCCATCACCATCCCCAACGACCGGCTGCGCGCGCTCGCCTCCAAAAAAGCGACCCTGATGGAAATGTTCATGAAGGCCGACGAGATCCTGCTGCACGCCGTCAAGGGGATCACCGACCTCATCATGATGCCGGGCCTGGTCAACCTCGACTTCGCCGACGTGCGCACCACCATGTCCAAGGCCGGCATGGCCCTGATGGGGATCGGCATCTCCGCCGGCGAAAACCGCGCGATCGAAGCGGCCGAGAAGGCGATCTCCCATCCGCTGCTGGAGGACATCTCGATTTCCGGCGCCAAGGGCGTGCTCATGAACATCACGGCCTCGAGCAGCATGGAATTCGAGGAAGTGGCCGAAGCCTCCGAACGGATCCACAAGGAGGTCGGTGACGAGGCCGAGATCTTCTGGGGGACCTCCGTGGACGAGAGCCTGGGCGACGAGATGCGGGTGACGGTCATTGCCACCGGCATCGGCGCCGAGGCCGACGCGCTCCGGGAAAAGGACAAGGCCCCGGCCAAGGAAAAGGAGCGCAGGGTCGTCCAGCCCCTGCGGGGGGTGGTGCGCGACGTCACCCCCGCCGACCTGGAGCGCACGGACATCCCCGACCTCGACGAGCCGACCTTCATCCGCAACCGCCGGGTGGTGGGCGAGTCCTCGGGAGCCCTGTACCGGGGGGTGGGGCGCATGGCGCTCGACGACAACGATCTCGACGTGCCGACGTTCCTGAGGCGCAAGGCCGATTGACGACCGCGGCCCGGCCGTTCGGCGCGTTTGCCAGGGGCCCGCTCAGGGAGTATATTGACCTGCCGGCCTGAAGCATCGGCCATGACCGCAATCGGACGGCAGGATGTGAAACGCGAACGTTCCAAACCGGACCTCGCAGCGGAGGAAATCGGCGCGATCCGCAAGGATTGGCGGGGGAGGACCAGCGTCGCCCTGGTCTACCCCAACCACTACCATGTGGGCATGTCCAATCTCGGGCTGCAGACGGTCTACGGCCTCTTCAATCGTTTCGACGACGTCGTCTGCGAACGGGTCTTCCTGCCTGACAGCGACCCTGCGGCGGCCGGCCGCCTCACGACCTTCGAGTCAGGCCGGCCGGTGGCCGAGGCCGACATCATCGCCTTCTCGATCTCCTTTGAGAGCGACTACCCGAACCTGCTGTCGATCCTGGACCAGGCGGGCATCCCCCTGCGCGCCGCCGACCGCAGCGAGCGCCACCCCCTGGTGGTCGCCGGCGGTGTCGCCTGCAGCCTGAACCCGGAGCCCATCGCCGCCTTTGTTGACTGTTTTCTGATCGGCGAAGCCGAAATCATCATCCCCGAGTTTCTGAACGCATTCGAGGCCCGGTCGGCACGCGAAGACCTGCTCCGGCGCATCGCCCGTACGGTGTCCGGCGCCTACGTGCCCGCCTGGTACCGGGTGGACTACACCCCCGAGGGCACCCTCGCGGCCTTCCTCCCCGCGACGGATGTGCCGGCGAAAATTTCTCGCCCGTACCTGCGCGACATTTCCGCGTCTCCCACCTGCAGCACGGTGCTCACCCCCCACACGACCTTCGGCCGCTCCTTCCTGGTGGAAGTCGGCCGCGGCTGCCCCCACGGCTGCCGGTTCTGCAGCGCGGGCTTCGTCTACCGGCCGCCGCGCTTCCGCACCGAGGACTCCCTTTACCAAACCATCGCCCAGGGGCTGGCGCACGCCGACCAGGTCGGCCTCGTGGGCGCAGCGGTGTCCGACCTGCCGGGAATAGGCGACCTTTGTGGCCGGTTTGCGGGCACCGACGTGACCATGTCGTTCAGCTCCCTGCGAGCCGACGCCCTCTCGCCGGAGTTGGTCGCCGCCCTGCGCCGCAGCAAGGTCAAGACCGCCACCATCGCGCCGGAGGCCGGCTCCGAACGCCTGCGGCGAGTGATCAACAAGGGGATTCGCGAGGAGCATGTGCTGCAGGCGGCCGCCGACCTGGTCGAGCAGGGCATCCCCAACCTCAAGCTGTATTTCATGGTGGGGCTGCCGACCGAAACCCGGGAAGACGTGGCGGCCATCGTGGCCCTTGTCAAACGCATCAAGCATGAGTTTCTCAAATCCAGCCGCGCCCGGCGCGCCATCGGGACCCTCACGGTGAGCGTCAATTCCTTTGTCCCCAAGCCGTTCACCCCCTTCCAGTGGACGGCGATGGCGGGGATCGCCGACCTCAGGGGCAAAATCAAGCAGATCAAAGCCGAGCTGGGACGGGTGCCCAACGTCCGGGTGCACTCCGACCTGCCGCGCTGGGCCTACCTCCAAGCCCTGCTCGCGCGCGGCGACCGCCGGACGGCCGACATTTTGTTGCGGGTGCACGCAAGCGCCGGCAACTGGCCCCAGGCCCTCAAGACCGTGGCCGTCAACCCGGATTTCTACGTGCTGCGGGAGCGCGACCTGGACGAAGTCCTGCCCTGGGACTTCATCGACCACCACATCTCCAAGGCCTTCCTTCAAACCGAGTACCGCCGGGCGCTGGAGGCCCGTCCCGGGGTCGTCTGCCGGCCCGAGTCCTGCCGCTTGTGCGGCGTCTGCGGTGATGAGGCGCCGGCCACGGAAAACTTGCACTCCCCATAGCAAACTGATATAAATTTCGCATTTGGCGTGCAGCCGGAATTTCATGTATCCTGCGCAGCGGGTTGCGCGCCTCCACGCCGCCGGAAGGGGTTCAGAAACAAGGAGTCCTTATGCTGGAAGGCATTCTTTTCATGACGGCATTGGGCGCGGTCTGCGGCATCGTGCTCAGCATCGCCGCCCGCATCTTTTACGTTTACGAGGACCCCCGCATCGCCCAGGTGGAGGCCTGCTTCGCCGGCGCCAACTGCGGCGGGTGCGGGTTTGCCGGCTGCTCGGCGGCCGCGGCAGCGGTCGTCAGCGGCAAGGCCAAACCCAACGCGTGCGTTGTCGGCGGCCTGGAATCCGCCCAGAATGCGGCCGCGGTCATGGGGATGGAGGTCGGTTCGGTCGAACCGCTGAAATCCTTCAACCCCTGCACCGGCGGGGACCGCGCCGAAAACAAGTTCCTCTATCTCGGGATCCCCACCTGCCAGGCCGAGGCCGCGCTCTTCAGCGGCAAACGCGTCTGCGAGGTCGGCTGCATCGGCCACGGCGACTGCGTGCGGGCCTGCACGTTCAACGCCATCGCCATGGGGCCGGACGGCTACCCCATCGTCGACGAGCAGAAATGCGTGGGCTGCGGGGCCTGCGCCCGAGCCTGCCCCAAGAGCCTGCTCAAGATCAGCACGCCCTCCGAGCGGCTGCTGCACTTCAACCAGATCGGGGACTGCCTGGCGCCCTGCCGCCAGACCTGCCCGGCCGAGATCGACATCCCGCTCTACATCCATCAGATCCGCACGGGCGACTATGCCGGCGCAGTGAACACCATCCGCGAGCGCAACCCGCTGCTGCTCGCCTGCGGCCGCGTCTGCCCGCATCCCTGCGAGCTCAACTGCCGCCGCGGCGTCGCGGACGAGCCGGTCTCGATCAACCAGCTCAAGCGCTTTGCCGCGGACTACGAGATGACTTCCGGCAAGCGGCTGTCCATCCGGATGGCGCCCGACACGGGCAAACGCATCGCCGTGGTCGGCGGCGGTCCGGCCGGCCTCACCTGTGCCTATTTCCTGCGGCGGCTGGGCCACCGCGTCACCATCTTCGAGGCCATGCCCAAGCTGGGCGGCATGCTGCGCTACGGGATCCCGGAGTACCGGCTGCCCAAGCAAGTGCTCGACTGGGAGATCGAGAGCATCCTCAACCTGGGCGTCGAGGTGCGCACCGGGCTTCGTTTCGGCCAGGACCTTCACCTGGAAACCCTCACGGCCGACGGCTACGATGCCGTTTTCATGGGCATCGGCGCATGGAAGGACAGCACTCTCGCGGTGCCCGGTGAGGAGTTGAAGGGCTGTTACACCGGCATCGATTTTCTCTCCCGGCTGGCCTCCGGGGAGCAATTGGACATCAAGCCCGTCGCGGCGGTCATCGGCGGCGGCAACACGGCCATCGACTGCACGCGCAACCTGCTGCGGATGGGGACCCGCAAGGTCTATCTGGTCTATCGCCGCACGCGCAAGGAGATGCCCGCCAACGCAATCGAAGTCGAGGCGGCCGAAGCCGAGGGGGTGCAGCTGATGTTCCTGAGCGCCCCGGTACGCGTGATCGGAAACGACCAGGGCCGCGTCACCCACCTGGAATACCTGCGCATGGAGCTGGGCGAACCGGATGCGAGCGGCCGGCGCCGCCCCGTCCCGGTGAAGGGCTCCGAAACCATTATGCCGGCCGACATGGTGATCTCGGCCATCGGCCAGGCGCCGGATGTTTCCTTTGCCGCCGGCGCCGAGTTGAAGACGACGCGCTGGAGCACCATCGAAGCCGACCCCGCCACCCTGCAGACCAACATCCCCTATCTGTTTGTCGCCGGGGATGCCGCCACCGGCCCTTCCCTGGTGGTGGACGCCATCGGCGGCGGTCGACGGGCGGCGCGCTCCATCCACCAGTATGTCACCGGCCGGCCGGTGGCGGCGGAACCCAACGAACTGCGAAAGAACCTGCTCACCGAGACGCTTCTCGACCGCGTGCCCGGCGTTGCCATCCGACCGCGCGCCAAAATGTTGGAACTGCCGGCCGCCGAGCGCATCCGCTCCTTTGACGAGGTCGACCAGGTACTGACCGAGGAAACGGCCCGGCGCGAGAGCGACCGCTGTCTTTACTGCTGCCTGACCTGCTACAACCCGGATGCTCCGCGGGAGGCGTGCGAGGCCGAGCCGGAGCCCAGGGAAGCGCAGCCGGCAGCGTGAGAAATGAAGAAAAGGGTTCAAGGAGTAAAGGGTTCAAGGGGAAAGAAGACGCCGCGGCAACTTCATTTCACTCGACCCCTTGTATCTTAGCCCTTGTATTTTTTCTTTGATTTAAAGAATACATTCATCTGTGCTTAGAGTCGAATGGACTCAACGTTTCGGTGTGGCAGATCGATGGCCCCTTGGTATACACAAAGACCGTGTTCAAGCACGGATCGCCACACCGAGTCTTCCACTAACCCGAACGGTTGCCTGGGCGCTTCAGAGCCCGCATCCCGCAAGGCAGGGAAATGGAGGAACCTATGAGCACAGAGTATTTTGTTGGCATCGATGTTTCCAAGGACACGCTGGATGTCTGCGTCTATCCGACGCAGGATACTTTCCGCGTGCCGAACAGTCCCGACGGAATAGATGAGCTCATCAAGCGGCTTAAGCCCATCGAATTGCGGCTCATCGTTTTCGAAGCCACCGGCGGTTACGAAACCTTAGCGGTCAGCACCCTTGCCGCCGCGGGGCTTCCGGTGGTGGTCGTCAATGCGCGTCAGATCCGCGATTTTGCCAAGTCCATCGGCCGGCTGGCTAAAACCGATAGCATCGACGCCAGCGTCATCGCTCGCTTTGCCAGTGCCGTTAAGCCTGAGTTGCGCCCCTTGAAGGACAGTCCCTCTCAGGAGCTTACCGGCTTGGTCACACGGCGCCGGCAGATCGTTGATATGATCGTCGCCGAAACCAACCGACTTAAAGCAGCCACCCGGCGCAATCAGCGCGATATCCAGGCGCATATCCGCTGGTTGCAAAAGCGCCTGAAACAAGTGGACGATGAGATCAAACGTAACATTAAAAATGGCCCGCTGTGGCACACCAGAGACCAAATCTTACAGAGTGCCCCTGGCGTTGGGCCAGCGACCTCGGCCATGCTGATCAGCTGCTTGCCGGAGCTGGGCCAACTGGATCGCAAGAAAATCGCTTGCCTCACCGGCGTTGCCCCACTGAACCGCGACAGTGGCAAGTACAAGGGACGGCGCACGATCTGGGGCGGCCGAGCCCAGGTGCGCGCCGCGCTGTATATGAGCGCGTTGTCGGCGATTCGGTTCAATCCCATCATTCGACAATTTTACCAGCGGCTCCGAGAAGCCGGCAAATGTTTTAAAGTCGCCATCGTTGCCTGTATGCGAAAACTTTTGGCTATCTTAAACGCGATGGTTCGTAACCAGACAATGTGGCGACAGAGTGAAATTAACCCTTGACTCTAAACACGGTTGCTTGAACCCTTGAACCCTGGCAGATCAAATGCAAAATTAGAGGAATGGGCCAACGATGTTCTCCCGGAAAGAGTTGAAACTGGTCTATGGCGTGACCGTCTGCCTGCTCGCCCTTGCCGTGGTGAGCTACGCGGCCTTTCCCGTCAAGCCGCCGAAACGGCCCTTGCGGGTTGCCTTTCAAAACGTGGCCGGGAAGGTCATGTTCGACCACGGACGGCATCTGGCGGAGGCGGGCCATGGCCTCGCCTGCGGGGAGTGCCACCACACCCTGGCCCCCGATGAGTACGACCAGGCCGGCGCCTGCACCGAATGCCACTCGGTGGAGGAGGGCGACGACCAGATGCTCAAACGTTCGGATGCCCTCCACAAGCAGTGCATCGACTGCCACCGTGAGTACGGGGCCGGACCGGTCGACTGCGCTCAGTGCCACGTGATGCAATGATCCTGCGCCTCCTGGGAAGGTGTTGAGAGATGACGATGACGAAACCGAAACCGCTTTGGGGAATGGGCCGGCCGCGCCTGGAATACACCCAACTGCCAGCACGGATCGAGCGGCCCGAGCCCATTCGACCCGCGGGGCCGGTGACCCTGCTGCACCTGCGTCCGGCCGAAGGCAAGGCCATCCCAGCCGTCAAAATCGGAGAGACCGTTAAAACCGGCCAGAAACTGGCACTCTACGGTAACGGCGATTATGTCACCTCGCCGGTCACCGGTGCGATCGCGGCCCTCGCCCCCTTTCCCGGCAGCTTTGGCCGGAACTACACCGCCGTGACCATCGCGCCGGCTCCGCAGGAGGTTTTCGACGACGCGCTTTCAGCGGTGCACCGAACGCCGTCCCTTGCCGCCGCCGCTGATTTTCTGGCGGCCGGCCCCGGCGCGCCCGGCCTGCCGCGTCTGGCCGATACCGAGCGGCCCGTCAAAACGCTGGTCGTGTGCGCCGTCGATCAGGACCTGCTCGTGTTCACGCAGCAATACGTCCTCAGCGCCCGCGGACATGACATCCAAAATGGAATCCGCATTCTGAAGCAGATCAGCGGCATCGAGGAGGTGGTCATCCTCACCCGCAAGGAAGCCGTGCAGGGCTTCGGCCATATCGTCGGCCGGGTGATGGGTGTTGAGCACGGCTACCCCTCGGCGCTGCCGCCGCTGGTGATGGCCAAGCTCTTCGGCCGCGTGGTGCCGGCCGGACGAACCTGTGAGGACCTGGGATTTTGCTTCATGAGTGCCGAGGCGGTGGCCTCCGTCGGCACCGCCTTCGGTACCGGCCGCGTTCCGGTCAACAAGCTTATGACCGTGATTCTCAAAGACGGCCTCGCCCGCCTGGCGGAGGCGCCCATCGGCACGCCCGTCGCCGGCGTTCTGAAACACTTTGGCGCAGCGACGGCCGAAGGCGACCGCATCGTAATCGGCGGCCCGATGCGGGGAACCGCGGTGTATACGCCGGATCATCCCGTGCAGCCCGACACCGACGCCATCCTCTTGCTGGATGCGGCGGCCGCGGCCCACGTCTCCGACTACCCCTGCATCAACTGCGGCGAATGCGTTCGCGTCTGCCCGGCCCGCATGCAGATCAACCTGCTCGTGCGCTACCTGGAGGCCGGCAAGTTCGAGGAGGCCGAGGAGTCTTACGATCTGGACGCCTGCGTCGAGTGCGGCCTGTGCAGCTATGTGTGCGTATCGAAGATCCCCATCCTGCAGTATATCACCCTGGCCAAGCATGAACTGGCGCGCATGCGCCGTGCGGAGAGCCCGAATGCCTGATCGGAAAAAACTCGTCGTCGCCTTTGCGCCGTTCTGGCACAACGGCAACCGGATCACCGACCGCAGCCTGCAAATCATCCTGGCGGCGCTTCCTGCAGCCCTGTTCGGCGTCTACCGGTTCGGCACCCCCGCCCTCGGTGTGCTGGCCCTGGCGGTGTCCTCGGCCGTTCTTTGGGAACTTGCCTTCAACCGGGTGGCCAAGCGGCCGGTGTCGGTAGGCGACGGCACGGCGGCCGTGATCGGTCTGCTGTTCGGCATGATGCTCCCGGCCACCCTGCCCTGGTGGGCGGTCGTCACCGGCACGTTCTTAGCCATCGTGGTGGCGCGCCAGATCTACGGCGGTGTGGGCGCCAATACCTTCAACCCGGCGGCGGTCGCCGTCGCCATCCTGATGCTGGCCTGGAAGCAGCGGATGGATGTCGATGCAGCCCTGGTCAATTATGCCTTCGATTTTCCCGCGGCCTTCCCGCTGGCCGCCGTGAAGGCCTTCGGCAACAGCGCCGTCAAGGACCTCTCCCTCATGGATCTTTTCCTGGGCCGCCAGGTGGGAGGGATCGGAACGATCGGCGGGGCCGCGCTGCTGGCGGGCGGCGTCTACCTCGTCCTGAGGGGGGTGATCCGCTGGGAGATCCCGGTGTCCTTCCTGGCCGGAATGGCCGTCACCGCCGGCATCTTCCACGCGGCGGACCCGGCGCGCTTCGCCCCGCCGGCCTTTCATCTGCTGACCGGATTCAGCCTGTTCGGCGCTTTTTTCCTGGCGCCGGAAGACTCGTCGTCGCCGGTGAATTTCATCCCCATGCTCATTTATGGGGCCGTGGTGGGATCGATCGCGGTTCTCATCCGCAATATCGGCGTCTTTGCGGAGGGGCTGGTGTTCGCCGTGCTGGTCGGCAACCTCATCCATCCCCTGCTCGACAAAATCAGGCCCAAGGCGCTCGGAAAGGTCTAATTAGCCATGCGTGAACTGATCAAGATGATCGTGGTCCTGACCGTCATCAGCGTGGCCTCCGGCGGGCTGCTGGCGGCCCTGCGCGAGGGCACCCAGGAACGGATCGAGCTCCAGACCCTGGAATTCGTCAAAGGGCCGGCCATCCGCAGCGTCCTGCAGGGATCGTCCAACGATCCTATCGCCAGCCGGTTCCAGATCAAGGACGGCGATGTTCTGCGCAACTTTTTCGTGGGCGTTTTCGACGGCCAGCCCACCGCGGTCGCACTGGAAACATCCACCAAGGGCTACAAGGGCGACATGGGCATGATGGTGGCTCTCGACGTGAAACAGAACAAGTTGATCGGTGTTGCCGTCACTACGCACGCCGAAACCGCCGGGCTGGGGGCCAAAGCCCAATCCGACCCCAAGTTCGGCGGGCAGTTCAAGGGGGCCTCCGTCGCCGCCCCGCTCAAGGTCACCCAGGACGGGGGGTCGATCAACGCCATCAGCGGTGCGACCATCACCTCCCGGGCGGTGTGCGGAGGTGTGTCGAACGCGTTGGCCGTATTCGAAAAACTGAAACCCCAGATCCTGGAAAAAATGAAAGAGGTCAAGTAGGAAGGCGCTATGGCCAAAACCCTCACTCAGGAGTTCACCAAGGGCTTGTGGGCGGAAATCCCGCCCTTCCGGCTGGTGCTCGGCCTCTGCCCCACCCTGGCCATCACCAACACGGTGGAGAATGCCTTCGGCATGGGCATCGCGGTGACCTTCGTGCTCACCTTCTCCAACATCATGATCTCGGCCCTGCGCAAGATCATCCCGCCCAAGGTGCGCATCGTCGCCTTCATCGTGTTCATCGCCACCTTCGTGTGCGTGGTCGAGCTGGTGATGCAGGCCTACACGTATTCGCTTTTCATGAAGCTGGGCATCTACATCCCCCTCATCGTGGTGAACTGCATCCCCATGGGACGGGCCGAGGCCTTCGCCAGCCGCTTCGGGGTCGTGCGCTCGATGCTGGACGGCCTCGGGCTTGGCATCGGCTACACGCTGGCGCTGTCGACCCTGGCGACGTTCCGCGAGATCATCGCCACCGGGTCCATCACGCTGTACGAGAGGCCGATAGCGATACTGGGGGCCTCCTTCGAGCCTTTCAAGTTCCTGGTGGAAGCCCCGGGGGCCTTCATCTGTCTGGGGCTCATGCTCGGCGTCATGAACATCCTTGGGAAGAAATAGGAGCCGCCCATGTTCAGTGATCTTGCCGTCCTCATGTTCAGCTGTGTGCTGATCAACAACATCCTGCTGATCCAGTACCTGGGCAACTGCCCGTTTCTGGGAACCTCGAAAAAGATGGAAACCGCCACCGGCATGGCCATGGCCGTGGTGTTCGTGCTGGTGCTGGCGGGCATCATCACGTGGCTGGTGGAATGGTACGTGCTGGTTCCCTACGACCTGAAATACCTGCGCACCATCGCTTTCATCCTGGTCATTGCCGCCCTCGTACAATTTGTGGAAATGTTCCTCAAGAAGAGCATCCCCGGTCTGTACACGGGGCTCGGCATCTATCTGCCTCTCATCACCACCAACTGCGCCGTGCTGGGGGTCTGTCTGATCAACATCAACGAAAATTACGACTTCTTCAAAATGGTGGTGTCCTCCTTCGCGTACCCGGTAGGGTTTCGGCCTGGCGCTCGTGCTGTTTGCCGGCGTGCGCGAGCGGATCCTGCTCGCCCGCACGCCCAGGCCTTTCCAGGACACGGCGATCGGCCTGGTGACCGCGGGAATGCTCTCGCTGGCCTTTTTCGCCTTCAAAGGATGGGTTTAAAGAGGGCGCAGGGCGCCCCTTTTTAAACCCATATAGTTTCATCAACCCAAACGCCGCGGATGCGGCGTTTGGGTTGAACTCTTCCTGGAACGACCCGGTTCAAAGCGTTCCTATTTTTACCCTTCCGGCTTCCTGCTTCGAGATTCAAGTGCGGCGACCAGTTGTTCCATGTCCTCCGGCAGCGGGGATTCGAACGCCATCCGCTTGCCGGTGCGCGGGTGAGCGATTTCCAGGCGCCAGGCGTGCAGCATCTGCCGCCGCACACCGGCAAGCAGGGCCTGGAGATCGGCCGCGCCGGCGGGCAGTTTGGCCCGGCCGTAAACGGGATCGCCGACGATCGGCCGCTGGATAGCGGCGCAGTGGACCCGAATCTGATGGGTGCGGCCGGTCTTCAGGCGAAGCTCGAGCAGCGTAAGCCCGCCCCATCGCCGCGCCACGCGCCATCCGGTTTCCGCCTCCCGGCCCTTGCGGCTGTGGGTGGACATCCGCGTGCGGTCCACCGGGTGGCGACCGACGGGCAATCGGATCGTACCGCTCTCGGCGGCCGTCTCGCCGTAAACCAACGCCAGGTAGTCCTTTCGCACCGAACGGTTCTTGAACTGGGCGGCGAGATGCTCAAGCGCGGCAGCGTTCTTGGCCACCACCAGGGTGCCGGAGGTGTCCTTGTCGAGCCGGTGGACGATCCCCGGCCGCAGTTCCTCGCCGATGCCGCCCAAGTCCGGGCAATGATACAGCAAGGCATTGACCAGGGTGCCGGAGGCATGGCCGGGAGCGGGGTGCACCACCAACCCCGGCGGTTTGTTGATCACCACGATATCTTTGTCTTCATACAGGATGTCGAGCGGGATGGGTTCAGGATGGAATCCCGAGGGTTTTGGAGGAGGAATAGACCCGGTGACGATGTCACCGGCCTTCAATCGGTAGGCTGGCTTACGAGCCTGCCCATTGACCTTGAACCGCTCGCTCGTTATGAGTTGACCGGCAAAGGAACGCGAACAATCGGGCAGGCGTTCTGCAACAAACACATCTAAACGGATGCCGCTGCAAGCGGCATCCGCTGGGAAGGAAAACTCGTCACCGCGGGTCATGACGGCGAGGCCGAAAAATCAGGCCGCTTCGTGAGAAAAAAGCGATTCGATCTCTGAAATGATGGTTTTCTCGTCGGTTTTTTTGGCCTTCGACAGCTCCTTGACCAGCAGCACTTGGGCCGTGTCATACAGTTTCCGCTCACCAAACGACAAATCTTTGGTCAACTTGAGGCGGAAAAGGTCGCGGAACACCTCGGCCACATCGAAGAGCGAGCCGGTTTTGATTTTTTCCATGTATTCGCGGTAGCGCCGGTTCCACGTCTGGTTGTCGCCCAGCATGTCCCGCTTGGTCTTCATGACGGCATAGACTTTCGGGATTTCCTTGACATCGATGAGGCACCGCAGGCCGACGTTGTCGACATTGCCGATGGGGATCATGATGACCATGCCGTTTTCCAACACCTTGAGAATGTAGAAATCATGTTTCTCGCCGTTGACCGTCCGGCTCTCGACGGCTTGGATTTGACCGACCCCGTGCGCCGGGTACACCGCAAGGTCCCCGACCCGGAATCTGCTCTTTTTCGGCCTTAGCGGCTTAACGTTTTCCTTAATCGTTTTCCCTGCCATATAGGTTACCTGTCTCCCTTGAGTTGAGAAGCCGACAGGGCGATTCTGGCCCCATTATGCGGATATTCTTTATCATATTCGGCGTCCTGAAGCAACAAAAAAGGACTGGCGCCTTTCGGCGCCAATCCTTTTAAAGCTCAACCCGTGTGGCGGGGATGATTACAGCAGGAACGGAACCAGCAGCAGCGCCACGACGTTAAGGATCTTGATCATCGGGTTGACGGCGGGGCCGGCGGTGTCTTTGTACGGGTCGCCGACGGTGTCGCCGGTGACGGCCGCCTTGTGGGTGTCGCTGCCCTTGCCGCCAAAGTGCCCGTCTTCAACGTATTTCTTGGCATTGTCCCAGGCGGCGCCGCCCGTGGTCATCGAGATGGCCACGAACACGCCGGTGACAATGCTGCCGATCAGCACGCCGCCCAGGGCGATCTTGCCGAGCAGCAGCCCGACGACGATCGGAGTGACGACCGGCAGCAGGGCCGGGATCATCATTTCCTTCAGTGCGAACTTGGTCACGATATCGACGCAGGCCGCATAGTCGGGTTTGCCGGTGCCTTCCATGATCCCGGGGATTTCCCGGAACTGACGGCGCACTTCCTCGACGACCGCGCCGCCGGCCTTGCCGACCGCCATCATGGCGATGGAAGCAAACAGGTACGGCAGCAGGCCGCCGATGAAAAGCCCGATGATGACGTTGACGTCGCTCAGGTCAAACCTCAATTCCACCCCGCTGCCAAGCAAGGCGAACTCCTGGGTATAGGCGGCGAACAACACCAGGGCGGCCAGACCGGCGGAGCCGATGGCATAGCCCTTGGTGACGGCCTTGGTGGTGTTGCCGACCGCATCCAGGGGGTCGGTGACGGCGCGGACGCTTTCTTCCATCTCGGCCATCTCGGCGATGCCGCCGGCGTTGTCCGTGATCGGGCCGTAGGCGTCGATTGCGATGACCATGCCGGTCATGGAAAGCATGGACATGGCCGCCATGGCGATGCCGTAGAGGCCGGCGAAATAGTGGGCCATGCCGATGGCCAGGCAGATGACGAGCACCGGCGCTGCGGTGGACTGCATGCTGACGGCGAGACCGGCGATGACGTTGGTGCCGTGGCCGGTGGTGGACGCTTGCGCAATCCCCTTCACGGGGCCGTACTTGCCGGTGTAGTACTCGGTGATGATGACGATCACGACCGTCAAGATGAGCCCCACCAGGGTGGCCAGGTAGATGTTCATGCTGGCGATCTGCTTGCCGCCGACGAGGGTCAGCGTCGGCACCAGGTTCTGCACGGCGAAGAAGAAGACGATGGCCGCGATGATGGCGCTGCCGAACATGCCCTTGTAAAGGGCGCCCATGATGTACTCGTTTTTGCCGAGGCGCACGAAGAACACACCGATGATGGAGGCGACGATGGAGATGGCGCCCAGCACCAGCGGGAACTCGGTCGCAATGAGATTTTTCGGGAACAGCAGGTTGCCGAGCAGCATCGCGGCAACCGCCGTCACGGCGTAGGTCTCGAACAGGTCGGCCGCCATGCCGGCGCAGTCGCCGACGTTGTCGCCCACGTTGTCGGCGATGACCGCCGGGTTGCGCGGGTCGTCCTCGGGGATCCCGGCCTCAACCTTGCCGACCAGGTCGGCGCCGACGTCCGCACCCTTGGTGAAGATGCCGCCGCCCAGCCGCGCGAAGATCGAAATCAGGCTGCCGCCGAAGCCCAGGGCCACCAGCGCGACCACCGCGTCGCGGCTGGAAATCCCCATGTGGATCAGGATGGCGTAGTACCCGGCCACAGCCGTCAGCGCCAGGCCGGCGACAATCATGCCGGTGACCGAGCCGCCGCGGAACGCCAGCTGCAGGGCCGCATTCAGGCCTTTGCGGGCCGCTTCGGAGACGCGCACGTTGGCGATGACCGACACCCGCATGCCGATGTAGCCCGCCAGGTAGGACGCCACGGCCCCGACCAGGAAGCCGACCGCCGTCGTCACCTTCATGGTCACGGCGATGATGATGAAAATGACGAGTCCGGCAATGCTGACGCTTTTCAACTGACGGTTCAAATAGGCGATGGCGCCTTCCGCAATCGCGCCGGAGATCTGTTGCATCCGCTCGTTTCCGGCCGGAGCGCTTTTGACCATGCCGGCCACGATAATGGCGTAGAGCACGCCGGCAACACCCACTAATGTGCACACCAACGGTAGATAGTTCATCCTCTCCTCCCTGAATTTCGCATGGTTAATCGGTACGCGTGTCTGGTTTGGTGTTGAACTGGTTCATGCCGATTTTGGTTCCCTTGCACAGGATCGTGACCACGGCATCCCTGGCCCGCTCGATGACCCCGGGCAACGCGGCGGTTTCATCCCGCGTGAACTGATCCAGCACGTAATCCGCCACGGGCTGCCCTGCGGTTTCGGAACGCCCGATGCCCACCCGCAGACGCGGGAAATCACCCCCACCGAAGGCATCGATCAGCGATCTTACGCCATTGTGTCCGCCATGCCCTCCTTTCTCTTTTATTTTCAAACGCCCGTATGCCAGGTCGATGTCGTCATGAACGATCACCATGTCCCGGCTTGAAATTCGAAAGAACTCTGCAAGACTCCGCACCGGAAGACCGCTGCGGTTCATGAAGGCCATGGGTTTCGCCAGCACGACGTCGCGCCCTTCGATCCGGCCCCGTCCGAAGCCCGCGCTGAACTTCTCACGGCCGACCTCAATGGCGAAATCGGAGGCCAGCCGGTCCAGCACCCGGAAGCCGATGTTGTGCCGCGTCGCGGCATACTTCGCACCCGGGTTGCCGAGGCCGACCACCAGGCGCAGCCGCCCCGGCGGCGCTTCATCGATCTCCCCCATGCCCATGGCCATTCGCTCGATCGAGCATCCATCCCGGCCGGAATCGGCGTCAGGACTTCTCCGCCGCCGCTTCGCCCTCGCCCTCAGCGGGCGTTTCAGCCCCTTCGGCCTCCTCACCCTCGGCCGGAGCCGCCGCCGCCGGCGCCGCTTCCGCCTTCGGGCTGACCACGGTCACCACGGTGTAGTTTTCACCCGGCGGCAGCTCCACACCGGGCGGCAGGGCGATGTTCTTCACATGCAGGGCGTCGCCGATCCCCAAATCGCTCACGTCGAGTTCCAGGCTCTCCGGGATTTCCCGCGGCAGGCAGAAGACGGCGATTTCACGCTCGATGATCTGCAGCATGCCGCCGAATTCCTCGCCCTTGGCCTTGCCCGTCAGCGCCACCGGCACCATGACCCGGAGCTTGCGGTTCATGTCGATCTCGTAGAAGTCAACGTGCAGGAACTGACCGGTGACGGGGTTCGTCTGCAGCTCCTTGATGACGGCGAGCTTGGTGGCGCTGCCGCCGTTCTGGATGCCGAGGGAGAATATCGTCCGCCGGATGTTGCCCTTCTGAACCACGTGTTCGAGGTCCCGAACCTTGATCGATAGCTGTTTCGTCTCCGCGCCCGGCCCGTAGAGCACGGCGGGGACCAAGCCTTCCCGGCGCAGCCGGCGGGCCGGCCCGTTGCCCTTCGTTTCGCGCGCCATAACATTTAATTCAAGCTGTTTCAACGGATGTTCCTCCTTGACCAAAAATTACAGGCTTTTCTCAAAGCCGGTTTAAACAAACAGCGACGTGACCGAATCCCCCCGGTAGCTGCGGATGATGGCCTCGCCGACCAATTCGGAAATCGACAGGACGCTGATTTTTTTGCACGACGCCGCATTCGGCTTCAACGGGATGGTGTCCGTGACGACCACACTTTTCAGCGCCGAGTCCTTGATGCGATCCACCGCCGGGCCCGAAAGCACGGCGTGGGCGCAGCAGGCGTGGATCTCGCGGGCCCCTTCCCGGGACAGGGCTTCCGCCGCCTCGACGAGGGTCCCGGCCGTGTCCACCATGTCGTCCAGGATCACGACCACCTTGTCGCGCACGTTGCCGATGACGGCCATGGCCTTGGCCTGGTTCGGTGCGGAGCGGCGCTTGTCGATGATGGCCAGGTCCGCATCCAGCCGCTTGGCAAAAGCCCGCGCCCGCTCGACCCCGCCGGCATCGGGAGAAACAATGGCGAGGTCATTGTCGAAGTGGCGGCGGATGTGGCTGATCAGGACCGGCGCCGCAAACAGGTTGTCCACGGGAATGTTGAAAAAGCCCTGGATCTGGCCGGCATGCAGGTCCAAGGTGATCACCCGGTGGGCGCCGGCCACCGTAAGCATGTCGGCCACGAGCTTAGCGCTGATCGGCACCCGCGGGGCCACTTTCTTGTCCTGACGCGCATACCCGTAGTACGGCAGCACCGCCGTGATCCGTCGTGCGGAAGACCGCTTGAACGCGTCGATCATGAGCAACAGCTCGACCAGGTTGTCATTGACCGGTGCGCAGGTCGACTGGATCACGAACACGTCCCTCGACCGCACGTTTTCGAGAATCTCGATCTGGATCTCACCGTCGCTGAAGGTGGTGACCTTGGCGCCGCCCAGCGGCAGCTTGAGGTAGCTGCAGATTTTTTTGGCTAATTCGGGGTTCGAACTTCCCGAAAATACAAAGACACCGTTGTTTTCCATGGTATCCCCGCTGCTGCCGTCATTAGGCCCCCGGCACGCTGCATCCGCCGAATCATCTGCCCACGTTCCGCATATGCTTGCAAAACACACCGGCGCCGTCTTGCCAGCCCCTTGCCCGGAGGAAGAGGCTGCTGAACTCGCGTATGGCTGGGGCGGGAGGATTCGAACCTCCGGATGCAGGAACCAAAGTCCTGTGTCTTACCACTTGACGACGCCCCAGAAAGGCTCGCCCTAGTCCCCCGGAATCTCTCCGGGCCACCGCCCCTGTCTTCAAATCTCGCAGATCAACGGAACCGGGCCGGTCAACAAACCTGCGCAAAACAGCCGCCACCCCCGGTCCCCCGGCAGGGTGTCAGCGGTTTTGTAAGCGGCTTCCAGGTCGGGAAAAAGCCCGAAAACACTCGGCCCGCTCCCGGACATGAGGGAACCCAGCGCCCCTCGGCCGGTCAACAGGTTCTTGATGGCGGCGAGCTCAGGATGCCACGCCAGCGTAACCGTCTCAAGATCATTATATAAATGGAATCCAGGGGTGAATGCCGTTTTCTTAAAATGGGTTCTTGTAGGTCGTTTTTGAGGGTTTGTCAATCGTAAATTCAGGTTTTGGTAAACCATTCGAGTGGATACGGCAAATGACGGGCTCACCACCAGCGCCGCCAGGGGTGGGATGCCGGCGAACGCCTCCAAGCGGTCGCCGATTCCAGACGCCAGGGCCGGTGACTGGAAAAGAAAGAAGGGCACATCCGCGCCGAGGGACTTTCCGATGGCAATGAGACGGTCCAATGAGAGAGGGGCGCCGTTTAGATGATTCAACCCCAGCAGCACGCTGGCGGCATTGCTGCTGCCCCCGCCCAATCCCGCCGCCACCGGAATCCGCTTGGTGAGATGGATCGCTACCCCGCCGCTCCGTCCGAGGGCTTCAAAGAACCGCCGGGCCGCCCGCAGGGCCAGGTTTCCGTCATCCACGGGGAGGGCAGGGTCGGAGCACGTGAGGGATATGTCTGCCGAGGTTGGATTCAGGACGATCTCGTCATACAGGCCGATCCGGCACATCAGGGAAAAAAGATCGTGGTAGCCGTCCGGCCGTCGACCTAAAACGCACAGGAAGAGATTAATCTTGGCGGGGGAAAGGATCCGGAGGGTCATCACCGCTGCCGCCCGACCGCCCGTTTCATCCTTTTTCCTTCACAAACAGAATGCGCAGATCGTAGAGGATGCTTTTCAGCATGCCGTCCTCATCCGCGGCGAGGTTCCCGGCCGTTTTCTGTTGCAGCATGCTCAAAATGTCGATGGTCTGCTTGGCCATGGGCAGGTTTTTCTCCACCTTCCCGGAGACCGGGTCCTCGATGACACCCAGGTGCACCAGGGCGGAGGCATTGAGGGAGGCGACAAACGTGGGGAAATTGATCTGGGGCAGAGGGGTTTCGGTCTGCCGGGGCGGGGCGTCCGAGGCGGATGCGCTCTTCGGCTCCGGCCGCTCTTCGGCGGCCGGCGTTTCATCCGCTGCGGGTGGGCCGTCCTGCGAAAACATCCGGCGGTCTTTCACCACGAACCCTTTTTCTTTTTCAGCCATAGCGCCTCCTCGATATGCAAGTTGAGGGTCAATTGCTTGAATGTTAATTTACGGGAAACGCGCCGCTTGTCAAGTCAAACGGACTAGTCGGGCTTTTCGGTTTTATCCAGTTTGCCAAAAGCGTATTTGCTGATGAGCGCTTCGATGTCCAACGCCGGCTCGGTCTCGATGATCATCTCGCCGGGTTTCAGAATCCGGTCGCCCCCCCCCGGTGAGAGCTGGATGTATTTGTCCCCCAGCAGCCCTGCCGACTTGACCGAAGCGATTACGTCGTCGCTGAGATTCAGGCCCTCTTTGATTTTCAGCCGCACCATCGCCACCAGGTCCTTGGGTTCCAGGACGATCGCATCCACCTGGCCCACTTGAACCCCGGCAATCTCCACCTGGGCGCCCACCTTCAGGCCCGTGACCGACGTGAAGCGGGCGTTCAGCAGGTAGTATTTGTCGCCCAGGATCTCGACCTCCCCGAGACGGAAGGTGAGATAGCCCACGCAGATGATGCCGAGCAGGACGAAGACGCCCACTCCCAGTTCTATCGATGATTGACGCATAATTCCTCCGGTCAGTTGCGGCACTCGTAAAACACCGCCTGCCCCTGTTGAGCCTGGGCGATCAGCTCCTCCAGCCCGCTGTCCTTGTACGCCTGGGCCACCCCCGCGCTCACCGAATAGCGGAACCCCTTGGCGGCTTCGACGGAATCGAAAAGGGCGTTGTTCTCCATGGTTCGGGAAATTTTCCGACAGAAATCCCGGGCCTGCTCCTCGCTGGTGTCCGGTAGGACCACCAGGATCTTATGTATGTCGTAGCGGAAACACGTGTCGGTGATGTAGGTGTTCTGAGTGACATGGTTGGCGAAGGTCTTGAACACCGTCTGGCCGGCCACGTGTTCGTCGATGCGGTCGATGCCCCCCAGGTTGTCCATGGCCAGCAGGACGATGGAAAAAGGGATCTCATGCCGCTGCAGCCGGCTCAACTCCTGCAACAGCCGTTTCCGGCCGATGGAGTGGGAGGTGATGCCGGTCAGGTCGTCGCGGGGGCTTTCGAGGCCTTCGATGAAATTGCGCACCCCGGGGTCCGAGGCCTGCTGGATTTCATCGGGCGTGCCCTCGAACCGGATTCGGCCCTCGTCGATCATCGCCACCCGCTGCGCGATGAAGAAGATGTCGGGGATCTCGTGGCTGACCACCACCCCGGTGAAGCCGAAGCGCCGCTGATAGTCCAGGATCATGCTGTGCACGGCGTTCTTGCGGATCGGGTCGAGCCCGGTGGTCGGCTCGTCGAACAGGACGATCTCGGGGTCGGTCACCAGCGCCCGCGCGAGGGCCACCCGCTTTTTCATGCCGCCGGAGAGCTGGGCCGGGTATTTCTGGTCGATGTTGTGCAGATCGAGCTGATGGAGCTTGTCGCGCACCCGTCGCTGGATCTCCGTCCGCGGTATCCCCTTGCGCTCCACGAGCGGCAGGGCGACGTTGTCCACGACATTCAGGAAATCGAACAGCGCCGTGTCCTGAAAGACGTAGCTGAACTTCTGCTTGAGGGCTTTCTTTTCGGTGGGGCTCATCTCCGCGCGGCTCTTGCCATCGAAGCGGATCGTCCCGCCGTCGGGTTCCAGCAGACCGATGATGTGTTTGAGCAGCACACTTTTGCCGGATCCGCTTTTCCCGATGATGGCGGTGATCTCGCCCCGCTGTATGCTCAGGTTGATGCCGTCGAGCACGCGGTTGAGCCCGAGTGTTTTGACGACGTCGGTGAGTTCGATCAGGGGAGTTTCAGCCATGGGATGCATGTCACATCAGGAACGTGGTCAGCACGTAATCGGTCACCAGGATCAGAACGCAGGAGGTGACCACCGCCGAGGTCGTGGAGATGCTGACCCCTTTAGCGCCGAACTCGGCGCGCGTGTGGGTATAGTATCCCTGGTAGCAGCAGATGGTCACCATGACGACGGCAAACACCAGGGACTTGATGAATCCGCCGGTGATGTCTCTCATCTCCACGCTGGACTGGGCCCGGGAAAAGTAAAACGCGGGGTTGACCCCCAGCAGGGCCGAGCCCGACAGGTATCCGCCGAACAGGCCCACCACGTCGAAGAGCGCGGTGAGCAGGGGAAAGCACACCAGCGCGGCAACGATGCGCGGGCTGATGAGAAAGCGCATCGGGTTGATGTCCATGGTCTTGAGGGCGTCGATCTGCTCGGAGATGCGCATGATGCCGATTTCAGCCGCCGTGGCGGAGCCGGCGCGGGCGATCACCATGATGGCCGTGAGCACCGGGCCCATCTCGCGCACCAGCGAAAGCGCCACGGCCGATCCCAGCGCCGCCGTGGAGCCGTATTTCACCAGCGCGTAATAGCCCTGCAGCCCGAGCACCATTCCCGTGAACCCGGCGGTCAGACAGATGACGAAAACAGACTTCATGCCGATGAAGTAGATGTGCTGGCGGATCTTGTTGAACTGGAACGGCGGCTGAAAGATCAGCAGGAACCCTTTGATGAAAAACAGGAAGACCCGCCCCATATACCGAACGGACGTCAGCACCTCGCGGCCCAGGGCGGCGACGGGATTTTTCAAAGTGACAAGGCTGAACATACGTGCTACATTGCTCCGGAAAGCTGACAATGGGAAGGGGACCCGCCCCGGCGATGAAACCCGCGGGGTCTTTTTTTCCAAAATGTTATTTTCTATTCGAGTCTATCAGTAAAGTCAAGGCTGGTTAAAACGCCCGCTCCGCCGCTTTTGCAGCGGAGCGGGAAAGGCCGCTGCACGTTGCAGCGGTCGCTTTTTTTTTCGCAAGCGCAGCGGTTATTACTCCGGCGATCAAATATATGTCTAATTCCAGAATCTCACGCACCGGCGGGGCGGGGCGCCCGACAGCGGCTCAAGTTGTACCTGTTTATTGGCCGGAGTAATACATGATTCGAGCGGAAAACTTAAGCAAGAGCTTCGGCGGCCGGGTCCTCTTCGACCAGGTCGATTTCACCCTGAATTCCCGCGAGCGGCTGGGGCTGGTGGGCCGCAACGGCCACGGAAAGACCACCCTCTTCCGGATCATCGCCGGTGAAGAGCCGGCGGACTCCGGCGGCCTGATCATCCCCAAGCACTACCGCATCGGCTACGTCCGACAGACGCTGGACTTCACGCGCCCGACCGTCCTGGAAGAGGCCATGGCCGCGCTCCCGCCCCCGGAGAGCGGCCATCACTGGAAGGCCGAAAAGATCCTGGCCGGCCTGGGGTTTTCCAAGCCGGACATGGACCGCCCGCCGGCCGAGTTTTCGGGCGGCTACCAGGTGCGCCTCAATCTCGCCAAGGCCCTGGTCTCCGCGCCCGACCTGCTGTTGCTCGACGAGCCGACCAATTTCCTCGACATCACCACCATCCGCTGGATCGAGCGCTTTCTGGTGGCCTGGCCCCGGGAGCTCATGGTCATCACCCACGACCGCAGCTTCATGGACAAGGTGGTCACCCATGTCATGGGCGTCCACCGCCAGAAGGTCCGCAAGATCGCCGGCACCACCGACGCCTACTACAGCCAGATCGCCCAGGACGAGGAGGTGTACGAAAAAACAAGGCTCAACGACGAGCGCCGGCGCAAGGAGGTGGAGCTTTTCATCACTCGCTTCCGCGCCAAGGCGCGGCTGGCCGGGCTGGTGCAATCCCGGGTCAAGACCCTGCAGAAGATGGAGAAGCGGGACAAGCTGGAAAAGCTGAAGGACCTCGAGTTCTCCTTCCGGGAGAAGCCGTTGCCCGGGAAGTCCGCCCTGCAGGCCCGTAACGTGGGGTTCGCCTACCAGCCGGACCAGCCGCTGATCACGGACCTCTCCATCACCCTCACGGCCGGGGAGCGCATCGGCATTGTGGGTCCCAACGGCAAGGGCAAGACCACCCTGCTCAAGATGCTGGCCGGGGCCCTCGCCCCCCAGACCGGCGAGGTGATCTACCACCCGGCCATCCAAAAGGGATTTTTTGAGCAGACGAACGTAAGCCACCTCATCCCCAACCGCACCGTCGAGGAGGAAATCCTCTACGCCGACGCCGGCGTCGACCGGCAACTGGCCCGGGACATCTGCGGTGCGATGATGTTTTCAGGCGACGAGGCCCTCAAGAAGATCGCGGTGCTCTCGGGCGGAGAGAAAAGCCGGGTGCTGCTGGGCCAGATCATCGCCACCGCCGTGAACCTGCTCCTGCTCGACGAACCCACCAACCACCTCGACCTGGAGTCCTGCGACGCGCTGCTCGCAGCGCTCGACGCCTTCGAGGGGACGCTGATCCTGGTCACCCACAACGAGATGTTCCTGCACGCTCTGGCCGAGCGGCTGATCGTCTTTCGCGAGAACGGGGTCGAGGTGTTCGACGGCAGCTACCAGGAGTTCCTGGACAAGGGCGGGTGGCAGGACGAGAAACCGGCCGGGAAAGCGGAGGCGGAGGCCGCCGGCACGCCGGCCGAAAACATCAAAGCGGCGCGCAAGGAGCTGCGCCGCCGGCGTTCGGAGATCAGCGCCCGCCGCGGCCGCACGCTCAAGCCGCTGGAGGACGAGATGCGGCGCCTGGAACGCGACATCGAGCGGCAGGACGCCGAGATGGCCCGATTCACCCACGCCATGCAGGCCGCATCCGAAAACCGCGACGGCGCCCGCATCGCCGAGGTCTCCCAGGCCATGCACGCCTGCCAGAAGGAGATCGACCGCCTCTTCGACGCCCTCGACCGCGCCACCCGCGAGCACGAGGGCCTGAGCGCCGGTTTCGACCGGGAGCTGGCGGAGATAGAGGCCATAGACAAGGGCATGGACGGCAAATGAGCCGGGTTCACCCCTCAACGCCACTCTGTTCAGCGACGCCTTCCGGGGCCTGCCTGTAGACGACCGGTTCGGCGTACCAGCCGGACGCGCGTCTTTTCCAATACGCGGTGTGCAGACACACCGTCTTCGGTCCCGGCGTGCCGTCAGCGATTTTGCCGTTATCGATCCAGGTGACCGGAATGACCCCTCCGGCGGTCGTCGTGAGAAAAACTTCATTGGCCGAGCGCAGTTGTTCCGGCGTAAGCGCGCCTTCGACCGCTTCCATGCTGAGTTCCCGGCAAAGCTCGAGCGTGCTTCGCCGGGTCATCCCGTCCAGAACTCCGTGCCCCGGTGTTACGAGCCGCCCTTCAACGTCGGCGAAAATATTGAAGCCGGGCCCTTCTGTCACGTGACCATCCAAGTCCAGTAAAATGACCGTTTCCGCGCCGGCGTCATAGGCGTCAAACAGCCCCATCTGGAAATCAAGCCAGTGGTAATGCTTCACCAGCGGGTCAACGGACTGCGGGGGTACGCGCACTCGTTTGCTGATGTGCAGCGACATCCCGCGGGCCTGGACATCCGGGGGGGCGACCCACATGTAGGGCATGGAGAACGCTTGGAAGCGGTTTTTGCAGAGCCGGAGGTCACGGCTCCCGATGGGCGGACGGCCACGTGTCATGATGATCTGTACATAGGCGTTTCGGAAACCCGCCAAAACGACGAGCTCGTGAACGA
The DNA here is from genome assembly GCA_963716325.1 of uncultured delta proteobacterium. GTDB lineage: Bacteria > Desulfobacterota > Desulfobacteria > Desulfobacterales > SpSt-501 > SpSt-501. The sequence continues at coordinate 142,258 of CAVQTH010000047.1, read as the reverse complement.
TGCTGCGGATTCGATCAGGCGATTCGGGCGAGGTCATCCTAAGCCTGCCGATCGACCGTTGAAAACGTTCGAGGTGATCCTGCAGGCGGAAGAACGACCCATCCCAGACCGATATGGTTTCTTGGCAAGCGTCGGAGCGAAGGAACCCCCAATCGAGAAGCGGAATTCGCGCCTCCTCGATGGGACAGAACTGACCTTCGACATAAGCAACACCGGCGGTGAAGCGCTGTTCGACGGGCACCGAGGGAAGGCTGGCACGCGGAAGAGGCCATACGAGAGTGCCGGGAGCCGAGGCGTTTTTTATCATTTGGAATCCTTTCGACTGATTGAAAGACGTCTCAGGTGAGGATTGTAGGATCAGCGGACGAAAGGTGCAATATTTTTCGGGAATCAGATAGGATTAGGATCCCGAAACACCAGGTGGTCCGCACAGTATCGCGGGGGGTAGGTGCCCCGCTAATCACATCGGCTAACGTGCCGCCGGTCAAGGACAACCCGGCTCCGGGCGACAGTATCATCTTCAAAAAGAATACGCTTTATATACCGGATTAGATTCATCACCGTGCAGGGGCGATTTAGATGCCCCGGCACGCATTATTTCAAGGCGGGCGAAAATTGCAGATATTGATCAAATCATGACTTATTCACAGATGGGTGTCATGCCGGTGCTTTCATCCGACGTATCTGGAATTTTCTGAAAATTGTGATACTCTCATTTGGCCAGATCGAATCCGCAAAATATTACAGACAATCGTTTGGCTTAACGTACAGATTTCGACTAACCTAACAGGAGAATAGGAAATGAAAAAGAAAGCTGCACAGGTTCTGGCGATTGTTTCCATTTTCATTATTCTAATTTCATTTAGGTAAACCCCCAGCTCTGCTGGGGGACTCCCAAGGTTTGACAGTTCCGGGAGTTAAATGTTTTTGACATGCTACGAGAGGGCTCTGGATTTTTTCACGAGTCTCGTTATTCAGCTCAAATCAACAGGAATTTTAATGAAACAACTGAGCGCGAAAGATTATTGTATTTGCGAAGAGCCCTCACGTGAGAAAGAAAAGGGGCGGACGGACGGTGAGGCGCAGACCAAAACTGTCGCAAAAATTATTTGCCCGAAGGGCCATGCAGCTTTGAGCCGCTCATAACATCAAGCCTCCGGCTTTGCCGGAGGTCAGGTGACTGCTTCGACAGTGGATTGTTTTGCAGCCAAAGTCTCCCCGAGCAACCAGGTCAAAGCAGTCCAAACAGCACTGAACAGGGAAGGCTACAAACTCGAAGTTGATGGGAAGATGGAGAAAAATACGCGAACCGCTCTCATGAAGTTTCAAAAGGGACATAAGCTTCCGGCAACCGGAAAGGCCGATGATGCCACACTAAAGAAATTAGGGATAAAGTAGCGGCTCGAAAATATACCCGACATTTGTAAAGGTTGCGATTTTATCCGACATATAACAAAAACCAGAATGTTGTGATACCGGCGGTGATCCCCAAAATTTGGACAGTGTGGTAAGCTCTGAATCAGACCCTTGAAGGAGGATCTGAGATGAGCAAGAAACGAAAACAACACAGCGCCCAGTTCAAGGCCAAGGTCGCCTTGGCCGCCTTGCAGAACGAGGAAACCACCGCTCAACTGGCCAGTCGCTTCGTGCATCCTACGATGATCTCCACCTGGAAGCGGCAGCTGTTAGACAGCGCCGCCGAGCTTTTCGACAAGAATCAAAAATCGCGTAAGCAAATGGAAGGCCAGGTCGATGAGCTCTATCGGCAGATCGGCCAGCTGAAGGTCGAAAACGATTTTTTAGCACGAAAGCTCGGCTCCTGAGCCAAAAGCTGCGAAAACAGATGATCGAACCTGAACTTCGCGAGCCGAGCATTTCACGGCAATGCCAGTTGTTGGGATTGAGCCGTTCCTCGTTCTACTATGTCCCGCGGCCGATCGATCCCGAGGATCTGGAGCTGATGCGGCTGATCGACGAGCAGTACCTGAAGACACCGACCTACGGCAGTCGTTCCATGACCCGACATTTCCGGCGGCAGGGCCGCTGGGTCAACCGCAAGCGTATCCAGCGGCTGATGCGGGTAATGGGCATCGAGGCGATCTATCCCAAGCCGCACACGAGTCGGCCGCATCCGGAGCATAAAATCTACCCCTATCTGCTCAGGGATCTGACCATCGATCATGCCAACCATGTGTGGGCGGCCGACATCACCTACGTTCCCATGGCCCGCGGGTTCATGTACCTCGTGGCGGTCATGGACTGGCATAGCCGCAAGATTCTCTCTTGGCGGCTTTCCAATACCCTGGAATCGGATTTCTGTGTGGAGGCCCTCCAGGAAGCCCTCAGCCGCTATGGCAAGCCAGAAATCTTCAACACCGATCAAGGCTCCCAGTTTACCAGCACCAGTTTCACCCAAGTTCTCAAAGACCACGGCATCGGCATCAGCATGGACGGCCGCGGCCGGTGCCAGGACAACATCTTCGTCGAGCGGCTGTGGTGGACCATCAAACATCACTACTTGTACCTGCATTCGTTCAGCTGCGGTTCCGAACTGCGGCAGGGGCTAACCGAATGGATCGGCTTTTACAACCACGAACGCGGCCACTCCGCTCTTGACGACCGCACCCCGGATGAGGTCTATTACGGACTGCCTCATCCCTTCGCTGAGGCACCCTGATGCTTCTCAATAAAATTACAAAAACCAAAAACCGATTCAGAGCTTATCCCACCCATCAGGCTGCCCAAACATCGGGGTCCACCGCCACCGTCTCGGTACAGCTCTAGAGCATGTACTTTCGGTTTTTCAAGATTTATGCAAAAGGTATACAGATGAGCAAAAAAATAAAACTCATTATATTTTCTGCTGTTAGTCTTCTTTTTTTATGTGGAGGGTTTTATTTGGCTGCGGATGACGACAAAACCAGACATAGAGAAAGGAAGAGAGAGCGCCATAGAGGCGATGATCACTATGAGGGCAACCTGAAACAAGTTAATAACCCGACTTACAAGGAGGCATGCGGTGCCTGTCATTTTGTATATCAGCCTGAACTGCTGCCTTCAGGTTCTTGGATGAAAATTCTTACTAACCTTGAGGATCATTTTGGTGAAACCGTAGAACTCGATGATGACTCAAAGAGAGTTATTTCTGATTACCTGAAATCAAACGGTGCGGAAAATAGTTCTGCAAAGCGAACAGTTAAGATTGTGCGAAGTCTGGGGAATCAATCCCCGCTGCGAATCACCGATATTCCATACATTCGAGAAAAGCATCGTAAAATTTCTTCGGATGTTCTAAAGCGTAAATCCATTGGATCACTTTCGAATTGTCCTGCTTGTCATAAAACTGCTGAAAGCGGAATTTATGATGATGATAATGTAATAATACCCCAGTGAGAAGAACACAATCACGGCATTCAGCGCAACCACAAAGGGCTGCCGATTTGGCCGCTTCGACTACTATGCTAATCTAATTCATGGCATCAAATACTACAAACCGTTCATCTCTTACGCACTTCGCTTGGCTTTCGATTGCCGCGGCCATTGTTACCATTGCACTAAAGTCCGTTGCGTACCTGCTAACGGGTTCGGTCGGTCTACTTTCCGATGCGATGGAATCCCTCGTCAACCTTGCCGGCGCATTGATGGCATTAGCGATGCTGGCGATAGCCGCTCGCCCTGCCGATGAGGACCATGCCTACGGACATAGTAAGGCCGAATACTTTTCAAGCGGTTTCGAAGGGACATTGATTTTGATTGCCGCTGTGGGCATCGGCGTAGCAGCTATTCAAAGGCTTCTTGTCCCCAAGCCTTTAGAGCAGATTGGCTTGGGACTAGGGGTATCGGTAGTAGCCTCCCTGGTAAACTTGTTTGTTGCACTTGTCTTGTTGAAGGCCAGCAAACGCTACCACTCGATTACGCTGGAGGCTAACGCACACCACTTGATGACGGATGTGTGGACATCGGCAGGCGTGCTAGTCGGGGTTGGCGCGGTAGCACTAACCGGCTGGGAACGACTTGATCCTATTGTGGCATTCATTGTCGCTGGTAATATCGTCTGGTCAGGAGTGCGCATAGTGCGCGATTCGGTGTCGGGGTTGATGGATACGGCATTACCGATTGAAGCGCAAAACGCTATACAAAGAGTGTTAGAATCGTTTCGACAAGCCGGCGTACAGTACCACTCACTTCGTACTCGCCAATCAGGAGCGCGCCAATTTGTATCCCTTCATGTGATCGTTCCTGGTGTATGGACAGTCCAGCGTGGTCATCAACTGCTGGAACGTATCGAAACCGAGCTTCGCGGCGTCTTGCCGAATGTCACAGTGTTCACTCACATAGAATCAATAGACGACCCGGCTTCTTGGAATGACGTCACTTTAGACCGCGCAGAAACGCATCCGGTTGATACTCCGGCAAAGCCTCAGCAAGCGTCGGATGAAACTACCGGCAGCCCATGAACTTAGCTGGTAAATGTACTTTCGATTTCGAAAATATCACTTAAAAACCGCCCCATAGAAATCTGTGATTTTGACAGCGGAGGGAAACATATCCGCTTTCTGAAAACGCGAGTTTGGCAGCCTGTATCACCGGCAATTGGAATGGGAGAAAGTTCAATTTGGGTTTGACATGAACAGGCAGATGGGGGTAAGGGTAGGATATACGGAACTAATCTGCAATAATTTTAGATTGTTGGATGCTTGAAATTTCATCCGACGTAGCACCAAACAAGTAACTTTGTGATATAGGTCGTTTCAGTCTGTTGGGCGCCCTCGTCATGCACGTTATCAGGCGCCGTAGGAGGCAAATATGGCGAAGTCGGAAATTGTCTTTCAGCTCAAGGTCACCCTCCTTGGGAGCAGACCGCCGATTTGGCGCCGGGTGTTGGTTCCGAGCGACCTCACGCTGTTAAAGTTTCATGATGTGCTGCAGGTTCTGATGGGATGGACCGACAGCCATCTTCATCAGTTCCATGCCGCGGGGGCCGTCTACGGAACTCCCGATCCAGAGTTTGGATTAGAGCGAAAGAGCGAGCGAAAGGCTCGGCTCAACGACGTGTTGGGTCATCCGAAGGATCGAATGATTTACGAGTATGATTTCGGTGACAGCTGGGAACACGAGGTGCTGCTTGAGAAGATGCTTCCGCGCGAGCCCCAAGTGCGATATCCGGTTGTAACCGCCGGCAGGCGGGCCTGTCCGCCGGAGGATGTTGGCGGTGTCTGGGGGTACGCGGATTTTCTGAAGGCGCTCCGCGATCCCTCACGCCCGGATCACGAAGAGATGGCCGAGTGGGCCGGCGATGGATTTGATCCCGATGCCTTCGACGTTGGCGCGGCGAACCGCGCTTTTCACGGGGGGTGGGCGCCCCCACCCAAACAAGGCGTCTAACGACAAAGCGCAGAGGCCGTTCTGCTCCTTGGCTTGCTGATCATCACAAATTTTAGCATAGACACCCAAACGGTTAAATATTGCCTTTGGAAAGCTACAGATATCGATCGCCCCTCGTACCTATTTGCAGATGACATACTTCCGGGGCTTTCATCCGACAAATCACAAGGTGGGGGAACCTTGTGATATAGACTCTGCCCACGGGCCTATTTCATTTGATTTTTCACCCCGGACAAGTGTATCATTCATCCAAGTCGTATTAGCTTTCCCAATCGACCGGACCTTGCGCGGACGCTGGTTCCTAAAAGCGGCTCAGACCTCACTTCGCCAGCCCGATTTCTTTTCTGATTTATCTCTCTGATCCTGGATTTGCCAAACCTTCTGACCAAGGAGGTGTCGGCATGGAACCTAAAGGCTTTCGCCGCAAGCTGACCGCTATCCTTAGCGCTGACGTGGCCGGTTACAGCCGCCTGATGCAGGACAACGAGGCCACCACTGTCAAGACGCTCGAATCCTACAAACAAATCATCTCCGATCTCATAACGCAGCACCGTGGGCGTGTGGTGGACTCTCCGGGGGACAACCTCCTGGCCGAGTTCGCCAGCGTGGTGGACGCCGTGCAGTGCGCGGTGGCGTCACAGAAGGAGCTTCAGGCTTGCAACATTGAATTGCCTGAAAACCGGCGCATGCGATTCCGAATGGGAATCAACCTTGGAGATGTGATCGAGGAGGAGTCTCGAATTTATGGAGATGAGGTCAACATCGCCGCCCGCCTCGAATCCCTTGCCGACCCTGGCGGTATATGTATCTCAAAGACGGCCCTTGACCATATCAAGACCAAACTCCCTTACGGTTACGCCTTTCTTGGGGAGCAGACAGTCAAGAATATTGCCCACCCCATAAAAGCCTATAAAATTCTGATGAAGCCGAGAATATTAAAGGAGAGCGAAGCAGAGCGCAGGGCGAAAGACTCACGGTGGAGGATGGGAGTTATTGGTTTGGTTGCTGCATTGGTGGTACTCAGCGCAGTTATACTGTGGCAGTTCTTCTCCCGGCCTGCTGCGCCACCCGTGGCAACCATAGAAAGGGCCGAACCCAAGCGCATGGCATTCCCCCTGCCTGAATCGCCTTCGATCGCCGTGCTGCAATTTCTGAATTTGAGTGAGGATTCGAAGCAGGAACGCCTGTGCGCGGCGATCACCGATAATATTATCAATGGACTCTCTAAGTTTCCACAGCTGTTTGTCATTGCTTCAGGAGCAACCGCCCCGTACAAGGGGAAAACAGGGGTAGTAAAGCAGGTGAGCGAGGACCTCGGTGTACGGTATGTGGTAGAAGGCAGCGTGCAGAGGTCAGCTGATCGTATTCGGATCACAACCAAACTTACCGATGCCATCACGGGGAATCAACTCTGGACGGAAATTTATGACGCTAACTCAGAGGAGCTGTTTGATCTGCAGGATGACATCACGTTGAAGGTATTACAGGCCGTCGAGGTTAAGATAGCATCGGGCACCGCGATGCAACCGAAACAGTGGGAAATTTTCAGCACCAAGAGAGGGTTTGATTGCTATTTGAAGTCATTGGAGACAATAGGCCACATTCAACGCGCGACCATCCCTGAAACCGATTTGGCTCGGCAGAAAGCTGAGGAGGGGATCGCGTTGTGCCCAGAGCTTCCTCATTTTTATTACTATTTGGCCGTTGTTCACCTCCATCACCATTTATTGGGCTCTCCCAAGTCGTATTCGGGCTCTATTGATAAGGCAATAGAGCTATTCCACAAAGCAATTGCTATGGATGAGAGCAATGCGGGTTATCACGCAAACCTGGGCTGGGCCTATTCGGTAAAAAAGGATCATGATAAAGCGATTGCAGAAGGACAGCAGGCTGTAGCCCTTAATCCTGGCTCAGCTTTTGTCCTCTTCCGGTATGCTGAGGTCTTGACCTACGTCGGGAAGCCGGAGGAAGCCATTCCGCTTTTTGAAAAATCAGCCCGGCTCAACCCCTTGTCCCCGCCGGGCTTATATAATGCTTACGGAGTTGCTTTGCGAGATGTAGGGCGGTTGGAAGAGGCAGTTGCCTTACATAATAGGGCGCTTGAGCGTTCGCCCAACCTTTTTAGCACACATGCAAATCTCGCAGCAGCCTACATTATGATAGGCCGCGAGAATGAAGCCAGGGTTGAGGCCGCAGAAGTCATGCGGCTTAACCCTAAGTTTTCTCTGGAGTGGTTTGCCAGCGTTTCGAGATATAAGGATACTTCAGCATTAGACAAGGCAATCAATGCCATGCGCAAGGCCGGGCTGCCGGACAAGCCCCCAGCGGCCCAACCTTAACAGTAACAGTATAGAAAACTGCCATGAAGATGAAATTTACATCGGCTAACAGGATTTCGAAATCCCTCAAACTATCTATCACCAAAAAAATCCGCTCGGCCTTTTTGTAGATACTGACAGCCAACTTTCTGTCCGTTTTCCTCCCTACGGCAAGTAATATCCATATGAAATTGCAGCCCGGCTGTAATTTGTACATCGGAGAAAATCCGCACTTTATTGGTTTGGCGGATATCCTTGGGAAACCCTAAACGAATGACCTGAACCAGCGCTTTATCGGGTCTTCTTCCGGGACAGGCCCCAATAGAGCAGCCCGGCGGCCAGCATGGCAGGAATTGAACCACCGACGGCAAGCTTCAGCAGCGCCATCGCCTCGTACACGACGAACCCCACCGCCCAGGCCGCGAGCGCCGCGGGATGGTAGCCGCGGCGGTACCAGTAAGGGCCGCCCTCCCGGTAGATCGCGTCGACTTCCAGTTTCCGCCCGCGGACGATGAAATAATCGGTGAGCACCACGCCGAAGAGCGGGATGAACATCGCCCCGATGAAGAACAGGAAGTTCTCGTACTGCTCCATGGGGAACACCAGCGCCACGAGGATTGACAGACCCCCGGCAATCCACATGACGGTCCGCGCACTCAGTTTCTGGGAAATGTTCAGCAGGGAGCAAGTGGCGGAGTAGACGTCGGGGAAATCGGAGGTGATGGTCGAGAACACCACCATGAAAAGCGCCGGCACCGCCAGGCCGAGACCGCCCATCGTGTCAAGGATGAGCAGCCCGGGGTCGGTGACGCCGGTGAGCAGGGTCACCTGCAGCCCCAGAGCATACATCCACGACGACAGCAGGAAATAACCCCACCACGTGTTCCAGAAGGCCGAGCGGGTGCTGCGGGCCATGCGGGAATAGTCCGCCACCAGCGGCATCCAGGAAATCGGCATGGCGATCACGAGATCGAGGCCGGTCATGAACGCCATCGGCCCGCCGACGGCGGCCGGTTGGGCCGGCAGGCCGCCGAAAGCTACCCAGGTCATCGCCGCGATGACGAGCAGCAGGGCGAAGACCGACACGTTCTGCAGGATCTTCCACGCCGTTTTGCCCGTCCACAGCGCCCAGAGCAGCGTCCCGATCCCGATCGTGATGATCCAGAAGGCGTCGCTTGCCAGAATGCCGCCGACGGGCTTTCCGAGGGCGGCCCCGGCACGGCCGCCGATGATCAGCATGATGGCGGCCCAGCCGATCAACTGGACGATGTTCAGCACCGCTGCCAGATTGGATCCGCGGATGCCGAAGGCGGGCCGCACCGAGACCATGGACATGATGCCGTGGTCGGAACCGATCACGCCGCCCAGTGCCATCAGGGTGTTGCCGATCAGATGCCCCAGCAGGATCGCCCAAAGCCCGGCCCAAAACCCCATGGGCGCCAGGAACCCGCCGGCCCAGATCTCGGCAAGCGAGATCGCCACCCCCGCCCACAGCAGGAAGAAATCCCTGCCGTCCAGATTGCGCTCCGATGCCGGGACCGGCCGGATGTCCATGATGACTCCTTTCACAAAAAAAAATCGTTCCCCCCGCGGGAAACGATTCGCCTGCCAAGGCCGCACGCCATCTCGTTTCCCTACGCTGGCATTATCCAGATCAGGTTCAACGGGTATGATCTCAGGCCTAATGGAAGGCCACCCCGTGTGCGGGCTGTTATGGGGGTGTATCTAAAGGAGCGGCAAAGGACTGTCAAGTCCCAAAAAAAAGAGGACGGAGGGAGAAGACCAGGCCTTTCACTCAGTCCTCAGCCCCCCGTCCTCTAAACTCGTTTCTCGTTACTCGTTGCTCGTTCTTCTTTTTTCGTTCCTCGTTGCTCGTTACTCATTGCTCCCTGCTACACCACCCCCTGGTCCATCATGGCATCCACGACCTTGGTGAAGCCGGCAATGTTCGCCCCGGCGACATAGTTGCCCTTCATGTTGTAACGCTCGGAGGCATCCCAGGCGGCCTTGTGGATGCTCTTCATGATCATCTTCAGCCGGTTGTCGACCTCCTCCCGCGTCCAGGCCAGGCGCATGCTGTTCTGGGTCATCTCCAGGCCGGAAACCGACACCCCGCCGGCGTTGGCCGCCTTGCCTGGACCGAAGAGCAGCTTGTGCTCGAGGAAGATGTCGACGCCCTCCGGGGTGGTGGGCATGTTGGCGCCCTCGGCCACCAGCTTCACGCCGTTCTTTGCCAGGTTCTGGGCGTCCTTGGCGTTGATCTCGTTCTGCGTGGCGCAGGGGAACGCGCAGTCGGCCTTGTGGTTCCAAAGCGGGTTGTGGTCGGCCGCCGGGTCGATCGCCGTGTAGACCACGGAGGGGTATTTGTCCCCGTATTCCTTGATGCGGCCGCGGCGCACGTTCTTGAGGTTCATCACGAAAGCCAGCTTCTCCTTGGTGATGCCGCTCTCGTCGTAAATGCAGCCGTTGGAATCCGACATGGTGACGGGCTTGGCGCCGAGTTCGATCAGTTTCTGCACCGTGTACTGGGCGACGTTGCCAGACCCGGACACAAGGCAGGTCTTCCCCGCCAGCGTCTCGTTGCGCGTGGCCAGCATCTCCGAGGCAAAATAGACGCAGCCGTAGCCCGTGGCCTCCGGCCGGATCAGGCTGCCGCCCCAGTTCAGACCTTTGCCGGTCAGCACGCCCGAGAACTCGTTGCGCAGCTTCTTGTACATCCCGAAAAGAAAGCCGATCTCGCGCGCCCCCACGCCGATGTCGCCGGCCGGCACATCCGTGTCCGGGCCGATGTGGCGGAAGAGTTCGCTCATGAAGCTGTGGCAGAACCGCATGACCTCGTTGTCGGACTTGCCCTTGGGGTTGAAATCCGAGCCGCCCTTGCCGCCGCCCATAGGCAGGGTGGTGAGAGCGTTCTTGAAGGTCTGCTCGAATGCCAGGAACTTGAGAATGCCGAGGTTGACGGACGGGTGGAACCGCAGGCCGCCCTTGTAGGGGCCGATCGCGCTGTTCATCTGAATCCGGAAGCCGCGATTGACCTGGATCACGCCCTGGTCGTCCATCCAGGGCACCCGGAACAGAATCACGCGTTCCGGTTCGACGATGCGCTCGGGAATGCGGGCGCGGCGATAGACCGGATTCTGGTCCAGCACCGGCTTGATGGAATCCATGACCTCGTTGACCGCCTGATGAAATTCCTTTTCATGAGGGTCGCGGCTTTTGACATACTCCATGATCTCAGACATACGTTTTCTCCTCCTTGGTGGTGTGGGTGCTTATTGAACAGGGTAATTCCAGGCAATCTTTCCTTTCGGATTAAAACCGAACCGCAGGCGGCTTCGACATACCCGTCGCCGGCCAGGTTGAATTGTATGATAATGAAACGTTAAGTCAAAGGAATATTTCTTATGGCAGGAATAACTTTTTATGAGCGCCCCCGCCGATGTCCGGCCCCTGGCTGTCATCCGCCCTCCGGCCCGAATCCCTTCTGATATATCAGATATCAGCAAGGTCCATACCAAGCGACTGCAATACCGAATGCCAAATAACCATCTGAAATAAATTTCAAATTTTTCAATACCCCAGGGAGGTCCTGCCGTCGGGAGGTGGTTCGGTGTCTGGAATTTTTACAAGGTGTTAAAAGGAATGTTGATCAACGCGGCGTGAAGGTCTTGGGCCTCGAGGATGTTGCTCAACTCCCGGCAACATCGCAGCAATTCGGCTAGATCGTCGGCCCGCGGCCTGAAACCACCCTTCCTGGCGCCGCGCGCGGCATGAGGCTCCCTGGATCCCAATAGATTATTATCATAGCGGTTCTGGAGCCTGCTTGCAAATCGCCGCCATCCGGCGGCGAGGCGGCAAAGGCCCGCTCCGGGCAAGCGCCGGATCCGTTGCGAGCAGCGATCCGGCCGGCCTCACTGAAACCGGCGGAGAAAGGGCGGCGGCTCAGGCCTCGATGAATGTCTTGAACCGGGCGAGACCCTCCCGGATCTCGGGCAGGTGGATGCCGGAGTAGGCCAGCCGGATGTAGAACTGGGTTTCACCGGGAAGCGGTCGGCCGAAATGCAGGCGCGAGCACACGGACACGCCGGTTTCCCGCAGCAGGGCGCGGCGAAAGGATTCGTAATCGCTGAACCCCTTGGCCTGCATGGCCGCCGTGACGTTCGGAAAGAGATAGAAGGTCGCGTTCGGCCGAAGGCAATGCACCCCCGGGATGCCGTTCAGCAGATCGACGGCCACATCGCGCCGCTCCTTGAGGATGCCCAGGATCTGCCGCGGGCCGCCGGGGTCGCCGGTCAGACCCTCGATCGCCCCGTACTGGATGAAGTGATTCGAGCAGGACTCGTCGTTGACGTTGAGCTTGGCAATGACGTCGATGATGGGCTTCGGACCGATGGAAGCCCCCAGGCGCCATCCGGTCATGGCGAATTTCTTGGAGAAGGTGTAGAGGATGACGCACCGCTCGACCATGCCCGGCAGCGACACGAACGAGGTGCTTTCTCCGTCGTAGCGGATGTCGAAGTAGGCCTCGTCGCAGAGCACGTATAGATCATGTTTCAGCACCAGCTCGGCCAGGGCCTCGCGCTCGGCGGTCGAGCATTCGGCCCCGGTGGGGTTCTGCAGGTCGTTGAGCACCAGGAGCCGGGTCCGCGGCGTGATCTGCCGCTTCAGCGCATCCAGGTCGATCGTGAAGGTGCGCTCGCCTTCCAGGTAGCGGTAGGGCCTCGGGACGCCCCCCAGGAATTCGATCTGGGACTCGTAGATCGGATACCCCGGGCTGGGGTAGAGCACCTCGTCCCCGGGGTTGAGCAACGCGAGGAAAAACTTGCCGATGGTGGGTTTGCCCCCGGGCTGGATGGCCACGTTTTCCAGCGAATACCGCAGACCGCGGGATGCACTGACGTCGGCCGCCAGAACCTCCCGCAGCTTCGGGATCCCGGCGTTCGGGCAATACCCGGTCTTGCCGTCCCGCATGGCCTTGGCAGCGGCCTCCATCACGTTCGCGGGAGTGGGGATGTTCATGTCGCCGAGGTGAAACGGATACACCTTGTTTCCCTGGGCGGCGAAGGCCGCCGCCTCGGCCGAGACCGCAAAAGCCGTTTCGGTTCCCAGGCGTGCGATACGATCTGCGAATTTCATGATGGTCCCTCCTCGTCATTCATCCATCGTTGCGCATGGCTCGTGACCCGCTACGCTTCCCCGTAAAAAGCAATGCCCACTTCCCTGGCGTTGAGAATGCTCGGCGCCGCCTTGGGCGGACGGTCCCCCAGAAACGGTGTCACATCCGGCCGGTTCCAGGCCGGGTAGCCCATGAGCAGGCCGGCCACGTTGCTTGCCGCGAGGGTGGCCATGCCTTCCCGCGTCCACTTGGTGGCCGAGGCGATGTGGGGCACGATGACCACATTCTCCAGCTCCGCCAGGCCCGGCGCCAGCTCCGGCTCCTTTTCGAAAACGTCCAGCCCCGCTCGGAAATCCGGGTGCCGGCGGCAGTGCGCCACGAGCGCAGCCTCATCGATCACCGGGCCCCGGCTGGTGTTCACGATCAGCGCGTTGCCCTTCATCGCGTTCAGGCGCTCGGCGTTGATCAGGTGCCGCGTGGAATCATCCAGCACCGTGTGGATGCTGATCACGTCGGCCTCCCGCAGAAGATCCTCAAAGCGCTCGGCCCGGCGGCAGGTGACGCGCGGCAGGCCGTGGGCCTGCAGGAAGGCCGCATAATCGGCGACATACTGCTCCAGGGCCGCATTGCGGTGAAGATCGAAATAGACCACGTGCATCTTGTGGCCTTCCACCATCATCCGGGCATAGGCATCTCCGATGCGGCCGGCGCCGATGATACCGACGGTCTTGCCGGTCAGCAGCTCCCCCAGAAACAAGGTCGGCTGCCATCCGTCGAAGCGGCCGGCCCGCAAAAAGCGCTCGGATTCGCCCACCCGCCGGGCGGCGGCAAAGGTCAGGGCGACCGCCATCTCCGCCGTGGTTTCAGTCAGCACGCCGGGGGTGTTCCCCACCGGGATGCCCAACCGCGTGCCGGCGTCGAGATCGACGTTGTTGAAGCCGACCGCGTAGTTGCTGTAGGCCGTGCCGCCCGCCGCCTTTAGCGCTGCGAAGAGCTCCGCGCCCCATGCCTCCGTCAATTGGCCGATGACGCCGTCGCAGCGCCCACCCATGACAGCGCGTATCTCGGCCGTGCTCAAGGCTGCTGACGACGTGCAGACCTCCACACGGCATCCGGCGGCGGTGAGCACCTCCAGCCAGCGCTCACCCGGAAGCTCCTTGGTGACGACGACCCGTTTCTTGCCTGCCGGGTTGTGGGTCTTCCACGTCAAAGCAACCATTACCGCTTTTCCTTTACCACCCATGAAACGTCCATCCGGAATCGACCTGCCCGGTCTCCGGATTCCAAAACAACAGTTTTATGTTTATAAAAATATGATGATACAGTCAATAATATTTTATTTTTTTAACGATTTCATCAAAAATTAATTCAAATTTTTAAGCAAAACTAAACTTGATAGAAACCAGGCATAGACGCTTGGAGCGGATCCCGCGCAGGGATCCGATCAGAACGCCGGGTGGGAAACGCCAGGGCCAGGGAGCATTCCCAACGAAATTTTAACTGTCGCTAAAGCAAAAAAAGAAAAAATCAGTCGGCGGGGGGGGGGGGATCACGGCAGAGGTCACCGGCGCCGGGATTTCGCCCGAGGGGTTGGCGTACATGTCATTCAGTTTCTGGACGTAGCCCTGTGAATCATCCGCCACCTTGACCAGGCTGCGGGCCGTCCGGCGGTTCCAACCGGCCGGGTCGCGGCGAAAGACGCTGCGGAACCAGCGGCTGTTCTTGCGCAACGCCCGCTGGTAGTTCGGAAGGAAGTCGTTCAGCCGGGGGTCGGAGGCCATCCGGCGGATCATCCGGTCGGCCGCCCAGCGCCGGATGGCAAAGTGGATGTAGCCGGCGCCGATGGCAAGCAGCCCTAAAAAAATGGCCTGGATGGCAGGGTATCCGGAAAGGGAAGTCCAAAGCGGCAGCCGCAGGGAAAGGCCGTCCCAGTAGCCGCCGTAAAGCGTCAGTGCCAGAAAAAGCGTGAGCAGGCCGCCGAACACGGCCCCGTCCAGCCACAGGGTCAGCCGGCGCCAGTCGGCCAGAAACCGCTGCAGCCTCGGCACCACCTCGCTCTCCAGCATGTGAGCGGTCTGCTCCAGCATGCCCACGATGCGATAGGCGCGCTCCACTCGTACCTGCTCGATGCGCTGGCCGATCGCCCTCAGGTTCGCGTCCCGCTTGCTTTCGTACCGCGCGCGGGTGGCGGCATCGGCGATCGGGACGGCCAACTCGGGGATGTAAAGCGAGTAACAGCAACCCGCCGTCAGCCCGGACTGCGCCAGCGCCCGCTGCCAGGATGCGAACACCTCCTCGGTGTTGTCCTCCTGGGCCGTCATGTCGATCTGGTTCAGGACATACAGGAACTTGTTGGAGTCGCGCCGGCGGATGGCCCGCCGCACCAGATGCTCCAGCGTGTCGTGCATCGAGCCCGACTCAGGGTGCCGGGCATCGAAGAAGACCAGCACCAGATCCGACAGATCGATGATGTGATCCGTGATGCGCAGGGTGGAGGTGCGCTGGGCGTCGGCGTCGAACCCGGGGGAATCGATCAGAATCTTGCCGCGCAGCTTTTCGCTGGGGCAGGTCTTGAGCTGCAGGTAGGCGTCGATGCGCCGGCCCTCGCCCTGCGCCGCCTCGTCAATGGCCCGGCTCACGTGGAAAAAGGGAAAGCGCGGGTCGGCGTCCAGGGCAAGGCCCGGCAGCACCCGCACATTTTTTTCGTCCGTGAAACAAATGACGGTGAACTTGTCGTCCACCGCCTGGTTGCCGGTGGCTTGCAGCCGGTACCCGAGAAAGTGATTGATGAAGCTCGACTTGCCCGAGGAATACACCCCCAGCACGGAAATCAGCGGCCACCAGGACGTGCGGTCGGCGTGGGATTCGTTGCGGTCCAGCAAACCGAGCCGGCGGCTGATGCGGTCGAGTTCGCGGAAGCTGTCGACGACGTGTTCTAGGACCGGGTTCTCCTGCTTCAGGCGCCGCTTCAAATCGCGCAGCTTCGAGCCGACGTGGCTTTCCGGTACCATAGAGACGCCCCGTTTCAGTCCATGCGCGGCTATCCGTGAGCGACGGTGCCTGATTCGCCATGCCCGAAGCTTGCCGCGGCTTTTTAAGTACACATTATTCGATAGGCATGCAACTGCTTTTTGGCGACGGGTTTGCCGCCGCCTTTACAGGTCGCGGGTTTTGGTATATCAGCAGCATGGGAGGCTTGGGGTAGCCCGTGTTCGAGTCCATCTACTACGTCCTATCGTGGGTTTGCCGCCGCGCCTGCGCCCACTGCTACGACGAGCGCTTCCGGCCGTACCCGGAGCCCGAGGCCGCGCGCCTGGCGGAAGAAAGCCGGGCCGTTTTCCCGCAGGTGGTGCGCCATCTGCCGGAGACGATGCTCTACACGGACCTGGAGGACCAACAGGACGATGGGACCTTCCGGCAGAAGCCGGGCCGCATCATCCTGTCGGGAGGCGAAGTGCTGCTCGAGCCCGTGCGCACCCGGGTGCTCTACCCGCTCCTGGAGGTGTTGCACGATCGCTACCGCGGCCGCGGCGGGGTGCGGCTGGTGATTCAGACGGCCGGGGACCTGCTCACGGCCGGCATCGTCGCGGAACTGCTGAAACGGCAGGTCTGGATGATCTCGGTTTCCTCCATTGATGCGTATCACCTTATCCCCGGCGGCCTGGACCGCGAGCGGTATTCGCAGCGCCTGGCGCAGCTCTTCGATGCCGCCGGCATGCGCCGCTCCGGCTTGCAGGCGGCCTCCCGCAAATGGACCGACGAAGAAGGGCCGGTCTACAGCTTCTTCGGCGCCACGCCGGACGCCTGGATCGGAAAGCTCTGGCCGAGCGGCCGGGCCTGGGCGAACGGGTTGTCCACCGCCCGCTACCGGGACAATTTCTGCAACGCCTGGTCCGGCGGGCTGAATTTTCTCAACGTCGGATTCAACGGCTCGGAGGTCGCCGTCGACCCGGACGGCAACCTCTACCCCTGCTGCCGCAAGACCCGGCGTGCCTACGGCAATCTCTGCGAAGAGCCCCTCTTGGATATTCTCCGGAGCCTCGCGGGCCGCCCGGAGTTCGAGTCCATCACCTGCGGACATCCGGAACGCATGGGGCTCGCCCACGGCATGGGGGCGGAGGAGTTCGTCGCTCTCTGCCGGATCACCGACCCCGCAGGACGCAGCTTCGTCAACCCCTGCATCGGGTGCGACCGGATCCATGACCGCTTTCTCGGCCCGGTGCTGGCCGGAATCCGCGAAAAGCGCCGCCGCGGGAGGCCCGCATGACCGACCGCCGCGTGCATGCCGCGCCCCGCATGGGCTTGGAACTCAAGCGCGTGCGCATCGCACTCAACGGCACGGAGCTCGTCCCCGAGACATCCCTGACGGTGCAACCCGGCGAGGTGGCCACCGTCATGGGCCCGAGCGGCTCGGGCAAGTCAAGCCTGCTGGCCTACCTCTGCGGGACGCTGGCGCGGGTGTTCCAGGCCGGAGGGGAGGTCTGGATCAATGGCGTCGACGTCACCCGCCATCCCGTCGAACGGCGCCAGATCGGCATCCTCTTCCAGGACGACCTGCTGTTTCCTCACATGACGGTCGGGGAAAACCTGCTCTTTGCCATTCCGAGTTCGGTCGACAGCCGCCGGCAGCGGCGCGACCGGATGCGCCGGGCGCTGGCCGAAGCCGGCCTTGAGGGGACCGAGGCGCGAGACCCGGCCACCCTTTCCGGCGGTCAGCGCGCGCGCGTCGCCCTGATGCGCACGCTGCTGGCGCGGCCGCACGCGGTGCTGCTCGACGAGCCGTTTTCCAAGCTGGACGAGGACCTGAAGGCTTCCATCCGCGGCTTTGTGTTCGACCACGTCCGCGCCCAGGGGCTGCCGACGCTGATGGTCACTCACGCCGCCGAGGACGCGCAGGCGGCTGGAGGGCCGGTGGTGCGGGTCGGCCGGCCTGGGACCGAGGCGGCCGGGGTGAATCCCGGGCCGGCGCGACCGGATTCCTTCGGCATCCGCCCCGCCGCGACGTTACGCCGTCCTTGACGTCGGCCGCGCCCTGACCCCGGCAATTTCTTGTCCCCCGCAACGACCCAGGGTTCAGGGCTGGATGGTTGCATATAATTGCCGTCTAAATCGCTATGGCAAGGGAGCGCCCCATGACACGCATGTTCATCGCCGCCCTTTTTCTGTTTTCCACCTCCGCCCACGCCCAGGACATCCCTGACACCTGGCCGGGCATCCTGGAAAAGGCCAGGGGCCAGTCCGTTTATTTCAATGCGTGGGCCGGCGACGAGAACACCAACGGTTTCATCGCTTGGGCCGCCGGCCGCGTCAAAGAGCTATACGGCATCAATCTCACTCACGTGAAGATCACGCTCACGTCCGAAGCCGTTTCGCGAGTCGTGGCGGAAAAAGCCGCGGGTCGGCATGCGGGCGGCTCGATCGACCTGATCTGGATCAACGGCGAGAACTTTCTGTCCATGAAGGAGCAGGGCCTGCTCTTCGGCCCCTTCACGCAGCGGCTGCCCAATTTCGAGCTGGTGGACGCGGTCGGCAAACCCACCACCGTCATCGACTTCACCGTGCCGGTGGACGGCATGGAGTGCCCCTGGCGCATGGCGCAGATCGTCTATGCCTACGATTCCGCCCGGTTGAAAAACCCGCCGCGCTCCATCGCGGCCATGCTGGCCTGGGCCCGGCAAAACCCCGGCCGCATCACCCACCCGCGGATCCGGAACTTCCTGGGGTCCACCTTCCTGAAGCAGGCGCTCTACGAGCTCGTCGAAGATCCGAAGATTTTGCTGGCACCGGCTGCGAATGCCGACTTCGCCAGGGTGACCGCGCCACTCTGGCGCTGGTATGACGAGATCAAACCCCTCATGTGGCGCAAGGGCGAACAGTTCCCGGAAACCGGCCCTGCCATGCGGCAGCTCCTGGCGGACGGCGAGATCGACATCATGATCTCCTTCAACCCGAACGAGGCGACCACCGCCATCGGCAAAGGCATCCTGCCGGACACGGTCAGGACCTTCACCCTTGAAAAAGGGACCATCGGCAACACCAGCTTCGTCGCCATCACCTACAACGCCGCTCACAAGGAGGGCGCCATGGCAGTTGCGGACTTCCTTCTGTCTCCGGAGTCCCAGGCCCATGCCATGCACCCGGACACCATGGGCAATTTCACCGTCCTCGACCTGAACCGCCTGGCGCCGGCGGACCGCAGGCGCTTCGAGGACCTTCCCCGCGGGGTGGCGACCCTGAGCGCGGTCGAACTGGGCCGGCCCCTGCTCGAACCTCACCCCTCCTGGATGAACGGCATCGTCGCGGAATGGGAACGCCGCTATACCAAGTGACCGCTCCCGGTTCCGCGGGGTCGTTTGTCCTGCGGCTGTTTCCAGCCGTCAGCCTGGCTCTGTTTCTCGCGCCGGTCGCGGCCGGCCTGGCCGCCACCGCCCTGCCCGCCTTCGGCTACCTGCCTGCTCTCGGCGGCCAGACGATCGGCATGGATCCCTGGCGAAAGCTGCTGGCGACCCCGGGGCTGGCGGCCTCCGTGCGCCTCACGTTTCAGACCGGGGTCCTGGCCACGGTGCTGGCACTGGCCGTCGTCATCGGGTTTTGCAGCGTGATGCACGACACGCGACTGTTCCGGCGCACCCAGGTCGTGCTCTCGCCGCTTCTCGCTACGCCGCACATCGCGGTCGCCATCGGCCTCGCGTTTCTCATCGCCCCCGGCGGCTGGGCCAGCCGCCTCGTATCGCCCTGGCTGACCGGCTGGACGCGGCCCCCCGACGTGGCCGTCGTGCACGACGCCGCCGGCCTGTCTTTCGTCCTCGGCCTGCTGCTCAAGGAAGTCCCCTATCTGATGCTGATGACCCTTTCAGCCCTCAACCAGGTCCGCGCAGCGGAGACCCTGGTGACGGCGCGTTCGCTCGGCTATGCGCCGGCGGCCGCATGGCTGAAAACCATCCTGCCTCAGGTCTACCCCCAGATCCGCCTGCCGATCTATGCGGTGCTGGCATTCTCGATGTCGGTGGTGGACGTGGCGATCGTGCTGGCGCCGAACCAGCCGCCGCCCCTGAGCGTGCTCCTCTTCCGCATGTTCACCGACCGGGACCTTGCACTGGTCTTTCCGGCGGCGGCCGGCGCCTGCCTCCAGCTTCTCGCGGTCGCCGCGGCGATCGGGCTGTGGCGGGCAGCGGAGATCGTGACGTCGGCCGCGAGCCGCCGCTGGCTCACCGGGGGTGGCGGGGAAAAGGCCGGATGGCCCCTGCGCGGCGTGTGGGCGCCGATCATGGCGGCTCTCGTGGCCCTTTCTCTATTAGGCACGGTCTCACTCGCGATGTGGTCTTTTGCGAAAACCTGGTTCTTCCCGAAGGCGCTTCCGGCCGCCTGGACCCTGTCCCACTGGGGCCGGCACGCGCCCGACCTGGCTTGGCCGGGGGCCGTGACGCTGGGGACCGGGCTGGCCGCGGCCGTAATCGGTCTGGCGCTGGCGGTGGGATGCCTGCAGAACGAGCGGGTGAACGGGCTGGGTTCGGCCACGCGGGCCTTGTGGCTGCTGTACACGCCCCTGCTGGTTCCTCAGATTGCCTTTCTCTTCGGGGCCCAGATGCTGCTGGTGCGGTTGAACCTCGACGGTACCTGGATCGCCCTGGTCTGGAGCCACCTGTTGTTCGTGTTCCCCTACGTGTTCCTGTCGCTCGCGGACCCCTGGCGCTCCTTTGACCTGCGCTACCGGACCTCGGCCCTGGCACTCACCGGCTCGCCGCTCCGGGCCTTCCTGCACGTCGAGATGCCCCTGATGCTCAAGCCCGCCCTCTTCGCCCTGGCGATCGGCTTTGCCGTCAGCGTGGGGCAGTACCTGCCGACCATTTTCGCCGGCGGCGGTCGCTTCACCACGCTCACCGTAGAGGCCGTTACGCTCTCGAGCGGCAACGACCCGCGCGTCACGGGGATTTACGCCCTGATGCAGGCGGCGCTTCCGCTGACGATGTACCTGCTCGCCATTGCCGTACCCGCCTGGAGATACCGCCACCGCAAGGGGATGGGGTAGCGGCGGCCATATTATTACTCCGGCAATTGATATGGTGCAAGTTAGGCCGATGTCAGGGGGGAAAGGGTTGGAATGAGGAGGGCGCTGTCAGTCAATACTATTTCGAGAAAAGGAATACGGGCTGCCGAGGATCAGGCGGTGGGGGGTTGAGCCGGAAAGCTGAGATGAAAAGCGGACCAGGCGCCGGGCTCGGACTCCGCCCAGGCGCGGCCGCCGTGGAGCTCGGCGATGTTTTTCACCGTGAAAAGCCCGATGCCGCTTCCGCGCTTGGCGTGCGTGCTGGCGTTCCGGACGCGGAAGAACTTCTCGAAGAGGTGACCCGCCTGGTCGGGCGGGAAGCCCTCACCTTCGTTCCAGACGCTCAGGGTGACGAGCCCGCCCTCCAGCGATACCGTCACGGTCGCCTTGCCTCCCTCGCGCCCGTACTTGGCGGCATTCGTGAGAAAGTTGTTGAGGGCGATGCGCAACAGACCGGGGTCGGCGACCACCGGCAGCTCGCTCGGGCAGCTCACGCTGACGGTGATGTTGCGGGAACGGAAGAACAGCGCGGTCTGGTCCACGGCCATTTCCACCACATTTTTGGGCAAATCGATGGGGGATTTGTTGGCGACGAGTTCACCGCGCTCCAAGCGCGACAGGTCCAGGTAGTCCCGCACCATGTCCTGCAACTCCTCGCAGTTGCGCTGGATGCGGATGAAAAAATCCGAGACCTGCGGCGAGACTTTCCCGAGGTAGCCGTCCACCATGGTCCCAATCAGCATCTGGATGGCGGCCAGGGGGGCCTTCAGCTCATGGGTCACGAAGCCTAAGGTCTGCATGTAGTTGAGGTTGGACTGTTCGAGCTTGTCGTTGGTGAGGCTCAGTTCCTGGTTGCGCGCCCGCAGCTCCTGATCCCGTTTGAGGATGGCCGCGCGCATGTCGTCGAATGTGCCGGCCAGATTATTTATTTCCGCATACGTGCGCGGAACGGCGATGGGGCGTTCCCAATCTCCGTTCGCCAGGCGGGAGGCCGAGCGGCTCAGCGCCTGCACAGGCCGCGTTATCCTGTTCACGATGTAGAGGGCGGCCCAGACGGCCATCAGCCCGACGACGCCGACCGGAAGCAGGAAGCGGGCGATGAAGCCGTCGCGCATGTCGTCGTAGGGGGCCCGTAGAAGGCCCACGTAAATCATGCCGATCGTCTTGCCCGATGGGTCCCTCAGCGGGCTGTATCCGCTCAGGTACCAGGCGTCCACGACCAGGGCCTCGCCCGTGTAGTTCATCCCCTGTTCGAGGACGGTTCGGCGCACGGCTTCCGAGACCCTGGTGCCGATGGCACGGGCCCCGTCGTGGGTGAGCACGTTGGTGGCAACGCGCACCTCGTTCTTGAAGATCGTCACGGTGCCGCGCGGCTTGCCGTTGTAGTCCGTCTCGCTGAACACCGTGGCGCGCAGCCGGTCGACCAGGTCGTAGTTGAAGTTCAGCACCCGGCCGCCGTAGAGCAGCGCCTTCACTCGACCGTTGCCTTCGATGATCGGGAAGGCGATCCACCACATCAGCGCGGAACGGCTGACCGGTTCCCCGCCCTTGTCGCCGTTGTAGATCAGGACGGCGTTCTGAAGCGCCGGCCCGCCCTCCAGCTGAAGCCGCTCGGGGTCCAGCAGCACGGTCCCCCAGGCCGGCCGGCCCTCCAGCGCCTTGCGCAGCACCGGATCGCGGCTGAGCGGGATGGACTGCACCGCCGCCGGGTGGCTTCCGGCCAGCGGCCGGCCTTCGGCGTCGCAAAGATTGAGAACGGTGAGATCGAGCTCACGCCGGATGGAGGAAAGGATTTCGCTGGGGTTGTCGGCGGCGCCGATCCGGCTGGAGGAAATCTCAAGCGAGTAGGCCAGGCGTGCCAGCTGTTCGCGATAGCTCGTCATCACGATCTCGAGATCCTGATCGACGCGGGACTGGGCCTCGCTGCGCACGCTTTTGTTGATGCTGTAAACCCCGATGGCGCCGATAACGGCCGCCGGCACGAGGGCGACCGCCAGCATCCAGGCAACGAGCACGGTTCGAATCGAAATTGAAAATGCCTTTGTCTTCACGGGTCGTCGCGTATCGGATGCTGGTTCAGGGCCGTGTCTGCCGATGCTACTGGCGATCATAGCATGGGCGGCAAAAAACCCAAACGAAATTTTCCCGCCGGAGGCGAGAAAATGCAACGCCGAAATTGGGCTTCCGGCTTCGCCATCAGAGGATGTCCTTGAGCTCGCGGCGTATGGCGTTCAAATGATCCCGCATCCACTCCGCCGCGCCGCGGCCGTCTTCTCTCTCTATGCAGGCCAGAACTTGCTTGAGGGTGCGGATCGAATGAGCGCGGTAGGCGGGTGACAGGAGGCTGGTTCTAAATTTCTCATGGTGGTCCACCACTTTTGCCAGGAGAAACCGCAGCATCTCGCTGAAGATCCGGTTGGCGGTCGCCTCGGAAAGAAGCGTGTGGAACTCTAAATCGGCCTTGAAAAAACGGCGGTAGTCATCCGGGTTTTCTTCCATATCCCGCAGCGACTGCTTCAGCTGGGTGAGCTGGCGTGCCTCGATTCTCTCCGCCGCCAATTCCGCGGCCTTGCACTCGAGCGTCTCCCGCAGTTCTATGAGGTCGAGAAGGCTTCCTGCCTGGAGGGCGGCTTTCAATTGGGTGACCGAAGGATCGGCACCGGGCAGCTCTTTGGCAATGAAGGTGCCCCGCCCCTGCTGGACGTCCAGATACCCCATGACGGCAAGCGCGTTCAAGGCCTCCCGCATCGAGGAGCGGCCGACTCCGAAGCTGACGGCCAAATCGCGCTGGGACGGCAGCCTCGACCCGGCGGTGATCTCGCCGGCGCTGATTTTTTTCGTCATCTGTTCGATGACCATTTCGGGTGCGGTGTTCTTGCGGATGGTATCAAATACCACACGCCACCTCCTCTGGTTTTCACCGGCTTACACATGATTGGCGTCGAGATCAGGTCATCAGACCACATTGAATTAATGTTTAAATACCCTTTCCGTTTTAATTTGTCAACGAACTAACTACCCGGCATTACATAAACTTGACAACCTTTCAGGCAAATAGTATAAAGTCATCAGAAGTTCAGACCACCTGAGCTTTTAGGCTTTATTGCCAAAGCACTGTTTAAACGAGCATCGCGCTGCGTACCGGCCGAGCGTTCTTGCGTCTGCCCATGAACAACCAAGCCATAGAAGGCACCATTTTCAATGTCATGCGGTTCTCCACCCATGACGGCCCGGGCATCCGAACCACCGTTTTTCTTAAGGGGTGTCCCCTGAGCTGCTGGTGGTGTCACAACCCCGAGAACTGGCAGCAGGTCCCCAAAGAAGTCTATCTGCCCGAGCGATGCGCGGGGTGCGGGGTTTGCATCGAAAACTGCCCCGCCCACGCCCTTTCGCGCGGCGCCCAGGGCATCGCCGTCGATCCCGGCCTCTGCCGGCACTGCGGACGCTGCATCGCGGTCTGCCCGATGGAAGCCCGGGAGAGCACCGGCTGGAACGTCGGCGTGCCCGATCTCATGCAATCCCTCGAGAGGGATGTCCCCTTTTTCGACCAGTCCGGCGGCGGCGTCACTTTTTCCGGGGGCGAGCCCCTTTGCCAGCCCGATTTCCTGCTGGCGATGCTGGAGGCCTGCGCGCGATCCGAGATCCGCCGGGCCGTCGACACCTCCGGCTACGTGGACGCCGGCGTGCTCTTGAAGGCGGCCCGGCTCACCGACCTGTTCCTTTACGACCTCAAGGCGCTGGACCCGCAGAAACACCGCGTCCACACCGGTGTCGACAACACGAAAATACTTTCCAACCTGAGGCTGCTGTCCGCAGCGGGCGCCGACATCATCATCCGCATCCCGTTGATCCCCGGGGTCAACGACGACGAAAACGACATCGCCGCCGCCGGCGAATTCATCGCCGGCCTGCCCCAGCGTCACGCGGTGCACCTGCTGCCCTATCACCGCGCGGCAAACGGCAAATACCGCAAGCTCGGCCTGCGGTGCCACGGGGAGAACGTCGTCCCACCCCCAGGGGAGCAGGTGGCCCACGTCGCCCGGCAGCTGTCACATTTCGGATTCAAGGTAGAGATAGGAGGCTGAACCCATGAACGAACGCATTCAACGACTTCGGCAGGAAAGCGTCAACGCCAAACCCGGCATTTCCATCGAGCGCGCCCTGCTGGTGACCGAATTTTACAAAGAAAACGCCGGCAAGCATTCCACGCCCGTGCTGCGCGCCCTGAACTTCAAACACCTGTGCGCCAGGAAAACCATCTTCATCGGCCCGGATGAGCTCATCGTCGGCGAGCGCGGGCCGCGACCCAAGGCCGTGCCGACCTTCCCCGAATTGACCTGCCACAGCGTCGAGGACCTGCGGATCCTTAACTCCCGGCTCATGACCCGCTACAGCGTCTCCGAGGAGGACATCCGGACCTACGAACGCGAGGTCATCCCCTACTGGCAGGGTCGCAGCATGCGGGACCGCATCTTCAGCGACCTGCCCGAGGAATGGCGGCGAGCCTACGAGTCCGGCCTGTTCACCGAGTTCATGGAACAGCGGGCGCCCGGGCACACCGCCCTGGACGGAACCATCTATCGCAAGGGGATGCTCGATTTCAAACACGAGATCGCCGAACGCCTGGCCGCGCTGGACTACCTGGGCGACCCCCGGGCCGCCGACCGCGCCGAGGAGCTCAGGGCCATGGACATCGCCTGTGATGCGGCCATCATCTTTGCGGAACGCCACGCCGAACGGGCCGATGGCATGGCTGCAAAAGAAGCCGACCCCCGGCGCAAAGCCGAGCTGCTGCGCATCGCCGCGGTGAGCCGCCGAGTGCCCGCCCACGCCCCGCGCGACCTGTGGGAAGCCCTGCAGATGTACTGGTTTGTACACCTCGGTACAATAACCGAGCTGAACGGGTGGGACGCCATGACACCCGGTCACCTGGATCAGCACCTGCAGCCGTTTTACGAAAAGGGCATTGCCGACGGGACGCTCACCCGCGAGCAGGCCAAGGAGCTCATCAGCTGCCTGTGGATCAAGGTGAACAATCACCCCGCCCCTCCCAAGGTGGGGGTCACTGCCAAGGAAAGCGGCACCTACAACGATTTCACCAACATCAACCTGGGCGGGCTCACCCGCGAGGGCGCCAGCGGGGTGAGCGAGGTCAGCTACATCGTCCTGGAAGTGGTCGACGAGCTGCACCTGCTGCAGCCCCAGCCGAGCGTCCACATCAGCGCCAAAACCCCGGACCGCTTCCTGAAGGCCGCCTGCCGGGTCATCCGCAAGGGCTACGGGTACCCGTCGGTCTTCAACGCCGACGAGACCGTCATGGAGATGCTGCGGGTGGGCAAAAGCGTGGAGGACGCGCGCGAGGGCGGCTGCAGCGGCTGCATCGAAACCGGCGCCTTCGGCAAGGAAGCCTACATCCTCACCGGCTACCTCAACGTGCCCAAGGTGCTGGAGCTGGCCCTGCACAACGGGGTCAACCCGCTGACCGGCAGGCAGGTCGGACCGGCGACGGGCGACCCCCGGGCCTTCACCTCCTTTGACCAGGTTTACGCCGCCTTCGAAAAGCAGCTCGCCTGGGTGGTCGGCCTCAAGGTCCGGGTCAACAACCGCATCGAACGCATGTACGCACTGCATTCGCCGGCGCCGTTTCTCTCGGTGGTGATCAACGACTGCATCGCCAGGGGCCGGGATTACTACGACGGCGGACCGCGCTACAACACCAACTACATCCAGTGCTGCGGCATCGGCACGGTCACCGACAGCCTGTCCGCCGTCAAGACCCATGTGTATGATGAGAAGACGGCCGGCATGGAGCGGTTGCTCACGGCCCTGGCCCGGAACTTCGAGGGCGAGGACCTCCTGCGGCACCAGCTCAAAAACAAGACCCCCTTCTTCGGCAACGACGACGACCGGGCCGACGCCATCATGAAACGCGTCTACGACTCGCTTTTTGCCGCCATCGAGGGCCGGCCGAACACCAAGGGCACCGCCTATCACCTCAACATGCTTTCCACCACCTGCCATGTCTATTTCGGCAAGATGCTCGGCGCGACGCCGGACGGCCGGTTGTCCGGCACGCCCGAATCCGACGGCACCTCGCCGTCCCAGGGCGCCGACCGCAACGGGCCCACGGCCGTGATCCAGTCGCTGGCCAAGATGGACCAGATGAAATCCGGCGGGACGCTGCTCAACATGCGCTTCCTGCCGAGCGTGCTGCAGTCCGAGCAGGACCTCGAGAAGATGGCCCATCTCATCCGCACCTACTTCCGCATGAACGGCCACCACATCCAGTTCAACGTGGTGGACACCGACACCCTGCGCCGGGCCCAGGCCGCCCCGGACGACCACCGCGATCTCCTGGTGCGGGTCGCGGGCTACAGCGACTATTTCGTGGATCTGGACCAATACCACCAGGAGGAGATCATCAGCCGCACGGCCCAGGAGACGCATTGAGGGCTGTACGGCAAATCGGGGGATAGCGCGCGGCGCCATCCTACCGTCGAACGAAATCCCCCCGCCCCTTTTTCCAAAGGGGGAGAACTACCGGGGTTCTCTTGCTCCCCCTTTAGCAAAGGGGGTTGGGGGGATTTGAAAGCGAATCCCTCGAGAGACCCTTGGAGTCTATGATGGATAGTTACCCCAGCATCTTCAACGACGTGATCGGTCCGGTGATGCGCGGGCCTTCCAGCTCCCACTGCGCAGCGGCAGTGCGCATCGGCCGCCTGGCGCGCGACCTGATGGGCGGCCGGATCGAGCGCGTCCTGATGGAGTTCGACGCCAAGGGCTCCCTGGCATTCACCCACGCCAGCCAAGGCTCGGACATGGGGCTCTTCGGCGGCCTGCTCGGGTGGGATGCCCAGGATGGGCGCCTGCTCGACTCGGCCGCAGCCCTGGAACGGGCGGGCATCCTCATCGAGCTCCGCATCGGCGAGTATCATGACACCCACCCCAACACCTACCGGCTGACCCTCTCCAATTCCAGCGAGACCCACCGGATGATCGCGCTCTCCACGGGCGGAGGCATGGTCGAGGTGGTGGAGATCGACGGCACCCCGCTGTCCATCAAGGGCGATTATGTCGAAACGCTCCTCGCCGTCGATGCCGTCGACATGTCGATGCATGAAACCCTGAAGCACACGGTCACAGCGGAAGACATCCTGCTGCACACCGGCAAAGACAAGACCCTGGTCGAGATCAGAAGCCGGAAAGCGCTGCCGGAGCCCGTCCGCACGCTGCTCGCCTCCCGCAACGGCGTGGCGTGGATGCGAACGCTGGCGCCGGTGCTTCCCATTCTCTCCCGCAGGGACATGCAGGTCCCCTTCATCACCAGCGCGCAGATGCTGGACTGGAACCGGGACCGCCATCTCGACCTGGCCGGGCTCGCCGCTGCTTATGAAAGCACCCGGGGCGGAGTTCCCGAAAGCGAGGTGAAGGACCGCATGCAGACGATCGTGGGCCTTCTGCGCGGCTCCATCGCCCAGGGCATCGAGGGCACCCGCTTCGCGGACCGCATCCTGGGGCCTCAGTCCGCAGGGTTCAAGACCGCCATGGCAAAGGGCACGCTGCTGGAGGCCGGCATGCTCAACGCCATGATCCTTTACGTCACGGCCCTGATGGAGGTCAAAAGCGCCATGGGGGTCATCGTGGCCGCACCCACGGCCGGCTCCTGCGGCGGTCTGCCGGGGGCCGTCATCGCCGCGGCCGATGCCATGGGGCGGTCGGAGACCGACATGACCCACGCCCTGCTGGCCGCCGGTATGATCGGCGTATTCATTTCCGCCCATTCCACGTTCGCAGCCGAGGTCTGCGGCTGCCTCGCCGAGTGCGGTTCCGGCTCGGGCATGGCGGCGGCGGCCCTGGTCACCCTGGCCGGCGGCAGCGCGCGGCAGGCGGTGGATGCCGCCTCCATGGCGATTCAGAACGTGCTCGGCATGATCTGCGACCCGGTGGCCAATCGCGTCGAGGTGCCCTGCCTCGGCCGCAACGTGCTGGCCGCGAGCAACGCCCTGGCCTGCGCCAATATGGCGCTGGCCGGCTACGATGCCGTCATCCCGCTCGACGAAGTGATCGAGACCATGGACCGGGTGGGCCAGAGCCTGCCCATGGAGCTGCGCTGCACGACCCTGGGCGGCCTGTCGATCACCCCGACATCGAAAGCCATCGAGAAGAAACTATCCTCCCATTCGGCTTGACTTTTCAGCCGGCAAATGGCTTTCTTGAGCCTGGTAGATTCCTCCCGATCGCCTCGTTCAACCGGAGGTCCTCATGAAAGACCCCATGCGCGTCATGACGGAAAGGCCGCTCAATGCCGAGACCCCCGTCGAGTCTCTGAGATCCTGGATCACTCCCAACGCCGTTTTCTTCGACCGCAACCAGGGCGCCATCCCGCCGCGGCGGATCTCCCTTGCCCGCTGGAGGTTGTCCGTCGAGGGCGAAGTCGCAACGCCGTTGACACTCACCTTCGACCAGATTCGCCGCATGCCCAGGGCCATCGCCGCCGATACCTTGGAATGCTCGGGCAACGGCCGGTCCCTGCTCGCGGACAAATCCGCCGGCAACCCCTGGACCATCGGCGGCGTGGGCAACGCCGTTTGGGGGGGCGTCTGGCTGAAGGAGGTTCTGAGTGCAGCCGGCCTGAAGCCGGCCGCCGGCCACGTCGCCTTCGAGGGCTTCGACCAACCCCTCGGCTCCGCCGGCGTCAGGTTCATCCGCAGCATCCCCCTGGCCAAGGCGCTCTCCACCACCCTGCTCGCCTATGAGATGAACGGGGAACCCCTGCCCCTCAAGCACGGCTACCCCCTGCGGGCCCTCGCGCTGGGCTGGACCGGCGCCAACTGCGTGAAGTGGCTGCAGCGCATCGCCGTATTGGACCGGCCCTGCGCCGGGTTTTTCATGGACAACGTCTACCGGGTGTTTCAGAAAGGCCAGGAGCCCCAGACGGGCGAGGTGGTCACCGGCATCAAGCTCAAATCCATCATCACCCAGCCGCTCCCGGGCGAGACGCTCCCCGCCGGCACCGTCGTCGTGCTGGGGGCGGCCTACGCCGGTGAAGCGGAGGTGGAACGGGTGGAGGTTTCGCCGGACGGCGGGGCGAGCTGGAGCCCGGCCGAATTCATCGGGCCGCATGAACCGTTCGCCTGGCGGCAGTGGCAGTATCTGTGGAAGGCGGGTGCAATAGGAGATTGCCTGATCATGTCGCGTGCCTCGGACTCCCAGGGACGGCAGCAGCCGATGCAGGCCGCCTGGAATTCGCTGGGGTACGGCAACAACGGCGTGCGCGAGCACGCCGTCAAGGTTGTGATTGTTTGAGCACGCTTTTCGGCCGCGAGGTCCAGGCGCCGGATGAATCGCGGCTGGAAAGCCGCTCCCACAAGCCCGTAGCCCAGAATCGAGCTATTGCAACGTCATAAACCTTCAAGCCACCGGCTTCCAGATTCCGCCTTCATTCCACAGCCGTGAAAACGGCACCCCCGCCGGCAGCAGGCTTCCCGGCAACTTATTGGCGTCTATCCGCACATCCTCCCGCCCGTACATCGGGTCCCAGGGTTCGACGATGATAGATCCCGCGCCTTTTCCAAGGACCACCAGCCGCGGGAAGATGGGCTCGCCCCACTCCCGCCCCTCGAGCCTTCCCTGAAGAGCGTCCAGGGTCGGATATTTCAGGAACTCATGCAGCGTCACCAAGGTAGGCGGGCTGAGAGGTATCCGACCGGCGAGGTTGCCCGCCAGGGCCTGCTGGGGGCCGACCCAGAGACCCTCCGTGGTTTCGCGCATATCCGGTCGGCCGTCCTGTCCCTCGGGCAGGGCCGCCACGAAAAACCGCGTGTCGAACCGCCGCGGCATGCCCACCGGCGTGATCCAGTGGGACCAGGGCGCAAGCACGGAGAAGGTGAGCGTCCAGCCGTCGGTTTCCACCAGCGTTCGAAACCAGCCGTGCCGCTGGCTTTCCGCAAGGCGCCGTTTGCCGGCCCTCTTCAGGTTTTCATCGGCCGGCCCTGTTTTCGAAGCCAGCAAAACGCCGGCCTCCTCGAAGGTCTCGCGTACGGCGGCGACGGCATGACTCAAGGCATCCGAAAGGCAAAGCCCCTTGCCCAGTTGTTCGCCGACCGTATCCGGCGCCAGGTCCTGGCGATCCCGCCAGAAGGCCTCATCGCCATCGGCGGCATCCACCAGGCCGCCGGGGAAAACAAATAGGCCGGGCATGAACCCGCTGGTGGGGCTTCTGCGGAGCAGATAGGTCTGAAGCTCGCCGGTGTGCTGCCGCACCAGGATCAGGGTGGCAGCCCGCGCAAGCGGCGGAGGGTTTGTGGCCGGCATCGCGCAGCGCCTCAGGCCGGCGTCATCACGTGCAGGCTGATGTTCTTGACGATGTCCTTGACCTTTTCCCGGTACGCCAGCATGTGGGGTGCCTTGAGATGGGCCTGGAGATCAGCGAGGCTCTCCCAGGCCTCGACGAGGGTGACGACATCGGGCCGCAGGTCCACCTGCACCGGGATGCCGGACTCCACATCCACCGCCGGCACATAGGCGACACATCCTTTTTCCGCCAGGACGGTGGGCACATTGGCCTTCAGGATCCCGAGATACTTATCCCGCGTCCCCGGCTTGACTTTGATCGTGGCAATGACGTGAATCATGATCGCTCCTCTCAGATAGGCTTCTTCGTCGAATCGTTCTCCCCGGCAAGGCGCCCTCCTCTTCAGCTCGCCGGCCGAGGATGGGGATCATGCCGTCCATGCTGCAGCTTCAACCGACCATACCTGTCTTACAGGCTCAGGTCAATGTTCCTCGACACCATCAGAAAACGATTAAAAAACACTGCGTACGGGCAGGTTTCTCGGTATTTCGCGGCGTTTTAGTTGACAACAGCTATTGACTGCTTTATTGCTTTGATACTTTTTTCGGTCAAAACACAGATCTGCGCAGCGTCGTTACGAGGCTCGAAATGATCCAATTCCAGCAGGCAGGAGGGATAATGAAGCAGACCGGTTCGTTCAGAAAATGGAGTTTAATTCTGTTGGTAGTTTCGGCTTTTGCATGGGCCGGCGCAAACAGCCTGTGGGCTCAGGCCCCGCCGGCGCCGGCGCAGCCGCCGGCGCCGGCCGAGCAGAAACCGGCGGAAGCCAAGCCTAAACTGGTGGGCAGCGATCTGGGGCTGCCGGCTAAGCTCGGGGTTGAGATCGCCAAAGCGCCCGAAGGCAAGGGCAAAGGCCAGATCGACCCCAACGCGCCGCGCGGGGTCTTCGGCGTTCCGGGCGCGCCGCAGCCCAGCTCGATCCTGATTTTCCTGTGGGCCGTGTGGGTGGGCTGGGTCTTTTCGACGGTGGGCGCCTTCGGCGGCATCATGGCCGGCGTGGGGCATATGACGGTTTACGGCTTGGGCGACTATGTCCGCACCTTCAGGGACACCGCCCCGGGCCTTAACAAGACGCTGACGGACAGCATCCGGACCTCCAATCAATTCCTGGTCGGGCTTTCGTCCATCGTGAGCGTCATCAACTACCTCAAGTCCAAGCGCATGTCCTGGCCGCTGGGGCTTGCCCTGGGTGCAGGTTCCATCGTCGGCGCCTACCTGGCGGCCTCGCTCACCGGCGGCAAGGTCAGCTTCAGCCAGTACCAGGGGTGGTTCGGTGTGTTCGTTCTGGTCGTGGGGTTCGTTTTGATCTACGAGCTCACTCCCAAGGGCCAGGCCGGCAAGAAAGCGGCCAAAGCCGCGTCCCAGGCATTCGAGAAAACCGTCAAGGAAAAAGCGGACATTGAATCGGCAGGCGTGACGCTGAAATCCTTCAGCATCACGAAGTCCACGATGACCTTTTTCGGCACGGATTTCTCGTTCAACCCCATCGCGGCCTTCTTCGGGGGCGTCGTGATCGCGGCGATCTCGGCCTTCATCGGCGTCGGCGGCGGGTTCCTGTACGTGCCCTACCTGACCAGCATCGTCGGCCTGCCCATGTTCGTCGTCGCCGGGACCTCGGCGCTGGCCGTTCTGATCAGCATGATCACGAGCATCACGACCTACATCAACGTGGCCGGGGCCGGCATGGACTGGGCCCTCGTCGGCACCCAGCTGGTCGGGGTGTTCATCGGCTCCATGGTCGGACCCAGAACAGCGAAGTACATTCCGGAAAAGTGGCTGAAAATCCTTTTCATCATCCTGGCGCTGTATGTCGGCATCGGTTACTTCAGCCGAGGCTTCTTCGGAAGGTCCTGGGTGCCGATGTGAGCATGGTGGAGTTGCTGAAATGAAACCCGAAGCCCGGGCCCAAAGCCCGGGCTTTTTTACGCCTCGGCATGGGCATCCGGCCCGAAAAAAATGTGGTATTACGCGGACCCTTATTTATTGACTCTCTATGGCCTGACCGGCGTTCACGTTTTGGACGGCCTCATCGGCACCTTGCTGCTGGCCATGGTCGTGGTGGTCATCGGGGAGTTCACCATTTCGCTGGTGTTCAGGGCCAACCGCAAGCACCTCGACAAGCTGAACAGCAACCTCAAGAAATACAGTGACCTGTCGCAGGAAGCCCTCCGGCGCGGCGACGAGACGAGCTACAAGGCCCTCAACAAACAGGCCAACGACGCTTACGGCCACGTTTTTTTCAACAAGTTCGGGCTGTCCGCCGCCGCCCTGTGGCCGATTTTTTTCGCGCTGGACTGGATGCAGCCCCATTTTGCGGAAAGCGGGATTTCCATTCCATTCTATCCCTCCGGGGCGCATTACGTGGTTGTTTTCCTGATCTGCTACATCCTGGCGCGCATCGTGTTCGGCCGGTTCAAAAGGCACCTGCCCTATTTCAAGGGGCAGTACGAGATGCTGCGGTCTTACGACCAGGAGGGTCGGCCCCCCGGCGACGGCAAGCGCTGATGCCCCGCGGCTTTCCTTTGCCGCGCATCGATGGTATGATCTGCTCACGTGCCCGAAATACGGGCACGTTGCTTTTTTATTGAAAAGCACGTTATGGCGCGCGGCGCCATCGTATCTGCAATGACGTGGGGGAGAGGCTTACAGCCTCGATGATCGCGGCTGGAAAGCCGCTCCCACGGGGTTTAAAAAAAGCAACTGGATCGGAAGGTTTCGATGGATGCTGTTAAATTCTTGATCGACTTCGTCCTGCATATCGACCAGCATCTCCAGGTGCTCTGCGCCAACTACGGCCTCTGGGTGTACGCGATTCTCTTCGTCATTGTCTTCTGCGAAACCGGCCTGGTCGTGACGCCGATCCTGCCGGGCGACTCGCTCCTGTTCGCGGTGGGTTCCATGGCGGCCATCGGCGCCCTCGACGTGACCTGGGTGATTTTAATCCTGATCGCGGCGGCGATCCTGGGCGACACGGTGAACTACTCCGTCGGCCATTATGTCGGCCCCAGGGTGTTCCACGAGGAGCAGAGCCGCTTCCTCAACAAGGAATACCTTCTCCGCACCCATGCCTTCTACGAGAAGCACGGCGGCAAAACCATCATCATCGCCCGGTTCCTGCCCATCATCCGCACCTTCGCCCCTTTCGTGGCCGGCATCGGCAGCATGACCTACCCGCGATTTCTCTTCTTCAACGTGTTCGGCGGGGTGCTGTGGGTGTTGCTGTTCGTGCTCGCCGGCTACTGGTTCGGCAACATCCCCATCGTCCGGAAGAACTTCAGCATGGTGATCATCGCCCTGGTGCTGATCCCGGGGATCCCGGCCGTCGTGGAGTTCATCCGCATGCAGCTGTCACGCAGGAAGAAATCCAAACCCAAGCCCCTCGCAGACGGTTAACGCACGGTCCGCCATGGCCCCCCGCAAAGGCCCCCATCGAAATCGCTTGACACCCGCCTGCATTCAGGTCTAGATTTACCCGCCGCCTAATTCCGGTATCGACCGGGAACGGGGGAACCAGATTTCTGGGGCGTATCGCCTTCCGGCGATGGGCAACCTCTTCGGCCCTATCCCTTCAGCTAACCTCGTAGGCATCGATGAGGAGAACCTTCGGAGGAGACCGGAGGGGGATTTCTCCCGCATCCAACTTCCGGAGGCCAACCACATGTCAGATGCGCATGGCGATCCCGCGGACGCACGCCCGGCACCCCACCCGCCCGGCTCGCCCCCTCACCGAAAAGTTCAGGGAAAAACCGCCGCGCTCGCCCTGTCGGCCCTCGGCGTCGTATACGGAGACATCGGAACCAGCCCGCTCTATGCCGTACGCGAGTGCTTCAACGGAGCGCACGCGGTGGCCTTGAACGACGTCAACCTCTTCGGCGTGGCCTCCCTGGTGTTCTGGTCCCTGACCATCGTGGTGAGCGTCAAATACGTCGGATTCATCCTCAAGGCCGACAACCGGGGGGAGGGCGGCATCTTCGCACTGCTGGGGTTGATCCTGGGCTCCCGGACTCCGATGACGCCGCGCCTGCGTTCCGCCGCCGCCCTGGCGGCTATTTTCGGCGCGGCGCTGCTCTACGGCGACGGCATTATCACCCCTTCCATTTCGGTGCTGTCGGCCATCGAAGGGCTGGAAGTCGCCACCGAAGCCGCCAAGCCATTCGTCGTTCCCTTGACCTGCATCGTGCTCATCGCTCTTTTTGTCGTTCAGAAGCGGGGCACCAGCGGCATCGGCAAAGTGTTCGGGCCCATCATGGTGGTCTGGTTCCTGACCATTGCGGCGCTGGGGTCTTGGGAAATCCTGCAATCCCCGCGCATCCTGCTGGCCCTCAACCCCTGGTACGCCTGGGAGTTTTTCAGCGCCAACCACTTGCATGGGTTCGTGGTACTCGGCTCGGTCGTGCTGTGCATCACCGGCGGCGAGGCGCTATACGCCGACCTGGGGCATTTCGGCCGCCGTGCCATCCGCATCACCTGGCTGGGGTTGGCCTGCCCCGCCCTGCTGCTCAACTATTTCGGGCAGTGCGCCCTGCTGCTGGAACACCCGGACGCCGGCTTTCACCCCTTCTATGGACTGGTTCCTCCGGCGGCACTCTACCCGATGGTGGCGTTGTCCACCATCGCCACCGTGATCGCTTCCCAGGCGCTGATTTCGGGCGCCTTTTCCCTGACGCAACAGGCCATTCACCTCGGCTTCAGCCCCCGTGTCCACATCGTTCACACATCCGCGGAAATCAAAGGACAGATCTACATCCCCGGTATCAACTATGCCCTTATGATCGCCTGCCTGGTCCTGGTTCTGACGTTTAAGGAGTCCAGCCGGCTGGCCGGCGCCTACGGCCTGGCCGTGACCGCCACCATGGGCCTGACCTCGGTGCTTTATCTGCTGGCCGCCCTTTACGTGTGGCGCTGGCCGCTGTGGAAGGCCTTGCCCCCGGTGACGCTTTTCCTGATCTTCGATGTGAGCTATTTCGGCGCCAACCTGTTCAAGCTTTTTGACGGCGGCTGGATCACCCTCCTCGTCGCCCTTCTGGTCACGACGGTGTTCACATCATGGCGAAAAGGGCGCGAAGAACTGAAGCGTCAACTCTTCGCGGGCCTGCTTCCCCTGGAGGCATTCCTGGCCGACATCGAACGGCACCCGCTGAACCGGGTGCGCGGGACGGCGGTGTTCATGACCATTTCCGTTGAAGGCACGCCGCCCACCCTCCTCCACCATGTCAAGCACAATCAGATGCTGCATGAGCACGTGGTCCTGCTGACCATTCAGGCGGCCGACGTCCCGGCGGTGGCGGACGAGGACCGTTTGCGCATCGAACACCTGCCGTCGGGGTTCTATCGGCTGGCGGCCTGGTACGGCTACATGGAAACCCCGAACGTGCCGAAAGCCATGAGGTTGGCGGCCGGCTTCGGCCTGCCCCTGGAACCCACCAAAACGACATTTTACCTGGGGCGCGAAACCCTGTTGATCAATGGCAAGTCATCCATGCCGTACTGGCGGAAAGCCCTTTTTGCGTTCATGTCGCGCAACGCGGCCAATCCGGCCGGCTATTTCGGCATACCCCCCAACCGGGTGGTCGAGCTGGGGGCTCAAATCCGGCTATAGCCCCGCGGCCGCAATCGCCGAACCCCCCGCCCCGTTTGACGCATAGGGGATGCCCTGATAGATTACCGAGCTCTGGGATATGTTTCGAATATTGTTGAGCACTGTTCGGGTCAGTCAAAATCCGCGCCGAGCTTCTCATCTTTTATGAAACAGCACAGCGTTTCAGATCGATACCCTAAGCACTCCTGGCACCCCAGGATGATGGTGGCCCGCCACTTGTCTCCCGAACGGATTTTTATCTTGAGTTTTGCCGGGGTCGATATTGACGGGAGCCCTCCTGCTCTGGCTGCCTTTTTCGGCGGGCAAGGCCCCGATCCCGTGGATCGACGCCCTTTTCCAGTCGGCTTCGGCCGTGTGTGTGACCGGGCTGGCCTCGATCAACGTCGGCGAGGATCTCAGCCTGACGGGACAGGTCGTCCTCATCTGCCTGTTCCAGGTCGGGGGGTTGGGGATCCTGACGTTTTCGGCGGTGTTCTTCGTCATCCTCGGCCGCGGGCTGGCCTCGAAGGAACACGACATCATGCAGTCGGTTTTCCTTTATGCCCCGCGCCGGAACCTGGGGTCCATCCTGAAATTTGTTTTCCTTTCTACGTTTTTATACGAGGGTGCGGGCACCCTTCTGCTCTGGGCCAGGTTCTCCCAGGACTTCACCTGGAGAGAGGCCCTGTACCAGGCGGTCTTCCACGCCATCTCCGCCTTCAACAACTGCGGGTTCTCGCTCTTCAGCGACAATTTGGTGTCCTACCAGGGAGATCCGATCGTCAATCTCACCATGATGGGGCTCATCGTGGCCGGCGGGATCGGGTTCATTGTCCACTACGAACTGCACATGCGGGTTTTCGGCAAGCAGAGAAGACTTTCGGTTCACACCAAGGTGGTCCTGCTCGCCACCGGGGTGTTGATCGCAGGCGGCGCTCTCCTGTTTTTCGTATTCGAGAACGAACGGATCCTGAAAGACCTCCCGTGGCAGAACCGCGTGCTGGCATCCCTGTTCCAGTCGATCACCCCGCGCACCGCCGGCTTCAACACGGTGGACATCGGGATGCTCGCCAACGAGACCATCCTGCTGATGATCACCCTGATGTTCATCGGCGCATCCCCGGGCTCCACCGGCGGGGGCGTCAAGACCACCAGCGCGAGCCTGCTTTTCCTGATCATGTGGAGCCGCCTCAGAGGCCGCGAAGAGGTGAACGTTTTCAACCGCACCATCCCGAGAGAGCTCCTGCAGCGCACGATTTCCATCATCCTGGCGGCTTCACTCTCGGTCTGCTTCATCACGTCGATTTTGCTGCTGTCGGCGGACCACAGCGGGCCCCCGGCCGGAAGCCGGCATCTTTTTGTGGAGTATATTTTTGAAACCGTATCGGCGTTCGGGACCGTGGGTCTCTCCATGAACTTGACCCCGAACCTGAACACGCCCCAGAAGCTCGGGATCATCCTGATGATGTTCGCCGGCCGCGTGGGCCCGCTGACCCTCGCCTTTTCGCTCGCGCGTATGGCGACGCGGAAAAGCTTCACCTACGCGGAAGAAGGGGTCATGGTGGGATAAGGAGGCTATGGCATGAAACGTGTGGTGGTGATCGGATTGGGGATTTTCGGGTCGCAGCTCGCCCGGCATCTTTACGAAAGCGGTCTGGATGTCATCGCCGTCGATAAAAACAAGGACGTCGTCCAGAGAATCAAGGATTACAGCACGAAGGCCGTGCTGGCGGACGCGAGCGACAAGGAGGTCCTCGAAAGCATCGGCGTGGCCGCAGACGACATCGTCGTCATTTCCTTCGGCGAAGACCTCTCGGCCAGCACCCTGCTCACGCTGCACCTGAAGGAACTGAAGGTCAAGACGATCATCGTAAAGGTGCCGAACGAGGACTACAAGCGGATCCTGCTCAAGGTGGGCGCCAGCGAGGCCATCATCCCCGAGCGCGAAATGGCCAACAAGGTGGCGAGGAGCATCATATCCCCCAACGTCCTGGAGTATCTTCCGATCTCAGAGGAATACACCATCGTCGAACTGGCGCCGCCGACGGCCTTCATCGGCAAAAGCCTGGCCGATCTGGATCTGCGCAAGAAATACAACCTCCAGGTGATCGCCATACGGGACGTGCTGACCAACAAGATGCAGCTGGTGCCGCGGGCCAGCTCCGTCCTCAAGGACAGCGATGTCCTCGTGATCATCGGCAGGGAGGAGGATATCCGGAAAGTCAAATAGATGAGGTCATGGCGTTCCGGTTCTTTTCCTCTATCTGAACTCCATGGCAAACCAGTCGATCAGCCGGCGGGCGATGCTGATGGGCGGCGGAATTTCCGGAAGCTCATCGGCGGCAAACCAGCCGGCGTCGGTGATTTCGGCCGGATTCACGCAGATCTCCCTATCGGCATGTTCGGCGGTGAAGGCCACCATGAGCGAGTCCGGGAACGGCCAGGTCTGGCTGCCGAAATAGCGGATGTTTTTTACCCGCACGCCGACCTCTTCGAAGACCTCTCGCTGCAGGCACTGCTCCAGATCCTCCCCGGGTTCAACAAACCCCGCCAGGACACTGTAAAATCTTGAAGGGAACCGGTGGGAATGCGCCAGAAGGAGCCGCCGGCCCCTGACGACGGCAACGATGATCGCCGGCGACACGCGCGGGTGGTTCAGCAGGCCGCAGGCCGGGCAGATCTTGGCCCGCTCCTCCGGGTGATCCGAGGCAGGCGCTCCACAGCGGCCGCAGAAGCGGTGGTTGCGGTGCCAATGCACCAGCTGGCCGGCCCGGCCCGCCACCCAGACCAGATCCTCGTCCATTCGGCCGAAGAGCTCCCGCAACCCTCTTGTTTCAAACCCGTTGCCCACGGCCGCATCCTCCGGCAGGCAGACGGCATAACAGCCCGCGCCGTTCCAGGCGCCGAAGAAGTGCACCCACGGGGGACCCGCGCTGAACGAGGTCGCATCCGGCAGCGAGGGGATGCAGGGCCGCCCCTGGTCCAACCTGACCAGGAGCCGGTGGCCTTGAAAGGCAAAACCAAGTGAAGTTGATTCCAACGAAACATGCGCTTGAAATCCGGCAACGAACCCCATCGCACCACCTCGTCTGAACTCAAACCCGCCCGGCGCCCCGGACCGCTTGCCGTCTCCCATCCCTGGCTGGCGCCTGACAGGTTTTTTGATTCGCGCAACTGAACCCCGTCGGCACCCCGCAACGGACCCGCGCCGTGGAGCCTGACGCGGCGCTCATTGAAAGCGACTGACGCTGAAAGGGCCGGGGTCGATGTGCGGCGATGCGCCGCAGACGATCTCCGCCACCAGCTTGCCGGTGGCCGGCGCCGTGGTGATCCCCAGCATGCCGTGGCCCGTGGCCAGGATGAGGTTGCGGCATCGCGGGGCACGGCCGATCACGGGCAGGTCGTCGTAGGTCATGGGCCGCAGGCCGGTCCATTCCTCGACCACCGGATGCCCGACCGGGTCCGTGAGGTACTCGCCGGCCGCCGCGGTCAGCGCGGCCAGGCGGCGGGGGTTCAGGGCGGTGCTGAAACCGGAAAACTCCATGGTCCCGCCCAGTCGGTAGCCGCTCGGCCAGGGGGTTGCCACCACCCGCTTCTCCGCGAAGCTGCAGGGGATTCGGGGGCACACGGCCGGCCGCGCCATGGTGATGCTGTACCCCTTGCCCGGCTGAAGCGGCAACCGCAGCTCGAGCTGGGCCGCGATCGGCGCCGACCAGGCGCCGGCCGCCAGCACCACCTCCCGGGCGGCAAACTCCCCCTTCGGGGTCACGGCCGCCGCCACACGATCCCCGACGCTGCGGAAGCGCTCCAGGCGGCAGTTTTCCTCGATCCTGACTCCGGAGCCGATGAGCGCCTGTTTCCAGGATCGCAGCAGCCGGTCCGGCCGCAGGTGGCTGTCCGTCGCGTGATACCAGCCCCCGAAGACATCCTCCCGCAAGGCCGGCTCCAGTTCCCGCAGCGCCCTGCCCACCAGGGGTTCGGCGGCGTGGCCGAAAGGCCGCAGCTCCTCGTTCTTTGCTTCGTAGCCTCGCATGGCCTTCTCGGTGCGGTACACGATGAGCATCCCCCGCCGTTCATACTCCGCCTCGAGCGCATGGTCCCGAAACAGCTCCTGGAACAAACGGTCCGAGCTGGTCAGGAGGCGTTCCCGCGCCCGTATGGCGTCCTGCACGAACCCCGTGCGGCACCTCCCGGCGAATTTGACCAGCCAGCCCAACACGTCGGGGTCGAGCGTGGGCTTGATGTACAAGGGCGAGCTGCGCCGCAGCAGGCCTAGGAACTCCTTGCGCACGACGCCGGGCACGCACAGGGGCATCAGATAGCTGGCGACCACCAGGCCACAGTTGCCGTGGGACGCCCCGCCGCCGACGGTGTCCTGCTCGATGATGCACACCGTGCGGCCCGCCTGCGCCAGGTAATGGGCGCAGGCCAACCCCACCGCCCCGCCGCCGATGACCAGCACATCGCTGTGATTCGGGGTATTCATCTCACTTCATGTCTCTGGGATGAGCTTCCATGCCCATCCGAAAACGGGCCGCAATTGACAGCAAAGTCATATTTTGCCATACGTCGTCATCGAAAGTCACGCCCTTTGTGGGGCGTCCGAATGGAGCAGCGGCAGCATGATTCTTTCTTTCAACGGCAAGCACCCCCGAATCGGGGAAAATGTTTTCATCGCGCCGACGGCAGTCGTCATCGGCGATGTGGAGATCGGGGACGGCGCCAGCATCTGGTATGGCGCGGTGCTTCGGGGCGACATGGACCTCATCAAAGTGGGCGGCAACACCAGCATCCAGGACAATTGCACGCTGCACACCGATTTCGGGCACCCGGTGCGCATCGGGTCCTGCGTGACTGTCGGCCACAACGTCGTTGTCCACGGATCCACCATCGAGGACCATTGCCTGATCGGACTCGGGGCTCTGATTCTGACCGGGGCATCGGTCCGCACGGGGTCTCTGGTGGCGGCCGGGGCCGTGCTGAAAGAGGGCCAGGAAGTCGGGCCTGACAGCCTGGTCGCGGGCATACCGGCGCGGGTGAAACGAGCGTTGACGGCAGCCGAAAGAAGCGGCATTCAACGGGCGACCGAGGTTTACCTTGACCTCGCCAAGGCGCATATCCAACTCGCGGGAAAGCGGTCCTGAAGCAGGGAGCATCGGCATGCTGGAACTCAATACGTGGTTGACCGGCGCATTCATTTTTCTTGCCCGCATCTGCGATGTGTCGCTCGGCACGGTGCGAACCATCATCACCGTCCAGGGCCGAAGCGTCGTCGCTTTCTTTCTGGCCATCTTCGAAATCCTGATCTGGATCTCCGTCGTCAGCACGGTGGTGCAGCAGGTCGGCTCCCAGCCGATCCTGGCCGTGTTCTACGCATTCGGCTTCGCCACCGGCAACATCGTAGGCATTGCCGTCGAACGCAAGATCGCCTTGGGGTTCATGGTGCTGCGGGTTTTCACGCGCACGGCCGGCAAATCCATGACCGAACGACTGCGCGCCATGGGGCAACCGGTGACGGTGTTTCGGGGCGAAGGGATGCACGGTCCGGTGGATGAGCTTTACATTGCCTGCCGGCGGCGGGATATGGGAAAACTGCTGGAGATCGTCAACGCCGAAGACTCCGAAGCTTTTTACATCACAGAAATGGCGCGGGACGTCTGCCGGTCCATCCGCCCGCTGTCGACGGAGTGCGGGGGCTGGCGGTCGGTCTTCAAGCGCAAATGAAACCCCGGCGCCTGGCGCCGGAGTTTCATGATCCCGCTCTTACGAAGTCATCTGATGTTCTGAGTGCGGCAGTCCCGCCCGCATGGCAGCGATCAGTTTCTGCTTCATCTGCCACATTTTCTCGCTCAGCGAGACGTGGTAGATATGGGGGTTCATCAGGCGTTTGACGCCCGGGTCCAATCTCTCCATGTCGGACCGACGCCGGGTACGGATCTCCTCGATGGCCGGCGAAGGCGACTTCCGCCGGCCTTCCTGCAGGATGTCCTCGAGCAGCGGCTCGATCGCGAGGAGATCTTTAGAATGCAGGGTGCGCTGAAGGCTCGCCTCGGTCATGTGCCGGAGCACGATTTCCGGCATCTCGGCCGGGTTTTCGTCCTTGGTGCTCACCAGGTCGGCGGTCGCCTTGTTGCGGCGATCGTAGAGGCGCCAGACCCGCTTGTCGCCGGGGTTGGGGATCTTGGAGGGCGAGTCCGAGAGCTTCATCGCCGGCATCCACTTGGAATCCTGCCGCAGCGCGACCAGCTTGTAGACCCCGTTGAGGGCCGAGTCCCCCGCCGAGGTCACCAGACGGGTGCCCACCCCGTATGTCAGGCGCCGGAAGATGTGATCCGCATCCAGGCCGTTGCGCGCCGCCTCCTGTCCGATCTGAGTCATGATCTGCCAGATGCTCAGCTCGTCCAGTTCGTTGGACAAGACGATCGTCGTCTCCGGAAAGCCGGCCGCGTTCAGCATCCGCACCGCCTCGATGCTCAGGTGCGCAAGATCGCCCGAATCCAGCCGGATCCCGACGGGCGCGTGCCCCTTGCGTTTCAGCTCCTCGAACACCGTAATGGCGTTGGGGATGCCGCTGCCCAGCGAGTCGATGGTGTCCACCAGCAGCACGCAGTCGTCCGGATATGTTTCGGCAAAGGCCCGGAACGCGTCCAGTTCGCTCATCCCCAGCGCGAGAAAGGCCTGCACCATGCTGTGGGCGTGCGTGCCTTTCGGCGGCAGGCCGAGGACATGCGAGATGCCCACGTTCGAGCTGAAATCGGCCCCGCCGATCAATGCCGCCCGCGCCCCGGCCGTGACTCCCTTGCCGTGACCGCGGCGCGTGCCGAACTCGATGACCAGCTGCCCGCGGCCGCTCTCGCGGATGCGCGCCGCCTTGGTGGCGATCAGGGTCTGATAGTTGAGATGGTTGAGCAGCGACGTCTCCAGGATCTGGGCTGCCGCCAGCGGTCCGGTGACCACCGCCAGCGGCACGTTGGGGTGGACCACCCGGCCCTCGGGGATGGCACGCATGGACAGACCGTCGAAGTTGCCGGCCTTTTCGAGCCATCTCAGAAAATCAGGGCTGAACACCGGGGTGCCGGCCCGCCCGGTCTGGGACCTGAGACATTCCAGTTCGGGCCGGCGGAAACGCGCCGCCTGCATCCAGTTCAGCAGCCACTCCAGACCGGCATTGACGCAGAAACCGGCCTTGTGCGCACCGTAATCGGGGCAGCCCCGGAAGAAGTAGTCGAACTGCGCGGGTTTCTCATGCAGTCCCAGACGAAAGTACATCTGGGCCATGGTGAACTGGTATTCGTCGGTAAAGAGGATGCCTTCGG
Organism: uncultured delta proteobacterium; assembly: GCA_963716325.1. Classification (GTDB taxonomy): domain Bacteria; phylum Desulfobacterota; class Desulfobacteria; order Desulfobacterales; family SpSt-501; genus SpSt-501. The sequence continues at coordinate 98,144 of CAVQTH010000047.1, read as the reverse complement.
CCAATTGCTGTTGGGACGTATTCATGCCGTTTGTTACCTGGCGGAAAAGAAGAATTCAATTGAATCGTATGCCGTCTGCAGGGCCTTTTATTCCCCGATCAGCTTTTGACGGTTCTGGATGAAGCCGTTGCGGATCGCGACATACGGGTCCAGGGATGCCTTTTTGATCGCTTCGTAGTCCCCGATGCGGAAGGTGGTGTCGTTGACGGCCTCGCTCCCCCGGATACCCAGGGACAGCGTGAGATCGGCGTACCAGAACAGGGGATCCAGGACCGCGTCGGGAAGTTTTCCCAGGGCGTCGCGGATCGTGGAAGGGCCGAAAAAGGGAAGCGTCAGGAAAGCGCTATCGTCCCAGCCCCACACCGCAAACGTCTGTCCCATGTCCTCCGGACTCGGATTGCGGCCGGGATAGGTGGCGGCCACATCCGCCATCCCCAGGCACCCCGCCGTCGTGTTGATGAAGAACGCGGCGAATTCGTCCCCGCCTTTTTCCCACTGACCCTGGAGCAGGCAGTTCACAAAGCGCACCGGGAAGCGGATGTTGCGCAGGAGGTTGCGGAAAATCGTACGGAACTCCCAGGGGACGGCGGCCTTGACGCCCTTGGCGGCGGGCTCGATCACATAGAGCACGAGAAAATCGTTTAAGACGAACATGTCGCGGTTGAAGGTCTCCAGCGGATCTCTGACCGTCACCGTCTTCGCATCGTCCTCGTACTCGTCTTCGTAATCGCCCGCCGGAGCGTCGGCGGCCGCCTTGCCCATACCGGTTGCGGGTGAGGGTGGGCCGGCCGCAACAGAGAACACGGGCCGGAACAGGAGCATGAGGGTGGCGACAAAAACCGCGACGGCGAAATAACTCTTTCTCGGCATGGAAGATGATCTCCTCGACATCATTTGGGATGGGCGTGTCCCGGCCGGCCCCTGAAGCCATTCGAAGCGCCGGCCGCGGTCACTTCCTCTTTTCAATCTTGATGGCGATCGCCTCGGTGACTGTCAGAACGACCTCGTCGCCTTTCTTGACTCCCTCGAGATTCTTAAAGCCTTTGTCGACCGCAACGACCCGGACGCCCCGGTTGGGTTCCTTGAGGGTTATCAGTCGTGCCTTGATGTCGATGGACTCGACGGTGGCCGCCACCTGAAAGGCTTCGGCGAGAAGAACCCCGCGATGGGAGCCCTTCGGCGCTACGGATACCAACCGCGCCTCGGCGGCGCTTTTCGGTGCGTTGGCTTTGCGGATGAAGATGGCTATGGGTTCGACGAAATCCGCCAGGACCACGTCGCCTTTTTTCAACTGGTCAAAATTCTTTACCGCCTTGTCCGCCTTGAGGGTGATGGCCCGGCCCTTATTGTCCTTTAATGTCGTGGTGCGCTTCTTATAGTCGATGGACTCAAGAACCGCTTTCACCTCCAGCACGTCGGCCACCACGACTCCCGGCTTTCCAACCTCTTTCTCGGCAGCCGGCGACAACCCACCCGCCCGCGCAGCCCCCGCGCCGATCCAGACGATCAGAGCAACTGCCACCAGCAAACGTTTCATCAGCTGTCCCCTGCCAGGAGTGATAAAATCTTATCCCGCCGAAAAGACGTTCGGCTCATTAAATTTCATATATAACGATTAGTTAGAAAACGCCAGCGGAATCTCAGCAACGCCTCGATCCATTTGCATGGAGCCCTTGGCAGTGGAAAACGCTTCTATTCTGAGTGAGCCTTTTCTTTGAACCGCGTGGCCACGATCCTCCGCGCCATGGTCAGCGGGTCGACTTTCCGGGCCCACACCTCTTCCATCCAGCCGGCGGCTTCCACCTGGACCAGGTCCTCTTCCCAAAGGACCCGCGCCAACTCTTCCTCTATTTTTTTCCGCAGCTCCTCTTTGAGCCGGTATTTCCGCCGCTCTTCCAGCGTCGCTGTTTTCTGAAGGTGGTCGTGATGGCTCCAGATGCACTCGTACAGTTTCCGAACCCCGTGGCCGCGGGAGGCCGATGTCGAGCATATCGGCGGACGCCAGGACGTCTCCTTCCAGACCTTGCAGTCGAGCATCCCCTGCAGGGCATGCGATAGGCTGTCCGCGCCGGGGCGGTCGGACTTGTTGATGACATACACATCCGCGATCTCAAGGAGACCGGCTTTCATCACCTGGATGCTGTCGCCGGCTTCGGGGGGCAAAACGACCAGCACGGTGTCGACCGCCTGGGCGACGTCAAACTCGGATTGGCCCACACCAACCGTTTCGATGAGGATGATCTGCCGACCGTTGGCCTCCAGCACCCGGGCGACATCCCGTGTGGCTTGGGCGAGGCCTCCCATGACCTTGCCGGCGCTCATGCTCCTGAAAAAACAGTCCTGGTCGTCGCGGTCGAATTTCATCCGCACCCGATCCCCGAGAAGGGCCCCGCCGGTGAAAGGGCTGGTTGGGTCCACCGCGATGACTCCGACTCGATACGCCTGAGCGCAGAACTCTTTCACCAGCCGGTCCATTAGGGTGCTCTTGCCGGCCCCCGGCGGCCCGGTGATCCCGATGGTGTATGCCTTGCCGGTGTAAGGGTAGATTCGCTCCAGAATGAGCGGCGCGCTCGGATCCCCGCGTTCGATGAGGGAAATCAGACGAGCGGTGGCCAGCTTGTCCCCCTGGAGGCATTTTTCAAGCAGCGCTTGCAGGTCATGCACGGTTGGTTCTTGCTCCGCCAATTATTACTCCGGCAATCAAATATGCCAAGTTCAGCATCTCACGCACCGGCGGAGCGGGGTGCCCGCCGTCACCCGAATAAGGGTTGGCATATTTGATGGCCGGCGTCCTATCCGGCTTGAGGTTGAGGCCTCGGGATCCCGACACTCGCGTACATGTGGTTGACGATTTTTTCCATGGGGGTGTCGGGGAGAAAAACCTTGTGAATGCCGTGTTCCTTTTCCAGCGCGGCCGCATCGTCCGGCGCCATCACCCCTCCCATGTACACCTTGACTTTGTCCAGCCCCTTTTCCTTGAGCAGCCGCACCACCTTGGGGCCGAGGGCCATGTGATTCCCGCTGAGGGAGCTCAGGCCCACGATGTCCGCATCCTCTTCCAAGGCCGCCTCTACGATCTGCTCCGGGAACTGGTTCCCGAGGTAGACGACTTCCATTCCCGCATCTTTCAGAAACTGGGAGACGAGGTAAACGCCCCGCCAATGGATGTCCAGCCCCAGCTTGGCCATGACCACTCGAACTTTGCGTGCCATGTGATTTCCTCTTAAAACAGGTTTTAGTACAGCGGAAACGCCCACAGTCCGAATTCTTCCCGGAAGACATCCTCAATCTCGCCGAGGGTCGCCAAGTGTTTCACCGCCGCGATCGTGTATGGATAGAGGTTTTCATCGCTGTGGCATTTGTCGCGGAGGACGGCCAGGCATTCCTTGACTTTTTTCGGATCGCGCTCGCCGCGGAGGCGCTCCAGTTTGGCCTTCTGGCGGGTGAAAGTTTCGGGATACTTGAACACGTCGATACTGCAGCAGGCGCCTTTTTCGGCCGGCTGGTAATTGACCCCGACGACCTTGGTCTCCCCGGCTTCGATCGACCGCTGATACCTGTAGTTGTAGGCGCTGATTTCGCGATGCAGCCAGCCGCTCTCGACCGCTTTGACAAGCCCGCCCATGTCCTCGATCTTCCGGATGGAGGCCAAAATCCGTTGGGCCATCTGATCGGTCAGGTACTCGACATAATAGGATCCGGCCAGCGGGTCGACCGTGTTGACGATCCCGGTTTCCGCTTGGATGATCTGCTGGGTCCGCAGCGAGATCAGGGCCGCCTCTTCGGTCGGCGCGGAATAGGCTTCGTCGTAGGAATCGATGTGCAGGGATTGACAGCCCCCCAGGACAGCGGCAAGCCCCTGAAGCGCCGAGCGGGCGATATTGTTGTAGGGTTCGGTCGCCGGCAGCGTCACTCCGGCGGTTTGCACGTGGAAGCGCATGAGCATCGATTTCTTGTTCTTGGCGCCGAAGCGCTCCTTCATGAGCTGGTACCACACTTTGCGGCTGGCGCGGCACTTCGCAATTTCCTCGAAAAAGTCGTTGTGGAGATCCCAGAAAAACGACATGCGCGGCGCGAAGTCGTCGATGGACATGCCGCGCCGCATCAACTCTTCGGCCGTGGCAATGGCGTTGGAAATGGCAATGGCCACTTCCTGCACCGCATCGGTTCCCGCCTCACGAAGGTTATACCCATTGTAGCTGATGGGGTTCCAGCGCGGGATGTTCTTGCAGATCCATTCCACGACGTCGCATTGAAGTCGGAAGGATGCTGCCGGCGGCAGGATCTCCGGGGCGCTGCCCACGCAGGTCTCCATAATGAAATCGTTCTGACAGGTTCCGGCGACCTGGGTCCACGGGGTCCCGCGTTGCTCGGCCACGGCGAAGTACATGCCGGGAATCACGATGCTGGTGCTGGGCAAATGGGTGACGATCGATGTACTGACCTTCCCCAGATCGATATCCCTGAAGTAAGCGTCGATGTCCCAGATCGAATCGACCGCCGCCCCGCAGGCGCCCACGTTGCCCTCGGCTTCGGGGTCGTCGGAGTTGTACCCGCGAATGGTGGGCAGGTCGAAGAGAATGTTGACGCCGGTGGCCCCGTGATCCAGGAGGTATTTGATCCGCAGGTTGCAGTCCTCCGGCGCCCCCAGCCCGGCCAGCTGACGCACCGTAAACAGGCGGCCGCGGTACATGTTGGGGTAGACACCGCGGACGAACGGCGCCTGGCCCGGGAATCCCAGGTCCCGGGCGTGGCTCATATCCTTGACGTCGGCCGGCGTGAAAAGTAGCTTTACGGGAATGCCGGAGTGGGTAAAGAAACTGCCTTCCGCCGCCCGGTCGGCTTCACTTAGGGCGGTGTCCAACCACGCGCTCTGGTCGGTTTCGATTTGGTTGATGCTGCTTTTGTTGAAAAGAGAATCTTTGGGGGCGGACATAGTGCCTCTCCGGTCGTCGGGTAAACCCATATGCGTCTCAAGGCCGTCTCTATGCTGGTTTTGCTGTTTTTCGTTCTTGCCTAAAGCGTGGGGCTTCAGTTTCGAGCCTTTTTCAGTACCGCATGTAAATCCCCTCCGGGTCAACCTTTTCCCTCAAAACAGCCAACTCTTCAGGCAGGGGCGGCGCCGCCGGCCGGGCGCGGGACACGTCGATCTCAAATTCGGTCATGCCGCGAACGTCGGCGCTCGAGACCCCCAGGTCGTCGTAATAGCTGTCCACATACATTTCCCTGCTCGACTCGTCGAATTTCATCACTCCGAGGGTCGACACCACGGCATGCGGCCCCCCGCCAAGACCCACATCGGCGCGCATCACATCCGATTTCCAATCGAGCGCGCGGCATTTCCATCCCGGGCTGCTGATGTAGTCGACGCGATCGACGAAGCGGCGCTTCTCGTGGTTCATGATGATGATGGTGCGCTTGGCGAGCGAGGCGATGTCGCTAGCGCCGCCCGACCCTTCGAACCGTTTTTCGGGCCGGTGATAGGGGCCGATGCAGGTCGAGTTCAGGTTGCCGTACCGGTCCACCTGGGCCCCGCCCAAAAAGCCGACGTCGATCTTGCCGCTCTGCAGGAAGTGGCCCATGACCTCGGCGGATGTAGGCGTCCACGTCGTGCGGTAGACGGCCCGCGGGTCGGCAACGCAGAACGGCAGCGCCTCCGGATTGCTGTCGAAAGCGACCGCCTCCATCACCATCACCATGTCGCGGGCGTGAGTTTTCTTGGCCAGAATGGCGGCTACCAGCGGTATTCCGGTTCCCACCAATACCCTTTCGCCGTCGCGCAGAAGCCGGCTCGCAGCGACCACCATCATCTCCAGGCGGGAGTAGTTCGGGGCCACTTTAGTGCACCTCCTCAAGCTTGTCCAATCGCCTTTTGATCGTCTTTGAATAAGACAGCTTAGGGTCAGCCGTGATTTTCTCCAGCCGGCGTGAACCGACTTTTTCCAGATACCCCTTGAATGAGCCCGGCTTGAAAATCCACTCCTTCGCCCACTTCTGCATGGTCTCCTCGTTTTTGGAGGCCTTCAGGTAATCCCTGAACCACCAAGGGTCGTTGTCGTAGCATCCATGAACGGCCGTGGGGTGGGCGCCGAACGGCGCCTCCACCACGGCATCAACCGCTTCGCCCGGAATGGCGTTTTCCTCGCGCGTGGCCTCAAGCGCCGCCTGCGGCACGATTTTCTCGGCCGATACAATGGTGACCCTGGCGGCGACAGCGGCATAATAATCCAGGAACACCCCGCCTGTGATCCGCACGGTCCCGTCTTCCCCGGCTTCCTGGGCATGGATGAGGCACACGTCCGGTCGTATGGAGGGGATCAGAACCACGTCTTCGCCTTCCCAGAAGGGGTCCTTCATCATCATGAACTTGCGCTTCGGCACTTTCGCATCGACCCCGCGCAGATCTTTGAAACCGTCCATTTCGGGGTTTAAAATGTCGGACCCGCGCAGGAATTTGGTCGGGATGAAGGGGATGCCCATCGCCCCGGCCATGATCCTCAGCGACCCCGTCGCCACGGTCCAGTCGTCATGGCGAAACCCCTTGTTGGTTTCAGGCTGTTCGAACCGCCGTCTGAAGTTGTAGGGGTGACCGAAGAGCTCATGCCCGATGTAGTTGGTTTCGGACTTAGCGGCACAGCCGCAGCCGATCAGAAGGTCGGTCTCGGGGCCGCCCGGGTTGTTCACCAAGTGCAGGTCTTTTTTACCGGCCCGTATGAGTTCATAGGCCATCGCAAAAGGCTTGCGCACCACCGTCCACCCGCCCAGCCACAGTCGATCGCCATCCTGCACAAACTCAGACACTTTTTCGATTGGAATCCGTTTCTGTCTGCGGTTCATTTCATCCCTCTGCATCACCTAAATTTCAGAGCGTCATATAGGTATATAGGTTGTTTTAAGCTATTAAAGTAAAAAAATGAAGAAAACAATCCCTTCAACACAAGACCTTGTTGCCGGCGTCTCCCGCGGACTTTGGGGCTTCGTATTCGATAGGGAACGACCTCTTGGAGAAAAAAAAGGACCTATGGGGGAAAACCCATAAGTCCTTTTAAAATGGCGGGGACGACGAGGCTCGAACTCGCGACCTCCGACGTGACAGGCCGGCGCTCTAACCAAACTGAGCTACGCCCCCGCAAAATGTGTTGCCGATCGTTGATCCGCTGCACCTACCACACCTTCAGTGTGGTAGGCGGAACAGGGATCGAACCTGTGACCTTCGGCTTGTAAGGCCGACGCTCTCCCGGCTGAGCTATCCGCCCTGAGCGTTTACGCAAAAGCTTCAGTTACCAGCTTGCGCTGCCGGTGTCAAGCGCAAATTGGGGAAATTGGGCCTATTAGTTGATCGCCCGGCCCGGCTTGTTCTCCTTCGCAGCCGGCATCCCCAGCGGGATGTCGACTTTCTTGAAGAGCGGCTCTCCTTCCGGGACGATCAGGGCATGGCCGAGAACCTCGTCCATGTGCTCGACGAACCGGATGTCCATCTGGCTCGTGATGCTCTTGGGGACGTCTTTGAGGTCCTTCTCGTTCTCCTTCGGCACGACCACGCGCTTGACCCCGCCCCGGTGGGCGGCGATCAGCTTTTCCTTCAGCCCACCGATGGGCAGCACCCGTCCCCGCAGCGTGATCTCGCCGGTCATGGCCATGTCCCGGTGCACCGGCCGGCGCGTCAGCGCCGATACGAGGGAGGTGCACATGGAGATGCCGGCCGAGGGGCCGTCCTTGGGGATCGCCCCTTCCGGGATGTGAATGTGGATGTCGTATTTGCGATGGAATTTCTCATCGATCATCAGGTGATCGGCCCGCGACCGCACGTAGCTCAACGCGGCGCGGGCGGACTCCTGCATGACATCGCCCAGCTTCCCGGTCACGGTGAGCTGCCCCCGCCCCGGCATCAGCAGCGTCTCGATGAACAGCAGCTCGCCGCCCACCGGGGTCCACGCGAGCCCCGTCACCATGCCGACCTGGTCCTGCGCGTCCACCTCTTCCTGGCGGAAACGGTAGACCCCGAGATGTTTCGACACGGATTTCTCGGTTACGATGAACTCGGTCTTCTCCTTGTCATTGACGGCCTCGCGCGCCAGCTTGCGGCAGATGGAAGCGATTTCGCGCTCGAGGTTGCGCACCCCGGCCTCACGGGTGTAACGCCGGATGACGGTCAGCAACGCGTTCTTGGAGAAAACGACCTTTTTGCCTTCCAAACCGTTGGTCTTGATCTGCTTGGACACCAGGAACTGCTCGGCGATGTGATACTTTTCGACCTCGGTGTAGCCCGGCAGGCGGATGATTTCCATCCGGTCCTGAAGCGGCAGCGGGATCTCGGGCAGCGTGTTGGCGGTCGTAATGAAGAGGATGTCCGACAAATCGTAATCCAGGTCGAGATAGTGGTCGTTGAAGGCGAAGTTCTGCTCCGGGTCGAGCACCTCGAGCAGGGCCGCCGAGGGGTCCCCCCGGAAATCCATGCTCATCTTGTCGACCTCGTCCAGGCAGAAAACCGGGTTGTTCACCCCCACTTTTTTCAAGGACTGGATGATCTTCCCCGGCAGTGCGCCGATGTAGGTGCGGCGGTGGCCGCGGATCTCCGCTTCGTCGCGCACGCCGCCGAGCGACAGCCGGATGTATTTGCGGCCGGTGGCACGGGCGATCGACTTGGCCAGCGAGGTCTTGCCCACCCCGGGGGGGCCGACAAAGCACAAAATCGGTCCGCGGATTTTTTTCACCAGCGCCTGAACCGCCAGGTATTCGAGGATGCGCTCCTTGGGCTTCTCCAGCCCGTAGTGGTCCTCTTCCAGGATTTGTTCGGCCTTCTTGAGGTCATCCCCCACTTCGGTCTTTTCACACCAGGGCAGGTTCAGGATCCAGTCGATGTAGTTGCGCACCACCGTGGCCTCGGCCGACATGGGCGTCATCATCTTGAGCTTCTTGAGCTCGTGTTCGACTTTTTCGGTGGCCTCCTTGGAAAGCTTCTTGTTCTTGAGCTTTTCTTCGATCTCCCGGATCTCGTCCCCGAGATCGTCTTCCGACCCCATCTCCTTCTTGATCGCCCGCATCTGCTCGTTCAGGTAGTACTGTTTCTGGGTCTTCTCCATCTGCTCCTTGATGCGGGTCTTGATGCGCTGATCCATCCGGAAGACCTCGGTCTCCATCTTGATCAGGCTCAGGAGCAGCGGCAACCGCTCGGTCAACTCGAGGGTGTCGAGCAGCCGCTGTTTGTCCTCGAGTTTGAAGGAGAAGTGGGAGGCCACGGTATCGGCCATCTGGGACGGGTCGGTGATCGAGGTGATGTTGGAGACCAGCTCCTTGGAGATGCTGCGGTTGTGGCCGGCATACTCCTCGAAGGCCTCGACGACGGAGCGCATCAAGGCGGTCGACTCGGCCGGCGACAGCTCCCGTTCGGCCAGGCGCTCGAGCTCCGCCCGGAAAAATTCCTCCTCCGGCAGGAAGCGCACGACCCGCGCGCGGCCCTTGCCTTCCACCAGGGCCTTCACGGTGCCGTCCGGCAGACGCAGCAGCTGGAGCACCTTGCCGATGGTGCCGATCTCGCTGATGTCCTGCTCGCCGGGGTTGTCAATGCCGGCCTTTTTCTGGGTGGCCAGAAAAACGACCTTGTCCTTGTTCATGGCCTCGCTCAGGGCGTTGACGGACTTGGCCCGCCCCACGAAAAGCGGCGCCACCATGAACGGGAACACCACGATGTCTCGCAGGGGCAGCAGGGGCAGCACCAGTCGAGGTGTGTTCGCTTCACCTTCTTTGAAAAACTTGGGTATGTTCACCATGGTCCCCACCGAAAAAGAAGCCCCAAGCGCGAAGCTCAAGGCTTGACGTTATAGGTTAAAGGCTTAATGCTGATAGCGCGACGGCTTTGCAGAAAGACCCAAATTCAAGGCGGGCGAGTTCGGCGTTGCGAGGCGTACGCCCGTACGCCGCAGCAACCGCCGAACGAAGCCCAACGCAGAAGTTGGGCTTTATGCGAAGCCGTCAGGCTTGTTTCTTGGTCTGTTCGAATAGCAGGATCGGATCTTCCTTGTTCAGCACGACATCCTCGCTGATCACGCATTCCTTGACATTCTCCAGCGAGGGCAGCTCGTACATGATGTCGAGCATGCAGGATTCCATGATGGCGCGCAGCCCGCGGGCCCCGGACTTGCGTTTGACCGCCTCGCGCGAGATCGCCGAAAGCGCGCTGTCGGTGAAGCGCAGGTTGGCCCCCTCCATTTCGAACAGTTTCTGGTATTGCTTGACCAGGGCGTTCTTCGGTTCCTTGAGGATGCGGATCAGGCTGTCCTCGTTGAGCTCGTGCAGGGTCGCGATCACCGGAAGACGCCCGAGGAACTCGGGGATCATCCCGTACTTGATCAGGTCTTCGGGCTGCACCATTTTGAGCGTTTCGCCGACCGTGCGCTCCTTTTCCTGGACGATCTTGGCGCCGAACCCCATCATCTTGGGCCCGAGCCGCCGCTGGATGATCTTCTCCAGGCCGGTGAAGGTCCCCCCGCAGATGAAGAGGATGTTGGTCGTGTCGACCTTGATGAAGTCCTGCTGGGGGTGTTTGCGGCCGCCCTTGGGAGGCACGCTCGCCAGCGTCCCCTCCAGGATTTTGAGCAGCGCCTGCTGGACTCCCTCGCCCGAGACGTCGCGGGTGATGGAGGGGTTGTCCGCCTTGCTGGCGATCTTGTCGATCTCGTCGATGTAGACGATCCCCCGCTTGGTCTTCTCGACATCGTAGTCGGCGTTCTGAAGCAGCGACAGGATAATGTTCTCGACGTCCTCGCCCACGTAGCCGGCCTCGGTCAGGCTGGTGGCGTCGGCGATGGTAAACGGCACGTTCAGGAAGCGGGCGAGGGTCTGGGCCAGCAGCGTCTTGCCGCAGCCGGTCGGGCCGATCAGCAAAATGTTGCTCTTCTGGACGTCGACGTCCCCGGCGTTGAACGCGGATTCCAGGCGCTTGTAATGGTTGTAGACCGCGACCGAGAGGATCTTCTTGGCCGGCTCCTGCTCGATCACGTACCCGTCCAGCCGCTCCTTGATCTCCTTGGGCGTCAGGATGTGGGCGGTGTCCTTGGCGTCCTTTTCGGTTTCCTCTTCGATGATTTCGCTGCACAGCTGGATGCACTCATCGCAGATGTACACCGCCGGTCCGGCGATCAGTTTGCGAACCTCGGACTGGTTCTTGCCGCAGAAGGAGCAGAAGAGATTGTCGTTGTCGTCCTTTTTCTTTGCCATTCTATTTCTCCGGTTTATCCAGGCGTTCCAGATCCTGACGGTTGGCGATGACGTGATCGATGATCCCGTAGCTTTTGGCCTCTTCAGCGCTCATGAAATAATCCCGGTCCGTGTCGCGCTGAATGGAGTCGAGGGTCTTGCCGGTGTGGTTCACCAGGATCTGGTTCAAATGGTCCTTCATCCTCAGGATTTCCTTGGCCTGGATTTCGATGTCCGAGGCCTGCCCCTGGAACCCGCCCATCGGCTGGTGGATGAGGATGCGCGCGTTGGGCAGCGAGTAGCGCTTGCCGTGCGTGCCCGCCGTGAGGAGCAGCGCCCCCATGCTGGCGGCCTGCCCGATGCAGACGGTGGCGATGTGGGGCTTGATGTATTGCATGGTGTCGTAAACCGCCAGACCGGCCGTGACCAAGCCGCCGGGGGAGTTGATGTAGAAATTGATGTCCTTGTCGGGGTCTTCGGACTCCAGAAACAAGAGCTGGGCGATCAGGAGGTTGGCGACCTCGTCGTTCATCGCCGACCCCAGGAAAATGATCCTGTCCTTCAGCAGCCGGGAATAGATGTCGTATGCCCGCTCGCCGCGGCTGCTCTGCTCGATGACCATGGGTATCAGTGGCACTTACGTTCTCCTTTGCAAACAAGGCGTTCCGTGAACGCCGGGAATTTACGACGGGCAGCTCACGACGCGGTCTGCGGCTCCACGTCCTGGATCGCGCTGCTGTCCATGATGAGTTTCGCCGCCTTCTTTTCGAGCAAGGCATGCTTGAAGTAATCCATCTTTTCCGGGTTTTCCCGGTAGTAGCGCCGGATCTCCGCCACGGGCTGTTTGAAGCTTTCGGCCATATTCTGCAAGGCCGCACCGACCTCTTCCTCGCCCACCGAGAGATTTTCCTGCTCGATGATCTTGCCGAGGATCAGGTGACGTTTGACCTGCTTCAGGGCCGTGTCACGATATTTCTCGGTGATGATCTCGCGGCTCAACCCCACATCTTCCAGCGAGGTGTTGCGGTAGGAAAAAGACCGCTCCGCCTCTTCGACGATGCCCTCGAGCTCCATCTCCACCAGGGTTTCCGGAACCTCGAAATGGACGCGCTCCAGCAGGGTGCCGAAGGCCTGCTCGTTCAGTTCCTGCTCAATGCGCTTTTGGTAGCCCTCGGTCAGGTTCGCTGAGATCTCCTGCTTGAGCGCATCGAGGGTCTCGTAGCGGCCGACGCGCTTGGCCAGCTCGTCGTCGATTTCAGGCAGGATCTCCTGCCGGATTTCGGTCAGGGAAACCTTGAAGTCCAGGCTCTGGCCGGCCAGGGTCTTGTTCCCGTAATCGCCGGGGAAGGCCAGGGGGAATTCCTTGGTCGCCCCGGGAGTCATGCCGATCACCTGCTCGTCGAACGCTTTCAGCACCCGGCCGTCGCCGAGCTTCAGGCTGAAGTTTTCGGTCCGCGGTGTATCCGCAAAGGGTTTCCCGTCTCGGAACCCCTCGAAATCGATCAGCACGTGGTCCCCCGCGGCGGCGGGGCGTGTTTCGGAAATTTTCTCCAGCTTGGCCAGGTTTTTCTGCAGCATCTTGAGCTGCGCGCTCACCTCGGCGTCGTTCACGCGATATAGGTTCCGCTTGAGGTTCAGCCCCTTGAACTCCACCTCCGCGATGGGAGGGGTCACCTCGACGGTGGCGTCATATGTGTAAGGCTGCTCGGATTTGAGCTCGGGCGGGTCCAGCTTGGGACGGCCCACGACTCTGAGATCTTTTTCCTTGATGGCATCGATGAACGAGTTTTGGATCAGACGGGAGGACACGTCGGCCAGGATGTCTTTTTTGAACATTTTTTCCAGAACCGAGCGTGGGGTTTTCCCCGGCCGAAACCCTTTGATTTTGGCCGTCCGTTTGACCTCATCGAAAGCCTTGTCGATCTCCCTGGAAACTTCCTCCTTGGAAATTTCGATGCGCAACGTTTTCTTGACACTGCTGATGTCTTCGACCGTGACCTGCATTATGCCTGTACCCTTCCTCCGAATATGATAGTGATCCTGATCAGTTGCCGGTTTGGTAAAGCGACGAGCGCGCCAGGGTGGTGCGAGAGGGGAGACTTGAACTCCCATTCTGTCGCCAGAGCTGGATCCTAAATCCAGTGCGTCTACCAGTTCCGCCACTCTCGCAAACTGAAAGGTTCCCGCCCCCAAGACAAAAAAAATACCCCCGAGCCCCACCCGGGACTCTAACCGCGGATAAAAACTACATAAACGTAATTTTTTCGCGCTTTTGATCCAGTATAAAGTCAAACGCTAACGATGTCAACAACGGCGGGCATCCCAAGAGATGCGCTGCCGGAACCATATGACGCGCGCTTGCGCAAACGATCGAGCCGTGTTAAAGGTGCCACCTGATCGGGGCGTGGCGCAGCCTGGTAGCGCACCTGCTTTGGGAGCAGGGGGCCGTCAGTTCAAATCTGACCGCCCCGACCATAATTAGGACATAAACACAGACGGTTGAAACGTTCGGACTTCCAAATTCATGTCTCTTTTTCAAGAGTCAAGGGGGCCTGAACATAAATTTCAGAACGGGCGCCGGCGGCCGAATGCTTGACTTTTGATGGCCGATAAATCAGAACGGGCCCCATGGTCACGCCCAGCGACATTGCCGCCGTCCACCGCCGGTTCAGGGCCGTCGGCTCCGCGCTCATGCGAGTGAACCTCAACAACACCCACAGCGGCAACATCTCCTGCCGGGATCCTCACGACCCGGATCGCTTCTATGTGACCTCCGCCGGCTCCCCATGCGGCAACCTGGCCGTGCGGGACATCGTGCGGGTGCGCTTCGACGACATGCGTTGGGAGGGCCCTGAACGCCCGTCGTCGGAGGCGAACACGCACCGCCGCGTCCTCCGCCTGCCCGGCGTGAACGCCTGCGTGCACTGCCACTCGATCGCCAGCACCCTGCTGGGCTTTGAATCACCGCAGGAACCGATCTTCCTCCTCAGGCCGGATACTCAAACGGCGGAGCCGGACGACTGTCTTTTCCAACCGGTGGATCTCTGGGGTGCGGGCCTGGTCGGCCCCGTCACGGTGGGAACCTACCAACGCACGGTCGGCTCGGCCGAAATGGAGGAGCGCATCCCCGGCTACCTGCGGCAGGCTCCCCTCACCATCGTCATGGGCCACGGTCCGTTTGCCCGGGGCGAAAGCCTCGAGGAATGCCTGCATCACCTGAGCGTCCTCGAAAACAGCGCGGCGGTGGTCATCGCGCTCAGGCGCCGGGGGATCGACACCCTGGCCATTCAACGGGCCATCCGGACCCATGGAGCGCATGCGGCCTTCCCCCTGCCGCCCCGACGCCTGGGTTGCGGGGACCTGCTCCCGGATCCGGCGGCGGACGCGGCGACCCGCCCCGATTTTGCCTACTGGCTGTCCTACCATTTCAATTACGGATTGGGCGCCTTCGGCACCGGTTCCATGAGCCGCAAGCTGTCCGCCGACGAGATGCTCTTCTGTCCGATGTCGGCCGCACCGGATGGCGTTGAGGTGCCCCTTTACCGCATCCCGCTCAACGCCGGGGGGCCCGAAGCGGCGGACGTGCACCTGCACCGACTCATCTACGCGCACACGCCGTTTTCCGCCTGCATCCTGGCATCGAGCCCCCTGGCGACCGCCGAAGGCATGGCGGCCCTGGCCGCGGCCGATGGGACAGGGGTGCTGACCGACATGTCGGCTCCAATCGAGCGGGCTCCGGAACGGCGCCCGATGGTGGTCCCGATCGATGCGGAGGCCGGCTACTACAACGTCCGCCTGCCGGTGGCGGGCGTGGACGCGCTGGCGCCCGGTCCTGCGGAAAACCCTATTCCGGGTCTGCTCCGCTTAGGAGACGGCGGCTGTCTCATCGCCGGCGGCGGGGTGATCGCCGCCGGGGAGGAGCATCTCGGCCAGGCCGCCTACCGGGTCTCCTTGGCCGAGCGCATCGCACGTTTTCGCCATGAGGTCGAGCTCAACCACAGGCTCTTCGGTGGGCCGCCGGCAGCGGCATTCGAATGAAGCGGATTCTTCACTGCAAGCGCTACGGCTCCGGCAAGCCCCTTTTCATCCTGCACGGGCTTTTCGGCTGCTGGGACAACTGGCACCCGGTGGCGAAGGAACTCTCACGGCGCTTCTGCGTGCATGTCCCGGACCTGCGCAACCACGGACAGTCCTTTCACAGCGCGCGCTTCGACTATGACGTCATGGCCGGCGATGTGCTGCAGTTGATGGACGCGCTCGCAGTCGACCGCGTTTCGCTCCTCGGCCATTCCATGGGCGGGAAGGTCGCCCTGCGGTTCGCCGCCCTCTTTCCCGAACGGCTGGAGCGACTGATCGTCGTGGATATCACCCACCGAGCCTCCCGTCCGGTTTACGCCGAAGCGGTCGAGGCTCTCGCGCGTCTGGACGTGAAATCGATCACCCGCCTGAAAGACGCCGAGGAGAGGCTCCGGCCGGCCATCCCGGACCCTGCCGTTCGTCTTTTTCTGCTGAAAAACCTGGATCGCCTCCGGGATGGAAGCTTCCGTTGGAAAGTCAATCTGGACGCCATCCGTCCTGCCCTTGACATAATTTGCGGGCCGGTGGCGGTCCGCCGGACGCTCGTTCCCTGTCTTTTCATCCGCGGCGGCAGGTCCGACCACATCAGCGACGACGGCTGGCCTGAGCTCAGGACTATCTTCCCGCAGGCGGAGCTGGCGACCCTCCCCCACGCCGGCCACTGGGTGCACATAGACGACCCACCGGGCTTTCTGCGCGTCGTCAACGAGTTCATGGCGCACCCGTAAGGATATTCGACCAAACCCGAACGCCGCCTCTGCTGCCTCCCCTGCTGCTTTACAAGCTTTTCGATTGGTGGTAGCTAACCATTTTCGCAACTACTCGATGGCCGATGTTGGCGAGACGGAACTCATGGTCCGACCCAGCGTTTTAGAAAAACTCCAAGCGGTCCAGCCGCTGGCCGAGCTGTGGTGGGATTCCTCGCCGCTCGTGTACGACAATTGGCGCCGGCGGATGATCGCCAAAGCCGCCGACCCCGCAGAAATGACCGTCTGGCTGGACCGGCTTTTCTGCGACGCCAACCCGCCCGGGAAAAACATCTTCCGCGGCGTCACCACCAACCCCCGGCTCACGCTCAACGCGATCAGGGACAACTCCGCCTACTGGTCCGGTTGGATCGACGACGTCATCCGTACCGACCGCCGCGCGGATGCCGAGACCATTTTCTGGGAGACCTACAAGGAAATCGCCCGCCGCGGCGCCAAGGCCTTTCTGCCGCAATTTGAAACCAGCCGGCGCAAATACGGGTTCTTCTCAGCCCAGGCCGACCCGCGCTCCCGGCATGATGCGAACCAGATGACCGCCCAGGGGATCGAGCTCCACGGATTGTCGCCCAACATCATGATCAAAATACCGGGCACCGCCGAAGGCTACGAGGCCATCCGCCGCCTGACGGCCCGCGGGGTGCCGACGAACAACACCGTTTCGCTCGTGATCTCCCAGGTGGTGGCCTGCATGGACGCCGTTGCGCTGGGGTTGCGGGAAGCCAGGGCTGCCGGGATCGACCTTTCCGGCTGGCGATCGGTCATCACGGTGATGAGTTCACGCTTCGGCACCCTGGGGGCTCTGCAGCCGGAGGCGGAGGAGATCGGTCTGGACTTGAGTGAAAGCGACGTGCGCTGGGCGGAGATCGCACTGATGAAGCGGGCCTGCCGGTTGATCGAGGAAAACCCGGATTACCCCGGCAAGATGCTGCTGAGCTCGATGCGCGTCAGCCCCGTCGTGGACGGCTACACCCATGTCTGGCACCTCGAGAAAATCGCGGGTGCGGATATCGTCTACACCCTGCCGCCCTCGTTTCTGGAATCCCTGCTTTTCCAGGCGCCGGATTTGGAGTTCACGAACCAGTGGGCGGTACCGGTGCCGCGCCCGGTCCTGGAAAAGCTTCTGCGGATCCCGTACTTCGAGAGGGGATACCGGGAGGATGGCTATTCCAGCGGAGAGTTCACCACCCACCCGGCCCTTCTGACCACCGCCAAGGAATTCAGCCTCGCCGCCCGCCACATGGTGGAGTTCATTGCCGAGCGTCTTCGTCTTTTTTCTTGACTTAACCCGCAACATCAACAAATTGTATGAACCGGTCGGGCGGGGGGCCCGACCGATTGGCGATTTTTGAGGTGGCTTTCAAGCAACAATGACCTCGCGGCAAGAGGCCGCGCCCACAACAAAAGCCCAACTTCATAGTGACCTTTCATGAAAAAAGCGACAGACAAGGACGACGGCGGCGGCGCCGGGCAGATCCCCGAATCCATCCTGCTCGGCATGTACCGCAACATCTATGCGACACGGCAGTTCGAGCTGGCGTGCGTCGAGTATTACCGCCAGGGGCTGATCCGCGGCTACCTGCACCCGTACATCGGCGAGGAGGCCGTGGCGGCCGGCGCCTGCGCGGCGCTGCGGCCCGACGACTACATCGGCAGCACGCACCGCGGGCACGGCCACTGCATCAGCAAGGGCGCCGACCTACGGCTGATGATGGCCGAGATCATGGGCAAGGCCACCGGCTACTGCAGGGGGCGCGGCGGTTCGATGCACATCTCCAGCACGACGCTCAACCATTTAGGGGCGAACGGCATCGTCGGCGGCGGCATCCCCATCGCCACCGGGGCGGGCATGGGCATAAAGGTCAGGGGCACCGACCAAGTGGTGGCGGCTTTCTTCAGCGACGGGGCTTCCAACAACGGGGTGTTTGCCGAATCGCTGAACCTAGCGGGCATTTACCAGCTGCCGGTCGTCTACCTGCTGGAGAACAACCACTACGCCGTCTCGACGCCCATCGAGTGCGCCACCGGCTGCTGCGACCTGGCCGGCCGGGGCCCGGCCTACGGCGTTCCTGGAATTTGCGTGGACGGCAACGATGCGCCGGCCGTGTACCGCGAAACGCTCAAAGCCGTGGAGCGAGCGCGCCGGGGCGAAGGCCCCACCCTGATCGAAGCCCAGACCTACCGCCACGGCGGGCATCACGTGAACGACCCCGGGCTCTACATGGACCCGGACACCCTGGCCGAATGGAAGGCGCGCGACCCGCTGATCCTCATGCGCCGGGCCATCGCGGATGACCGCCACGTCGCCGCCGTCGAAGCCCGGGTGGATGCCGAGTTGAAAGCAGCGGTGGAGTTTGCCCGCAGCAGCCCCGAACCGGCGGTGGAGGAATTCCTCTCCACCATCAAAGAGTGAGGAGCCATCGAAATGGCTGAGATGATGTACCGCGAGGCCCTGCGCCGGGCGCTGGACGAGGAGATGCAGCGCGACCCGCTGGTGTTCCTCATGGGCGAGACGATCGCCGAGCGCGGCGGTTCCTACAAGGTGACGGAAGGCCTTTTGAAAAAATACGGCCCCCGGCGAGTGATCGACACCCCGATCGCCGAAGCCTCCTTCACCGGCATGGCGGTCGGGGCGGCCCTCATCGGCTGCCGCCCGGTGGTCGAGATCCTTTTCGTCGACTTTGCCATGCTGGCCATGGACCAAATCGTCAACCAGGCGGCCAAGCAGGAATTCATATCCGGCGGCCAGTGCCGCGTGCCCATGGTGCTGAGGACCCAGGGGGGCGCCGGAAACGGTCTGGCCGCCCAGCACTCCCAAAGCCTCGAAGCCTTTTTCTACCACACCCCCGGCCTGAAAGTGGTGATGCCGTCCACCCCGCACGACGCCTGCGGGCTGCTCAAGGCCGCCATCCGTGACGACCAGCCGGTCATCTTCATCGAGCACAAGCTGCTCTACATGACCCGGGGCCCGGTCCCCGAGGAGGAATATGTCATCCCGCTGGGCCGGGCCGAGGTCAAGAAAAGCGGGACGGACGTCAGCCTGATCACCTATTCCCACATGACCCTCAAATGCCTCGAGGCGGCAGCGGCGCTGGAGGCGGATGGCATCCGCGCGGAGGTGGTCGACCTGCGAACGCTCTCCCCGCTGGACAAGGAGACGATTCTCGCATCCGCCCGCAAGACCGGCCGTGCGATCGTCGTGCACGAGGCGGTCAAACGCGGCGGGGTGGGCGGGGATATCGCAGCCATGCTCATGGAAGAGGCCTACGACGACCTGGACGGCCCGGTGCTGCGCATCGCCGGCCGCAACACGCCCATCCCTTACAACCTGAACATCGAAAAAGCATGCGTCCCGTCGGTGGAAGATATCGTCGCGGGTGTTCTGCGCATGGTGTGAACGGCTGATGATAAATACCCTTCTCTTTTCGTGAGGACGTTGGATAACGATGGCGGTTAAAATCATCATGCCCCAGGGCGGGCAGGACATCACCGAGGGTTACGTCGTCCGCTGGTTCAAGAAGGAAGGCGAGCCGATCCGGCGCGGGGACGTCATCTGCGAAGTGGAGACCGAGAAAGCCGTTTTCGAGGTGGAAAGCCCGAGCGACGGCGTACTGCTCAAGATTGTCGCGGCCGCGGGAACGAAAGTGCCGATCTTCGCCGTGATCGGCGTCATCGGAGAGGCGGGCGAACCGCTCGACCTCGACCAGTTGCTGTCCGAGCCGGCGGCGGCGGAAAAACCTCTGGATGTCTCCGCCATCCGCAGCCGGCTGCCGGGCGCGGGCGGTGAGGCGGACGACCGGCCCAAGATCACCGGACGGGCCAGGAAACTGGCCTCCGAAAAGGGGGTCGACCTGTCCGGGGTCACGGGCAGCGGCCCCCATGGCCGGATCACTGAAAAGGACGTACTGATCCACGTGGAAAAGCGCAAGCTGCCGGTGCAGGCGCTGCGCGGCCAGGCAAAACCCCTGTCCCGCATGCGTCAAACCATCGCGCGCCGCATGGTGCAGAGCAAGCAGACCATCCCGCACTTCTACGTCACGGTGTCGGCGGACGTCACCACGGCGCTCGCGCTGCGAGACCGTGTCAACCGGGAACAGGGCGAAGCCGTTTCCATCACCGACCTGATCGTGAAAGCCTCGGCCCTGGCCCTGCGTGAGAACCCCGCCGTGAACTGCCGACTGCTGGAGGACACCATCGTTTACCTGGAGGACGTCAACGTGGGCATCGCGGTCAACCTGGTCGACGGGGTGATGGTTCCGATGGTAGCCCGCGCGGACCGGCTGGCCCTCATCGACATCGCCCGCAGGTCCCGGGAGCTCGCGGCGTGCGCGCGCCAAGGCAAACTGACCATTACAGAACCTGCGTGCTTCACGGTGAGCAACCTGGGCATGCTGGGGGTCGAGGCCTTCACCGCCATCATCAACCCGCCCGAAACGGGCATCCTGGCGGTCGGCGGCGTGCAGAAACGGCCGGTGGTGCAAAACGCGACCGAGATTCGCATCCGCGACATGCTGACGATGACCTTGTCGGTGGACCACCGCGCGGTGGACGGGGCCCTGGCCGCCACGTTCATCTCCCGGATCAAGCACCACTTGGAGAACCCGGAGACGTTGACGGCCTGAAACGCGGAACCGCTACTTCGACGTCGCGCCGGTTTTGCGGGTGTTGCGAAACATGGCGGGGGCGGCGCAAAGAATGAGGAGATCCCCCACCGGCCCGCCGCAGACCTGCACCACCACCGACAGAATCACCGAGAAGAGGAAGACCTCGGAGTCGACCCGATAGGCATGAATGCTCTGGGGCATCCCGATGAGCAGCAGCAGGTCGACGGCCGCCAGCACGGTCAATCCCCAGGCCGCCCAGCGCTCGCGTCTCCAAATCCCGACCCCGCACACCAGGAACGGTGCCGCCCCCAGGAGATACTTCCAGCCGACCAGCCTCAAGATCGCATCGGGTACCGCCGGCTCGTAGGCGAGCCAGAGAATGGCTTTGAAGATGGCCAGCCAGCCGACCGCCCACAGCTGCCACGGGTAATCGGTGTGCATCCGCTCAGCGGGGAAAATCTTCAGCATCATGGTCGCTCCACGGTGGCAATTCTGAAAAGATTCTGCCCCATATACGATTTCAGGCAGCCTGTCAAACCTATTCAAATTTATCGAACGCCATGTGAAGCGGTTTCAACCCCTGAATGACGCCCGAGGGTAAGGCGTTCCGGGGGTTGGATGCGGGGCGTACACGCCGGTACGTGAGCATTTCAAGCCCCGGGGCAACACCGCCATCGGGTGCGAGACAGCGGTTTCAAACCGCTTCACCGGAGGAGGTTGATAATCGAGATCACGATCAGCACGCTGGATATGGATCCGACCAGCAGGCCGAAAAGAATGGGGTAGCGGAAGAAAAGGGTGTCCAGGCTGTAAGTGGGTCGCTGGAACTTTTCGATCCACGAGCGGGTTTCATAGCGGACGTTCATCTTCTGGTCGAAGGCACGCACACGGCGAGGTGCGACGATCAGGCCGAGACCGGTCAGCAGGCCGGCCAGGCAGCCGATCTTGCCGATCCACTCAACGGTTTGAAAGATGATCTCGCCGTAGAACACATGGTTGTGGGACCCGAAAAAAACCTGCGCAAACTTCGCGGCGTCGAATCTGCAGATGAAAAAAAACAGGGCAAACACGGACCCGGCGACGAGTCCGCTTCCTATCAGAATCGGGTGTCCGTAAATCGCCTTATCGGTCTGGATGTCCTTGTCGAGGAGCCCCAGTTTCTTGTCGACATCCACACTGCGGTTCAGAACGCCGCTCACGCCTTGGGCGACCCGGGGCGCGAACAGCAGCAGAAGGGACAGCGTCATGCCCAGCATCCCGAAGAGCAGGGTCATGATTTCAATGGATTGCAGCCCGATTTCCCACAGCAGGGTCATGTCGAAGCCGATCGATTCAGTTTGGTTGTCGCAGCAATAGGTTAAATGGTATCACACCCGCGGTGGCAGTTCAATTGCGCGGCGCTCTCGCAGTGGACCGGTCACCGGGTTTGCAAAGCAACGCCGCCAGCTCCTGCATTTCCCCGTCGGCGATGGCGACCAGCTTTTTTTTCACCACCCGCGAATAATATTCCCGCTCGGTCTTGGTCAGGTGCTGGCCCCGGAGTTTCTTGAACACCAGTTCTTTTTGCTTTTCGGAAAACAGCAAATCCAGCAGAATCGGCAGGTGGGCTGACCAGGCAAGCCGATGGTCCGCGGCCGAAGGCCTTTCCGCCGCCATGGATGGCTGGTTGACGGCGCCTGCGAACTGCGTCAAGGCCGCCCGCAGATCGGCTACGGCGACGCAAGGGCCGCCGGTCAACTGGACCTCGCTGGCCGTGGAGAGGCCCGCATGCCGTGACTTCAGGCTTTCCGCGATCTGCGGAAGGTTGCGGGGAGCGGGAATTCCAGCGCGCTGGAAGAGCTCGGCGCTGATGAACAGCAGTTTTTCAAGGTTTTGGCGCTTGGGGCTGGACTCCCAGTAGCGCCCTAAAATGTTCTGGCTGCTCAGCTCGATTTCACGGCGGGCGCACAGGGCCAGAACTGCCGAAAAACGCGTCACCAGGGCGTGGTCCTGCGCCCCGGCCAGGGCATCCAGGATGATCATGATCTGGGTTTCCGACACCTGCCGCTGGCCGGAGGGTTCCAGGATCGAATTCAGAATCTCGACCGCATCCTTGGAAGAATCGTTGGAGGCAGCGCTTTTGGAAACACCCTCGTCGTCCACGCCGGTCACCACCTGTCAGATCCCCCCGCCGCATCCTGTCCGGATAGCAAGAATCACCCCTGTTGGTTTCCTATTTTATTACGAATCGCTTAAGCCGGCAATAAATATTTGTACAAATGGGTACAAATTAAAGGCCGCTTTGTACGCGCATATCTGGAATTTCGACCCGAATGGGCGGCAGGGGTGTCTGATGATTGCCGGAGTAATAATTTCAGAAGTCGGATTCAGGTGCGCCGGTAAACTCGCTGCCGGGCATTGGCCGCCTTGACGAGAGTATCCACATGCACGTCGATGTAGTCAAACACCCGGGCTTTCTCCTTACCGGGCGCGGGGCGCAGGACCCGCCCGAGATACTGGAGCACCCGCCCGCTGAAGCGGACCGGCGTGGCCATGAACAGGGTGGACAAATTCGGGCAGTCGAAGCCCTCGCCGAGCAACTGGCCGGTGGCGATCACGACCCGCGCGCGACCGGCATTCAACCGCTCCACTACGACTTGGCGTTCCTCGATCGCCAGGTCGCCGGTCAGCAATTCGGATTCGACCTTGAACCGGAGGCGCAACAACGCCTGAAGGTTCTCGCAGTGCGCCTTGCGGTCCGAAAGCACGATGCAGATGCCGGCGCTCTCCCGGGCCTCCCGCGCCACATCCTCGGCGATCAGCAGGTTGCGCGCAGTGTCCGCCGTGAGTTCGGAGAGCATCTTGCTGTATTCGACCACCGGATCGTGGTAAGGCCTGAACTCGGTTTCGCGCTCGATCACCTCCGCCGCCAGCACCACCCCGGTCGCCACCAGGTGCGAGGTGTCGACCTCGTGGTGCACGTCCCCCAGGTACCAGAAGATCAGCCGCGAAAGGTTGTCGCGGCGCCAGGGGGTAGCGGACAGGCCGAGCATGTATTTGGAATCGAAACCGGTGACCGCTTCGGTGAAGGTGCGGCTCGGGCAGCGGTGGCACTCGTCGACCACGAGAAACCCGATTCGCTCGGAGACCTCCTCCGCGCACTTGTAGAGGGACTGGACCAGGGCCACGCTGATCGTGTCGCCGATCTTGGCCCGCCCGCCGGCGATCAGCCCGCACTCCGCGGCCGGGATGCCGAGAAAGGCCTCGATCCGCTGCACCCACTGCGCGGCCAGGTCCTTGGTGTGAACGACGATGACGGCCGGCTGGCGGCGGCGGGCGATCATGCAAAGGGCCATGACGGTCTTGCCGGACCCGGTGGGGGAGCTCAGCGTCCCGAAGTCCCGCGCCATCATTTGATCCAGGGCGGCTTCCTGAAAAGGGCGCAGCTGCCCGTGAAAGGTGAAATCCACCGGCGGCAGGCTGCGGCGCCGGTCCTCGATGCGGTGATCGACGCCCATCCGGCGGCACAGCAGGATCAGCTGCCTCAGATAGCCGCGCGGGATCCACAGCCCGTCCGGGCCCACCTGGTCGTAGAACTTCAGCACGCGCGGGGTGCCCCGGTTCCAGCGCCCCATGCGCTCGTTTTCAAGCCACTTGGGGTTCGGGAACTCGAGCGTCTCCATCAGCGCCTGCTTGAGCCCGGCCGGCACCCCCTTCAACTGCAGGGTGCTGGTGATGTGGATGGCCAGCGTCGCCATGATCGTATCAGGGGTTTTCGTCGATCAGGGTTTTGGCCAGCTCGATGTCATAGGCCCGGCGCGGATCGAAGTTTTTCCCGGTGTACATCTCGGTCGCTTTCAGGATCGCCCCGTATGGCACCCAGTCGTGCTGTTCCCACAGCTGGGGGTCGTCGGCGTTCCACATCCGGAACCAGATCGATCCCGCTTCCGCCTTCACGTACATGCGCACGCGATGGTTGTCAGGGGAGGGGTAATAGTACAGGCCGCGTTCGTCTTTCATGATTAAAAAACCGTTTCAAGTTTTAAGTGTTACGTTTTAAGTTGCAAGCATCCATAAAACCCGCTTGGCCCGCCTCCATCGCTTAACACGTAACACGCAAAACTTAAAACTTTCCTTATTAAATCTTATTCGCATCGAGAAAACCGATGATCGCCTCGTTCACTTCCAGCGGCTTTTCAATCGGCACGAAATGGCCGGCATCCCGGATGTGGGCCCGGACGGCGGTGGGGATGCTGCGCTCCAGGAACTCGCCGTACTTGGGAGGCGTGAGCGTGTCGTCCTCGGCTGAGATGACCAGAACCGGCACCCGGATGGCGCCCACACGCTCCATCACGTCGAACCCGTCGCAGGCCTTGAAGTCCCCGTGGGCCACCCGGGGGCTGGCCTTGAGCGAATTCTCCAGAAACGGCTGTTTGACGGAGGTCGGTGTCTTTTCGGAAAAGCCCAGCCGGTCGATCATGTCCGCATAGGCTCGCATGTCGGTGTCGATCATGTCGAAAAGCGACGGCAGGACCCTCAGCTTCGCCCCCGAACTGACGATGATGCCGGCCTGAAATCGGGCAGCATGGTCAAGCAGAAGCTGCTGGGTGATGGCCCCCCCCATGCTCAACCCGCAGGGGATCGGGCGCGGGGCGGCAATGGCCGTGACGAAATCGACCATGACGGCGGCATAGTCCGGCACCGTCTGCCGGGCGCTGCCGCCGCTGCGACCGTGGCCGGGCAGGTCGAGCGCGACGGTGTTGACCCGGTCCTTGAGGCCTTCCACCTGGGCATTCCACAGTCGGGAAGTCTCTCCCGCACTGTGAATGAAGACGAGGGTTGAGCGCTGCGGGTCGAGCGGCCAACGCCCGCAGGTGAAGGCAACATCCCTCTTGGTGCGTCTTTCCATGCAGCCCTTTCCCGGTTCCATTGAGATCCATCGTATAGAATCCGGCCCACGTCTTAATAGAAAACAGGCCCCTGTCTGTCAAATCCTTTCATTTAAAGCACCAGCGACGTGATGAACTCCAGCAGCTGATTCAGGTTCTGGCATGGCCGCACCTCGTCGCAGACGGCCTCAAACACCCGCATTTCACTGTCTCCGCTGTACCAGAACTGCCGGGCCTCCGGGTTGAGCCAGATCAGGCGGCGGCTGCGCGACCGCATTTCCGTCAGAATGCGATCTTCCGGGCGGGTGTAGTTGCAGCGACCGTCGCCGATGATGATCAGCGTCGTCTGCCGGTTGAGGATCTCCATGTGGTCCTGCCGGAAATCGGTCAGGCTCCGACCGTAGTCGGTGGCGGCGTTGTAATCGATGCGCGCCTCCTTCAGGATCTTGTCGATGGCCGGGTTGACCGCATACCGCTTGAAGATCTCCGACACCTCCTCGACGCCCGCCACGAAAATGAAGCTGCGCACCTGAGCAAAGCACTCCTGGAGCGAATAGAGCATGTTGAGCATGAAGCGGGCGGCCGACCACACCGACCCCGAGACGTCGCAGAGGGTGACGATCTTGGCTTTGCGCGGCGGCCTCCGTCGATAGAAAACCTCGAGGGGCACCCCCTGAAAAGCGGCGGCGCGGCGCAGGGTTTTCTTGACGTCCAACGCGCCCCGGCGGCGTGCGGCACGGCGCCGGCTGATCCGGTCCTTGAGCCGCCGGACCAGCTGCTCGATCGCCTCCCGCATGGCCTCCACCTCGCGCGGCGTCAGGGAGGCGAAATGCACCTCCCCCAGTTCGTCGACGACGTGCCGGTAGGACCGTTTTCTCTCTCCCATGGTCGCGTGGTGTTCAACGGGCTCGGCCAACAGCCGCCGCACCGCATCCAGACGGTCTTGAAAATGTTCGGCCAGATCGCGGCGTTCTTCCCATCCCCACGCATCGCGTCGATCCGCCACTGTCCGGGCGAGCTGTTCCTCCAGCATGCGGATGCGCTCCAGCAGCTCCAACCGCCGCCCCCCCGCGCCGCCGCCCGCGGCTGCGGGTCCCGCCTGCGGGCGGCCGCCGGCGGCGGGAGGCGACAGACGCTCCAGCAGACCGGTGGGGTCGCCCGCCAGGAAATCGATCAGCGCCCCCAGAGACGGGTCCGTGCCGACCGCGGCCTGCAGCGCCTGAAGGATCACCCGGATCGGCTCCGCCAGATCCGGCGAACGCGCGATGGAAGGGTCCTGGCGCAACTCATGGAAAAACAGCCGGTAGAGTCGTTCGAAATGCGCCTGCTCCCGGCGGCTCTTGGCGAAATTGGCTTGCAGGACGGATTTGAACTGGGCCTCCTCCAGCGGGTCCACAAACCCCAGGTGGCGGAGGCAGTCGAGCACTTCCGAGGTGGAAATGCGCAAACCGGCGGCGCGGGCGCCGGCGACGAACCTGAGAAGGAGGGGGACCATGATGGTTGACCGTTACGCCGTGGACCGGTTGGCCGGTTGGCCCGTTGACGGTTCCAGACGATGCATACGGTTATTACTCCGGCAATCGATATAGGGTAAATTCCGGTATCTCACGCACCGCCGGCGCCCTATCATGAGTTGCCATATCAATTGCCGCTCCCATAAACGTCACCCCAGTACCTTGCCGATCTTCTCGTTCACCTGCTGGGCATCGGCGCGGTGCTTGCAGACGACGCTCAGCGTGTCCCGGAGCACCTGCGGGGAGAGGTCCTCCACCTGGAGCGCAAGCAGCGCCTGGGCCCAGTCCAGGGTCTCCGAGATGGCGGGCCTCTTCTTGAGGTCCAGCGTGCGGATGCGCCGGATGGCGTCCACGAGCTGCTCGGCCAGGCGCTCGCCGACGTTCGGAAGCTTGAGCCTCACGATGGCCAGCTCCAGCTCCCGATCGGGGTAGTCGATGTAGAGGTGCAGGCAGCGGCGCTTGAGCGCATCGCTCATGTCGCGCGAATCGTTGGAGGTCAGGAACACGAAGGGGATGTGGCGGGCCTTGCGCGTGCCGAGCTCGGGGATCGACACCTGAAAATCGCTTAAGACCTCCAGCAGGAACGCCTCGAACTCCGGGTCGGACTTGTCCACCTCGTCGATGAGCAGCACGACCGGCTGCGCGGAGCTGATGGCCTGCAACAGCGGCCGCGGCTGGATGAACCGCTCCGAAAAAAAGGCATCCTCCTGGGCGGCGATGCGGTCCACGGCCTCTGCGATCGAGCGCGCGCCGGCAACGACGTCGCCGATTTTCTCCTTCACCATCTGGGTGTAGAGCAGCTGCTTCGCATACTCCCACTCGTAGAGCGCCTTGGCCTCGTCCAGCCCCTCGTAACACTGCAGGCGGATGAGCTCGCGGTTCAGACAGCGGGCGACGGCCTTGGCCAGTTCGGTCTTACCCACGCCGGCCGGCCCTTCGATCAGGACCGGTTTGTGGGTGGCCTGGGCCAGAAACACGACCGTGGCGATCAGCTGGGAGCTCAGATAATCGGCTCGCGCCAGCGATGCGCGGACGTCCTCGACGCTTTCAAAAGTGCGCTGGGTCTGCATATCCAGCCTCCGGCTGAGTTCGATGTCTGTCTTCGGCATGAACCGTCACGGCCGTGCATCCTACCACACGGTCGGAAACGACAAAATGACAATCTGGCATGGCCATTGCCGAATAACATTTGCTCGAGCAAGCCTGATTAGGATATGGATTCACAGCCGTCCTCAGAAACGAGAAAGGATGCCGGCCCATGGACCGCAAAAAACTTTTTTTCTTGAGATTCGCGATGGGTGGGGCGAACTTCCTCGCGAACCTCGTGGGGGTCGCCTTCGTCCAGGTGGTGAGCACCCGGGTGGAAAGACCTCTTCCGGACTTCGTCTGGGAAAACCCTCTCGTGGCCGTACTGGACACTCTCTTCAGCCCCATGGCGTTCGTCTTCATTGCCGTCGCCACCATCATCTACGAGAAGCCCATCCGGAGGTATCTCGATGCGGACTTCCACCGCACGCCCGTCGCCGAACCGCTGGCGGAGCAGGCCCGACGCCGGCTTCTCAACGAGCCCTACGTCACCATGGCGCTGGACCTCAGCATGTGGGGTTTGGCGGCGCTGACGTTCGGGCTGCTGTTCTGGCACACCGGCGCCGGCGCCACGGCGGTGCAGCGCGCCGTTTTCAACAGCCTGAGCGTCGGCCTGATCACCATCATTGTCGCTTTCTTCCTGCAGGAGCACGTTCTGCGCAAACACCTGGCGCCCGTCCTCTTCCCGGCCGGCGGCCTGTCCGCGGTTCCCGGCGCCCGGCGCATCCGCATCGCCACCCGCCTGGCAGGGCTGCTGCTGGCAAGTAACCTGCTGCCGCTGGTGTCGATCCTGATGCTTTTTTCCCGTATCCGCAGCACGCACCCGGACCCGCAGACCGCCATCGGGATCATGGGCGCTTCCATCCTCACCTACACCTTCGTGTTCATCGCCACCGGCATTGTCCTGGCGGTCGTCATCAGCCGCAACCTGACGCTGCCGTTTGCCGAAATCATCGACACCCTGCACGAGATCCGCGGCGGCCGCTTCGATAAGAAAGTCCTCGTCACCACCAACGACGAGATCGGCTACACGGGCGATGCCATCAACGAGATGACCGAGGGCCTGAAGGAACGCGAGCGGATGCGGAAATCGCTGGACCTCGCCATGGAGGTCCAGCAGAATCTCCTTCCCAAGTCCACGCCGAACATCAAGGGGCTCGACATCGCCGGCGCCAGCGTGTACTGCGAAGAGACCGGCGGCGACTATTTCGACTACTTCGAATGGCCCGATTCCGGATCGGACGCCTTCGGGGTGGCGGTGGCCGATGTCGCCGAACACGGGATCCCCTCCGCCATGCTCATGACCACGGTCAGGGCCTTCCTGCGCCAGAGGCTCTCCCTCCGGGACCATCTCGCGAAAGTCATCACCGACGTCAACCGGCAGCTGGTTCGGGATGTCGAGGACACCGGCCGCTTCGTGACTCTGTTTCTGGCCGAAATCGACCGGCGAGACCTGCGGCTGCGCTGGGTCAACGCCGGCCATGACCCGGCCATGGTCTACGACCGCCGCACGGACTCTTTTTTAGAGCTCGGCCGGACCGGCCTGCCGATCGGGGTCACGGCCGGTGGCGGCTATGTCGAAAAGCATTGTGAAATCTCACCGGACCAGATCATCATCATCGGCACCGACGGGATCTGGGAGGCCCGAAACCCCCGTTCGGAGATGTTCGGCAAACCACGCCTGCGGGAGATCATCCGTCGGCTGGCAGGCTCGCCGGCACACGAGATCATTGCGGCCGTCCTCCAGGAGGTCGACACATTTTGCCATCCGCTCCCGCGGACCGACGACATCACCCTGGTGATCGTCAAGATGGTAGCCCTGTCCCTGATGGGGGTTGACTCTTGCGCCGGTATTCATTAGGGTTGCGCCGCGGACATTCACCTGCGACCCGCTGGAGGAACCTATGGACAAACCGCTGGAAAATTATTGGGGCATCCGGATGGCGGAGCTCAAAACCGCGCTGGAGGCAAACAACTTCGAGGTGCATCTTGCGGCCGACTCCGCCGCAGCCCATGCGATCGTCATGGACGAGATCCTGCCCAAGACCGGGGCCCGCAGCGTCGGCTTCGGTGGATCGCTCACGGCGGTCGGGGCCGGCCTGTTTCAGACATTCAAGGGCCGCACCGACATCGCCCTGCTCGACACCCTGGACAAGCAGATCCCCGTCGAGGAGCAGGTGGAGCGGCGCCGCAAATCGCTGCTGGTCGACCTCTTCATCACGGGCTCCAATGCCGTCACCGAGGACGGCCAGCTCGTCAACCTCGACATGACCGGCAACCGCGTGGCGGCCCTCACCTTCGGGCCCAGGCACGTCGTGGTCGTCGTCGGCCGCAACAAAATCGTGCCGAGCCTGGACGATGCCATGTTCCGGGTGAAAAACATCGCCGCCCCGGCCAACGCCATGCGGCTCGACAAGAAGACGCCTTGTGTCAAGACATCCTACTGCGAGGAATGCAAAAGCCCCGACCGCATTTGCAATACGTGGACCATCACCGAGAAATCGTATCCCAAAGGCCGGGTGAAAGTGGTGCTGATCAACCAGGACCTGGGGCTTTAGCGGGGCTTTGAATCACAGCGCCGCAGGTCGTGATCCGGCGTTGTGCGACTTTAGTAAATGCCCACATCGGGTCGAATATGCTGCGCTTTCCAAAATGCCGCTCGCATTGGCCGGCGGCGTGATGCTTGTTCTTAAAAACCCTGATAGTGAGGAGGACGCATGAACATTCTGGTCGCCTATGACGGCACCAAGGAGGCCAAGGAGGCCCTTCGGCTGGCCACCCGGCATGCCAAGGCCTTCAACGCACGCATCATCCTGGCGTATTCCATGGTCGGCGGGCCTGAAATTCCGCGCAAGGAGTTCGAACATGCCGAGAAGGAACTCCAGACCCAGGAGATTTTCCTGAAAGAGGAAGGGGTTGCCTACGAAACCCTGCTGTCGGTGCGCGGTTTGGAGACCGGCGAGGACATCGTCAAGATCGCCGAGGAAAAGCAGGCCGAGGAGATCGTCATCGGCATCCAGCGCAAATCAAAGGTGGGCAAGCTGCTGTTCGGCTCGACCGCCCAGTACATCATCCTGAACGCGTCCTGCCCGGTGGTCACGGTCAAGTGAGGTTGAAGGCGGCCGGACCTGTCGGGCCGTATTCAATTGAGATGAAAAGCGGGAGGGGGGGCGTTGAGCCCCCCTTTTCGTAGCGCCCTCCTGCCGGAAAACTTGTTGTCCGGGATCCCGGCGCAGCCGATGTCCATCAAACCCCGCCCCTGATCACCTCGACTCCCGAGACGACCTTCGAAACCCCCGGCACCCGGCAGACCGTGTGTTCGATGCGCTGCTTGTCCTCCGGCATCAACTTGACACCCTCCCCCGCACCCGTTACTATTTGTTCGACATTCGTTAAGGGGTGGCTTTTCAAGCCTGAGATCACACCCTCCGAACCTGATCTGGGTCATGCCAGCGAAGGGAAACGAATTCGAGTGAAGGATTTTGCCGCAGGCCGCTCGAAGCCGTTTCCGTCAGGAAGCGGCTTCTTTGTTTAAGAGCGAAAGGAAACACAAGAACATGCCAAGCTGCGCCGCACGAGCGGCTCGCAACCTCGCGTCGGTCAGGGCCAAGCGGCCCCTGATCCACAACATCACCAACTTCGTGGTGATGAACTTCACGGCCAACGCCCTGCTCGCCATGGGGGCGTCCCCGGTGATGGCGCACGCCGCAGACGAGGTCGAAGAAATGGTCGCCCTGGCCGGGGCGCTGGTGCTGAACATCGGGACCCTCACGGAGGAGTGGGTGGAGTCCATGATCAAAGCCGGCCGAAAGGCCGCCGCGTGCAATATCCCCGTCATCCTCGACCCCGTCGGTTCCGGCGCCACCGCTCTCCGAACACGGTCGGCCTGCCGGATCATTGCCGAGACACGGCCCGCCGTCGTCCGGGGCAATGCATCCGAGGTCCTTTCGCTGGTGGATGCCTCATCAAAGACCCGAGGGGTAGACTCCGCGCACTCCGTCGGCGAGGCGACGGCAGCGGCCCGGGCCCTGGCACTGGAACTGGGGGCGACCCTCGCCATCACCGGTCCGGAGGACCTTGTCACGGACGGCGCCCGCGTGGTCCGCGTCGCCAACGGGCACCCCCTGATGGGCCGCGTGACCGGCACCGGTTGTGCCGCGACGGCGACCATCGGCGCTTTTCTGGCGGTGGATCCGGACCCGGTCAGCGCCACGGCCACGGCGCTCGCCTATTTCGGTTTGGCAGGAGAGGTGGCCGCCCGGCACGCGGCAGCCCCGGGCAGCTTCATGATCCGCATGCTGGACGCCCTCTACACCATCACGCCGGAGCAGCTGGAGAAGGAATGCCGAATAGAAGCGAGTGACGAGTGATGAGTTGAAAGTATAGAACAAATAAAGTCTTTTCGGATGGGGTCAGTGGCCTGCATCCACTTTGAACTCAGCACTCTGACTCATAACTTTTTTGTATGATGAACCGCAAACCCATC
The DNA here is from genome assembly GCA_963716325.1 of uncultured delta proteobacterium. GTDB lineage: Bacteria > Desulfobacterota > Desulfobacteria > Desulfobacterales > SpSt-501 > SpSt-501. The sequence continues at coordinate 65,549 of CAVQTH010000047.1, read as the reverse complement.
GACTACTCGCTCTACCTCGTGACCGACCGCGGCCTTTCGCGTGGCCGGCCCACGCCGGAGATCGTGCACGCGGCGGTTCGGGGTGGCGTCACCTGCGTGCAGCTGCGGGAAAAAGCATGCCCCACCCGGGAGTTTATCGCCGAAGCCCTGACCGTCCGGGACTTCCTGAAATCGCGCGGCATCCCGCTCATCATCAACGACCGCGTGGACGTCGCGCTGGCGGTGGGCGCGGATGGGGTCCACCTCGGCCAGGGCGACCTGCCGCTCGCCATGGCCCGCGCCATCCTCGGCGGATCGAAAATCATCGGCGTCTCCGCCGAGTCGATCCGGGACGCCATCGAGGCCGAAAGCGGTGGGGCCGATTACCTGGGGGTCAGCCCGATCTTCGCGACACCCACCAAGACCGACACCGCGGCGCCCCTCGGCCTGGAGGGGCTGCGGGCCATCCGCCGGGAAGTCAAACTGCCGCTGGTTGCCATCGGCGGCCTGACCGCAGGCAACGCCGCCGCGGTCATCGGCGGCGGCGCCGACGGGGTCGCCGTGGTCTCGGCGATCGTGTCGGCGGAGGATCCCGAGCGTGCGGCCCGCGAGCTGGCTCGGCACATCGCCCAAGCGAGGCGGACATGCGTTTGAAGGACATCGGCGAATTCGGCTTCATTGAACGCATCCGCCGCGGCTGCCTGATCCGGCCGGAGAGCGTCGTCCGAGGCATCGGGGACGACGCCGCCGTCTTTCGCACCGACGGCCGGCTGCTCTCACTCGTCACCACCGACCTGCTGGTCGAACGGGTTCACTTCCTGCGGGAGGCCATCAGCGGCCGCGACCTGGGGTGCAAATCCCTGGCCGTCAATCTGAGCGACATCGCCGCCATGGGGGGCACGGCCCGTGAAGCCTTCGTCAGCATCGCCATCCCGGAGAACTGCGAACTCGACTACCTCGACGATATCTTCCGGGGCATGAAGGCGCTGGCGGCGCGATACGCGGTCAATATCCTCGGCGGCGACACCACCGCCTCCCTCACGGACCTGATCATCAACATCGCGGTCTACGGGGAAGTCCCCGAAACAGAGCTCCTGAGGCGCGACGCCGCCCGGCCCGGGGATGTGATCTTCACCACCGGCTGCCTGGGCGACAGCCGGGCCGGCCTGCACCTGATCCTGGACCGGACCCCCGCCGACACGCCGGAGCTGGAATCGCTGCGGTCCGCCCACCTTCGCCCGGAGCCCCACCTGCCGGAGGGGCGCCTGCTGGCCTCCATCGGCGGCGTGCATGCCGCCATCGACGTGAGCGACGGCCTGAGCTCCGACCTCGCTCACATCTTGGAAGAAAGCAAGGTCGGCGCCCGGATCCGGGCCGAGCAGCTGCCGATCTCCGACAGCCTCCGGCACTACTGCCGCCGCTTTGCCAAGTCCCCCGTGGAATACGCCCTTTCCGGCGGCGAGGATTACGTCCTGCTCGTGACGGCGGCGGCCGAGCGCTCCGCCGACGTGGCCGCTGCATTTGCGGCGGCCTTCGGCCGGCCGTTGCACGCCATCGGCGAGATCACCGACGCCATGGCCATGGAACTCGTCGGCCCGGACGCAACCACCACCCCCATCGCCCCTTCGGGCTGGGACCATTTCAAGGGACATTGACATGGGACACGCGCATTCCTCACCGGAGCCCCGCCGCACCTATCGCCGGGTGCTGACCATCGCCGGATCCGACAGCGGCGGCGGGGCCGGCATCCAGGCCGATCTCAAGACGTTTGCCGCCCTGGGCTGCTACGGCATGTCGGCCGTCACGGCCCTCACCGCCCAGAACACCGTCGGCGTGAGCGGCATTCACCCCGTCCCGCCGGACTTCGCTGCCGCGCAGATTTCAGCGGTGCTGGAAGACATCGGGGCGGATGCGGTCAAAATCGGCATGCTCTACTCCGCCGAATTGATCCGGGTGGTCGCGGAGCAGCTGCGAAAATTCAACGCGCGCAACATCGTGCTGGACCCGGTGATGGTGGCCCAGAGCGGGGACCGGCTGCTGCGGGACGACGCGGTGGGCGCCATGACCGAAGTCCTGATGCCGCTGGCGGATGTCGTCACCCCCAACATCCCCGAGGCGGAGGTGCTGCTCGGGCGCGACATCCGCAGCGTTGAGGACATGCGGCGGGCCGCCCGCGATCTCGGCCGCTTCGGCAGCCGCAGCATCCTTGTGAAAGGCGGCCACCGGGAGGGAGACGACAGCAGCGACCTTCTCTATGTGTGCCGGGAAGACCGGTTGGTGACGTTGACGGCCGAGCGCATCAGCAGCCGCAACACCCACGGCACCGGCTGCACGCTCTCCTCGGCCATCGCCGCGCGTCTGGCCAGGGGGGACACCCTCGAAGATGCGGTGCCGCGCGCCAAGGAATACATCAGCCGTGCCATCCGCGCCGGCTCGGACTATACCCTGGGGCGCGGGCACGGGCCGGTGCATCATTTTTTCAACTATTGGGTGTGAGGGGTTTCAGGAAAATCGGTAGTAGAGGCTTGTCAGAACGGCCCAGGCCAGAATCAGCCCGGTGGCGACCAGGCAGGCGGCCGCCAGGGTTTTGTGGAAAGCGGTCTCGCGCCTGCGTTCGGCATAGCCCAGGAGATACCCCAGCAGGGCGCCGCTGACCAGGCCGCCGCCGTGGCCCCAGTTGTTGATCCCCGGGACCACGAAACCGAAAACAAACATGACCACCACCCACATGCCGACCTGCTTGTAGAGGGCGGTGCCGTAAGCCCCCCCGCGGCTCTTGCCGAAAAAGAGGATGGCGCCCACCAGCCCGCACACGCCGGCCGAAGCCCCGATGGTCAGGCTGACCCCCGCCAGGTAGGATATCAAGAAACCGAAAACTCCACCGGCCGTGTAAATGATGAACATCCGGCTGCACCCGTATTCCCGGGCCGCCAGGCTGCCGAGCTGCCGCAGGGCCGCCATGTTGAAAAAGATGTGAAGCAGCCCTGCGTGCAAATAGCCGGCGGAAACGAGGGTCCAGACGCGGTGGTACTGGTCGATGGGGATGGTGCCGGTCGCCCCCAGCACGAGCAGGCTCGCATCCGAAGGGGACAACAGCCGCAGCGGGTTGGGAGCCAGTCCCATCGCCCGGGGGTCCAGCAGCAGGGCCAACGCAAAAAAGGCGATGTTTACACCGATGACGGTTTTGACCAGCAGGGCAGGATCGGCGAGCAGCTTGAAAACGGGCAGGCGCCGCCACCTGGCGCTGGGCGCCCGCAGGCCGCAATACGGGCAGGTCGCCTCACTGACGCTGATGAGCAACCCACAAGTGGGGCAGAGAAGCGAACGTCGTTCCATTAGGATGCCGCATCCATGATTGACCTCCGTTAGAACCACGTCTCCATGAGAAGCGGGGTGGTCTTGCGACCACCCCTCAGGAGAGGAGGCAGGTAATTGATAGAGGATGTCAGCCGTGCGGCTGACAGGATCATGTTAAGAACCGGATTGCAAACGGTCAAGAAATTTTCTTTAGGTAAACCCCCGGCCGGGGGTTTACCTAAAGAAAATTAAAGTGTACTGTTTGGACGACTCGCTCAAACCGCCACACATGGTACCCCATGCCTGAAACCTGTTCGCCCCATATTCCTCCACTGACTGGAAAGCGGCCCAACCGGCAGACCCGCATCGCCGCAACGGTTTTGGCCTTTCTGCTGGCGATCGCTGCCGGCCTTGTGTGGACCCAATCCCGGTTCAACCCGGCGGTGGTCAATTTCCTGCAAGGTGAAGCGGCCCGGGCCAAGGGGCCGGCCGCCGCGCCGGCGACGGCGGAGCCGATCCTTGCGCTTACCGAAGGGATGTCGGCGCTCACACCGGCCGAACGCTTCGACCGCGAAACCCTCTCCGACAAGATCGACGGCAAGGCCGAGCTGTACCTGTCGGCCGGGTTCGTCCGCCTGGAATGCCAGCGCCTCGCCCTGACGGGTCAGCCGGACCTCTGGGTCGAGGTGTTCCTCTACGACATGGGGTCGTTCGAGAACGCCTATGCGGTGTTCAGCGCCCAGCGCCGCGCCGACGCAGTCATGCTGGATTTCGCCGAATTCGCCTACCGGGCCGAAAACGCCCTCTTTTTCGTGCACGGCCCCTTTTACCTTGAAATGATCGCATCCGGCACGGACGACCGGCTGCGCGCGTCCATGGACGCCCTGGCCCGGGCGTTCATCCTCAGCCGGCCGGTGGCCCAGGCGGCCATCGCCGAGCGCGGCCTGTTCCCCAAAACCGGGCTGGTGGAGACCAGCATCAGCCTGATCCCTGCCGACGCCTTCGGGGTGGCCGGCCTCGACCGGGTGTTCACGGCGACCTACCAAACGCCGGCCGGCGCAGAGCTGACGGCTTTCCTCTCCCGCAGGGCCGATCCTCAGCAAGCCGCGGCCCAGGCAACGGCCTACGTGGATTTTCTCAAGACCTACGGGGGCGAGGTGAAGGCACTCGACGAGCCGGTCCCCGGCGGCGCCGTCGTAGCGATCCTGGACATGATTGAGGTGGTGTTCTCCCAAGGGTCTTTTCTTGCCGGCATCCACGAAGCGCCCGACCGGGACCCGGCCGTCCATCTGGCCAGAGAACTGGCTGCAAAACTGAAGGAGGTGCCCGGTGCCCGCTGACGAGACCCTGAGCCGACGCGAGTTCCTGGGGCGCGCCGCCAAGGCCGGCGCCTGCCTGGCCGCCGCGGGCGCCATCGCCTATGCGGCCCACGACCCGGCGGGCCCCGGACCGGCATCGGCCGAGCCCCAGGCCGCCGCGCTGCCGGACTTCTCCATTCCCGGTCGGGGGAAGAAGATGTGCATCGGGCATGGATCGGACCGGGCCCGGACCCTGCAACTCGCCCTGCAGGCGCTGGGCGGCATCGAGGCCTTTGTCCGCAAGGGGGATCGGGTCCTGCTCAAGGTGAACGCCGCCTTCGCCTCGCCGCCCATGCTCTCGGCCACGACCCACCCCGACATCGTCGCCGAGCTCACCCGCCTGTGCCTCGCGGCCGGCGCCGCGTCGGTTGCGGTGACCGACAACCCCATCAACGACCCGGCCAGCTGCTTTGCGCTGACGGGCATCGCCCAGGCCGCCCGCCGCGCGGGGGCCGACGTGATCCTGCCCGAGGAGCGGTTCTTCAAACCCATGACCGTGAAGGGCGCGCAGCTGATCCGCAACTGGCCGGTGCTCACGGCGCCGCTGGCCGGCGTCACCAAGCTGATCGGCATCGCCCCCGTCAAGGACCACCACCGCAGCGGCGCGTCGATGGTGATGAAGAACTGGTACGGGCTGCTGGGGGGGCGGCGCAACATCTTCCACCAGGACATCCAGACGATCATCGCCGAGCTGGCCGGCATGGTGAAGCCGACGCTCGTGGTGCTGGACGGCACGACCACGATGATCGCCAACGGCCCCACGGGCGGGTCGCTCGCCGACCTCAAGGAGACCCGCACGCTGATCGTCGGCACCGACCAGGTGGCCGTGGACGCCTTCGGCGCCACCTTGCTGGGCAAGACCGCGGCCGACCTGCCGTTCATCGCCAAGGCCGAGGCGCTGGGCGCGGGAATTGCCGACTACCGCTCGCTGTCGCCGGTCGAGGTGTCCGCATGAGCATCGTGACCATGCGGCGCATCAGCCAAGTCTTCTTCGTCGTGGTCTTTGTCTGGTTCTGCGTGGTTTCCACCCTGGGGGACCTGCCCTGGCAGCTGAGGGGTTGGCCCATCAACTGGCTGCTCGAACTGGACCCGCTGGTGGGGATCGCAACCCTGCTGTCAACGCGCACGCTCTACGCCGGCCTGCTGTGGGGGCTTGTAACCGTCGCCCTCACCCTCGTCCTGGGGCGCGTGTTCTGCGGCTGGATCTGCCCCTTCGGGGCCATGCACCAGTTTATGGGGTACCTGGGCAGACGCCGAAAAAAACTGGCAGCACACCTGGAGGCGAACCGCTTCCGCCCCGCCCAGGCGATCAAATATTACATCCTGGTTTTTTTCCTGACCGCCGCCATCCTGCTGCCGGCCGGCTGGCTCTCGTCGGGGTCGCTGCTGACCGGACTGCTCGATCCGCTGCCGCTGGTCCATCGCTCCGTCAACCTGATCCTGCTGCCGCTGGCCGACCGCGCCGGCCTGGGTCCCTCGCCGCTGCCCCGCTGGTACGAAGGGGCGTGGCTGATCGGCGCCGTGTTCCTGGCCGCCCTCTTTCTCAACCTCCGGGTCCCGCGTTTCTACTGCCGCTTTGTCTGCCCCCTCGGCGCGCTCCTCGGCGTCTTGAGCCGCTTTGCCGTCTGGCGCATCGGCCGCACGGAGGAAGGGTGCACCGACTGCCGGCTGTGCGAGCGCAACTGCGAGGGCGCCTGCGAGCCGACCGGGCGGATCCGGATCAGCGAGTGCGTGATGTGCCTGAACTGCCTGGACGAGTGCCGTCACGACGCCGTCACCTACCGCACCCGCCCTTCGGCCGGCGGGGAGCTCCTCCTGCCGGACCTTGCCCGGCGGGGGTTCATCGTCTCGGCCGTTTCAGGCGTGATGGCGGCGCCCGTCATGAGATTGGGCGGGGTCACCGGCCCGAACTGGAACCCGAGCCTGATCCGACCCCCGGGGGCCCTGCCCGAAGAGGCCTTCCTGGCGCGCTGCATCAAATGCGGCCAGTGCATGCGGGTCTGCCCGACGAACGTGATCCACCCGGCGGGGCTCGAGGCCGGCCTCGAGGGCCTGTGGACCCCGAAGCTGAGCTTCCGCGCCGGCACCAGCGGCTGCCAGCACACCTGCATTGCCTGCGGCAACCTCTGCCCGACGGCGGCCATCCGGCCCATCCGCCTGGACGAACGCCGCGGCCGCAACGAGTTTTCGGGGCGCGGCCCCATCCGCATCGGGACGGCCTTCGTGGACCGTGGCCGCTGCCTGCCCTGGGCCATGGACCGGCCCTGCATCGTGTGCCAGGAAAACTGCCCGGTCAGCCCCAAGGCCATCTTCACGCGCGAGATCTTCAACGCCGTGCGGACGAGCGCCCCGCTGACCCTGAAAAGCGCCGACCGCGGGCGCTTGACGCTGACCGCCGACACGCTCGAGCCGGGCCGCTTCGGCACCGGTGATTACCATGCGCTGCTGCCCGGCGGCCTCCGGCTGCGGATCACCGCCAGCACGGCCGGTGCGCTTGAGCTTGAGCGGCCGTTGGCCGGAGCCGAGGCCCCCTCGCCCGGCAGCCCGGTGTCGCTCCAGGTTCGACTGCAGCAGCCCTACGTGGACCCGAAGCAGTGCATCGGCTGCGGCGTCTGCGAGCACGAATGCCCGGTGCTCGGCCTTCGCGCCATCCGGGTGACGGCCGAGAACGAGTCGAGGAATCCGCACCACCGGATGGTGCTCTGAGTGGAGGTGCTTATATGGGTTCTGAGAACAAATGTTCACGCAGGGATTTTCTGAAAACCACCGGGGCGGCGGGCCTCGGCCTGCTGGCGGCTTCGGCGGTTCCGCCGTCGCTTTGCGCTCAGGATTCCGGACGGGTGCCCACCCGGCCGTTCGGCAAAACCGGGGTGAATGTCGCCATCCTGTCCATGGGCGGGATGTTCGACATCCCCAACAACCAGCTCATGCTGCGCCAGGCGGTCAAGTGGGGCGTCACCTACTGGGACACCGCCAATTCCTACGAAGGCGGCAACAGCGAGCTCGGCATCGGGAAGTATTTTGCGAAATACCCGGAGGACCGCAAAAACATTTTTCTCGTGACCAAATCGACCGCCTGGACGCTCAAGGGCATGACCGAGCACCTCAACCTGTCGCTGGAGCGCATGCGCACCGACTCGGTCGACCTGTTTTTCGTCCACGCCATCCGCAGCATCTCCAGCATGGACAAGGACATGCAGCAGTGGGGCGAAAAGGCCAAGGCCGAGGGCAAGATCCGCCTCTTCGGCTTCAGCACCCACAGCAACATGGAGGAATGCCTGCTCGGAGCCGCCCCTCTGGGGTGGATCGACGGCATCATGATGACCTACAACTACCGCCTGCTGCACACCGACGCCATGCGCCGGGCGGTGGATGCCTGCACCAAGGCCGGCATCGGGCTGACCGCCATGAAGACCCAGGGCGGCGGCCAGGTGCTGACCAGCAGCGCGGAGGAAATCAAGCGCGGCGGGCGTTTCCTGCAGAGCGGTTTCACCCAGGGCCAGGCCAAGCTCAAGGCGGTGTGGGAAAACCCGCAGATCGCAAGCATCTGCTCCCAGATGCCCAGCATGGCGCTGCTGTCCGAGAACACCGCAGCGGCCGTGAACAAAACCAGGTTGTCCGCCCTCGACCGGGAGACGCTGAACCGCTACGCGCAGGCGAGCGCCGCGGGCTACTGCGCCGGCTGCACCCGGATCTGCGAATCCGCCATCGCCGCACCGGTCCCCGTCGGCCGGGTCATGCGCTATCTGATGTACTGCCGGGACTACGGCAACCGGGACTTCGCCCGCAGCCGCTTCCGGGCCCTGCCGAAGGAGACCCGGGCGGTCATGGCCCGGCTCGATTACACGGCGGCCGAGGCGCGCTGCCCGCAAAAGATGCCGATCGGCCGGCTGATGCGGGAAGCGTCCATTGAGCTTGCCTGAGAGCCTGCTGAAATCCCCCTGCGCCCCCTTTGTCAAAGGGGGGAGGAGGAGCGGCCCTGAAGGGCCTTGAGGAGCGTTCCTGCGGAACTTTAGGAGCGCTGCGCTTGAGGCTACCGGTTTCTGCCGCTTTTAACTTTAGGCACTATAGGCACTTTCTTCATTTGCCCCTTCTATAGGTTTTCATCATTTCTTCCGCCTCCCGGCGGATCTCCCGCCGCAGGGAATCGGGCGCCAGGACCTCGGCCTGGGCGCCCCACTTCAGCACCCAGTGCTTGATCTCCTCGGTTCCGGCCACCTCCGCCTCGAAGATCACCGATCCGTCCGGCCGGACGCTCACTTTCTGGCTCGGGTGCCAGGTCTTTTCCGTGATGTAGCCGGCGATGTGCTTCCCGAACCGGATCTTTACGTCGGCGGGCGGGCCGTGAAACACCCCGAAGCTTGATTTTAGAAACTCGTCGATGTTCAACCCCTCCGGCGCCGCAAAGGTCTCGTCGGTCAGGGCGAGGCGCCGGACCCGGTCCAGGGCGAACACGCGGATGTCCTGCCTCAGCCCGCAGTGGCCCAGGATGTAAAAGGACCCTTCAAAAAACAGGAGCCGGTAGGGGGCCACCCGCCGCCGGGTGTCCGTACGGCCGTGCATGGCGCGGTACACCACCTCCAGCCGGCGCCGCTGCAGAACGGCCTGACTGACGACATCGATCATCGCCCGGTAAGGCGCATGCGGCTTGGCCGGCGAAACCGCCACGGCCAGGCCTGCCTGGGCGCGGTCCAGGAGCTGGAGCATATCGGCGGGCAGCAGCGCCTTGATCTTGGCGAAGAGCGACTCCAGCGCGTCGTGAAAAACGGTGCCTTTCAAGACCCCGGCCAGGCTGCGGCCGAAGTAAAGGGCCGTCAGTTCGGAGAGGCTCAAGGGGATGGGCAGGGTGTGCCGGCGGGGGTCGAGGAGCGACCAGACCATGCGGTGGCCCTCCCGCTCGGTGGTCACCGGGAAGCCCGCTTCCTGCAGCGCCTCGAGATCGCGGTAGACGGTCCGCGTGTGGCATTCCGCCATCTCCGCCAGCTCGGGAACGGATTTCCCGTTCCGCGATGCAATCAACGCCTGAATGATTTTCCACTGCCGCGCCAGTTGATCCCCACGCGCCATCTTCGCCTCCACAACGGTGATTTGAAATCCGGCCTCGATAGGCCTTTTTCCCCTATCCCCATAAAACGACGAGATGCTCGATACTGGATACTGGATACGCGTTCAAAAGAAAAGCCTTCGGATGAAGTTGCCCTTTTTCCCCTGTGGGAGCGGCTTTCCAGCCGCGATATAAACCGGCAAGCAAAGGGATCGAGGCTGAAAGCCTCTCCCACAAGAACAATGCTTCATTGCCGTTTTACCGGGTTCCCGAATCAACGATTTTACGGATCGTCACTTTTTTTCGTAACTGTGACCGCATCTGTCACACTCCCCTGGTAGGCTGCGAGTCAACGAAAGGGGAGACCCTATAAAAAATCCGGCAGAATCTTGTGGGAGCGGCATCTTGCCGCGATTGAAAAAGACAAGGAGGCAACCATGACCAGACAGCTTACATGTGACGCGTACGACGACTGTTTTGAGTATCACGGCAGCACCGTCATCGAGCACACTCGGACCCAGGCCGGCGTGACCGTCTGGCGGGACTGGATCATCTTCGACTCCGTGGAAGAAGCCGTCGACTATTTCAACGATGAAATCGCGTAACGCCGGTTAAAGGGTAACGAAATCCCCCCACCCCCCTTTGCTAAAGGGGGAGTAAGAGGATCCCGGCGCCTCTCCCCCTTTGAAAAAGGGGGCCGGGGGGATTTCGCAAACGGCCGCCGCGGAAGCCATCGCGATGGATGAAAGGATGAACCAATGACCAAAATTGAAAACAGGATGATGGGCGTGGGCTGCTTCGCTCGACAGCCGACTCTGTCGCGCGTGCTGGGCCGGATGATGGAGGCCTATTCGCTCGGCGACTGGAAGGATGCGGTGGCTGCGAATAAAAAGGCCTCGCCGGAAAACCTGATTTTGCAGAAGCTTTTGTCCGGAACGTCCGGCATGAATGGAGCGCACGAAGACGGCAAGACCGAGGAAAAAATCGCCGGGTTCTTTCTTACCTTTGAGAACCAACGGCCCCAACTGTCCGTGTTCACCCGCCGGCAGGGCCAGCAGAGCCGAAAATACACGGCGTCATTGGACGAACTCAGTCGCTTGCGTCGCAGCCGACTGCATTGACAGGCTCAATATAAATTTCCGGCCCCTTTCTCTCGGGGCCGGAAAAATTTATTTAGGGTGGCAGCCCGTGCAGGTGGCAGGCCCTGTCTTCGGCAGTTTCTTGCCGGGCGGAGTCAACGACTTCTGGAGTTCAAGGTTCTTGACTTTCATGTCCTTGTGGCAGGTGATGCAGAGCTTGTGATAGGCGGTTTTGAAGTAAGCCATGCCGGCGCCTTCGCCGACAGGCTCCCCGGCTTTCCGCTTCGGGATCTCGCTGACATCGTGGCAGCCCGACGTCATGCAGCCGACAATCGGTTCGGTGAGCCCCCACGTGTGATGGCAGGTGACGCAGCTGACATCGAAATGCCGGGCGTGCGGGAAGTTCACCGCCGAACGCTGGGACGTGACCCCTTCCGGCACTTTCAGGACAATCTTCCCCATAGGGACGCACATGTCTTCGGTTGCCGCGGTTCCGGAGACGGCCTGCATGCCGCCGATCAACCCTGCTGCCAAGAACCCCAAAACCACCCAGCCCGTCTTCCGCTTCGTCATCCTTCCCCCTGTATGACTACGACTCATCGTGAAAAATTGTTGGCCCCACCAAAGTTTCAAGTGTTGATTTTAATGCGTCAAATCGGATGGAAAATCAATATGAATTTTGGAATAGACAGGAGCAATGGGATTTTCAGGATGATTCAGCGGGGCAGGTCAAGGGAGATGGTGCAGCCGGGGCCGGGGTTGTTGGATGCGGACACCCGGCCGCCCAGCAGGCTCACGAAGCGCTTGACCAGTGCCAGCCCGATGCCGGTCCCCCCGGCGGCGGAGGTCACCGCATTTTCGGCGCGGTAAAAGTCGTTGAAGATCTTTTTCACATCCCGGGCGGGGATGCCCGGCCCGGTGTCGGCCACCTCGACCCGCACCCGCTCCCCCTCCTCGCGCAGGCGGACGGCGATCGCCTTCACTGCCGAGGAGGCGCCGAACTTGACGCTGTTTTCGATCAGGTTGATCAAGACCTGGACCATGATCTCCCGGTCGTAGCGAAACGGGCGCGTCAGGCTGTTTTCGCAGTTCAGAACAAACCCCGCCTGCCTGAGGGGCTCAGCCATCAGGCCCTCCACATCCTTGAGCACCTCGTCGAATGTCCCCGCCTGAAGGTCGGGGCGGCGGTGCTTTTTCTCCAGCTTGGACAACTCGAGCACGTTGGTGATCAACCGCGACAGGCGCGCCCCCTCGGATTGCACGATGCGAAAATACGCCTGCTCCCTCTCCGTGTCCCGCGCCATGCCCTGCTCCAGCATTTCGATGTACATGCGGATGTTGGTGAGCGGCGTCTTGAGCTCGTGGGTCACCGAGGAGACAAATCGCGACTGGCGCTCGGAGAAATCCACAACCTTCTTGGCGCTGTGATGGATGGCCAGCAACCCGGCCACGATCACGCCGGCCAGTGCCAAAAGCGCCAGGTTAAGGGTGCTGCGGCCCGCCGAGGGCGGGATGGTGTCACAGGAGAGCGTCGCGCGCAGAAAGGCAAACGGCGCGGGAAGCGTCCGGTTCAGGACGATGCGGGGCCGATCGGAGACTGCGCCGGCCTCCACCACCCGCGCATCGCGGCCCTGGTCGACCGCCCGCAACCGCAGGTGGGTGAAGCGCGCCATGGGCTGTGCGCTGAAGTGGCTGCGGATCAGATCCGCGAGGAAGGCGTCGAGCTGAAGGACGAACCCCTGCCGGTACATGCGGCTGTCGATCAGGATGCGCCGGAACGTGAACACCCGGCCGTCGTCGATGAAAACGGACTGAAACGGGGCCACCTCCGCCTGATACTCCTGAACGTCACTTTCCCGGAGCGGCACCGCCGGCCGCGCAGGGGCGCCGAAGGCCGTCGATTCCTGAGCCATCGGCGACCGCATAGACTCGAACTGCCGTTCCTGTTCCGCCTCCCCGGCGGCGGCCGACGGGGGCGCCGCCGCCTGCTTCTTTTCGGATTTGGCCAGGCTGGAGGCCTGCCCCGGTGTCACCGTTTCGAGCCGGCTGTCCCGCTCGCCCAGGTAGCTCTTGGACCGCTGGGAGCGGGACGGGTCCAGGTATCGTCCGGCGAATCCCGCCTGGTCCTTGCGCGTCTCATCCGGCACCGTGTCGGCGACCTCCGGCCGGATCCGGTCCGTGCCCTCGGCCCGCTTGCGGTTGAACACCCGGTTGGCCTCTTCGAGTTCGGCCACCCGGGGGGCCAAGGCGGCCCGGGCGGCGGATCGATGCGGCGTCTGGAAGCTCCCGTCGGGGTTGTTCTGAAAATACCCCCGGATGTAGTCCTCGGCCGGCAGGCCGGACAAGGCCGAGGCGACCGCCGTGTAGGCATCGATGGGGCGGGCCTCTTCACGCCGGATGAGGGCGGCCGCGGACTCCTGGATCTCGTCGAAGAGGGCTTCCGCGAAAAAGCTGAGGGTGGCGGCCTCCTCGGCTTCCAGGCTGCGGTAGGACTGAACCACCAGGTAGCCGAGCGGCAGGGCCAGCCCGATGGCGAATATCAGGATCAGCCGTCTCAGTGATTTCATGTTGCTGCGTCCAACCGGTAGCCTTCACCGCGCACGGTGGTGATGAAGCTGTCGTCCCCGGAGAGCGTCGATATTTTTTTGCGGAGCTTCAGCATGTGGATGTCCACCGTGCGCGTTTCGATGCCGGCGTCGGCATACTGCCACACCTCGGTGAGCAGCTCTTTCTTGCTGACGATGCGATGTGAATTCCGGTGCAGGTAGGCGACGATCTCCATTTCACGACGGGTGATCTCGACCGAGCGGCCCCGGCATTCGGCCACCAGGTGGTGCCCGTCGAAACGGATGTGGCCCAGCACGACCGCTTGTTCGCCGGTGTTTTTTCCCGCCCGCCGCAGCACCGCCTCGACCCGCACCATCAGCTCCCGCAACGAAAACGGTTTGGGGACATAGTCGTCCGCACCGGCCTTGAACCCGGCGACGATGTCGTCCTCGGCGCCCTTGGCGGTGATCATGACCACGGCCTGGTTCGGTTTGCGGCGCCGGATCTCCCGGCAGACGGACCATCCGTCCAGGCCGGGCAACATCACGTCGAGCAGCACCAGATCGAAGGGGTTCTCCACTGCCACCCGCAGGCCTTCGCTGCCGTCGGCAATCCCACGCACGTCATAGCCGTTGAACACCAGCACATCCATGAGGCCCTGCAGCAGGGCCGCGTCGTCTTCCACCACCAGGATCCGGGCTTTGGAGTGTTTCATAAGGGCTTCGTGTTTTGTGTTTGGCGTTTTGTGTTCTGTGTTAAGCGGGCCATGACGGCCAGCCCTTTATCGGCCGGTAATGTTGCTTTTTGTGGGAGAGGCTTTCAGCCTCGATCGTCGCGGCTGGAAAGCCGCTCCCACAGAAAAGACGCCGACTTTCGTTGAAATGTTTGGTGTTTGACACACGTTGCGCTTCAGTTTCTTTGCCTATTTTATCCCGACGCACCCCGGGATAAAAGCAAAAGTTTTGCAAAAAATCCTCCTTGTCATTTTGCAGTTGTTTGAATTGAGCTCCAGCCGATTTGGCCCGAGAATATGAGCCGTAAGCGAAGAGAACCTGCTTGCGCCGCATCTCAACCCAATGAGAAGGAGCTGCACCATGAAACGACCGCGCTTGAAATCCTTCATCCTCATCCTGGCCCTGATCGTCGCCACCGGGGCTGCCATGGCCTACACCGGAAGGGGCAAGCCCACCACCCCGCAGCCGCCTTCCCCGCCGCCGATCGTGTTTTCGGGCAGCGGCCCTCTGAACCTCTCCGGCCACCTGGTCCAAACCCATGTGCTGAGAGGATCACCCGGCAGAGTCGGTCTTGAGCTCATGCTGTCGGCCGGCCCCGGCGGTGAAGGGTATCTCTCAAACGACCGCGGCATCGATTTTGTCGTGGTCCTGGACCGCAGCGGATCCATGCAGGGCCCGAAGCTGGAGTATGCCCGCCAGTCCCTGCTGAGCCTCGTCGCCGGCCTGACGGAGCGCGATCGCTTTGCGCTGTTCAGCTATTCCGACGCCGTCCAAAAACACTGCGACCTGCTGGCCGGGACCGATCGCAACCGCCAGGTGATTCAATCCGCGGTCAACGGCATTTATTCCAGCGGCGCCACCAATCTGGGCGACGGGTTGCGCGCGGGCATCGACCTGATCACAGCCGCCGGCCGGCCGGGGCACCCGGGGCGGGTGATTCTGATCTCCGACGGCCTGGCCAACCGCGGCGTGACCGACCCGGCCGCACTCGGGCGGATGGCGGCGGTTGCGGCCGGAAAGGAGTTCGCCGTGAGCACCGTGGGCGTCGGCGCCGATTTCAACGAATTCCTGATGACCCGGATCGCCGACCAGGGGGCCGGCGCATACTATTACCTGGACAACCCGGCGGCGTTCGCCGAAATGTTTCAGAAGGAATTCCTGGCCGTGAAATCCGCTGCGGCTACCGGCATCGCGGTCAGCCTGGCCTTGCCCCCGGGAGTGCGCGTAGTGGATGCGTCCGGCTACCCGGTCGCCGTCAGCGGCGACACGGCGCTGTTCTACCCCGGCAGCCTGCGCTCCGGCCAGACCCGCCGGATATTCCTGACGCTCCAGGTGCCGACCAGCGAGGAGGCCCTGTTCCCCATCGGACGCGTCACGGCCCGCTACCGGCACAACGGGCAGCCCCACGAAGTTTTCATGGAGAATGCCTTCACCATCGCCTGCGTCCGCGACGAGGGTCGGGTCCTGTCGTCCATCGACCGCACCCGCTGGGAGCACAAGGTCCTGAACGACGATTACAACCGCCTCAAGCAGGAGGTCGCCGCCGACATCAGCGCCGGAAGCGTGATTCCGCGCATCAGCGCATCGACGCCTACGAAAAGGAACAAAAGGCCCTGAACGCCGTCGTCAATTCACCCGGGGTCGCCCGGAACATAGAGAGCGACGTGAAGGACCTAAAAAAGCGAGTCGACGAAACCTTCCAGGGCCCACCGGCAGCCGTCATGGAAAAACAGAAGTCCAGTTCGAAGTCGATGCAGTACGAGGGGTACTCGAACAGAAGGACAAATTGAAGAAAGTAACGAGTAACGAGTAACGAGTTTTGAGTTATGAGTGATAAGGATAACAAGCCTTATGGCTTACCTGGTGGGAGCGGCATCTCTTGGCCGCCGTAGCCCTCTGCGAAGGCCGGCTGCCGCGACGAGGTTACCGAGATGCCGCTTTCACTTCAGCCCCAACCAACGCAAAAACAGTCGTCGGGTTTTGGCCCCTCCCCTTTTGCGGGAGGGGTTGGGGGAGGGGGCAGACATGCCGTTTTACAACACCACGAATCGAGGAAAACCATGAACAAAAAAATCTCACCCGTGGTCGCCACGGTGATGCTTGCAGCGGCTGCCGCCTTGCTGCTGGCCGCCGTTGCGAGCCTGCCGCTGCGTTCGATCCACCGGCCGGCCGCCGCGAATGCGGCGATCTTTCTTTGTCTGGCGGCATACTCGGTGTTTCTCGCCCGGTCGAACGGCCGCAGCCAGCGAGCCCTCTTCGCCCCGTTTTTCATGCTTTCCGCCGTGCTGGCCGTCGCCGGGTCCGTCGCGGGTTTCGCGGTCCCGGCAGCCGCCGGGCTGTCCTGGGTCCGCAGCGGGATTCTGCTTCCCGGGATCAATGACGCGACGCCTCTGCGCCGAAGCGCTCACCTGCCCGGCCGGTCTGGCAGTGGTCTGGCTGCTGCAGCCGGCGGGACCTTACGGCTGGGCGCTCGGCATATGGATGTTCGGCCTCATCCAGGCGCTGTATTTCGTGGTAGTCGACGTTGAGCGCCACTGGTTTGCCTGAAAAACAGGGGCAGGACAAATGAGCAAGCTCACCGTCGTGCGGACGCGCTTCTCCGGGAACAAAGACTGGCAAGAGCGTTCGAGGAGCTTGGTTTGTAGGGCTGCCCCCCAAAGCATTCAGGCGAATAGCCTGGAACGGACGAGCTTACGTATTCGTGCGGCGGAATCATTGGCACGCTGGGCTTTATCTTTGGTGGTCTCCACAGGCCAATCCATCGGATAGCGTGTGTGGATGTAAAATGCGGCCAGATAGCCGCAATCGGTTTTGAGAGCTTGGAACGAAGAGTCTTTTTGAGTGCATTTTTGCAGCAGTAACGGCAGGTCGTGTGTCCTTTCAAATCCCAGATCGTTGGCAATAATGTACGCTTTTAAGAATTTTTCAGCGCTTTGCTGGAAATGAAAGCAGATTTGATCATAATATTCTTTTTCTTCCGCAAATACCATTCGCGCAAATTCAAAGTCATTCTCGGCTTTGGCAAGCCATTCGTCGATAATCAGGCGGTCAACCATATAGGACTTTGCCTTCCTTGAGGATCAGGCCGATGAACGGATCACCTAAGCTGATCCGTTTTTCGAACTCCTCAGGGCGATAGACCAGAAAGTCGACGGGCACATCGCGCTCAATCAGACTGCTGACCTCCATGATTCGGTCAGCGCTGAAAGGGGGAGTGTCGCTTTTGATGATTAAGAGATCGACATCGCTGTCGGGGGCTGCATCCCCCCGGGCCGCGCTGCCGAACAAAATGATCTTTTCCGGTTTGTATTTCTCGATCAACTGCGCGGTGATGCTGTCAATCGCACCTTGGAGGCTCGAAGCCATTGGATTTCTACCTCTTCATTTCGTTTATCTTTCTGCAGGGTTTGGTTTTTTTTAATTAGCACAGGAGGCACTCGCTTTCAAGTTGCAGACAAATGATGCATTTTTGATAGTTTGATATTGAAAATTGTTTCGCGTTTCGATATTCGAATTTCGGCTTTGCCCGCCTCGCTCAGATTCAGCCGGCTGCGAGTGCTTGAGTTGAATTCACGCACGAAACAGCATCACATTGGGGACAAAAAAAGAGAGGGAGCCCATGCACGTTCGTTTTGTTTACATGACGGCCGGGAACCTGGAAGAAGCGCAAAAGATAGGCCGCGAGCTGGTATCAGCCGGCCTCGCCGCCTGCGTCAACATTCTGCCCCGGATGAACTCCATCTACGTCTGGGAGGGCAAGCTCGAGGAAGCCTCCGAGGTGGTGATGATCGCCAAGACCGTGGAGGCGCGGGTGGCAGACCTCATTACCAAGGTCAAATCCCTCCACAGCTACAGCTGCCCCTGCATTGTGAGCCTGAAGGTGGAAGACGGTTATCCGCCGTTTCTGGAGTGGGTGGCCGAAAATGTTAAAGGCAGAAGCGCACTATAAGATCGCAGGCCACCCTCTCCCGGCCTCTCCCGTCAAAGGAGAGGAGACTTTGCCCTCCCCTTGCGGGAGGGGTTGGGGAGGGGGCTCCACTTCGATATATAACCATTGTGCTTGAAATAAAAAATCCCCCAACCCCCTTTGGCAAAGGGGGTTGGGGGATTTGACTGCGACTTCCTTGCCAGCCTATCCGACACGCCGCGCCATACTTTTGTTAGAGCAAAGTTCTTTTTTTGTGGGAGCGGCTTTCAGCCGCGATCGTCGAGGCCGGAGTCCTCTCCCGCAACTTGACAAATCGCGGCTGAAAGCCGCTCCCACATTTATAACGGTTGCAGGCTGAGCGGCTAATTAGCGGACCTCGGCGCTTTCGAACGTGATCCTTAGAAACCTCGGCCGGTAGAGTCGCGCATCGGATTCGACCAGATGCGAACTCCGTCGCGTTGGCCATGTAGGTGACGATCAGTTCATCCGCTGCGGCGGCAAGTTCAGGATGCCCTTTGGCCGCGTAACAGAAAATGCGAGGGTCCCAGCCGGCCTCGGGGCAGCGATAAACCCGCACCGCTTCGCCCCATGGTCCTTCGGGTCTTGCGGAGAATCGGAGAACGATGTTCGCCGAAAGGCCGCCCTCGCTGTAAACTAATACATGGCGGCCCATGGCCGACTGATAGGAAACCGAGAATTCGCTGGCCACATTTTCGCAGACCCGGCCGGCACGATCGGCTTCGGGCACCCAATTACCGTCGCCATAGAAGCGCCAGCTGGCAAAATCGCCGATGCGGTCCTCCGGCGCTCGCGCCACGATCATGTGCTTGGCCATGACGCCGCCCGCGGTGTCGTCAACGGTCCCGTAAATGTAGCAGTAGCCCCCCTGCAACAGAACCGACGAGCCGAACAGACGCCTTTCATTCCCCCACGGGATTTTCTGCCGGGACAGGTTCCAGCGCTCGGGGGGCTCGTCCGGGTTGGGGATCTGGCACAGCCACGTGGAAACCAGTTTGAAGCCGAAGGCGGCCGGACCTTCCGCGGGTTCGATCTGAAGCAGGAACAGGAAAAGTCCCTCCGCGGTTCGCACCCCGTGATACGGCCAAAACCAGCCGGCACCGTTCGCCGGTTGCAGGAACGCCGCCGGGTTGCCGTTTGAGAGCGTGCGATAGATGAAGTCCAAGGCGGCATCCGACGGTTCCCGTCCGCTTTGAATCGCCGCCGAGTTGTTGATCAGCCGAGAGTCGACCCGCCGGCCGTCCTGCACCCGGCCCACGAAGGTATCGCCGAACATCCAAAGAACCCGTTCGCCGCCCAAGGCCGTGGAATAAGCCCCGTCCCCGCCCGTCCAGCCGGAGGTGCGCTCGAAAGCGGCATCGTAGCGCGGCAGCGGCTCGACCCTCAGGCGGGGATGGGTCTGGCAGGCGGTGAGAAATAGGAGGACGATGAGGATGAAAAAACTAAATCCCCCCTGCCCCCCTTTGCCAAAGGGGGGATTGTGGGCGGCATTGCTGCGGCTTCCGATTATGGGGAAAAAGCTAACTTCGCTCATAATTGTCTTTGAGTAGCCGGGGGGCGCTGAATACAGAGAGTCTTCCCTACCGCTCGCAGCCAAACAGTTGGACCTCTCTGGTTGGCAAAAGCTCCCAACGCTTCTTCTCCCTTTGAAAAAGCAGATCTTTTTAATCTCCCCCTTTGGAAAAGGGGGCCGGGGGGATTTTCTTTCCAGCCTTCGCCTGTGTGCGCCTATTTCTCATCGATCGCAATTTTCCCGCTGTAAATCGTGACGCCGCGCGGCGTCTTGCCCAGCGTGAACCCCACCGGCTTGGTGAACATCGGGTCGTCGATCACGTAGCCTAAAAGTTCCTCGCGCACGCTCGGGTGCGAGATGCTGGCGATGGCGACTGCCTTTTCGCCGACCGTCAGCTCCCGCAGGTCCGCAATCCCCCATTCGGTCACGATCACGATCCCGTCGTAGGAGCTGGCCGTCAGGTTGATGCCCGGCGGGCTGTGCTTGCTGATCTTGGACTGGCCCTTGTCCGTGACGCTCTGCATGGCGATGATCGGGGCGCCGTAGCCGCGGTCGTTCAGGGCGCGCACGAAATCCGGCTGCCCGCCGACCCCGCCGTAGTAGCGCCGCAGTTCGATGAAGTCGGCCCAGACGTTTCCGAACAGGTCCACCCCCACGGCCGTGTTGATCGAGATGAACGGGGCGTTCTTGCGCACGGTCTCCGCGGAGTTGGTGTAGGAGGCTGGACGCATCTGCACTCCCGTTCGCATGTGCACGAAGTCGTAGAGCTCCCGGGAGCCCATGATCAGGCTGGTGGTGCTGTAGCCCATGTTGGCCTTCTTGCGGCGGTTGGTGACGATGCCCGCCTTCTGCAGGATCATCAGCCCGTCCCCATAGAGTTCGGTCTGCACGCCCAGGTCCCGGTAGGCGGCCTGCTGGATCGTCCCGATGACGGCGTCGGGAATCCTGCCGATCCCGACCTGGATGGTGGCGCCGTCCTCGATGAACCGGGAGGCGATCAGCTCGCCGATCCGTTGCTCCTGGGGGGAAAGCTTTTCAAAGTCGGGCGGATGCAACTCGAAGACCGGCTTGATCCCATCTTCGATGAGGTAATCGATGGAGCGAGAATCGACCGCGCTTTGCCCTTCGGTGAAAGGCATGCTCGGGTCCAGCTCGGCCACCACCACCCGCGCATGGTCGATGGCCGTGTGCAGGGCCTCCACCGAAAGGCCCAGGCTGAACTCGCCGGTGAAGGGGTTGCGGCTCACCTTGAAGATCGCCACATCGGGCTCAAAGCGCCGCCCTTTGCCGATCAGGCTGTCCAGGTTGGCCAGCGTGCAGGGCAGGTAAAAAGCCCGGCCGTCGTTGGCGGCCTCACGCACCTCGGCCCCGGAAAATATGGAAAAAACCAGGACACGATCCTGGAGCCCCTTTTCCACGTAAGGCACGGGGCCCTGCAGGAGCAGATGAATCATTTTGAGAAACGGCAGCTTGGGGCTGCGCGCCTTGACTGCGGCCGTGATGGCCTCCAGAGACGCCGTGGGGGTGGCCGCGTTGGAGCCGACGTAGCACGTGATCTCCGGCTTGTGCTGGAAGTGGGTGGCGATGATCTCGGGCAGCTGGGACAGCGTGATGGTCTTCGGGTCGTTGCTCATGCGGTCTCCCTCGGAGTTTATTGAGTCCTTAGCGGGCCATGACGCCCGACACTTTATCGGCCAGTAAGCTTGCTTTTTGTGGGAGAGGCTTTCAGCCTCGATCGTCGCGGCTGGAATCCCCGGCTTTCGCCGAGGACAGGCGCCGCTCCCACAGAAGAGACGCCAACTTACTTGAAAGAGTCTACCATTATTCCGAAATTATGTGGATAGCTTTTCACCGCCGAACAAACCCGGCATCCGCAGGGATTGACATTTATCATGAAGCATGTCGCAGCGGTGCTGCCGCTTGTCGATGAAGCCCGGCTGTTGAACAATTCATCCCGCAAGAACCCCTACCGCCAGGTGGCGGTTGTGAAGCGCGGGCGCCGGATAAAGGCGCTTGACCCGCTGCCGTATTGGGCGAAGGAGATCCTCAGACACATCCCCTGAGGGCTCCCAAATAAAGTCGCATTTTTTCAGCCCCGTGGGAGCGGCTTTCCAGCCGCGAAAATCGAGGCTGAAAGCCTCTCCCACAAGAAGAATCAGGCTTCGTTCAAGCACGAAATCGTGCGCGTGGGATATCCCTATTGTGCGCAGCACTGTTCGGGTTTATCATCACAGCAACCAAATGGTTTCCAAATTCCATTTCTACGAAATAGGCTGGTTTTTTGTGGGAGCGGCATCTTGCCGCGATCAACAGACGAAAAGGCCTTATGAACTCTCATAAAATTAAATTGTTCACCATCATGGTTCTTATAGCCCTGACAGCCCCGGCGGCCCACGCCCAGGCCATGCGCTGCGGCTCGCGGCTGATTTCCGAGGGCGACCCGCGCGAGAAAGTAGTGAACGAATGCGGTCAACCTTCCGATGTGCAGGCGTGGGACGAAGAACGCTACGACTATTTCGACCGTCCGCCTCCTCCGCAGTATTACAGGGAGTTCGAACGCTACGGAAACTCTTTTCGCGTGAGAGCCTTCATCCATGTCGAGGTCTGGAGCTACAACTACGGCCCGAGTCGGTTCATCGACTATGTGCGGCTGGAAAACGGCATTGTCCGGAAGATTTACAGCGGCGGGTACGGGTATTGAAGAAGGAGCGGCCCGTAAGTCCTCGAGGTGGGAGGAGCGGCACTGCGTCCCTTGAGGAGCGCTTCGCTTGAGGCATACAAATGACCAAGTTAAGCATGGCTGGATAGGATAGGCAGTGGCCGCATTCCATTTTCGCACAAAAATAGTGGGAAAACAGGAGAGACGCTGGGATCTTTTCGCTCCCCCTTTGATAAAGGGGGCTGGGGGGATTTTAGAAACGACTTCATCGGAAGCCTGCGAGAGCTACTCCCGGCCTTCGTAGCCGGGGCTGCGATGGCCGAGTCGGCAGCCACTTCGGCGGGGTAGGCTCCAGCCACGATACCGTTTTCACAAACCCAACGTCCCCATCGCTCTGACCGAAACCAAAGACAACACTTATCCGGCATATAATCTTCGAAGCTCACCAAGAATCGATTTCAGACCTTGGTCATTGGTTCCCAGGTTTTTCAGATCAACTGCTACCGCTCCTTGCCGTAGCAAGTCTTTCCTGCTATGTTAAATAGTTAGGGTGTGTTACACAGACTGTGCGAGGGTTTTGAATCAAAAGCAACGTGCGAAAGGCGTGGTCGATCATGTCCACAACTGCAGCAGATTTATCGAAAGACCAATTGAAGCGCTACCACCCTTTCTAAGGTGAAAAAGGACCGGATTCGAGTTCTGAGGCTAAAAAGGTTGCGGCCCAGATTGCAAGATACCTGGGGGAGCGGTATGGCGCCAAAAAGGTGTTTCTTTTCGGGTCGCTCTCACGTGGCGAACAAGGGCTGGCATTTGATATTGACCTTGCAGTGAAGGGAATATCACCGGCACGGTTTTTCAAAGCTGTAGCTTTCGCGACTTGTCAGAGCCGGAAATGGAAGCTTGATCTGGTGGATGTCGATGACTGCGGCGGTTGCCTGCGCGACATCATAGAGAAGGAAGGAATCGTTCTATGGCCGGAAAAGGAGCCGTCCTTGCGTCTCGAATCCTGAACGAGGTTGCTGCGCTGGGTCTGGTTGTCGGTCGGGTTGAGAGCGCCTGGAAGGCTGCGGCCGCGAACAACGATGAGTTATACTACTTATTCAAAACAAGTAACTGCGCAACGCATGCCACGCATGAGCCCTACTCACTGAAAGCGGCTTATGGCGTGCGACGCCATCCTATTGAACGATAAAGTGCCCCCGTGTGGGAGTGGCTCCCGGCCTTCGTAGCCGCAGCTGCTTCGGCGGAGTAGGCTCCAGCCACGATACCGTCGCGGCAAGATGCCTCTCCCACAGAAAAACATACAACTTCCTCGAAAGCCTGTGGGCGCGGCTTTTGGCCCCGATTATTCCACCGCCCTTCGGTTTTAGCCACCCGAACGCCCGCCCCTGCACCGGCCCCACCTTTCTTAACCACCCGAATCTTTACAACTATCAGAAATTTAAGCTTTTATTGACTTTAAGCCGGCGATAGTGGTATAGTTAATTTATTCGGTAAATGGTCGATCGTCCCCCCTCCCCTTCTTCCCCTCCCGCAAGGGGCGGGGGAATGACCAAACCTGCGAGGTTGAACGGTGCACCGCCCATCGGGATTCACCATTGTTGAAATCATCGTGGTCCTGCTCCTAATGAGCATCCTCGCCGCGACCGTCATCGGGCGCTCCATAACGACCAGCAATTTGGATCTCAACTCCGCAACGGACAAAATCCGCATCCAACTGCACTTCGCCCAATCCCAAGCGATGAAGCGCGCATACGAGGCCTATCCTGTATGGGGGGTAAAGTCTTCAGGTACTCAGTACTGGGTGTTCCGGGGCATGAATCCGGATCTGCCCGCCAACGAGTTCAGGGTGCCAGGAGGTGATTACCCCGGCGCCAGTAACCGGATCAACGAAGCTGACATCGGGGCCCCCGTGAGCGATTTCACGGTTTTCTTCGATCGCATCGGCAAGCCGTATACGGTTTACACCAGTTACACAAACCCGAACGCCAACACGCCCCTCGCAAATCAGATGCAAATTACTGTAGGCACCAACCCTGAAACCCGCACCATTACCATCACGCCTGAAACGGGGCTGATCCGATGATGCCAAAATTGATTGGAAAATCGGA
This sequence comes from uncultured delta proteobacterium, assembly GCA_963716325.1. Lineage (GTDB taxonomy): Bacteria > Desulfobacterota > Desulfobacteria > Desulfobacterales > SpSt-501 > SpSt-501. The sequence continues at coordinate 41,282 of CAVQTH010000047.1, read as the reverse complement.
CCAAAGAGGTTTCACACTGATCGAAGTGATCGTGACGATCATCGCCGCAGCGATCGTCGGCGTCATTTTCATCAACTTCATGGGCACGGCGATGAGCAAGAGCGTGCGCTCGGTCGAGATGGTGCAGGGTGAAGCCGACGCCGAGGCTCTGCTGGAGCAGGTTGTGGCCGACTATGTCTACGAGTTGAACCGCAACCCTTCAACCGTCTTGAACACCATAAGAGGCTACATCGATGGGCCAACCTTGAAATACGGGGCGAAGGTAACTTGCTATTTCATCACCTTCGATACGAACGGCAACCAAACTCAATATACTGGGGCTGATGAAAATTTAAAACGCACTCTGAAAGTAACCGTTGCAGCCGCGGGCAACGATCTCGTCACGCTTCTGACCCGCAGCCGCACCAGCAACTCGCCACCGATGGCATTTTGACCATGCGCTGCCGACTACCCCATGGATTCGTATTAATTGAGCTTGTCACCACACTGATTCTCATCGGTGTGATCGGCGCTTTTGCGGGCCTGTTTCTCTACAACGGGATCAACGGCTACCTGGCTTCCAAACGCAACTCCGAAAGCGCGTTGAAGGTGCAGGTGGCGCTCGACCGGATCAGCGCCGAGCTGCGAAACATCAAGGCGGAGCCGAAGCCCGTTTTCGCAGCCAAACAAATAACCTACCAAAACGACATCGCCGCCGGCAACCGGGTCCTGCAGATCGAAGACGGCCTGCAGGGCTCCGGAATCTATCTGACCGTCGGCGGGGTCAAAAACCTGTTGCTGGACGGCGTTGACGTGGCCCAGTCGAACATCACCTTCGACGCGACCATGAACCTGGACAACGAAAACAACAACAACGAGATCAGTTCGATCCGGGTCGCGTTCAGACTGGCGGAAATCGGCACACCCTTCAGGGTCGAGGTGTATCCGCGCGCATTGATAACCTACCCGTGAGGCTGTGGAGATCGGGGAAATGAAATTTCGAGGCTTGATATCGAAGCTGATCCTGCCATCGCCCCTAATTCGTCGATGCGCTGCGGAACACGGCAACATCCTCGTCTACATAGTCATGATCATGGTTATCTTCGCCGCACTGGGCACGGCCATGCTCTCGCTTTTTAGCACCTCCATATCCAGTTCTGCGACTTCTAACGATACGCGGCGCGCTCGTTATTCCTACGAATCCGGCATACGCTATGCAGCCTCGGAATTGATCAACAATGTCCCGGACTTCTCTTCGACCACCATCAACCGCCTGAACAGCAACACGTATAAAATAGATTCAGCGGGCAGTTTCAAGCTGAAGGTCTTCGGTTTGAATTTTCAATCCCTCTCGGAGCTTAACCCCGGGACTAGTCTGAATCTTAAATTGGACAAGGGCTTGCTTCCGGCCAACTTCACTATCCCCACGACTGCTCCACATATTTTCGTTGTGAACTTTGAATATCCTCTCCTATCAAACTACTCGACCGATCAAGAATCCGCCATAACCGGTTTCACATATCAGGATGCCACCCATGTATCTCTATCCTTGGCGGATGACTTCGTCGTCGGTGAGAAAAAGGCCGTTGCTTTTGCGGTTCGCCCATTTCAGGACGATAGCATTAACCAAGGCGGGGCTTTGCTGGTGACCCGCAATGCTGCTTCCCTTTTTCCCCGAAAAAACGGTGCCATTGTCGTTAACGGCAAACCCTATTTTTATGACGATAGAATCGATAATGAAAACCCGAATTACACCAAGCTCACTAATATTCAAAGCGACTCGAAAATTGAAAACCCCTTTCCTATGGTTATCAAAGCCTCTGGAACTCCAACTCCCGTAATCGTTTCACCGGAAATCCATATCATCACCGCCGAGGGCAAGTCAGGTGACGTGACCTACACCGAAGAGTGGAACAATCAAAATGGTGGTTCCGTCTACAACCGACTCGACGCACTAATGCTATCCCCAAGAAGCCACAAACCGGACATCGCGTTCAATGAGGAAGATAATCTTAACAGCGCCCTTGGCGGACCCAATGCGCCCAGCAACCCGAGCTTCATCACAGTGGACAACTTCGACAAGAGCATCCTCATCAGCGGCAGCTCCGGTCTCGGCGCCGTCTGGTTCAGGGATACAAGGCCTATCGGTGGGATTAGGGATTACTGTACCACCGGCAAATGCTTCTTCGAAAGAGGCATGAGAGCATTCTTCACACTGGAATATTCAGGTACGGGTGATGGCCTTATTTTCGCGCTCCTAAATGGGCAGTTGAACCAGTTGGCGTCAGTCGGCGGAGACTTTGAAGCTTCCGAGCTTCTCGGCTACGCCGGCGACAGCCGGTTGAACAACTCTGGCAGCTTCCTCGACACCACCGGCATTAAGGGGCTTCGACCGCCTAAAATGGGACTGGAGTTTGACACCAAGAGAAACTGGGATCAAGCTTTTGAAACCAAGCCGGTCGATTTCTGCAGCAGCGGCAGCCTCAGGCAGAACACCCGCAACGACCCTGATCCCAGTTCAGCAGCGAAGGATTATGTGCAATATGTCTATTGGGGGGATAGTTCCCTAACCGCATCCTGCCGGGGCAACAACCCCTTTTATGACGACAACCGCCATGACCCGGCAGGAGATCCAACCGCGGATTGGTCCGAGAGCCTCACGGGCCTGATCAACACATCGCCGGCGATATCGGCCGACGGGAAAACCATTTATATCGGCACCAACAACAACGAGTTTAGTCCAACAATTGGGCGGCTATACGCCTTCGAGTTGGACGCCGACGGCTACCCGAAATTAGGGTGGTCAAATCCTATCTTTACCGGGGATTCGATGACATCACCTGTGTTAGCCAGCGACGGCACCATATATGTCGGTTCTGGTACTCGTCTTTATGCCCTTAACCCAAATGGATCAGTCAAATTCAGCTACAATACTGCCGGTGCGGTGATTAAGCCGACCATCGGAGCCGACGGCACGATTTACATCGCGGCCAATGTCGACCCCAAATTCGGATATGTTTACGCTATTCGCCCTGATGGGTCTCTTAAACCCGGTTGGGCGTTGAACCCCCAGGCCATTATTTCTCCTGTTTCAGCCCCTTATGTCACCGCCCCGGTCATGTCCGCCGATAAAACCCGAGTCTACGTGGCAGCCAGAGACGGCTATATTTATGCATTCATGGCAAGCAGCGGTTTGGTGGACTGGCAGCGTCAACCGGGGAATGTCATCAATTCCTCGGTTGGAGTCGGGCCGGATGGAAAGGTCTATACCGGAACCAATGACAAAAAAGTTTACGCCCTGAACGGGACCAACGGCAATATCATTTGGACATCGCCCTTCTTGGCAAGCGAAGACTATGCCTCTTCGCCCGTCGTCGGGCCGAACGGAACGCTATACATCGGCAACTACGATAATCGGCTGTATGCCATCAACTCTTCTGACGGCAGCCAGATATGGAGTTTTGACGCAGAGGGCGACGTGCAATCCACCCCATTTGTGGACTCCAACAATACTGTTTACTTTGGCTGCAACCTTAGAAGCACTGACGGCAGGAGATATGTTTTTGCCTTGTACAGCGATGGAACCGAAAAATGGAGGTTTGAAATTCCAGCAGCCGACGTGCGCGGCACACCTGCGGTAAAACCGGATGGAACCGTCTACATCGGCGGGTTCGGCACCGGACGTTTTTATGCCATCAACCAGTTTGCCCTGCCGAAGAGCCTTAAAAACAAGTTCATCACCAATAACAGCGGCTCAGTCGGCGGCGTGCCCGTTGCTTTAGACAATTCGGATGACTGGCTCAAGGGCGCCGCCTCGAAAGGTCCCTGGGCAGTGCGCATGGAAGTCTACCGCAGCATAGATGCAAATACCACAGCTCCGGTTGGTTATTATCGCTACGAACTGCGCGCCTGGGTTCGGCAATGCGAGCAGGCTGATTGCAACAGCGATGTGTTGGGAACTTTCTATGATGATACCCGGATAACATATTCTCCGACCCTTAGACCTCCACATATGGAGCAAACCGTTTATCTGAGTTTATCAGAGCAGACCAACTTTGAGAGATTTTTATTCGGTTTTACATCCCAAACGGCGGCAGGCGATAATCAAACCTCAACCATCCGAAATTTCAAGCTAAGTTTTGTGCGTTCAACTGACGCAACGGTTACTTGCGACCCCAACTGGCCGGGCGCAACAGTTTGCCCTTAAGCCGGGAGGGGCTCACGCGCCTGTTAACTTTATCCCCCATATTTATGTATTTATATTCCCATATCCATTTGAAAATGCTAATATTTATTGACAGCCCGCAGCGCATAGTCTACTATTCCCTCGCTTAAAAAATCCGTTCGTTCTTCACACCAGTACCTTACTAAATAAATTTTTGGGCAGAAGCCCGCAATCGCGCTTCTTGGGATGGGGGTTCGGGGGTAGTAACACATACACTAGCCAAGTCGGGGGGCGGGCTATGAAAAGGGGAGCAATACTTGCCATCGTTTTAGGCTTAGGACTTGCACTGTCACCGATGCTTTATGCGAGTCCTGTAGTTTTCGAACTAGATTTTGCCTATAGTGGGACCAATCCTGTTGGGCCGACACCATGGCTGAAAGCGACATTTTCGGAAGCTGGGACATCAGACATTTTCAACATTGTCCAACTCACCATGGAAGCCGCAAACCTCACAAGCAATGAATTTGCTGGTGCCTGGTATTTTAATACGATCTACAGCGGCCCTCTTTCCTCTGGCTCGTTCGAGTACCAGGGTAATTCGTCCGCTCCAAAGGCCACCGTTTCTGTAGGCACCAACGCTTTCAAGGCCGGCCCGGCAGAGGGCTTCGATATTGAGTTCGATTTTCCCCAGGCGAATGCAGACAGATTCGACCCATCGGAGAAGGCAATCTACTATATTTACGGTCAACAACTTACGCCTGAAGACTTCAAGGCTTTAAACCAGCCCGATGGCCTGTATTACACTGCCGCCCATGTTCAGGGGATTAAAGGAGAACTTAGCGGGTGGATCGCCGCAACCAGCGGTGCTAAGCCGGTCCCCGAGCCCGCCACCATGCTACTGCTGGGCATCGGGTTGACCGGACTAGCGTTTTTCGGTCGGAAAAAATTCCTCAAGTAGAAGCTTTCAGCACAATCGAAAACAACGGGCAGGGTTTTCACCCTGCCCGTTTTGTTTCCGTGCTTCGAGGACCGAGAGGGCATGTGCATCGGGCATCGGGTAACGGCAAATTTATCATTTACAAAGTGATAAATTTGAAATAATATGTCCTCAGGAAAATGACAAATGCACGATGTCCTTCGCCAGAAACTGATCGACTCGCTTGCCGCTCAGCCGCCACCGTTGACGCGTCGCGACATCCGCTTGCCGGCGGTTCGCGGCAAGGCACTGGCCGTGATCGGCGTGCGCAGGAGCGGCAAGTCCACCTTCCTATGGCAATGTATTGCGGACCGGCTATCCGCCGGAACGCCTCGGGAAGATTTGGTCTACATCAGCTTCGAAGACGAACGGCTGGCCGGAATCAAGCCTGCCGATGTGGCATGGCTGGTTGAAGAGTATTATCGCTTGCGACCTAGCACGCGGGACAAGCGCATCGTTACCTTCTGCTTCGATGAAATTCAAACGATCCCCGGATGGGAGACTTTCGTCAGGCGGATTCTAGACACTGAAAAGGTTCACGTTTTTCTTTCGGGATCATCGGCACGCTTATTGAGCCGAGAAGTCGCCACCAGCATGCGCGGTCGAGCCTTGGAAGTCCTGGTTCATCCCTTTGGTTTTCGAGAGGCGCTCCGGCATGCCGGCGCTGAACCGGAATCGCTCAAACGCGGGCTCACCAAGGCCCTCCGGTCCGACCTGGACCACCGGCTGCGCACGTACCTCATCGAAGGCGGATTCCCGGAAGCTGCTGGAACCGACCCGCGCGACCGCTTTGCGCTGCTTCAGAGCTATGTCGATGTGGTCGTACTGCGCGACGTTATTGAACGATACGCTGTGGCGAACCCGGTTGCGCTTCGCTGGATGCAGCGGCACCTGCTGGCCAACGCAGGAGCACCCTTCAGCGTCCAGAAGTTTTACAACACCCTTCGCTCCCAAGGTATCGCGGTAGGCAAGGACACGTTACACGCTTACCTTGGCCACCTTGAGGACACCTTCCTGATTCGCACCGTCAGTATGCACTCGGCATCGGAACGGCAGCGGATGGTAAACCCGCGCAAATCATACCCCGTGGATCCGGGACTCATACCGATTTATGAGCGTACGGGCAGGGCAAACCTCGGCCATGCCTTGGAAACAGCGGTGCTTGTCGAACTGGAACGTCGCGGATACCAAGCCGCTTATGTCCGCACCCGGGAAGGGCTGGAGGTGGATTTCATTGCGAATGCTGCCGGAAAACCACCTGAACTTATCCAGGTCTGTCTTGACACTTCCGACCCCGCAACATGGGAACGAGAGGTGCGTGCGCTGTCGGCTGCAGCAGCAGAAAATCCGGACAGCTCAGCTTTGCTGCTGACACTCGATTCGACACCGCCGACACCGCCGCTGCCTGCCCCGCTCCGCTGGCGTCCGGCGGCCGCCTGGCTACTAGACTCCGCCGAAAACTAAATACGGAAATCAAACGGCTTTTTCGGGGAAAGCTGGGGACAGGTATGAATTTTTTTTATTAAATAAATTCATCAGCCCTCTCTCATCAAACCTCATACTTTTTCCCGCACACTGCTTTCCATGTTCTTCACCGCAGCATGGCCTTTCTCCAGCCCGCTGTCGTCTGCACCTTATAAACCATACTTTTCATACAGTCTCTTCGGCAACCAAAAATATCCCATTCTACTATCTCTTACCTTATGCCACTTACGCAGATGAGTGCTCACTCTATCCTCCAGTGCCCCCGCAGCCTATTAGTCTTGCTGCAATTGCGCACATGGAAGTAACCCACCCAGCCACGCACTGTTACGTTAAATTCTTTACCAACCAATCCATAGCATTACTGTCCGCGTTCTGCCGTCAACTAGGTAATTCGATCCTTGATCTTCTTCAGAGATTTCTTCGAAGGTTGTACATGCGGATATCAACTCCCTGTCCTACGGCTTTCGCCATCCAGATCTCAAACCCCAGAAAACCGAACTTCCCCCTTTAGACATTCACCACCTACGTCTTTGCCTCGTTCAGAGTTAGCCCCATCCTCCCCAGTACCTGCCGCAACACTGCCATCGGTTACTCAGTGCCTTGTCGGCAGAGCACCACCATATCGTCCGCATAGCGTACTATCCGTGCTCCCAACCGCTTCTGCAACCCCCGCTTCTCCCATATCCTGTCCAAAAGATGCAAAAACAGATTGGAAAGCAGCAGAGAGATGACTCCGCCTTGCGGCGTGCCTTTGCGGTTGCCCTTGCCACCGCCGATGTTACGCTTCTTACCATCCTCGTCCACCTCCAGGACCGGCGCCTTCAGCCACATCTGAATCAGGTGCAACAACGCCCCGTCACAGATACGCTCTGCTACCATGGTCATCAGCTTAGCGTGAGGAATAGTCTCGAAGTACTTGGAAATGTCAGCGTCGATGACCTCACTATATCCTTGGTGCAGGCTATAAGCTACGTCATCTATGGCGTCTGGGCTGACCTCCTGGGTCTGAATCCGTAGGAGTTGTCGCAGAAATCCGCTTCTAAGATCGGCTCGATGACCAACTTCACCGCCATCTGAGCCACCCGGTCGCGTATAGTCGGAATCCCCAACGGGCGCTGACTGCCGTCCGCCCTTGGGTATCATCACCCGTTTGACCGGATCCGGTTTGTACCTCTTGCTTCTCAGTGTCTCCGCCAGCTCCGCCACAAAAGCGGCCACCCCTTCTTTAGCCTCTATGTCCTCAAAGTTCACACCGTCTATACCGGCGCTGCCCTTGTTGGCACGCACAAGATCATAGGCATAACTGAGGATGTCCGCCCGATAGACCTTGTCATACAAGGCGTGGAAGCGACAGGCCGATTCCTGCTTGGCCTTGCGGTACAGCTTCCTCTGCAGTGTCCTGATGCTCTCCGGGGTTGTTAGCATTGCTGCAATCCCCTCATCCTCCACTCTTCAGTTGCGCGAACAAAGCAGAGTCCCTTCCCTCGGGCCGGGTTATGTTGTCCCAGACCCTCAAACGGTACTATTGACCCCTCCGACTCCCACCACGGCCCACCGCGACTTCGGTCTCCCTTATACGCGGCAGTTGATGCCCCTCCGACATCACCGAGCGAGTCTCCAGCACTGCGCTGCTCCTCTTCCACAACATGCCATCCCTGCTACCCCAACTCAGCCCCTCCGTATCCACATCTAATCTATTCATTTCACAGCTGACATGTACGCGGTGGGGACGGTCATGAATCTATTCTTTCCGCAGATAACATCATCTGAAAACCTTTTTTGCCAATTTCGCCCCACGATAAACTGCCTTTGTTACCGCCGGCGGCGTGATGCCAAGACGACGCGACACTTCCACCGTTGCCATCCCCAATTCCGAACAGTCCAATAACACGTCACACTTCTTGCCCACTCCCCAGTTGTTTGCCTCCCCAATGACGGCATTTTTAAAATTTTCCTATTATGCTTGATAAGCATAATGCTTGACAAGCATTATATATGGTGGCAGAATGTCCGGCATGAAACTGAATTTCGTCAACCGAGAGGCGGAGCTGCTGGAGTTGGACAAGGCGGCGACGCAGGGCGGGCTGGTGGTGGTCTATGGCCGGCGGCGCGTCGGCAAGACGCGGCTGCTGCGCCACTGGCTTAACCGTCGTGAAGGCCTTTACAGCCAGGCGATCGAAGCCCAGCGCGATCTGCAGCTCCAGCAGGTGTTTCAGGACCTCCGACCCCAGCTTGAAACCCAGCTGGTTCCCAAAACATGGTCGGAACTTCTTGAGATTCTGGCGCTGCAAAAGCGCCCATGGGCACTTTGCCTGGATGAATTCCCCTACCTGACGGCGGTGGACGATTCGCTGCCGAGCCAGTTGCAGAAATGGCTGGATCATTCCATCCCGCAAGGCTGCCTGATGATCCTGGCCGGGTCGAGTACCCGGATGATGAACGCGGCATTCCTCCACCGCGCAGCCCCGCTCTATGGACGTGCACACAAACTCCTGCAGGTGCGTCCAATGGACTATTTTGCCTTTTGCCGGGCGTGCAATAAAAATGCAGCCGAGCCGGAGGCATTTGAGCAGTTTTCCTGCGTGGGGGGAATCCCGAAATATTGGGAGTTCATCGAGGCACGACAGGGTGTCATAGCGTTGGCCGAAGAACTCTATTTCGATTTCGCACCCTACATGGAGCAGGAGCCGCAGCGGATCCTGCGAGACGAGGGCGTTACCGGGCTCAATGCCCTGGCCGCCTTGGAGGCGGTGGGCCGAGGCGCCGAGCGGCCGTCGGAAATCGCCGCCCGTCTGGGAACGGCGCAGACCAACTTATCCCGGCTTCTTCAGCAATTGCTGGATGCGTCCATCCTGGCCCGCGAGCTTCCTTACGGCGAAAGTGTCCGGTCTACCAAAAAGATTCTTTACCGGATCGAAGACCCGACGCTGCGCTTCTGGTTTCGTGTCTATTCGCCGCATCAAAGCCTTTGGCGGACCTACCCCAGATTGCAGAAAAAAAAACTCCTCCACGATCATGCGGCATCGGTATTCGAGGATTTCTGTCGGGCTCGCTATCCCGGCGCCCGGAGGTTTTGGGAGGGAGACGTCGAGTTGGACTTGGTCGCGCCGGATCCCGACGACAGTCGCCGGTTAGTGGTGGCTGAAATCAAATTTCGGCACTTGTCTGTTGCCGCCCGAAAAAACGAGGTTCGCAATCTTGAAACCAAGTGGGCGAAATGCACCCTGCGTGCGCGTCATGCCAAGGTCCGGTTCGAGGTTCTTGATGCAGGCATCCTCAGTGCTTAAACGATGAGCAAAAAAAGAAATGCGGGACGGGGATTAACCTATTCATCTATAGGGTGTACGGCACTTCCACAAAAGGGTGTTTCTTAGGGTTGAAATCTTTTGTGTTGCGGGTGGAAAGTTTGGTTTGATGCAACTGAGCCAGCGCGGCCTGGAAGGCATCCGGCAGCTTCCAGCCATGTTCTCTTCTCAGCTTCGCCGCTGCATCCGCCGCCGCCCGGTCGATCACCAGCAAGACATATTGATCCAGCAGCATTCCTGCCTCGCTGAAACCGGCATCATCCATCCCGCACAATATCTCCGCCCGCGTGATGACGGAAATGGCGGTTTCGCGGGGATCCAGCCTTGCCAAAAATTCCGAGGCTTTCTTCATACCGTTCAAATGATCGATCAAAATCACCGAGTCGATAAGCCGCAGGATCAAGCGTCGCTCCAATCCGCCCGGATTTTTTTCTGGTATCTAAGCCCGTCGCCTTTTTGCCAGATTCCGCGCGTCCGCTTGAGAAGCGAAGCATACAGGTTCTGACGCTCAGAGGTTTTCAGGTTATGGATCCCGCGGCGGACAGCCTCCGCAAGAGAGATCCCGTGTGTCCGGCTGTAATCGATCAGCCAACGTTTGTCCTCCGCCGGCAGAGTGATCAGCGTTCTGGTCGACGCCATACGTGCCTCCTTAATATATCGGCATATATATATCGTTATATCATTCCCTTGTCAATTCGACTGAAGACAACGAAAGCCGTGTCAACCACCGGAGCCCTCACTCGCACGTAAACGTTTCCTCGAACATTTCCGGGTCCGGCTCGGTGGGCTGCTTGACCATGAGGAAGCTCGCGTCGGTGCGCGGCATGACCTTCATGGGCAGCGTTCCCAGCGTGCGGCGGCGGACGTCGTGCATGTGGCTTTCGCTCATGACGATGATCGCATCGCTGCCCGCCGCTTCCAGGATCACCTTGTAGCGCTTCGGCCCGCGGGGCTGCGACACCTTCACCGCCTTGCCGCAGCGCGTCAGCCATTCGTTTGCCAGATTCAGGCAGTGCTCGGCCTGGGCGACCTCCTGCGGGTCGGGCTCGGGTTGCTGGACGCAGATGAGGTCGATGGGGCCGCGGATGGCGGGCAGCAACTTTTTGAGGAAAGGGAAAATTCGGCGCGGACGAGGGCGACCCGTCCGCGCACACCACGAAGCGGCTGTCCGGGGTGCCTCCCCTCACCACCATAAAAGAACAGTGCAGGTCCAGGGCCAGCTTGCGCGGGACGTTCATCGGCGCAAACCGGCCGAGGGCGCCGCGCCGCGGATCGGCGATGACCACCAAGTCGTATTGGTTTTCTGAAATCTCATCATTCAGTTCATCGACGAGATTCCCGAACCGTTCCGAAAACGGAACGTGTTCACCACCGACTTCCTGCGCCAGAAAAAGGTGCCCGCGGGGCAGATCGCGAAGCTTGATGGCAGTGAGCGGCGCCAGCAGGCAGACGCCGGCAAGATGGTCCGCCGCCCCGAGAAGGATTTGGATGCCCTCCGGCAGGTGCTCCCGATCGCGCGCCGGAATATCCACTCCGACCGGCGGCGGAGTTTCGGTGGCATGCGTCCCGGAGCGTACCGTGATGACTCCCAGTTCGGCTTTTAATCGCTCGGCGAGCAGCGCCGCGGCGTTCAGGGCCCCGGTGGAGGAGGATTTGCCGTCGATGACCGCAAGGATTTTCAAGGTTCCACTCCCTAAAACTGGTGTTGGGGTATTTTGGTAGTTATGTGTCTGGGTGTCTGGTGAAGAACTTTTCAAGTCGGTTCCAAAATCCCCCCAACCCCCTTTGACAAAGGGGGCGGGGGAATTCGTCTCACACCGGATGGCGCGAGGCGCCATAACCTGCTTCCAGTTACCTAAAAGACGATTCCGCAGAACTAGGCTCCTTCTTAAATCGTCACCTTCAACTCCTCGCCCCTCTGTTCTCCGCTGTCCGCGCGCTCGCGCGGACAGCGCGGTTTGACCCCCTTACCCAGGATTCCCCAGTTGCCCCGCTTCAGGTCACGGCACTCGTGAAACACTTCAAACTCGCACGCGGCGCAGATGAGGGGACAGAAGGATTCACGCATGGCCTGGCGGATGGCGGAGCGGGTGCTGCTGCGGATGTGGGCCTCGCCGATTTGGGTCAGCAGGCCGGAATTCTTGAACACCTGGAACACACGGTTGTTCACCCCGGAGAAATAGAGCCCTCCGCCGCGCGCGTGCAAATCCTCCGCGACCTGTTCCAGCAGGTGCACGCCGCTCGCGTCGAAGTTGTTGACCTGGTGCATGCGGATGAGCAGGCAGATCATGTTGGGGTGACTTTTCAGCCGGCGCTGCAGGTCTTCCTGCACGAAGGCGGCAGAACCGAAAAAAATCGACCCCTCGATGCGGATGATTTCCATCTGGCAGCAGGTCCGGCCGTAGCTCGCCGCGACCATTTTGCCGCTGATGAAATCCGGCGCCGTGGAATAGATGCGCGGGTGCGACGTGGTCTTCATATGCAGCCCGATTGAAAGCAGCACCCCCACGAACACCGCAAATTCTATGTTCAACAACAGCGTGGACAGGAAGGTGATGACGAGGACGGCGGCATCGTTGCGGGTGGCGCGAATGGTGCGTCGGATGTCCTCGATCCGGATCATCTCGACGGCGACCACCAGCAGCACCCCGGCCAGGGCCGCCACCGGAAGGCTCGCGGCCAGGGGCGCCGCGAGCAGAACCGCCGCCGCGACGGCCAGGCCCGACACGATGCCGCTGACCGGGGTCCTGCCGCCCGAGCGGAAATTGACCGCCGACCGGGTGAAGGATCCGCTGCCGGGGTATCCGCTGAAAAAAGCGGCGGCCATGTTGGCAAGACCCTGCCCCAGGAACTCCTGGTCGACGTCGAGCCGCTGACGGGTCTGGCTGGCAATGGACTTGGCAATGGACACGGCCTCGACCAACCCCAGCACGGCAACGGCCAGCGCGCCCGGGGCCAGCCGCCCGAAATTTTCGCTCAAGGAAGCCGCCGGGAAATGAAACGGAGGAAGGCTGCGGGGCACCGCCCCTACTACGGCAACACCGTGGGAGGCCAGATCGAAAACCCCCACCAGAGCCCCCGAAACCAGCATGGCGAAGAGCGTCCCGGGCCAGGTGGGCCGGTATTTTTTCAACACCACGATAATGGCGACGGTCAGCAACCCCAGCGAAAAAGTCACAAGGTGGGTGTCGCCGAGGTGGGTCAGTGTTTCCAGCACAGACGTCAGAAAGGAGCCGCCCCCGACGGACGTCAGGCCCAGAAAGTTGGGTATCTGCTTGAAACCGATGAGAACCGCTGCGCCCGCGCTGAACCCTAAAATGACGGAATGCGAGACGAAGTTGAGAAAAACCCCCAGCCGTGCCAGCCCCATGCCGATCTGGATTGCGCCCACGATCAGCGCGAGCAGAAAGGCCAGCTCGACATACTGCGGGGTCCCCGCCGGTGCCAGCCCCGCAAGAGACGTGAACACCACCAGGGACACGGCCGTGGTCGGACCGGTGATGAGGTGCGCGGAGCTCCCCCAGAGACAGGCGGCGATCGTAGGGACGATCGAGGCGTAGAGCCCGTATTGGACCGGCAGGCCGGCGATCAGCGCATAGGCCATGGACTGCGGCACGGCCACCACCGCCACGGTCAGGCCCGCCGTCAGGTCCGCCCGCAGGTGGTTCCCACGGTATTTCCGCAGCCACGGAACGAAGGGAGCGATGTGTGATAAAACAGCCAGCACGCGGGGACGCCTTTGCTTGGGTGGTTCAGCACGGCGCGCCCGCCGCCACAGACCGGATGCCAGCCTTATGAAAGCGGCCGTCGCCGGGTCAGGCGTCGGGAGCGTTGTCCAACCGCGGGCCTTCGGTCTTCGAATCGATCACCATCGCGGCTGAAAGCCGCTCCCACATTACGATTTTGATCAGGTACAGTCAATCAGTGAATCAACCGCTGGGTCCTCATGCTTCATTTCTTTTTCGCAAACAGTTCCAGGTATTCCCCGTAGCCCAGCTTTTCCATGTCCGTTTTTGGAATGAACCGCAGCGACGCCGAGTTGATGCAGTACCTCAAACCGGTGGGCGGCGGCCCGTCCGGGAAAACATGGCCCAGGTGCGAGTCGCCGAACCGGCTGCGCGCCTCGGTCCGCACCATGAAATGAGTGCGGTCCACCTTCTCCACGATGAAGGTGGGGTCGACCGGCCGCGTGAAGCTCGGCCAGCCGGTGCCGGAGTCGAACTTGTCCGTCGAACTGAAGAGCGGCTCCCCGGACACGATGTCCACGTAGATCCCCTCGCCCTTGTGGTTCCAAAACTCGTTTTCAAACGGCGGCTCGGTCCCCTCCTCCTGGCTCACGTGGTACTGAAACGGCGTCAGCCGCTTCCGCAGCTCGGCCTCGCTCGGCTTAATGTAGCCGGCCGAGGGTCCAGGGGTTTTGGCGTCCGCTTTGCCCCAGGCCTGCTGAATGAACTGGTCGCGACCGGACCCTTGCCGGTACATGCTGTAGCGCAGCGAGTTCTTCTTATAATAGTCCTGGTGATAGTCCTCGGCGGGATAGAATTTGCCCAACGGCACTATTTCGGTCGCGACCGGTTTTTTGAAGCGGCCGGAGGCGTTGAGCTGCTGCTTGGATTCCTCAGCCAGGCGTCGTTGATCTTCGTCGTGGTAGAAGATCGCGGTCCGGTATTGAGGCCCGCGGTCGGCGAACTGACCGCCGGGGTCCGTCGGGTCCACGTGCCGCCAGAAAACTTCAAGAAGTTGCTGGTATGAAATTTTGGCGGGGTCGTAGAGAACCTGCACGGCCTCTATGTGCCCGCTGCGACCGGCGCTGACCTCTTCGTAGGTGGGGTTTTCGCTTTTACCGCCGGTGTAGCCGGAAATGACCTCGACCACACCTCCCGCTTTTTCAAAATCCGCCTCGCTGCACCAGAAGCAGCCGCCGGCGAACGTAGCTTTTTTCAGATGGTCCGATTGAGTTTTCATATCCTCTGTTTTTCCGGTTGCTGGTTGAGTGGCCGCATAAGCTCCCACGATGAGCGAGCCTGCGAAAATCATCACGGCGATGATCACGAGTCGTTTCATTTGAGATTCCTCCCTGGGTGGTAACCGCTTGTAAGATGGTATCGCAGCGGAAAACTGTCAAATGACTCGAGACGGGGTCACAAAACCTCTGAGGAGATTATTGCGCCAGGGTCGACCGGTAGGTTCTGAGGTTGGCAGGCCGGCGGCGCTGATCCGCGGCAGAAGGGGGAAGCCATCTCATTGAGCTGCCTGCCGATGGTTTCATCGTCAGCGGCTCTGCGAAACATGGGCCGCGATACAGTTGAGCGCCGCATGAATATCTATCGGCTTCATCTTGAGCATGACCCCCCTTTGGCCGGCGTTGATCAGGACCTCTTCCGTGTTCATGATGGATGCATCCATCACCACGGGCAGCAGCTGCCGGGTTCCAAAGGGGCTGATGCCGCCGACATGGTAGCCGGTCAGCCGCTCCGCCGTTGCGGCATCGGCCATCTCGGCCCGCTTGACCGAGAGCGCCTGGGCCAGCTGCCGCATGTCGAGCTGACGCTCGCCGGATAAAAGGACCAGCGCATGACGATGGGCCCCGATGCCGACCACCAGCGTTTTGACGGTGCGCTCGAGCGGGAACCCAGTGGCCCGGGCCGCGAATTCAGCGCCCGTTTCGAGATGCTCGTAATGCACCACTTCGAAGGGTATCCGCCGTTGTTTCAGGAAAAGAATGGCTCGCGTGGACATAAAAATTGTATAATTAATTACAATCTTGAGAAGGAATTCCCTCTGTCATGAAAAAATTTTGTAAGAATAGCTACAACAAAATTAGGACTTGCCTGATCAGCCGCGCGTGTCCGAACCGTGCCGCGCTTGGCGGGGAGACGATCTCTCGCGTGGTGAGCTGCGGCCGTCTCCCCGGCGTTCTTGATTTTGCTTTATCAATCGCTTCCACTTGTGATAATAATCCTATATCCCAAAGCTCAGCTCATAAATTTTACTGCCAAACAAGAGAGCCCTGAGATGAAAGTTCAAAGCCTTCAACTCGGCAAGACGCCGGACTCCATGGTGCTGGCCGTTGTCCTGATCTCGACGGTCTACTGGGTGTTGGACTCGATCTTGAACATTTTCTTTTCAAACAAGTTCAACCTGATCGCCCAGCTGATCGGACCGGATCTTTACGATATTTACATCCGCATCGTGGTTTTGTGCCTGCTCGTCATCCTGGGGTCCCATGCGCAGTCCATCATCAATCGCCTGAAAGAGGCCACCCAGAAGCTGAACGAGTCCGAGGAGCTGTGGCGATCGCTGGTGGAAACCGCGCCGGACACCATCATGACCGTCGACCATTCCGGGGTGATTCGCTTCATCAACCACCCCCTGGCCGAGATGCCGGCGGGGACGGTCACCGGCCGGTCGCTCTACGACCTGCTGCCCAATGGCTACCGGGCCACAGCGGAGGAAATCGTCAAAACCGTTTTCCGGACAGGCCAGACCGACATGTTCGAGGTGCTCATGGAGGACAAGCGCAAGCCCGCGTGGTACACCTTCCGGGTAGGCCCCCTGCGCCTCGACCGCCGCGTCATCGCCGCCACCATCATTTCGACCAACACGACCGAATTCAAGCGGGCTGAAGAGCTCATGCGCTACAAGGAGCTTTTTGAAAATGTAGGCGACAGCGTCTTCATCTTAAATCAGAAGGGCATCATCATGGAATGCAACGACCGGGTCCAGGAAAGCATCGGTTTTGCCCCCCCTGAGCTGGTCTCCATGCCCATCAGCCAGTTGGCGGTAAACGAGCAGGCCGTCCTTGCCCGTAAAATGCTGCAGCAAGTCATAGGGCAGAAGGAGTCCCGCTTCGAACTCCACCTTAAGACCAAAGCGGGCAGCGCGGTCCCGTTTGAAATCAGCTGCCGGCCCGTGGTGTATCTGGGCGAGCCCTGTTTCCTGTGCGTGGCGCGGGACGTCACCCAGACCAAGCAGATGCAGAATCAGCTGGTTCGCTCCGAACGGCTGGCCGCCACCGGGCAGCTGGCCGCCTCCATCGCCCATGAAATCAATTCGCCCTTACAGGGTATCACGGCCCTGCTGAATGTCCTGCGCTCGACTTACAGCGGCGATGAATATCTGCAACGCAAGCTGGAGTTGATCAAGAGCGCCTTCAACAGCATCCGCGACACGGTCAGAAACCTGATTGACTTGAACCGCCCCGGCAAGGAGAAAATGCAGCTGACCGATGTGAACCAGGTCATCGAGAACACCGTGGCGCTGGTCAAAAGCCTGCTCAAGAAAAACATGATTGCCGCGCACCTGCACCCGGGGGCGGAGAACTCGACCTTTATTGCATCCCCCCAGCAGATGGGACAGGTCCTGATGAATCTGATCAATAATTCGGTGGAGGCCATCACCGGCATGCCCGGCTATTTCGAGCGCGCCCACCTGTCGCAAGGCGGAGGAGGCAGCATCACCATCCAGACCTTCAACCGCGACGAA
Source organism: uncultured delta proteobacterium (assembly GCA_963716325.1). Classification (GTDB taxonomy): domain Bacteria; phylum Desulfobacterota; class Desulfobacteria; order Desulfobacterales; family SpSt-501; genus SpSt-501. The sequence continues at coordinate 23,887 of CAVQTH010000047.1, read as the reverse complement.
CAGTTCGTCATCGAGCTGAAGGACAGCGGCCCGGGCATCCCGCCAAGCGACCTCAACCGCATCTTCGACCCGTTTTTCACAAGCAAGAAACCCATGGGGATGGGGGTCGGACTGGCCATTTGCCACGGCATCGTCGAGGAGCACCACGGCAGGATCACGGCTGAAAACGCACCCGACGGCGGGGCTGTTTTCACCATCGCTCTGCCCCTTCGTCAACAAGCCACAAAGGATTGATCATGGCTCCCCAACGAAAAAAACAAGACTTGAACGCCTTTCTGCGTTTCAACTGCATTATCGTCATGTTCCTGTTGGTTTGGTTGTGCCCCAACGCTTACGGGATCTCGTTCATTCTCCCCGACCTGGAAAAAGGCATTTCAAAGGAATCCCCGCGCCATGCCGAATCCCTGCAGCTCTTGAGAAAGAATTCGTTCGACCAGGTGATCGACCTCGAGACGAAAAATCTCCGAGCCAACCCGAACGATCGCGGATCAAGCCTCTTGCTGGCGCTTGCCTACCTGGGGAAGGGGGACGCCAAGGCCGCCCAAGACCAGGCGGTGAGTTTAAGCAAGATCGATCCGGCATATGCCGCTCGACTCTATCAGAATATGGGGGGTTTTTACACCTACAAACAGAAATTCTTCAGAGCGCTGCGCTGCTTGCAGTCGGCAATCAGCCTTTCGGAAGACCCGGCCGTCTTCAATCAAATCGCCGCCGTATATCTGGCTCAGGATCGACTGGAAAAAGCCAAGAGCTATCTGCTTCGATCGCCCCCCGGCATGGCGGACTATGTTAATCTGAGCCGGGTCGCTCTCGCCGAAAGAGATTACGCAGCTTCGATCGATTTTGCACAAAAAGCCATAAGCGCCAAACCGAAATCAGCAGAGGCCTACCTGCTGTCGGGAACCGCTCAGCTGTTGTCGGGCCGCCTGGCCCCAGCCGAAACGGATTTCAAGAGGGTCAAAGAACTGAAGCCGGACCTGGTCCTCGCCGACCACAACCTCGGTCTCATCCATCTGGCGCAGGAAAAGAACGACCAGGCGCTCGCAGACTTCGACCATATGATCGCGCGCGCTCCCAAAATCAAGGAGGCGCATCTGGGCCGGGCAGTGGCATTGCACCTCATGGGCAATACCGAAAAAGCCCGATCTGCAGCCGAACAGGCGATCCAGGCCGACTCAGGCGACCTTTTAGGTCATCTCACTCTGGCAAACATCTATCTTTCAAACAACCGTTATATCGAGGCCGATAAGGCGTTTCGGGCAGCCGGAGGTCTTTTCGTCGAATTCACGCTTCCCCGATTTCAATCCAAGGATCAGCTCGGTTTCTCCTCCGCCAAGGCAGCCGCGAGCTTTTCTCTGGTCAACCTGTATTACCGCAACGGCATGTTCGAGCAGGCGCTGAAGACTCTCCAGACCGCATTCGGGCGGCAAACCGAATCCAACTATTTTCTAACTGTTACGGCTGCCAGAGCCGAACGCATGCGCGGCAATGCGGCTGGCGCCAAACAGCTCTTGGGGACCGCCGAACGGCTTTACCCGAAGCCGGTTTCGGCCCACATGGAGCTGGGCCACATGGCCGCCGCTGCATCCGATCTTCAACAGGCTGTGGCGTCATATGAGAAAGCCTCGGAATTGGAGCCCCAGCTGAGCCAACTGCATTTCATCCTGGGGGATCTTTTTCTGCAGATGAACGATGTCCCCAGGGCAATCGATCGATATAAGCGCGGGCTCGCTTTAGATCCGAAGTCCGGCGCCGGGCTAAACCAGCTGGCCTGGACTCTCTCCGAGAAGGAGGGTCGGCATTCCGAGGCGTTGCCGTTGGCCCAGAAAGCGGCGCAGGCTGCCCCAGCCAGCCCCAAGATCAAGGACACGCTGGCATGGATTCAGTACCGCATGGGCCAGCGCGAGAAAGCCGGAGCCATTTATTCGGAAATCGCCAAAGCCCCCCTGAAAGACCCGGTCGTCTTTTATCACATGGGCGTTGTTTTTCAGGAAACAGGCAAGAAGAAAGAGGCGGCAAAGGCATTTGAAAGTGCATTGAATATCACCGAAGAATTCGCACATGGCCCGGACGCCGAAAAACGGCTGAGCCAATTGGGGGCAATCTAACCCGGGCGGCTGCGGTTTGCCTATCCCCAAAGGGCCGCCATCCTGCAAAGACGTAATCGAATCGCAAAATCGCTTCAAAACAAGCCGGTCTATTTTCTTCTCACCCTATTTCCAATATCCGCTTCAGGGGAAAGAACGACCCAGCGTTGGTACCTGGTCTATCTATAACTGTGAGGTTTTTTTCACAGCCGAACACCGGAGATGCAGATATCATACTAAAATCAGTGGAATTTTTATTTTGATCCAAAAGGCATTTTTCTTGCATGAAAAAAATTGATGGCTTCGCAAAAAGTCGTCACTCCGGCGAAAGCCGGAGTCCAGGTAATTTGTAATCGCCTGTAACTACTGGATTCCGGCTTTCGCCGGAATGACAAAAAACAGCATTTTAGACTTTTTACGAGCTCATCAATATTACCAACTTAGATGCAGGTCTGTGTTGCCGCCTTTGAAGTAAGGTCTTTTGAGGACCAAGTTGGAAAAAGGTTAAAATTCCTGTTGAGGTTTCGTTTTTTCTAAAGAAAGGAGGCCGGCCGAAGAAAAAAATCAATTCCGTGACAAATGAGGATGAGTCGGCAATTGAGGTAACAACTCACGCTACGAAGGAGGGAAAGCGATGAAAAAGCAGCACGCTCTATTACTGTTGGCAGTTTTTTTGTTGATGGCGGCGCCCGCCCAGGCGTCAATGACCAGCTTCCAAACGCTCACGGCCGAAGGCGCCGGTCTGAGCATCGATGCCAAAGGTCTCGAAACTAACATAGAGGGCAACATCCGAGCCGTAATCCCGGCAAACGCGGTGATCGAGGCTGCGTACCTGTACTCGGCGTCTGTGTGGAGTTTTTCTCCATCGCCTTTGCCTGATGTGGTTTTCGCAGGAAATACGTTGACCTCCAGCACTGCCATCCAGGTTGATACGGGCTCTAAGAACGCAAACCCCGCCACGGAAAACCGCTGGGATGTGACTTCGATCGTAAAAAGCACGGTCACCCCTGCAGGCGGGACATTCAACTTCGCGTTAAAGGAAACGGGCGATTTGGACGGTGAGGTACTGGCCGTCCTCTACAGGGTGCCGAACGTGAACGCGCCGGTTAGTACCGCCTTCATTTTCGACGGCGAACTGGCCACCACGGGCGACAGCTTCAAGATCGGGCTGACCGATTCGTACAAGGGCGATCCGGCCATATTCTCTCTGGGGATATCTTTCTCCTACCAAGATGGTGAAAACCAGCAGTATTCTCAAGTCGATGTCAACGGCAAGCGCCTGACCACCAGCGCCGGAGGCGAGGATGACGGCTTCGCACAAAACGGCGGCCTGATCACGGCCGGCGGTATCGGTGATTTGAATGCCAATCCGGCCAATCCGAATGCATTTCCTACCGACGCGCGTAGTGACGACGAGCTGTATGATCTAGCTTCTTTTATGAAGCTTGGGGACACCCTTCTGACGATCGACACGTTGAACCCTTCAAATGACGACAACGTGTTCTTCGCCGGATTCGTCACCAGCGGAATTGCCGTAGTGAATCCGGTTCCCGAACCGGCAACCCTGCTGCTGCTGGGTCTTGGCCTGGCCGGGATTGTCCGCGCAAGGAGATTTATAAAATAATCCAACACCCCTAAAAACTGAATCAAACACAAGAACGGCCAACCCCACTGTGGGTTGGCCTTTCTTTTCGAACAAAGTATTCCTGAACTCCGGGGGGCACCAGTTTGCAACGCCCGCAGAAACTGCTTGCCTCCGCCTTCATCCGGTAACCGGGTCTCCCGGTTGCAGCGCCTGCCGTTTTGCCCTCGACCTTAACCCAACCGGAATCAGACCGAACGCTGTGCCTCAGCCGGTAAACGGTCTGCCGCACTCCTTGCAGCGGCCGTCCGGCCCGATCACGCCGATGCAGTTCTCGTCGCTGCAGAGCCTGCGGTTCTCCCATCCGTCCTCGGCACCGGCCGGTTCCTCCGCCACGGAAGGCGCATCGGCAGCTAGGATTGAAGGCGCCGGATCGGATCGGGGGGGATCGACGCTCGCCGGGCCCCCGGCATAGGGTTTGCCGCACTCCTTGCAGCGGCCGTCCGGGCCGATCACGCCGATGCAGTTCTCGTCGCTGCAGAGCCTGCGCTGATTCCATTCGGAAGCATCTGAAGCGGCGCCCGGCCCCATCTCGTTTACGTCAGATTCCATCGTCTCACTCCTTGTGGTGCAACAACATCCGCCTTTACCCCCTGGTCAAAGGGGGCTGCGGGATTTTTCGGGTGCAAGTCAACGCTCCAAAAGCGGCCTGAGATCTTTCAAGCTGTCGATGTGATGATCGGCCTGCAGCGACGGGTTGCGGTAGGCGATGAAGGGGACCCCGGCGGCCCGAGCCGTGGTTTCGTCCACGTCCGAATCCCCGACGAACACCGACTGGCGCGGTGCGGCCTTGAATTGCGCGAGGATCTTGAACAGCGGGTCCGGGAAGGGCTTCGGCCGCTCCACGTCGAGGGAGGTCACCACGAGATCGAACCGGTCCACGAGGCCGAACTCGCGCAACAGGCGGTTCATCGTGTCGGTGCGGTTGGTGGCGATGGCGGTTTTGAATTTCCCGCGCATCCAGTCCAGCAGCGCGACCAGGTGCGGCTCGATGGTCAGGTGCTTGAGGAACCCGCCGTAGTCGATCGTCTTGCGGAAGACGTGCGCCGCCTGCCGCTGCGCGTCGTCTTCGAGCAGATGCTCCAGAGCCTGCTGCACGGTGTGGGCGTGAACGAAGCGCAGTTGCTCGGGGTTCATGGGCGGCCGTCCGAAATGCTGCAGGATGTGGTTGTAGTAGTGCCGGTTGGCCTCGAGCGTGTCGAACAGCACACCGTCGCAGTCGAATGCCACCACATGAACGTCTTTCATGTCACTGGGCTTTCTTTTCCGCCGGCGGCGCGGCCCGCAGGTAGACGAACACCCGCACGTCGATCTCCGGCTGGAGGGGGCTGTCGGTTTTCAAAACCACCGTGTCGTTGAAGGACCCGGCTTCGGTCTTCAGGTTTTCCACCAAAAGGGTGTAGGCCCTCTTGCCGCCTTCATTGCCCTCGCTCAAGCCCACTTTAAGCTTTCCCTCGCGGGCCCGGGCGCTGAGCACCTTGAAAGGATATTTGTCATCGGGCACAATGTCCACGGTGCCCTGCAGTTTTTCGCCGGCCGCCCCGCGCAGGTTCAACATGCGCGGGTTGATCGCTGCAAAGCGGTCCACCGTGCCGGCGATCGACAGCTGCACCACGGGCTCCTTCGGGTCGTTGGTCAGGACCTCAACGGACTTCTCCAGCTTTCTTCCACCGTAGCCCGATGTGTCGACCTTGATGCTGATTTTTCCCTCGCCGCCGGCGGGGATCTGTCTCGGGAAGGAGACGGCCGCGCACCCTCAGCCGGTCCGCACGTTATCGATCAGCAACGGCAGCGTGCCTTTGTTGAAAACCACGAAATCGTGCACGACGTTGACGCCGTCGATCACCGGCGCGAATTCGAAGGCTTTCTCCGGGAAAAACAAGGCCGGGGCATCGCCGGCGCCCGCGAGCGTCTGCGCCGCAGCCGGCGGAGATACGCCCCACCCCATGACCGCCGCCGCCAGCAGCCCGAAAACCGTCAATTCGTTTCAGAATCACCTTTACTCTCCTCTGTTGCGTTAAACTATCAAAATTGAAATTTTAGGTGGAGGTCTGGACAAAGTCAAGGCATCGATCACCAAAATGAAGCGATTTTCGCGTGCCGGAAGCAAAGCCTGAGGAGCGCATGGCACAGATAATTTTTCTGCAAACCCCTCCCAGAGGGGTTTGCAGAAAAATTACATCATGAAGAACGGGTCCACATCGATCACAACCCTTTCGGAACGAGCGGCAAACGCCTGGGGATGTTCGGCGATCAGCCGATCCATGAACCGATGCAGCGCCCCGCCGTTCAGGGATTTCAGCAGAACCTGCCAGCGAAAGTGACCGGCAATGCGTGCCAGCGCGGCTTCGGCCGGTCCCAGGATGTCCAGCGCGGCGAAGTTCTCCGGATCCGCCGCCTTGAGCGAACGGCAGTATCCCCCCAGCCGCTCGGCCGACTGCCGCGTGCGCTGTGGATCCCGGCCGGAGATCCGCAGCTGAATCATGCGCGCCAGCGGCGGGTAACCCAGGGCTTTGCGGAAACCGATTTCCTTTTCGTAGAAGGCCTCGAAGTCCTGATCGCGGGCGGCCCGGATGTTGAAGTTCTCCGGATTGTAGGTCTGAAGAATGACCTGGCCCGGTCGTTCACCGCGTCCGGCGCGGCCGGCCACTTGAGCCAGCAGCTGAAACGTCCGTTCGCCGGCTCGGAAATCCGGGAAGCTGAGAGACAGGTCGGCGCAGATGATGCCCACCAGGGTAATGGCCGGAAAATCATGCCCCTTGGCCACCATCTGGGTGCCGACCAGCACATCGGTGGTTCTCTCGCGCAGGCCCTTCAGCAGGCTGAGAATACTGCCCTTTCGGCGGGTGGTGTCGTGGTCCATGCGCGCGATGCGCGCCTGCGGGAAAAGGGCCTGTACGGCCGCTTCCACCTTTTCGGTGCCCATGCCCAGCCGCTTGATCTTGCTGGAACCGCACGCGTCGCAGACGGCCGTGGCCGGCCGGCTGTATCCGCAATAATGGCAGCGGTAGGCATTGGCCGCCTGGTGCAGCGTGAGGGAGATGTCGCAGTGCCGGCACCGCAGGGAACTGCCGCAGGCGGCGCACACCGGGAAGCTGGCAAAGCCCCGCCGGTTCAAGAACAGCAGCGCCTGCTCGCCGCGCGACAGGGTTTCGGCCATGGCGTGTTTCAACTCGTCGCTGATGAAGCGCCCCGGACCGCGCAGGTCCCGGCGTTGCCTCAGGTCCACCACCCGGATATCCGGCAGGGGTCGTTCCTCGATGCGCTGCGGCAGGGCCAGCTCTGTGTATTTACCGGTCCTCACATTATAATAGGACTGGAGCGAGGGCGTGGCCGAGCCCAGCAGGGCCACGGCCTTGAGCTGCTGCGCTCTGACCACCGCGAGATCGCGCGCGCTGTAGTGCAGTCCCCCCTCCTGCTTGTAGGAGGCATCATGCTCCTCGTCGACGATAATGACCCCGAGATCGGAGAAGGGAGCGAACACGGCCGATCGGACGCCGATCGCGATCCGGGCCTCCCCCCGCAGGACCCGGGTCCACTGATCGAACCGTTCGCCCTCGGAGAGCCCGCTGTGCAGCACGGCGATCTGCTCCCCGAAGCGGGCGCGGAAACGCCGCTCGGTCTGGCTGATGAGGGCAATCTCGGGCACCAGAACAAGCGCGGAATGACCGGTGGCCACGGCCTCCGCCGCCACCCGCATGTAGACCTCGGTTTTGCCGCTGCTGGTGACGCCTTTCAAGAGAAAGGTGCGAAATCCCTTCCCCAGCGCCGCACAGACATTTCTCACCGCCGCGTCCTGCGCCATGGTGAGGAGGGGGGCGCCGTCCGGAGGGATCGGTTCACCGAAAGGATCCCGGTAGAGCCTGCGGCTGAAGATCTCCAGGCGCCCCCCCTGCTCGAGTGCCCGCAGGTGCGCCGCCGCGCGCGGGACGCGGGCGGTGAGCTCACTCACCGGCAGTTCCCCGGCGGAGACGAGCGTCTCGAGGATGGCGCGTTTCTTCGGGGACAGCCCGTCCGCGGGCGCCGCGCCCCTCGCCCGCACCCAGCGTTCCTGCAGGGGCTTGGCCGCCCCGCCCCGCAGCAGCACCTGCCGCACAAGAAGTCCCCGGCGCTCGAGAGCGGCGAGCAGCGGCCCGGGCACCTCCTGCCCCACCTGCTTCCGAAGTTCTGGCGCACGAAGCCGGGCGTGGGCGAGCCGATCCAGGACCCGGCTCTCGAGCTCGGCCAACCCGCCGCCCTTCAACTGATGGAGCCCATTTTCCGTGATACTGAACGCCACGCACTCGAAGAGGGTCATGCCGCCCGGCAGGGCGGCCTGAATGACCTCACCGAGAGGGTGTTTGTAGTAATCGGCCGTCCAGCGAAATAAGGGGATCATGGATGCAGGAAAGACCGGGCTTTCATCCAAAACGTCCAGGATGGGCTTGATGTCCTTCTGGCCGGGAGCGCCGCCCGGGCCCAGGATGTAGCCGGTCGCCAGGCGGCGGCCGAACGGCGCCAGCACTCGCACGCCGGGAACGGCCGCGGAGACGAGCGGCTCCGTCACGCCATAGGTGAAGGTCCCGCGAACGGGCATGGCCACAGCGACTTCGATGGTGGGTGCGACAAATGCGGTCATGGAATGCGAAATGGACAGGCTCTAAAAGCCGGCAGCAGGCGAAGCCGTGGTCGTGCTCCACGCCTGGGTCTTGTAATAACAACTTATTGAATTAATATAGTATTGAAGCAAAATTTGAAATTCCTGCCGATTTCGGGGTATAATACGTTTAAGTGCCGGCACATGCAACAGGTTCGCGGAACGACCTGGCGCATCGGCGATGTAGAACTCGGTTGCAGACGCAACCATATACCATACTTGCGCGTGAGGAGGATCAGATGTCTGATTTCAAACCGAACTGGTTAGCCGTTGTGGTGATCGCCACCCTGCTGGTCGGCTCCGTGGGAACCCCGGCCTTTGCGTACCAGAGCAAAACCGCCGGTTGCCTGGACCGGGACTATTATTCCGCATGCGAGCAGGAGCCTACCGGCGGCATGATGATGTGGGATGCCCTGGTCATGCGGCCGATCGGCATCGTCGGTACGGCCGTGGGATCGGTGGTCTGGCTCGTCAGCTACCCGTTTGCCGCTTGGGGCGGCAACAGCAATGAATCCACACAGAGGCTTGTCGCGGATCCCTTCGAGTGGACCTTCCAGCGCCCGTTGGGTGAATTTTAGCTGACGACGGTTTGCCTCATTTCGACACCCTCCGGACCCAAAAAGCCGGCAGCACTTCCGCAGCGCCCGACAAACGGGCGCTGCGGTGAATCGTCTGCTGAAGGGCGGTGATCTGTTGCCGGACCTCAGACGCTTCTTTCTGCGGCCGTGCCGCCTTCGAACGCCGGCACCCAACCTGAATGCCACCTGGCTTGCTTGACAGTCCTCGCCGGTTTTTATACGCTTTAATGGTAAGATACAGGCCGACCGGTAACCACGAAGCGTTCAAGACGCGATGACGAACCCCACCATGAAATCGTTGGACACGAAAGGCCGCAGGGAGACCCAGGGGGCTCCGGGCCCAAAGACTCCGCTTCCGCCGCTGATAAAGCTCGGGGCAAGCCTGAAGGAGGCCATCCTGCTGATAATGGCCTATGTCAGGCAGGCGACCGGAACCGAGCCGAGCCAGGACGAAATCGCGGCCGTCCTGAAATCCTATTTCACGCTCGATGAGGTCACCAACCAGATCAACTATCTCCGGAAAAAGCCGGCGGGGGAAGAAAGCGCCGATGAAGATTCCAGACTGAGCCGACTGTGTGTGCGAATCAACCTGATGTCCGGACCGCCGAAGAATTCCCTGGCCAGGGCCGGTTATTTCATCCGCCCGCTCGCCGAGGGCATCGTCGGCATCCGCAAGCACGCCAAGGCCACGCTCGGCGAGGCTCCCAGCGAGGGTGACGTCGCCCGCAGTCTGAAGAGCAGCTTCATCCTGAGCGAGATCAAAAACCAGATTGTGCACGCCCGCAAATCCGGCAAGTAGGGCCTGCGTTTCGGCCGCGCCGGATGCTGCCGCGGAAGCGGTCTAATTTTGACGTCCCACCTTTCCCCGCCGGATTTGATTGTTATGTTTGGTTCCCACATCTGCGGGAATTCCAATATGACAAGTCGCCCGCCATTCAAAAAGGAGGTTTAAAATGAAATCCGGATTTTTAAAGTTCAGCTTGCTCATCATCGGCTTACTCTTGCTCGTGTCCAACTGGGGCTGCGCCGGGTGGCATCGCTCCGCGTCCCCCCGCGACCAGCTTGCCGATGCGCCTACGGTTTGCAAAACTTCGATCAGGTCGAGGAGCTGCGGTACACGTTCAATATTAAGCTGCCCGACCGGGTCATCAGCCGCTCCTGGTCCTGGGAACCCAAGAAAGATCGGGTAACGTTTATGGGTACGGCCGAGCAAGGCGGAACGGTTGCCTACGAGCGCTCCGGCCTGGCGGGCCAAGCCAGCGAACAAGTCAAAAAAATCGATCCCCAGTTCGTCAACGACAACTACTGGCTGATCTTTCCAATACGACTCTACTGGGACCAGTTCGGCCACCGTCATGGTGGATGAAGCACCGACGAGCCTGCCCATAGGAGCCGGCCAGGCCAAGCGGATGGTCGTGAAATACCCGGCCAACGAAGGCTACACTCCGGGCGATGTGTATGAACTTTTCATCGACGGCTCAGGCCGGATTGTGCAATGGATTCTATCGCCAGGGCGGAGACCCCAAACCGACCCGAGTCACGACATGGGAGGATTATAAGAGCGTGGGGCCGTCTCACCCTGTCGCTTGACCACAAGGGGCAGGACGGCATACTCAGGGTCTGGTTCACCGATGTGGCCGTCCGCCTTTCGGGATCGTCCGAATGGGTGATGGCCAAGTAAAGTGAGTCCCTAATCCGATGCGGTCGTTTTCGTTTGTCGAAAGTCGGATAGGACGCGTCACGCCAACCTGACATGGAACGAAATCCCCCCGGCCCCCTTTTCCAAAGGGGGAGAGACGCCGACATCCTTTGGCTCCCCCTTTAGCAAAGGGGGTTGGGGGGATTTTAAAAAGGCCCGTTTAGAAGCTTCGAGCCCAGGGAGCAACTTGCCGATGCTGAATCACGTCGTTCTCATGAAGTTCAAGGCCGGGGTCACCGAGGAGGCGATCCTCGACCTGGAAAAATCCCTCGACCAGCTGCCCAACCAGATCATGGAAATTAAAATGTACGAATTCGGCCGCGACATCCTGCGGTCGCCGCGCTCCCACGACTTCGCCATCGTGTCCCTGTTCGCCAACCCCATGGCTCTCCAGCGCTATCAAAACCACCCGGACCACCTGCCGGTGGTTGAAAAGATCAAGGCCATGTGCGAGAACGTGGTCACGGTGGATTTTTACGGTTCGGATGCCGGCTCGGCCGAGTCCGGCCCTGCGGCGTGGGAGCGGGATCCTTTTGAAAAGCTGAAGCGGTGAACCGGATTTCAGGTTCAGAGCTGGATGGAGGCACCCGGATGAGTCGTATCCTTGCGTTGGCGCTGGTGCTGTTGCTCGTGACCGGCTGTTTTGCCGGACCCGATGACAACCCGGCCGCCAAGATCCAGTGGGTTCAGGACCTGTCCGAAGGGCTGCGGCTGGCAAGGGAAACCGGCAAACCGGCCATGCTCTACTTCACCGCCGACTGGTGCGCCCCCTGCGTGGAGTTGAAAAAATACGTTTTTTCGGACAAGCGCGTGGCCGCCGCCTCCTCTCGGCTGGTGAACATCTACATCGACGTGGACAAAAATTACGACACGCTCGCCGCATACAAGGTCCGCGGCATTCCCGCCATTTTTTTTCTGAACCCCTCCGGGGAGGTTGTCGAACGTTTTTCGGATGATCGCTCCGTCGCCGGTTTCGTCAAAAAGATGAACGCCGTCGCCGACAAGCACAAGCGCTGAAATTCCAACCCCAAGCCCCCCCGGCAAGGAGCCTGAATCCGGGTGATCGCGCAAAGTATTATTGAGGTTTCAAAGGCTTTGTACTAACATAAAACCCAACCCGGACCCGTCGGAACCCAATTTGAATCTATAGCGCCACACGCCATTTGGAATCCACATCTAATTAATTTTTTCAGTTCAGAGATCTATGAGCGCCATCGAGAACTTCGACATCCAGAAACGCGTGACGGATTCCGTCATCGAGACCTGCAGCACCATGCTGTCCCTGGAGGTGGAGCCCGTTGCGGAAGAGCCGCCGCCCGGGTTCGGCGTTCACCGCATGGTCGGCACCCTCAATTTTGCGGGAAACGTCACCGGCATCTTCAACATCCAGGTCACGGTGGATTTCGGGCGGATCATGGCGGCCGGGATGATGGACATGGAGCCCGACGAGGTGGACCTCGGCACCGACGTGAGAGACCTGCTCGCCGAGATCACCAACATCGTCGGCGGCAACCTGAAGTCGGCCCTCAACGATGCCGGCCACTCCTGCGTGCTCTCCACCCCTTCCATCACCTGCGGCACCGATTTCACCATCAAGTCCCTCAACATGGATCGCTTCGAACGTTTCGTGTTCCGGAAAGACGCCCACATCCTGATCGTCGAAGTCGGCCTCAAAGCCGTGGAAGGCGCGGATTCGGGCCTTGATTTCAGCACGCCGGACGCCATGAGCCGGATCCCGAACGTGGACCTGGAAAAACTCAACGCGCTCGATTACAAGGGCAAGGTCTCCGGGTCCGTGATCGATGTCTTCGATACCATGTTCTCCGTGAATCTCGAAGCTCTGGAAACGGTTTCCAAGACAAGCCTCACCGGCGTGCGCAACGTGTCTTCGGTGTGTTTTGCCGGCGACGCGAACGGCATCGTCAGCATTCACGTCGACAGCGAGCTGTCCCGGCGCATGGCGGCCAACATGCTGGGAATGGAACCCGAGGAGATCGAGGGCGGGAGCGAAATTGAGGACATGCTCGGTGAACTCAGCAACATCGTGGGGGGCGGCCTGAAATCGGCCCTGACCGACACCGGCCTGCGCTGCGCCCTGTCGACGCCCTCCTTCACCATCGGGTCGGATTTCATGATCGAGTCCCTGAACCTCGAGCGCTACGAGCGTTTCGCGTTCCAGGCGGAAAGCCGCACGGTCTTCGTGGAAATGGGGGTCAAGATTTCCGACCTGGCCAAGGCCGCCACCCCCGTCGGAAAGGACATCCATTACCGGGTTGAGGCTCCCGCCGACGCCACGGTTCCCGCGCCGGACGCGGGAACCGACGCAACGCCCGCGGCCGAGGCCCGCGGCGGGCCCCGCAAAGACCCCGGCCGGCCCAAGGCGCCGGCGCCTCCGCCCCCGCCGGCGGCGCAACCGCCGGAAGCGGCCGAGGCCGCACCGGAAGACTTCGGCCTGGACATCCTGGTCGATATCCCGGTGGAGCTCACCGTGGAGCTGGGGCGCACCAAACTGCCGATTCACGAACTGCTGAAACTTCAACCGGGGTCGGCCGTCAAGCTGGCCCGGCTCGAGGGCGAGCCGGTCGACATCCTGGCCAACGATGTCCTCATCGCCCGCGGGGAGGTCGTGGTCCGCAACGAGAAGTATGGCATCCGCATCACCGAGATCACCAGCCGCTCGGACCGTTTGAGAGGGTTGAGCTGAAAACCCGCTAACGACGGCTTTTTACACGCTCCACCGCATCCGCCCAGCCGCAATACAACCGCCGGCGGCGGTCTTCGTCGATTTTCGGATAGAATATTTTCTCCGAGGTCCGCAACGCCGCCATCGCCTCAGGCGTTTGCCAGAACCCCACCGCTCGCCCCGCCAGAAAGGCGGCCCCCATCCCCGTGGACTCGATGTTGCCGGAGCGGTTGACCGGGCAGCCGAGCAGATCGGCCTGGAACTGCATCAGGAAATCGTTGCGGCAGGCCCCGCCGTCCACCCGCAGCTCGGTGAATTTAAACCCCGTGGCTTTTTCAACGGCCGCGGTCAGCTCCCCCGTCTGAAAGCCGATGCTCTCCAGGGCCGCCCGCACGATGTGGGCCCGGTTCGTGCCGCGGGTGATGCCCAGGATGCCGCCACGGGCGTACATGTCCCAATGGGGGGCCCCGAGCCCTGCGAAGGCGGGAACGAGGTGCACCCCCTGGGTGTCGGCAACGCTTTCGGCCAGGGCCTGGGTCTCCGCGGCGCCGCGGATCAGGCCCAGTCCGTCCCGCAGCCACTGGATGACGGCCCCGGCGATGAAGACCGAGCCTTCCAGAGCATAGCACGGCCGGCCGCTGCGGTCGCAGGCGAGGGTCAGGAGCAGCCCCGGCCCGGGGTCGACGCGCTTCCGGCCGACGTTGAGCAGGAGGAAACAACCGGTGCCGTAAGTGTTCTTCGCCTGCCCCTCGTCAAAGCAGGCCTGGCCGAACAACGCGGCCTGCTGATCGCCGGCGATGCCGGCGATGGGAATCTCGGCGCCGACGATATCCGCGTCCGTTACACCCGCCACCTGCGCCGAGGCCGCCACTTCCGGCAGCAGGGCCGCCGGGATGTCCAGCACGTCCAGCAGGTCGGGGTCCCAGGTCCGGTCATGGATGTTGAACATCAAGGTGCGCGAGGCATTCGTGTGATCCGTGACATGACGACGACCACCGGTCAGCCGAGCGATCAGCCAGGTGTCGATGGTGCCGAAAGCCAGCTCACCGAACTCGGCCCGTGCACGCAAGCCGGGCACCTCGTCCAGCAGCCACTTGAGCTTCGTCCCCGAGAAATAGGCGTCCAGCAGCAGCCCGGTCCGTTCACGGAACATCCCCTCCAGACCGTCCGCCTTGAGCGTTTCACATATGCCGGCAGAACGCCGGCACTGCCAGACGATGGCGTTGTGAACCGGCCGCAGGGTGCGCTTGTCCCAGACCACGGTGGTTTCGCGCTGGTTGGTGATCCCCAGCGCCGCCATGCGATTCAAGGCGAGATGGGATGAGGCGAGCGCCTGACGCATGACCCCGAGGGTCGTCTGCCAGATCCCCTCGGGATCGTGCTCGACCCAGCCCGGCCGGGGGTAGATCTGCGGGAATTCGGAATACGCATTGGCAATGATGCGCCCCGCCGCGTCCACGATCAGAACGCGCGACCCGGTCGTCCCCTGGTCGATCGCCAAAATGTACTTTTCCATGGATCCCTCTCCTGCGACGAGCGGCGTCTTTCCGTACTCGTTGCTCATTGCTCGTTACTCATTACTCGTTCCTGTCTTACCCGGCACCTTCACCCGGTGCAGCCGATGGCCGGTCAGCTCGACAAACCGCGCCACCGCCTCGCGGGACAACACCAGCGTGGCGGTGTTCACGAGGGGGTGAAACTGGAAGGCATCGGCCTGCCAGAGATCTTCGTCCACGAAAAGGCCCACGGCATGCGCCGGGTCGTTGAACACCGCCAGCAGCGTCACCGCGCCGGGTTCCACGCCCAGGTGCTGTTTGAGGCGCTCGGCTGAGCCGAAACTCAGCCGGTTGGCGTCGATCGCCTCGGAGAGGGCCTTGATATCCACCTGCTTGGCCGCCGGCACGCAGACCAGAAAATGCCGTCGCCCGGGCTTGTCGCGCAGGAAGAGATTCTTGGTTTTGGCCCCGGGCAACGGAGGCACTAATCGCGCCGCTTCCTCCACGGTGTATACGGCGGGATGATCGCAGCGCTGATAGGCAATACCGTGTGCGGATAGAAATGCATACAAAGGCGACGTGTCCATTCCGATGAATATAAATCTCCCCGCGCGAAGAGGTCAACCGGAAACCGTCGCGATTTCCTTGACACCCGAATCGATCTGCCGGTATAGGAAGTGGCGTTTTCAACGTTACATTTTGCGGCATCACATCACAACTCATACGGAGGTCATATGGCTGAAAACCGGCTGCTCTATCTCTCCCAGGCCGACGTCGTCGCCGCGGGGCTGTCCATGGCTGAGATCATCGATGCTTTGGAAGTTGCATTCAGGGCCAAGGGCGAAGGCCGCACGGAAATGCCCCCGAAGCCCGGAGTTCATCCCGGCGGCGGCAACAATTTCATCCACGCCATGCCCGCTTACATCGAGGACTTGAAATCAGCCGGGGTCAAATGGGTGAGCGGCTATCCGGAAAACCACAAGCGGGGGCTTCCCTACATCACGGGGCTGCTCATCTACAACGACGTGGCCACGGGCCTGCCGCTGGCCGTCATGGACTGCGTGTGGATCACCGCCAAGCGCACCGGCGCCGCCAGCGCCATCGCCGCACGCCGCCTGGCCCGGCCGGAGTCTTCCGTGATGGGCATGCTCGGCTGCGGCGTGCAGGGACGCAGCCACGCCGAGGCCTTCAAGGTGCTCTTCCCGATCAAGAAGATCATGGCCTATGACGCAGACCCGGCCGTTGCCGCCCGCTATGCCCAGGACATCGGCAAACGCCTTGGCGTCGAGGTCGTCCCGGTAAAGACCCCGCGCGCGGCGGTGAGCGGCTGCGACATCGTGGTCACGGCCGGCCCGATCCTGAAGGTGCCCCACGCCACCGTCCAGGCCGGCTGGCTGGACGAAGGCGCCTTTGCCTCGCTCGTGGACTATGATTCCTACTGGAGCCGGGACGCCCTGGCCCAGGCCGCCAAGTTCTGCACGGACGACGTGCCGCAGCTCAAGCTCTACCAGTCCATGGGGTATTTCCAGAACATCCCGCCGATCCATGCCGATCTCGGCGAGCTGGTCACCGGCAGGAAGAAGGGCCGCGAAAACGCCAAAGAACGCACCATGACCGCGAACCTCGGGCTCGCCATCGACGACATGGCGGTGGCGCCCCTGCTGGTTCAGCGCGCCAAGGACAAGGGCATCGGCACCTGGCTGCCGCTATGAATCAGACCGCGAAAAGACGGTCTGATTCATAACCTGGGTGATGAAGAAAACCGGCGAGCTGATGGTGGGAGCGGCTTCCAGCCGCGAGCATCAAGACCGGGGGTCTCTTCTGATGAAGTCGCTTCTTTTCAACCCCGTGGGAGCGGCTTTCCAGCCGCGAAAATCGAGGCTGAAAGCCTTTCCCACAAGTACCAGCCTTTATAACCGGCTTCTTATAATTGAGGGATTTGAGCTGAATGATAAAAAACCAAACCTACGACGTCATCATCACCGGCGGCGGGATCATGGGCAGTTCCACCGCCTACTATCTGACAAAGATGCAACCGGGCCTGAAGGTCGCCGTCGTGGAGCGCGACCCTGCCTATGCGCGCGCCTCGACCACCCTGTCGATGAGCAACGTGCGCATCCAGTTCAGTCTGAAGGAAAACATCCAGATTTCCCAATATGCCTTCCAGGTTTTCGAACGGTTCGAAGACGAGATGACCGTGGAAGACCGCAGGCCCAGAATCTACTTTCACCGCGAGGGCAACCTGTTCCTGGTCAGCGAGGAAAACCATGATGCCGCCCGGCGCGCGTTCGACCTGCAACGCCGCCTCGGCTGCCGGATCGAGTGGTGGTCGCCTCAGCAGATCAGGGACCGCTACCCGCTCTATGAACCCGGTGCCGACATCCTCGGCGCCACCTTCGGCCCCGACGACGGGCACTTCGACGCGTACGCGGCGCTGATGGCCTACAAGGCCAAGGCGAAGTCCCAGGGAGCCGAATTCCTGACGGGCGAGGCGGTGAAGATCCGCGCCGACGGCGGGCGGGCGACCGGTGTCGACCTCGGCTCGGGCGAAACGCTCACGGCCGGCTGCGTGGTCAACTGCGGGGGGGCCTGGGCGGCCGAGCTCGCCGCGACCGCCGGGGTCAAGCTGCCGGTGATCCCCGTCAAACGCCAGATATTCACGCTCGACACAGCCGTGAAGCCTGCCGGGCCGCTGCCCCTGACCGTTCTGCTTTCAGGCCTCTACTTCCGGACCGAGACCGGCGGCCTGATCCTGCTCGGCAAATCCATGGAGGAAGACCCGGTGGGCTTCAACTTCAGCTGGGACGACAAGCGTTTCATGGAAGTCCTCTGGCCGGAGCTGGCCGAGTTCGTGCCCGCCTGGGACCGGCTCAAGCTGGTCCGCGGCTGGGCCGGCCTCTATGACGTCAACACGCTGGATCACAACGCAATCATCGGGGAGTGGCCTGAAATCAGGGGGCTTTTCCTCGCCACGGGTTTCTCCGGGCACGGCCTGCAGCAGGGCCCCGCGGTCGGGCGCTATCTTTCCGAAAGGGTCCTCCAAAAACCGGTCGCGCTCGATCTGTCGATTTTTTCTCCAAAAAGGATTTTGGAAAACCGCCCCTTGAGCGAAGCCGGAATCGTTTGAGCCTCAGCCCTGTCTGTCCTTGACCCGGAATCGTATGAATCTGCGGGAGAAATGTCAGCTAAAGACTTTTGGTTGTCCCTTGACAGACTGAAGTTCGTTTAGTAGATTCCTCACGTTCCGTTCCACGGGGTTTTGCATGCGATCCCCCGTCGCACACGGAGGCCCATAAACTCCCCACCCATCAACCCACATCATTATGTAGAAGGAGGCAGCCATGAATCGTCGTTTTGCGCTTGTTGTCGCACTGTTGCTGGTAGTCGGGTTCGCCTTTATGAGCATCGCCCAGGCGGCTCCGCCCAAGGACCCGATCGGATGCGTTGCCATCAAGAAGGGACAGCCGATCCACGTCGCTTACTGGATGGTCGTGGCCGGAGGGGATTCGTCTCTGGGGATCGACACCCGCCGCGGCGTCGAGATCGCTATTGCCGACAAGGGCGGCAAACTCATGGGATACCCGATCAAGCTGAGCGGCCAGGATGAAGGCTGCAACGCGGAAGGCGGACAGGCAGCGGCCACCAAACTCGCCTCCGACCCGACCATCGTCGCCGCCATCGGCTCCAACTGCTCCAGCGCTGCCCGGCCGGGCGCGCCGATCCTCTGGAAGCAGGGCATCCCGACGGTGTCACCCTCCAACACCGCGCCGTACCTGACCGACCCGAAGCGCGGCAAGGAGTACGACGGCTACCTGCGCACCGCTCACAACGACAAGGTCCAGGGCGCCGTTGCCGCGCAGTTCGCCATCAAGAAGCTGGGCGTCAAAACCGCCGCCACCGTCCACGACGGCAGCGTCTATGCCGAACAGCTGCAGGCGGTCTTCGCCGAAGAGTTCAAGAAGTTGGGCGGCACCATCGTGGCCCAGGAGGCCGTGGCCCCGACCGACACCGACATGCGTCCGGTGCTGACCAAGATCGCCACCGGCAAACCCGAGTTCATCTACTTCCCGATTTTCATCGCCGCCGGCGGCCATCTCGCCCGCCAGGCGAAGGAGGTGGCCGGCCTTGAAAAGACCGCCCTGATGAGTGCCGACGGGACGTTCTCCCCGGACTTCTACAAAGCCGCCGGTGACGCTGCGGTCGGCATGTACCACTCCAGCCCGGACTTCTCGGCCTTCGGCGCCGGCTACAAGGACTTCCTGGCCAAGCACCAGAAGAAATACGGCGAAAAACCCATTGCCCCGTTCCATGCCCACGGCTATGACGCCGCCATGATGATCTTCAACGCCATCGAGAAAACGGCGGTCAAGGACGGCGAGACGCTTTACATCTGCCGCAGCAAGCTGCGTGACGCCCTGTACGCCACCAAGGGTCAAAAAGGGTTGACCGGCGCCATCAACTGCAACGAGTTCGGCGACTGCGCCGACCCGCGCATCGCGGTCTACCAGCAGACGGCCGACAACATCAAGAAGTTGGTGAACCCTGAAACTCCGTTCTGGAAGCCTTACTAACCCCGTGTTCCACCGCGCGGCCTCCCTTCCCGCCCGGGAGGGGCAGGCCGCACCGCCATATTGACAAGAGCCGGGTGCCGGA
Organism: uncultured delta proteobacterium; assembly: GCA_963716325.1. Taxonomy (GTDB): domain Bacteria; phylum Desulfobacterota; class Desulfobacteria; order Desulfobacterales; family SpSt-501; genus SpSt-501. The sequence continues at coordinate 4,413 of CAVQTH010000047.1, read as the reverse complement.
GGAAGGGTGCTCGGCTCTTTATGTAAGCTGAAAGCTGAAAGCCCGCCGGATCGGACCGACGCGCGCCGGCCATGCCCCTCCCTGGGAGGGCTAAATTACCAGAAGGACGGCATCCCATGCTGCAACGCTTGAAAGAGCGCACATCCGCCACCGACGTCATCATGTGGCTGCTCGGCGGCGCACTGGTGACCCTGATCATCTGGGGCTCGACCGTCACCCTGATCAAGGGCACCTACTCCACCCGCCATTGGCTGGATTTCATCATCTTCGGCCTGGCCCAGGGCAGCATCTACGCCCTCATCGCCATGGGCTACACCATGGTGTACGGCGTGCTGCGCATGATCAACTTCGCCCACAGCGAGGTGTTCATGAGCGGGCCCTACACGGCCTATTTCTTCGCAGCCTATTTTTATCAAAGCGGCCTGCTGGAAACTCATCCTGCCATCAGCCTGATTTTGATCTTCATCGTGTCCATGGCGACATCGACCCTGATTGCGGTGCTGCTCGAACGCATCGCCTACAGGCCGCTGCGGGGCGCACCCCGTCTGGTGCCGCTCATCACCGCCATCGGCGCGTCGTTTTTCCTGCAGTACATGTTCCGGGGATTTTACGGGTCCGGCTTTCAGGCCTATCCGGTCATCAAAGCGCTGGAGGGGCCGATGGTCCTGGGGCCGATCCACATCCTGAAATTCCAGGCGCTGGTCATCGCGGCCGCGGCCTTCCTGATGGTGGCGCTGTACCAGTTCGTCCAGCGCACAAAAATCGGCAAGGCCATCCGCTCGGTCTCCGAGGACAAAGAGGCGTCGGCTCTCATGGGCATCGATGTGGACCGGATGATCACCATGACCTTCGTCATCGGCGGCGCCGCCGCAGGTGCGGCCGGCGTGCTCTACGCCCTGATGTTCAAGCAGGTCCACTTCTTCATGGGGTTCATCCCCGGCATCAAGGCCTTCACCGCCGCGGTCCTGGGAGGCATCGGCAACATCCCGGGAGCCATGCTGGGCGGCATTTTCCTGGGGTTGGTGGAGTCCATCGGGCCGAGTCTGATCCTGGACGGCCTCGGCATCGTCGCCCCGTACCAACTCAAGGACGCCATCGCCTTCACCCTGCTGGTGCTGATCCTGATCTTCCGGCCGACCGGCATTCTGGGCGAACGCCTGGCGGTCAAGAAGGCATAAGGGATCGGAAAGGATGCTTGCATGAACCGGTTTCCCGGAATCAAATACGGATTGATCGGCGGCGTTTGCCTGGTGATCCTCTCCATCATCGGCATGGTGGAGGCCTTCAACCAGCGGGAGATCGTCTCCGAGGTGATTTCAATGGGCCAGGCGCTGCTCCTCGCGGCAGCGGCCTTCATCGCCTACCTGCCCGCGGCGCGCGCCGGTGGCGGCACCCGGGGCCTGGCGGCTTCCGTTTCGTCCGGCCTGATCATGATGGCCGTGCTGGCGCTGCTCGTATTGCTGAGCACCGTCGTCAACCTGCGCCAGGTGTTCATCAACGCCTCCCCGGGTCTTTTCCAGATCTTGAAATTCCAGCAGGAGGATCTCTGGGTCGGGATCGGCCTGCTGCTGCTCGCCGGCGGTCTGACCGGACTGTTGGCGGGGCTGCTGGTCATGACGCCGGATCTGCTGCGACGAGTGCTGATCGCAGCCTTGACAACCGTCGTCATGGTCGGCACGCTTCAGGACACCATCTCCCCGATTTTTGCCGAGTGGGGGCCGCTGGCGGACATCAGCGACCTGCTCTACGAGGGCAACGGGCTTTCCATTGCCGGGGCGCTGGGCTTGTTCATCGCTGTCGCGGCGGCCGCCGCCGCCTGGATCCTCAAGGGCCGGGCCGTCATCGGGCGAGCGCAAAGCCTTCCGCCGGTGTCGCGGCGCCGCCTGAACATAGCCCTGGTGGTGCTCGGCGGGTTCGTGCTGCTGGTTCTGCCCCATATCCTGGGTTTGTTCCTAAGCGAAGTGCTCACCATCATCGGCCTCTACATCATGCTCGGGCTCGGCTTGAACATCATCATCGGTTTCTCCGGCATGCTCGATCTGGGGCACGTGGCCTACTTCGCCATCGGCTCCTACACCATCGCCATCCTCACCTCGCCGGAGCTGGGGTTTTTCAACTGGAATTTCTGGCAGGCGCTGCCGGTGGCCATTGCCGCAGGGGCGGTCACGGGCGTGCTCATCTGCACCCCGGTCCTCAAAATGCGCGGCGACTATCTGGCCATCGCCACCCTGGGGTTCGGAGAAATCATCCGCTTGTTCGTCCTGTCGGACTTTCTGCGGCCGTGGCTGGGCGGTGCCCAGGGCATCGGCAAGATCCCCAAGGTCGAATTATTCGGATTCGAGTTCGGGACCCCGCAGCAGGTCTACTATCTGATTTTGGCCGGCTGTCTGCTGATCGGCTTCATCGCCTGGCGCCTGCGGGACTCGCGCCTCGGCCGTTCCTGGATGGCGGTGCGCGAGGACGAGGACGTCGCCCAGGCCATGGGCATCAACCTGGTGTCCACCAAGCTCAAGGCCTTCGCCGTCGGCGCGGGGTTCTCGGCCCTGAGCGGGGCCATCTTCGCCACGAAGCTGGGTTCGGTCTACCCGCACAGTTTCAATATCATGATCTCGATCAACATCCTGTGCGTGATCATCGTGGGCGGCATCGGCAGCATCCCCGGGGTCGTCGTCGGTGCCGCCGCCTTGGTGGGGCTGCCGGAGCTGCTGCGTGAGTTCGCCGAGTACCGCCTGCTGGTCTACGGCGCGGTGCTGGTGGCCATGATGCTGCTGAAGCCGGAGGGTCTGTGGCCGGAAGTCACCCACAAACGGGAGCTGCATGAAAGCGAAAACGACAGCGGAGAAACCACCGCGGCCGAACCGGCGAGGAACAAGGCTTAGGAGGATAGCATGGCCGTCATCACCACCCAGCAACTCACCAAGCAGTTCGGCGGGCTGGTCGCGATCGACAAGCTTGACCTGAATGTCAAGGAGCAGAGCATCCACAGCGTCATCGGGCCGAACGGCGCCGGCAAGACCACCGTTTTCAACTGCATCACCGGCTTCTACCGCCCGGAGGGTGGAGACATCCTGCTGGACGAGCGCTCCCTGGTGGGTCTGCTGCCCGACCAGATCGTCCGGCGCGGCATCGCCCGCACCTATCAGAACATTCGCCTGTTCCAGAACCTGACCGCCCTGGAGAACATCCTCGTCGGCCTGCACGGGCACCTGAAAGCCGGGTTTTTCGGCATCGTGCTGCGTTCCCCGGCCACTCGCCGGGAGGAAAAGGAATCCGCCGAGGAGGCGAGCCGGCTGCTCAAATTCGTCAACCTGGGCGGCAAGGGCGACATGATCGCCAAGAACCTGCCCTACGGCGACCAACGGCGGCTCGAGATCGCGCGCGCGCTCGCCACGCGGCCGAAGGTGCTGTGCCTGGACGAACCTGCCGCCGGAATGAACCCGAAGGAATCCCAGGACCTGATGGATTTCATCCGCCACCTGCGGGACGCCCTCGGGATCACCATCCTGCTGATCGAACACCAGATGCGGGTGGTGATGGGCATCTCCGAGATAGTGACGGTGCTCGACTACGGCAAGAAGATCGCCGAAGGCACGCCGGCCGAGGTCCAGCGCAACCCGCAGGTCATCGAAGCCTATCTCGGCCGGGGGAGCGCCGCACAGCAACCCCACGCGGCTTGAATCGACACCGGGGAGGAGAAACGCGACCATGCCCATGCTGGAAGTTCAAAATATCAACAGCTATTATGGTAAGATTCACGCGCTCAAAGACGTCTCCATCAGCGTCGAGAGGGGTGAGATCGTCACCATCATCGGCGCCAACGGCGCCGGCAAGAGCACCATGCTGAGGACCACCAGCGGCCTGCTCAAACCGCGCAGCGGTTCGATCCATTTGGAGGGTGAAGACCTGACCCGACTGCGCCCGCATGAAATCGTCATGAAGGGCGTCGTCCAGGTGCCGGAGGGCCGGCGGGTGTTCGGCCGCCTCACCGTGATAGAGAACCTGGAAATGGGGGCATTCAGCTGCACCGACAAGAAAAAAAACGACGACAACCTCGAACGCGTGTTCACCCTGTTCCCGCGCCTCAAGGAACGCAGCAAGCAGCTGTCCGGGACGCTGAGCGGCGGCGAGCAGCAGATGCTCGCCATGGGCCGGGCGCTGATGTCCAACCCCCAGGTCCTGCTCCTCGATGAGCCTTCCATGGGCCTGGCGCCGGTGCTGGTGGACGGCATCTTCGACACAATTCGCCGGCTGCATGCCGCCGGCACGACCATCCTCCTGGTCGAGCAGAACGCCCGCATGGCCCTGCAGGTTGCCAGCCGGGGGTATGTGCTGCAGACCGGCGTCATCATCTTCAGCGACCTGGCCGCCAACCTGGCCAATAATGAAATGGTGCGGAAGGCCTACCTTGGAGAA
>CAVQTH010000046.1:0-47643 GCA_963716325.1 uncultured delta proteobacterium | reverse complement strand
CATCAACGAAAAAAGCCCTTATCTGCTGCAGCACGCCCGCAACCCGGTGGAGTGGCACGCCTGGGACGACGACGCCTTCGCCAAGGCCGCGGCCGAAAACAAGCCCATCTTTTTGTCCATCGGCTACGCCACCTGCCACTGGTGCCACGTGATGGAGAAGGAGTCCTTCGAAGACGAGGAAGCGGCGCGGTATCTGAACGACACCTTCGTCTGCATCAAGGTCGACCGCGAAGAGCGCCCCGACATCGACGCGGTCTACATGGCCGCCTGCCACATGATGAACGGCAGCGGCGGCTGGCCGCTCACCATCTTCATGACACCCGACAAAAAGCCCTTCTTCGCGGCCACCTACCTCCCCAAGCGCAGCCGCCTCGGGCGCGCCGGGCTGATCGAACTCTGCGAGCGGGTGAAAACGCTTTGGGTTCAGGAGCCGCACAAGATCGCCGCCACGGCGGACGGCGTCACGGGCACGCTCGGCAAGGCCTTCGAGTTTGCGTCGGCCGAAGCGCCCGGCATTCGGCTGCTGGACCGCGCCTACGACGACATCGCCTTCAGCTTCGACGGCCGGCACGGCGGTTTCGAGTCGGCGCCCAAGTTTCCCACGCCGCACCGGCTCCTGTTTCTGCTGCGCTGCCACGACCGTACGGCCGAGCCCCGTGCGCTTGAGATGGTGGAGCGCACGCTGACCGCCATGCGGCTCGGCGGCATCTGGGACCACGTGGGGTTCGGCTTGCACCGCTACTCCACCGACGGCCAGTGGCTGCTGCCCCACTTCGAAAAAATGCTCTACGACCAGGCGCTGACGGCCATGGCCTGCCTGGAGGCCTCCCAGGTCGCCCGCACACCGCTGCTGACTCAAACCGCCACCGAGATCTTCACCTATGTCCTGCGGGACATGACCTCACCGGAAGGAGCCTTCTTTTCCGCCGAGGATGCCGACAGCGAGGGCGTCGAGGGAAAATTCTACGTGTGGCGCCTGGCTGAATTCCGGCAGGCGCTCGGCCCGGCCGAGGCCGCTTTCTGGGAGCCGGTCTTCAATCTGAAACCGGACGGGAATTTTCAGGAAGAGGCCGGCGGCCACAACCCCGGCGCCAACATCCTGCATCTCACCCGGCCCTTCGGCCGCTGGGCGGGGGAACTGGGGTTGACCGAGGAACAACTGCGCCTGCGCTGGGAAGACGCGCGGGCCCGATTGTTCGCCGCCCGCAAAACCCGCGTACCCCCGCTCAAGGACGACAAGGTCCTGACCGACTGGAACGGGCTGATGATCGCTGCCCTTGCCCAAGGCGCAAGAATCCTCGGGCGCAGGGACTATGCCGAGGCCGCCGAGCGGGCGGCGCGGTTCGTTCTCGACACGCTGCTCGGAAGCGACGCCCGGCTCTTCCACCGTTTCCGGGAGGGGGAGCGTGCCATCCCCGGCCAGGCCGGCGACTATGCCTTCTTCATCTACGGGTTGCTGCACCTGTACCGCAGCACCTTCGACATCGCCTGGGCAGAGCAGGCGGCCGCCCTTCAGGAGGTCATGCTGAAGGAGCTGTGGGACGAGGTCGCCGGCGGCTTTTTCCTGGTCGGCGTCCAGAACCGGGAACTCCCTGTCCGGCCCAAGGAGATTTACGACGGCGCCATCCCCTCGGCCAACTCGGTCGCGCTGCTGAACCTGCTCTGGCTCTCCCGGCTCACCGGGAACCCGACGTGGGCGGAAAAAGCCGACCGACTGGTGCGCGCGTTCGCCGGCTCGATCGACCGGCAACCGTCGGCCTTCACGTTTTTCCTGTGCGGGCTGGATTTCGCCCTGCGCCCCGGCCAGGACATCGTCATCGCCGGGGAGAACGGATCGCCCGATGCCGAGCGGCTGTTGTCGGCCCTCAACCTGACGTTTACGCCGAACCAGGTGACTCAGCTCAAATCGGGCGACAATGCCTCGCAGCTGGCCCGCTTCGCCGGCTACACGGACGGCTTGCAGGTCGCGCAGGGCAAGACCGCCGCCCACCTGTGCGTGGGCTCCGCCTGCAAGGAATCCGTCACGGACGTGCAGGGCATGGTCGACCGCATCCTGGGTAAAAAATGAAGGGATCCATGGCCAGCGCGCCCAAGACCTGCAGCCGCATGCTCACGCCTGTCGAAATTCGCGGCCTGCGCCGCAGGCTGCTCGCCTGGTATGAAAAACACCGGCGCCGGCTGCCCTGGCGCGAGACGCACGACCCTTACCGCATCTGGGTGTCCGAGGTGATGCTGCAGCAGACCCAGGTCAAAACGGCCTTGCCTTACTACCAGCGGTTTCTCAGGCAGTTCCCCACTCTGCGCAAACTCGCCGGCGCCGACCTGGGAGATGTGCTCAAGCGGTGGGAGGGCCTGGGCTACTATGCGAGAGCGCGAAATTTTCACCGGGCCGCCGGAGTGATAGCCGCACGCTCCGGGAGCCGCATCCCCGACCGCTGGGATGACTTCCGCGCGCTTCCGGGGGTCGGGGATTACATCGCCGCCGCCGTGCTCAGCATCGCCTTTGACCGCCCGCATGCCGTGGTGGACGGCAACGTCAAGCGGGTGCTCGCGCGCCTGCTGACGATCGCAACACCTGCCAACCAAACGGCATCCCACAAGATCTTCCAGGCGGAGGCCGATCGCCTGCTGGACCGCCGCCGCCCCGGCGATTTCAACCAGGGGCTGATGGAGCTCGGGGCTCTGGTCTGCATTCCCGCTTCCCCGCGCTGCACCATCTGCCCGTTGATCCGATGCTGCGCCGCGCACCGCGGCGGCACGGTCGCGCGTTACCCGCGCCGGGTCGCCTCCCGCCCGGTTCCCGAGGAACAGATCGCCGTGGGTGTTGTGTTCAAGAACGGCCGCGTGCTGATCACGCGACGCCCGGCGCAAGGGCTGCTGGGCGGCCTGTGGGAGTTCCCGGGTGGAAAGCTCCAGAAAGGCGAAAGCCCGGCGGCGGCCTGCGTGCGGGAAATCAAGGAGGAAGTCAGCCTCGATGTGACCATCGAGGAGCCCCTGGCGCAGGTCCGGCACGCGTACTCGCATCTCCGCATCCACCTGCACGTGTTTCGCTGTCGGTTCAAGGCGGGCCGCGTGCGTCTGAACGGCCCGGTCGATCATCGCTGGGTCCGTATCGCGGAAATCGACCGGTTTGCCTTTCCCCGGGCCAACCACAAATTCATCCCGCTGTTGAAGCAGCGCGCGGCGGGAGGAAAAGCCACCCGGGGAGGCGAGCGATCCGCATGACCGATGTGCTCCTCGTCCAGCCCCCGATCCGCGACTTCTACCTGACGGCCAAACGCACCATTCCCTACGGCCTGGCCAGCATCGCCGCCGCCTTGGCCGCCCGGGGCTTCTCGGTCGAAATCCTGGACGCGCTGGCCGCCTCCAAGAGCCGGCCGGCCGCGCTGCCGGCGGAGATGTCGGATCTGCAGGAATTCTACGGCCGGCCCGACGTCTCGCCCTTCGCCCTCTTCAACCGCTTCCGGCATTTCGGTTCAAGCTTCGACACCATCGGCCGCAAGGCCCGGGAGTCGGGCGCGTGGCTCGTGGGCATCTCCTCGCTGTTCACGCCGTATGCGGAGGAAGCGCTCGCCACGGCCGACGCCATTAAAACCCGGCACCCGGGCGGCACGATCGTCATGGGCGGCCACCACCCGACGGTGATGCCGGAGCACGTCCTGGCGTCGCCGTCGGTGAGTTACGTGCTGCGCGGGGAGGGGGAGGTGTCTCTCCCGCTTTTGGCGGAGCGCCTCCGGGACCACCGCCCGCTGGGAGACGTCCCCGGCATCGCGTTTCGACGGCCGGACGGGGGGTTGCATGTCAACCCGCCGGTCGCCGTGGCATCCCCCGACCGTTTCCCCCAGCCGGCGCTCGAGCGGGTGGACCGGCGCCGCTACGTTCGCAACGGCCGGTGGAGTGCGGTGGTCGTCGCCAGCCGCGGCTGCCCGCTGCGCTGCTCCTACTGCAGTGTGGGCGGCTCACCCTGGCTTCCCTACCGGCTGCGACCGGTGCCCCACGTGGTGGCCGAAATCGAAACGGCGGTGGTCGGCCACGGCGCCGGGTTCATCGATTTCGAGGACGAGAACCTCTCTCTCGACCGCGGCTGGTTCCTGGAACTTCTGCGGGAGATTCAACACCGCTTCGGCGAAAGGGCGCTCGAGCTGCGCGCCATGAACGGCCTCTTCCCCCCCACGCTGGATGAAACGGTCGTGGCCGCGATGGCCGGGGCCGGGTTCAAAGCGCTCAACCTGTCCCTGGGCTCGACCCATGCCGAGCAGCTCCGGCGGTTTCACCGCGCCGACGTCCGTGCGGCCTTCGACCGGGCGCTGGATCTCGCCGAACGCCACCACCTGGCCGCGGTCGGGTACATCATCGTCGGCGCCCCCCACCAGTCGGCGGAAGCCTCCGTAGACGATTTGCTGTATCTCGCTGAACGCCGTGTTCTGGCGGGAGTGTCCGTGTTCTACCCGGCGCCGGGCAGCCCCGATTTCGACCTCTGCCGCCGGCTCGATCTGCTTCCGAGCTTTCTCGGCCGCATGCGCTCGAGCGCCCTGCCCATCGAGCACACCACCCGGCGCGTCGAGTCCGTCACCCTGCTGCGCCTCGGCCGGATATTGAACTTCATGAAATACCTTCTCGATCAAGGCCTCTCGGTGCCGGCGCCCCGGCGGCCGGATGCCGTAGCCATGGACCCCGGGGACCGCATCGAAACCGGACGCAGCCTGCTCTCCCGGTTTCTGGCGGACGGCCGCATCCATGGGCTCACCCCGGACGGGGTGGTCTATGATCATCACGTTGCTCCACGACTGTGCAAAAGGTTTTTGAGCGGGCTTCAGAAAATCACACTGAGAGGAACGGCGTAGGATGGGCAAGAAGGATTACGACCCGGCCATGCACACGGCCGAACACATTTTAAACCAGACCATGGACCGCATGTTCGCGTGCGGCCGTTCGTTCAACGCCCACATCGAAAAAAAGAAGTCCAAGTGCGACTACCGATTTCCTCGGCCGCTCGCGGCCGAGGAAATTTCGGCGGTCGAGGCGGCGGTCAACCGTATCATCGACCGGAACCTGCCGGTAACCGAGCGCATGGTAACGCGGTCCGAGGCGGAGGCTTGCTACTTCACCGGGAAACTGCCCGTCGCGGCCGGGGAGACGATCCGCCTCGTCTCGGTCGGCGACTACGACCACTGCCCCTGCATCGGGAGGCACGTGCGCACCACCTCGGAAATTTCAAGGTTCCGGATCCTGTCCACGAGCCATGAAAACGGGGTCCTGCGCATCCGTTTCACGTTGGCAGTGATTGGTTCGACAGGTTGATCAGAAACGCCCAGATGCAAGGCCCGCGAAATCCCGGTGAACGAGGCGTACGCCGGGTATATCGAGATGATGAACAGCGCAACGGTTGGGCTTGCTTCGAAAATTGGGTTTATAAGCCCCGGATCACGCCCGAGAGCAAGGCGTTCCGCAGCTTGAAAGCGGAGCGTACACGGTAGTACGCGAGCATTTCAAGCTGCGGAACAACGCGGCTATCGGGTGTCAGGTGGGGCTTAGAAACCCAATTTCAAAACAACTGCAGGCGCTCTCGATAGGTGCGTATCACGGTGAGCGGGTCGTCAGTGATCACGAGGCTGTCGGCCACCCAGGCGGGGGCCCTGCCCTGACGCACCATCTCGTGAATCTGAGCCTGGATTCCCGCCCAGAACTCTCCGCTGCGCTCGGTGTCGAAGAGAATCACGGGCACCGGTTCCAGGATGCTGAGCTTCATGTTGCAAAGGGTGATCCCCAGCTCCTCCAGGGACCCCAGCCCGCCGACGTTGAATATCGGGAACGATGCAATCTCGAACCACTTCTGCCGGCTGTGGCGGCAGGTGGACTGGAACACCTGGCAGAAGTCGACATCGGTCGTCATGGACTGATCGGTGATGTCCAGGAAGTTCGCGCCGGACAGAATCCCCCGCCGCCGCGCCAGGGTGTTGGCCTGCTCCATGACGCCGCTGCCGCCGCCGGTGACGATCCCGATGTTTTTCCCCCAGAAAGCGATCAGGGCGTCCAGGAGGTCCCCTAAGCGGGCCTCGCCCTTGCGGGACAGCCGCTGGTTGGACCCGTAGAAGGCGAACAGCATGGACTTGTGGAAGTCCGCCAGGCGCTCGGGCGCGACGAAATACCCCATCCCGTCGCGCATGGTGTGGACCATCAGGCGGCGGTTCAGCCCGCACACCCAGTACACGTCCAACCCGAAGGCGTGGTATTCCTGCAGCCGGTTGTGATCCATCTGCGACAGGAACGGGCCGTGTTCGCTTGACGGTTCCAGGAAATAGAGGGCGTCGACCTTCCCGTCGCAGGTGAAGTTGATCAGGTCCCGGTGCTCGATGAGGTTGGGGAAATAACGGGCCAACAGGGTGGCCGGGCCCTGGGGGAAGGCGTCCCGCAGCCGGTGGGTGGCATACACGTGCGCGCAGGTGCTTTGGGATGAAAAATCCCTGCGGGCCAGGGCGCACATGGCGTGGGTGATATCGCAGGGCGCCGGCGGGCCGTTGAGAAAAACCTCGGCGGTCCTCGCCTTACCGGAGCCGTTGGGCACCACGGCGATCGGGCGTTCGATGAAGTGGCAGTTGGAGCGCTTCAGTTTCTGGAACCGCCTTCCCATGCCCGCCAGTTTCCCGTAGGAGAGCAGCGGCTGGGGTTTCGGGCGATGGCCGTTCGCCGTGACATCCCGCCGTGCAGCGCGGTAGATCTTGGCCGTGATCAGCGGGTTGACGATGGGGTGTTCGCTCTGGTTGATGATCTCCAGGTAGATGCGGATCCCGCGCGTCTTGATCGGGTCCAGCACGGTGGCCGCCAGGTTGCGCCCGAGGGAAAACCCGCTCTGCAGCACCACGAAGTGCTCATTGAGATACATCGAACACGTCGTGACCAGTCCTTCTCCGGGGGCGATGGCCACGGCCGTCACGGGGTGCCGGACCTGATAGCGGTTGAGGACTTCCCGGCCGTCCTCGCGCAGCAGGATGCGCCCGAGGACATCCTTCGTGAGCGGCTCCTTGAGACGGCAGGCGATCTTGTGGGCCGCGATGACGATGCTGCCGTCGCTGGAGATGGCGGCCGACGCCGGCAGCTTGAGTTCGGAGCGCTCGACCGCATCGAGCACCTCTTCGGAGGACAGCAACGCCTCGGGGTCACAGTAGACCAGCCGGCCCACCTGAAGCCCCGGGCTGAAAAAATCCTTCAGTTCATTCAGGCCGGGGTAGCCGGGGATGACCGAGGACGCCTCCAGGGTCAAAACGGCCCGGCCGTTTACGACGCGGGCCTCGGCGACGGGGGCGCTTTCGATCTGGACCCCCAGCCGGGCGATGCGCGAACGTTCGCTGAACAACAGATGCTCGGGCTGCTTCTTCAGCAATCCGGCCAGCGGCCCGCGCAGGCCGAAAGCGGTTTCGAAAACGATTTTCCGGCGGCCGGCCTTCAGCACCCGGGTGATGATCCCGTCCTCCGATTGCAAAAGCCCTCGAAAGACATGATGGTTTTTGGTGCGGTGGTTCATATAGATCCCGTGTCCCGTAAATGAAATGCATCGGATGGTCCCGCCGGCGTCCCTGCCAGGGTCAAGTTAGGCATCGTAGCGCGGGAAGGCTATCCAAAGCTCGAAAATAGTTTGGTCGTGGCTCGCGGGTCCCCGGATGGTCGGCCGCAGGGGAGACCGGGCAATGGTCCCGTCAGGCAACCACCCGGGTGTGGGGCAATTCGGAACGGCGGGAGTGCTGATCTCTCGTCATGAGGGCAGGCATCGGCACTTCCATCACACGATGGGCTTCTCCGACAGGATGTTCTCAATCATTTGGATCAACGACCGGCTCGGCAGCTCTTCCTCTCTGAAGATGCTGAGTTTGACATCTTTCAGGATCGTGCTGTCGACCACCCACCCGAACCCCAGCTTGTCGAAAAAAATGATGGTTCCCTTTCCCATGTGCCAAACCCCCTCCGTCGTGCGCGCTGCCGGCAGAGTTGCCATGTGGCCGCTGCCGTTCCGGGCATGACATCCATCTTGCCCGTTTTTCCCCTCAGGCGCTGTAATATATATCGCCCGCATCGTCGGCAGACTTTAGAAGTGGTTTCAGTTACGGTTTGGGTTTGACTCCGGGCATCCGGTTATTTAGAGTAGGAGGCACCGATGCCGATCATCAGTGAAAATAGCGGTTGGAACCATCCGCCCGCGTTGCGGCCGATCGGACTTTTCGTCACCGACCTGGACGGCACGCTGCTGCGCTCCGACCGCACCTTCGCCGCGGACGACCTGGCGGCGCTGCGACGGCTGGGCGAATGCGGGGTCGTACGCGTGGTGGCGACCGGCCGCTCGCTCTTCTCGTTTGAGAAGATCCGGACCCCCGACCTGCCGCTCGACTACCTGGTCTTCTCGACCGGCGCGGGCCTGGCCGAGCTCCCCTCCGGCCGCATCGTCCGCGCGCAGTCGCTCGACCCGGCCGAAGTGCGCCGCGCCTGCGACGTGCTGCGGGCGCTGGCGCTCGACTTCATGGTGCAGCGCCCGATCCCGGACACGCACGCGTTCGGCTTCCACCGGAGCGGCCGCCCCAACCCGGACTTCGATCGGCGCATCGATCTCTACACGCAATTCGCCTTCCCGCTCGACGGCGACCCCGGCGCTTTCGGTCCGGCCACCCAGCTGGTCGCCATCGTGCCCCCGGAGGAATCCCCGGAAACGCTGCCCGAAGTGCGCCGGCTGCTCCCGGAGCTCACCGTCATCCGCACGACCTCGCCGCTCGACCACCGCTCGACCTGGATCGAGATCTTCCCGGCAAGCGTCTCGAAGAGCCACACCACCGGCTGGCTCGCCGACAGGCTCGGCATCCCTCAAACCCGCACGGTCTCGGTCGGCAACGACTACAACGACCTCGACCTGCTCGACTGGTCCGCGGCACGCTTCGTCACGGCCAACGCCCCGCCCGACCTGCGCGAACGTTATCCGGTCGTCGCCTCGCACGACGAAGGGGGAGTGAGTCAGGCCGCGAACCTCTGGCTCGAAAAGCTTCGCCTAAAGCCATAACTATATGCATAGCGCAGGCACTAGTTGCCGTGCCGCTCCCAGCGCGTCCTTGTTAAGAAGGTATTTAGAGCCGCCCAAGCAGCGCGATCGTCTCGAAGATTAAGGACCAGTTGTCTCTAAACTCTTTTAAATGCTCTGGCCAGACAGCGCAATGAGTTGAATCTGGATTCTTGGGGCGCCTTCCACCCTTGTAGTTCTTGGCGAAATAACTCTGCAGGTCGCGGAATCTCAATATGTAAAACTCATCAGTTCCAGGGTCACGCAACAGCACAAAAACGCAAACGAGATCAGGGTTTACAAGTGTTTTTCGGCCTTTCACCCGCTGCACGCCATTTACAGTCTCGATATCCAGGAAACTCTTTGCATTAAATTGCCACGATGGACCGTTTATGGCCTTAACCTGAATAGGCATGGCGCGCCCCTTTTCGTCAGCAACCAGGAGATCAAACTCGGGCACGTTCCCCGCAAAGGGTGTGGCGATAAGCCCCTGCCTGCCCAACTCAGCAGCAACCAAGTGCTCTCCAATCTGCCGCGTCAGTTGCATGCTTCTACCGGTTGCCATAATCAACCTCCTCTCAAGGCCCTCAGCCGGCGATCTCCTTCAGGCACTCCTCGACGATCGACAGTCAGGTGTCGATCTCGGCCGCCTCGACCGTCAGCGCCGGGCAGATCAGCGGTTCGAGACCGCGCCCAGAGGTGTCGGAGGTCATGGGCCCCTCCGGTCAACTACCCATCAACGGCCAAAAGGACCACGCCCATCTGCTTTTTCATCGCTTTTTCTGACACCAAATCTGCCTTGGTCGGCCCCAATCAAGCATCCGTCAGCCAAACGCGGAACAGAGTTTGAGGCCTTCGATCATGCCTTCCGGCCTCGAGAGCTCTTAGGCGATATCGCCGCAGCCTGCCGGGCTCGTTCATTGAGGCGCGCCCTGGTCATGCGCTCGCGGAGGCCGCCTTCCTCGATGAAGGCCTTTTCCAGTTGCCGCAACTGCCGATCGAGCAGGTAGGTGGCGACCTTGATCAACCCGATGATGACATTGGCGGAAATGGCTGGATCGGCGTGCTCGACGCCTTTTCTGAACGTCTCGTAGTTCGCTCCCGGCGTGCGGACCAGTTCCCCGAGCCGGCGAGCATGCGGGTGGTCTTTGGCCCACTCATCCACGCCCCGGACACGCAGAAAATCACGGTAATCGGCCAGCAGTTCCTCCAGGCTCGCGCGCGCCACATTGGTCAGCTTGATCTCTGTCTCCTTGGAGGTGCCCGACGCGACGCTGGCTTCGATGATATTCTGCTTCCCCGAGCGCGCCGCCTGGACCATCTGGTCAACGGTCCGGTCGCGCCTGTCGAGAAAGCGTGCACAAAACCGGACCGTGGCGTCATAGACCACCTCGGCCCGCTGGTAGGACAGCAGCCTGCGGTAACCTCCGTGAGGGGGAATGAAGCCCTTAGGCATGAGAACTCCTTAAGAACAGGGACAGCAGGGACGAAAGAGACTCAAGCGAAAAACCGAAGATTTTTCTCTTTGGTCGCTTATGTCCCTAATGTCCCTTTTCTCAAACCCGCTCCCCCCCTCAGCCGGCGATCTCCTTCAGGCACTCCTCGAAAATCGACAGGCCCACATCGATCTCCTCGGCACTCACGGTCAGGGACGGGCAGAAGCGGATGCTGTTCTGGCCGCATCCCAGGATAAGCAGCCCCTTCTCGAAGGCGCGCTGGATGATCCGCCCGCGCCAGTCGGCGGCCGGCGCCTTGCTCTGACGGTCCTTGACGAGCTCCACGCCCACCATCAGCCCCTTGCCGCGCACGTCCCCCATGCACTCGAAGCGCTGCTGCATGTCGCGCAAGCTGTCTATCAGCCGTTCGCCCTGGACCGCCGCATTGGCCATCAGGCTGCCTTCCAGCAACTCGATGGTGGCCATGGCGGCCCGGCAGGACAGGGGGTTGCCGCCGAAGGTCGAGGCGTGCGAGCCCGCCTCCCAGTCCATGATGTTCGCGGGGGCCACCATGGCGCCCAGCGGCATCCCGGAGGCGATCCCCTTGGCCAGCGCCATAATGTCCGGCGCCACACCGAAATGCTCGATGGCGAACATCTTGCCGGTGCGGCCCATGCCGGACTGCACTTCGTCCGTGACGTAGAGGATCCCGTATTTCTTCGCGATGGCGTAAAATGCCTTGTGGAACTCCGGCGGCGGGACGATGTAGCCCCCTTCGCCCTGAATCGGCTCGACGAAGATCGCGGCCACCTCCTCGGCGGGCACGGTGGTCCGGAACAGGGTGTCCTCCACCCACTGCACGCAGTAAAGGTGGCACTGGGGATACGTCAGGTTGTAGGCGCACCGGTAGCAGTAGGCGTAGGGGATGTGGGTGATCCCCGGCACGAGGGGATTGTAGTGCTTTTTCTGAACGGTCTTGCTCGCCGTGAGCGACAGCGCCCCCATCGTGCGGCCGTGGAAGGCGCCGAAGAAGGCGATGTTCAACTCGCGCTTGGTGTGCCAGCGCGCCAGCTTGAAGGCCGCCTCCACGGCTTCCGCCCCGGAATTCCCGAAATACACCCGCTTGATGCCTTCTCCCGGGGCCAGGGACGCCAGTTTTTCGGCCAGTGCGATCTGGGCCGTGTAATAGAAATCGGTGCCGGACATGTGCAGCAGGCGGTCGGCCTGATCCTTGATGGCCTGCACCACCTTCGGATGGCAGTGGCCGGTGGCGTTGACGGCAATCCCGGCCGTAAAATCCAGGAACCGGTTTCCATCCACGTCCTGGATCCACAGACCCTCGCCGCGTTCGGCCACCAGCGGGTACACGCGGGTGTAGGACGGCGACACGTAGGTCGAATCCAGTGCGATCAGGTGCTGAGCGCGCGGACCCGGCAACGGGGTACGGATCTCGGGTGTTTTCATCGAAAACCCTCCAGCGGCAGGTTGTGAAATCGCATGGCGACGACGGGTGCACTCATCAACCGACTGCTAAGAGCTTATCGCTCTTCACCATCAGGGTCAAGCGGCCATAAACGTGTTGACCTGCATACGGATACGGATTAGATAGACAGCCCTTCGCAACTCTTTTTTCAGGAGCCGTCTATGACCGCCACGGTCAACCGCCGGACCCCGCTGCACCAGGGGCGGGTGTTTCTCATGGTCAGGGAAAACGTGACGCTGGACAACGGGGTGAGCACGGATCTGGATTACATCGAGCACCCGGGTGCGGCGGCCATCGTCCCGCTCATCGCCTCCGGCGAGGTCCTGCTGATCAAGCAGTATCGCCACGCGCTCAAGCAGTACATCTGGGAGATCCCCGCCGGCACGCTCGACCCGGGCGAACCGGTGATGGACTGCGCCCGGCGGGAGCTCATCGAGGAAACGGGATACGCGGCGGAGGTGTGGCGGAAACTCGGGGAAATAACGCCCGTGCCCGGTTATTCGGACGAGCGCGTCCATCTCTTTCTGGCGTCTGAACTGACCGCCGCACGCCAGGAACTCGATGCCGACGAGGTCCTCGCCGTCCACCGCATGCCCCTGGCCCGGGCCCTGGACATGATCACACGGGGCGACATCCAGGACGCCAAGACCATCTGCGCATTGCTGCTGGCGCGGCAATGGCTGAATCAACCGTCACGGGCACTGTAGGCACTCCTTCTTATCCTGCCTTTTTGCCCGTCATGCTCGTGACCACGACCTGAAGGACGACGGTCTTGGCCAGAGCGGCGTCCACATAGTCGAACGGCCCCTGCGCGTAGTGCGCCATGATGAGGTCCAGGGCCCGGCGCTTGGGTTCGGCCGCATCGACCCGCTCGGCCCGGCCGAACGCGACAACGCTGCGGAAATTCATCCCCCAGTCGCAGGCCTTGACGCCGGTCTTCAGCGACACGCCGGCCTCCAGCTCGATGCAGACATGGGGGTTCTTCTTCAAGACATCGAGTTTGCGGCCCTCGGCGGCACCGTGAAAGTAAAAAGTGCCGCCCGCATATCCGAAGCTCAGAGGGACCACGTAGGGATGGTCCCCGTCACACATGGCCATGCGGCAGACCTGCGCATCGGCGATGACCGCCTCGAGTTCCGCCCGATCGACGATTTCCTTCTCTTTCCTGCGCACCGGCACCTCCTCAAAAAATTCGGATTTCGATATTCGAATTTCGGATTTCGATTTTAACGCTTCAGGCGGCCCAACCTTGTAGAGCTAAAACGGGTTAGCCCCGCGGCCCTTCGCGACCTGGGAGTTGGGCTCCCTTACCAAGACGGGGCGGAAAGATCAATGGGAGGCGAGGCGTCCGGGCCGGCGAGGCAAAACGAACCGGGAGCGGCCGGACGCTTTTTTCGGCAGGGGCGGACGGCTCCACCCGGAGCATCGGAAGCACCGCGATGATACCGACGAAAAACCAGAACGGCTCCATGATGCGCACCAAGATGAACGTGTTGGTGCCGAGGGAGTGCACCACGAGCCCGACAAAGCCGGCGGTGAACCCCATGATGAGGCCCTTGAAAAACGGGTCGTCCGTCTGCCGGAGGCGCTGGAGGGCCATCCGGAATACCGAAACCAGGAGGTAGATGAACGCCGAGAGTCCTATCAGCCCGGTTTCCGTCAGCACGCGGGGGAACTGGGCATCGACGAAGGCATAGCCGGTGACGCCATAGCCGAGGAGGGGGTGTTTCGAAAAGTCGCGCACCGCTTCCTGCCAGCTCTGCAGCCGGGCGGAGGTGGAGGTGTCGAGGCGAAGCTCGCCGATGGTGATCTGGCCCGGTTCCTCGGGCTGGTTGAAGGTATACAGGATGCGCTGCTTGACGATCCCCGGCAGGAACAGGGGGCTCAGCAGCAGCCCCACCGAAAGCAGGCCCACGATGATCAGCCGGCGCTCGGTCATGAACCCCAGCACCATCAGGGCCGGAATGAAGGCCAGGTAGGAAGACCGCGACTGGGTGAAGAAAAACGGCGGCACCATGCACACAATCAACAGCAGCAGCAGGTGCATCGCCTTCCGTTCCTTGATCTTCGCCGCCATGCCGGCGGCCACCATGCCGATGAACAGCAGGTATCCGCCGAACGTGTTCGGTTCGCCGATTTCGCCTTCAAACGGGGCGCTCACCCGTTCGCCGCTCGGGATTTGAAACATGCCGATCATCGCCACGATGAAGGCGGTCAGGAAGAGGCAGACCACAAACCGCTTGACCTGCGAGCCGTTGCGCACATGATTGACCATCATGAAAAAAACGATGAAGTACTCGAGATACTTGAGCAGGAACAGAAAACCTGTTTTGAGCTCCACCCGGCCGGCCATGACGCCGAAACCCGTCGAGAGCACGCAGGCCAGCATGTAAAAGAGGATCGGCTTGTTGAGGGGCGTTTTGAGGAACAGCCCCAGCTCCTTCATCACGGCGTTGCGGGCGAACCAGCTCAAGCCGATCAGCACCAGCAGCAGGTCCTCCAGCCGCAGCGTCACGCCCCGGCCAAGCGAGCTGCCGGCGGTCTCGCCGGTCAGGAATTCGGGGGACAGGAGCATGGAGAAGATCAGGATGTACAACCCCCAGTCGACCTTGATGAACGCCGCCGTGAAAATGACCACGGCGCAGATGGTGATCAGCATCTTCGCCGGCGTGACCTGCGCGACCATTCCCCCCGTCAGCAGGGCGATGGCGACCAGCGCTATGGCGAAGACAATCGATCGCATGAAGGGCTCTTAATTGCTGAACAATGTCCGCGCGTAAGGCAGCAGCCACTCCGGCAGATAGGCGGGCATCTCCTGCCAGAAGACCCCGATGGTGAAAACCGACAGCGCCATCACAAAGGCGACGACGCCGAAGGCCTTGGCCAGGGCGCTCGGCCAGCGAAAACCGTGGCCTTCCAGACGGCCGTTGACGGGGTGAGGGCCTGCGGTGTCAGGCCCGTAATAATAGTGGGAATGGTATCGGAAATAATCCGGGCCGGCCTCGGGTTTGACGTTGTTCAGGACCACGCCCAGGACTTTGGCCTCCACGTTGTCGAGATTGGATTTCGCCCGCTTCAGCACGCCGCGGCCGATCCGGCCCACCGTGTAGACCAGAAAAACGCCGTCCATCAGCGGAGCGATTTCGGTGGCGTCGGCCACCGGGAGGATCGGCGGGGCGTCCACGAAAATGAAATCGTACACCTGCTTGGCTTCCCGCAGGAAGTCCCGGAAACGCTCGGAGCTCAGGATTTCGGTCGGGTTGGGCGGCTTGGTGCCGGCACTTACGAAGTGCAGGTTGTCCATCCCCGGGGTCTGCAGGATGTCCTCCATTTCGAAATCGCCGAGCATCACGTCCGAGATGGTGCCGACCACCTCGCGCCAATGGTAGTTGCCGAGCACGTAGTCCGTGACCCCCGGCTCCCGTTGCAGCCCGAACACGCGATGAACGTTCGGCTTGCGCAGGTCCGCGTCCACCAGCAGGACCTTGTTGCCGGCCTGGGCCATGCTGAGCGCCAGGTTGACGACATTCAGCGTTTTTCCTTCCTGAATGAAGGAGCTGGTGATCAGGAAGAGCTTGCCCTTCGATTCCACCCGCAGGAACTGGAGGTTGGCGCGCAGCGCCCGGAAGGATTCCGCGGCCTGGGACTTAGGCTCGTAATGGGTCACCAGGTCGCGCGATCGGTTCCTGACGGCGGCGTCGCCCCGCTCCGGGCGGCCTTTGCGCTTGGAGTCGCTGTCCAGCTGGGGGATCACGCCCAGCACGGGGACTTTCAGCAGTTCCTCCACATCCTCGATGGTGCCCATGGAGGTGTCGAACACCTCGGCCAGGAAGGCCAGCACGACCCCGATGATCAACCCCATGACCACCCCGGTGAGGACGATCATGAGCTTCGAGGGGACGTTGAACGGATGCGCCGGCGCCACGGCGGGTTTGACCACCGACACCTCTTCCACCTTGCCGGACTCCTGGATCAGGACTTCCTGGTATTTGCCCTTCAGCTGGGTGTAGAGCGACTGCTGCAGGTCTGCTTCCCGCTGCAGCCGCACCAGCACCTGGCCTTTTTCCGGCAGACTCATATTTTCCCGGTTCACCAGATCGACGCGGCGGGCCAGCTCCGATTCCCGCGTGGCGGCCACCTGCAGCATCGACTGCAGGTCTTTGCGGACCTCGGCGTACACCGCCTGGATCTGGCTGGTGACGTCCTCCACCTGCGGGTGCTTCTCCGTGAGGGAGATCAGCAGCGTCTGGCGCTTCAGGTTGAGATCGCCCAGCTTGCCGCGCAGCTGCTCCAGCGGGGACCCCGCCGGAGCCGTCATCACGATCCCCATGAGCTTTTCGTTTTGCCCCTTGCCGGCGGCCTCGACCGCTTTCAGCCGGTTTTCAATTTCCACTCGCTCGGCGTTGGCCCGCTCGTGCTCGAGTTCCAATGCGTTGAGCTTGGTCAGCGTGTTGGCGGTCTGGGCATCCAGGGCGATCAGTCCGTTTTGCTCTTTGAATCGCTGCAGCTCCTGCTCGGCCTGCTTGAGGCGTTCCAGGGTCAGGCGCAGCTGCTCCTCGATGAAGGCCTTGGTCTCGAAGGTCTTCTTGTTGCTCTGCTGGATGCTGTAGTCGCGATAGGCGTGCGCCAGCGCATTGGCCACGCGCGCCGACTGCTGGGAGTCATCCGACACGGCGCGGATGTTGATGATGTGGGTGCCTTCCTGGGTCTTGGCCTCCACCATGCGTTTGAGCCGCTGGATCTCCTCCAGGCCGGCCTTGTCCTCCGCGGTGGCCGCCGTCGCAGCGCCGGGGGGGACCCACCCGAGCGCCTCGACCGCGCTTTTGAGCACGGGGTAGCTGGTGATGATGTAGGCATGGGTTTCCATGTTTTCGGCCTGGCGCCAGTACCCGCCCGTCAGGATGGAGGCCAGGTTGGAGAACCGATCGATCTTGATGGCGGAGTTGGCCTCGTAGAGAGCGTCCGGTTCGCGGAATTTGGCGAAGCCGTAGCTGCAGAGCCCGACCAGCAGCACCATGAAAAGGATGGAGGCCTTGCGCTTGCGGATGATGCGCCAGTAATCCCTGAGGTCGACATCGTACTGTGCCATGAGAACGGTCCTTTACTTCACGCCGGTGATGTCGGCCGCGCTGTTCCAGTCGATGACGACCCGCGCGGGCCAGAGCACAAGTTCCAGCAGCGGCCGGACTTGATCGTAGAAGAGTTTGATGTCGCCGAAGCGGCTACGGGGCACGTAGACCAGGTCGCCGCTGGCCAGCAGGAGGTTCTGCGACCAGTCTCCCCTTTCGATGAGGCGGGCGAGGTCGGCCGAGAGGATCTCGGGCTGCGTGATGTCGCCGCGCACCACTTTGGTGTCGGTCCGGTAAGCGAAGGGCGTCGTGCCGCCGGCCTCGGAAATCGCATCGATCAGGCGCATCTCCGAACCGCTGAAGGTGTAGGCGCCGGGTTTATGCACCTCGCCGAACACGAACACGCGGTTGGCCTCCTTGGACAGGGTGGGCACATAAATCAGGTCGCCGTCGTTCAGCACCATGTCCTGGCTCAGATCGCCCTGGATGATGGTCTTGTAGAGGTTCAAGGACACGGTCTCTCCGTCCTTGCGGCGGATGCGCACGGATTTAAGGTCGGCGTCGGCGGTGGGCCCGCCCACCGCCGTGATCATCTCGAGCACGGTGGACTTGCCCTGCAGCTTGTATTCTCCCGCCCCCGTGCCCTGTGAGCTGGACTTGGCCAGCGCCCCCAGCAGCCTCACGGCCTTGCTGTTGTGCTGTTTGACCCGCACATCGACACGCGGCCGTTTGAAGAACTGCTCGAGCTTGGAGCTCATGAGGCTGTCCAGCTCGCCGGCGGTCAGTCCGCTCACCTTCAGGTTCTCCAGCAGACCGAACGAAATCCGTCCGTTCGGCCGCACCAGAAGGTCCTGCCGGGTGGAGGTGTTGCCTTCCCAAAACGTGATTTCCAGGACGTCCCCCGGGCCGATCTTGTATTCGGGCGTTCCGTCGACGATTTTGAAAACGTCGTTTTCCCGCGGAAGCGCCCCTGCGGCGGCGGCCTCCGGCCGGCCGGCCATGCCGCGCGGCGCCTGGGCCGCCGCCGCAGGGGCTGCGGAACGGCCGTTCAGGATGACGACGCCCTTGCCCCAATTCGCGGCGCACAGATCGGGCCGGCCGTCGGCGTCGAGATCCGCCGCCGCCAGGCCGTAAAAGTTTCCGGACCTCGGGAGCTCACGGGCGTAAGGCTTCCAGCCCTTTCCCGCCTGGTTCAACCAGGCGGCGACCCCTTGATAATCGAGCGAACCGGCGACGATGTCCGTCCAGCCGTCACCGTTGAGGTCCACCGGCAACCCCTGCCAGAAACTGGTTTCGCGATCGAGGGATTCGAGCGTCTGCACGCCGGGCGCATCGGCGGACGTCTCCTCCGGCCGCAGCGCCTTCAACCGCATTTTTTCCTCAAAACCGCCGCGGCCGTCGCCATGGAAAAGCCGAACCCCGGTTTTGAAGGACCCGGCCACCAGATCCAGCCACCCGTCGTTGTTCAGGTCCGCCACACTCAACGCGTAGAAATTGCCCGTGGCCACCGGGTCGACCGCCGTCCAGTGCCCGCCCCCGTTGCCGAACCAGATCCGCAGCGCCCCGTGGGTCCCCCAGCCGGCGCCGGCAAGATCGAGAACCCCGTCGCCGTTGAAATCCGCAACGGAAACATCCATGTAAGTCCCGGTCACGGTCGGGTTCAGCCCAGGAACCCAGCTTCCGCTCCCGGTGCCCCACCAGACCTGGATTCCGCCCTGGAGGTCGGAGGAGGCATTCGCGGCGGCGATGTCGATGTGGCCATCACCGTTGAGATCCGCAGCCCGTACGCCCTCGTATTTGTTGATCTCCGTCGGCCCCCTGCCCGCTTTCCACTGGCGCCCGGGCTGATTCAGCCAGATCCGGATGCCGGAGGACTGACGCTGAACGCTGTAGATGACGTCCGGCAGCCCGTCCTCGTTGACGTCGGCGACCGCGATCGAGCGCACGTCGCCTTCGACCGGCAGCTGCTGGGGCGCGGAAAACCGGCCGGAGCCCTCGCCGTAGCTGATGGTGATCGCACCCGGGTCCACCGACCCGCTCACAATGTCCGTCCTTCCGTCGTTGTCCAGATCGACGGTGACGACCGCCATGGTTTTCGCACCGGAGGCCGGGCCTTTCGCCTGACCGATGCTCGGCGGCGGCGCGTAGGCGGCATTCTGGGCGCAGCCGTGAACGGCCAGCATCACCCCTGCGCCGCAGAGAAAGGCGATCACACGGCGGCTCCAGGGAACCCCGTGTTTGATGAGTGTAGGTGGTGGATGAAGGCGCATGCTCACTCCCCCATATCGTCGATGGCCGCGCGCATGATCCGGCTGTCCACCAGGCGCGCATTGGACATGACGCCGATCAGCAGGCAGCGGTCGCAGAGGTTGTTGATCCGCAGCGGGATGCCGCCGGAAGCCTCATACAGCAGTTCGGCGGCCTCGCGGGTGAAGATGCCGCGGGTTGCGCCGGCGTTCTTGAGCCGGAAGAGCATGTAGCGGACCGTGTTCTGCCAATCGAGCGGCGGCAGGTTGTACTTCACGGCAATCCTCTCCTTGAGCGGCTGAAGCTCGGATATGTTCCGCAGCAGCGGCGGCTGCCCCAGCAGGATCAGGGTGAGGAGGAAGTCGTCGTCGGTCTGGAAATTGAGCAGCATCCGCAACTCGTCGAGGGTCGCCCGGTTGCCGATGACGTGGGCCTCATCGATCGCCAGGACCGTGTAGCGTCCCGTCGAACCGCCGGCGATGAGAATTTTTTGAAGCTGGTCGAGCATCAGGGTCTTTGACCCGTTTTCAACCGTCCCGCCCAGTTTCAGCAGGATCGCCTTCAGCAGCTCTTCGGGCTGCAGGGCGGGGTTGGAAATCATCGTGAACTGCACCCGGTCCTTGTTCATGTGGTCGGCCAGGGCCTTGGTGACGGTCGTCTTGCCGGAGCCGACCTCGCCCGTCAGCATCGCCACCCCTTTGCGATTCTCAATCACGTAGAGCAGCCGCCGAAGCGCCTCCTCGTGTTGCGGTGATCGGAAAAACGCATTGCGCGACGGCACGTTCGCAAAAGGTGTCTGTTTGAGTCCCCAGTGTTCCAAGTACATGTCGATACCATCGTCACGGGAGGCCTGCGGCCCCCTTTACATGATGGGCTCCTTCACCGTGTCGCAGTCGGCCTCCGGTTCCGTGCGCAGGACCGTCAGGCCCTGCAGGAGTCCCTTTATCTCCTTCTCCGAAATGCTCCTGACAATGTTGAGCAGGGGCTCCTTTGGGAGGTCGACGATGCGCTCGACCAGCGTTTTCCGGCGCTGGGAGTCCATCAGGATCTGCAGCTTGGGGCGCATGGGCTGGTCGGGGTGGATATCGATCACCCGCCCGATGGCCTCGGAGTTCAACTGCACGCAGCTGTGCAGCGGGAAAACCGTGAACACCCGCAGCAGCGATTTCATGTAATCCCGATCGAACTGAGTCTTGCAGCCCTTGAAAATGTATTTCACGGCCTCAAAGAAGCTGAGCCTCTCGCGATTGGGCCGGGAATGCACCAGGGCCTCGTAGAGGTCCAGCAGCCCGATGATCTTGGCGAATTCATGGATCTCGCCGGACGGCAGCCCGCGGGGATAGCCGGACCCGTCCAGCCGTTCATAGACCTGGCCGGCCGTCTCGGCGATGGCTGCCCCGCCGGGCCCGAGGTCCTGCAGGATCTTGAGCGCCAGGTTCGGCCGCTCCTTCAGCGCGTTCAGCTCTTCGGCGCTCAGGGGCCCCTGCTTGTGTATGGTGTTTTCCGGGATCAGGGCCATTCCGACGTCGTGAAGCAGGCCGGCCAACCCGATCTGAACCTGTCGTTCCAGGTCGAATCCCAGGTCCCTTGCCATGTGGACGGCATAGACCGCCACGTTGACACTGTGATGGATGGCGAACCGGCTGCGGTCGTCCAGGTGCAGGGCGGCGATGAAAAGCTCATCCGAAACCGTGGCGCCGTCGGCCATTTCCCGGACGATGGCCGCACCCGGCTCCAACGCAAACGCCTTGCGGCGGCGCACCATCTGGAACACCTGAGTCAGGTAGTCGCAGGCCTTGGGGTAAAGGAGTCTGCGGGGCGACTCCTGCCGGTAGGCAGCCGCAGGCGCCGTCGCGACCGGCCGGGAGGGCCGCACGGCCCTCGCCGACTGGGTCGCGGCCAGCTTGGCAAAGCTGAGTTTCAAATCCGCCACCGGCTTGTGTTCCGGGCTCCGGGGCGCATTTAGGCTCGCAGGTTGCATCGCGGCGGTTTCCATCTCTGTGTGGGGGTCTTCCTTTCCAGGCACGGCCCGAATTTCCTGTCCCTCATAAAGGTCAACGTCAGGGAAAACGTCTCATTCCATATCTATGGGTGAACGCAACGCGGTTAAACGGATGCGCTCATTTGCTTGAATCGCCTGATCTGAAAAAAACTTTAATCAAATATCGATGAAATGATGAATTTTGCACAAAAATGCGAAACGCGTTGCCCAGCGGCGGGCGGCTGCCCCGGGTTCCGGAACGCGCGGATAAACCCCATCCGCCGTGTTAGCCGCCGGCGGATGGAACGGCGCCGGGCCAGCCTCTCTGGGCGGCCGGGCGGTGGTTTTCAGCCTCCCAGCCCGCTGCCGCTCCGGGCGGTTCCGACACCGCCCCGGCCGGCCGAGCGGCGTCCTCACGGCCGGCCGCGCCGATGGTCCGGCCGCGCCGTTCAAGAACGGTGATCAACACCACCAGGATGGCGGCCTGCAGGATCAGCAGCATGGCATCCACCATCCCGGAATCCCTGAGCACAAGGGCGCTCAGGCCCAGGCAAAGGCCCATCAGGTAGATGAAAAGGACCGCCTTGCGCCGGCTGCCGAGCACGTCGGCCAGGCGGTGGTGCAGGTGGTCCTTGCCCACGTACTCGATCCATTCCCGGAAGCTGCGCACTTTCCCGGTGAGAATGCGGTCGCAGGTGATGTGGGCCATGTCGAAAATCAGCAGCCAGAAGATCAGCACCGGCGACACCAGGGAAACGATGGGCTGGCCCTCGGCCCAATCGCCGTAGACCGCGATGCACGCCAAAACAAAACCGATGACCGTGCTGCCGGCATCCCCGAGAAAAATGACGGCCGACCCGCCCGGCCTGAAATTGTACGGCAGGAACCCCAGGCAGCTTCCAAGCACCGCCAGGGAGATCCAACCCAAAAACGGCTGGTTCGTCTGGAAGGCCACCACCCCCAGAAAAAACGCGATGATGGCCCCCAATCCGGCCGCCAGGCCGTCCATGCCGTCGAAGAAATTCATGGCATTCGTGATGCCGATGATCCAGATGCCGGTCAGCAGAAGGTTGCCGATCCAGCCCCAGACACCCCAGTCCGCAGGCAGGATTCGCAGCACGATCCCGGAGATCATGACCATCGCCGTGCAGACCAGCTGAATCAGGAGTTTCAGGCCGGCCGGCACTTCGCGCCAGTCGTCGAACACCCCCGCCACGAACAGGATCATGGCGGCGCTCAGCAGGGCGATCAGCTCAGGGGCGAGGATGGCGTTGGCCAGAAGCGACGTGATGAACCCGACGAAAACCGCCGCCCCGCCGAGCAGCGGAGTGGCTCGAGCATGGAGCTTGCGGGCATCCGGCAGGTCGAGCATGCGAAGCCTTCGGGCCAGGAATCCGGCCAAGGGAGTGAGGCTGAACGAAAGTCCGAAGGCGGTCGAGGCGATGTAGAGCCAGCGCTGGCCCCCGGCGGCGAAAAAAGCCTGCACCGGGGGAGTCAGCAGCAGAACCGTGAGCAGGCATGCGGGGACATACAAAAGCGCGCTGATCCCCAGCCTCACCGTGCCGGCTTGATGGTCGCGCGCATCCTGATCAAGCCCCACGCGGTGAAGGGATTCAGCCCCCGCTGCCAATTGGTCTACCGTGACATAGGATTTCATGGCGCCAGCCCCGTTCTGGGGTCGATCCGATCCCTTCTGGAGAGCGGGTGCAACCCGGCTCAACAGTGTTATCGGCATTTTTTCAATATTCTGCAGCATTTATGCCAAAAATAGACGGGCCGGGCCGGATCTGATCATATCACTTTGTTTTAATTGATATTCCATGCAAGGCCAGGGCGGTGCGCGGGAAGCCCTTGCGTCAAAAATCGAGCCGTGACGCCAGGGTGAGAGTCAGATTTCGGCCGAAGCGGCGGGATTCAAATGCCGGCAGGACTTTTAAGCAGGCCGGATACCACGGAGATGATTCGTTCGACATCGGCATCCGTCAGCGACGGGTAGATGGGGATTGAAACGCACTGGCGCCAGGCCCGCTCCGTGCGGGGGAACCCGTCCAGTTTGAGAAGACGGTGCAGCGGAATGTAAACGGGCCGGGCGCAGCCGATGCCGGCGGCCGCGGCCCGGCGGATGAATTCGGTGCAGTCCGCGCCGACATTGAGCACATACCGGAAATAGATGTGCCCGCCGGCATCCGGCGGCAGGCGGACCGGCAGTCCCTGGAATGCGCTGCAATAGCGGCGCGCGATGGCGCGCCGGCGGCCGATGAACGTGTTGAGCCGCCCCAGCTGAACACGGCCGATGGCCGCCTGGATGTCGGTGAGTTTGAAGTTGAAACGGGTCGCATGCTCATCGCGCCGGTCGTAGGTCTTGAGGTCGTTGACCCGTGCGGCAAGCTCCCGGGAACGCGTCGCGACCATGCCGCCCTCGCCGGTTGCGATTACCTTGGTGGCGTAAAACGAAAACACCGCGGCCTGCCCGCAAGACCCAACGGGCCGGGAGCCGTGAACGGCGCCGATGGATTGGGCGCAATCCTCGATGACCGGGACCCCCAGGCCGATGAACCGATCCAGGTCGGCGGGCAGGCCGAACATGTGAGGCAGGATCACGGCCCGCGTGCGGCGCGACAGACGCCGCTCGACCTCCTGCGGGTCCAGGTTCAGCGTGGCGGCGTCGATGTCGGCCGGCACGGGAACCGCGCCGGTGTAGGCCACCGCGTTGAGCAGCGCCGAGCAGACGAAACTCGGGATGACCACCTCGTCGCCCGGCCCGATCCCCATGGCCGCCAGCACCACGTGCAGGGCCGCCGTGCCCGAACTCACGGCGACCGCATGGGCCACGCCCACGTGGGTGCACAGCTCCCGCTCGAAAGCGGCAACCGCGGGCCCCTCGGCCACATGCCCGGAGGCCACGACCGCAGCCGCCGCCCGCGCCTCACCCTCACCCAGGGTGGGTCTCGAGTGCGGGATGAATGAGGTGTTATCAGTCATGATAAGGTTGCTCAGAAGAAAAATGATTAGACAGGATCTGCAGGATTCACGGGATTTGCTTGCCTTACTTCAAAACGCTCTCCGCATCCCATCCGGTCCATCCTGTGAATCCTGTCCGACACGCTTATGTTCTATTGTGGGAGCGGCTTCCAGCCGCGATCATCGAGGCCGGAGGCCTCTCCCACATTCAAGATAACCGCCGCACCGATCGCGGAAGCCGGCCTTCCAGCGACGACCCGGACGGCTTCGATCAAAGCCCGGATTCAAGGCGCGCGAATCTCGCGGCGCGAGGCGTACTTTTCGTACGCCGCAGCGATCGCGAGATGAAGCGCAACGCGGAAGCCGGCCTTTCAGCGACGACCCGGACGGCTTCGATCAAGGCCCGAAGCCAAGGCGCGCAAGCCGTGCTGAGCGAGACGTACTTTTCGTACGTCGCAGCGAAAGCGCTGCGCCGCGCAACGCCGGATTCGGGCCTTCAGCGAAGCCGTCCCTCATATGTTGATGAACAGACGAAGGGAGTGGAAGGCCTCCGCAAACCTCACCCGTCCCTGGATGCCCCTGAAATTGGCGCACGATCGCGCCACCTCGATGATCGAAAGGTCCTCGATGTTGGTTTTCATGACCTGCGAGCGGTGGGCCCGCAGGGCGTCGAGCTTGTCCTCCAGGGTGTCGGCGATGTCGACGTACACCTGGGGGTTGAAGTTCTGGGTGGTCGGGCCTTCGTAGAAAAGGACGTTGCGGATGTAGCGGGTGGCGGACATGATGGCCTGCGCCAGGTGCCGGTGGTCCTGGTGGGTGTCGTCCGGAAAGTGGCAGAAGATGAATTCCGGCTGCACGGCCGCGATCACACTCTCGATCTTCTTGATCAGCTCGACGTCCACGGCAAGGTGCGTGTCGGCGTAGCCGCCCCAGAAGATCTCCTCCGCCCCGAGCACCCGCCGGGAAGCTTCCTGCTCGGCCATGCGCGTATCGGCGGGGGCGCCCAGTCCTCCGCCGGTCATGATCAGCAGAAAGAGGCGGTGGCCCTTGCGGGTGTACTTGATCAGCGACCCGCCGCACCCGAATTCGATGTCGTCCGGGTGCGCGCCGATGGCTAGGATATTTACTTTATTATTCATCGCGTTCCTCGGGAATTCTTAAACGTCGATTTTGGTTCAAATCCCCCGTCTCCCCCTTTATCAAAGGGGGCGGGGGGGATTTTTTAGCGACTGCCTTAGAAGCCGATGTCTTTTTTCAGATTCACGCAAGGCTATTCGCATTCCGGATCACCGCGGCGCTCTCCGGCCCGCAGTTGAAGACCAGGTCCACGGTCGACAGCTGGGTCTCGAACCCGGCGTAGACCTGCGGGTACACCGGGTGTTCGAAGCGCTGAGTGAGCACCCGCACCCCGCGCTGCTCAAACCGGGCAAGGTCCATGTAGGCCGCCCCGCCGGCGCCGGCCAGGTAGGTGTCCGCACCCAGCGTACGGCAGATGTCGATCAGCCGGTCCGTGGGTTCTTCGGAGCAGTCGAGCGTCGACGCGCGCACATCCGGTTTGTCGCCGATGCCCAGCATCTCGCGCAGGCGCCGGATGACGCCCAGGTTCAACTCGGCGATGGATTCCCAGCGACTGCCGTAGATCTCCTCGAACACGGGAATGGTCTGCTCGAAATGCGGCGCCCGGCGGTAGTTGGTGATGAGGGCCTGCAGATGCTTGTGCCTCCAGTTGGTGGTGTTGTCGATGCCGACATTGCCGATCTTCTGCGGGTAACGGTAGCGCACCGGGACCGTCAGCCACTGCCAGCCCTGGGCGGTCCGGATGCGATTGCGGTTCTGCCACTCGTTTTTCTTGTATTGAACGGTGTCCAGGTAGCAGAACACGTCGGCCTTCAGCATCTTGTCGAAGTAGCCGAGCCACGGCAGGTACTGGGGCTGATGGACCGCAACGATCATGCCGGCGACCGATAGGGTTCGAGGGTTCCGGGGTTCAGCGGGTCGAGTGAATGAGACACCGCGCGGGCGCTCAGCCCTCGGACGGCGGGTATCGGCATTCTGCCCTCAGCTCCGAACGTTTCCATCATTCTATAAAAATGCTATCATAACAAAGTATGTTAGGCAAACCATCTGAGGGCCCGAATCGGGCTTTACCATGAAGCCTTTTGTCTGCAACCCTGTGGGAACGGCTTTCCAGCCGCGATGAGCCGACTTCGCCATAGCAGCATTGGCTGCGACGGCTGAATCGTGGCTGAAAGCCACTCCCGCAAAAAATCGATTTCGTTATTCATGAAGGTGTCAAAGTAATCAAATTTGAAATTCCTACACGACATCCATCGTGCGACATTTCCGGCCGCGGAGCTGCTGATCGGCATGGTCCTGGCCCAGACCATCGCCACGCTCCAAGTCTATGCGTCGAACCGCCGGCTGTTCAACCAGATGGCGGCCGTTGCCGCCGCCGGTTTCCTGCCCGTGCCCAGCCCGGAGGTCGTGCCGGCGCTGCTCGGTCTCGGGACGGCGGCAGCGGGCGGGCTTTTGTTCACCCTCAGTCTGGGGGCCGGCCTGGCCTTCCTCTCCACGGCGGCCGCCGGGTGCTGGGTCTGTCAAGCGCCGCACCGCCCTTGGGCCGCATGCGTGCCGGTCGGGCTTCAGGCGGCTCTTTTGCTGCTCATGAACAGCCGCGGGTTCGACCCGTGGGTGTCGCTGTATTTCATCATCATCCCGCCCCCGGTTTTCTGGCTGGCCCGCCGCCTCTTGAACGGCGCCGACCGTCCGCGGCACCGGCGGTTCTGGGCATGGCGCGTCCTGCCGGTCGTTCTGCTGGCGCTGGGCTGGTCCACCCAATACGACCGCAGCCTGTTCCTCGACCTGCGGGATCACCTGCTGATGTCAAACGCCGCCGGGCAAAGCGTCAGCTCGTTTTACTACCGCTACACGCTCCATCCGGCCGAGGTTTTCAAACCCCTCGACCAGCGGCTGATCCGCACGGTGGCCTGGCCCGATGCCGACCCGCCTCCGCCGGATGTGAAACGGGAGCTGATCCGCAACGATTGCCTGCCAATCGCCGCGGCCGCCGCGGCCGACATCGGTCTTCGCATGGAAGGCGAGCGCCTGCGGTTCACCGGGGGAGGGCAGGCGCTCCTGGACACCACGGCCACCCGCTTCCTCGCCGACCCGCACCGCGCGCTGGCTGAAATTTCCACCCGAGCCGACCGCTGGCCGTTTTTCCGCACGTTCACTTTTTACGGCGTCCTCCTGGCCTTTCCGATGGCGCTCTATTGCCTGCTGTTCGCCGGGCTGCGGTGGCTCACCGGCATCGTTGCCGGGGACCGGCGGGCAGACGTCCTGTGCGCCGCCGCATGTCTGGCCATCGGGCTGGGCATTCTCGCCTTTTTCCATTCCAGCCGCCAGCCCCCACCCCGCCCCGAGGAATTGAGCCAAGCCCTGGGCTCGGCTTCCTGGCAGACGCGAGTGGCGGCGCTGCGGGAAATCCGCGATCGCCCGTTCGATGTCAGCGCCCATCCGTCCTATGCAGGCATGCTGCACAGCCCTCACCCCCAGGAGCGCTACTGGCTGGCGCGGGCACTGGCGATCAGCGCAAGCCCGACGGCATCCGCCGATTTGACCCAGCTTCTGGACGATCCCCACATCAACGTACGAACCCAGGCGGTGGAGGCCATCGCCCAGCGCAGGGACCGCGGCGCTGTCCGTGAGATCCTGAAACGGTTGCAGACGTCGCAGGACTGGTATTTCCAGCTCTATGCCTATCGTGCTCTGAGGGCGCTCGGATGGAGCCAAACCGCGTCTCGCTGAAAACACTCGCTCTCGCCACGGCCGGGGTGGTTGCGATCGAAGCCCTCGCCCGCTGGGGCATCGGCCGGTGGCAGCTATCCCCCCTGACCGGAACCGCGCTGGCGCGTCTGATCGACATCGCCTGGATGGCGCTGGTCGTTTCAGGGGGCCCGCAAGGCTGGGCCCGCATCGGCCTCGGCCGCGGGAGTTGGCTGCCCGGCCTGGGCAGAGGACTCATCTGGTCGGCGGGTTTCGGCGCGCTGGCCGCACTCGGGTGGGGTGTGCTGCACACTGCGGGGATCGACCCGCTGCGACTCCTTCATCCGAGCCCGGTCGCACGCCCGACGAACCCGGCGCTGATTTTCCTGGTGGGCGGTTTCGTCGGCCCGGTTGCGGAAGAGCTCTTTTTCCGGGGCATGATCTATGGCTATTTCCGGCGCTGGGGGTTCTGGCCGGCGCTCGCCCTGAGCACTCTGGTTTTCACTCTGCTGCACGCCGGCGCCTCCGCCGTGCCCATCCCGCAAATCGTCGGCGGCCTGGTCTTCGCAACAGCGTATGAAATCGAAAAAAAGCTGCTGGCTCCCATCACCCTCCACGTCCTCGGCAACCTGGCGCTGTTCAGCCTGCCGTTTATTTTCCACATTTAATTTTAGGCACTTGTTTTTTGTGAGTTTCACCCTCGTAAGCCTGTTTACATGTCTGTTGCCAATAAAGGTTTCTTGGTGTCTATTTTTGCTGTGTTGTATTTCGCAAACATCGCCTGACTGCGGCCAACCCCTCTATTTTCCGAGAGTTCCAAGAGCCTCCACGCGCCCGTGGCGTCACCGGGTTTCTGCTTGTCCAATTCAAAAACCTGGCATCCCTATTGCTCTGATGACGGGTGTCGTCATCTAAAACGTCTCTTTTTTTTGCAATCAGGGAGGCTGAAATGAATATCCGCAGGGTTTTGTTCAGTGCGCTGTTCGCAACCTTTGCAGCTATCGCACTATTGGGTGCGCCATCGGCCGAGGCCGCGATGATCAACTACCGGTCCATCGGCACGAACAGCGCCGAGCTCTTCAACGCCGGCGCCGCCTCGGTCGCCATGGGTCAGGTGAAGGTCACCCTGGCCGGCGGCGGCCGTCTGCCCGAGACCGTCGGCCGCGGGGATGAAATCGTTATCGAGGATGAAGAGCTCTACGTTCTCAGCCGGGACAGCGATACCCAGCTTACGCTCCAAACCCCGGCCGTGAAGGAACACCTCGGCAAGGAATTCGCCATCCGGCGGGCTTACACCTCCATCCAGGCCTGGGTCAACGATCGCAACGGCAACCTCGTCCGGGATGACCGTCTGGAGGTGGGCGTCTGCTACAACGACGGCCCGTTCAGCACCAAAAGACACTGGGCGCTGGCCCACATCCGCGGTTCCAGGACAGACCCGGACCATTTCATGTGGCTCACGGCAGCTGAGACGGCGCAGCACAAGGGCGCTGCCGGCAAGGGCGTGATCTTGGATGGGTTGAACCGCGCCCGCTGCGGGATCCTCATCGAGGACGACTACACGCGCATCGACGGTTTGGAGCTCAGGAACTTCGGGCACTGCCTTGCACCGGGGACGGTGGTCGTCCGGTTTGCGAAGGGAGTCGTCCTGGAACGTCTGCTGGTTCACGATTTCGATGTGCGCCACCGCGAAAGCTTCGGCATCAAAGGCGGCATGCACAGCGATTTCCTGGCCCGCAACTGCATTATCTACAACGGCGGCACGGCCGGCATCGCCACCCGCTGGAAGACGTCCAAGGCCGCCGTCGAGAACTGCACCATTTTCGGCATGAAAGGTAAAGGCGTGGACGAAGGACACGGCCTCATTTCGGCCGTGAACACCATCTCCATGGGCAACCGCGGGGACTTCGCCATCCGCCGCGGCACCCCGTTGAACAACATCTCTTCCGACGGCACGGCCGCGG
The DNA here is from genome assembly GCA_963716325.1 of uncultured delta proteobacterium. Classification (GTDB taxonomy): domain Bacteria; phylum Desulfobacterota; class Desulfobacteria; order Desulfobacterales; family SpSt-501; genus SpSt-501. The sequence continues at coordinate 17,700 of CAVQTH010000046.1, read as the reverse complement.
GTCTGGGGTCCATGGTTTTCCTCAAGCCGTTGGACCAGTTCATCTCGGTCGCGCCCGGGGCCGAGGACTTCCATTTGAAGGACACCTCCGCCGCCGTCGATGCCGGCAGGAACCTGGCCGCAGCGCCGGCGCCCGTCGACAGCCTGGCTCGCACGGCCGATGCGCCACCACATCCCGACCTGCTCGACATCGATGGAACCGACCGCGCCGAAGAAGACGCCTGGGACATCGGTGCGGACGAGGTGGAATCGGCGCCGGAGGGTGTGTGGTACGTCGACCCTGCCAAGGCCGGCGACGGCACCAGCTGGAAAACCGCTTTCGCCACCCTCCAGCAGGCAGTGGAATGGGCGGCCGCCGGCCAGGAGATCTGGGTCAAGGAGGGGACCTATGCTCTGGCCTCCGAAATCGTCATCAACAAGGCCGTAACCCTTTATGGAGGCTTTGCCGGAAACGAGCGCAACCGTGAAAAGCGCGACTGGAAGAAACGGCCGACCCTGCTCGATGCTCCGGATGCCGGCCGCTGCTTGTCGATGTTGGCCAACGGCGCCGTGGTCAACGGCTTCGTCTTTGGTTTCGGCAACGCGATCAATGGCGGTGCCGTCATGGCTCAGGCATCGAGCCGGTTCACCATTGAAAATTGCCTATTCGAAGGCAACTCCGCCAGCTACGGAGGCGCTCTCTATTCCAAGAACGCCTCCGGTACCATAAGCAATTGCACGTTTTCAGGCAACATGGCCACGATGAGTGGCGGGGCGGTCTATGCGGAATCCTCTGTTTTGAACATCACCAACTGCATCTTCTCCGAGAACACGGCAGGTGCGAGCGCCAGCAGTGTCACCGGCGGCGGGGCGGTCTACACCCGCGGCAATGGGGCCGTCATCGCCAACTGCACCTTCTACAACAACAGCACCCACTATCCGGCCAATGGCGGAGGGGGAATCTATAATTTTCTTGCTGCCACGGTGGTTCTCAACAGCATTATCTGGGGGAACTCTGCTACCGTCGGCCCGCAGGTATACAACAACCTTTCCAACGCGACGACCATCCATTTTTGCGCCATCGACCAGGCTGGATTTGAATCGGGCGGCGGCAACATCCGTCGGCACCCGCTCTGGGCGGACCCTGAAACCGGGGATTTCCGCCTCAGCCCAGGGTCCCCCTGCATCGATGCCGGCACGCTGGATGTCCTGGCTCTGCCGGAACTTGATTTCGAGGGGGGGCCGCGGGTGAGCGGGGCTTCGGTGGATATCGGCGCGTTTGAGTTTGGGGACTGACCGGGGCGGGAAGATCCTGACGCATTAGAGCGGCTGTCGGAAATATGTTCCGTTTGGGCGAAACCACATGAATCCGGGCAAACAACCCAATGTGTGGGAGAGGCGTCCCGCCTCGATCCTATTCGCGGCAAGATGCCGCTCCCACATCAACATCCCGACCGCAACCGGAACTCTATTCTGTCGATTGCTATAGAGAAGAGGCGTCATTATTGCCGCGCGGTCAAAATCCCCCTACCCCCTTTGACAAAGGGGGTAGGGGGATTTGTTTTTTACCGCCTTATCGCATCATCCCCAGAAGCTGTCGAACCCTCAGCCCGTAAAGCTGCCGGTCGCTGAGATCGAGGCTGCCTGCAAATACCTGCCGCAGCACCTCCGGCCGGGGGAACATGCTCTCGAGGGCAAATTCAAGCTGCCGGACAGGGTTTCCGGCGGTGAGCAGCGCCAGGGACGACCACTTGGGCAGGGGGCCGCGTCTTCGCATGCGCAGCAAATATCTCTGAGCGGCCGACAGCGCGCACCCCGCGGTCGCCGCCGCGGGTGCCGGCATCCCGAAAAGCGCCTGCCGCAGATACGCGAGCAGGGCCGGGATCCGCTCCTGCCCGAGTTGCCTGGCCCGTTGCCGCAACGCGTACCAGTCCGGAGCCTGCCAGGCGGCCGTCAGCCGCTGGATGTCGGCCAGCCAGATCAGCCGCTCCAGGTTGTGCTTGACGGCGTGCACCGCCAGATAGATCACCTGGTCGTGCCCGCCCAGGCAGGACAGCTGCAGCCCGTCCCATGTGATGCGCCGGCAGCTGCCCTGGATCTCCTCCGGGTCCAGCGCGAACAAAAAGCGGGTCGCCGGAATCCGCTCGGCCCAATCCAGGTGCGTGTGCACATCGACCAGGACGGCGCCTCTGCGCAGGACCCCCGGGACGAGCGGGTTCTCCTCAAAGCCGAGGCCTGACAAGACCGTCAAGAGGCGATCGCGATCCCTCTGCAAAACCCACAGGTCGATGTCGCTCAACGGGCGCAAGCCGGGGTCCCGGTAGATTTCCACCAAGAGGGCCGCGCCCTGCATCAGGACGAAAGGCACACCCTGCCGAACGATCTCCTTGAGTGCGGCCAAAAGCCTCAGGTTCGCTTGAATCGTGAGGTAGTAGATCGCTTCCAGCCGGTCGCGGGCAGGATCGCCCAGCGCCTTGAGCCGGCCGGATGTTTTCAGCCGCTGATAGAGCATCCCGGCCAGCCCTTCTCGCACCGCGGCATCAACCAGGCGGACGCTTTGCTCCGCACCCATCCTCTCCGGCAGCCAGACAGGGGCGCCGGCCTCCGGATCCCCGGATGCGGCAACCCACAGCAGAATTTTATCCTCAGCGTTCACCATCTTCATGCAGGTCAACAATTCCCCCGCTCACCCAACCGGTGGGAGCGGCATCTTGCCGCGATTTCAATGCACAGACAGCCGCTCGGGTAGAACAGTTCAGGGGATTGGCAAGGGCGAGCGTCATATTGATAGGCCTCCTCCCGCTCGGGCGAATCGGGCCAGCGGCTATCAGGCCTCTGTGTCTGCTTCCTTCCTGAACCCCGAACCCTGAGCCCTCCCTGCCTGACCGGTCCTGTCGAGAACAAAATCTATCGCCGTATGATCCGGCACAAACGCCAGCTCGGCGCAGGGCACCGCGATCGCCATGCCATGGAACAGCTCGAGTGCCGCCGCCATCCCGCCCGCATCCCACAGCGGCGGGAAGGAACATTTCAGCATTTCGCGGACGGCGCCGGCTGCCGAAAGCTTCCGGACATCATTGCCCTGCCCGTGACGGATGAAATATATGCGCTCCAGCGGAACACCCCCCGGAGCGGCAAACGCCTCGTCCCCATGCCAAGGCGTCCCGTAGAGATAAAGCGAACCGTTTTGGCTGCGCACGATGACGCGGTCGTCGCTGAGAATCTCGATGCCTTCCTGCCGCGCCCACAGCCGCGAGAGCGTGCTTTTCCCCGCGCCCGATTCCCCCGCGAACACGATCCCGCGGCCGTCGATCGAAATCCCGCAGCCGTGCAGGATCACCCCGTCCCGCCGCGCGAGATGGGTGATCATCAACAGTTCGAGCGCCGGCCCGACAAAGGGGTTCTGGTCGGCTGCCTGAAAGGAAAGCCGCGCACAGCCGCCCTCATCCGGTATGAGGAGCGTGCGTTTGAGATCGGGGTAGGAATCGAAAAGATGAAAAGACGAGCCCGTCTTCAGCCGGTAAAGGCTCCAGATGGGCGCGCTGTCGAACACGCGGACCTGCTCGTCGCGCAGCGGTTCTCCCGTCGAAACTTCTATGCAGACATCGTTTGCCCTGTTCGAGAGAAACGCCTGGTATGCCGGCGGGGCGCTCACTCCACTCACGGGTGGATGACACTGCAGCGTGACCGTTATGTCGGCGATGGAGAAAGCGAGCGGAGTCGGCATGTGGATCGGGATGGCGCGAGCCGCACTGGAGTGCGATTCAAGAACCCTGGGACACGCAGGGGGCGAAGAGAGCATCCTGGCATCCGGCCTGGGCTGGACCGCTGCCGGTTGCAGCCTGCTTGCAAAAGCCGAGAACGGCGCATTTTGCATCCAGCCGGATGCGGGTCACCTTGGGTGTTTCGTATTTTTTTTTGGTTTGCTTGTCTTCCATAATTTCATCTTTCAGCACAACGGTTCACGTCCGTTACCGCTGCAATCGTTTTCATTTCCTCGATGAACGACAGCAAATCCGTTTCGGCTTTATCATCGGCGACATCATATTCGGCCTTAATCCGGTTCTTGATGGCACCCAGATCTTGAAACCCGTCCAGATGCTCCCACACCAGGGCTCCGACAGGATTCAAGCTGAAGATGCAGTCCAGATCACTGACATTGCCGAGGATCGGCACCAGAATCGTCTCGCCCTCGATCTGCCGGAACACGAAGTTGTCGTTGCGGCGATAGATTTTCTCAAGTTCCGCCATATCCGGCCTTTTCATTCGGCTGGCTCATTTCTGAATATTGTACCACGGCCCGGGTCCTTTCTCAACTTGAACCTGGGAGGCTGCCACCTTTTTCTGTTACCTTTTTCTTGACAGGTTACCGCCCTGAGTCTACCATAAAATATGCCAACGGTAATGAAATCAGGGCATTCCGATTTCATTTTTACTCAGACGAAAGAAATGAACCACCCCACATCCATGTCGAGACGTCAGGTGGCGAATGCAAATTCTGGCTTGATCCTGTGCGGCTGGCCAAAAACAAGGGCATAGCACCGGAGACAATCCGAAAGATTGAGAGGACCGTATTCGAATACAGGGATTTTTTCGAGGAGAAATTTCATGACCACTTTAGCCAGAAAAAATGAACCTGTTGAACCCGCCGCCATCAGGGCTTGGGCAGAAAAGAGAATGATCTACATTGAGCTTACTGACGGACGCATCGTCGGTTTTCCAGCGAACCGATTCAAGCTTCTGGCTGAAGCCTCCGAAGAGAAATTGCAGGAAGTGACTCTGCGACTCAATGGCTACGCACTGAGGTGGGAATCCCTTGACGAAGACATCACCGTTCCGGGAGTTGTTGCGGGTCATTTTCAATTGCCCTATCGCGTTGACTGACGGCACCAACCGACAGTGCCTCCTTTATCCTCCAACCTATAGCTCCTATTGGGGAGAGAGCGCGCCCCAAGGGGTGCTTGAGGAGCACGTCGTCTGCGGCTACGTTTGAGGAGCGGGCCTGACGGCCCTTGAGGAGCGCTCGGCGAAAAAGCTGCCTCGCTTGAGGAGTACCGTCAAAACGACTGCAGGAGCACAAACGCTAATTTCTTCTGCCTCAAGCGTTGCCGCAGGCAACGCGCTCCTAAAGGCGCACAGCGCCGCTCCTCAAGCGCAGCGCTCCTCATACGTTGCCGAAGGCAACCCGCCACTCCTCCAGCCCCTTCGCGGCGCTCATCTTTCCACCTTGACATGTGCACTACATGCATGTATGTTTTTGGCATGCCTAAAATGATCCAATTGAGAAACGTTCCCGATTCCCTGCACCGCAAATTGAAGGCTAGGGCCGCTTTGGAAGGATTGTCGTTGTCCGACTATCTCCTGACGGAACTGCGGCGCTATGCCAATCGGCCGACGCTGAGAGAGGTACGCGAACGGCTGAGCCATCGCCAACCTGTCCGCACCAAAGTTCCGCCGACCGATGCGGTGAGAGAGAATCGAGAGCGGTTATGATCGTCATCGATTCGTCCGCATTGCTCGAGGTGCTGCTCCGCAGCCCCCGGGCACCGGAGATCGAAAAACGAATTTTTGCGCCCCACGAGACGCTGCATGCGCCATATCTCATCGATCTTGAAGTCGCGCAGGTCCTGCGGCGTTATTGCATTTCAGGAGAAATGACCGCTGCCCGAGGGCAAGAAGCGATTATAGATCTGCTTAATCTTCCGATCGCACGCTACCCGCACCACATCTTTTTGGACCGAATCTGGGCGCTGCGGAACACCATGACCGCCTATGACGCGGCTTTCGTGGCCCTGGCCGAAAGCCTTCCCGCACCGCTGCTCACCTGCGACGCCAAACTGGCCGCCACAATTAGGCACCGCGCCAGTATCGATCTTATTCAAAAATCCACAGAAAGTCAGATAGAAAAGGCGTTTCTCGAGCGAGGCTGTTTTCCGCCGAGCGCTCCTCAAGGGCCGCCCGGCCCGCTCCTCAAGGCGCGCAGCGCCGCTCCTCAAGCCCCTCCCGGGGCGCTCCTTTTATCCTCTCTTTTTTCGGCTGATCCAGATCATACAGATCAGCAGCGCCATGGCGGCCAGCGGCATGAGCAGATCCGGCGAAAGGTCCAGGCCGGCTGTGGAGATAAAGCACCCTCCTCCCCCACCGGCGCCGGCACCGCCGCCATCTCCCGAGTGGGTGATCGTGACTGCCGCCGGTGCGGACTTCACACTCTCGTCGCTGGCGGCATCCACGGCAGTCAGCGCATAATAGTAGGTTTCTCCCTCAGACAGCGCCGCCCACTGCATGTCCGTATATGTCAGAGCGGTGATCAGGGCCGTGTTCAGCTTGACGTAGGTCTGCTCGGCGGCGCTGCGCCGGTAGAGGTTGTAGCCGGAGACCGCATTCCCGTCGCAGTCAAGCGCGGCACTCCAGGAGAGCGCCGCCGTGCCGTCGGCCTGCCACTGCGCCGTCAACGCCTGCGGCCGCCGCGGCAGCGGCACCTTGAGGCTGGCGGCCGGGTCCCCGAAGAACATGAAGGTGTTGCTCGTCTCCTCGTACGCCGCGCCCCCGTTGGCAAGCAACTGCTGCCGGGCGTAGCCCACCGCCGGGCCCAGTGTGCGTTTATCCAGGCTGAAGATCCCCTCGTAGAGCGCGTTTGAGAGCAGGTGCTGGCCCTCGGTACTGGTCATCCCGGTCGGCATCAGGGCGGCCACCGCCCCGGCATTCGCCGGCCACAGCCAGCCCTCGGCCAGCGACCGCCAGGACTCCGCCGCATAGCCGCCCGTGTGCGGGTAGATGAAGTAGCCCGTGAGACAGCTCAGGTTCACCACGAACGGGTACATGCCGTTGTTCGTGAGCGTGGAGACGTCCGAGCGGTACGCCCCGCCCCGGTTGTCGAGGATGCGCTCGGTGGCCCAGATGTTATGGTTGGCGTGCCCGCTGTAGTTTACCACCAGCGCCCCGGCCTCGATCGCAGACAGCAGCTCCGCGGTCAGATCGGTCACTGATAGGCTCTCGTTCTCGTACTCCTGCAGGTAGAACCGCTCAGGGCTCGCCATGCCCGCGGGCAACGCCGCCGCCGCATCCTCATTCATGATCTCGAAGACCGCCTCCCAGTCCTCGGCCTGGTTGTCAGCCGCAAGCACCAGCGTCTTCTCCCAGCCCTTGGTGTTGGCAGCCGTCTCATAGGCCACGATCTTATTGACCATCGCCTGCGCCTGGGCAAGGGTTGCGGCCGGCAGCCGCCCGATGTAGAGGTCCGGCAGCGCGTCGGCCCCGCTGACCTGCACCAGCCACTCGTCGCTGATCGTCTCCCCCAGGTGGGTCGTGTAGATCAGATACCCCGGCACGAGGTTCACCGTGCCGCTGTTCCAGTTGTCCTTGTAGTCGTAGGAGGTGTCCCCCATAAGGAGCACGTACTGCGGGGCGGGCGACTGCCAGCTCTCGTAGGCATGGGTTAAGAAGTCCTTCACCGCCTGCGGGGTGGGAAGCCCGTAGCCGAACTCATCGAAAATGTCCTCGATGTCCACCACTGCCGTCCGCAGGCCCTGGGACTGACGCAACGAGACCAGGCTATCCACCCAGCCCTGCTGCGCACCCGAACCGTCCCAGCCCAGGCTGCGGTGGGTGATCATGATCCAGTCCGCCGCGTTTGTGCCTGCGGCGAGGCTCGAGGCGCGGTCCTTGACGATGGCTAGCGGGGTCTTCAGCGCAGCGGATGCCACCGCCAGGTAGCTCTTGGTCCCCGTGGCCCCCGCGGGCTCCACCTCCAGCGTATAGGGTCCGCTGCCGCTGTACGTGCCGTTCAGCACCCGCTCAACGCCGGCGGCATCCGTGATGTCATAGAGCTCCACGTCGTTGGTGGTAAAATCTGCGATCGGGTATCGATAGCCTCCCGCATGGGTAAACTTCAGGCTGTCGGAGGCCGCCTCGAAGGCCCGCTCATAGACCACCTCGAACCAGTCCACCGCCGTCTTGTCCTCGGCGCCCGCGCACAAGAGCGACACCGTGTTGGCCCCATCCAACAGGCTCACCCCGGCAAAGCAGGCCTCGCTCCAGCCGATCCCGCTCCAGGTGGCGCTGCCGATGCTACTGCCGTTTAACGACACCGTGGTCTCGTGCGCCATGGCGTACGGGCTGTACATCCGGATCGTGAGCTCCCCCGTGGAGAGCGCACCGGGCAGACTGAGGCTGAAGTCCTTGGCCACTCCCCCGCCGGCAAACCCGGCGCCCATCGCCACCTGCGAGAAGATCCAGCGGTCCATCCCGTCGGGCCCCACCGCCGACTGCAGGTAGGCCTGGTCCAGCTCGTGGTGCACCCTGAAGCTGTGCGAGACTGCCAGAGCGCCTCCGGCCGGTGTGCCATTAATGGAGCTCATCCGCAAGGGGCCGGTGCGGCCCGCGTCGATCAGCCAGTACACGTTGTACTTGGCGTACTTCGCATACGCCGCAGGCACGGCCGCGGCGTAGAAGGTGATGTAATCCGCGGCGTCCAGCCGGTGGTTGGCATTCTGATCATAGACGTGAATGGCTTGCTCCGTCCCCAGGTTGAACAGCTGCACCTGTGCGAGATTGATCGCATCGATGTCCGCATCGGCAATCCCTGCCGCCTGAAGCCCGGCCCGCGTGATGCGATTAATCCCTTCCCCGTTGGTGCTCACCTTGTAGGCCGCCCCCGCCGGGATCGCCCAGCCCGTGGCCGCAAGCGGGGCTTGAAAGGCCACCGCAACCGCTGCACGCAGCAGAACACCTGCGCCTGCGGCTGGGGATAAAGCCTCGACAAACTCCACCCGCACCCGCAGCCGCTCGTAGTGCAGCAGCTCGCCTGTGCCCGGGTTGAACCGCAAGGGGTAGAAGATCAGCCGCTGCTGCGCCTGGCCTCTGAACACGTACTCGGTGGAAAGCTCCGCCTGCCACCGCCGGGTAATAGGCTGTTTGTCCGGTAGGCGGCCTCGTCCCAGCTGAAGACCTCCGCTACCTGGTGGTTCGCTCCCAGCTCGTGCACCGGCGCCGGGTACACCCGGTAGCCTGCGAGCACCCGGCTCGTGGCATCCAGCACCTCGACCCGCGCCTGCTTGCCCGCGGGGATGTCCAGCAGGATCCCCTTCAACGGCACCTGGGGCAGCCCGGCTGCAAGCGTGTAGCCGTGCACGTAAGCGGGCACCCGCAGCCGCTCAAAGGCCTGGCCTCCCGCCGTCACCGGCGTCACATCGAGGCTCTTCGTCACCAGATCGAGGGTCATCCCACGGTTGTCGGATACGATCACCTGCACGCTCGCATCCGCGCTCAGGCTGCTGACGCTGCCGCCCGAATACCCCGGGTTCTTCTTCTCCGCTCCGTCTCTGACCCCGTCCCCGTCGCTGTCCGCGTTGAACGGATCGGTCCCCCGCTGATACTCCAGCCAGTTCGGCACCCCGTCCCCGTCGCTGTCAAAATTGGCATCGTTCACAACCGGGTTCAACCCGTAGGCGATCTCCCAGTCGTCCGGAATCCCGTCCCCCTCCCAGTCCACGCACACCGGACCGTGCGGGGTCACCGTCCCCGAGGCGTCCACGTCCTCCAGCTTGTAGTAGTAAAGTGCCCCTCGACTCACCTGGCGGTCGATGAACTCGTAGCTGCGACCCTCCCCCGACACCGAGCCGCTCGGGATCAGGCCCCCGTTCAACTTCTCAAACAGCCCCGCCGGGTTTGTCCCCCGGTACAGGTTGAACCCCTTGTTCTCAGACTCCTGGGCCGTCTGCCAGCTCACCTTAACCGCCGAACCGTCTCCCTCCGCCGCAAACGACAATAAGTCGATCGCCGTCACCCCCGGCACGCGGGCCTGGGCATAGGTATAGCCATTGAGCACGGTGCTACTGGTGGAATTGTAAAGCCGAAAGCAGTAATCCCCGCCCGCCGTGGCGTTGGTGGTGGCCTGGATCGCCAACTCGATCTCCGTGAATCGATTCGATGCGAGGGTAATGCTTGCTGTTGTGTTGGCCGTGTCCTTGAGCTGACCGGCCACAAAAGTCCCCCAACTAGGATAGTCTGTCAGGCCGGATGAAACGTTGGTACTGGAATCACCATCGGTATAGTAGCTTGTTCCAATCACCTGCCAATGACCGGTTGAGGCTGTCGGTACCGCACTGTAGGTGCCCGTGCCGCATGACGCCGTCTCTGCGGCGTCGAGCCGGTAGGCCGCAGATGAGCTGCCGGTCCCCGTGTTGGAAACCAAAAATCGCAGGCGCTTGATAGTGCTTTTGGCAATGCCCAGCTTATTGTCCTCGGCCAACGCGAACGTGGCGGCCGCCTCTGCGCCGTTATCGTTGCGCCAACGATAGTGCGCCTGGAACAGGACGACGCTCGCATTCGCCGGTTGGATAGAAAGGGCAAATGATTTCCAAGCAGTGTTGTAAGGACCTGTGTAGAGGGTTGTCTCAATGGAGCTCAGAGCGCTCCAACTGGAGCCATTCCATGAGTAGGCCAGAAGCCGATTGGCCGTATCGGTATCATTGCAGGCGAGGTGGATGGTCCCGTCCGTTGCGCGGCCAAGCTCAACCCAGTAACTGTCGATATTCGAAGTGTTGGTGCTGTCGAGATAAGCTTCGGCTTCCCAGTCATTGGCGATGTTCGATGTGTGGCGGTACCTCAAACCGCTGTCGTCCGAATAAACGAGAATGGCGTGCGAACCGGAGGATTCAAAAATGACGTCAAACGGTTTGTGGTCGGTATACCATCCGTACAGTGATGTGGTTTCAGGGCTCCGGATGGTGCCCCAGGCGCTGCCCGTCCAGTTGACCGTCTGCACGTCGTTGGCCTCGTTAAACAACGCCACCAGCATGTCGTCGCTGCTGGGATCGGCGGCCAGACTTATCCAACGGATGTTTCCTGAAATTCCGGCTTTTGAGTTTGACGCCCCTGCCCATGCCGTCCCGGTCCAGGTCCAGCTGTAAAGGGTCGTGCTTTGCCCCCACACGAAAAGCGCCTGGCCGGCGTTCGTACTGGCCTGCATGTACTCCACACCGATAGCTTCAGCGTCGTAGGTTGTGGCCGTGCCGACTTTTTTCTCATTTCCCCAGCTGTTGACGTTGCCGTCCCAGATGAGCCCGACGACGTCGCTGTCGTTATCTATCACGGCCAGAGCAACCTGGTTGGTCCCGGGCTGGGAAGCCATTCTGACCCTATCAATATTTCTGTCGATGGTCGTGAACGTGTAGGTGGCGCCGTCCACCACCCAGGAAGTACCGTTCCAAACCCAGTATTTGATCTGGTTGGCCGTCGTGGTGGAGGCAACGATCACCAGGTCGCCGCTGGCATGCTCGTATGCGGCGTTGAAGCAACGGTAGTCCGTCGTGTACACCGTCCCTAAGTTCTTTATGGACCAACTAGTGCCGTTGTAAAGAGACGCGTATAGGGTCTTGTTGTCGTAGCTTGCGGCCAGAACGACATGCTCCCTGGCGACGGGTGCTGTTTTGGCCACATGCCAGGTCAGGTTATTGTCATTGGTGTCCGGACCGGTGGCTTCGGCGCTCCAGCTCGTGTTGTAGGTGGAGTAGCGAATAGTATCGACTGCGGCCGTATCCGTGTACGCGAGGAGTGGCAGATTCTGAGGTCCCGGCTTCAAAGCCAGAATCTGCGCAACGCCTGCATCCGGATCACCACCGGGGGCTGTTGCGGTCTTTACCCCGGTAGCTCCGGCGCTTGGCTGGGTTACGTAGTTCATTTCGAGAGAAATTCCAAGTTGGTCGGGAATGGCTAAGTTGGCAACCTCAAAGGCCTCCGTCATCCCAGTAGGAGGAGTCCAGTTGTAACATGACGTGAAACTGTGAGCGGTTACGACAATCGTATTGTTGACTGTCGTTGTTACGCTTGGGGTGCTGTGCGAAATGTCGTTTGGTGTTGCCTGGCCGTTCTCGACGTTCACCGGAGCCGTTGTATCGATGCCGTAGAACGTGCTGATGCCGCCTGCGGCGCCTGTTGGTGAACTACCCAGGGTCCAGGTATAACTTGTCCCTTCGCTGCTGCCGGCGACCTTCCTATAGATAATCTGCGCAAGAGGGTTGGTTGCGCTATTATTAGTTCGTCGGACGAGAGTCCAGCCTGTTGGTGCTGTGATCGATGCAGTGCTAGGCCGAATCGCGATAGCGGCAATCATCACGTCGTTTTCTTGGGTGCCTGTCGGCTTGTTAACCGTAAATGAGGTTACACCTGTTGCCACGCTTGCCGAGGCTGCCGCCCTGAAACCTTGGGCCCAGAGGTTGCCATTTAGAGCGACTGTCAGCAGGATCCCAATTACGAGCCACTTCGCACAAAGCAACCCGGCTCTAAATTTCAAACATAGCAGGGTGTCAAATCTTGATTTTTGATTATAGCGCCCTTGGCCTGCACCCGAGTCGCCCCAGGAGGTGTTATTTCCTAACGTCACTTTCATCCCTCAATCCTCGCGGGTCCATTTTGAAAGCGCCCAGAATAAGACCCGTCCATCGTGGTAACTTTCTGTAATGATATTGGATACCACCAATAAACCCCTTCGAGACAGACAAAGGGATTCTATCGATAGGAATATCGACATATTATTGAAAAGCTTGAGGTAAATTGGTTGCCTCCGGCAACGTTGGAGGAGCGCTGCGCTTTAGGAGCGTGGCTGCGCCACTTGAGGAGATTGTTGCCTGCGGCAACGCAGGAGGAGCGTCCCGCCAAAGGGGGACTTGAGGAACCCTCAGAGAAGAATCTTTTCGCTGAAAGACCACCAAGGCGTCTTATCGAGATGACCAAGAGTGCTGAACTTATTGCTCCGGCCTCCCTGCACTGGGAAGTCGGCAATGCTTTTTCAGCCATGTTCAGGCGCAACCACATAACGCTGAGGCAGTCTATCGCAGCCCTGAATGCATACAGACAAATACCTTTACGGTTCAACGATATTGAACTCACTACCGCCATACAACTTTCTCACCGATTGTAAATTTACGCTTATGATGCTTACATTCTTGCACGCGCTTTAAAAAACAACTGCCCTCTCATCTCACTGGACAGCAGATTGGTTGATACAGCGCAAAAGGCCGGAATTGAAGTGCTGGAGGTGACTCCATGACGGTATATACATTTTCTGAAGCCAGGCAGAATTTTGCGTCGCTGCTGGAAAAGGCGAAAAATGAAGGTAAGGTGTTAATCAAACGAAAGGATGGCTCGATTTTCGAGGTTCTGCCCATCACTCCGAAGGGCTCACCGCTCGATGTGAAAGGTGTTGACGTGGGCCTTGATGCGGCAGAGATCGTTAGTATTTTGCGCGAGGTTAGGGAAAGATAGATGCCTGCGGCAACGTTGGAGGAGCGCCCTTCTTCTCCGGCTGATCCAGATCAGACAACATAGCAGCGCCATGGCACCCAGCGGCTTGAGCAGGTCCGGCGAGAGGTCCCGACCGGCAGAAGCGATAAAGCACCCGGCACCTCCCCGCCACCACCGGATGAAGAATTACTGGCGCTGATGGTGACTGCCGCCGGGGCAGACTTCACACTCTCGTCGCTGGAGGAGTCCACCGCACTCAGCGCATAGTAGTAGGTGACCCCCGCTGCCGCCGCCGCAAGCCCCGTATCGGTGTGCGTCCGCCCGGTGATCGGCGCGCTGTTGAGCTTGGTGTAGGTCTCCAAGGAAGACGTCGATGTGATTTCCGGTGGATCGTTTGCAGCCGGTTCAATAGGATGAATTCAGGCTATCTCGCTCTTTTTCCAATACTACTCTTGATTTTACGTTCACTCTTGCCATATAGTTAACAGCTAAGCACAGGTCATTTTAGGTATTTTTTATCTAGGATATAGCCATGGTCAAAATCGATGTCCCGATAGAAATTCTTGAACAATTTTGCAGAAGAAACCGCATCAAAAAGCTTTCACTTTTCGGCTCAGTCCTCAGGAGTGATTTTCGGCAAGAAAGTGATATTGATGTACTTGTAGAGTTCAAAAAAAACGGGATTCCCGGCCTGCTTGGGATCTCAAGGATGGAGCGAGAGCTCTCTCAAATCTTTGGCGGCCGCAAGGTTGATCTTAGGACACCCGAAGATCTTAGCAAATATTTCCGCCAGCAGGTTCTATCAACGGCGGAGGTGCAGTATGCAGCATGATCTCATTCGCCTGCATCACATGTTGGATGCCGGGAAAGATGCGCTCCAGTTTGCCCTTGGCCGAGGTAGAAATGACCTTGAAAGCGATCGAATGCTGGCTCTCGCGTTGATCAAAGCGCTGGAAATCATTGGAGAGGCCGCCTCAAAAGTTTCGGAAAATTTTAAATCGGAGCATCCTGAAATACCGTGGCTTGAAATCACCGGTATGCGCAACCGCATGATTCATGCCTATTATGATGTCAATCTGGATGTCGTTTGGCAAACCATAAAATCTGATCTTCCCGATCTTTTACAATCAATCGAAAAAATTCTAAAATAGCCAATTAATTATGCGTTCCCACGTTTCGCTCAGCACAGAATCCTTTTGATATCCTTCGTTTTCAGGCTCACCCCTCAAGCGAGGCAGCTTTTCGCCGAGAGCTCCTCAAGGCGCAAAGCGCCGCTCCCCCAGCCCCTCTGGGGCGCTCCTTTCACCCTCTTCTTCTCCGGCTGATCCATCCCAGGCAGATCAGCAGCGCCATGGCCGCAAGCGGCATGAGCAGATCCGGCGAAAGTTCCAGGCCGGCCACAGCAATAAAACACCCTCCTCCTCCCCCGCCGCCGGTCACGACAACCCCACCACCACCGCCGCCTGAGGCTGCGATGGTCAGCGCCGCCAGGGCGGACTTGACACTCTCGTCGCTGGAGGAGTCCACCGCACTCAGCACATAGTAGTAGGTGCTCCCCGCTGCCGCCGCCGCAAGCCCCGTATCGGTGTGTAATAGAGTGTCAAATCTTGATTTTTGATTATAACACCCTCGGCCTGCTCCGGAGCCGCTCCAAAAGGTTGGATTTCCCAACTCTGCCTTCATGCCTAAATCCTCTCAAATCCATTTTGAACCCGCCCCAGAAGGGATCTATTAGCCGTGATAACATTTTGTAATAATATGGAATATAACCGAATGATGCCGTCGGGGCCGGCAAAATGATTCTATCGATAGAAATATCGACATAATATTGAAAAGCTTGAGGAAAATTGGTAGCCAAGAAAAGGAGTGCCGATGGGCTTTAGGAGCGGGGGGTTGCCTACGGCGACGTTGGAGGAGCAGCCGGCAACTGCGTGGCTTTGAGGAGCGGCGCTTCGCGCCTCGAGGAGTGTGGCTGACCTACCTGCGGAGGAGGGCGGACTGACCGGCTCGTCCGGAGCGCTGCGTTTGAGACGGCGGGTAGTTTCACATTCATTCGGCTGATGTTTACTGATACGTTTTGGAAAAGCGAGGTATCGGCTCAAATGATTAAAAAGCTTTTACTGTCGCCACCGGGTTCGATCAGAGTGATAAGAAGGAGTCCTGGCTAGGGCTTTCGCTCTGCCGATGGCGTTGTCGCTGCTTGACAATTTAATAGTTCGGAGAATAACCCCCTTGTAATACGTGAGGGAAATACCGTGTTACATCTCGATTCTTGATGATCGATCCTTCGGCCGGTACCTGGGCCGCCCCAAAGCGTGTGCTTCCTTGACTCCGCCTTCATGCCTAGACCCTCTAAAAACCCGTTCTATCCCGCCCCGGAATGAACCCGCCTGCCAAGTTAACCAACTGAGATAGATCAGATACCACCGCAAACCAGCGCAGCGAGGGTTGACATCGATGGCTCCTTGTAGTACGTTTTCTGCGATTCGTAATTAACGAACCGTTAAAAACGTTCTCAAGAGGGCCCTCATGCAAAACCCCTTCAAATACGGCGGCATTGTGAGCGGGCCTTACTTTGCCGACCGCACGGACGAAATAAAGGAACTGCAGCGGGAAATGGAAAACACCTCCCGCGTGTTCCTGGTGTCCCCGCGGCGGTTCGGCAAAACCTGCCTGCTGCATCATTTGATGGAAACCTTGACCAGCGGCGGCACCGCCTGCGCATACATCGATCTGAACGCATACCCCGACTTACGCACGTTTGCCGGCGCCCTAACGAGCTTGACGGCCAGGGCCCTCGAGACCAACACGGACCGACTGCTTAAACTGTTTGCCGGGTTTCAAAGGCTGCGGCCCAAGGTCACCATAGACCCGGACGGGAACCTGAGCGCCGGCCTGGAATTAGCAGTCGGCGACAAAGACGCCCTATCCGCCCTGGTTGAGGGCATGGCCCATGCCGAGCGCCTCGCGGAGAAAAAGGGCAAAAAGCTGGTGATCATCATCGACGAGTTTTCCGACCTCGAAAAGTACAACGGCCGGACATTAGAAAAAGCCCTGCGCGCCGAGATCCAAAAGCACAGCCACATCGGCTACATTTTTTCCGGGTCCGAGCAGTCGGTCATGCTCTCGATGATCCAGGACAGCAAGCGGGCCTTCTATAAGCTCGGCCGGATTATGGCACTAGGGCCGATCCAAAGGGAAACGTATATCAAATTCATTCTCAACTGGCTCAAGAAGGGCGGCTACGCGGTATCGGCAAAAGAGGGGATGCGCATCATCACCATCGGCGAAGACGTG
Organism: uncultured delta proteobacterium; assembly: GCA_963716325.1. Taxonomy (GTDB): domain Bacteria; phylum Desulfobacterota; class Desulfobacteria; order Desulfobacterales; family SpSt-501; genus SpSt-501. The sequence continues at coordinate 1,183 of CAVQTH010000046.1, read as the reverse complement.
CCCTACAATGTTCAGCGACTCTGCAACACCCTGTGGGAAGCGGCCCTGGAGTTCAAGACCATTGACGCAGCGCTTATCGATAAACTGCCGCTGATTATCGTCCGGCAGGATTCACCACACTACGAGATGCTTTGGCAGACGGCCACCGCGGCCCAACGGCTCCTGCTGATTGCCTTGGCCCAAGATCCAGGCGCCCTACTCTTTTCAAAGGAATTTCAAATGCGCCACGGCATCGGGCCGTCATCATCCATCAAAGCCTCCCTGGATTCGCTGCTGAAAAAAGGAATTCTATACAAAACACTGGAAGGCCGTTGCCTTTTCGTGGATCGGTTCATGCCTTACTGGCTCCAGGGCATGCGCCAACAATCGATCGTTTCATCATAGCTGCGCGTGAAGGGAAATGAGGTGTCAAATCTTGATTTTTGATTATAATACCCTCGGCCTGCACCGGGGCCTAGGTAAACCCCCGGCAGGTGGTCCCGTTGTCGGCCAAAAGCGCGGCGCTGCCCTTGTCGATCTTTTTTGGGGTTACAAAGTGAGGAGGATTTCAGAAAGCGGAGCGTAGGCGGGATTTCAGGCGGGCGGCAAGTGCGTAGAAACGACGGACAAACTCGGTGCGCAGGCGGTATGGGTTCACCATCCGGCCCTTGCGTTCAACGGCCACGACTTTGCCCAGTATCTGATCTGCGGGAACGGGGGGGTCGTACGTGCTACAGGCATCGCCGCGCAGGATGAACACAGGACGGCCTTCCGGCCCGCCCGGCGTATCTGCGACAGCCGTTTCCGCATCGACCCAGACCAGGCGGTGAGCGGTGATCTTTTCGCCGCAGCGGCTGAGAACAATGTCGCCGACCGAAAGCCAGGCCGGCGCGGCCGGCGCGACGACCAGGGTCTCGTTTTCTCGGATCGTGGGGTGCATGCTGCGGCCGGGAGCGCGGAAGCGCACCGCACGCCCGTTCTTCAGGCAGTCGGTGATGAGGGATTCGAGCATAAACCGAAAAAAGAAAAGTTGTGAGTGATGATATCCTCAAATCGATGGATCCCGGTCATAACAATCCTTCCGGTTGGCTGTTTTTTAATTTTTCAGTACTCACTATTCCGGCCCATCACTCTGACAAATGCGTTTCCGTTGCTTTCCTTTTTTTATTACTCATTACTCTAACTCATAACTCCGACTTATTCG
>CAVQTH010000045.1:0-166326 GCA_963716325.1 uncultured delta proteobacterium | reverse complement strand
CACATCGTTCTTGAAAGCCGATTTTGCGGTGATATTTTCAACCTATGCTTGAGGGGCTATTGCGTAGCAGCAGCGTAACAAAAGTCCCTCTCAAAGCAGTTGTTGGGTAATCTCGTTCCCGCTATTTCTCGGGCGACTTCATGCTTTAGTGGGCCATACGATGATATTTTACTGATCACTTACAGTTTTCGTTTATAAATCTGTTCGCTTCCTGTAACATAGACTGATTGTCAGCTGCTGCCAATAGATCCCGCGAACAATAGGCGTAATCGCACATCTTCTTTCGATCCCCAAGCTTTTTGGAAACAGCAGCGAGGCTGGCATATACTGGGCCAGCGGCAGCCACATTGCCCATTTCTGCGTAGAGGGTTCCGCTCTTTAGGTTTTCTTTTTCTGCCGAGGCAAATGCGCCAGCAGCATGTTGCATTTGCCCTATTAAATTGTATTGGGCCGCTATCTGATCAAGATAGTTTCTGGCCCTGATAACTCCAACCGAGTATAGATCGAGGTAGTATTTGGCAGCCGAATCTATGTCACCTTTGTCCTCCACGAGCCTCTTACCTCTCTCGATTTCAGCCTCGATATCAGGAGCATCATTCCAAAACGAGGGGCCATACTTCGCGGCGCTCTTGAATGCCGGAAACTTGTGTGATGGATCAGACAGGTGCATATACGCCTTCATCCACCGTTGCGCCTCCGCAGCACTGTTGTTGCGCCATCGCTTGCCCTCTTCTTGGTAGCTGATGCGGCCGGCACGCTCTAAAACGACGGCTATGTTGTACAGGGCAGGCTGATAGTCTTGTACTGCTGCCTTTCGGTACCAAACGAGCATTTCCTCATACGCCTGACTGTCCTCAAGGATACTACGGTCCGAACCCGTTCTGTTTTTCGTAATCATAAATGCGAGGTTAAACTGAGCTTTCGCGTACCCCTGGATTGCCGCCAGCCGGAATAGCCTGGTTGCCTTGTGATCGTCTCGAAGAACTCCAAGGCCTTCGGCATACAGAAACCCGAGTTCACATTGGGCTGGCGCAATGTTACGGTTAGCTGCTTTTAAATAGAATTCGGCGGCCTCAGTGTATTGTGCCGCCTGCGCGAGCTTATTCCCCCTTTCGTAATCCTGATCCGCAAGTGTCGAAGTCGGTTCACTAAGATCCAAGAACCGTACCGCCAAGAATCATCGTCGCAATGACTACTAAGTAGAGCATTGGCTTCATATTAGGACCTTTCGATTATGTAGCTGTGCGTCTTCCTACCTTCAATTCTTCTGCACACAAAATATTCGTCTGCCCAACGAATAGCGCTTTATCCGTCATCTTTTACGATGAAAGCGCAAAGGCGATCGGATGCAAAATGAGCATTTGTGTCGCAGCGAATTAAATGATACTCGATATAATTTTGTTGAACTGAATCGTGTTCCATCTGTTGAAGTATCACAGATTCGGCATTTCGGTGGTACGTCGGATAAAATCGAAGCCATGGCCGCAATCTGTAGATATATTTTCGGCAGATCTATATCTGAAAATTATGCCACCCTCTATTTTATCACCGCTAGCTGACAAACCATGCAATTTAAAAATCTCGAAAAAATTGTGAGATATCGATTTAACCAATATATTGATGACCCGTATTATCCAATTTATTTATGAGTAAAATATAATGATAATAACTTATGGAATATAACCAATTTCGTTCTTAAAACTATATCAATAATCTTATAAAACAAAATAAGCGTTAAATGATATATTATTGCAAATAAGCACCCAATAAAAAGATTTAAAGCAAAATTTACTGCAGGCTGTACTGGAAGACCTGAGCTAAAAAAAGGAATACCTAAAAACGCGTATCGTAAATACCAGCCGAAGGTTAGAAAGACTAAAGCACATATAAAAGCGAAAGGTAGAGAAACAAACAAAACTGCGAAAAGTATATTATAATTAGGATTACTGGTATTGTGAAAATCAAGGTAATCTATTACATTTTCATGTAGTGATTTTGAAAAGCTCTCTTTCATTAAGAATCCAGTCATACTTAATAAAAAATAGCAAAATAACGTCCAGACGGGAGCTGATAAAAGGTATACAAAACAAAATTTTGAAATTGTAAGATTGAACCTGCCTTTATTTTTTTCGATTACGGATAACTTAAAAAGAAAAACATTATCCATAAGATAATATATAAGAAAAATTATGCAGATAAAAGAAACAATCAATATGATTGCTATTACAAGACTCACTAATCCGGCGTTGTGGTATAATACTCCAGACCTTCTTAAGGTAAACAATTTTATAAGATATTTAAAGCCTAAATATTCATAAATAAAGTCTAATAGATAATGAATAAAATAGCCCATAATCCATCACTCAGCGTTAAGATAAAAAATATAATAACATTTTAGACAGTATGGAAGCCTCCTGACGAACGTAGGTTAGTAAAACCTACAGATATCGTTTAGTAAAAGACGACGATTAGGGACAGGATATTTTTTACATTGTCCTTTTTGGTCTCCGTATCATCGACAAGGTGATTGGAAAAACTAGTAAGGATCTACACTACCACAGATTTGGCGCTTTGGTGATATGTCGGATGAAATCACCAGCATGGCGGTAGTCTGTGAATAGACGCTGCGGCCGGTCGATATCTGTAACTTTTGCCAGACGCATTCTTTGGCCCTTCGCTGTTAGGATCGCAGGCTTTTCTATTGCCGAGTTTCTTGTAATAACGCTCAGATTAGCCGGCGGCTTTGGAGCGCCATCGAAAAAGCCGGTCCGCTTTGAAGCTGCTGATAGCTCCCTCATCGACCGATCAGCGTCTTGCTGCCTTTTCTTCCGCTTGTTTAAAAGAGCGACAACACCGCCTCAGCAAAGTCGCGCGGAGCTTCTTGGGGCAAATTGTGACCAACCCCAGGAATCACTCGGCGCTCATATCTCCCCGTAAAGAATTGATCGTGGTGCACCGAGCCACCTAAAGTGGCAACGCCATCGGCATCGCCATCGAGCACAATCGTCGGTACTGAGATTTTCGGTTGCTTGGTTAGGCGATGCTCGGTTTCCTCTACCGCGGGGTCCCCGGGTGCGAGCGCATATCGATGCCGGTAGGAGTGTATAACGACTTCGACAAAATCCGGGTTGTCGAAGGAGGCCGCGGTCCGCGTGTATGTCTCTTCATCGAAACCCCAGGTAGGAGACCACAGCCGCCACAGAAGTCTGCAAAAGTCACGGCGATTTTTAGTAAGGCCGGCCCGTCCGCGCTCGGATTGAAAATAGTATTGGTACCAGTAGCGGAATTCGTTCTCCGGCGTCTGAGGTTTGATCGATCCTGGAATGTCTTGAATGTTGTAACCTCCTGCCGACACAAGTCCGCGCGCACGCTCAGGCCAAAGAGCCGCTACGATACATGCGGCCCGCCCTCCCCAGTCATATCCGGCAAGCACGGCACCCGCAATGGTGAGCGTATCCATAAATGTAAGCAGATCATGAGCCAGTACCGCCTGTTGACCTGAACGGGGCGTGTTCTCGGATAGAAAGCGCGTTGGACCATAACCGCGCAGATAGGGTGTGATGACCCGACAGCCCGCTGAGACCAGAAATGGGGTTACCTCGTCGTAGGAGTGCACATCATATGGAAAGCCGTGAAGGAGCAGCACTGGCAAGCCGTTTGAGGGGCCGTTCTCAATATAGGCGACACTGAGAACACCCGCTTCAGCGCGTTTCAACATGATCGTTTCCCTCCAGGGCTTCCAGTGCGTAGAGCTAAATGTGCGCTGTGATCGTATCCTCGAGGGTTTTGAGAAATCCCGAGTAAAAGTGGTCGGCACCGGCGATCAGCTCGAAGGCGGCCGCCGGGTTCCAGCCGGCACGGCAGCGGTCGATCATGGCCGGCGGGGCGATCTCGTCCCGGCTTCCGGTGACGATCAGGCCGAGGTTCGCGATGGGCGCGGGCGGCCCGAAGTCGATGAACGCAAGCGGCGGGGACACCATCACCATGCGCTGAAAGCCCTCGCTCACCCCGGCGTTGACCCAGGCCCCGAAGGAATACCCCGCCAGGTCGATGCCCGTCATCCCCATGCCGGCCAGGCATGCGCGGGCGGCCTGCACGTCCCGGCGTTCGCCGATCCCCTGGTCGTGGCGGCCTTCGCTGCCGCCGACCCCGCGGAAGTTGAAGCGCAGCGTGCTGAACCCCTTGCGTCGATAGGCGTTGCGCAGGGCCAGGACCACGGGGTTGTCCATGTCGCCCCCGTAAAGTGGATGCGGATGGGTGATGACCACCCCCTTTGTGTCCGACACACGCTCCAGTACCCCTTCGAGCCGCAGGTTCTCGGATGCGAAAAACAAGGTCGTTTCGGCCATGACGTTCAGCGCACTTTCTGCAGCGCGGCAATAAGGTCCTTCCCGAATGCCTTCCGTTGCCATTGCTTCAGCCCGTTCAGATCGGCGAGGTCTTCCGCTTGCAGCGGTCGGCGTTCGGCCAGAGCACCCATGGTCGTTTTGGAGCAGATCAGGGAGGGGTCGATTTTCAACCGGCGCGCCTGGGCTTCCCGCCAGCTGCGCAGGACTTGAATGCGGTTGGATACCACGGTGGGCATGGTTTTCTGTTTCTGGCGCGGATAGCGCGGCAGCTGGGAGGCCGGCACGTCCAGGGCTTTTTGGATGGCGGCGAGGACGTCGCGGCCGTGGCGCTCCATCTGGGTAGCGCTCAGGATCCCGGCCTGATCGAGTTCCTCCAGGCCCTCCGGCCTGGACACGGCCAGGGCCAGCAGGGTGTCGGGGTTGAAGACCTTGAAGGGGGGGCGGTCCTTGCGGCGGGCGAGCTGCCGCCTGAGTTTCAGCAGATTTTCCAGAACGGCCAACCCGCGGGGATCCAGGCGTCCGGCGCCCTTGCAGGCCAGGAACAACGGTCCCTCATCGGCGGCGGAGGGCCTGACCTTGCTCAGCAGCCGGCATTCCTCGTTGACCCAGGACAGGCGATCCTTGGCCGCGAGTTCCGCCTCCAGCCGTTGTGCCAGCGGCAACAGATAGCGCACATCCGCGGCGGCGTACGCCAGCATGCCCGCCGGCAGCGGCCGCAGGGACCAGTCCTTGCGCTGGTATTTCTTGTCTACGGTCACTCCGAAAATGTTTTTCAACACCGCTTCCAGGCCGGTCTCTTCAAAGCCAAGGAAGCGACAGGCGAGCTGGGTGTCGAAGAGGGCGTTGATCCGGATGTCGAAGTCCCGGTAGAGGGAGCGCACGTCGTAGTCGGCGCCGTGAAAGACTTTACGGATGTCCGGGTTCCGGAAAACCGGTTTGAGCGGGGTCAGGTCCCTGATCGCGATCGTGTCGATGATGACGTTGCGCCGCGCCGTGGCCAGCTGGATCAGGCACACCTTCTCCTGGAAATGATACATGGAGTCGGCTTCAAGGTCGATTCCGAGGAGGGTCTCCCGCTCGAGCGCTGCGGCGAGGGTTTCAAGATCCGATGGGGTGTCGATGATGTCATACCGAAGCGATCCGTCTACAGCCATTTTATTCTTGACCCGTCCGTTCCTTTTTTTTAATCATTACAACTTCGTAGACAATACGATATGCGTGCCCGCTCCCGGTTGTGGAATCAGGCGAATCGGTGTAATATCAAAAATCGACCGGTGGCCCCGTCAGCCGGTCTTTTGTTTTTTCTTTTCGGGCCGACGGGCGGCGCATGGACCGGACAGACGTTCGGGGAATCAACGTCCCATCGCGATAACTCTCAACGGCAAGCAAGAGACGAATTGCAATGATAAACATAACACTTCCGGATGGTAACATAAAGTCTTTTGATCAGGCCATTTCCGGCCTGGACCTGGCCCGCAGCATCTCAGAGGGGCTGGCCCGCAACTGTGTCGCCATGGAAATGGACCGCCGGCTGGTGGACCTGAACGCACGCATCGACCGCGACGCGACGGTTCGGCTGGTCACCACCAAGGACCCGGAGGCGCTGCAGGTCATGCGCCACAGCGCCGCCCACGTCATGGCCCAGGCGATCCTGCGACTATACAAGGACGCCAAGCTGACCATCGGCCCGGTGGTCGAAGACGGCTTTTACTACGACATCGACATGCCGCCTGTTTCAGAAGAGGACTTCCCCGCCATCGAGGCCGAGATCCAGAAGATCATCAAGGCCAAGCTGCCTCTGCGGCGGCGCGAGGTGACCAAGGCGGAGGCATTGGAGTTTTACCGCAACGAGCCCTACAAGCTGGAGATGATCCGGGAGCTTCCGGACGGCACGATCTCGGTCTACGAGCAGGGTGAGTTCACGGACCTCTGCCGCGGGCCGCACGTGCCCCACACGGGGCTCGTCAAGGCTATCAAGCTGCTCAAGGTGTCCGGCGCCTACTGGCGCGCCGACCCGGCCCGCGCCCAGCTGCAGCGCATTTACGGCACGGCCTACTTCGACAAGAAGGAGCTCGACGCCTACCTTACCTTCCTCGAGGAGGCCAAGCGCCGCAACCACCGCAAGATCGGCCAGGCCCTGGACCTCTTCAGCTTTCACGACGAAGCGCCCGGCATGCCCTTTTTCCACCCCAAGGGCATGGTCATCTGGAACGCGCTGCTGGAGTATTGGCGCAGCGAGCACCGGGCCGCCGGCTACGTGGAGACCAAGACCCCGATCATTCTCAACCGCGCGCTATGGGAGCGCTCCGGCCACTGGGAGAACTACCGCGAGAACATGTACACCACCTCGATCGACGAGACGGAGTACGCCATCAAACCCATGAACTGCCCCGGCGGCATGCTGCTTTACAACCGCAAGCCGCATTCCTACCGGGACCTGCCCCTGCGGGCGGCCGAGATCGGGCTGGTGCACCGCCACGAGCTGTCCGGGGTGCTCTCGGGGCTGTTCCGGGTGCGGGCCTTCCACCAGGACGACGCCCACATCTTCATGACGCCGGAGCAGATCGAGCAGGAGATCCTGGGCGTGCTGCGGCTGGTGGAGCGCATTTACGGAGCCTTCGGCCTGGGGTTCCACCTGGAGCTGTCCACCCGGCCGAAGAAATCGATCGGCACCGACGCGCAGTGGGAACTGGCCACCCACGGGCTCAAATCGGCCCTCAACGCTTATGGCCGTGATTACAAACTCAACGAGGGCGACGGCGCCTTCTACGGACCCAAGATCGACATCCACATCAAGGACGCCCTCGGCCGGACCTGGCAGTGCGGCACCATCCAACTCGACATGTCGCTGCCCGAGCGCTTCAATCTGCACTTCGTCGACACGGACAACGAGCGCAAGCGGCCGATCATGATCCACCGCGTGATCTACGGCTCCATCGAACGGTTCCTGGGGATTCTCGTCGAGCATTTCGCCGGCCGCTTCCCGCTGTGGATGTCCCCGTTTCAGGCGGTGATCCTGCCCATGAACGACGAGCTCAGCGTCTACGCCGAAGAGGTCAAGGCCCGGTTCGACGCGGCCGGCCTGCGCGCGGAGGTGGACCGCCGCACCGAGAGCCTGAACCGGAAGGTGCGCGAAGCCCAGCTCAACCAGGTGCCGCTGACGCTCACCATCGGCGCCAAGGAGAAGGAAAACGGCACGCTGGCCGTGCGGACCCTGGATGGCAAGGTGGCTTACGGGATCAGCCACGACCGGTTCATCGCCGCGGTGTCGGAGAACATCCGGCAGCGGGCGGTAACCTTCGAGGGGTTTTAGGGGTTAGACCGAGCACTATTAGTGTGGGAGCGGCTTTCCAGCCGCGATGCACTGTGGGCCGGTCCGTCGCGGCTGGAAAGCCGCTCCCACAGGTCTGAGTACAGGGCCTCCTGGGTTTATCAGCACGGCCGGCGCTCCTCGGATTAAGACCGCCATGGCAGCAGGCAGAAAAACCAAAAACACCCCGGCCAATGCCGGCGTCACCACGAGCCGGGTGGCATTCTGCGATCTGCGCTGCGAGTGCGCGGACTTCGCCAGGGCGGACGCCCTGGACGGCAGCTGCCGCACGTTCATGTCCGTGTGGTGTCGAAAGCTCCGCCGGCACGTGACCAAGAACGCACCCTGCGAGGCGCGCTACGGCCGGCGCCGACCGACGACGGGTTTTTAAATTCACTTCGAAGGGGGGAATTCGGAATGCAGGGGAAAAGCATCTTCGCATGCCACGCCATCCGTTTTTTGACCTTGCCGCCGCCGACCCTCCGAATTCCGAATTCACTATGAGCCGCTTCCTCCGCTACTGGCTGCCGCTGATCGCTTACTGTCTGTTCATTTTCCTGCAGTCGAGCTCGGATAGCCCGCTGGAACTGTCGGCATTTTCACATATGGACAAGGTCCTGCACGCTGGCGCGTACGGCCTTCTCGGCATTCTTTTCTACCGTGCCTACCGCTCCCGCTGGCCGAACGCTTCCGGCTGGACCATGGCCAACGCCAGCCTTCTGTCCGCCGCGTTTTACGGCCTGACCGATGAGTTCCACCAGTATTTCGTGCCCGGCCGCAGCGCGGATCCATGGGATTGGCTGGCCGACACGATCGGCGCCATGCTGGGGGTGATCGCGTATCACGCGTTGATGTATTATCAATCCCGCAAGGCCTCAACGTGGCCGAATTGACAAAACTAGCGGGTTCAGATAGAAAATCACCTTCAGATTTGCGTTTTCATAAAAACCAACAACCCCTGAAGGACCTATGACCACACAATCCCATCCCATCGTCATCGACGGCAAGGAGCTGAGCTTCGAGCCGGGAGAAACCGTTCTCGAGGTCGCGCGGCGCAACGGGATCGACATCCCGACTCTCTGCCACCTCAAGGGCACCATTCCGACGGGCGCCTGCCGGGTGTGCGTGGTGGAGGTGCAGGGCGCCCGCGCGCTGGTGGCTTCCTGCGCCATGCCGGCCGCCCCCAGGATGGTGGTGAGCACCGAGTCGCCCAAGGTCGCGGATGCGCGGCGCATGGTGATTCAGCTGCTGCTGTCCTCGGGGAATCACAACTGCCTGATGAAGGGTTCCGACGGCCGCAGCTTCGAGGAGTACGCCGAGCGTCTGAAGCGCGCCGGCGGGGAGATCGAACCCTGCCCGGCCTGGGGCGACTGCCGGCTGCAGGAGCTGGCCTGGCGATACAACGTCACCGGCGGCCGCTTCAGCCCCACTCCGCCCCGCTACCCGATCGAGGACGTGAACCCCTTCATCGTGCGCGACTTCGCGCGCTGCATCCTCTGCGGCCGCTGCGTGCAGGCCTGCAACGAGGTCCAGGTCAACCAGGCGATCCACTTCGGTTTCCGCGGCGCCAAGAGCAAGATCATCGCTGCATGCAACCGGCCCTACCGGGAGTCCGACTGCGTGTTCTGCGGCGAGTGCGTCCAGGCCTGCCCGACCGGGGCGCTGGTGGAAAAGGACGTCCGCCACACGGTGCGGCCCTGGGAGACCCGCAAGGTGCGCACGACGTGCTCCTACTGCGGAGTGGGTTGCCAGCAGGAGCTGCACGTCAAGGACAACCGGGTGGTTCAGGTCACCGGGGTTGAAAACACGCCGCCCAACCATGGGAGCCTCTGCGTCAAGGGCCGTTTCGGCTTCGAGTTCATCGGCTCCCCCGAGCGGCTGACCCAGCCTCTCATCAAGGAAAACGGCGGCTTTCGGGAATCCTCCTGGGACGAGGCGCTGGGCCTGGTGGCCCGCCGCCTGGGCGAGATCAAGGCCGCTTCCGGCCCCGACAGCATCGGGGTCCTGACCTCGGCGCGCATCACCAACGAGGAGAACTACATCGCCCAGAAATTCACGCGGGCGGTGCTCAAGACCAACAACATCGACCACTGCGCACGCCTCTGACACTCCTCCACTGTGGCCGGTCTGGCCGCAGCGTTCGGCAGCGGGGCGATGACCAACACCATCGGCGACATCGAGCAGGCGGAGGTCATCCTGATCACCGGCTCCAACACCTCTGAAAACCACCCGGTCATCTCGAGCTTCGTCAAGCGCGCCGTGCACCTGAAAGGCAAGCAGCTCATCGTGGTCGACCCGCGGCGCATCACCATGACACGCTACGCCCGCAAGTGGCTTCGGCCCCATCTGGGCACCGACGTGGCATGGATCAACGGCCTGATGCACGTGATCATCGCCGAAAACCTTCATGACCAGGCGTTTGTGGGAAACCGCACCGTGGGCTTTGAAACGCTCCGGAAAACGGTTGAAAAATACACCCCTGAGCACGTCGAAAAAATCACCGGCATCCCGGCGTCGGATCTGATCGAGGCCGCCCGCATGTACGCAGGCGCGAAGCCCGCCAGCATCCTTTATTGCATGGGCATCACCCAGCACACCACCGGTACCGACAATGTCAAATCGCTGGCCAATCTCGCCATGCTCTGCGGCCACCTGGGAATGCCGGGCGGCGGGGTGAACCCGCTGCGGGGCCAGAACAACGTGCAGGGCGCCTGCGACATGGGCGGGCTGCCGGACGTGTTCTCCGGCTATCAGAGGGTGGCGGACGCCCAGGCCCGCCAACGCATGGCCGCTGCCTGGAAGGTCGCCGGTCTGCCGGAGAAGCCCGGCATGAAGGTGACCCAGATGCTGCCGGCCGCCCACGACGGCATGCTCAAGGCCATGTACATCATCGGCGAGAACCCACTCGTGTCCGATGCCGACCTGAACCATGCCGAAAAATCCCTCCGCAAGCTGGACTTCCTGGTGGTCCAGGACATCTTCCTGACCGAGACCGCGCGGTTGGCGGACGTGGTGCTGCCGTCGGCGTGCTTCGCTGAAAAGGACGGGACCTTCTCCAACACCGAGCGCCGGGTTCAGCGGGTGCGCAAGGCGGTGGAACCGCCGGGCGCGGCGCTGGAGGACTGGCGCATCGTTTGCGACATTGCCACGCGCATGGGTTATCCCATGTCCTACACCGACAGCCGGCAGATCATGGATGAACTGCGCACCGTGACTCCTTCTTACGCGGGAATCAGCTACGACCGGATCGAACAGCAGGGCATCCACTGGCCCTGCCCTAACGAGGAACACCCGGGCACGCCGATCCTGCACCGCGAGCAGTTCACCAGCGGCAAGGGCGTATTCAACGCCATCGACTACGCCCCGCCCGCTGAGACGGCGGACCGCGACTTCCCGCTCTACCTCACGACCGGCCGAGTGCTCTACCAGTACCACACCGGCACCATGACCATGAAGACCGGCGGCCTCAACGAGATCGCCCCGGAGTGCTTCGTCGAGATTTCACCGCAGGACGCGCAGCTGTTTGCCATCCAGGACGGCGCGCTGGTCGGCATCGCCTCCCGCCGCGGCCGCATCCAGGCACGGGTCAAGATCTCCCCGAAGGCGGTTCAAGGGACGGTTTTCCTGCCGTTCCACTACGCCCAAGCCGCCGCCAACCGCCTGACCAACGCCGCGCTGGACCCGATCTCCGGCATCCCCGAGTTCAAGGTCTGCGCGGTGAAGCTGGAGAAGGCAGCATAGGGAGTAACGAGTAACGAGCAACGAGTAACGAGTAAGGGCAAAAAGACAACGCCGGGTGCCAAGCAAGGCCTATAATCATAATCATAAAAAAACCCGATCCATCGCGGATCGGGTTTTTTGAGTGGTTTTAAGTCTTTTGCTCGTTACTCGTTACTCATTACTCGTTACTTTGTCCTTCACTCCTCCGCCTCTTTCGTTTCCTGCATCAGAAGCTCCGCCAGGTCCTCGCCGAGGTAGGTGCGTTCATTGGGCCCCAGGACCCCCATGGCCAGGCAGATGAGAGTCCAGAGGTGCACGGTGTGGTAATGCCCCTCGAAGTGTTCGCTCAAGTCGTGGACCTGGGCGTGGCAGTTGTGGCAGGGGGTGATGGCATAGGTTGCGCCGGTTGCCATGATCTGGTCAAATTTAAGCTTGCCATAGGCGCGCCGTGCCTCTGGAAAACCCGACTGCAGGAACCCACCGCCTCCGCCGCAACAGTAGTTGTTGGAGCGGTTGGGAGTCATGTCGACGAAGTTCTCCGCGCCCACCACGGTTTTGACCACGAAGCGCAGGTCCTCGGCCACCGGGTCGCCGAAGCTCTTGCGTACCAATTGGCAGGGGTCCTGGACCGTGAACTTTACCTTCAGATCCTTGTTCCAGTCGGAGTTGACCTTGAGTTTGCCCTCGCGGATCATCTCGGCGTAGAGGGTGATGATGCTCTTGATCTCGAACTTGTGGGGGATGTTGAACTTTTTCAGTCCGACCCGGACTGCGAAGAGCTCGTGCCCTCACTCCGTGTTGAGCCAGTATTTGCAGCCAAGGTCGTCTACGGCCTTGGCCTTTACCTCCACGATTTTCTTCCAGTTTGGGTCGTCGGCCATGAACAGGCAGTAGTTCTCGGCCGCCCATCCCTTGGATCCGTAGGTCCAGTCCACCCCGCCTAAATGCAGGATCTTCCACAGCGGGATCATCTCGTCCGGCTCGGTGACCGGCTCGCGCGAGTTCTGGTTCAGGAAATACATGGCACCCTGCTTGTTGACCGGTGCTTGAAGTTCTTCCCACCCCACCTGGGTGTTGCGTACCTCCTCGGCGACGTCTTCGACCACGAACTTGAAGTCCTCTTCCGTGGCGCCCATGGCGCTGCAGGTGTCGTTCTTCAGCGCCATGTTGCAGGAACCGAGGATGCCCTTGGGAGCCTCTTCCCTCGGCCGGTTCTTCCGGGCGTGGAACACCAGCTGCGGGATGTCGATCTTCATCGGACACACATACAGACAGCGCCAGCACATGGTGCAGTACCAGCACCAGTTCGATTTCAGGATCTCCTCGTCCATGCCCAGGGAGGCCATGCGCAGGAATTTGCGCGGGTCCATATCCTCGATACCCGTGGCCGGGCAGCCGGACGAGCAGGCGCCGCACGTAAGGCAGAGGTTGAGATTGCCACCCTCCGGCAGCACCTGCTTCACCTTGTCGATGAAGCTGCTTTTCTTTTTACCGCTGATTTTGATCGCCTCTTCAGCCATTCCAATTATCCTCCGTCGGAATTATGAGGGGATTTTGAATCGTATAGCGCATAAGAATACAGAATCCATAGCAAATTACAAGTGAAATTTTGGCCGATCCGCCTATTCAGACCGTGAAAACCGAAGACCCCGTCGTCTTCCGCCCCTCCAGGTCCCGGTGCGCGCGGGAGGCCTCGGAAAGCGGGTAGGTCCGGCGCACCTCGACCTTCACGGCGCCGTTCTGGATGACCTCGAAAAGGTCGCGGGCATGGGCCAGCAGATCCTCGCGTTGGGCGGTGTAGGTCATGAGGGACGGCCGGGTCAGGAACAGCGAGCCTTTCTGGGCCAGCACCGACAGGTCGAAGGGGGGCATGGGCCCCGAGGACTGCCCGAAGGAGACCATCATCCCCATGGGCCGTAGGCAGTCCAGGGATTTCATGAAGGTGGCCTGGCCCACGGAGTCGTAGACCACATCGACGCCCTTGCCGCCCGTTATCTCTTTGACGCGGGCCGCGAAGTCCTCCTTGGTGTAGACGATGGGGTGCTGGCAGCCGTGGGCGTGGGCCAACTCGGCCTTCTCGGGGCTGCCCACGGTCCCGATCACGGTGGCCCCCAGGTGCCGGGCCCACTGGCAGGCGATGAGACCTACGCCGCCCGCGGCGGCCTGGATCAAAAGGGTGGTCCCTGGTCCGACGTGCCAGCAGCCCTTGAGCAGATACCGTGCCGTCATGCCCTGCAGCATCATGGCGGCGGCCTGAAGCGTCGAGATGGCCGCCGGGAGTTTTACCAGCCGGTGGGCCGGGATGCGGCGGATCTCGGCGTAAGCCCCCGGCGGCACCCCGGCATAGGCCACGCGGTCGCCGACAGCAACCTCGGACACACCCTCTCCGATCTCGGCGACGACACCGGCAGCTTCCAGCCCCGGGGTCGCCGGCAGAGAAGGCAGCGGATAAAGACCGGTGCGGTGGTAAACATCGATGTAGTTCAGCCCGACGGCCTCGTGGCGTACCAGGGCCTCTCCGGGGCCGGGCGGCCCGGGGTCGACGTCCTCCCATTTCAGGACTTCGGAGCCTCCATGTTGGTGGATGCGAACGGCTTTGGGCATGTTGCCTCCTTCGAGCGTTTGGATCGTTGTGACCGTTGGATCGTTTAAAGCGTCAGGTTTTTTAAACCAAAAAAGCGATGCTGAGTGGGCGCTGCGCGCGATACCGGGGCCTCAGGTAATACCCAACCGTTTCATGTTACCCTGCATCAGTCCCCTATGATCTTGACCAGAACACGTTTACGCCGCCGGCCGTCGAACTCACCGTAGAAGATTTGTTCCCATGGGCCGAAGTCAAGCCTGCCCTGGGTTACGGCCACCACCACCTCGCGGCCCATGATCTGGCGCTTCATGTGAGCGTCGGCGTTGTCCTCGCCGACGTTGTGTCGGTACTGGGACACCGGTTCGTGAGGGGCGAGCTTTTCAAGCCAGACGTCGTAGTCGTGATGCAGGCCGCGTTCGTCGTCGTTGATGAAGACCGAGGCCGTGATGTGCATGGCGTTCACCAGCGCGAGTCCCTCGGTGACGCCGCTTTCCTTCAGGCACTGCTCAACCTGGGGGGTGATGTTGATGAACCCCCGCCGGCCGGGGACTTCGAACCAGAGTTCCTTGCGGAAGGATTCCACGATGCCTCCTGATCGATGTGCATTTATGGAGCTTCATAGCAGTCCCCGGTTGATATGCCAAGTGGATTCATTTGCTCTCAACCATCTTAACTTGTTGTGAAAATTTAAAAACCCTGGTAGCATGAATTTAATCTTCCCATTGACGGTCAAAGGAATCGCAGAAAAATGGATGCACGGAAGAAAATCATCGCAGCTTTCAAAAACGTCCTTGAACCGGACGACCGAATCGTGTTTGCCTATCTTTACGGTTCGTTCGCCCGCGGCGAAGCCTTCCGGGAAAACAGTTCCGATTTCGATGCGTTCATCCACGCAATCCAGCTCTATGTGTCTACCATGGCCATTTAGCACACGGTAGCACCCCGCTTTTACAGATTAGCCATGGTCTCTGCAGATTCCCGAATAGGTCGCATTGAATCTCTGCTCCCGAAGGCATTGGCCCAGGACCGGGAGGCGATCCATCGCAGCCTGCTCAAGCTGCGGAATGCCGGTGGGCGCTCTATCAACGAGGGTGCACTGGATCGGCTCGAGGCGCGACTGGCGGCGGCCATCGCCGCCAAGGCTCTGCGCCGGCAGGGCGTCCCGGCGTTCGCCTTCCCCGACAGCCTGCCCATCACAGCCAAGAAGGATGAGATCATCGCCGCCATCCGCCGGCACCCGGTGGTGGTCGTCTCCGGCGACACCGGCTCCGGGAAATCCACCCAGATCCCCAAGTTTTGCCTGGCCGCCGGTCGGGGCATCGACGGGCTGATCGGCCACACCCAGCCCCGGCGGATCGCGGCCCAGGCGGTGGCGCGGCGCATCGCCGAGGAAATGGGGCAGGGCATCGGGCAGGCCGTGGGCTACAAGATCCGCTTCCAGGACGCCACCTCGCCGGATGCCTACATCAAGGTCATGACCGACGGCATCCTGCTCGCCGAGACGGCCGGCGACCGGATGCTCTCCGCCTACGACACGCTCATCGTGGACGAGGCCCACGAGCGGAGCCTCAACATCGATTTCATCCTGGGTTACCTGAGGACCCTGACCGGCCGGCGCCGCGACCTGCGGGTGATCATCACGTCGGCCACCATCGACACCGCCAAATTTTCCAAGGCGTTCGGGGAGGCCCCCGTCATCGAGGTGTCCGGCCGAACCTATCCGGTGGAGGTCCGCTACGAGCCGCCGGAAGCGGCCGGCGGCGAGGGCGATCTCACTCCGGTTGAACACGCCACGAGCGCCGTACGCCAAATCCTGCAGGGCCGGAGCCCGGGCGACATCCTCGTCTTCATGCCCACCGAGCAGGACATCCGCGAGGCCTGCGAAATGATCGCGGGCGCCGGCCCGCCCGGCACGCTGGTGCTGCCGCTGTTCGCCCGGCTCACCGCGGCCGAGCAGGGCCGGGTGTTTCACCCTGCCCTCGGCCGCAAGATCATCGTCGCCACCAACGTGGCCGAAACCTCCCTCACCATCCCCGGCATCACCTTCGTGGTGGATACGGGGCTTGCCCGCATCCCGCGGTACTCGCCCCGCACCCGGACCACCGCCATGCCGGTGGTGCCCATCTCCCGCAGCAACGCCGACCAGCGCAAGGGACGCTGCGGCCGGGTCGCGAAAGGGGTCTGCATCCGCCTCTACTCCGAGGAGGACTACCTCGGCCGGCCCCGGTACATGCCGCCGGAGATCCTGAGGGCCAATCTGGCGGAGGTCATCCTGCGCATGCTCGCCCTCGATCTGGGCGCCGTCGCCGAGTTTCCCTTCATCGACCCTCCCGATGCGCGAAGCATTGCCGACGGCTTCCGATTGCTGTTCGAATTGGGGGCGATCGAGGAAGGGGGAAGAGAGAAGGCGGAAGGCGGAGGGCGGAAGACGGAAGGGGGAAAGGGTGGAACAGACACCCGGTTGACGGCCACCGGCAGAATGAT
This sequence comes from uncultured delta proteobacterium, assembly GCA_963716325.1. GTDB lineage: Bacteria > Desulfobacterota > Desulfobacteria > Desulfobacterales > SpSt-501 > SpSt-501. The sequence continues at coordinate 149,879 of CAVQTH010000045.1, read as the reverse complement.
GGCCCGGATTCCACTGGACCCGCGGCTGTCCCGGATGTTGATCGAGGCCCGGGACGAAGGCTGCGTCGAGGAGATCGCCGTTCTCGCCGCGGTTCTCAGCATCCAGGACCCGCGCGAGCGGCCGGCGGACAAAACCGCCGAGGCCGGCCGGGCCCACGCCGCCTTCAACCGTCCACACTCGGATTTCATGACGCTGCTGGAGATTTGGAACCGTTTCCGGCAGGCCCGGCAGGAACTGCAGAGCGCCGGCCCGATGCGGCGCTTCTGCCGTCAGCATTTCCTTTCGTTCAGGCGGATGCGTGAGTGGGAAGACGTTTTTCGTCAAATCATGGAGGTCGCCCATGAATTCGGAATCCGGAAGGGGGCAAAGACTGTTCGGGATTCGGAAGTCGGAAGTCGGAAGAGCCGAAAAGAGGGTCAGGCCGAATCCGCCTTTCCCCTTCCGAATCCCGAATTCGGCAACATTCACCGTTGCATCCTGAGCGGCTTTCTCGCCAACATCGCCGTCAAAAAGGACAAGAACATCTACCGTGCCGCCAAAGACCGCGAGGCCATGATCTTTCCGGGTTCCGCGCTGTTCAACTCGGCCGGCAGCTGGATCGTGGCGGCCGAAATGGTGGAGACCTCGCGGCTGTTTGCACGCACCGCGGCGTCCATCGACCCCGGCTGGTTGGAGAAACTGGGGGGCCGCCTGTGCCGGTCGGCCCACCGGGACCCGCGCTGGGACCCCGTGCGCGGTGAGGTGGTGGCCACCGAGCAGGTCACGCTCTTCGGTCTGGTCATCATCCCCGGCCGGACCGTTTCCTACGGCCGGGTTTGCCCGGATGAGGCAACCGACATCTTCATCCGGCAGGCGCTGGTGGGCGGGCGGACCGGCAAAGCCTTCGCCTTCCTGCAGCACAACCAGGGTTTGGCGCTGAAGGTGGCGGATCTCGAAAACCGGCTGCGCCGCCGGGACCTGCTGGTGAGTGATGAGGCCTTTGCGGCGTTTTACCGGGAACGCCTCGCGCACGTGTACGACACCCGCTCTCTCGGCCACCTGATCAAAACGAAGGGCGGTGACGGCTTCCTGCGCATGTCGGAGGACGACCTCATGAACTACCGCCCGGATGAGGGCGAGCTGGGCCTTTTCCCGGAGCGTCTCCAGGCGGCGGGGCGATCGCTTGAGCTGCGGTATCACTTCGAGCCGGGATCCGATGCCGACGGCGTCACGCTGCGCGTGCCGGCTGCGCTGGCGCCGACGGTACCGCCGGCCGCCTTGGAATGGCTGGTGCCCGGGCTATTGCGGGAGAAGGCGGAGACCCTGCTCAAGGGGCTGCCCAAGGCCATTCGCAAACGCCTGGTGCCCCTGAATGAAACCGTAGACGCCATTCTCCGTGAGATGCCGCAGGGGAAGGGATCCTTCCTCAGCGTGTTGGGCGAATTCATTCACCGGCGTTTTGGGGTCGACATCCCGTCCTCGGCCTGGCCGGGCGAGGCGCTGCCGGATCACCTGAAGATGCGCCTGGCCATAACGGCGCCGGACGGCCGTGAGCTCTTGTCCGGCCGAGACCCGGTCCTTTTGCGATCGCAACCCACGGCGACCCGGATCCCGCCGGAAGTGCGACAGCGCTGGGAGCGTTCCGGGGTCACCCGCTGGGATTTCGGCGACCTGCCTGAAACGGTCGTCAGCGAAAAAGCCGCGAGCCGCCACTGGGTTGCGTACCCGGCCCTCGAGCCCGGGGCGGAGGGGGTCAACCTGAGACTGTTCACCCGGCGCGACCAGGCCTCGGCCGCTCACCCCAGGGGGGTGGCCGCGCTGTTTGCCGTTCATTTCGCCAAAGACCTAAAGTTCCTGAAACGCAGCTTGGCGCTTCCTGAGGAGGTTCACCCGGCGGCGCGCTATTTCGGCGGCGCGCGCCGGTTGGAAGATGCCATGGCCGACCGGGTCATGCAGGATCTCTTTGCGACGCCGATCCGCACCCAGCGGGAGTTCGCCGCGCTGGCGGCCGCCGGCGCAGCGAAGATTCTCCCGGCCGGCCGCGACCTGCTGTATGCGGTGATGCCCGTGATTCAGTCCTATGCCGCGGTGCGCGGGGAGCTGGCCGCGCTCTCCGGCGGCAAGGGGCCGCTTACCGCCATATGCAGCCAGCTGGAAGAGGACATGTCCCATCTGGTGCCGCAGAATTTCATTGCCCTCTATGAGGCCGAGCGGCTGCTGCATCTCGAGCGCTACCTCCAGGGCCTGACCATCCGCGCGCGGCGGGCGCTGGTGGCCCCCGAGAAGGACCGCGCCAAGTCGGAGGGTCTGCAAGCCTGCTCCGAGAGACTCAAGCTGCTGCTGAAAACGCTGGGACCCGGCTCCTCGTCGGAAAAGCGTCGGGCCCTGGAGGATCTGTTCTGGATGATCGAGGAGTACAAGGTGTCGATCTTCGCCCAGGAGCTGAAAACCGCGGTCCCGGTGTCGCCCAAGCGGTTGGAGGATAAGTTCAGGGAGATCGAACGAATGGCATAAAGAAGCAACGAGTAACGAGCAACGAGAGATGAGTTATGAGTAATGAGTTATGAGTGACGAGAAAAACAGGGCGGTAAAGGCCGAAGCCACGAAGCCTCTGGTTTCAGTAGTCATCCCGACCTACAACCGCGCCTATTGTCTGGCGGAAGCCGTGGATTCGGTGCTGGCGCAGGAGCTCAGGGGTTTCGAGTTGATCGTTGTGGACGACGGTTCAACCGACGACACCCCGCGGCTGCTTGAGGGTTACGGCGAGGCCGTCAGAACGCTGCGTCGGGAGAACCACGGGGTGAGCGCAGCCCGCAACGCCGGCATCGCCGCCGCCCGGGCGGAGCTGATCGCTTTTCTGGACTCGGATGATCTGTGGCTGCCGGGCAAGCTGCGGCGCCAGGTCGAGTTTTTCACCTCGCATCCGAAGGCCCTCATCTGTCAGACCGAGGAGCTTTGGGTGAAAAACGGACGGCGGGTGAACCCCGGCAAACGGCACCGCAAGCGGGGCGGGATGATTTTCGAGCCTTCGCTCGATTTGTGCCTGGTGAGCCCCTCGGCGGTGATGGCGCGGCGGGAACTCTTCGAGCGGGTGGGGCTTTTCGACGAGAGCCTGCCCGCCTGCGAGGATTACGACCTGTGGTTGAGGGTGAGCTGCCGTTTCCCCGTGCACTTGATCGAAACCCCGCTCATCGTCAAGCGCGGCGGGCACGCCGACCAGTTGTCCCGGGCCTGGGGGCTCGATAGATTCAGGATCGCCGCCATGGCGAACCTGTTAACTGGTAATGTCCTCAACGATGTGCAACGACAGGATGTGCAGCGTGTCTTGCGGCGGAAGTGCGCTGTGTACGCAGGCGGCTGCCGAAAGCGGGGGCGCACGGCGGAGGCCGGGCACTACGAACAGCTGGCCCAGGCATTCAGCAACGAGTGACGAGTGTGAAAAAGCAAAGGGTTGGCGGTGGGGAGCCTTTCGTATGGACGAAGGATGGTCAACAAGGTGCCCCCGGGGATCACCAGTGAGGCAGGGCGTCCTTTTCTTTCAACTCGTTACTCGTCACTACCCTTGCGTGACCCGCAGCACCTCCTCCAGCGTCGTCATGCCTTCAAGCACTTTCTCGATCCCATCCTCGCGCAGCGAGATCATTTTCTCCTGAGTCGCCAGGGCCTTGATCCGGTTGGAGTCGTAGGTCTGGATGATGAGCGTCTTCAGCTCGTCGCTCATCACCATGATTTCAAAGATGCCGAGCCGGCCGCGGTAGCCCGTCTGGAAACATTTTTCGCATCCCACCGCCTTGAAGATGGGTTTGCCCGCAAACCGTTCCGGCCTTACGCCGATGCTCTGCAGGTAAACGGTCTTCGGGCTGTAGGGCTGCTTGCACTCGGTGCACAGCACGCGCACCAGGCGCTGCGCGAACACGGCCAGCACCGAGGAGGAGATCAGGAACGGCTCGACCCCGATGTCCACCAGGCGCGTGATGGCGCTGGGCGAGTCGTTGGTGTGCAGGGTTGAGAACACGAGGTGGCCGGTCAGGGCCGACTGAACGGCGATGTCGGCGGTCTCCTTGTCCCGGATCTCGCCGATGAGGATGACATCGGGGTCCTGGCGCACGATGGACCTCAGCCCCCGGGCGAAGGTCAGGTCGATTTTCGGGTTGACCTGGATCTGGCTGATCCCCTTCATCTGGTACTCGACCGGGTCCTCGATCGTGATGATGTTGATGTCGGGCTTGTTGATGGATTGCAGGATCGCGTAAAGGGTCGTGGTTTTCCCGCTGCCGGTGGGCCCGGTGACCAGGATGATGCCGTTCGGGGAAACCACCAGTTTCTGCAGCAGCTGCATGCGCTGCGGGGACAGGCCGAGGTCCGAGAGCTCGAGCAGGGAGCCGGACTTGTTCAGCAGCCGCAGCACCAGCCGTTCGCCGAAGGCGGTCGGGATGGTCGAGACGCGCACGTCGATGTCCTGGTCCCCCACGCGCACGTCGAAGCGGCCGTCCTGCGGCAGGCGCTTTTCGGCGATGTTCATCTTGGCCATGACCTTGACCCGGGAAATCAGTGCGGGCTGGATCCACTTGGGCGGGCTGAGCAGGTCGTAGAGGATGCCGTCCACCCGGTAGCGCACGGTGAAGCTGTTCTGGTAGGGCTCGAAGTGAATGTCGCTCGCGCGGGCCTTGATGGACTGGGAGATGATGTGGTTGACGAGCTTGATGATCGGCGCGTCGCTGGTGTCGTCCAGAAGGTCGGCGGTCTCGTCAATCTCGCTGAGGATGGCGCTTCCGTCCCCCTCCATGTCCTGGACCAGCTGTTGGGCGGAGTCCCGGCCCAGGTCGTATTGCAGGTTGATGGCCGACAGGATCGTGTCCCGCGCCGACAGCACCAGCTGGTAGTCGGGAACGTTCAACATCCGCACCAGATCGTCCAGGGCCTGGAACTCGATGGGGTCGCGCACCGCGATCACGCAGCCGGCTTCGCAGACCGGCCGGCTCGGGTCGGTCGGGTTCTTCGCGTTGAGGCCGCAGTCCACGGCGGTCGGCGGCTTGCGGCAGTTGATCGGCACCAGGCAGTGTTTTTTCAGGAACTGGATGGGGATCTTGGAAACCAGGGCGGCGTCGATGTCGTTCAACGGGAGCTTGGGCCAGTAGGGGATGTCGAACTGGGCGCCCATCGCCTCCAGCAGCTGGTCCTCGGTGATCGCCTTCTGCTGGACCAGGATCTCGCCGATCTGACCGCCTTTTTCGGACCGGACCCGATCGGCCGCGGCCAGCATGTCCGGCGTCACGGCGCCGCGCGCGGCGAGTATGTCGGAAAGCGGGGTCATGGTTCGGGTTGCTTGTCGTTGTAAAGCTTGATTTCGCCGCCCTTGAACTTATCCGGGATCGAATCCGGCAGCTTTTTCTTGTCGGACACCAGCTTGTCGGCCTCTTCGGGGCTCTTGACCACCCGGGGGGTGATAAAGATATAGAGGTTGGTCTTCTGGTTGGCATCGCTCTGGGTCTTGAACAGCCACCCCAGCAGGGGGATGTCGCCCAGGCCCGGCACTTTGGTTTCATTCGAGTTGCGGTTGTCGTCGATCAACCCGCCGATGACGACGGTGTGGTTGTCCTGCACCAGGACGGTGGTGTCGATGGTCCGCTTGTTGGTGACCGGCCGGGTGGATTGGAGGCCGGTGGTCGCTGTGGCGAGCCGGTCGAGGCTCGTGACCTCGAGCGACAGCTTCAGGCGCACATTGCGGCCCTCGCTGACGTGCGGGGTGATTTTGAGAATCTTGCCGACGTCCCGATACTCGAACGAATCGAAGGTGCCGCCGGAAACGGAAGTGGTGGACTGGGTCTGGAAGGGGCGGTTCTCGCCCACGGTGATGCGGGCCTCTTGGTTGTCCGTGGTCAGGATCTGCGGGGTGGACAGGATGCGGAAGTCGTCGTCCTTCTTTACTGCGTTGACGATGGCGCTGATGTTCGAAAGCGTGATCCCGCCGAAGGTGAACGGCTCGGTCAGCACGCCGACGGCAAGCCCCGTGGGGCTCAGGAGGTTTGTGGCGGCGTTAAGAGCGCCCGTACCGCTGAATCCGCCCCCGTAAACCACGTTGTTGTTGTTGACGTTGGTGCGGTCGAAGAGCTGCCACTGCACCCCGAGTTCCAGGCTCTTCGTTGCATTGACCTCCATGATGAGCGACTCGATGTAGACCATGGAACGGGGGATGTCGAGTTTCTTGATGACGTCCTCCACCACGTCGTAGTCTTCCTTGTCGGCCATGATGATGAGGCTGTTGGTGGCCTTGTCGGCGTTGATCTGGACCTTGCCCATGACCACTGCCGTCGGCCCTCTCGCCGCACCCGCCGCCGCACCCCCGCCCGCCCCGCCGGCGGCACCGGAACCGGCCCCCGACTGCTGGGAGGGGATCTCCTGCAGCACCTTGGCCAGGTCCTCGGCGTTGGCGTGCTCGCAGTAGTACACGTTGATCTTGCCCCTGCCGCGCGGGGTCTCCTTGTCGATCATGGCGATTAGCTGTTTGACCCGCAGCGTGTCCACCTCGCTCGCCAGCACGACGACGGTGCTGGTGCGCTCGTCCGCCACGATGACCGGCTGCTTGTCGATGGTCCCGGCGGCCTGCTGGGGCCTGGGAGCGGTCGTCTTGAACACGTTGGTCAACAGGGTGGTGAGCTTGGCGGCGTCGGCGTGCCGCAGCGGGATGACCGAGATCTGCTGGCCGGCCCCGGGCTTGTCGATCTGCTTGAGGATTTTGATCAGCCGCTGAATGTTGGACTGCACGTCGGTGATGATGACGGTGTTCGCCGGGGCGTAGCCCAGGATGACGCTGTTCTTGGAAACCAGCGGGGTGAACAGGCGCTTGACCTCCTCCGGGTCCGCGTACTTGAGCGGGATCAGCTGGGTGACCACCCGGTCCTCGGGGCTGGCCTTCTCCTGTTCAAGCAGGGTCTGGATGTTGCGCGTGCGGGCTTCCGGCGCCGGCAGGATCTTCACGATCTCGCCGGCCTTCACGGCGGTGAAACCGTGGACCTCCAAGACGGACTCGAAGACCCGGTAGGCTTCCTCCAGGGAAATCCGGGCGGGCGATATGATGGTGACCTTGCCCTTGACGTTCTGGTCGACGACGAAGTTGGTGCCCGTCAGCTCGCTCATGAACTTGATGAACAGGTTGATGTCGACGTTGTTGAAGTCGATCGAGACGAACTGCTCGGCCGGCGGTTTGCCCGGCGCAGAGGGCCCGGCCGGCTGGGCCGCCGCCGGCGATGCGACCAGCAGCGCCCAAAAGAGGACGATCGCGACGGCTGCCGCCAGCCGGTGATGGTGGAATCGCATGTTCATAAGAACTCCCCGCGCGGGATTGCCGCGTTCATTCGATCTTGTATTCAAGGGTTTCTTCCTGCCCCCGGCGTTTGACCTTGACCTGGACGGGGCCTTCGGTCGAGAGGGTGCCGAAGACCTTCATGGCGTCATCCACCGAGGCGATGGTCTGGCCGTTGACGCCGGTGATGATGTCCCCGTTCCGCAAGCGCAGCTTGCGGAAGATGGCGTTCGGTTTGATGCCGGTGATCGAGATCCCGGCGGGCTTGCCGTCCTCGACGTGCGGGCGGAAGGTGGCCTGGTTCAGCAGATCGCCGAGGTTTTCCATGGCCTGCTCGGCCTGCTCCTGGCTGACTGCGACCTGCTGGACGGGCTCGGCCGCGGGCGGCCGGACGGCCGCCCCCGCATCGGCCCGGGCAGCTCCCGGCGAACCGCTCCTGGTGACGCCGGGTTCCTCCTGGATCAGGACCTCGTACTGTCCGTTCTTGTTCAGCACCACCTTCTCGCGCAGGATGCTCTCGACGACGGCGTTCTGAATCTTGTCCCCGTGGCGGTAGAGCACCACCTCCCGGGTTTTCTGGTCCTCGATGGCGGCGGAGTAGGCCTGGCCGTTGCTCCCGATAGTGGTGCCCAACAGCTTCAGCTTCATGTCGGTCTGCTTCAGCTTGTCCACGTCCAGGCCGGGCGACCCGTTCCTTGCCTGCCCCGGCCAGGGCCTGCCGTCCCGAGTTGAAGAGGTTGCGCTCGGCGATCACCCGGTAGTCCGCCATGCTGGAGGGGGCGTCGCCCCCGGCCGCGGCCTCCGCCCCGGCCGAAGACATGGGCGGGATGCCGCTGTCCAGCCGTGCCGTCAGAATGGCGTAAAAGATCGAGACGCCGAAATAGACGGCAACCGTCAGCAGCAGGAGATTGGCAATGGTAAAATAACGATTGACCATAATCGAATTATGCCGGATTTATCCCTCCGGCTCAACCTCTCATCTCAGTTGAGCGAAAACCCCGGGGCGTCCAGCGGGCCGGTCACCCGGAAGGGAATCGCCGTTCGGCGGCGCAGCAGATTCGCGGGGAGGCTGCCTTCCGCCTTGGCCATGAAGGCGGGGTGCGGCGTCAGCCGGCCGCTCAGGCTCAAGGTGCCGGCGCCTGGGGTTTGCCCCAGAACGATGGTGCCGGAGATCTCCGCATCCAGTTCATTTCCCTTCAACCGCCCGTTGCGCAGCAGAAGGGTCCGGTTCTGGAACGCGATGTCGGCATCCGCTGTTCTGAACGTGAAACTTTTTTGGTCGAACAGCGGCGACGCCAGCTCCAGCTGAGCATCCGTGACGGTCAGCTTCCCCGCCAGGGCGCCCGCGGGGCTCACGGTGAGGGTGCCGTCCAAACGCCCGGAGAGCCGGCTGCCGTAAAGTTCCTGCAACCCGGGGACCTGCTGCAGCAGAACGCCGCTGATGCGCGCATTCAGGCTCGTCCTTGGTTGGAGAGCCGAGGAATCGATTTCCGCTCGACCGCTGATGTCCCCGGACCCGGCGGAGCCGTCGAATTCGTAAATGGTTTTGGGCTGCAGCATGGACATCAGCTCCGGCTGCACGCGCAACCGATCGAGCACGGCCAGAGGCTTTTCAGCGTAAGAAACCCGGACCCCTCGCAGGGACACGCCCGCGGGCAGAGACGGCCGCACGTCGGCGACGGCAAAGCTCAGGCCGGGCAGGCTCGCGCTCAGCCGGTAGGCCACATGCGTGCGCAGCGCCTCCGATGGAAAGTTGATGTAAAGAAACACCAGCGCCGCGGCGACGATGTAAACCGCCACCAACAGGCGACGAGTGTTCGGAGTCAACGGCATATCCTCACAGCTCCAAGGTGTCCACCTGCAGGATGGCGTCGAGCAGGCCTTCTTTCTGGTCCCGGCGGGTGATGGAGATCTTGCTCACCACGGCTGCGTTCCGCGAGGTTTCCACCCCGTACAGGAACGTCGCGAGCTGCTCCAGCGTCACCGCCTCCAGTTTCATTTCCACCCGCGACAATTTCAGGGCGCTGTTCTTCTGCTCGATTTTCGAAGGCCGCATGTAATTCACCCGTTCCTTGATCCGGGACTGGCCGGCCAGCTGATCCAGGAAGGAAAACAGGGTGAACCCCTTGTCCCGCCGGGTGAAGCGCGCCTCGGACTGCCGGGTGCGGGATTTCAAGCTGTCGTGTTCGGCCTTCATGCGGTGCATCTCCGCCAGCATGAGCGTTTTGGATTTGACGGCCTGCTGCACCTGGGCCCTGTGACTGAACACGGGCGCAATCGCGAACTGAATCAGCAGAAACAGAACCAGGGCGCAACCGCCCCCGGCCACGATGATTTTCTCCCGCCGGCTGAGCTTGCTGAGATTCACGCGCTTGATGATCGAATCAAACAGCATCCGCGGTCTCACAGGTCCACCTTCAGCTGAAAGTTCACTTCCTTGCCGGAGCGGTCCGTGTTCGCCGAGCTGATGGTCACCTTCTTGAAGGCGGGGATGCGCTCCAGCTGCCCCTTGATCTCATCCACGGCATTGAACGCCGCCGTGGTGCCCGAAATCAGGATGGCATCCGGGCCGATCACCATGCGGTCGAAGACGACCGAGATGTCCTCGGAAATGCCGTCGCTGATGCTTTTGAGAAGATCGACACTGCGGGCGGAGGGCAGGGACTCTCCCGGCTGGGAGCTGCCCTTCTTGAGTTCCTGCAGGTTGATCTTCATCTGCTGATAGGGGTCGGCGACCTTTTTTACGTCCGGAAACGCGTCCCTGAAAACGGCAGCGATCTGCTGGTCAAGCCCCTCCAGCCGGTTCTTTTGGAAGAGCGATTCGACCAGGAGGCTGGCAAACATCAGCACGAGCACCGCTGCGGCCAGGGCGCCGGTCCTGACCAGGTTTTCCCGGTAGCGTGACAGGATTTTCCTGCCCGGGAACTGGCTGCGATGAAAGCTCAGGCTTTCAAGACCTTCGATTTCCGCCAGCGCCAGCGCCAGCGCCCCGTCCATGAGCGCGGGGTCCCACGCCGATGCGTTTCCTCCGCCGGCCACGCGGCGTTCTTGCCTCACATCCGATGTTCGCAGCGCGACGGTAAGGGCGGCGGCGAAGCGCTCCAGGTCCATCCCCGTCTGCCCGCCGCCGGACAGGACCGCTTCCGTCGGGCTGCCGGCCTCGCCGCCGAGGTCGGCCAGCGCGGCGAGTGTGGTGCGAATGTGGTGGTGCAGGGCGCGCTCGCGGGCGGCCGGCGCCGCCGGCAGCGGAAAGGAGCGGATCAGCCGGACATCGGGCCCATCGACGATCTGCAGGGAACCGAAGGTGTCGCCGACATCCAGGCACAGGGCGGTACCGGTTGCTTCGGGGCTGCGGCCGATCCACAGCGCGACGGAAAGCCCGCTCAGGGTCAGGCGTTGCGGGTCGATGCGCACGGCGGAGAGCGCCTCCAGAACGGAGGCGAGCCGGTTTTTGTCTACGGTCGCCGCCAGGACCTCCGTCTGGCCCGGGGTCGTACCGGGCCCGAGGACGCTGAAATCGATGGCCATTTCCTCTATCGAAAAAGGCAGGGAGGGCTCGATCTCAAACGGCAGAACCATCCGGATTTTCTTTGGGTTGGGGAACGGGACCTGCGCATTGCGGCAGGAAAAGAGCACGGCCGGGATGGACACGGCGCAGTCGGCGTCCTTCAGGTCCATGTTCGCGGTGATCGCCCGCAGCGCCGCGCGCAGGCCCCCTCCGTCCTCGCTCTCCGGGGGGATCGGCGCGGACATGAAGGCGGCGATGCGGCTCTCCCGCAGGCTGCTTTTGACCAGCACCGCGCGGACGCTGTTGGATTGTATGTCCAGTCCAAGAACTTTTCGGCTCATGTCAATTCACCTGCCAGCTCAGGATGCGGCACGTCCATTTCCCCGTCTTGGGGGCTTTCACCCGTTGCAGCACGGCCGTGACCGTGGTTGCGGCATCGTGCAGGCCGGCCGTGGATTCCACGCGGAACAGGTCGCTCGACATGGTGACCAGCTTGGGGTCTATCTTGAGCCCCGCCAGCCCCGGGATCTGGTTCAACCAGGCGGGATTGCGCAGGTCCACCTTTTGTTTGCCGGAAGCGATGTTCCGCCGAAGTTCGTCGATAACTTCCACCAGGTCCTTGTTTTCGGCCGGCAGCAGCGCGAAGAGCACGGGAATGCCGGCCGTGGTGATGTTGATGCGGCCGGGGAAGCTTGCCCCCGTGCCTTCGCCCGGCGCCATGCCCAGGACCGTCAGGTAGCGCGAGATCCCGGGGATTTCCGCCGTCCCGTAATAGAGCTCCGGGGTGATCCCCTTGACCAGCAGCAGCTCGTCCAAGTCGGTCAGCGGGCCGTTGCGGGCGGGGTATGGCGGCCGCTTGCCCTCGTAGTAGCTGGTTTCGGCGCCGCTCAGCCCGGTGATGGCGTCGTCGTCCCCGCTGTCCAGCCAGTCTTTCAGCGAGTTGATGATGGCCGTCGGCTCGCTGTCGTTCTTGAGCTCGAGCTTGAGCTCCTTGCGATCGGCGTAATACTGCAGGAACCGGTCCCACAGGGTCCGCTGGGACTTCGTTGAACTGGCGTCTTGTCCGTGTGATCGAACAGGGCGTTGACCTGGATCTTGCCCAGCTCGTCGGTGATGACCAGCGACAGCCGGCCGTCCTCGAAGGGGAACTCCCTCAGCACTTCGTCGATGTGCACCGGGTCGGCCCAGTCGTCCATCGGCGTGTCGTTGTCGTTGTCGACCTTGTCCTTGGCGAGGATCGCCATGGCCACATGCACGCCGGCGGCGGCCATCTCGGTCATGCTCAGATCATTGCGTGCTGCGGCGCTGGAGACCACCGCGTACCGCGCCCGTCGGTTGTATTCGAGGGCGGCCGCCACCAGCACGGTAGTCACCCCGAGGGTGATCAGCAAGGCCACTCCACGACGATTCCGCAGGCACTGGACGAAACCCGGCATGGGTCACCCCGACTTCCGGCGCACCAGCGGCAGCGCCACGGTGGTCTGAAACCCGTAGCTGTCGTTCGCGTCGCCGATTTCAAGCCGCACCGCCACCATCACCGGAGTCGCGTTGCCGACCCGCGGGGACTCCGAATCCCACGCGTCGAACTCCTTGCCATCCGCGTCAACATACTCGAATGCCAATGATTTGACGTTTTCACAGAGCACGGGATCTACGCTGCGCTCCTCGAAGCGAGGATAGGGATAGAGGTTGTCGGCGCGCTTCAACCGCAGACCTCCGCCGGGGGCGGCCTGCACGTAATAAATGATTTCGGCGATCCCGTCCTCCCGCGACCCTTCGAGCGCCACGTGCGCCCGGCTGGTAAACCTTAACTTTGCAAGCGCCGTGCCACCCCTGTTCTCAACGGAGCCCTGGAACCGGTAGGGGTCCGGAAGGCTGTCGACTCGCGGCGCTTGGTACAGCGGCCGCTCAAGGATGAACGCGTTTTCCAGGTCGAGGGTGATGCGGGTCAGACAGGTCCGGCCCATGTCGAACACGGACGCCGTCGCCTCAAGGGTTTCGGCGTTCGAAAAAACCATGTTGAACGATGACAGGACCGTCGTTACCACAAGGCCTAAAATAAGCACGGCCACCAGGATTTCCAGGAGGGTGAATCCATGGGCCTGCGGCCGCTTAGTTGGAGTTCCGAGTTCCGAGTTCCGAGTTCCAAATGTAGACGACCCCGTCATAATCAACCAATGTCGAGGATTGGGCAATGTAGGATACTTTGATTTCACTCGCTGCTCATCCCTTTTCACTCCGACTCCGACTCATTACTCGTCACTCTCTCATAAACCGGTACGTCCTGAACCCGTACGAGTGTTCGCCGTTGTTGAGCGTCACCAGCACATCGATGCGCTTCATGTCCCGCGAGATGTCCACCCCCAGGGCGGCCGACGGCGCGTCCTCGACCGTGATTTTCCACTGGTAGCCCGGGTACTCGCGGCCGAAATCGCCCTGGCTGGTGGCGAACCGGCGCTCGGTGGATTCCTCGAAACGGGTGAGCGCGCTGCGTGCCAGAAGCGGCGCCTGCGTGGTGAAGCGGCTCTCGATGCTCATGGCGACGGTCTGGGATTGCAGGCGGTACACGCTCATCAGCACGATGGCCATGATGCCGAGCGCCACCATCACCTCGAGCAGGGTAAAGCCGGCTCGAAGCTCACGATCAGCAGGCTTGGCAGGAAATGGAGCGTCTATCATTCCCGGGCATCACTTGGCAATTCTACGCGCAACGGGTTGACCGGCAAACGGGCGGACCGGTTGACCTCAAAGCCGCACATCATCGAAACCGACCATGCGGTCGAACATCTTCACCTGGGAGAGGAAGGGCTCGAGCAGAAACGAGGTGAAGGTGTCGCCGTGCTGCAAATGGATCAGGACGCGGTCGCTGTGCCCGTCCCGCGAAAACCGGATCTCCGCCCGGCCTGCGTTCACGCGGCCCTGGCGGGGGAAGTCGACGCCGACCACGCGGCCGCCGCCCGGCAGCGGCTGGGCGCGGCGGACGGCGCGGTCCGCCTCCTCCGGGGTCATGGCCTCCGCCGTTTCCCAGAGCCGGTTTGTTTCCAGGTCGATGTGCAGGACCTGCTGCCGGCGCGTGCGCAGCGCTTCCTCGCGCAGGGCCTGGAGCTTGCCGATCAGCCAGCGCGAGCTCCGCTTGGCGTCGTCGACGAAAAACGACCCTTCGAACCGCGGGACGGCGAAGAAAAAGACGATGCCGATCAGGGCCATGACGACGATCAGCTCCAGCAGGGTGTAGCCGGCCCGGCGCTGCGTCATCAGTCGATGTCCCAGTTGGTGATGTCCTTGTTTTCGTTCTCGCCGCCCGGCACGCCGTCGGCGCCGTAGGATATGATGTCGAAATCCCCCTTGAGGCCGGGCGACAGGTAGATGTAGTCGTTGCCCCACGGGTCCTTGGGCACCTTGCCTTTTTCGAGGTAGCCGCCCTGCCGCCACTTTTTGGGTATCACCCCGGACTCCGGCCGCTGCACCAGGGCGAGCAGGCCCTGCTCGGTGCCGGGGTAGATGCCGCTGTCCAGCTTGTAGAGCTTGAGCGAGGTTTCCAGGGCGGCGATGTCCATCTTGGCCCGCACCTGCTTGGCCTCCTCCGGTCGGCCCATCAGCTTGGGGGCGACGTACATCGCCAATATCCCCAGGATGATGATGACGACCATGATTTCGATCAGAGTAAACCCCCGGTGGTTGGCGACTTCGCAGAAGCCCCGACTTCGGCGTTGCGCTTCGCCCCGCAGTCGCTGCGGCGTACTAAAAGTACGCCTCGCTCCGCGCGGCTCGCGCGCCTTGAATTCGGGGCTTTTGACGAAGCCGCAGAGGGCTGCCTTTTCGTTCAGTTGAGAAAATAGTGTTGACATCATATTGTGTCGGCCTTTCTTCTTATTGCCTTGGGTCCTTGAACCACTTTATTTTATCTAATCAACTGATTCATTTCAAAGATGGGCAGACAGATCGACAGCACGATGAACCCCACCGCGCAGCCCATCACCAGGATCATCACCGGCTCCAGATAGGAGGTCAGCCGCAGGATCGTGGTTTCCACCTCATTTTCAAAGACATCGGCGATCTTGTAAAGCATTTTTTCCAGTTCGCCGGACTGCTCCCCGACCTGGATCATCTGGATGGACAGCGTGGGGAACACGCGACCCTCGGAGAGGGCGAGCCAGAGGCTCTTGCCCTTGCTGACCTCCTCACCCGCCCGGGACACGGTGTCGGCGATCAAGACGTTGCCCACGATGTTGCGGACGATGTCGAGGGCGACCAGCAGGGTGACCCCGTTTTCCAGCAGGGAACCCAGGGTGCGGCTGAACCGGGCGACCGCCAGCTTGCGGGCCAGGGTGCCGAAACCCGGCAGCTTGAGAAGGGTGGTGTCCCACCAGCGCCGGCCGTTTTGGGTCCTGCAGAACTGCCGGACGCCCAAAACCGCCGCTGCCAGCAGTATCAGGACCATCCACCAGTAGTGCTTGAAAAAGTCGCTCAGCGCGATCAGCACGCGCGTGGGGGTCGGCAGCACCTGCTTCATGTCGGTGAAGATCGAGGTGATGGTGGGGACGATGTAGGCCAACAGGATGAACAGCACGACGACCCCGAAGAACAGCATGAACACCGGGTAGGCGAGCGAGGCCTGGATCCGGTTGGAGAGAGCCTGCTGTTTTTCTGTGATTTCCGCCAGGCGCTCGAGCACGATCTCCAGCGTGCCGGAGCTCTCGCCGGCCCGCACCATGTTGACGTAGATCGGCGGGAAAATCCCGGGGAACTGGGAAAGGGCATGCGCGAAGCTGTTTCCCTCGACCACGAGGTCCTTCACCCGCGCCAGGGTGCGCTTCAGGGCGTAGGAAGGGGTCTGCGGCAGCAGCGCGTCCAGGGCCGACACCAACGGGAAACCGGCGCCGATCAGGGTCGCCAGTTGACGCGTGGTAATGGCCACGTGGGCAGGCTTGACGCGCGAGAACCAGTCGCCGAAGCTGAAGCGGTGGCGAGCGTCTTTTTTCGCCTGAGCTTCCTGCGCCTCGCGGATGGCCACCGGGAATTTCCCCGAGGAGCGCAGTTTCTGCCGGGCGGCCTGGATCCCGTCGGCGTCGATGATGCCGGAGGTGTTCTTGCCTTTGGCATCGAGCGCTGTGTATTCGAAAACGGGCATAAAAAACCTGCGTGGTTTGTGAAATATTTCAATGATAACAATTTGCTAAATTAATGGCAAGCTGTAGTGAACCTTCAGGGGGGCACACGACCGAAGAATTGGATTTCCAATTCAGACATTAGTGCCGTTCCCCGTAACCACGGAATCCCGGCTGCGCGGCCCGGGTGAAAGCGCGGCACGTCGCACAACGCGGAAGTTGGGCTTATTACGAAGCCGCCCTCCAGGCCGGGACGGCCTTTCCGTGGTCATCCCGCCGATACGGCAGCCACACCAGGCCGAAAAACTCCTGGGTGATGCCGGCCGGGGTCGGGGCTACGACGACCTCCTGCAGTTTTTCAGCGACCGGGTCGAAGGCGGTCTCCAGCTTGTCGATGTCCGCCTGCAGGGACTGATCCAGTTCCGCTATCTTGGCTTTGACCGCCTCGGCGCTTTCCTGGGCGCGGGCGGTGTCCATGCTCTCCTTGCGAAGGCGGCCGGCGGATTTCGCCGCCGTTCCCAACCGGCCGGCCGAGGTGGAACTCACCGCCTTACGCCCCAGGAAGGCACCGAGGATGGCTGTCCCGAAAGAAATTGCCGTTTCCACCTTCTTTGCGGAAAGCTGTTCCTGCTCGCGCATGACCGCCTGCTCCGAGCGCATCAACCGGTCCTTCAAGGCGTTGAACTTGTCGGCATAGCGGCGGCGCAGCTTTTCCACCTCCAGGTCCCTCTGTTCCCGGGCGGTTTGGGCCAGTCGGGCCATGAAATCCGAGTTGGATTCCTCGGGGCGCGCGGCCAGCCCGAAGCGTTCGGAGCGGCGCAGCCGTAGCGCGCAGCTCTGGCGCACCCAGCGGGTCATGTCTTTGCGCCAGGCGTCGTAGGCCTTGGGCTTTTTACCCTCGGCCGGCAGTTCGGCGAAAAGGGCCCCGGCCGACGGCTTTGCGGCGAGCTTGGTGGGGTCCAGCGCGATCGCGATGGCCTGGTCCCAGTCCAGGGCGACCGGCCCCTCGGACAAGGGCGCGGCAAAGGCCAGCCGCCGCGACAGGTCGACCTGCTGCTTGGCGCTGGTGTAGTGGATGTCCAGACTGGCAGCCACTGCGGGGAAATATTCAATTCCCGGCGCGTCCTCGGCCGGCGGAAGGTAATAGGCGGTGACCCCCGGCGGCAGCAGCGGCGGCTGGGATTCCCGGACGACACCCGAGGAAGGCGCCGCCGGCACCTGCTCCCGCGAGGACGCCTCGGAGGCCGGCACGGCCTGTTTGACGGCCGCATCAGCGGCCGTCAAGGCCTTGATGTTCTCCCTCGTCATGGGGCCGCGCAGGTAGGACAGCGTCCAGCGCGTCTGAAAAAGGGCGGGCTCGTTTTCGTGAACGTTGTTGAGCAGAAAGACGCGTTTGCCGAGCCCGGCCAGAGTCTTTTCCATCCGGCCGCGGTCGAAGTGCTTGCCCGCCGAGGCCCCTTCCAGCCCGGCCATCACCCGTTCCTTGTCGCCCTCGGTCTGAAGCCGGCCGATGAACCAGGTGCCGGTGTTGGCGAGCCCCTTGTAGTCTAAATCCACCGGGTTTTGGGTGGACAGCACCACGCCGAGCCCGAAGGCCCGCGCTTGCTTGAGCAGGGTCAGCAGGGGCTGCTTCGACGGCGGGTTGCTGACCGGCGGGAAATAGCCGAAGATCTCGTCCATGTAGAGGACGGCCCGCAGGCTGGAGGTGCCGGGCTGGGTCCGCACCCAGGCCAGGATCTCGTTCAGCAGCTTAGCGACGAAGAACATGCGCTCGGCGTCGCCGAGGTGGCTGATGGTGAAGATGGAAGCGCGCGGCTTGCCGTCGGCCGTGAAGAGGAGCCGGCCGATGTCGAGGGGCTCGCCCTCCAGCCAGGCCTCGAATCCCGGCGCGGCCAGGAGGTTGTTGAAGCGCATGGCCAGCTGAAACCGCTCCTTGGCGGGATAGAACGAGTCGAGGTCCATGACCCCCACGCGCGCAAACGGCGGCTCCTGGACGGCGCGCACCAGGCCGGACAGGTCAAGGCCCTTGTTCTGAGACCAGGCGGCGCTGAAGATGTTGGAGAGCAGGATGTGCTCGCGGCTGGTGATGGGGTCGGCATCGATGCCCGCCAGGGCCAGCAGCGAGGTCGTCGTCGTCATGATGCGTTCACGCAGAAGGTCCCGGTCTTCCGCGATGGCGGCGGGGGGCGGCGCAAAGCTCCCCAGGGCATTCACCGGCAGGCCGGCGCGGCTGCCGGGCGTGTAGACGGCAAACTCCGCGGCAGCGCGCAGCCGTTCGATGCGCTCCGGGCCCTGGCCCCAATCGGCAAGCCCCTTGCGCCACAGGTCGGCCTGTTTGCCGGCAAACTGCTGACGGCTGAGACCGGCGGCAGCGGCGTCCTGGTCGTCGACCCAGGGCAGGAACTCCGCTGGAGTGAGGCCCGGGAAGGTGAGCAGCAGGTTGGGAAGGTCGCCCTTGGGGTCGATGGCGATCACCGGGATGTTGTCGATCAGGGCCTCTTCCAGGAGGCCGAGGGCGAGACCGGTTTTGCCGCTGCCGGTCATGCCGATGATGACGGCGTGGGTGGTGAGATCCTTGGAATCGTAAAGGACCAGGTCCTCCCGGAGTTTCCCGGACTCCATGTCGAACGCCTTGCCCAGGTAAAACACGCCAAGCTTTTCGTATGCCGTCATGGATAGCCCTCCCCTGGAAATAGGTTATGTGAGTGATACTGATTATGAATTTGGAAGTCAATGATTCCGGCGGAGCGGGGTCTCTTGGAAGCGACGGGAGGATCCATCGTGACGGGCGGCGGGCTTGCGTTTCATCCGGGCCTGTCGGAAAGCGGGCAGGCCCGTCCGGTCAACGGGCAGCCGTCGTCTGAGGCGAGCATCCGGAAAAGCATCCTCGTTGCAGACGGCCAGGCTTCCGCCTCAGACGAAAATGAGTCTCGCCAAGGCGGCGAGAACGATGATGGCGCCCAGTATGTCTATCATGTCCATGGTTGTCGCCTCTCCTTTTTCGTAACGCCTCAGGCAGCAAGGGTACTAGGGTTCGGGGTTCAGGAGAGAAGCAGTGGCCGGGGTCTGATCGCTGCCGGCTCCCATCGCCCGTGCGGGAAAAGGCCGAGGATTATGAGCCGGTCCTCGCGGATTTTCTGAACCCCGAATCCTGAACCCTGGGTAGTTGCTGTTTTTCAAAGCTGCTGCCATAGCCTATAGCCAGTCTTTAGCAAAAACCGTGCAGGGTTTAAGCGTGATTTATTTCGCTGTGAAATCAATGGGTAAATTAGGCATCGGCTACGAGCTTCGAGGATTTGAGAAAAAAATGTAACAATATTTGGGTAGTCAGTTTCGCTGCCGGGCCGCCCCGGGTGCGGCGGCGGTTGGCTCGGTTTGAATTTCTTCCCGGTTCTGCTATGATGCCCGCAACTTCAACCCAGCGTGCGAGGCGACGATGTTCGAAACCAAGGAAATCCTGGATGTGGGGATCCGTTTGGAGAAAAACGGCGAGGCCACCTACCGCAAGGCGCTTCAATCGTCAACCGATGAGGAGCTGAAGGCCATGCTCGCCTGGATGGCGGATGAAGAGGCCAGGCACGGCAGCTGGTTTGCCGGGCTCAAGGCCGCCCTGGACACGGGCGGCAAGAACCCTTTCCTGGAGGAAATGAGCAAACAGCTCTTTGATGATTTGGTAGGCGGCCAGAGCTTCTCGCTCAGGGAAGTGGACTTCTCGAAGGTGGCCGGTCCGGAAGAGCTGGTTTCCATTTTCATCGAGTTCGAAAAGGACACCGTCCTATTTTATGAGATGATCGCGCCGTTCATCGAAAGCGGCGACACCCGCACCCAGCTCGAGGCCATCATCGCGGAGGAGAACCGTCACATCGCGCGGCTGAGGCAGTTCATGGAAAAAGGCGAGGAGGTGTTGGTTTCCGCCCGGTGAGCGCACTCGGCGCACGCATCCCCGCTGCGGAATCTTTCAGGCGGGGGTCGGACCCGTATGGCCGACGGCCGCTTTCGGTGGGGGCGTGCGCCGGCTGATGTCCCTCATTACGGCTTCGATTCTCTCCTGAGCCTCGGCCACCGCAGAAGGCGGCACCCGGCCCATCTGCTCCAGGGTTTCCCTGAGAAACAACGCGCCGGGTTTCGGCAGCGTGTTGAAAATGCGCATCTGGGTCTTGGCGTTCATGTTTTTTAACGCCTTTGCCAGATCCAGCGTGCTGATTTCCTTGAGGCACTGCCGGATCTCTTCATCGCCAAGCCTGCTGAAAAGAAAGCTCAGCGGGGATTGCACCGGGCTCGGCGGCTGAGACTGCTCAAGGGTCTTGAGAAAGCCGTCCAGGTCGCCGCCGCTGCCGTCCTCGAACTCGGTTTCATACGTGCTCGCGATCTCTTCCCCCAGGAACGACAACAGCAGCTCCCGGATGCTCCTGGGGTTAAGCCCGGCCTGGATGCCCATGAGGCCTTCCAGGATGATGCACCGCTCCAGCAGCTCCCTTCCGCGAAAGCCGCCCGCCATGATGCTGATCTCCAGGATCTCTCGCACGGCGTGAGGCTTCTCGCCGTCCACGATGAGCTGCAGGCCTCTCTGCAAAAAACGGTTGGCGCAGCTCTCGATGGTCTCGATCAGGGACAGCAGCCCGAGGGACCTGGCCTTTCTGGTCAGGAGCAGGATTTCGGAGACCATATGCAGACACTGCTGCTGGTCTTCCCGGCTGCACCGGATCCGTCGGGCAAAGGCCCAGTCGTAATTCATTCAGTCGTCCCTCGGCACTGCGTTTGCAGGCACCCGGTCCGCTCGTCTATCTGTTTTGCAGATGAAAACGCGGAGAGGGAACCCGCCTTCTCTGAAATACTCTTATCGGCTGAACACGAAGGAATCTTTAAAAAAATCCGCTCCCGGAGGAGCGGATTTTTTTCATGGGGGATAGGCAAAGACAGGGCCAACTTATTTACCGCGCAGGGTGGGCGCCTTGCGTCCTGACCAGCTTCTTCAAGGCCACTTGACGGAATGTCCGTCCGTATAAAGCCGTCAGGCAGGCCGCCAGCAGCCCGGCGAGCAGCCACCCGTCGGCTGCCCGCCATTCGGCCCCGTTGCCCGCAGCCGAGATCAGGCAGGGGCCGCCACCGCCGCCACCGCCGCCACCGCCGCCGGAGCTCGAGCTTGCTGCGGTGGTCTGAAAGGTCCGGTCGGGACCGAAGCTGGTGCCGGAGGTGTTGGTTGCCACGAGGCGATAGTGGTAGGTGGTATTGGCCGACAGGCCGGTGACGGTTTCGGCTACCGAGAGATCGATGCCGGTCGTGCGGCCGGTGGTCTGCGACCCATAGGTGTCGGTCGCGCCGTACTGGAAATAGTAGGTCGTGCTGGACCCGTTGGGGATGACGGTGCCGTGCACTACGGCCGAAATGCTGCCGACGGAGGTGGCAGATCCGGTGTTGGCCTCCGGCACGGTGTTGTCGCCCGCGTATTTCAAATCGAGGAGCACGCTGGTCGAACCCACCGTGGCCGTGCGTGTGACCGGGGCCGTGATCGAGGAGCCCGAAAACGTGACAACATAGGTGCCGGCCGTGGTGATCGGGATGGCATAGCCGCCGCCGTTGGCGGTGACGGCGTAGTAGGTTCCCAGGTTCGGGTTCACGGTCACGCCGCCGATGCCCTCGCCGGGGTCATACTGGTCGTTGCCGTTGCTGTCGACCCAGACGGTGCCGACCAGAAAGCGGTTGTAATGGTTGGCGAACCCCGTGTCGGCGTAGCAGAGGTCGCCCGAGATCACCAGGGGGCCGACATCGGTGGCCGGGTTGGATTCGGCGACAACGGCATAACCCACATTCGTGTAGTTGCCGCTGACCGACATGATGGCGTTGCGGTGGCCGGGCGGGTCCTGCATGCCGTTGGGCCCCGGCCCCCAGTCGATGTTGAAGCCGGCATGACCATAGAGTGCGTTTTCGGAATAGGAAAACACGATGCCGGCGGCCGAGGTGTATTCGAATCCGGCCGCGTCGATGCGGGTGAACTGACCGTCATGGGTCTGGCTGTCGATGCTGATCAGGTAATCCGAGTGGGCCTTGGCCGCGTTGTAAAGCCGGACATCGAAGGCGGCCGGCGGCTTGGACCGGGATGGCCGCAAAATCGTTCTGAAGGGCCGTGAGGTTGACGCCCCAATACGACCGCGCGGCCGCGATGTCCGGGTCGGTCACCGTCGCGAGCCAGGCGCCTTCCTGGGCCGGGTCCGAGCGCGCCCGGTTCAGCAGCCACAGCATCTGCTGTTCGTTGCCGTCCGGGTGCAGGTTGTCGTTCGTCTTGTGGTATGTCCACTCGGTGGCCGCGGACGGTGCCATGAAGTCCGCGGCAGCCTTGGCGCTGGGGGCCTCCGGGACCTCTCTTTCGATGGTGGGCGGATCGGGCTGGGGGATCCGCTCGAAGGCGGCCGCACCGCTTTGAGCCGGAAGCAAAGCAGCGGTAATCGTAGCAAATATAAATAGTTGAAATGGAAGTTTCAGGAAACGGGCAATCACCATGTGCATACCTCCGCTGCTTTCAGGTGCTGAAATTTTAGACTCATTATACTGCTTAAAGGAATCAAGTCAAAATTTCAACCCCAAAGACCGCTTTCATCCCCTCCCCAAATAAACCGGACGCCGAATTCTATTATCGGCAATTCCTACGCTTTCATAACAGCTCTACCCATTCCGTCGGGAGCAGCCCGTTGTATTGACTGTCGGGGGGGTGGGAGCTAATTTGTCCATTACAAAGTATTTAGGATTGGTTTAATCATCACCGTCCCGAGTCGAAAGACACGAGCCCCCTGGAGGGAACCCGAATCGATGGCACACTTTCTTCGACAGACAACTGCCCAGACGAGCAAAAGACTCGTGGTTGTTTTGCTGGTTATTGGACTATGGTTGACTCTACCGGCGGCGGACTCGGCCGCGCAGCCTCTATCGGGATTCCTTCGAGCATCCTATGCAACCGGGGAGATCCTGGTTAAATACCACGCCGCGGACCGGGGAGCGGCGTCAGAATTCCATCAGAACCGGTGGGGAACCCGGACGCTCAAATTCCTGGAAGCGCATGGCATTGACCGCGTCAAGCTGCCCGATGGCATGAAGGTACAGGAGGCGCTGGATATTTTTCGCCGGGACCCCTTGGTGGAGTACGCGGAGCCCAACTACCTGCGGCATCTGCGCCGGACGCCGAATGACACCTCTTATCCCTTGCTCTGGGGCCTTCCCAGGATCAATGCGCCGGCGGCCTGGGAGGTGGCGACGAATTGCGGTTCCTTGGTGGTGGCGGCGGTCGACTCCGGGGCCGACTATAACCACCCCGATCTGGCTGCGAACCTCTGGGTCAACAGCGATGAAATTGCCGCCAACGGCCTCGACGATGACGCCAACGGCAAAATCGACGACACGCGCGGCTGGGATTTTGTTCTCGAGGGCAACGACCCCATGGATGTCGACGGCCACGGCACTCACGTGGCCGGGACGATCGGGGCCGTGGGCGACAACGCGCTGGGTGTTACCGGCCTCTGCTGGGGGGCGAAGATCATGGTCCTGCGGGCCTTTGACGATTTTGGAAACGCGACGGTGGCCGACACGATCGAAGCGATGGAGTATGCGCGCCTCAACGGAGCCAGGATCATCAATGCCAGTTACACCGGCTCGGAGTTCTCGCAGGGCGAGAAAGACGCGATCGCGCAGCTGAACAGCGACGGGATCCTTTTCGTCGCGGCCGCCGGCAACGAGGGGGCCGACAACGACGAGACCCCGAGCTATCCGGCCGGCTACGATTTGCCCAACATCATTGCGGTCGCGGCCAGCGACAGCAACGACCGGCTCGCCGCCTTTTCCAACTTCGGGCTCACCAAGGTCCACGTTGCCGCGCCCGGGGTGTCGGTTTTCAGCACGTACCTGAACGATGATTATGCGTCGGAGTCCGGGACCTCGATGGCGACCCCCCACGTGAGCGGGCTGGCGGCGCTGGTCTGGAGCGCAAGCCCCGGCCTTACCGCCGCTCAGGTCAAAGGCCGGATCCTGGATGGCGTCGATCGGGTTTCTTATCTCTTGGGGTACATTTTCACGGCGGGGCGCATCAACGCCGACAACAGCGTGCGGAACATTCCCGCGCCGCCGTCAAACTTTGCGGCGGCCGGGGTCTCCGCCAGCAGGATCGACCTGAACTGGGACGACAATTTTTCCGACGCGGTCAGCGTCAAGATCGAGCGCCGGGAAAGCGAAGCCGCTGCTTTTGTTGAGATTGCCACCGTCGGGCCCGGGCTGCCCGTTTATCAGGACACGAGTGTTCAAGCAGCCAAAACCTACTACTACCGGGCTCGGGGGGTGAACAGCGAAAATGCCTCCATCTACACCGCTGAGGCGTCCGCGACCGCTGCAGCGCCTTCCTCCGGTGGCGGGGGCGGAGGCGGTGGGGGAGGGGTATGTTTCATAACGAGTCTGTTGGGGAACTGAGCCGGGTTCTGTCTATGGCCGCTTCCCCAAACTGGTCAGGGCCAAGGCGACGACCACCAGGCACAGGGCGATCAGTTCGTAGAGGCTCAGCGCTTCGCCCAGCAGCAGCGCGCTGCTGAAAACACCGATCACCGGGATGCTCAGTGTGCTCAGGGCGGCTACATTGGCTGGAAACATCTGAACCACCACGAAAAAGGCCCAGTGGCAGAAAATCATCGGCCCCGCGATGAGATAGACGAAAGCGGCCGCCGCTTTCAAGGATATGTCGCCGAGGGCCGTCAGGGGATCCAGCAGCAACGCACCCATCACAATCGGGATGCCGCCGATCAGCAGCTGCCAGCCCATGACGAGCGCGGCCGGCATGTGCCAGCGGAAAAACTTGACCAGCACGGTCCCGGCCGCCCAGCAGAAGGCCGCCCCCAGCATGAAGATCACCCCCGCCGGCGCCGCGCCGACCTTTTGAAGATCGGGGCCGAGCAGCAGGGCCAGCCCGACGAACCCGACGGCCAGCGCCCACAGGCGCGGCGCGGTGATGTCTTCCTTCAGAATCAGCCGGCTCAGAATGATCGCCCACAGGGGCATGGTGTAGGCGACGATGGCCGCCCGGCCCGCCTGCATGGCCGCGACACCATGGGCGGACAAAATGTGCCATCCGGTTATGTTGATGACCGAGGTGAGGATGAGCGGCCCCAGGTCTTCAGGGGGCACCCTCAGACGGTTGCCGCCGGAGCGGGCGAGCGCCAGCAGCGCCGATCCGGACGCCATCAGGCAGACGGCCCGGAAGGTCCAGGGCCGAACTTCGGCCAGGGTGACCTTCATCGCCGGCCAGCCCAGGCCCCAGAACAGGCTGAGCAGGGCCAGCAGGAGCAGGCCTTTCAGCGAGGATCCGGCCGCCGGATGTGAATGGTTTTCTTTGATTTCCTCAACCTCGTTTCGCCGTTTCATGAGATGATAGAATTTTACATATCCAATGCCGGCAAGATAAAGTCGCGGCTGGAAGCCGCTCCCACAGAGAAAAATATAAGAAGCGGGTTGCGGCCCAACGGGCCGCAACCCGCTTCTTATGAAGTCACCACTTCGCTGATCTGGCGTACCGGTGTGACGTTGGTGAAATTGGGGATGTCGCTGCGCAGAGCGCCGCCGCTCGCCGCGGCCCCTTTTTCGTAGCCGTCGGCGGTGTCGAAGTAGAGGTTCCCGATGCAGATGTAGGGGGCCGGCTGACCGCCGCCGCCGGAGATGCCCCTGAGCACCTCGGTGCGGACAAGGCCGAAAGGTTTCAGGAACCGAACGACCAGGTCCATGTGTTTGGTGCGGTAGTAGTCGAGGTCGAACTGTGCGCCTTCCTGGTTGGGGTACATCACGCTGACTTTGAACATGCAAGGGTTCCTTTCGGATTATGGTGGACGGCGGGTTCCGGCCGCGCCATCTTCACTATCGCCCGGGTTTTCAGAAAGATCAAGGCATGGGTTCCAATTGAAATACCATGGACCGGCCGCTGAAGGGGCAGGTGAACTCCAGGCCCCCGGCCGTGAGTTTCAGGCCGTCGGTGTTCTTGTTGTTCTCACCGTAACGCGGGTCTCCCATCACCGGGAAGCCGACCATGGCAAAATGCCTGCGCAGTTGATGCCGGCGACCCGTCCGCATGACGACATCGACGAGCGAGGTGTCCGTCGTCGGGTCATACCGGGCGACGCTGTACTCCGTCGTCGCCGCCCGGCCGTCGAGCGGCAGATCGATCCGGCCGGCGGACGATTCGGGGCCGGCCCGGCCGCGGAGCTCCGCGCGGTAGCGCTTGACGACCTTGCGTTCGGCGAACATGCGCGAAAGGGCTCCGGCCGATTCCCGGTCATGGGCGATCATCACCAAGCCGGCCGCTTCGCGATCCAGCCGGTGGACCAGGAAGGCCTGCCGCCGGGGGCGCAGAAACACCTCGGCCTGCCGCAGCAGCGAGCAGTGGTCCCCGTAGCGGCTGCCCTGGGTCATCAGTCCGGCCGGCTTGAACCAGACGCTGAAACGAACGGCATCGTGCCGGCGCACGGCAGCCGGCGGGATGCGGGCCAGCAGCTCCGCGTCGTAATGGATGGCGAGGCCGTCGCCGGGCCGCGGCACGGTCTGCGCCCGCCGCAGGCGCCGCTCGCCGGAGCCGGTCCGTGTCAGCCAGACCGCGCCCTTTTGCATGGCATCCTTGACCCTGAGTTTCGGGAGGCCGGCACCTTCGGCCAGAATGGCGCAAGCCGTCCGGCCTTCGCCCCGGCCGGCGGTCGTTTGAAACGAAAATCGCATCACGCCCCTCGGCCGCCCACCTCATAGATGCGGTGACGCCGGCCACCCACCCGGATGAAATAGCCTTCCTCCGTGAACTCCATCACCTCCGCCAACTTCAGCATGGCCCGTTCGGAGAATTTGATCCGCTCGCCGTCGAGGGTCATGTAGAGGCTTTCGCCGGCCACGAAAAGGGCTGCGGGGTCCAGCAGCAGCTCGCGCCGGGTGTTGAGCCGCAGGCGGATTTCGGCGGCAAGGTCGACGTCCACCGTGAACAGCGCGGTGTCCTCGTAGGGGAAATACACCTTTTCGACGTGATCGCCGTGCTCCTGGCAGAGGAAATAGCCGCCCTCGTCGCGGCGGATGGCGGAGTGGAAATAGTCGCTGATCCGGCGGTTGCGGAAGACCCCGTGGGCATTGCACCAGCGGCCGCGGCCGTCGAGCCGGAACACGGCCTTTTCCCTGGGGATGACGATCTCGGTGGGTTTCTCCGGCATGGAATGGAAGAATTTTTCT
Organism: uncultured delta proteobacterium; assembly: GCA_963716325.1. Classification (GTDB taxonomy): domain Bacteria; phylum Desulfobacterota; class Desulfobacteria; order Desulfobacterales; family SpSt-501; genus SpSt-501. Next base: position 122,754 of record CAVQTH010000045.1, on the reverse strand, counting down.
CTTTTGCTAGTAGCGCCCGTGCTTTCGCGGCTTGCTCCAGGTGGTTTTGCCCATGGCCTCGATGTGGGTCACGGCCTGGAAGACGGCACTCAGGCTGAAGGAAGGCAGTTCGCGGTCCGCTTCACGGCATGCGGCCAGAAAGCGACTGCCGGCCTGGGCAAGCCCCCGGCGGCGGCAGACGAGATGGGCGGCCGAAGCGGCCTCGATGTCGATGCGCTCGAGATTCAGGTTCTTGCGATCGGCCCACCACGCATCGCCGTCGATCCCCAGGTGCCCGCAAAACAGGTGCCCGAGTTCCAGGACCAACGCGGCGTATTTTTCTTCCAGGCTTAAACCGGCCTCGATCAGAACGAGGTAGCGCGTGTTCGACTCCAGGCTCAGCTCGGGGTGCTTTTTCCGTATCGCGGGCGTGACGCGGACGGTGCCTTCGGCTGGAATGCTGGATGCCGCGGCTTCGCGCACGGCGATGTGCTGGATGCCGCAGTTGTGCAGCGTGGCTTCGTATGGTTTCATCGGCAGGCGGTCGGCGGCGGCCTTGAAGGCCCCTGTCAACAGGGCAGGGCCTTCGGTGTCCCGGACGTCGAAGACGAAGAGCACCGGCGACATCGGCGCCAGGATGGCGATGGGACGCGCCCCGGCCTTTATGCGCCGCTGGCATTTTCGCAACCACATTCGAGCCGTGGCCACCTGCGTAGCGGCCGGGTCCTGGAGATGGATGAGAAAGCAGTTCAGCGGGGAATAGGCCGGGAAGCGGGCGATGAATTCGAGAAGTTCGAGATAGTCGCAGTTCCGGCCCCAGCGGCGGCTCAGCCGGAAGAGCTCGTCGAGCGCGCTGCCGTCCGCTTCCTGGAGGACGAGATCCGCCGCACCCGGGCCTTCCGCAGGGCGCGTATCAGAAGTCTGGAATAAACTGAGCTGCTCGGTCATGTCGCCTGTCTTGCGCCGGTATGGTCCGCGCGTGAACCCCGGAGGGCTGAGATAGACGTAGTTTAGGCGAAAAAGTCTTTTTGAGTCAAGGGGATATCGGTATTTGACAACCGCGGCCGGGATGCTAACCATTGGCCCTTGTAAAAACGACAACCGTGATTTGAAACCCACCCAAAAAAGGAGACGACAGATGATCGGCAAGAAGCTGAGCGACGCGATCAACGATCAGATCAAGAACGAACTCGAATCGTATTACATCTACCTTTCCATGGCGAGTTACTTCCACTCGAAGTCGTTGGACGGCATGGGCCACTATATGAGGGTTCAGGCCCACGAGGAGATGATGCACGCCATGAAATTCTTCAACCACGTGATCGGCCGCGGTGGCAAGGTCCTTCTGAAAGACCTCAAGCAGCTCAAGACCGGCTGGAAGTCGCCCCTCGAGGCGTTCCAGGATGCCTACCAGCACGAGCAGTTCATCAGCAGCAAGATCAACGCGTTGACGACGATTGCGCGTCAGGAAAAGGAATATGCCTCCGAGCCGCTGCTGGCGTGGTTTGCGAACGAGCAGATCGAGGAAGAGGCGAACGCGAGCAAGATCGCCGAGCAGCTCGGCATGGTGGGCAGCGACAAGTCCGGCCTGCTGATGCTCGACCGGGAACTGGCCGCCCGGGCCTACCCGCCCGGCAGCCCCCTCAACCCGGTGGCGGCCCCCGGCGAAGCCGCGTGATAGCATGCATTGCGGCTGAACTACGGCTTCCAGTCCTTTTCCGGAAGCCCTTAATTTTGAATTGCGTCGGGCGCTTCAGCGCTTGACGCAATTCAAGGAACGATGATGCGGGATTCCGGTGTCTGAATCAGGGGCGATTGCTTCTGGTCTTTCATTTTGTTTGCTTCTTCAACGAGGCGGTTCATGGCCTCTTCCATGGCCTCGGGGAATCGCTTGAAGGCCTGGGAGAGATCCTTCGCCTGGATAACATTTTGAATGGGCAGGGGGCCGTGGGGCGTGTACAGATTGGCCTGGCCGGCGAAAATGGTCTTGCGTGACTTGTCCGGTGTTCCGTCGGGTTTTACCGGGGTGAAACGCTTGACAGTGCCGGCCTTCAAATCCGAGAACGTTTCTTCCTGGTAAAGGTTCGAGCGATCCAGTTTGAATTCATACGCGTCTTCGGTATTTTCATCTTCGGGCGCTTCGGTCATTGTTTTTCTCCTTCATGCGGGTGCAGCGGCGGGCGGTCTGCCGCTTGGGTTCAGGCACCGTAGCAGAACGGGGAAGAAACGGCAACAGGGCGGGGGGCCGCCCATGAGCCGCCGCCGACCCGCCGGATCTTAATTCTACAGGAGGTAATGACATGGCTAAACGTGTGGTGATTGATGCGGATGAGTGCGTGGGCTGCCAGACCTGTGTCGAGCTGTGCCCGGATGTGTTCACTTTCAACGATGCCTCGGAGAAGGCCGAGGTGGCCAAGGAGGAAGGAGGGCCGGAGGACTGCATCGAGGAGGCCATGAGCTCCTGCCCGGTGGAATGCATCAAGTGGGAGGAGGATTGATTCCGGTCAGTCCCCTTTGACGGCTGACTTTCGCATGGCCAGGCGCATGGTGGCTGATGACGCCAGGCTTCCCAGGGGCAGGCTGGCGGCGCCGATGAGGCAACCGGTCACCCCCAGGCCCAGGGCGGCGGCTCCCGCCGCTGCTGCGGTGATCAGGAAAACGCCGTGGCCGAGGAGAACGATGGAGGGCTTTTTGAGCCAGGTCGCAAGCCCCTCGCTTTGGGCCCTCAGGGCCACGGCCAGGGGAAGCAGCGTCAGGACGACTGCGGTTTGACGCACCCAGTGCAGGTCGGCGGGGTTCAGGTTCTGAAGGCTTACGTAGTAGAGCTGGTCAAGCCCCGGCAGAATGAAGAACAGCGGCAGAAGCCCGAGGAAGCACCCGGCGGCTACGGCAAAACGCAGCGTCTGGCGCTGAAACCGGTCGGCCGGCGGGAACGCGAGCACGATCGTCTGCATTCGCGTGGCCCCGAATGCCACCGGGCTGGCAAGGCCGAGGGCCAGGTAATACACCGGAATCATGCGTTCCGGGTCGGGCGCCCGCGCCATGATCGCCGTCAGGAGGACGGTCGCCAGGGAAAGGAAATAGCCGCCGCCGGTAAGCGGCAAAGTGAACCCGAGGATGTCCCGCAGCCGTGGAGGTTCGCCCTGCGCGGCGGGCTGGTTCTTCAGGAAGGGCCGCGCGAACGCCCACGACACGATCGACTCAAGGCCCACGGGCAGGGTCAGCGCCACCACGGCCCACACCGGTCCCACCAGGTCGACCATGCAGAACAGCGGAGAGAGCACGGCCGTCAAGGTCACGCGGCCGATGGTGGCCAGGCTGGCGATGCCGGTTGCCTGGCCGATGTACATGACCACGAAATAGGGAATCCGCGAGAAAAAGAGGAGTTGCAGGGGGATGCTGGCCAGCAGGCTGATCTGGGCCGGTGATTCGATCGAAGGCGGCAGTCCGATCAGTTGCCCGAAGAGCAGATGCGACACCCCCGGCAGGCAGAGAAGCGCTTGCAGGACGGTGGCGCAGACGCCGGCGCCGAGGCTCAACCGATAGAATTGGCGGTAACCTTCCCGGGTGCGGGCGAAGACCATGCCGGTCGGGACCAGGCTGATCGCGAACATCCCCAGGAAGAAAAGGACGGTGTTGGACTGGGCCAGCCCCGCCAGGTCCAGGGGCCCGCCGGGTCCCCGGGTGGCCACCATAGCCACCAGCGGGTAGCACAGCGACTGGGAGGCCGCCTGCACCGCAAGGGGAAGGAAAAACCGGGTCAACCGTCGCATGTCGGGCGGAAGGGGCGCATCCGCCTCCGCGTGGCTTGTCGGGGAATGCATTTAGTCGCTGAAATCCCCCACCAATAAGACTTCGCGTTCGAGCCGCACACCGAAGCGATCGAACACGCGTTCTTCGATACGGCGGATCAGGCGGTAGACGTCGGCTGCGGTGGCGTCGGCGATGTTCAGGATGAAGCCGGCATGTTTGGTGCTGACCTGCGCCCCGCCGCTGCGTTCGCCCTTCAGCCCGGCCTCCTCGATGAGGGCGCCGGCGTAATATCCGGGGGGGCGCTTGAAGACGCTGCCGCAAGAGGGGTGCTCGAGGGGTTGCTTGCGGGCCCGCAGGGCCAGGATTTCCTCGGCGCGGGCCCTGAGCGCCTCCGGGGCATCCGGCTGAAAGCGGAAGCGGGCGGACGTGATGACCACCCGGTTCAGCTCCGGCGCGCGGCGGTAGCCGAAGGTGATCCCTTCCCGGGCCGCCCGGAACGGGCCGCCATCGTCCGTGAACCCGGCCACCTCCAGCGTCAGCGACTCGATCTCCCGGCCGAAGGCCCCGGCGTTCATGCGCAGGGCGCCGCCGACGCCGCCGGGGATCCCCGCCAAGAGCTCCATGCCGCCCAGTCCGCGCTCCACGGCGGCTTGGACCAGGTCCATCAGCAGACATCCCGCCCCGGCCTCGGCCTGCTCGCCGGAGAAGTTCACGCCGCTCAAATTCTCGCCGATGTAGAGGGTGACGCCGGGCCAGCCGTGGTCGGAGATGAGCAGGTTGGAACCCCGGCCGAGCACGAAGAGGGGCGCGCCGGCGGCATGGACGGCCTCCAGGACGCGCCGCACGCCCCGTGCCGACCGCGGGGCCGCCCAGATGGCGGTCGGGCCTCCGATGCGGTACGAGGCATAGGGCGCCAGCAATCTGCCGGTGGCGACATCGCCCTCCGCCACCGCAGCCAGATGCGCCGCCAGGTCCTTGAAATCTCGCCGGGTGGGGTTCGCCGTCATTCGGGCATCCTAACCATAAAACCGGATCAAAAGCAATTTGACTCCCGCGTCGGCCCGGGTTGTACCTGCAGCGCCGATACGACCCTGCCGCATCCCCCTTCGCCCCAGCGACCACCGCTAAAGTGCCGTCACCAAACTGCCGATATCCCCAGAGAACCGGAACGCTCGCGTTTTCCGGCGGTTCATTGGCCGCCGGCGGGACTCCGGTGGTCGGAGGAATGCGATCACCGCATAGAAGGGGAAAATTCATGCAAGCCGAGGAGCTTTTAAACGTCATCAACGAGTGCGATGTCCTCAGGGATGATATCGACGACATCCGGGGGCGGGTTCAGTTGACCCGGGCCGAGGGCGGCAAGCTCGATCAGGCCGTCTCCCACGTGGACAAGGCCAAATCCGTCCTTTCCAGCCTCTTTCCGGACATCAAATCCCTGGGCGAAGATGTTCGCGAAGACCTGAAGGCCGAACTGGGGGAGGTCGACTGAAGCTGAATGGAGCGGAGGATGCCTCGCTCCATTCAGACATGATGGGCATCTCCGCGACCGCCGTTCGCATGGTTGTTGACAGCTGCTGCCGGGGGGCCTAATGTGCCCCATCGGTCTTCCAGCATCCGGCAGCAGCTCCGCCGGCGTCGAACCTTCAACCTCCATGCGAAAAAGAGGCGCCATGAGCCGCCGTTCGATCCTTTGGGCCCTAGCGGGATTGGTCCTGTCGGTCGCAGGTTGTGCGCAGACCCTTACCGGCTGGCGACATTTTCAGGGCGATCTTTCCGGTCAGGGGTTTCTCAACGTCAAGAGCGGCTATGCCGTTTCACCCGCCTGGAAATCCGAGCCGCTCGCCATTGCCGGTTCATCGCCGGTGGTGGGCAGGGACCCTTTGGGCGCCGAACTGGTTTACGCCGGAACCGCGGACGCCCGGCTGGTCGCCGTGGATGCCGCCAGCGGTGACGTGCGCTGGAGGCGGTACCTCGGGGCAGACGAAGGCCGGAGCCACATTGTCTCTTCACCGACGGTCGGCGATGACGGCGGCATCCTGGTCCTCACCACCACCGAGCTTGCCGGCGGGCGCCTGCAGAGTTCGCTTCACAAGGTGGATGGGTTGGGGAACCGGCGCTGGTCCTTCGCGTTGCCCGACGGCGGCGTTTCCCTGGGCTCACCCAAGGCCTTCACCTTCGCCGACCAACCCCTGGCGCTGGTGCAATTTCTGACCGGCGACCCCGGCGGCCTGCGCTCCGAGTTAGCGGTGGTGCGCGATGCCGGCGCCGGGGCGGAGCTGATGAGCCGCCACCGCCTCGGCGATTGCCTTGACACAGGCACATCCCATGCCCGCATGCTCAAGACCTGGCAACTGCTGGCGGCATGGCCGTCGACGCCCGGGGCCGACCCGGCCGGGGTGGTTCTCGATCCCTCCCCGGCGGCAAAACCCAACCGCTCCAGACTGCTGATCGCCGTGGCGGACAACCTGTGTCGCGTGGGAGTCTTTGAGTGGGACGGGCGCGATCTCTCCCGCCTTTGGGACGATGCGCACCCCGGCACCGTCCACGCGTCTCCGGTCATCCTCTCCAACAACCTCGTGGTGTTCGGGCGCCGGGACGGAAAACTCCTGGCGTACGATGCGGCAACGGGCGTTCGAATGTGGGAGTACGACGTCGGCGAGCCCATTCTGTCCACTCCTTCCGGTTCGGCGGGAGGCGTCGTCTTTGCCGCATCGAAAGAGCATCTGCATGCGGTGCAGGCGGGGAACGGCGCGGCCGTCCGGCAGGCAGGGGCTCCCCAACGGTTGAGAATCTCGGGTCCCAGCCTCGCCTCGCCCGCGGTGACGGCCGAGTGCGTCTACCTGCCGGCGCACGAGATGCTCACCGTGTCCCACGATTTCAAGATTCGCAGCCACAACACGGCGTTTGTCGGCAACGGCCTGTCCTCGGCCGCGGTCGGCAGCGACGGGTCGCTCTACGTCGCGGCCGCGGACGGCTCCATCTGGAAATACAAATGAGTTATTCCTCCGGCAAGTAATTATGCCAACACGCGTTCGGACACCCCGCTTCGTCTGTTGGTGAGATATTGGGATTTGGTATCGTTACTTGCCGGAGGAATAAAAGAGAAAGGCGTTGCCTTCCCGGCCCGCTCATTCCAACATTTTTTCGATGTCGCTCCACTCGGAGACGGTGGCGGCCCCCCTGGCCTTTTCAAAGCTGATCCGGTGCGGGACCTGTGTGCCGGCGGCGGTGACCGTCTCGGCTGAGCCGATGACGGCGTGGACCTGAACCTCTTTCCCCCGCAGGTGCTCCAGCGTTGTCGCCCCCTTCCATGGAATTACCACGGCCGGCGCCAGTCCCTCCGTTGCCAGACGGTTTCGCGAAAAATCGGCGCCCATGAAGCGATAGACAAAAATCAGCCGGTAGCGCCGGCGCAGGGATTCGAAGGCCATCCGGCAATTTTCGCGCGCGTCGGGCCGAAACGATATCTCCTTCATCATGGACTCCACCTCCACCAGCACGGCGCGGTCGGTCTTCTCCATCACCAGCAGCCAGCCCGAGGCTTCGTTTTCGTCGGATCGGGCGGACACCTTCAAGAGACCGGCACGGCTCGGCACGAGTCGAAAATAGCCGTAGCCGTCGCCGCCCGTCATGATGTCCCCCCGCCGATCGTCTTCCAGGAAAATGCTCACCCGACGGCCGCCGTCGGCCAGGAGGAATTTTGTGGTCCGGACCACGAGGGTCAACGTCGTTCCAACCGTGCCGACCCGGTCGAACACGGACAGCTCTGCGCCGGCGACCGACGCAAGCGGGCCCAGCAGAGCAGACAGAAGGATGATCGCAAGACCGCGGCAGTGACGGGTACACGACACGGCGGCAACCTCGTAGGGCCCTTCTTAATAAAGTCGCTTTTTTGAAACTCAGTGGGAGCGGCTTTCCAGCCGCGAAAATCGAAGCTGAAAGCCTATCCCGCAGAACCTGCACGTCCTGACCGATAGCATGGCGCCGCACGTCCTAACCTGCCCGGGAGGCGACCCCGTCGATTCTGCCGGAGAGCATACGGTCTGTCAATTCCTGCGGGGTAGACGGCGGGGCCGACCGGGGCGATACCGGTGGCGGGGTGAACTTGCCAGAGGCGGCGGTTTGCTGGTACCATGCGTCCCCATGGAGGAACTGACGGAACCCAAAGACCTGCGCGATTGGGCGGCGCGCACATTTGCGCTGCCCGGCCTCTTGCTGGGGGCCGTGCTGGCGGCCATGATCGTTGCCGAACTGCAGCTGCACTGGGTCGAGCGCGTCATCGGCGTTTACCTGGCGGCGACCAACTCCGATCGGCCGGAATCCGGCGCCATCTGGGAGAAGGGACGCAAGACCCGGTCCGCCCGTTCCGCCGTCGAGCGGCTGGCGAGCGACCGGGAAGCCTACCAGCGCATGGCCCGCAACGCCGGGAACCTGAGCGAGATCGTCGGTTCGCTCACGTCCGGCCAGGGCGCCATGCTTTCCGCCGAGCATTTCCGGGAGCTGTACCAGAAGCTTCCGCAGGGGCTGGCCGCCGACATGATATCCCCCTTCGATCTGCTGCGCCTGGCAAACGAGGGACGCTGGAGCCGCACCTATCTCGAGAAGGCATCCGACGGGCTCATGGTGTACCTGCTGGAACCGAACAACCACGTCCTGCGGCAGTTCAAGGTGGCCGCAGCGCCTCTGGCGCTGCTGGCGCGAAGAGCCGACGCGGCAAGCCAGACCCTGGAACAAATGCCGGGCTTCCAGGGGAGGATTTACCCCGCCGACCGGTTTTTCGCCGCCCTGGCCTCCCTGGCGGAAGACGAGCGCCGCGGCCTGGTGCCCCAGCCCGAGCGGTTGCTGGAGGTGTCGGGGCAGATCGCGCGGGTGGGCCTTTCCGACGAGGCACTGGCGGGTTTCGTCGATATCGGTTTTGAAGTCCGCACGGGATCCCAGAGCCGCGTGTTGCTTCTCCAGGGGCAGGACTGGGCGGTCTGGCGGCTGCGGTCCCTTCTGGAGGGCAAGAGCCCCGCATCGCGCCCCGCAAAGAACCCGCTGGAGGGGATTTCACCCCAATGACGGTCTGGCTGCGACGCTTCAGAACCGCGTTCTACTTCGGCCTTCTGCTGCTCGGGCTGGCCGCGGCCGGCCTGTGGATTTTCTTCTTCGTCACTCTGCGTGAGCTGCCCCAGGTGCCTGAGCCGCTGAGCCGCATCATCGAAACCCCTCCGACGGAAATCTACGCCGCCAGCGGGGAGCGCATCATGCTCATCGGCGGCCGCGAGGCCGTGCCGTTGAACCGCGTCTCGCCCTTATTCATCCAGGCGGTCATCGCCACCGAAGACCACCGATTCTGGGACCACCGGGGCATCGACAAGCTGCGGCTCGTGAAGGCGTTCTGGGTCAACCTGCTGGGCACCGGCAGGGTCGAAGGCGCCTCGACCATTACCCAGCAGCTCGCCAAAAACCTTTTCTTCACCTTTCAGCGCACCTACCAGCGCAAGGTGCGGGAGCTGCTCGTGGCGCTGCAGATCGAAGCCCGCTACAGCAAGAGCGAGATTCTCGAGGCCTACGTCAACCAGATCGCCTTCGGCGTCGGCGCCCACGGCGTGGAGCAGGCCTCCCAGGTCTTTTTCGGAAAACCGGCCCTGCAGCTGAATCTGGCGGAGGCGTCCCTGCTGGCGGGTCTGCCGAAGTCTCCGACGCGGTACAATCCCTTCCGGTATTTCGAGCGCGCCAAGGAGCGGCAGAAAGTGGTCCTTTCCCGGATGGCGGCGGTCGGTTCCATCTCCGCCGCGGAAGCCGCACAGGCCCAGCAGAGCCGGTTGGACCTGCGCCCTCGCGGCAGAACCGAGCCCGCCGGCAGCTATTTTCTGGACCTGGTGCTGAAGGATCTCGAGGAGCGCTACGGGACCGATGTGGTCCACCACGCCGGGCTGAAGGTGTTTACCACCTTTGATCCTCAGCTGCAGGCGTGGGCCGTCGATTCCGTTCAAAGCGGTCTGGAGAAGCTGGATCAGATCCTGAAAGTCCCGACGGTCGTCGGCGGGGACTCCACCGCCCACCCGCAGGCGGCGCTGGTTGCGGTCGAGGCTCACTCCGGAGCGGTGCGGGCGTTGATGGGCGGCCGGGATTACGGAGAAACGGAATACAACCGCGCCATTCAAAACAACCGGCTTCCCGGTTCCGGGTTCAAGCCCTTCCTGTATTACGCCGCCTTTGAGAAGGCGGGGCTGAGCCCGGCGTCGGTGTTCGTGGACCGCAAGGTGGCGATCCCGATTCCGGGTCAGCCGCCCTGGGCGCCGCGGAACTTCAGCGGCGAGTACGAGGGGCCGATGATCCTGAAACGCGCCCTTTCACGCAGCGTGAACTCGATCGCCGCTCAGCTGGTGGAGCGCATCCGGGCACAGGCGGTGATCGACGCGGCCCGGCGCTGTGGGATCAAGAGCCCGCTGGCCCTTGTGCCGTCCCTCGCCCTCGGGACCTCAGGGGTGAGCCCCCTGGAGATGGCCGCGGCCTTTGCGACGCTGGCCACGGGCGGCATTCAGCACGACCCCTTCTGGATCCGCCGCGTGGAAGATTCCGCCGGCCGCATCCTGGAGGAGCGGATTCTGAGCAGTCGACGGACGCTGGACGCCTCCGTCGCGTTTCAGATCGTCGACATGATGCGGGCGGTGCTCGATGAGGGGACCGGAAACGTGATCCGCCAACTGGGTTTTCATCTGCCGGCCGCCGGCAAGACCGGCACCACCGACGACTTCAACGATGCCTGGTTCACCGGGTTCACGCCCACCCTGAGCGTGTCCGTCTGGGTCGGGTTCGACCGGGGCATGAGCATGCGCGATCCCCAGGGCCGCGGCATCACCGGCGGCCGGGGGGCGGCCCCGATCTGGGCGGAGTTCATGCGCAAGGCCACCGAGGGCGAGCCCCAGCGGGAGTTCGTGGTGCCCTCGGGCATCCGCTTCGTCCAGGTCGTGCCGACGACGGGCCAGCCGGTGCTGCCGGGGGGCCCGCGAGGCGTGGATGTCGCGCTGAGATCATCGCAGATGCCGTCGTTGGCCCCCTTCTCGGGGGGGCGAGAGCCCGGCCCCGCCGCCGGCGGCCAGTGAGGAGGTGATCCGCCCATGACCCACTTTCTGCGCCATAACGCCGTCTGCCTCTGGGTGACCCTGCTGGTCGGCGGGATGGGGGGACTCTGGGTGCTGCCGCTCCTCCAGACCGTTGTGGGGATCGACCTCATGCCGTTCGTGGTGGCCGGCGGCCTGGCGGCGATGTTCCTTTTCGTCGGCTGGGCGGTCAACCGGGCCGGATTGAGGCGGGTGGCGCATTTGATGCGGAGCGCCGATGTCGCCGAGCGGGAAGGTCTGGCGGTCGAGGCCGAAGCGGCTTTCCGGGAGGCGCTGGCAGCCCTGGACCGCTTCTGGGTTTCGCCCGCCGACCGACGCAACGCCCTGATGCGCCTGGGGGGCCGGCTGGCGCGGTTTTATCTGGCCCAGACCCGCTTCGACCCGGCGGCAGAGGACTTCGTCGCCCGGTACCTCTCGGTCCGGCCTGAGGACGAGGAGGTCGCCGAGCAATGGGTGCGGCAGACCGAAGGCCGAGGCGGCTTGCGGGAGGAGCACCAGGATCTGGCCGCTCGGCTCGGAAGCGCTCACCCCCGGAATGAGGCCATCCAGCATGCGCAGGCGCGCCTGTTCCTGATGCTGGAGCGTACCGATTACCCCGCTCTGCGTAGCTATCGCCGCGTGTGCGATGCGCAGGGCCGCGCGCCGGACGCGTTTTGCGAGGACCTGGCGCGACTGTTGAGAAAAGACGGTCGCGCCGATGAGTGGGCGCAGCAGATTTATTCCCAGGCGCGGGGCGCGACCTCGGGGACGGGCATGCCGGCCTTCCCCCGGCCCCGGGACGCACACCGGGTTCCGGCCGACCTTCCCGAAGCGGCGGAAGCTGACATCGAGATCCCGGCCGACGAATGGGCTGAGCCGGAGACCGCCTTCCGCATGACCACCGAAGCCGATGCATTGGACGACGAGGGGCCGGACGAGCGAGTGTCGCTTTTGAAGGGCCGTCGGGCCGTCTGGCCCATCTTCCATCGGCTCACGCAGGCGGTTGGTTCCGCCGCTCACGCGGCCCTTGAGGAGTCCCACCGGTGGGGAGGCGGGTTGGGGCGAGCGATCCGTTTCGTTTTTCGGATCCGCGGTTTTCGGTATGCGCTGGGGGTGCTGCTGATCGCAGGGGTCGTCGCGGGAGGGCTATGGGTGGGCATCGACGCCCTCGACCTTTTCGGTCGCGCACCTTCCGTGCCGGCCGGTGCCGGGACGCCCGCACCCGCTGCGGCCGCGGCGACGGACCCCTTCACCCTTCAGGTGGCCGCGTACCTCAAGCAGGAATACGCCGTCAAGCTGGTGGAGGAGCTGAAACGCAAAGGTCTCGACGCCTACTGGACCGAGACGTCCAGCGGCGGGAAACTCTGGTACCAGGTGCGCATCTCCCACTTCCCGGATCAGCAATCCGCGCGCGAATACGGCCGCAATCTCAAGTGGAAGGGGCTGATCGACGACTTCTACGTGACCAGCTATGCGCGATGAGCGGATTCAGATGAGGGGGGTTGCACGAAGCGGCGCAGGCGGTTTCAGCGAGAGTCCGAGGAGCTGCCGGACGACCTGGTGGACGCATACCCGTCGGCATACCACCCGCCGCCTTTGAGCTCAAAGGAGAAGCGGGAGACGATCTTCTTGGCCTTCTTGTGGCAGCACGGGCAGGAAATGGACTCCGTCCCCATGGGAACTATGCGTTCAGTGGTTGTTCCTTTTGAACATTCGAATTCGTAAACCGGCATACTGACCTCCGCTGGACTTGTTGAAGTTAATTTTATCCCTTTCTGTGCGAAAGTCAAGGATGCAAGGATTCGACATGGGGCGTGTCGAATCCTTTTCAGGGATGTAGAGTGTATATTGACACTCGGCCTGTGGGCCCGGTAAACTTGCCGGAGGAAGGAGAGTTCCATGTTGGCTGATGGTGCGCCCACCATCGGTTTCCTGCGGCAGCCCCCGGAAGGGCCACAGCAGAGGGTGTTGTCGGAACCGGGGACGGTGCCCTCTGATGAGAAGGCGCCGCAGGAAGAGGTCTACATCCTCTGCCGCGACTGCCTGCATCCCATCACCCGGCCGGCCGATCGCATCGGCGTTCAGGGCCGGCACCGCCACACCTTCGCCAACCCGCACGGGATCGTTTATGAAATCTGCTGCTTCCGGAGTGCCCAGGGGTGTGGAGTGATCGGGCCGGCCTCGGACGAGTTTACCTGGTTTGCGGGGTACCACTGGCGGGTGTGCGTCTGCGCCGCCTGCCTGGTTCACCTGGGGTGGCGCTTTGCCTCGACCGGCGGGGACACCTTTTACGGGCTGATCCTCGACCGCCTGATCGAACCTTCCTGATATAAAAAAATTCGAAGCACAATTTCTTCAAATATTCATATTGGCGTTATATCTAGCTGTAATTATATAGTTTTTTATATAAAAAAGAGGCGATATGGACTAATAATCTAAAACGGATGGTGGTTTTGATATAAGCTTTTTTTGCTCTGGTATCCACGCTCCGGCAATGAGATCACAGTATCTTACCAAGCACAGATAGGCGAATCAAAAACCAATAAAGAAGGGCGCTCGATAGTTTGAGCGCCCTTGCCTAGCTGTGGGAAAATAGATGTGCATTGACCAACGAGAGGATAGTCTGGTATTCTTTCCATGAACTGAACCAAGAGGATCTTATGATCTGAGCCTGGGAACTGATAGCGTATAGCTGTTAGCCCGGGCTTTTTGTTTAATGATGCTGATGAACAATAACGGATTTATGCCATAATCGAATATTCAGAGTATGGATATCAAACGAGCATTTCAGATTTTTGATCTTGATCCCAAATCTTCCGCTGAAGCGATTAAACAGCGGTATTATGACCTTGCCGCAGTTTGGCACCCAGATCATCATTCTGCTAAAATTCGATTAAATGAGTTAGCTTCTGAAAAAATGAAGGAGATCAATTCAGCCTACGAGATAATTCGCTTGTATTTGAAAAATCATAAACTCATAGTTTGCTATCATTGCGGTGCAAACAGCATAAAACATATCGATTCAAATATTGATTACGCAATTTGTAACACCTGTGGAAAACAGCTTAAAAAGCCATCACCCAAAAAACAAAAAATACCATGCGCAAGTATTCGATGTGCGGGAACGATTGGCTCTAATAAACGATGCAATTATTGTGGAAAAACAATTGAAGAGGGGAGAATAACTACTAATTCAAAATCAAATAACAAAAAAGAAAATAATAAAAATATTCCTATTTTACAGAACAGATCAAAAAAAATGTTGGGAAAAATAATTATCATTGGGTTTACCACTTTTACATTTGCATTCCTAATTCGATATGTTTATAAGGAAAATATATTTTTTAAGATTTGGCCTCCGATAACAAATACCGAATTGCCTATTAGTAGAAGTTCAGAACAAATACCTACATCCGATCAAATTGCACGTAAGCCTTCAATCTTTAAATCTAATTCTCAGCCAATTACAAGAGACATCTCTTACTATAGTACTCTATTTAAAAATAACAAAATTGAGAAGGAAGAGGTTTTTAAATTACAGAAAATTTTAAGGACTCTTGGATATGGGATGAAAAAACCAGATGGTTTGCTTTGCGAAAAAACGATTTTATGTCTCAAGCAATATTCAACAGATTTTGGATACCTTCCTGAAGAGAATTTTCCGTATTGCTTTTTTAAACACTCTTTTATTCATTATCAAGTTGCGTCAGAGCACAATGATTGGATGGACATTTTTTTAACGAATGATTTGGAGAATTGGATTCATGCGCAATCTGCTGAGTATCAAAAGCAAATTTACAACTTGGAATTAGACAAACCTAATACTGTTATTCAATTAATAAGAAAATACAAATTCGAAAAGCTTAGACCACTTCCTACATATTTACCCGAAACAGGTGTTGTAAAGAAAAATTTTTCGGAAGCTACCGGCAATCTGAAAATAAGAACAAAGACTGAAAATAACAATTATTATATAAAACTTATCGACCTCCAAAATCATCAGGAAGCTCTGTCAGCATTTATTAGGAGCGGAAGCACTTTGTCTGTCCACGTCCCTTTTGGGGTATATGACTTGAAATATTCAGCAGGGCATAATTGGTATGGTTTGGAGTATTTATTCGGATCGTTAACGAGTTATGGAAAGCTACCTGCACTGATTATTCTTACAGAAAGAGAAAACCAGAGCGGCGGATTAAATATAGAACTTATCCCCAATCAATATGGCAAGCTTACCACAGAAATTATTTCTGAATTTGATTTTTAGCCTTTTTTTATTATATCGGCATTAGTGGGAGAGGGTATATTTAATCTCAGTTTGGATGATATGAACTGTTTGAGAGCGATAAGAGTATGACAGAAGCCAACTTGCAGGAGTAGGCTTCAACCGACTGATAAATTGTTTGGCAGGGCAAGGAGCAGCAGCATGAAACTATTCAAGGCGGCACTCATAACGGCGGGGCTTTTGCTTTGTTGGGTGGTGAACGGATACGCAGACCGTCTTTACACGTGGACTGATGCCAAAGGGGTGACACATATCACCCAAGATCCGCCACCGGATACGGCCAAGGTAGTTGACACTATTGATTATTCGCCACAACCAAACCAGCCCGCCCATCGATCGACAGCGAGCGATCGGCCGAATCAGCAGCAGGAAAATCTGGGTCAGGGGGGCGGGCAATCCGGGAGTGGCTCTGGTGCGGGCCTCGCATCTGGAGACGATGGAAATGACGTTCAGTACGGCGGGGCCTCCTATCTGCAGACGCTAAGAAAATATGTAATAGAAAATAAATTGCTCGACAATAATGAACCGGGCAAAATGGATGACCTTCTCAGAAGAATACAGCCTCGCCCACGGATGTGATAGCCACCGTCTTCCGCAATTTGATGATACTCTGCCTAAGCTCTCCATCATTTGGAAAGCATAATAAGTATTAAGGCGATGAACCGGAAGACAATTCCTCTGCGCTAAATTGTCGCCGGTGAGCTTTATCGTTAATATGGTTATCAAGTTCTGCAATATCACAGAAAATTCTGATTGCCGAATGCTCATGTATTTGACGGGTTCGCCTCGGATTTCGGATTTGAACGCGGGACAAAGCGGTTGCCCGTGCCTCAAGTCTCTTGGCCTTGCTGCGACAGCCTGCGATACACTTCCAGCGTCTGATCCCGGGTGCGCTCAAGAGAACCTGAGTTGTCGATCACGAGGGTGGCCAGGGACTTTTTCTTTTCGATGGGCATCTGAGCCCGGATGCGGGCAAGGGCTTCGGGTTGGGTGAGGGCGTCGCGGGCCATGAGGCGCTCGAGCTGGATCTGCTCCGGGACGTAGACGACGATGGCCGCCGCCAGCCCCCGGTCCATGCCGGACTCAAACAGCAGCGGCACGTCTACGATGACCAGGGCATCCGGCGTCTCCCGCCGGATCCGGTCCAGGCGTCGGGTGATTTCCTGTTTGACCTGCGGGTGGACGATGCGCTCGAGCGATCGTTGCTCGGCCGGGTCGTTGAAGATGACCGCCGCCAGGCGCTTGCGGTCGATCTCGCCGTCGCCCTGCAGAACGGCCTCGCCGAAATGGGCGACGGTGTCGTGGTAGGCGGGAGCACCCTTCCGAACGGCGTCACGCGCGATCCGGTCGGCATCGATCAGCCGGGCGCCGGCCGCTTCGAAAATGGCGGCAACCGTCGATTTCCCCGTGGCGATACCACCCGTCAGTCCGGCAACGATCATGCAGCGTCCTCGAATACGGATAACGTTTTGCGGGTCCAACTGCCCGGAGCCCTGAACGGCTGGACAGGGAGCTGAAAAGCAAGTATCGGGCCGTCAGCCAAGGCGCGCGGCGTTTTGGAAAGCGCAGCCTATCGGCAGATAGGTGAGCATTTACAATAGCCGCGCAACGCCGGATCACGGCCTGAGACGCCGCTTTTCAACACCCTGTTAGTCGAGGCCGGTTCCCTTGTCAACCACCGCTGCCCACCTTGAATTGTCGCCCCCCGGTCTTAAATTCAATTTATCCGATCGGATCGTTTTGGAATGCCGATCATTGAATTTCAAACCATACAAGGAGGTAAATTCGATGGCCGAAGATAAACTGAAGATGGCCGCCGATGTGTGCTCCTATATAAGCGAGGACGACCAGCACATTCACTTGGAAATTTGTGTCCCGGGGGTCAAAAAGCAAGCGATCAATCTCAAGATACGGGATGACAACTACAGCCTGTTCGCGCCGCGGGACGACTTCGACTACGTGTCCGCGGCGGCGTTCTGCTGCCCGGTGAATTCCAAGAAGGCGAAGGCGTCTTACAAGGACGGGATGCTCAAGGTGACGGTTCCTCTCAGGGACCCCATGGAAGGCTCCCACGTCGTTAAAATCCACTAACCAAGAAAGGCGCCGGGCACGTTGTGCCCGGCGGCTTTCTTATGTGAGAATCAATGCCGCTTTCCTCTTTCCCCCGCTTACGAAGACAAAAATTCCCCTGAAAAAAACCATTTGACAAGTCGCCGACTTCTTGACTAAAAGAGTCGGCAAACTTCCTGACTCTTTCAATCGACAAACCATTTTCCTTGGACCCGGTTGGGTAATGCGCATGACGCCCATTACGCCCAGAAAAAACCAGTACGCCTTGCGGGCCGTCTTCGAGTTGGCCAAGCACCGGGGCAAAGGGCCCACCAAGATTTCGGATATTGCCGACGCTCAGTCGATCCCGGTTCGCTTTCTGGAAGTCATCCTGAACAAACTCAAGGGCAGCGGACTGATCGACGCCAAGCGCGGCTTCTACGGCGGTTACTACCTGACCCGCTCCCCGGAGCAGATCACGGTCGCCGACATCATGAGTTTCATGTACGGCCCTGCCAAACCGGCGCTGTGCGCGGCGTGCGTGGCCAAGGTCAAGTGTCCGTTCGGCCATCGCTGTGCGTTTTCGGCGATGTGGAACCGGGTCAACCGCGCCATTCTGCAGGTCTACAACGAGACCACGATCCAGGACCTGCTGGACAACGACCGGCAGCTCCAAGGCAAGAAACGCAGCCCCAGCAAGCGACCTTTCAAGACGCGACAAGGACGTTCACTATGATGAAGGAAAGATCATTGTTCCGCCGGACCGGACTGGTCCTGACGTTGGCCTCTCTCATGCTGGCCTTGGCCATCATGAGCGTTCAGGGGTCGGCGCCGTCCGCGCCGCCCGCCGATGACGCAAGCAAGCCCCGGGCCGACATCATCCGGATCGACGGCCTCAAGCAGTTCGGCAAGCTGGAGCGGCCCGCGGTGGTCTATCTGCACGAGAAGCACACGCAGGCCCTGTCCAAGAAAAACAAGGACTGCGCGACCTGCCATCTTCCCGACAAGAAGTACATGTCCACCAAGTTCAAGCGCTTGACGGACACCTCCAAGAAGACGGTGATGGATATCTACCACGACAACTGCACCGTGTGCCACCGTCAGACGGTCGATGCCGGCGAGAAAGCCGGGCCGGTGGTCTGCACCGGCTGCCACCAGGAACGGGCCGTGGCCTCCTCCTGGACGGAAATCGGGATGGACAAGTCCCTGCATTACCGCCACCTGAAAGCCCAGGAGACCAAATGCGAGGTCTGCCATCACCGGTTCGACCCGGCCGCCAAGAAACTCATCTACGTCAAGGGCAAGGAGGACAACTGCCGCTTCTGCCACCTCCAGGAGACCGTCGACAATGTCATCTCGATGCGGCTGGCGTCCCACGGGCAGTGCATCGACTGCCACCGCAAGCGGCTGGCTCAGAACCAAGACGCCGGGCCGGCGACCTGCGGCGGATGCCATGATGCCGCCCTGCAGAAAAAGATCCAGAAGCTCAAAGACGTCCCTCGGTTGGTGCGGGGTCAGCCGGATGTCACCGTCGTCCAAGCGATCAGGAGCGACGGTCAGAAAGTGGCGCCCTTCACCCGCATGAGCGTGGTGCCTTTCAACCACATCGGGCACGAGACCTACAACGACACCTGCCGGGCCTGCCATCATTCCTCGATGGACGCCTGCGGCAAATGCCACACGCTTCAAGGCTCCAAGGACGGCAAGTTCGTCAAACTGCAGACCGCCATGCACCGCGTCAGCGCCCAGGCGAGCTGCCTCGGCTGCCATGACAGTTTCCAGACGGATAAGCGCTGCGCCGGCTGCCACGCATCCATGCCGCGCAAGGACCCGCCGGGACTTTCCGGCTGTGTCAGCTGCCACATGCCCAAACCCGCCGCGGCGACGCCGGAGACCGAGCCCAAGGTCATGGCCGCCATGCTGCTCGAGGCGCGCCAGCCGGTGACCGCGACGTATGCGGATGAGGACATCCCGGAGACGGTGGAGATCAAGGCCCTTAGCAAGCAGTTCGAATCGGCCAAGATGCCGCACCGCAAGATCGTTCAGACCCTGGTGAAAAACATAAAGGACAGCAAGCTTGCCGGCGCCTTTCACCGGGAGCCCGGAACCGTTTGCCAGGGCTGCCACCACAACAGCCCCGTCGCCAAGAAACCGCCGGCCTGTGCCAGCTGCCACGGCCAGCCCTTCGACGGCCGCAACCTCTTCCGGCCCGGCCTGCAGGCGGCCTACCACCTGCAGTGCATGGAGTGTCACAAAGACATGGGGATCGAGAAGCCGGTTGCCACCAACTGCACCGGTTGCCACAAGGAGAAGCTTTAACCCGGATTCTTTCTTCAACGCCTGAGGGACATCGCTATGTCAATTTCACGCAGGAGATTTCTCGGCTGGTTGGGCGCAGCGGGGGTCGGCACGACGCTGGGCCGTTCCGCCCATGCCGCCGGCAACACGCTCTTCACCGGTTACCCGGATTCGCTGGGGGTGCTTTTCGACGTCACCCGCTGCATCGGCTGCCGCAAGTGCGAAGAGGCCTGCAACAAGGTCAACGAGCTGCCCGCACCCCCGAAGCCTTTCAGCGAACTGGCGGTGATGGAGCGCCGGCGCCGGACCGACGCCAAGACTTACACCGTGGTCAACCGCCATGAGAACGTCCCGGGCGCCAAGGGCCCGCTGTACCGCAAGATCCAGTGCAACCACTGTCTGGAGCCCGCCTGCGCCTCGGCCTGCTTCGTGCGCGCGTTTGCCAAGAACAGCAACGGGGCCGTGACCTACGACGAGTCGGTGTGCGTGGGCTGCCGCTACTGCATGATCGCCTGTCCCTTCGAAATACCGGCCTACGAGTACGACAAGGCCTTCACCCCCCGGATCATGAAGTGCACCTTCTGCCACCCCCGGCTCATCAAGGGACAGCTGCCGGGCTGTGTCGAGATCTGCCCGGCTGAAGCCCTGACGTTCGGCAAGCGGCGCAACCTGCTCAAGATCGCCCGCGAGCGCATCGGCCTGTTTCCGGGCCGTTACATCGATCACATCTACGGCGAAACGGAGATGGGCGGCACCGCCTGGCTGACGATCTCCGGAGTGCCCTTCCGGGACCTGGGCATGCGCGAGGATTTGGGCACCACCTCTGCCCCCGAGCTGACCAAGGGGGCGTTGAGCGTGGTGCCCGTCGTGGCCTCCATGTGGCCCGTGCTCCTGACCGGGGTCTACGCCATCTCCCAGCGCCGGGACAAGATCGCCCGGGAGGAACAGGCGGCGGCAGTGGCGACGGCCGTGGCCAAGGCCCAG
Source organism: uncultured delta proteobacterium (assembly GCA_963716325.1). Taxonomy (GTDB): domain Bacteria; phylum Desulfobacterota; class Desulfobacteria; order Desulfobacterales; family SpSt-501; genus SpSt-501. The sequence goes on along the minus strand of CAVQTH010000045.1, from coordinate 102,321 downwards.
TCCGAGGCCAAGGCCAAGCTCACGGAGGCCATGGCCAAGGCGGAAAAAGACAAAAAGGCCGCCATAGACAAGGAAGTCAAAAAGGCGCTGGAAGAGGCGACCAGGGCCAAGGCCCAGGAAAGCGCCGCCGCAACGGCGGCCGCCCCGGAAAAGAAGCCCAGCTGAGGAGGAAGTCTGATGCCTGAGCGTAAAATCGTGATACAGAAGCCCGCGTTGACGCCCTTCAACGTGGTGGCGGGGATCATCGTGGTGGTCGGCCTGGTCATCACCGTGATCCGTTTCACCCAGGGGCTGGGGGCCACGACCAACCTGTCCGATTACAACCCGTGGGGGATCTGGATCGGGTTCGACCTCCTGGTGGGGGTCGCCCTGGCGGCCGGCGGATACGTGACATCGGCCGCCTGCTACATCTTCGGCTTGAAACGGTTTCACTCCGCCGTCCGGCCCGCGATCCTGACGGGGTTCCTGGGGTATGCGCTGGTGGTGCTGGCTCTGCACTACGACGTCGGCCGGCCGTGGCGTCTGCCGTACCCCTTCATCGTCCAGTCGGGCACGACTTCGCTGCTCTTCGAAGTGGCGGCCTGCGTCGCCCTCTACCTGACGGTGCTCTTCATCGAGTTCACGCCGGCGGCCCTGGAGTGGCTGGGGCTCAAGCGGGCCCGCAGCATCGTGACCAAGCTGACCCTGGTGCTGACCATCTTCGGGGTGGTCCTCTCCACCCTGCACCAGTCCTCGCTGGGCGCGCTCTTCCTGATCGCACCTTCGAAGCTGCACCCCCTCTGGTACTCGCCCTATCTGGCGCTTTACTTCTTTGTCTCCAGCATCGTCGCCGGGCTGTCCATGGTGATCTTCGAAGGCAGCCTGGCCCACAAGCACTTTCACGACAAGATGGATGCGGAGCACCTGCGGGAGGCGGACGGGGTGGCCCTGGGCTTCGCCAAGGCCGCCTCGTGGGTGCTGGCGGGCTACTTCATCATGAAGGTCATCGGCATCGCCCAGACCAACGCCTGGGGCTACCTGGGAAGCGGCTACGGCCTGTGGTTCCTGGTGGAAATGCTGGGGTTCGTGCTGCTGCCGTGCTACTTCTACGCCATCGGCGCACGCGAGAAGAACCTCAAGATCATCCGCCGGACCGCGGCCTGGACGGTGCTCGGCATCGTGGTGAACCGCTTCAACGTCGGCCTGGTCGCCTTCAACTACCACCTGCCGTCGAGCGAGCGCTACTTCCCGCACTGGATGGAAATCGGGATTTCGGTGTTTGTCGTGACGATCGGCATCCTGGTCTACAGGTTCATCGTGACCCACATGCCGATCCTGTATGCGCACCCGGACTATGATGCCCATTAGAGGGGCAGTGCCTAAAGTGCCTATAATTAAAGAACCAGAGCGCTAACCGGGAACACCGAGGAGCCTATCGGAGAAAAAGCCATGGGGGACACCATGAACACATTGCATGATTTTATGCTTCGCACGGAAGGCCTCACCTATATCTTGATCGTCGCGGCGTTGTGCGGGTTCGTCTTTTTCTGGCGTTTTTTGAGCGAGCGGGACGATGACCGTGATTACCTGGGCGCCGACCGGCCCGAGGGGCATCACCACTGACAGAAGGCATTGCGGTCTACGCGGTTGGGTGCAGAGTTCATCGAATCGCGTTTTGAATCTTTTGCATCGAGCATCGAGCGTTGAGCTTCGAGCTCTCACAGGAGCTGCCCATGTACGAATTCGTGACCGGTCCGCTGGCGTGGTTGGCCTTCGCGGTTTTCTTCGTCGGCAACATCGTGCGCCTCGTGCTCTACGTGCGGGGTTTGGACTGGAAGCTCGACCGCGTGACTTACTCGGTCAACACCTCCTTCGGTGTGAAGGGCGCCGTGCGCTCCATTCTTTTCTGGTTGACCCCTTTCGGGACCCACAGCTGGCGGGACAACCCGTGGTTCACCATCCTTGTTTTCGTGATGCACGTCGGCTTGATTTTCACCCCCATCTTCCTGCTCGGGCACAATATCTTCCTGCAGGAGCGCTGGGGCTTCAGCCTGTGGTCCATGCCGGGCGCACTGTCGGACGCGATGACCATCGCCGTCATCGCCTCCGCCGTCCTGCTGGCCATGCGCCGCATCGCCCTGCCGGAGGTCCGGATCATCACCAACGCCTATGACTATCTGATGCTGGCGATCGCCGTAGCCCCCTTCGTGACGGGTCTGATCGCCCGCTACGCTTTCGTCCAGAGCGAACCGTGGCTGATCGTCCACGTGCTTTGCGGCGAGCTGTTTCTGATTGCCATCCCGCTCACCAAGCTGTCGCACTTCGTGCTGTTTTTCGCGACCCGGGCCCAACTGGGAATGGACTACGGGATCAAGCGCGGCGGGATGAAGAGCAGCGGGGTCAACTGGTAACGACTCCCGGCCGGTAAACCCGGCGGCGGAGACCATGAACTGTGCCACTTAAAGGAAGACGCCATGCCTGAAGGAATTCTCTGCAACAAGAACAAGGTGACGACCCTCGAGCAGCTGCAGGCGCTCCTGGCCGACAAGAGCGGCAAGCAGTACTACCAGGAGATGAACAATCTCGACGTCGACGCCAAGGCCCTCTGGGACCTCATCCAGAAGACGTGCAAGTCCAGGATTCGAACCTGGCTTGACATCTGCACCCACTGCGGCCTGTGCGCCGACAGTTGCTTTTATTACTTGGCCAACCACAAGGACCCCACGCAGGTTCCGTCCTACAAGATCCAGAGCACGCTGGGCCAGATCATCCACCGCAAGGGCAAGGTGGACAACGCCTTCATGCAGATGACCATGGACACGGCGTTTTCCAAGTGCACCTGCTGCACCCGCTGCGGTGTCTACTGCCCGCTCGGCATCGACACCGGGATCATGTTCAGCTACCTGCGCGGCCTGCTCTTTTCTCAGGGTTTCACCCCCTGGGAAATGAAGATCGGCACCGGCATGCACCGCGTATTCCAGGCCCAGATGGATGTCACCACCGAGGACTGGGTCGATACCTGCAGCTGGATGGCCGAGGAAAACGCCGACGACTGGCCCGGGCTCGAGATCCCGGTCGACAAGGAGAACGCCGACATCATCTACACGGTCAATGCGCGGGAGCCCAAGCACTACCCGGAGGACATCGCCCAGGCCGCCATCCTCTTCCACGTGGCCGGCGAGAACTGGACCGTGCCGAGCGAGGGCTGGGAGGAGACGAGCCTCGCCATGTTCGCCGGCGACTGGGAAGCGTGCAAGATCCAGGTGGAAAGCGTCTATGCCGCCATGGACCGCCTGAAGCCCAAACGCATGGTCGTGACCGAGTGCGGACACGCCTACCGGGCAACGGTCATCGAAGGCCCATACTGGGCGGGGCTCAAGACCGGCAAAACCCCAATTGAAAGCTTCCACTACGTGGAATGGGTGGCCGAAGCGCTGCGCACCGGCAAGCTCAAGATCGACCCGGCGAAGAAGATCAAGGAGCCGGTCACCTACCAGGATTCCTGCAATTACATCCGCAACGGCGGACTGTGGGAGGCCGCCCGTTACATCATGAGCCAGATCGCTGAGGATTTCCGGGAGATGACGCCCAGCCGCGAGCACAATTTCTGCTGCGGCGGCGGCGGCGGGCTGAACGGCATCGGCCGCTACCGGGAGCAGCGCAACGTGGGGCTCAAGGTCAAACGCGACCAGATCCTGGCCACGGGGGCGAAGCTTGTGGTCGCGCCCTGCCACAACTGCTGGGACGCCATCCGGGATTTGGAGGAGGTTTACGAAATCGGCATCCGCTGGAGCTTTCTCAAGCCGCTGCTGATCAACATGATAGAGGTGCCGGAGCATCTGAAGCCGGCGGAGTGATTCGGTATTTGGTTGTTTGGGTATTTAGTTGTCTGGCAATGCGGTTTTCGATATGATTCAAGCAACGCGAGGTGATCGCCGGATCCATGCCGAACACCCAAACACCCAAACACCCAGACACCCAAATACCCGAACATTTAAACATCCAAACACCTGAGACCCATGAACACGGTTACGCTCACATCCGACGGCGCTCTTGCACAGGACAACGCATCGGTTGGCATCGATCCCCTCATGTTCCTCGGCCATAAAGTCGAGCTCGAGCAGGGGTACACCCTGCGGAGTTTCTTCAAGATGATCGAACGCTACCCGGTCTTCACTCAGCTGAACGCCTTTTTGCCCGAATGCATTGATCAGTACCGGGGCTGCCCCGGCGGCGAATGCCTGGCGCCCGGGATCGGGCACCTGGAGCTCTTCAAGACGGTCGAAATGATGGGGTTCCCGGGCGAGCCGCGTCTGGAGATCTACCACACCCTGTGCGGCGTGGACGGCAAGGACACCTGCGAGATCAAGGCGTTCCCGCTGGAAAACCTGCTGGACATGCCGGTGCACATCGGCAAGCTGAAGCACGTCGTTTTCGGGGACAAGGTGGACGTGCTGGAGTTCGACACCATCTTCAACCTGTTTGAGTTCATCGAGGGTATTGTCTGGCAGTTGAGCTTTCACCGCAGCCCAAAAGAGTGCGCTTTAAGGAGATGATGCATGTTTAAAAAACTGCTGTTTGCGACGACGGCTTCTCCCGTTTGCGACAATGCGGCCAAAGTGGCCTTCGACCTCGAGATGAAGTGGGAGGCCAAGCTTTTCCTTCTGCACGTGCTGGGAGTCCCCGGCCGTTCGTTCAGCCTGCAGTTCACCGATGTGCGCACCGGTGAGCGCGAGGAGATCAGCCAGGACTACGTCGAGTGGGTGAAGGAGGAGATGAACAACACTTACGGGAAGCTGCTCGAGGACAGCAATGCCGGCATCGTGACCGCCATCGGGGAACCTTACCGGGAGATCCTGCGACTGGCGCGCAAGGAGGACGTCGACATGATCATCATGGGCGCCCACTCCCGCGAGGAGGAGGTCGGCGCCACCAAGCACCGGTCCATTGCCGGCAGCACCATGCGCAAGGTCGCCAAGGCGGCCCGCTGCGCGGTCGTGATCGTCAACCGGCCTTGCACCACCTGCTGGAGGCTGTTTTCCAACATCGTCGTCGGTATCGATTTTTCGAAGGCGTCCGAATCGGCGTTCCTGTGGGCCTACAAGCTCGCCCGTGAAGTCGGCGCCAAGCTGCACATCTTTCACGCCATCGACATCACTGCCGGGGGCTTGACGCTGCCGGCCGGCCAGACGACCATCGAACAGAGGATCAAGGAAGCCCGCAAGCGGATCGAGCAGCACATGGTCCCCAGGATGAAGGGATACGACAACTTCAGCCTCGAGGTCTGGGAAGGCATCCCCTACGTGGAGATCCTGAAGTTCGCCCGCGACCGCCAAGGCGACCTGATCGTCATGGCGCACCACACGCGGGAGGTCGACCCGGAGGAAGCCGAGCTCGGCAGCACGGTCGAGCAGGTGGTCCTGCGGTCATCGTGTCCGGTGGCGAGCGTGAACCACCCGGACAAAGTGGCCGATCTGATGTGACGCGAGCGGGGTTCCGTGGGGAAGAAAAAGATCCTTTTCGTAGACGACGAGCTCGACATGCGGATTTTCCTCTCCACGGTGCTCAAGACCGAGGGCTACGAGGCCGTCGCCGCGCGCAACGCCATCGAGGGCATCCAGAAAGCACGGGACATAGTCCCGGATCTGGTCATCATGGACGTCATGATGCCGCAGGCCGGCGGGGTCACCCTGTTCCAAGAAATCAAGAAAGACGCGCGGCTGAGGCACATCCCTGTCATCATGCTCACCGGCGTCAGCGAGAAGGCCTTCTCCCACCACCTGAAAATGCTCAACATCCGGGCCGACGACTCTCTGCCCCCGCCGCATGCCTACCTGGAAAAACCGCTCGATCCGGCAAAACTCGTTGAAACAATTGAACGACTCCTGCGCCGCGATGGCGCAGAGGCGCCTTCCGATTGAATTAATTACTCCTTGCCGCTTCCACGCCGATAGGCTAATAATGCCTGCAGGCAGCCCGCTCAACGCGCCCTCGTACCGGAAAAACGCCATGGACAACAAACTGCTGTTGGCCGACGATGAAGAAGGCATCCGCAAGGTGCTCGGTATTTATCTGGCCGACAGCGGTTTTGAGGTGCTGACCGCCGAAAACGGTCTTCAGGCGCTCGACATCTTCCGGAAAGAAAAACCCCCCATCGTTCTCACCGACCTCCGGATGCCCGGAGTCGACGGTCTCGAACTGCTTCGAACGATCAAGTCGGAACGCCCGGACACCGAGGTCATCATGATCACCGGCCACGGTGACATGGACCTGGCCATCGAAAGCCTCAAGCTCGAGGCGACCGATTTCGTCACCAAGCCCATCAACGACGACGTGCTGGCCATCGCTCTCAAACGCGCGCAAGAGCGCATCGCCATGCGGCGGCAGCTCCGCGAATATACCGAGAACCTGGAAAATCTGGTGCGGCGGCAGACCGCCCGTCTGGTGGAGGCCGAGAGGCTTGCCGCCATCGGGCAGGCGCTTGAAGGAATTTCCTCCGCTTTTCGGGACATGGCCGGGGAGGTCGAGGGAGGGGTCCGCTTCTTCAATGAAATGCCCTGCTTTGTTTCCATTCACGACCGGGAGCTCAAGGTGCTGGCCGTAAACCCCCTCTACCGGGAGCGGCTGGGCGACCGGGTCGGCGGGCGCAGCTGGGAAATATACGGGGAGCGGAATGCTCCGGCCAGCACGTGCCCGGTCGGCCGCACGTTCGAATCCGGCGAGGCCCAGCGAAGCCGTGAGACCATCGTTTATTCCGACGGCCACCGATGGCCGGCCATGGTGCACACCGTGCCGATTCGCAACAGCGCCGGGGATCTGCAATTGGTGCTGGAGTTCGCCATCGACCTCTCCGAGGTGGAACGGCTCCGCCAGGAACTGCAGGCGACCCAGGATCGCCTCACTTCTTTGGGCCTGATGCTGAGCTCGGTCTCCCACGGGGTGAAAGGGATTCTCACCGGGATGGACGCCGGTGTTTACCTGGCGGAATCCGGCTTTCGTAAAAACCGCATGGATCAGGCCCAAGAGGGCCTGGCGACTGTCAAAGAGATGGTCGACCGGGTACGCCGGGTGGTCCTGGACGTGCTCTATTTCGCAAAGGAGCGCCCGCTGGAGGGCAAGCGGGTGAAAGTGAAGGATTTCGTCGAAGGTCTGCTGGCCCTGGCTTCAACGAAGATCCGACGCCATTCGATCGAGCTGCAGACGCAGATTCCCGCCGGCCTGGGCGAATTCGAGGTGGATGAGGGCATTGCTGCGCCGGCCCTGTTGAACCTGTTCGACAACGCCGTGGACGCCTGCGTCGAAGACCGAAACAAACCCTCGCATCGGATCACCTTTCGCGCCCGCGGAGACGAGGGCGGCGTGACCTTCGAGATCCAGGACGACGGCGTGGGGATGAGTACCGACACACGGGACAAAATTTTCGACCTCTTTTTCTCATCAAAAGGCCGGGCCGGCACGGGTTTGGGCCTTTTCATCGCCCGACAGGCGATCCGGCAGCACGGAGGAGACATTGAGGTCGACTCCGAGCCGGGCCGGGGATCCTGCTTCCGGGTCCGCTGGCCGCGGGTTTTGCCGAAAAGCGATCCGGGCGTGCCTGGGGGCGATTCAACAGCATAGCCGGTCGAAGGGGGTCTCCGGTTGCCATCTTTCACAATTTCCGATATGCTGTTTTCGTTGCGTTGACGTCCGACGGAAAATCCGTTTCGAGTTCCGGCCCTTTCTCCATTCGGTGAATATCGACCCCTGCGTATTTCCTGCCCGGCCCGCGGTAACGGCCGTTCCGCCGGACGGGCTTCCGAACCCAAAGGCCTTTTCGGGACACCCCGACGCGCAACCGGTCCATGGCCAGCATCATCTCCAAAATCAGACGCAGCCTCGTTTCCAAGCTGATTCTCAGCGTGGGGGTCATTCTGCTGTTGACGATCTCCACCTGGTCCTATTTCAGCATCACTTACCAGAAAAAAAGCCTGGAGGGAGAAGTCGTCTCCGGGACCGAGAGGCTCAGCAACACCATCAAGCTCGGAACCCACTACTCCATGATGCTGAACTCCCGCGACGACATCAACCAGATCATCAACAATATAGGGCGCCTGGAGCAGATTCAGAACATCCGGATCTACAACAAGGACGGGGCCATCAAGTTTTCCAACCGCCCGGAAGAGGTGGACCAGGTCACCAACATCAAATCCGAGGCCTGCCACATCTGCCACCACTCCGATCCCCCGCGTGTGGACGTGGAGCTCTCCGACCGCACGCGGTATTTCAGAGCCGACAAGGGCCCCCCGCTGCTCGGCATCATCACCCCGATCTTCAACGAGGCCGGGTGCTCCACCAGCGACTGCCATTTTCACCAGCCGGACAAGAAGGTTCTGGGAGCGCTGGATGTGGTGGTGTCGCTGGCCGATACGGAAACCGAAATCCGTTTCATGGAGAAGGGGGTCATCGGGTTGGCCCTGGCCGCCTTTCTCGTGACCTCCGCGATCATCTTCGTTTTTGTCATGAGGTTCGTCAATCGTCCCATTCGGAAGCTCATCGCCGGAACGGAGTCCGTCTCCCGAGGGGAGTATTCCACCCGCCTGGATATCGCCCGCCAGGACGAGATAGGCCAGCTGGCCGCGGCGATGAACTTCATGTGCCAGGAAATCGGGCAGAAACAGACCGAGTTGAACAGCCAGCGGGACGAGTATCTGAACCTGTTCAACACCGTGCCCTGCATCATCACCGTTCAGGATCGGAACTACCGCCTGCTGCAGTACAATCGGGAGTTTTCCGAACTCTTTGCCCCTCGCCTCGGCGATTACTGCTATCAGGCCTACAAAGGGAGGACCTCCAAATGCGTCAACTGCCCGGTGGAAAAAACCTTCCAGGATGGGACGTCGCACGACAGCGAGGAGGCCGGCATCCACAAGGACGGCTCCCCGGCCTTCTGGATGGTGAAAACCTCACCGATCCGCAACGCCGAAGGCGAGGTGGTGGCCGCCATGGAGGTCAACCTCGACATCACCCACTTGAAACAGCTCGAGCTCATGCTTGAGCGTTCGGAGCGCAAGTATCACGAGATCTTCAACAGCATTCCCAACCCGGTCTTTGTGCTGGATGCCGAGTCTCTTGAAATCCGCGACTGCAACGACGCCGTGCGGAGGGTGTACGGGTACGAGAGGAGCGACATTCTCAGCCGTAGCTTCATCGAGCTTTTTCCTGCAGAGGAACAGCTGCGCTATGTCGCCAAGGTGATGAGATCGAGCGTCATCCATCAGGCCAAACAAACCCACAAGGACGGCCGCACCTTGTTTGTCGACATGTGGATTTCACCGGCGGAATACCCCGGGCGGCGGGCGCTGCTCGTGACCACGAGCGACATCACCAAGCGGCTGGAGGCCGAACAGCAGCTGATCCAGGCGAGCAAAATGGCCACCCTGGGCGAGATGGCCACCGGCGTCGCCCACGAGCTGAACCAGCCCCTGGCGGTGATCAAGACCGCCAGCCGGTTTTTCATCAAGAAGGTCCGGAACAAGGAGCCCATCCCCGAGCACATCATCTCCACGATGGCCGAGGAGATCGACAGCCATGTCGACCGGGCCAGCCGCATCATCAACCACATGCGGGAGTTCGGCCGCAAAAGCGACCGCAAACTGGACTCCATCTCCATCAATGACGTTCTCAGAAAGACCTCCGAGATCTTCAGCCAGCAGCTCAAGGCAAGGGGCATCGACGTCGTATGGGACTTGGCCGACCACCTGCCGCCGGTCAACGCCGATTCCAACCGCCTGGAGCAGGTGTTCATCAACCTGCTGATCAACGCCCGGGATGCGATCGAGGATAAAGTCCAGGCAAGCCCCTATCTCAAGGGCGAAAAAAAGATCTATCTGACGAGCCGCCGGCGCGACGGGAAAGTGCAGGTGGAGGTGCGGGACACCGGCAAGGGCATCCCCAACACTCTCATTGGAAAGATTTTTGAACCGTTTTTCACGACGAAAGAGGTCGGAAAGGGAACCGGCCTGGGTCTTTCCATCAGCTACCAGATCATTAAGGACTTCGGCGGAACCATCCGGGCCCGATCCCCTGAGGGGGAGGGGGCGGCGTTTACCATCAGTTTTCCGGCGGCCGGGGCGTGACGCATGCAAGAACGGGCTGACAATCGGGTCCTTTTGGTGGATGACGAAGCCGGTATCCGCAAGGTGCTAGGCATCGCCCTGGCCGACAGCGGCTATGAGGTGACCACGGCCGAAAACGGCGAGGTGGCCTTGAGCCTGTTCCGGGAGTTGAAACCGCCCATCGTGCTCACCGACATCAAAATGCCGGACATGGACGGGATCGAGCTCTTGCAGCACATCAAGGCCGAAAGCCCCGACACCGAAGTGATCATGTTCACCGGCCACGGGGATATGGAGCTGGCCATCAAGAGCCTGAAATACGACGCCACCGATTTCGTCACCAAGCCGATCAACGACGAGATTTTGGAAATCGCCCTCAAAAGGGCCCGCGAGCGCATCCACCTGCGTCGGCAGCTGCGGGAGCACACCGAAAACCTCGAGCGGTTGGTGGAAGAGAAAACCCGCGACCTGCTCGAGGCCGAGCGGATGGCGGCGGTGGGCCAGACCGTGGCCGAACTCTCACACACCATCAAGAACATCGCCAATTCGCTCAAGGGCAGCATTTTTGTCCTGGGGAAAGGGGTCGAACTCGATGAGAAGGAGTACATCCTCGAGGGGTGGCGGATGGTGGAAAGCAACGTGGAGAAGATCAAAAATCTCTCACTGGATCTCCTGCACTACGGCAAATATGCCAAAGCCCAGCTCAGCCGGTGCGATCCCAATCGCCCGGCGGAAGAAGTGGTGCAGTTGATGGCAGCCAAGGCCCGTGATGACGGGGTCCGCCTGGAGGCCGAGTTGAGTCCGGGCCTGGCGCCGGTGATGATGGACCCGGACGGAATCCAAAGATGCCTGATGAACCTTGTCGGCAACGCGATCGACGCCTGCCGCGACAATGCCGCCTGCAGCCGCGACAAGCAGGTGGGCCTTCGCACGCTTGCGCTGAAAGGCGGGGGTGTCGAGTATCAGGTCTGCGACAACGGATGTGGGATGGATGGTGATGTTCAACAGCGGCTGTTCCAGAGCTTTTTCAGCACCAAGGGGACCGAAGGCACCGGCATCGGCCTGATGATGACCAAGCGCATCGTGGACCAGCATCAGGGGACGGTCGAGGTCAAGAGCCGCCCCGGGGAGGGCACGACCATGACCATCCGCCTGCCCGCAGGGTCGGCAACGATTAACCAGCCATGAGCAACGCGGAGGTTGGCCCTGAGATCAAGCCCTCAGCCGATGGTGTTTTTAACGATGCCCACCAATTGTTCAGAGTCGAAGGGTTTCTTCACGAACGCCACCGCGTCCTTGACGGCGTGGTCGCCGTCGATGCCGCTGATGACGATCACCGGCGTGTCGCGCAGCGCCTTGTCCTGCCGGAGTTTGCGGTAAAACCGCGGCCCCCATTCCCCCGGCATCTGGATGTCGAGGGTGATCAGGTCGGGTTTTTCCCGCCGCACCACGTCCAACCCCTCCATGCTGCTGGTGGCGACACAGGTCTCGTAGCCGTTGTCGCTGAACACCGCCTGCAGATATTTGACGATGACGGGGTCGTCGTCGATAACCAGGATTTTTTTCGGCATGGCCGGCCTCGCGTGTTATGAGTTTCCGATCGGAAGAGGTCTATCAGACTGCTACCGCCGGGCGTGGCATTCCCCGCACATGACCGGCCCCTTCTTTTTCTCCTGGTGGCAGCCCTTGCAGTTGAGATGAAAGGCTTTCATGAGCCCCGGCTGGCGGCCTGAATCTTCCAGCCCGTGGCAATCCCCGCAGCGCTTGTCCTCGGACGATTCATCCTCCACGCGTTTCCCGTCCTGATACACGTGATGGCACTCGCCGCAGGCGTCGATGCCCGCCTTTTCGTTGTGACTGTCGTGACGGAACTCGGCAGCGGGGCGCTGGTGGACCGTAAAGGCGTCGGATTTGACGAACACCATCTTCTCCTGCGAGTGGGCGGCGGCGAGCATCAGCACCACGATCATCATCGTCGCTAACGCCGGGATTGCACATCGCCTCATGTCCTTCCCTCCGATCGATCCGCCGGCGTGAAGTCAAAGCACGCCGGGTTTTTAAACGTTGCACGTGCGACCGCGTGCCAAGCGGTTGGTATGGCAAGACATCAAGCCGCTCCTGCCTTGATTTGGACACCTCTGGCGCCGAGCGTTTTGCGGCTCTGCTGGGCGGCCTTGCGTTTCTTGGCCGACCAGGATTTTACCTTGGCGAACGCCTGGCTGGCGTACTTGGGGTTGGCTTTAAGGCTGTATTCCTCCAGTTTCCCGGAGCCCCTCGCGTCGGCAAATGAAGCCCGTCCCAGCGGCGAGCGCGTGATCACGGTGGTCCACCCCTCTTCGGCGCCAATCCCGCCGAAGGACACGTCGGCGAATTCCGCCGAGTAATCCGGGCAGTACCGGCAGGCATGGCGGCGCATGAATTCCAAATCTTCCAGGGGAATGGACTTCACGCCTCCTCTCTTGAGGTGGATCATCAAGTTTTCTTTGATGTTGACCTTGCGGACGTCCTCCCAGTTGAACCGGCCGACCTCCGCCAGTTGTCGGCGCTGCTCGTCGCCGAGGGTGAAGTTGCCGGAGCAGAACAGCCCCAGGCAGATGTGGATGGCGTCGGAGGGGACGAGGCCGAGGGTTTGCATGCGCCGGACCGACTTGATCTGGCACGAGGTTCCCACAAAGGCCACCCGTTTCAAGCCCTTCTTCAGCATGGGGTCGAACTCTTCGATCTGGGTATGGGTCATGTAGCGGTCGCCGAAATCCTTCATGCCGTGGGAGGTGTCAAAGAAAAAGCCCGCGGCTTCCTTGATCTCCTCGGTGGAGGTCGCCAGGAACGGGCGTCTCCGGTAGGCTCCGGCCTGCTTGGTGACGATGGCCCCGTCGATGCGGCCGCGCTCGAACAAGTGCAGCAGCAGGGCCGTGACCACCCCGCCGTCGGTGGCGTTTTTGCGCACGGCCGGGTCGGCGGCCCGCGCGACCGTCGTTTCGATCACCTTTCCGATGGGCGACACCCAGCCCACCCGCTCGCGGGTCTCCTTTTCAAGTTCATCGATCTCAGGGCAGATGGCGTAGCACAGGCCGCACTCGATGCACTTTTCGATGGCGCCGTAGCGGGGCTTGCCGTCCGGGTCCAGCTCAAGGGCACCGTAGTTGACGGCGCTGCAAAACGTCACGCACCCTCCGCAGCGGTGGCACAGTCCCGGTTTCTGGATCTCCTGGATCAGGTCGAAGAAGGTTTTCATCCTGCCCTCCCTTTCTCTGTGGCTGTCGGCACTCCGGCCAAGGACGGTTTTTCCATTATCTCATACAATATGTCTCCCAGGAACTTGATCTCCATGCCAACCCCATAGTGATGAATAATGTCTTCTATCCCGTGATGGCAGTTGTGGCAAGGGGTGATGACCACCTTGGCCCCCCGGACCTTGGCCGCAAATAGCTGCTCCGCCTTGATGCGGTTGCTCGCGACCCGCTGGGCTTTATAAGGTGGTCCGCAGTTGATCACGCCTCCGCCGGCGCAGCAGCAGTAGTTGTGCTCCCGGTTGGGTTCCATTTCCACGAAACGCTCGCAAATCATATTCACCACCTGCCTGGATTTTTCATGCAGCCCGCCCCCGCGGACGATGTTGCAGGGATCCTGGAACGTGACCGTCTCCGCGTATTTTCGGGCCACCTTGATGCGGCCCTGGGTCAGCAGTTCGTGGTAGAAATCCACGGCATGCACGATCGGGATCGGCGGCATGCTCCAGCCCAGCCAGCGGTTGCCGACGTCGTATACCGAGCGGAAAGCGTGGCCGCACTCGCCCATGACGATGCGCTTGACCCGCAGCCGGGCGGCGGTCTCGAAGTGGGCGCGCTTGATGCGGCCCATCACCTCATTGTCGCCGGTGAACATGGCCATGTCGCTGTTGTCCCAGCCCGGAGTGGCCGGCATGGTCCAGTCGACGCCGGCGACGTTCATGATGACGGCCGCCTGGTAGATCAGCTGGGCCTGGAATTTCGGCTCCGGGCCGATGACGGAGTACATGACGTCGGCGCCCTCTTTTTCGAGGGGGATGCGCAGGGTGGGGATCTCGGCCTGGGCCTCTTCCTCCTGCCACTGGAGGGTGTCGATCCACTCGTCGTCCTTGATCCACATCTGATTCATGGTGGCGGCGTGGCTGTGGGCCGTCTCCTGGATGTAGAGCGGTGTGACGCCCAGCAGATGGCAGATGCGTCGCACGACCAGCATCAGGTAGGCCACGTCGATGCCGAAAGGGCAATACATGGCGCAGCGCTTGCAGAGGTTGCACTCGGTGGAGGCGATGAGGCGTGCATTCTTGATGAACTCGGGGCTGACCTTGCCGTCTTTCTTCAACATCTCCCACAGCGTCTGCTTGACCTTGCCCACCGGCGAGTAGCGCGGGTCGCGGTCGTTGGAAAGAAAGTAGTGGCAGGCATCGGAGCACAGCCCGCAGTGCACGCAGGTCTCGACGTAGGCCTTGAGGCGGGCACCGGTCTCGGCCTTGATCACCCGCTGGATGACCTTCTGGATTTTCTCTTCAGTCAGGTTGGCCACCCCGCGCTCCAGCCCTTCGTCGATCGCTTGGTCCTTCGGATTGCTTGCCTCAGCGGCCATCTTATTTCATCCTTGCCTAATTGGGTTGTGTTCCGGACTCAACAGGGTTCGAGGGGTCAAGGGGTCCAGGGTCCCAGTGGAGGGAAATAGAGCCACAGATCACTCGATTCCTTGAACCCTCGAATCCTTGTACCCTGTTCCGATTACCAGTCCCGGGCATGTCGGATCCCCCCAAACTCGCTCCCCATGTACGCCCGCGTCAGCGGCGCGAACAGCATGTGACTGATCCGCGTGAAGGGGATGGCGACCAGCATGGCCTCCCCCGACAGGACGTGGAGCAGCGTGAACAGCCGCACGTCGAACCATTGGAAATAAGCGATCAGGCCGGTTGCAAACGGTGCGGCGACCAGTGCGAGGATCACGTAATCGGAGGCGGAGGTCACATAGGCCACCTCCGGGGTCACCCGGCGGCGGATGAAAAAGAAAAGGCACCCGCCGAGAACGATCACGGTCATGACGACGGCCAGCCCGTCCGGCAGCGTCCACCATCTGACGTTCCAGGCTTCGTCCCAGAGAACAACGTGGGCCATCAGGAAAACCGGCGCCGCCACCAAGCAGATGTGAAAAGCGAAGGTGACGATGGTGAGCCATGGGTGCAGGCGCCAGTTGACCGTGGCGAACGGGGCGAGCCAGTGCACGATGGAACGCAGGCTGAACTTCAGGCTCATGTAAGTGTAGATGAATCTTTCCTTGCGATGGACCAGGGCGATCAGGTGAATCAGCCGGAAAAGGCTTCCGCCGACGAAGACGACAAAGGCCGCCCACGCCAGCGGTCCGGTTGCCAACCGGTATAGCTCATCCATGCGTCCCCTCCGATCCGGCGATGTCGGCCACCGGCAAGACCCGCCGGAAATAGGTTTGTCCCTCGATGGTTCGCAGCAGCAGCCGCTCGCCGTCCGGGCTGAAGACCGGGTCCCAGGCGGCGTCACAGTCCCGGGGCCACGAGCGGCCGTTCACGGCGATGGTGTATTTCCCGTTGCGCTGGACCCTGGCTGCGACGCGGCGACCGTCCGGGGAAAAAACCGGCTTCCAGGCCATGTCGAAAGTGCTACGCCAGGCGGTCCCGTCCACCGCCACCGACCAGCGGCCCTTGTCCTTGACCGTCGCCGCCACGTGAGCGCCGTCCGAGCTGAACACCACGTCCGTGACCATCTCATTGAACGTCGCCGGCCAAGGGGACCCGTCGACGGCGACGGTCCAGCGGCCGAACGTGGGGGCGACGATCGCGGACAGTCGTTTGCCGTCGGGCGAGAACATTTGGTTCCAGAGCTGAACGAAGCGCCGGTCCCAGATGATGCGGCCGTCTTCGGCGAGCGTCCATTTCCCCTGCACCCGGACCGGCGCCACCACGGACCCGCGAATGGGGTGAAAGACCGGCTCCCAGACGCAGCTGAAAACCTGGTCCCAGGGGGTGCCGTTGACTGCGATGGTGTAGTCGTACAGATTGAGCCTGACCTCGGCGGCCAGCTTGCTGGCATCGGCGTTGAGGGCCATCTTCCACACATTGACGAAACGTGCGTCCCAGGGGCTGCTGTCCAGGGCGGCCGAATAGACGCCCTGCTGATATTTGAAAATATCGCCTTCGCCCAGCGTGTCCACCTGCACCGCGGCGGCCGTGTGGCTTCCATCCGGGCTGAACAGGGGGTTGGTCATGTTGGCGAAGGTCTGCTCCCACGGCGCGTCGTCACAGGCCATGCCGTAGGCCATGTCCTGCTGAAAGGCGATGGCGATGCGGCTGCCGTCCACGTTGAACAACGTGTTATACGCATACCCGAAGCGGTTTTCCCACGGCGTCCCGTCGATGGCGACCGTCCATTCGCTCTCCTTTGACACCAGGGCCGTGAGCCTGCCGTCCGGCGAATACCGGAGGTACCACATTTTGTCGAAGCTCTCCGGCCAGGGTTCGCCATTGACGCATGCGGTGAACGCCCCCTCGCCCGCCTTCACGATGGCGGCAACGGATTCACCGTCGGGGCTGGCCTGAAATTCTTCGATCCATTGAAATCGATTCTGCCATGCTGACAGGGGGATTTCTTTTTCGGAGGTGTCCCAGTGCAACTGCGAAGAGCGTCCCATGCAGACTCCTTGCCGTCAGGGGGTGAGAATATGCAAGGCTTCGGCAGCTCAAAGCGCCACATCGGGCGGGGAACGAGATTCCAGATCGCTAAGATCGATATGGGTGCGCCATGAGATTGTCGGAGGATGAAAAAAATCTATAGCGGATCGAAAACAGAAATGCAAGCCCCTTTGTTTATTAGCAATTTTACTTGACACCCCACCCCAGGGTTGGTAACAATAAAACCTTTATCGAATCAGGAGGACTGCGGAGAAACAGGCCATGACCGATTTCAGATTCCAGGAGATGTTCCCCCTTGCGGAAGACCGCGCCGAGTACCGTCGGCTGACCGACGCGCATGTGTCGGCCGGTTCCCTCGACGGCAGCGAGATTCTCAAGTTGGCCCCGGAAGGCTTGACCCTGCTGGCCCAGCAGGCCTTTACGGACGTGGCTCACCTCTACCGGCCCTCGCACCTGAGGCTGCTTGCCGGGATATTCGAAGACCCGGAGAGCTCGGCCAACGACCGGTACGTGGCCCTGGAGCTGCTGAAGAACGCGGTCATTGCGGCCGAAATGGTCTTCCCCATGTGCCAGGACACCGGCACGGCGATCGTCATCGGCAAGAAGGGCCAGCGCGTGTTCAGCGGCGACCGCGACGAGGAGGCCCTCACCCGGGGCGTTTTCAACGCCTACACCCAGGGCAACCTGCGCTACTCACAGAACGCGCCGCTGACGATGTACGAGGAGGTCAACACGAAATGCAACCTCCCCGCCCAGGTGGAGATCTATGCCGCCGCCGGGGACGAGTACCGCTTCCTTTTCATGGCCAAGGGCGGCGGCTCCGCCAACAAGACGCTCCTCTTCCAGGAAACCAAGGCCGTCCTCAACTCCAAGACGCTGCTCGAGTTCATGACGAGCAAGATCAAGACGCTGGGGACCGCTCCCTGTCCCCCCTACCACCTGGCCTTCGTCATCGGCGGGACCTCGGCCGAGCTGAACCTCAAGACCGTGAAGCTTGCCACAGCCGGCTACCTCGACGGGCTGCCGACCCGGGGCAGCGAGGGCGGCCATGCCTTCCGCGACCTCGAGCTCGAGGCGGCGCTGCTCAAGGCCTCCCGCGACGTGGGCCTGGGGGCGCAGTTCGGCGGCAAGTGGTTCTGCCTCGAGACCCGGGTGATCCGCCTGCCGCGCCACGGGGCCTCCTGCCCGATCGGCCTGGGGGTGAGCTGCAGCGCCGACCGCAACGTCAAGGCCAAGATCACCCGCAAGGGGATTTTCCTCGAGCAGCTCGAGACGGACCCGTCCAGATACCTGCCCCAGGTCAAGCCGGAATCGGCCCAGGCGGTGCCGGTGGACCTCAACCGGCCTATGGCCGAGATCCGCGCCCAGCTGAGCCGCTACCCGGTGGCGACCCCGCTGCTGCTGACGGGCCGGATCATCGTGGGCCGCGACATCGCGCATGCCAAGCTCAACGAGCGCCTGCAACGCGGGGAGGGGCTGCCCGACTATTTCAAGAATCACATCATCTACTACGCCGGGCCGGCCAAGACGCCCAAGGGCTACGCCGCGGGGTCTTTCGGGCCCACCACGGCCGGCCGCATGGACGCCTACGTGCCGGTGTTCCAGGCGCAGGGCGCATCGCTCGTGATGCTCGCCAAGGGCAACCGTACCCGGGTGGTGACCGATTCCTGCAAGGCGCACGGCGGATTCTACCTGGGGTCCATCGGCGGCACCGCAGCGCGCTTCGGCAAGGAGTGCATCACCGGCATGGAGGTCGTCGAGTACCCCGAGCTCGGCATGGAGGCCATCTACCGGATCACCGTGAAGAATTTTCCCGCCTTTATCATCGTCGATGACAAAGGTAACGACTTCTTTGAGAAGATCTTGAAATAAGGGGTCAAGGATTCAAGGGTCCGAGGGGTCGAGTGAAAAGAGAATCCGGCTCATTTCGACCAAATAGTCCGATCCTGTCAGGCGAAGGAATTAACGATCGCACTCATCGAAGGAGTTAAGCGCCAAAGGGATTGAGGGTTCAGGTGAATCAGACAGCGCTATTCACTTGCTTCACTTGCTTCACTTGAACCCTTGACCCCTCGGCCCCTTCTTTATTAACCGGCTTCACTATCGAATACCTTCTCAAGGAGACCAGCATGGCCAAGCAGAAAATGAAAACCATGGACGGCAACACCGCGGCGGCTCACGTGGCCTATGCCATGAGCGACGTGGCGACCATCTACCCCATCACCCCGTCGTCCCCCATTGCCGAGATCGCCGACGAATGGGCGGCCTCCGGCCGCAAGAACATCTTCGGCCAGACCATGACCGTGCGCCAGCTGCAGTCGGAGGCCGGCGCGGCCGCCTCGGTGCACGGCTCGCTCGCGGCCGGCGCGCTGACCTCGACCTTCACCGCCTCCCAGGGCCTGCTGCTCATGATCCCCAACATGTACAAGATCTCGGGCGAGCTGCTGCCGGGGGTGTTCCACGTCACGGCGCGGGCCATCGCGGCGCACGCACTCTCCATTTTCGGCGACCACCAGGACGTGATGGCCACCCGCCAGACCGGGTTTGGGATGATCGCTTCGGCTTCGGTCCAGGAGGCGATGGACCTGGGGCTGGTGGCCCACCTGGCGGCCATCGAGTCGAGCGTGCCCTTTTTGCACTTCTTCGACGGGTTCCGCACCTCCCACGAGATCCAGAAGATCGCCGTCATCGAGCCCGAGGACATGGCCAAACTCACGAACCTCGAGGCCGTGGCCCGCTTCCGGGCCCGCGGCGCCAACCCCGAGCGGCCGGAGCTGCGCGGCACGGCCCAGAACCCCGACATCTACTTCCAGGGCCGCGAGGCCGCGAATCCTTACTACCTTAAGGTTCCGGGCATCGTGGTCGACTCCATGAAGAAAGTCAGCGACCTCACCGGCCGCCGCTACCAGCCCTTCGACTACGTCGGCCACCCGCAGGCCGACCGCGTGATCATCGCCATGGGGTCCGGGTGCGAGACCATCGAGGAGACGGTCAACCACCTTGCCGGCCAGGGCGAGAAAGTGGGTCTGGTCAAGGTCCGGCTCTACCGGCCCTTCGTGAAGGATTTCCTCTTTGCGGCCATCCCCGCCGGCGCCAAGGTCATCACCGTGCTGGACCGCACCAAGGAACCGGGCGCCCTGGGTGATCCCCTGTATGTCGACGTCTGCACGGCCTACATGGAAAAGGGGCAGATGCCGAAGATCCTGGGCGGCCGCTACGGGCTGGGCTCCAAGGAGTTCAGCCCCGCCATGGTCAAGGCCGTCGACGACAACATGAAGGCCGCCGCCCCCAGGAACCACTTCACGGTCGGCATCGTCGACGACGTCACCCACACCTCGCTCGAGGTCGGGCCCAGCCTGGACGTGGCGCCCAAGGGTACGGTGCAGTGCAAGTTCTGGGGCCTCGGCGCCGACGGCACCGTGGGCGCCAACAAGAGCGCCATCAAGATCATCGGCGACAACACCGACATGTACGCCCAGGCCTACTTCGCCTACGACTCCAAGAAGTCGGGCGGCATCACCATCTCGCATTTGCGCTTCGGCCATAAGCCGATCCAGTCCACCTACCTGATCGACACGGCGGACTACGTGGCCTGCCACAAGGACAACTACGTGGAGATCTACGACGTGCTCGAGGGCATCAAGGAGGGCGGCACCTTCGTGCTCAACTCGCCCTGGACCCTCGCGGACATGGAGGAGAAGCTCCCGGTGCACGTGCGCCGGACCATCGCGGCCAAGAAGCTCAAGTTCTACAACATCGACGCCGTCAAGATCGCCCAGGAGGTCGGTTTGGGCGGCCGCATCAACATGATCATGCAGACCGCCTTCTTCAAGCTCGCCAACGTGCTGCCGGTGGACAAGGCCATCGCCCACCTCAAGGACGAGATCAAGAAGATGTTCGGCAAGAAGAGCGAAAAGCTCGTCACCATGAACCACGCCGCGGTGGACGCCACCGTCGCCAACCTGATGGAGATCAAGTACCCGGCCGCCTGGGCGCAGGCGGGCGAAACGGGCAAGGCCGGCAAGCAGGAGCCGGAGTGGGTCCGGGACGTCATGCGGCCGATCCTGGCCCAGCAGGGAGACAAGCTGCCCGTCTCCAAATTCGCGCCGGACGGGATCTTCCCGCTCTCCACCACCCAGTACGAGAAGCGCGGAGTCGCCATCAGCGTGCCGGAGTGGATCATGGACAACTGCATCCAGTGCAACCAGTGCGCCATGGTCTGCCCGCACGCGAGCATCCGGCCGTTCCTGGTGACGGCAGAGGAGCTGAAGAAAGCCCCGGCCGGCTTCGAGGCCAAGAAGGCCGTCGGCAAGGAACTGAAGGACTACTCCTTCCGGATCCAGGTGGACACCCTGGACTGCATGGGCTGCGGCAACTGCGCGGACATCTGCCCGGCCAAGAAAAAGGCCCTGGTCATGAAGCCGCTCGAGACCCAGACCGAAAAGCAGATCCCACTGTGGGACTACGCCGTGGATCTGCCGGTGCGCGACAGCCTGGTCGGCCGCTTCACCGTGAAGGGCAGCCAATTCTGCCAGCCGCTGCTCGAGTTCTCGGGGGCGTGCGCCGGCTGCGGCGAAACGCCCTATGCCAAGCTCATCACTCAGCTCTACGGGGACCGCATGATCATCGGCAACGCCACCGGCTGCAGCTCCATCTGGGGCGGGTCGGCGCCGTCGGTTCCCTACTGCACCAACAAAAACGGCCATGGCCCGACCTGGGGCAACTCGCTGTTCGAGGACTCGGCCGAGTTCACCTACGGCATGTTCTTGGGCGTGCTCCATCAGCGCCGCCAGTTGGCGGATGCGGCGCGCAAGGCCCTCGAGGCGAAGGACACGCCGGCCGAGGTCGCTGCCGCCCTGCAGGGCTGGCTTGAGCACATGCAGGACCCCCAGGAGTCGCGCCAATTCGGCGACCAGCTGAAGGCGCTGCTGCCGAAGCACGCCGGCAACCCGCTGCTGGCCGAGATCCGGAGCATGGAAAAGCTCTTCACCAAGAAGTCCTTCTGGGTCTTCCTGGGCGACGGGGCCGCCTACGACATCGGCTTCGGCGGCATCGACCACGTCATGGCCATGGGCGAGGACATCAACGTGTTCGTCTTCGACACCGAGGTCTACTCCAACACCGGCGGGCAGTCCTCCAAGGCGACCCCCACCGGCTCGGTTGCCAAGTTCGCCGCCTCCGGCAAGAAGACGCCCAAGAAGGACATGGGCCAGATGATGATGTCCTACGGCTACGTCTATGTCGCCAGCGTCGCCATGGGCGCCAACAAGAACCAGCTCATGAAGGCCATCGCCGAGGCCGAGGCCTACCCCGGGCCGTCGCTGATCCTGGCCTATGCGCCCTGCATCAACCAGGGCATCCTGGTCGGCATGGGCAAGACCCAGCTGGAGGAAGAGCTGGCGGTGAAGTCCGGCTACTGGCCGCTGTACCGCTACAACCCGCAGCTGGCCAAGGAAGGCAAGAACGGTTTCATCCTGGATTCCAAGAAACCGGACGGCAGCCTCAAGCAGTTCCTGGAGGGCGAGATCCGCTATGGGTCGCTCAAGAAGACTTTCCCGCAGGAGGCCGAGCGTCTGCATGCCATGCTGAACGAGTGGGTGAACAGCCGCTACGAGCACCTGTCGAAAATGGCCGGCGGTGCGGCGGCCCCGGCTGAAGAGAAACCGGCCGAGTAACATTCGTTTCACTGCGGTTCAACGTCAGACCCGAGGCCATCCGGATTCCGGATGGCCTCGTTTTTCTTATTCCAATTCTTTCCCCTCCCCGAGCGGGAGGGGCCAGGGGAGGGGGCAACAAAATGAAACAGCGGCGAATCACGTCCATTCTTATCGTTTCTGCGGTTCTGGTTCTTCTACCGCTTGCCGCCGTCGCCGACCGCTGCATCGAAGGCGATTGTGTCAACGGCAAGGGCTCCATGGTTTACTCCACCGGGCAAAAATATACCGGAGAGTTCAAAAACGGGCTGCGTGACGGCGAAGGCTTCATGACCATGCCTGGCGGCCGGACACTGAAAGGCCGGTTCCAGAACAGCATGGTCGTGGAAGGGACCTACACGTACC
Organism: uncultured delta proteobacterium; assembly: GCA_963716325.1. Classification (GTDB taxonomy): domain Bacteria; phylum Desulfobacterota; class Desulfobacteria; order Desulfobacterales; family SpSt-501; genus SpSt-501. The sequence continues at coordinate 79,504 of CAVQTH010000045.1, read as the reverse complement.
CGGATGGAAAGGTCTTTACCGGTCAGTGGGAGCTTCGCGAGCGCAACGGCCGCGGGACGCTGAAATACGCCGACGGGCGGGTGTATGACGGCGAGTTCAAGAGCGGGCTGCGGCACGGCAAGGGGGTCATGACCTGGCCGAGCGGCCGCCGGTACGAGGGCGATTTTGTCCGCGGCAAGCGCACCGGCCAGGGCACCCTGACCTACCCCGACGGCCGGGTGTACACGGGGGACTTCGTTGACGGCGAGCAGACCGGCCGGGGGGTGATGACCCTGCCGGGCGGCAAGCGCTTGGAAGGAAGATTTGTCAAAGGGGAATACACCGGGCAGTGACACCGGCCCGGCTACCCCAAAGGCCCGCCTGATTTCGAACAGGTGTTGTGGAAGCGCCTTGCATCTGATTGCTGTGGGAGCGCCATCCTGCCGCGATCGATTCGGATGCTCTCGCGGCGGGATGCCGCTCCCACAAAACATGCCAACGCACCGCAACGGCATTCATGCCCGGCCTGCGGTTTGGTTTTATTTCCAGCGGAACGCAACGCCGGCCATGCCGAGCACGGCCTCCTGGTTGTAGAAGTCGATATTGGAGTCGGTGAGGGCGTAGGCGCCGGTCACAAAGAACTGCATCGGCTCGCTGCCGAAGACCTTCCAGCCCCAGGGGTTCTTGTAAAAGGCGGCGGCGGACACACTGTAGCGCTCATCTTCACGAGTCTTGCCGTAAATCGGGTTGCTCTTGTCGTAATCCGCCGCTCCGACCGACCCGTTGAGCACCAGGGTGACCGGGTCCCCGAAATAGGTGTAGTTCAGCTTCAGGTCGACGCCGGTGTTGGCCATGGCCTCGCCGTCCAGGTCATCGTAGCTCAGCGCGATCTCGGGAGTGAGCTGGTGCTTTTGGGCAAACTTGAACTGGTAGGCGGTCGAGACCTTGTGGGCCGTCCCGTTGCGGTCAAGGCGGTCCTGATCGGCATTGCTCAGCCCGAGGAACTGCCCGCTCTTCTCGCTGCCGATGTCTATTTTTCGAATGGTGTACTCCAGTTCCAGGTTGGAGCCGAAGATCTTGTCCCAGGCGAACTGGCCCCCCATGTTCCGGCGGTCGGTGTCATCCCGGTTCTGACCCGTCACATAGGGGTCCTTCCAGACCCGGGTCGCTCCGCTGAACAGCAAGCCGGCCTGCATTACACCGAGCGAGCCGACTTCCTGTTTCACGGCCAACTGCTGGGCGGTGTCGAAGGACAGCAGGTCCCCCACTTCAGTCCCCAGAAACACCTGGGTGCGGCTGCCGGCGAAAGTGTAGGCGAGCTTGAACGGAAGCGTGAAGAGCATGGTCGATTCGGAGTCGGGTTCGTCGTTGAGGCTATTGATATTCTTATCGGACAGATCGAAGCTCAGGACCTTGGCCACCATGTTGCTTTTGATGCTGATGCCGCCGAGACCCGGCTGGATGTACCCGCTGAAACCGGACTGCTGGGGGATCGGGTCCAGGGCCTGCACCGGGGAAACAGCGAAGATCAATGCCAGGGATAAAACCATTGCGAAAAATCCACCCTTCAGCCTCATGAATACCTCCTTTTTAATTTGGAATCCCGGTGCGTTGGGTGATGGCGCCGACACCGACGTTGCATCGAGCCGCGAGCTGTATGGGATTCGGTTAACGGGTCCTGGGCGCCGACGCCCCGGATTCAATTATCGATCAAACGCTTTTGATGCGACGATGCTGAACTTGAAGAAGTGGTATCCCCAGGCGGGAAGATCGACAAAGAGCCCGGGATCCGCCATTTCGTTCCCATGTCGAGTGTAGCGTGTGCCTGAAAAAAGATCCTCAAGAAAAATACTTTTATCACACCCATCGCCCCAAGGCAACCGGACGAGCCCCTGCGCCGGGCGGCCGGAAAGGTTCACCACCACGAGACGGCAGTCCTCCTCCAGGCGCCAGCTCCAGGCCACCAGATTGCGGTAGCTCAGGTTGTCCGGCCAGCCGCGGCAATCGCAAAGGCGCCACTCGCCGGCTTTGACAACATCGTCGCCGACGGCCTTGAGCAGTCGGAGGTGGAATTCTCTCAGACTTTCGTCGGGTGCTTCGAACGGCCGTCGCCCCAGAAACACCGGCAGGCGGACGCGGCGGCCCTCGAGCTGGCCTTCGTGAACGAGCTTTGCGCCGGGCAGGGTCAGTGCGGCCACCGCCACCGCGCGCAACCGCTCCTGGGGAAAGACGGCCGCCGCCCGCGGCTCGTCGTGGTTTTCGATGAAGCGCACCAGTTTCTCCTGGTACGCCATGTCGGCGAGAAGGTGAAGCCACACCGACTCCGCGCTTTCTTTTTCCAGCCGGTCATAGAGGCGCTTGTCATAGCAGAAATCAATGCCCTGCTGTTGAAGCTCCCATTCCAGGTCCCAGTAGGCCTCGGCGATGAATGTGAAATCGGGGTGCTGTGCCTTGACCGCCGGGATGATTGCATCCCAGAAATCGACATCCGGCCGCACGCCGGCGCGAGGGCCCCATGTGCGCTCGAAAACGGAGTTCAGCACCAGCATGGCCATGTCGCAGCGCACGCCGTCGCAGCGGCCGGCAATGTCGAGAAGGGTATCGGCCGCCGCCTGACGCAGACCGGTGTCGAAGGCGTTGAGCTGCAGCACGTCCGGCCAGGCCGGGAAATAAGGGTCCCGGCCGCAGGCGAAAACCCTGCCGCCGGCCTCGGCGAAGGATGTGGGGTCCGACGTCAAGTCGGCAGGAGAGCCTTGAATGAAGTACTCGGGGTGATCGGACACCCAGAGGTGGTCGGGCGCCACGTGGTTCGGGACGAAGTCGAGGATCAGGCCGATGCCCCGCCCCGCCAGCCGGGCGCGGGCGGCGGCCAGGCCGGATGCGCCGCCCAGGCGAGGGTCCACCTCATAGCGGCGCACGCAATAGGGCGAGCCCACGTTGTCCGCCTCGGTGAAGTCGGGTAGTGCCTGGCGGAAGCTCGCCGTCAGGCCTTCGTTGCGCATCGCGATGCGGATGCCGGCCGGGCTGCGCGCCCACACCCCCATCAGCCAGACGACATCGACCCCGAGGGCGGCGAGCGCGTCCCATTCAGTGTCCGGGACCGACGCCAGCGTGATGGCCGACCCGTGTTTCCGGCTGAGTTCGTTCAGCCAGACCCAGGTGTTGATTTCGTAGATAACCGGATGTTTCGGCCATGGGTTCATTTCTTTGCCTTCGGTTCCGACGTTCCATGGACGAAGGCCGCAGCCTTGCCACTCTCGAGCGACTTTTTCGCATCGAGCAATCCGAAGAGCTGGATCAGCTTCGCCACCACTCCGGTCCATCCCGTCTGATGGCTCGCACCCAGCCCCGCCCCGTTGTCGCCGTGGAAGTACTCGTAGAACAGGATATGGTCGCGCCAGTGCGGGTCGGTCTGGAACTTCTCCGTGCCACCATAGACAGGCCGTGTGCCATGCTCATTCCGAAGAAAGATGCGGGTGAGCCGATCCGCGATCTCCTTGGCCACCTCGAAGAGGTTCATCATCTTCCCTGAACCGGTCGGGCATTCAATCTTGAAGTTGTCGCCGTAATACAGGTAGAAGTTCAGGAGCGACCTGATAATCAGGGTGTTGACCGGCATCCAGACCGGGCCCCGCCAGTTGGAGTTGCCGCCGAACATGCCGGTGTTCGACTCCGCCGGCAGATAGTCCACCCGGTATTCCTGGCCGCCCGCGTGGAAGATGATACGGGTGCTGTTCGATGGAACTTGGAAAGCGAGCGGATGCCGTAGGGACTCAGGAACTCGTTCTCGTCGAGCATCTTCGAGAGGATCCGGCGCAGCCGCTCCGGGTTGACCAGGGCGATGATCCCCCGTTCGTCCACCCCCATGTGGCCGGGACCCGTGGGGTGGATGGACTGCAGGAGCTCCGGCATCTGGCGCAGGCGCTCCAGGAGCGAGGCCACCGCCTGCGGAACGCGCTCGCGCTGCCACTTCTCGATCACCGTCGCGGCGCAGAGGGGCAACAGCCCCACCATCGAGCGCACCTTGAGCCGCGTGCCGCTGCCGTCGGGGAGCTGCAGGAAATCGTAGTAAAAGCCGTCCTCTTCGTCCCACATGCCGTCGGCCCCTGGCTTGTTCATGGCCGCAGCGATGTAGTAAAAATGCTCGGCAAATTTGTGGACCATGTCCTCGTAGGTGCGGTCGTGGCAGGCGAGCTCGATCGCCAGCTCGAGCATGTTCTGCGTGAAGAGCGCCATCCATGCCGTGCCGTCCGCCTGCTCCAGATAGCCTCCCGTCGGCAGCGGGGCACTCCGGTCGAAGACGCCGATGTTGTCGAGGCCGAGAAAGCCGCCTTCGAACACGTTCTTGCCGAAGCGGTCCTTGCGGTTGACCCACCAGGTGAAGTTCAGCATGAGCTTGTTGAAGGCAAATTTGAGAAAATCGACATCGGTCTCGCCGCGCAGGGCCTGCTCGGTCCGGTGCAGGAACAGGGTCGCAAAGGCGTGGACCGGCGGGTTCACGTCGCTGAAGTTCCATTCATAGGCGGGGAGCTGGCCGCTCGGATGGAGGTAGCGCCCGCGGAGCATCAGGTCCATCTGCTCCTTGGCGAAGTCGGGGTCCACGATCGAGATCGGCAGCGTGTGGAAGGCAAGATCCCAGGCCGCGTACCAGGGGTACTCCCACTTGTCGGGCATCGAGATGATGTCGTCGTTTATCATGTGGAACCACTCCCGGTTTCGGAACTGGCGGCTTCCGTGATGGAGGGGGTGGGCGCGGTGTTCCTCCAGCCAGGAATCGGCGTCGAAGTAATAATACTGCTTCGACCAGAGCATGCCGGCGATGGCCTGGCGCATCACGTTGGCTTGATCCGGGGACGCCGAAGGCGGGGTCACGGAGCGGTAGAACTCGTCCGCCTCCCTGAGCCGCGTGGCAAGGATGTCGTCAAATTGCGTCCCGCACGGGGTATTTTTATCCTTGCCCGCGGAAAGCTGGCCCGTGAGGCGCAGCCGCACCGTCGCCGACTGGCCGGGGTCGAGCTTCAGCCGGTAGTGCGCCGCGGCCTTGGTGCCGAGACGGTCGGGGTTCACCGCTTCCATGCAGCCTTGGACCACGTAGTCGTTGATGCCGTCTTTCAAATACGGACCCGCATTCGGAAAGTCGAGGCCAAGGCGGGTATGATTGGTCTCGTTTTCGGTGAAGAGCAACGGCGCATGGCCTTCGCAGTAAAGGGTGTACGCCCCCAGCGCGGGATGGGTTGCCGCAATGGCGCGAGTGCCTGCCGGCCCCTCGACCTGCTTAAGCATCGGTTTCGCGGAAGGTCTGGCGATCCAGGATGCCCAGTCGTTGCGGAACCAAAGCGTCGGCAGCACGTGCAGCTCGGCCGCCTCCGGTCCCCGGTTGGCCGCGGTGATCTTGACCAGGATGTCCTCGGGACCGGCCTTGGCGTATTCCACGAAGACGTCGAAGTAGCGGTCCTCCTGGAAAATTCCCGTATCGAGCAGCTCGTACTCCATCTCCTCGCGGGTGCGCCGCCGGTTCGTCTCCACCAGGTCGGCGTAGGGATAGGCTGCCTGGGGATACTTGTAGAGGTACTTCATGTAGGAGTGGGTCGGCGTACTGTCGAGGTAGAAGTAATACTCCTTGACGTCTTCGCCGTGGTTGGCCTCGCTGTTGGTTAGCCCGAAGAGGCGTTCCTTGAGAATGGGGTCTCTGCCGTTCCACAACGCCAGGGCAAAACAGAGCCGCTGCTTCTCGTCGGAAATCCCCCCCAGGCCGTCCTCGCCCCAACGATACGCCCGGGAACGGGCGTGATCATGGGTGAAGAAGTTCCAGGCATCCCCGTTCTCGCTGTAGTCCTCGCGAACCGTGCCCCACTGGCGTTCGCTCAAGTACGGGCCCCACTTCTTCCAGGGCACGCCCTGCGACGCTGTCTCCTCCAGACGTTTTCTCTCGATGTCATCGCTCATGGATTGCTTCCGATTTTGAGATGGAAACTAATCGTCGTATTTTTTCATCAGCTTCTTCCGGGCGTCCTTGTATTCGCTTTCGCTCAGGAGCCCCTTCTTGTAGGCATCGTCCAAATCCTGCAGCTCCTTGCCCAGAGTGGTAGTGATAGTCTGTTGCTTGACATCGGTATCGCTGCCGCATCCCAGCATGGCGCCGGAATAAGCAAGCAAAAGCACGATCGACAAGACTCTCATCAGCTTCATCGTTTCGATCCTCTCGGTTAGATTTGTTAGCGCAATTACTTCATCTGCGGCAGCCAGGTCGGCTGGGCAAACCATTTCTCCTGCGGCCCGGAGTCATGGTCATGTTGGAGACGATCATGTCGATGCTGCCGGATTCCGGAGCGCGCCGCAGGCCGGCGATCCCTTGACCATGACATTCTTCCCTGACCGGGAAAGGCCACCTCTGCGTTGTCAGAACCTCGCAGCGATGGCCTGCCGCTCATGGCGCTTGCCGGCCGGGCGGCTCGACCTCAGCGATGTCCTCATCCACCCAGGCCGACAAAAGCTTGTGGGCCACGGCGAGGACTACCGGCCCCACGAAGATGCCGATGAGGCCGAATGCAATCAGACCGCCGACGACACCGACGAAAATGAGCAACAGCGGAAGATCGGCACCTTTTTTGATCAGAATCGGGCGCAAAAACTTGTCAACGGCTTCGACCACCACGGTCCAGACCAGAAGAAACGTTGCCCAGCCTGTCTGGCTGCTCCAGTAAAGCCAAACCACCGATGGGACCAGTACGAGAAGGGGGCCGACTTGGGCGATCGCCAGCATGAACATCACTGCCGTAAGAACCGCTGCAAACGGAATTCCGGCGACGGCGAGGCCGACGCCGCCTGCGACCGACATGACCACTGCGGTCACCACAACGCCGAAAGCAACGCCGCGGACGGCCTGCGCGGCCAACCGAACCGAATGCTCCCCCCTATCTCCTGCCAGCCGCCGTCCAAAACGCTTGATCCAAGTGGTTGCCTGCTCCCCCTTGGCATACAGTAATGCGGCAAGCACCACGGTGAGCAGAAATTGCAGGACCAGGGCCCCGAAGCCGCCCACCTCCGTAGCAAACCACCCGATGGCTGTGCCGCCGTATGGGGCCAGCCTTTTCATGAAATCTTGCAGGCCCGCCACCGCAACCTTCTTCCATGCAATTACCACATCGCCGCCGATGAGCGGCAGACCCGCAAGCCAGGCCGGAGGCGGTGGAATCTCGAAGGTAGACAGCGACCTCGCCCAAGCGGCAATCGGGTCGGCGTTCGACACAATGGTGTCGATGGCCAGCCAGAGCGGTATGACCAACCCGCAGAGAAGGACCAACGTCATCACCGTCACCGCCAGTGACCGGAGGCCCCAGAGCCGGTTCTGAATGGAAACCATCAACGGCCAGGTCGCTGTTACGATCGTTACCGCCCAAATCGCGGCCCCCAAAAACGGCTTAAGGATCCACAGTGAGGTGCCGATCAGAGCCCCGATGAAGAGCACCGCGAGAACCGTGCGGGTGATGTCGTGTCGGAAGATGTCCACGATCAAGAGAACTCCCCCGCCGGCGATAGAGTCCGATGCATGGGGCCTCCTTCCAGCTGTTTTTTCATGGAGTGCCCGCTGCTTTGGGTCCCTTTGGATCCATTATTTTTCAGTCTTATAAGGCGAAGTCTTGCTGCCTTTTATTTCAGCCCGACGTCCTTGATGGCGCCTTTGCATCTCTTGCTCACCTTGGCCTCGTTTTTTTCCAGGCACTGCAATACGCGCCCCTCGCCCGCCTTCACCCCGCTGCAGTTGGCGACGATATCCGCTTCGCACTCTTTGGCCACATAGGTCAGGGCGGCCACCGCCCTTTCGAGCCTTGCGGCGGCATCGTAAAGCGCATACTCGCATTTGCCGGACAGCTTGTCCTCATACGCATAGAGGCAGGCGAGGATCCGCCCTTCTCCGGGTTTCACATCCTTGCAGTAGGTTGCGATCTCGGTTTTGCAGCCGTTGGCGACGGTATCTATGAGTGTTTCCTGCGCGGGCAGGTTGCCGGCAACACCAAGGGACACGATCGCCACTCCAATAATGATAAAAACACTTTTCATGACTTCCTCCTCTCATCCTCTTGATTTAGGTTTCAGGGAATAAAACCCGCTTCCATCACCGGCTGGGCCGGCATGCCGTTTTCCGCCGCAGTCACCCAGCCGCCGCCCATGGACTTGTAGATGTTGATCAGCGAACGGAAGAGCGCGTTCTGGCCGGTGGTGTGGGCCAACTCGACGTTGAACAGGCTGCGGTCGGCGTCGAGCACCTCGAGGAAGCTGGTGTAGCCCTCGTCGTAGCGCATGCGCGCCAGGCGTGCATAATTGTTCAGGGCTTTGAGCTGCCGGCTCAGGGCATCCAGGCGCTGTCCGGATTTGCTGCGGTCGATGAGTGCATCGTCGACTTCGCGGAAAGCGTTTTGAATGGCCTGCTGGTAGCTGAGGACCGCCTGCTTCTCAGTGGCCTCGGCGGCCTTCACCTCGCCGCCGATGCGGCCGGCGGTGAAAAGAGGCACGCTCACCGGAACGCCGTAGTTCCACGCCCTCGAAGACGCCGTGAAGAGGTTCGAAAGATCGGTGCTTACCGTGCCGAAGGCGCCCGTCAGGGAGATCGTCGGGAAGTACAACGACTTGGCGACACCGATGCGGGCGTTGGCGGCGATGAGAGCCTGCTCCGCGCTGCGAATGTCCGGCCGCCGCTCGAGCAGTTCGGACGGCACCCCGGCCGGCACCACCGGCAGATTGAGCTCATCGAGAGTCAAGCCGCGCGCGATGGGCCCCGGGTTGCGCCCGAGCAGCACACTCAGGGCGTTTTCCGTCTGGCCGATCGCGCGCTCGAAGTCGGGGATGCGTGCGAGCGCGTCCTCGTACTCGGACTCCGCCTGGCTCAAGTCCACCTCGGAGATGATTCCGTTTTGGAAGCGCAGCTGGAACAACTCCAGGGTGCCCTTGCGACTGTCCGCCGTGCGTTGGGTGATCTCCAACTGCTTGTCCAGCGCCCGGATGTCCACGTAGGCGGCCGATACCGCAGCGACCAGGGTCAGGACCACGGTGCGCCGGCCCTCCTCCGTGCCGAGCAGCTCGGCCCGCGTCGCCTCGGTCGCCCGGCGGAACTTGCCCCAGAAGTCGATCTCCCAGCCGGCGTTGAGGAACGCCTCGTACTGGTTGTAGGGGTTGTCCTTGCCGTCGAAGCGACTAAAGCTCTTTTCACTCAGCCGCTGGCGAAACGCGTCGGCATTGCCGCCGGCGGACGGGAACTGATCCCCGCGGGTTGAAAAATACCGGCCGAAGAACTCCTCGATGCGGGCTGTGGCAATCAGAAGGTCCTTGTTCTGCTCCAGGGCCGTGCCGACCAGCCCGTTCAACACGGGGTCGTTGAATTGCTGCCACCAGGCCGTGTTAGCGAGATCCCGGACTTCTCTCTCCTCGATTCGCCAGGCGGCGGGGGTGTCGATGACCGGACGTTTGTAGTCCGGGCCGACCGTTATGCAGCCGGTCAGCAGCGCCAGGATGACTCCGCACAGGATGCGCGCAGCAGATTTAGGCATGCTCCCCTCCCTTCTGGCTCATCTCTTGTGGATCCGGGGCCGGGGTGTGGGTTTTGGCCGAATCCCCCCGATGGCTGATCTTTTCGACTACGTAGAAGCACATCGGTATCAGGAAAATGGCAATAAAGCTCGCCGTGAGCATGCCGCCGATGACCCCGGTGCCCATCACCTGGCGGGAGACGGCGCCGGAGCCGGAGGCGATGGCGAGCGGCACGCAGCCCAGGATGAAGGCAAAGCTCGTCATCAGGATCGGCCGTAGCCGCAGCCGCGCGCCCTCGAGCGCTGCTTCCGCGACGGATTTCCCCTTTTCATACTCCACCTTGGCGAACTCGACGATGAGAATCGCGTTCTTGGCTGCCAGGCCGATCAGCATGATCAGCCCGATCTGGGCGTAGAGGTTGAACTCCATGTGTCGCAGGAAAATCCCGGCAAAGGCGCCGAAGACCGCGATCGGGGTAGCCAGCAGCACGCTGAAGGGCAGCGACCAGCTCTCGTACTGGGCCGCCAGGATCAGGAAGACGAAGAGCATGGAGAGCCCGAAAATCACCGACACCGGCACCCCCTCCATGGCTTTCTTCTCCTGGAAGCTCATGCCGAGATAGTCGAAGCCCATCTCCCGCGGCATGCTCTGCGCAAACACCTCCTCCAATGCGCTCATGGCCTGGGCCGAGCTGAACCCCGGCGCGGGGACGAAGTTCAACTGGGCCGCGCGGTAGAGGTTGTAGCGCATGGTGAACTCCGGCCCGGAGCGCTGCTCGATCGAGGTCACGGCGGAAAGCGGCACGGTGTCGCCGGCGGCGTTGCGCACGTAAAACTGGCCCAGCTGGTCCGCCTGCGTGCGGTATTCGCCTTCGGCCTGCAGATACACCTGCCACTGGCGGCCGAAGCGGTTGAAGTAGTTGATAAAGTAGCCGCCCATGAAGGCCTGCAGGGTGCGAAAGACCTGCCCTAAATCCACCCCCTGCTTGAGCACTTTGTCGCGGTCGACATCCACGAAGACCTGCGGAACGGTGGGCAGAAAGGTCGTGGTCACCCGCGCGATCTCCGGCCGCTTTTTGGCCTCTTCCATGAATTTCTGCGTGTTGGCCCACAGGAAGGCGATGTCCTTGCCGGCGCGGTCCTCCAGTATGAAGGTCACCCCGCCCGAGGTGCCGATACCCGGGATGGCCGGCGGCGAGAAGGCGAAGGCGACCCCCTGGGGGATCCGACCCATGCGCCGGTTGAGGCTCGCCATGATGGCCTCGTATTTTTCCTCCGGGCTCTTGCGCTCGTGCCAGGGTTTCAGGGTGATGAAGAAAAAACCGCTGAAGGTGTTCGAAACCCCGGAGAGCAGGCTGAAGCCCACCACGGTGGTGCAGTACTGTACCCCGGGGGTCGCCATGATGATCTGCTCAAGTTCGCGGGTGACAGCGTCCGTGCGCTGCATGGAGGCGGCATTCGGCAGCTGCACGTTGGCATACAGGTACCCCTGGTCCTCCTCCGGCAAGAACCCGCCGGGAACCAGCCGTCCGATCATCCCGGTCGCCGCGGTCATCAAAACGAGCAAGAGCAGGCTGATGGCAACCTTGCGGATGAACCACCCGCAGACCGTCACGTAGCCGTTGGTGGCCTTGCCGAAGACGCTGTTGAACCCGCGGTAGAACGCCCCCAGGGGGCCGCGGGTCTTTTTCTTGGGCTTCAGAATCAAGGAGCACAGGGCCGGGCTCAAGGTCAGGGCGTTGAAGGCCGAGATGATGACCGAGATGGCGATGGTCACCGCAAACTGCTGGTAGAGCTTGCCCGTGATGCCGGGAATGAATACAGTCGGCAGGAACACCGCGGAGAGCACCAGCGCAATGGCCACCACCGGCCCGGAGACCTCCTCCATGGCCTTGACCGTCGCCTCCTTGGGCGAGAGCCCCTGCGCAATGTGGTGCTCCACCGCCTCCACCACCACGATGGCGTCGTCCACCACGAGCCCGATGGCCAGCACCAATCCCATCAGCGCAATCGTGTTGATGGAAAATCCCAGGAGCGGGAACATGGCGAAGGTGCCGATCAGCGAAACCGGCACCGCCAGAGCCGGGATCAGGGTGGCGCGCCAGCCCTGCAGGAAGATGAACACCACGATGATCACCAGGATCAGCGCCTCATAAAGAGTTTTCAGGATCTCCTTGATGCCCTCGCGCACGGACTGGGTCGTGTCCAGGGGGATGCTGTACTCCAGGTCGGACGGAAAATTTTTCTTCACCTCTTCCATCAACCGGGTGACGCCGTCCACGGCCGCAATCGCATTGGAGCCGGGCAGTTGGTAGAGAGCGAGCACGGCTGCGGCCTTCCCGTTCAACCGGCCGGACATGGCGTAGGTCTGGGAGCCCAGCTCGATGCGTGCAACGTCTTTAAGCCGCACCAGCGAGCCGTCCGGGTTGGCTCGCAGCACGATCCGCGCGAACTCCTCCGGGTCCTCCAGCCGGCCCTGGGCGCGGATGGCGTAGGTGTACTCCTGCCCCGCCGGCACGGGCTCGCCGCCCACCTGGCCGGCCGGGTTCACCGTGTTCTGCTTCTTGATCGCATCCACGATCTCCGGCACGGTGATGTTCAACTTGGCGAGCTGGTCCGGCTTCACCCACAGGCGCATGGCGTATTGCCCGGCGCCGAACACGGTGACGCTCGCAACCCCCGGCACCCGGGTCAGCTGATCGTTCAAGTTGATGAAGGCGTAGTTGGCCAGGAAAGTCGCGTCGTAGCTGCCGCCCGGCGAGGAGAGCGCCACCAGCATGAGCGGCGAGGAAGTGGACTTCTTGACCGTGACTCCGTAGTCGCGCACCTCGGAGGGCAGCTTCGAGTCCGCTTGGGCTTTGCGCATCTGCGTCAGCACCTGGGCGATGTTGGGGTCGGTCTTGACGTCGAAGTTCACGTACAGCTTCAATTCGCCGTTGTTGGCGTTGAGCGAATACATGTAATTCATGTTGTCCACCCCGCTCATCTCCTGCTCGATGGGGGTGGCCACCGACTGCTCCACGGTCTGCGCGTCGGCGCCGACATAGGTCGTGTTGATGTAGATCTCCGGCGGGACGATATCAGGGTACTGAGCGATGGGCAGCCCCAGGATCGCCACGATACCCACTATGACGAAGAAGATGGAAATCACGATCGCCACGATCGGACGGTTGACGAAGAACTTTGCCATAAATCAACCTCTCGGCTAAAAAAAGGGAGTTCGGACTAAACGCTGAAGCTGCAAATGATGATGTATTTATTGTGGGAGAGGCTTTCAGCCTCGATGATCGCGGCTGGAAAGCCGCTCCCACAAAAAACATGGCTGTAACGCAAACTAACTTCTTTAGAAGTGCAGCCCAGGCAGCCTCTATGACTTCGGCGCATAGGGCTTGGGCGTCACCTTGATTCCGTTGCCCACTTTCTGAGTCCCCTCGGCCACCACCCGATCGCCTGCCTTTAGCCCTTCCCGGATGACCCACAGGTTCCCGATGCGCTCGCCGACCGTGACCCCGCGGATGCGCACCGTGTTCTCGGCATCCACCACCGCCACCTGGTAGCTGCCTTGAAGCTCGCCGACCGCGCGCTGCGGCACCAGGATCGCGCCTTTCTCCGTCTTCATCAGGGCGCGCACCTTGGCGAACTGCCCCGGCCGCAGGAGGTTCTCGGGGTTGGGAAACAGGATGGCCACCCGGATGGTGCCGGTCTGGGACTCCACCTGGCGGTCGGCAAAGGAAAACGTCCCTTTCTTAGGCCAGGTGCTTCCATCGGCCAGGATCAGCTCGAATGTCGTCTTCTCGGCATCCGGCTGTTGCCCCTGCTTGGACTTATCGACCGCCTGCAGGTATTCGCGCTCGCTGATGGGCACGTAGGCCTTGATGGGGTTAACGGTGGACACCGTTGTCAGCTCGCGGGCCTGGGGCGTGCCCACGAGATCGCCCATCTGGACTTTGGCCGCGCCGGCGATGCCGTCGATGGGGGATGCGATCTTAGTGAAACCCAGGTCAAGCTCGGCCTTGCGCACCTGCGCCTGAGCAGATAGAACCTGGGCTTCGGCGGCCTGCACGGAACCGATGGCGTTATCCTTGTCTCTCTGGCTGACGGCGTTGGCCGCCGCCAGCGGCAGGATCCGCTTCAGGTTGGCCTGGGAGGTCTGCAGCACCGCCTGCTGCTTGGCCATGCCGGCTCTGGCATCGTCCACTGCCGCCTGGAACGACCGCGGGTCGATCTCGAACAAAAGGGCGCCCTTCTTGACGAAATCGCCTTCCTTGTAGTTCTGCTTGATCAGGTAGCCCTGGACCTGGGCCAGAATTGTGGCGTTCACCATCCCGTCCATGGAGGCGACCCACTCGCTGTAGACCGGGACGTCTTTCTGGATGACCTCCGCCACTTCCACCTCCGGCGGCGGTGGCGGTGCCGCCGCCTTCTTTTCCTCAGTGCATCCCGCCAAACCGAATGCCGCAACCAGAACCATCAGAATAAAAACGGATTTGCGTTTCACGTTGCCCCCTTTGCGATAGCTCCTCCTAAAGAAGATGCAAAATAAATGCTTTAAATATAACGAAAACCTTTGATTGGCAATACTATTCATCGCGACCGGAGCCCATATTTCAGTATTCCCACCATGTGCCTTACTCATGTCGATCATGATGAACGGCGGTTGTAAGAAGAATCAGTATTGCGCCGATGGCGATGTTCGACAGCATTTCGCCTCATCTTAGGCAGTTAATCCCGACCTTTGCGCATGCAATCATTCTGCTCTTGAAACCTCCTTTGCACCCAGTGACGCCGCAAGCGGGTTCGCGCTGAATCCGTGCGCGAGAATGCTCAAAATCACCGTGCAGGCTGCCGTCAGCGCCAGCTCCTGCCCGCCCGAGAGGTGATGGTTCAGGACGATGACGGCGAACACGACGGTGGCAAGACCGCGCGGGCCGAACCACCCGAGAAAGAGCCGGCTGCCCGGTTTCAGGCTTGAACCGGCAAGCGACAGGTATACCGGCAACATGCGAACGACGGTCAAGCTGAGTAAGGAATACATCAGGATCGGCCAGCTGAATTCCCATATGACCTGCCCGACGACGGCCGCCCCGAAAGACATCCAGGTGGCAAGCGACAGCGTGTCGCCGGCGCCCTCGGCCGCGCGCAGCAGATCGTGCTTGTGCTCTTTCGCCAACGCCCCGAAAAGAATGCCGCCGGTGAAGGAGGCGATGAACCCGCTGCCGCCGAGCACCTGGGCCGCGGCGAAACACACAAACGCCAGGGCGACCACCGGGAGCTGCCGCCAGGTTTCGGTGATCCAGTTGCGCTGCGCACACCGTTTCAGAATCCAGCCGGCGGCGGCCGTCAGGCCGATGCCGACAGCCAGGCCGATGCCGATTTGCTGCGCGACCAGAACCAATGCGAGCTGAAATCCGCTCTCATTCACGGCCGCACGGGATGCGAGGGCGAGAAACACGAACAGAATGGGAACGCAGATTCCGTCATTGAGGCCGCTTTCCACGTTCAAGCCCTCCCGCAACGTTGCCGGAACGGCCGGATTGGTCACCACGGCCTTGCCCAGGGCGGCGTCGGTCGGCGCGAGCATGGTCGCAAGAACGGCGAGCTCGAACAGGGGCATGCCGGGAAAAACCAGGAAACCGAAGCCGAAGCCGAGCAGAATGGTCAGGGGAAGGCCGATCAACAACAGTCGCTCCGGGAGCTGCAGGCTGAGCTTGAGAACGCTCAGGTTTGCATTGGCTGCATCCGTAAACAGGACCAGGGCAAGGGTCAATTCGGCCAGTGTCCGCAGCAGCTCCTCGTCTACGTGGGGCGTAAATATTCCCAGCCCGAGCGGCCCGCAGGCGAAGCCGAAGCCCATGGCAACGATCGCCCCGCTGATGGGTGTTTTCTCAAGGCGCCCGGCGACGGCGCTGTAGACAAGGACAAACGCCGCCAGGATCGCCAAATTTTGGTACATGATTAGAAGACCTCTTCCGTCAAAGACATCGTCACATGCACGGCGTCTCCCCCATGCTCTGTTTTCATATGCAGCCCGCTGCGGGAAAAGACAGTGAGCATGCCTCTGTTTTCCGGAAGGACCTCCGCTACAAAGCGGGACAGGCCTTTTTCGCGGGCGATGGCAGCCAGGTGCTGCAGCAGGATGCGGGCAATCCCTTGCCGATGGTAGTCCTCCTCGACCGTAAACGCCACCTCCGCGCTGCGCAATTTGCCGGTCGCATCGATGACCATGTAGCGTCCTGCCCCGATGATGGTCTCATGTTCCCCTTCGCCGGTCGAAACCACTAAAGCGACCGCGCTTTCGAAATCAATTTCGGTTGCGGATTTGAGCTCTTCTTCGGTCAGCATTTTTTTGTGATGGAAGAAGCGCGTGTAGATCGACTCAGGATCGAGGTTCTTGAAGGCCTCGGCCAACCGCTTCTTGTCGTCCGGCCGGATCGAACGGACCTTCACCTCGATCCCGTTTTTAAGCGTTGCGGTTTTGTCGTAGTTTGCTGCGTTTATCATGCGGGGCCCCTCTGTCGGCAACTGTTGGTTGGCACCTTAGTCCCTAAAGAGTGAAATTCCATGCAAGATGGGCACACTTTGAATTTCACATTTGGTCCCGGCTTGTCCAGGCTGGGCTTCCTCTCAATCAGCTGCTCACGACTCCAGTTCCACCAGCACCGGCTTCACCCTCCAAATTTGGTCAGAGTATTCCCGGATGGAGCGATCCGATGAAAACTTCCCCGAACGGGCCGTGTTGAGAATGGACATTCGGGTCCAATTCTTCAGGTCGCGAAAGGCCTCGCTAACTCGGTCCTGGCAGGCCACGTAGGACTGATAATCGGCGAGGACCAGATAGTCGTCTTGCAGGAGCAGGGAGTCCACCAGGGGCCTGAAAAGGTTCCCATCCCCTCGGGAGAAATGCCCCGAGGCGATTTGATCAATGGCCTCGCGGAGGTCGCGGTTAAACTCGATATAGTCTCTGGGGTTATAGCAGCCGGACTTCAGGCCCATAACTTCCTCTACCGTGTGGCCGAAGAGGAAGAAATTTTCGGAACCCACTTCCTCCAGGATCTCCACGTTCGCCCCATCCAAGGTCCCGATGGTGAGCGCTCCGTTCATGGTGAACTTCATGTTGCCGGTCCCGGAAGCCTCCTTCCCCGCAGTGGAGATCTGCTCGGAAAGGTCTGCCGCCGGGTAGATGGACTGAGAGTTCTTGACGTTGAAATCGGGAAAGAAGACCACCTTGAGGCGTCCGGCCACGTCCGGGTCGTCGTTCACCACCTCCGCCACCGAGTTGATCAGCTTGATAATCAGCTTTGCCATGAAGTAGCCCGGAGCAGCTTTGCCCCCGAAAATGAAGGTCCGGGGAGGGACGTCCGCACCGGGGTTCTTTTTGAGACGGTTGTAGAGAGTGACGATTTGGAGGACGTTGAGGTGCTGCCGCTTGTATTCGTGAATCCGCTTCACCTGGATGTCGAAGAGGCTGTCCGGGTCGACGGCTATTCCCGTGCGTTCCTTGATCAACCCCGCGAGGTCGGCCTTGTTGTCGCGCTTGACTTGCCGCCATTTTTTCTGGAACGCCGGATTTTCGGCCCATTGCTCCAGCCGCGGCAGCTCCTTTTCCATGTTGCTGGCCCAGGACTCCCCGATCTTGTCGGAGATTAGAGCCGCAAGCCGCGGGTTGCTGAGGACCATCCAGCGCCGAGGCGTGACCCCATTGGTTACATTATGGAACTTTCCGGGATCCAGCTCGTAAAAATCCCGGAGCACGGTCTGCTTCAAAAGATCCGAGTGCAACGCGGCGACCCCATTGATGGCATGGCTGCCGACGCTTGCCAAATGCGCCATGCGGACAGACTTCTCGCCGGCCTCGTCGATGAGGGAAAGGCGCGCTTGGCGCTGATCGTCCCCGGGAAAGCGTACCCGGACCTCATCCAGAAAGCGCCGATTGATCTCGTAGATGATCTCAAGGTGCCTGGGCAGGACGTTTCGGAAGAGCGGCAGCGGCCATTTTTCCAAGGCCTCGGGCAGAAGGGTGTGGTTGGTATAAGCGCACGTGCTCCGCGTGATTTCCCAGGCCTGCTCCCACTCCATGAGGTGCTCGTCCACGAGCAGCCGCATGAGCTCGGCCACCGCAATGGAAGGATGGGTGTCGTTGAGCTGCACTGCCCAGGCGCCGGCGAAGGTGTCCATGCCATTGCCGGAAAGAAAGTGGATGCGGATCATGTCTTTCAGCGAACAGGCGACGAAGAAGTACTGCTGGGCGAGTCGGAGTTCCTTTCCCTGGTAAGGCTCGTCGTTCGGATAGAGGACCTTGGTGATGGTCTCCGAGCTGACCTTTTCGTCAACGGCTCGAAAGTAGTCGCCCACATTGAAGGCTTCGAAGTCGAAGGACTCGGCGGCCTCCGCCTTCCACAGGCGCAGGAGGTTGGAGGTGTTCACCCGGTAGCCTAAGACAGGGGTGTCGTATGCCACGCCCTTGACCAACCGGCCGGGAACCCAGCGCACCCGGAGATGCCCTGTGGGGTCGTGATACCTCTCGGTATGCCCTTCGAGGCCGATATCGAAGGCGATCTCGGGACGAGCCAGCTCCCAGGGGTTGCCGTACCGCAGCCACTTGTCGGTGATCTCCACCTGGTGGCCGTCCCGAATCAGCTGGTCGAAGATGCCGAACTCGTAGCGGATGCCGTAGCCTATGGCTGGGATCTCCAGCGATGCAAGAGAATCCAGAAAACAGGCTGCCAGGCGCCCGAGGCCGCCGTTGCCAAGGCCCGGCTCCTCTTCCTGTTCCAGGAGGTCGTTCAGATCGAGCCCCAGCTGGGCCACCGCCTGACGGGTCTCCTCATAGATTCCAAGATTGACGAGCGCGTTGCCGAGGTGCGGCCCCATGAGGAACTCGGCCGAGAGGTAGCTGACCACCCGGATGTCCTGTTTCATGAGGGTCTGAACCGATTTAATCCAGCGCTGAAGCAGGCGGTCTCGCACCGTGTAGGCCAGGGCCGCATACCAGTCGTGGGGTGTGGCCACCTCCCGTATTCTACCCTGAACGTAATAGAGGTTGTCCAAGAGCGCACGGGCAATGGTTTCCGGACGAAGGCCGGTGCGCGTGGGCTCGTACTCGGTCTTCGCGGAAGAAGTCGACTTCCGATTCTTCTTATTCGCCATGACAAGCCTCCTGTCGGCCGGATAGGGATTCCGCGTCCGGTTTGTAAACTCAAAACGGTGTGCACAGAATCCTCTAGTCGCTGTAAATCCAGCTCCTTCCTATTTGAGAGGTCGAACAGTTTCGTCATAATGATTGTGCAGGATACGGGCGAGATTAACCCCTGGTTCAGCCAGTGTATTATAATATCATCTGTTCTATTTCAGCCCAACATCTTTCAGCGCACCCTTGCATCGTTGGCTTACTTTTCAGATTCTCTGCTGATGCGCCTGCTGACAACACTCGGTTCAGAGGGTGTCTATTTTTCGAGTCTGGTGATTTTCGTACCCTGCAAACCGAGCCCCGCCATCAGTCCCTTCTGATCAAAGAAAAACGCATAGATATCGGATTGAAGGGTGGTGCTCGTCATGGATGCGGCCGCACCGACGTCCACGACGACGATGCTCGGACCGACGCCGATTTCCCAGCCATCACTCTTGTCGAGCCACTTCAGGGCGGACTCGGTCATGAAAAAGAGCGCGTAGCCAAATTTCTGAAGGCCGGCCTGCAGTCCATAAGAGGCCGCAATCGTGTTATAGTACCCAACCGTCTTTCCGTCTTTGATCAGAGCGCCCTCGCCATATTGGCCGCCCACTATAAAACCCCCCTTGACGATGCCCGGAAAGACCAGGATGCCTATCGCCTTTTCACCCATCGTTTTGGCTGATGGGGATTTTGCATATAGATCCCCCAGGGCTTTCTGTGCATCACGGTCAATTTCTGCGGCGGACGCCGCTATGGCGGGATGCGGGCTGGTGAGTGCACCCGCAACAAATGCAAACACCAAGAGAATGGTCGTCAAACGAAGGTGTTTCATCATCGGTTCCTCCCTTTTTACAACTACTTGTCCAATTTCACGAGCGGGATATTGGCAGCAAGTTCATATATCAATGCGGCCTGGATCTTGTTCTCGATCTGATAGTAGCGTAATACCTTTACCTCGGGCAAAGCTTTGCGGAACTTTGGGAGATAGGCCTGACGAAGTTTCGGTCCCAGGGCCTCTATGGTCATATACTCGTCCAGCAGCTTCTTCGCCGTATTGTTGTTCATGGTCGCATAGGCGTCCGAATAGTCCTTGATCAATTTCACGGTCCGTGTGCGAAGCAGAAACAGTTCATCTTGATACTGTTTATAGACCGGCCAGAAGGCTTTAGCTTCAGCTTCGGTAAGCTGCATGTTCTCTGCGACCAAGAGCTTCTTATCGGCGCGGATCTTCTCGACGACAACCTGCATGTTGTCCGACGGCTTTTCCTGGGAGGCCGAGGGCATGGCTCCCAGCGACATGATTAAGCCCAATACCGTGATCATGATTGCCTTCTTTGCTTTCATAGGTTTTTCTCCTTTTATGGGTCCGCTCACCAATCCGATCAGATGCTCAACGACACGGGTTGAAAAATCATTTTACGGTATACCCCTTGCCTTCGAGGCATGCAGCCCGCGCCTTGTTAAAGGCAGTCTGTTTTTCATGCACCGCAGCTTGCTGCTGCTGAGTGGCCTGCTGGGAAGCAGCCGCGGTTTGTCTTCGGCTTTGACTGCGCCCGGCAACCGCCCCCGCCGCGGCTCCTGCTTGCGCGTCATCACCCACCACCTCGCCTACCACAGCGCCTTTTGCAGCACCGCGAACCCCGGCCCCGGGCTTGGTTCCCGTAGCGGTGGCCGGAGGTTTTGCCGCCTGCTGTTGGGCTGAAGGGTTAGCCGGATCGAATCCGGTCTGCTGGATCGCCCACGTGTAACAGGCGGCCTCGTCGCTCTTCTGCTGTTCGGGCGTCTGCCCTTTTGCAGGATACACGTACTGTTGGGCATAGGCCTGAGAAATCAGCAAGATCACCATCAAAACACACATGCATAACTGCTTCATACGAATACCCTCCTGAGAGCTTCCCTACCCGAGCCGTGCCGCAGGCGTAGGAAGCTTTTCCATGGTTACCTTCTCCCAGCGTTCCTTGATCAGTTCTTTCGCCGCTGCTTCGAGGAATTCCGGTGCGGCCCACTTTGATCATGCCCTTCATGAACGTGACGACCCATTCGGGGTGTTTCTCGGCCATCGGGTCGGTGCAAGTGATGACGGCCGGGACGTTGGCAACCTGCAGGGTCCAGTCCGGATATCGGGACAGATCCTCGACCGCCGCATTATTTGGTGTGGTCCGTATGGCAGAGCAGGCATTCCATATGCCCCTGCTGCTGGTTCATGCCGTCGGTGTAGTCCGGGAAGGTCTCCGGCCCATGGCACTGAATGCAATGGGCGATGTTTTCCGAGGGCGTCCACTGAACCGGCTTCCACCTCCCGTCGAAATATTCGTTGAGGTAATACACAACGGTGTAGACAACTTCGCCTGCCACCTTCGCGCATCTTTCGTACTTTTCCTTGGAGGTGACTTCGGCTCCGGCCGCAAGCGTCCACTTCGAAACCGAGGTGTGACAAAGGGGGGTCATCGCCTGGGTCTGGATCTGCTTGGGGCAAGCCGAAATGTCGTCGAACCGTTCGGTCGGAAACTTCATCCCGGAATACCAGTACATCATCCGGTCGATGATGGCCGCATAGCTCTGCTTGTCGTCGTAGCAGGCCATGTTGATAACGTACGAGCTGACACCCAGAGCGCCGCAGAGCGTCCCGTGACCGGCGTAGCCCTGCCCGGCATGTACGAACATGTTCGCAGGAAGCGTCGTCCAGGGATAGCCGACTTTTTCCTTCAGCAGGCTGGAGAACCCCAGCCAAGTGCCGTACCCTCACCCGCCCGGCGGCTTCGTGAGGTAGCCGCGGTAGGCCCTGCGGCCCGCTTCCAGCGGATCGAGCTTCGTCCACTTCCACGGCAATGGCGGAGGCTCGGGTGCCGCCGGTTGCTGGGCAGACACTGCATGGCTCGCGCACCCCGCAATGCCGCCGGCAGCAAAAAGACCGGCCGCAGACATGAAGTCGCGGCGGGACAACGCTGCTCTCTTTTCACCCATTTTGATCTCCTTCAGTAGGCAATTCTCAGTTAGTGGTAAGTATCAAAGATTGATACTTCGGTAATACATCGGATGATATCCTATGCCCAGCTAACCTTTCAATAGGCAACAAAAAATCACACGAACCTCAGGGTGATTGGACTCCGTGCCCTGGAACGAATCTTTGGCGGGGTGCCAAGCTCGTTAGTTTAGCTTAGGGAAGGTGCAATTTTGCGTAGGTTTGCCTTAATCGCATAGGTCGAATCCTTTGGCTTCTAAGAGCTTCTTTTAAATGGGACTTAACAAGCCGACGACCGACTATTAGATTCATCATTGACCCGACGAGCCTGCTGCTGTCTGCCGGCTAAGATTACCCTTGCCCAAGGCACTCTCGAAAAGGTAAAAGAGGTGGGGCAAACAATATCAGGGGGATGTGATGAAGACTCGCCAGACGGTTAGTCCGAACATGTGGCGCATGGCTTGCGCTTTTTTCCTCGCCGCGGTGCTCGCCCTGTCAGGGTGCGCCACGCCCGTGGGTGTGCGCCACCTGGATTTAAAGGAGGCCAACCGCAGACTGACCGAAAGCGTTTTATCGGACGATCAGTTGAGCGCCCCGACGCTGCAGATCCTCAATCGGTCCGGGTTGGGCAAGAAGTTCCAGAGCGAACCGGCCGAGGTGATTGCCGCGCTGAACAAGGGCATCCCCACTGCCCGCGAGGCCGACCGGCTATTTGCCCTGGCGGAGCTTTCCTTCCTGCATGCGACAAAACGTGGGGATCGGTCCTACTTCCTCTCCGCGGCCGTGTACGCATACGCATTTCTTTTTCCCCCGGATGCCGGCAGCATTCCCGACGCGTTTGATCCGCGCCTGCGAACCGCCGTCGATATCTACAACCAGGGGATTGCGGAAGGGTTCACCGATAAAGAAACCAAGGAAGTGCTGCTGGAGGCTGGCACTTACAAGCTCCCCTTCGGAGAACTCCTCGTTCGCATCGATCCGAACGAGTTTCGCTGGGGTCCGTTCCGCATGGATAATTTCGTGGCCGCCTCCCGTCTCGGTGTGCGCGGCCTTCACAATGATTATCGCTGGCCGGGGATCGGGTCGGCTCTGGTTGCCAGCCTGAAACACGTCCAGGGAGAGCAGGAAGCGGCCTTCACCCGAGTCCCCCCGTCGCTGAAAATGGCGGCGACTGCCTTCCTGCGCCTGGAAAACGTCGAAGCCGGGCTCCGCGACGGCCGGTTGGAGGGAAACCTGGCGCTCTACACCACCCAGGAAAGCACATCGGTCAGCGTCGGCGGCCGCACGGTTCCCCTGGAGTTCGGGCTGACCTCCGCCCTGGCCTACACCCTGGAAGGGGCCCAGGTTTACGCGCTGGAGCTCAAGGGACTGCTCTCGGGGGACCTCGAACTGTTCAAGGACACCGCCCGGTTCAAGGACAACGTGTTTCTCATGGCGCCTTACCGTCCCGGCCGGATCCCGCTGGTGCTCGTTCACGGAACAGCCTCCAGCCCGGCGCGGTGGGCGCAAATGCTCAATGAAATTCTCAACGACCGGGAATTGTGGAACCGTTACCAGGTCTGGCTGTTCACCTACAACACCGGCAACCCCATTCTGTACTCCGGCGGGATCCTCACGCAAGGGCTCCGCAGCGTGGTTCAGGAACTCGACCCCGCGGGCAAGGATGACGCCCTGCGGAAGATGGTGGTCATCGGACACAGTCAAGGGGGGCTGCTCACAAAGCTGACCGCCATCGACAGCGGCGATCGTTTCTGGGATCGCGTTTTCAACGTCCCCATCGATCAGATTAATCTCTCATCCGATTCGCGCGAGCTGTTCCGGCGCAGCCTCTACTACGAACCCCTGCCTTTTGTCCGGCATGTCGTCTTCATCTCCACGCCGCACCGCGGCAGCCATCTATCTGGAGGCTATATCACCGATTTGTTGAGGCGTCTGATTTCGCTGCCCCTCACGCTTCTCAGCCCGCTGCAGGAGGTTTTCCAAAGGAGTCCCGAGGCCGTCACGACACGTGCGATGAAGGCTGAAATCCCGCGCAGCACCGACAACATGAACCCCGACAGCGAGTTCATCAAAACCTTTGCGTCGATCCCCATCGCGCCGGGCATCATCGCCCACTCCATCATTGCCGTGGACAACCCCGAAGACCCGAAGGCAGAGTGGGATGACGGCGTGGTGGCCTTCAGCAGCGCCCACATCGATGGCGTCGCCTCCGAGCTCATCGTCCACTCCGGCCACTCCGCGCAGGAATCGCCGCTGGCCATCGAGGAGGTGCGCCGGATTCTCCTCGAAAACTTGAAGGAGCCCTGAGGGGACGCACGATGACACGTTTTTTAAAGTTTGGAGTCTGCAGCCCCGGCTGATGAAAGGAGATGTTATGAAATTAAGAGGAATGAGAGAAAAATGCGCGCGTGCCCTGGCCTTGGTCCTCGTGCTCATGATGGCGGTCCCGCCGGGGACGTTCGGGCAGCAGGCGGACCAACCTGTTTTCAAACAGGAGGAGCTGGACCAGATGCTGGCGCCGATCGCCCTCTATCCCGATTCGCTGTTGGCCCAGATCTTCATGGCCTCGACCTATCCCCTGGAAGTGGTGCAGGCAGACCGCTGGGCCAAGCAGAATACGACCCTCAAGGGAGATGCCCTGACGGCGGCGCTTGAGAAACAACCGTGGGACCCGAGCGTCAAGTCCCTCGTCAACTTTCCGCAGGTGCTGACCATGATGAGCGAAAAGCTTGACTGGACGCAGAAGCTGGGCGACGCATTCCTCGCACAACAAAAAGACGTCATGGCCACGGTCCAGGCGCTTCGGAAGAAGGCCGTGGAAGCGGGCAACCTGAAGACCACGCAGGAGCAGCAAGTGATCGTCGAGAAGGAGACGATCATCATTCAGTCTGCCAGCCCCCAGGTCGTCTATGTGCCGACCTACAACCCGACGGTCGTCTACGGCGCATGGCCATACCCGGCTTATCCGCCCACCCCCTACTATCCGCCGGGATATGTGGCCGGGACGGCCCTGTTATCCTTTGGAGTCGGGATGGCGGTCGGCGCCGCCTGGGGGTATGCGTGGGGCGGCTGCAACTGGAACGGCGGCGATGTCGATGTCGATATCAACCGAAATACCAATATCAACAACAACATCAACCGCGGCAACTATGCAAAGCAATATCAGGGCGGCCAGGGGAACTGGCAGCACAACCCCGAGCATCGCAAAGGGGTCTCATACCGGGACCAGGCAACGGGACAGAAGTTCAACCGGGCATCAACCAATGATGCCGTTCAGTCCAGGGAAAATTTCCGGGGACGTGCCGACACCGGCCGGCAGGATATGGCCCGCGGAGGCGCTGACCAGTCCAGGGGCAGCCAGGGTGCCGGCCAGCGAGGCGGCCTTGAAGGCAAGGCAGGAACCAGGGAGGCCGGGGGGCGGGATTTGTCCGGTCAGAGAGACAGCGCCTTTTCAGGCATGGACCGGGGCGGAAGCGCCACACGTGATGCCAGCAATCGCGGCAGTTCCAGCCGCCAGAGCATGTCATCCGGCAGCGGGGGTGGCGGCGGCATGAGCGGTGCCGCATCGAGGGGCGGCGGTGGCGGCGGCCGGGGTGGCGGTGGCGGCGGCGGCCGCGGCGGCGGTGGAGGCAGGAGGTAGCCATGAAAACATACCGATCGTCAATGCAGGAAGGTTCAAGGGAGAAAACAACGATGCTTCCAGAAAAAAATAAAAAAGGTCCATCCGCGCGTTTTGCATTTCGGCTTTTTGCAGCGGCGGTTGTCGCCATGATCATTATTATTGTCGGGGTTAAGGCTGATGCAGCCGTCAAACAGAAGGGGTTCGCAACTCCGGATGAGGCGGTAAATGCCTTTGCGACCGCTATGCGATCGAATGATGAGCAGGCGCTGCTGTCGATCTTCGGTACGGCGGCAAAAGAGCTGATATCTTCAGGGGACCCTGTCAGGGACAAACAGCGGCGGGAGATGTTTATCAGCGATTATGACCGGAAGAACAGCATCACCCAGGAAGGAGCCAAGATGGTCCTGGTGGTCGGGGAGAAGGATTGGCCCTTTCCGATTCCCTTGGTGAAAAGGGGAGACCAGTGGATTTTTGATACACAGGCGGGGAAGGAGGAGATCCTGAACCGCAGGATCGGAGAGGACGAGTTAAGCACGGTGCAGACCCTGCTTGCCATAGTCGATGCGCAGCGTGAATACGCGCTGATTGACCGTGACAACGACGGACTCCGCGCGTACGCAGAAAAATTACGGAGCGATCCCGGCAAGAAGAATGGCCTCTACTGGGAGACGAAGGAAGGCGAGGGGCCGAGCCCTTTAGGTGAACTGGTGGCCGATGCACGGGCCGAGGGGTACACCCGGACCGGACCGAAGCAAGGCCCCATTCCCTTTCACGGCTACTATTTCAGGCTGCTGAAGAAGCAGGGGAAACATGCCTCCGGCGGGGCGTTTGATTACGTCGTAAAAAACAAAATGATCGGCGGGTTTGCCGTGGTTGCGTATCCGGCAGTATATGGAAGTTCCGGTGTCATGACATTTGTGGTGAACCACGAAGGGGTGGTTTACGAGAAGGACCTCGGCAAAAACACCGCGAAGACCGCAAAGGCGATGACGTCGTTCGATCCCGATAAGACATGGAAGAAGGTCGAGTAAGGAACCCCTTCTCATCGAGAATAGGTCTGCTGCTCTTTCGATAACCGGGCCTTTTGCCGAGATTGAGCCTTCTCCGGTGAATTCTCCTCATTCTTTTTTTCTCTTTTCCCGGGGTTCGGCATCGGCGCCGCCGGGTTGTGCGGCTTCGGCGGCGAGGGTGCGAATGCGCCGGCTGTATTCCGCTTTCAGATCCGACAGGTATTGCCCATCGATGGGTCCTTTCCAGGTGACGACCTCTGAGAAACGCTTCGGGATCTCGACACGCTCGGGCTCGTAGCCCGTCGCCAACCGCAAGCGCCAGCGCTCGCGCTGGACCCGCTGGGACACCGCCCCGATGTTTTCGGCCAAAGCGGTGTACCCCACCGCTTTCAGGCACTCCGCCAGGCGGGCCTCGGTGTAAACCCCGCGCGCAAACAGGCAGGACACCATGGACGTAAGGAAGCAGCGGCTGGCTTCATCGGTTATAAGGAACTCGACCGCCTTGGCCGCGTCCTTCTCGGTGTGCTTCTGGTCGAAGGAGTAGCCGCCGGAATCCAAGTGCGAGTGCCTGAGCCCCAGGGCCTGGGATACGAAGAAGACTTCGCCGGTTGCGTAGCCCGCCATTTCCTGGCCCAGGACGCAGGCGAAGTCCGCCCCGCCGAAGCGCTCGGCGGCGTGCAGGGTGCCTGAGGCGAGCAGGCGGTAGAATTCGTTTTCCCCGCGCGCCAGGTGCCACATGGCCTGCTGAAAGGCGGCCGCGTCCCCGAAGCGCAGGGGCACGACGGTCTCGACGGGGGAGACGAGCCCCTTCTCACTCGCCTCCGTGGCCCAGGCGAGCGCCACGCCGGCCGACATGACGTCAAGGCCCACCTTGTCCGCTTCCTCCATGATGTCGAGAGCCGCGAAGGGGTCGGTCACCGCCAGCATGCAGCCCACGGCGAAAATCGGTTCATGGTCGTAGGACACCTGCCGGTAGAGGTACTGGTTGGGTTCCATGAATTTTTCGCGCACGAACCCCAGGTGGATGCAGCCGACCGGGCAGCCGGCGCAGGCTGCGTTGCGCAGCAGCGTTTTCTCCGCGAACTTTTCCCCGCTGATCTCGACGGCCGAGGGGTCGCTCGTCCGCTGCAGGTTGCGGAAGGGCAGCGCCTTGAGCTCGTTCAGCACGATCACGTTCTCGGCCGTCCCGAGGTTGTGGTACTTGTGCATCATTTCCGTTCCGGTCAGCAGGCCGTAGACGTCCTGGAAAAGTTTGGGGTAGTCCTTGCCCTCGGGCAGCGGGAAGGAGCCGTCCCCCTGGATGGCGATGCCTTTGAGGTTCTTCACGCCCATGACGGCGCCGGCGCCGAGGCGGCCGAAGTGGCGGTAGGTGTCGACGATGACGCAGGCCATGGCGGACAGACTCTCGCCCGCCGGCCCGATGCGCAGGATGCTGCGGTGCCCGGCGCCGGGGAACATGCGCCGCAAGAGTTTGCCCGTGGCGTGGATGTCGAAGCCGCGCATGAAGTGCACGTCTTTGACTTCCATGTGGCGGGAGCCGATGGACAGACAGCTGAGCGTCCGTGCCTTGCCGGTGACGACCAGTGCATCGAGGTCGGCAAACCGCAAAGCGAGGGCCGAGCGCCCGCCGCCGTGGCTCTCGGCGAACTGGTTGTGGTAGGGGGACTTGAACGCGCAGACCGTCTTGCTCATGAGGGGGAAGAGGCCGGTCAGGGGCCCGATGGCGAATATGAGCGGCTGGTCGGGGTCGTCCCAGGGTTTGTCCGGCCGGGCGAACTTGGCAAACAAGAGGGCCGCCAGGCCGCTGCCGCCCGCGTAAAGATCGCGGCCCTCCAGCGTCAGGATCTCGCCCCGGGCCGTGTTCAGGTCGACCCGCATCACGCGGAAATGGTCCCGGATCATGATTCACCTCCACCGGCCGCCGCTTCAGCGGCCGCCTCGCCCCCGATCTCTTTGTGCTCCAGGCAGTCGTGGGGGCAGAAGGGCACGCAGCGTCCGCAGTGGATGCACACGAAGGGCTCGCCGTCCGCCGCCAGGTAAACGGCATCCACCGGGCAGGCGCGGGCGCACTCCCCGCAGCGGATGCACAGCTTCTTGCGCACGACCACCCCGCCGCCCTTGCGCTGCGAGTAGGCGCCGGTGGGGCAGGCTGCGGCGCAGGGCGCCGGGTCGCAGGCGAGGCAGGTGCGGGCCTCGAAGCCGGTGGACAGCCCGCCGGAGGAGGCGATGCGGATGCCGGCCGTGTTCCAGGACAGGTTCTTGTGCACCTGGCGTGCGCACGCGAGCGAGCAGGAGTGGCAGCCGATGCAGCGTTCCATGCGTGGGGCAGTCAAGATTTTCATGGAGAATTCCTTTTTGCTCATCACTCATCACTTTGAACTCTGACTCATCACTCATTACTCGTTGCTCGTTACTTCCCCTTGCGCATTTCCTTGTACGCATTGATCAATCCATTGGTCGAGCCGTCGTGGCTCGCGACCGGGTGGTCGTCGCCGAGCTCGGGCAGGATTTTTCCGGCCAGCTGCTTGCCGAGTTCCACCCCCCACTGGTCGAAGCTGAAGATGTTCCAGATCACGCCTTGCACGAAGATCTTGTGCTCGTACATGGCGATCAGGCTGCCGAGCACGCGCGGGGTCAGCTTTTGAAACAGGATGGAATTGGTCGGCCGGTTGCCCTCGAACACCTTGTGGGGGGCCAGGTGCCGGATGTCATCCTCGTGCCTGCCTTCCTGGCGCAGTTCGGCCGCGGCCTCCTCGGCCGTCTTGCCGTTCATCAGCGCCTCGGTTTGGGCGAAGAAATTGGACAGCAGAATTGGGTGGTGCTTGCCGACGGGGTTGTGGCTCACTGCCGGCGCCAGGAAGTCGGCCGGGATCAGGCGCGTCCCCTGGTGGATCAGCTGGTAGAAGGCGTGCTGGCCGTTGGTGCCGGGCTCGCCCCAGATGACCGGGCCGGTGGCGTAGCCGACGCGGGCGCCGGCGCGGTCGACGGACTTGCCGTTGCTCTCCATGTTGCCCTGCTGAAAATAGGCGGAGAAACGGTGCATGTACTGGTCGTAGGGCAGGATCGCCTCGGTCTCGGCGCCGAAGAAGTTCGTGTACCAGATGCCGAGCAGGGCGAGGATCACCGGGATGTTGCGCTCGAAGGGCGTCTCCCGGAAATGTCGGTCCATCGCGTGGGCGCCGGCGAGAAGCTCCTCGAAGCGCTCGAAGCCCACGAAACAGGCGATGGATAGCCCGATGGCCGACCAGAGGGAGTACCGGCCGCCGACCCAGTCCCAGAACACGAACATGTTGTCGGGGTGGATGCCGAACTCCTTGACCTTGGCGGTGTTGGTGGAGATCGCCACGAAATGCCGCGCCACGTGGGCGGAATCCTTGGCGCGTTTCAGGAACCAATCCCGCGCGCTGAAGGCGTTGGTCATGGTCTCCTGGGTGGTGAACGTCTTGGAGGCGATCAAGAAGAGGGTGGTTTCCGGGTCGAGCGGCTTCAGGGTTTCGGCGATGTGGGTGCCGTCCACGTTGGAGACGAAGTGCACGCGCAAGCCCGTCTGGGCATACGGCCGCAGGCACTCCGTGACCATCACCGGCCCCAGGTCCGAGCCGCCGATGCCGATGTTGACGATGTCCGTGATGCGCTTGCCGGTGAAGCCCTTCCAGGCGCCCGAGCGCACCTGCTCCGCGAAGCCCTTCATCTTGGCGAGCACGGCGTTGACTTCGGGCATGACGTCCTTGCCGTTCTCGTAAACCGGTGTGTTCGCACGGTTTCGCAGAGCCGTATGCAGCACGGCGCGGTTTTCGGTCTCGTTGATCCGGTCGCCGGCGAACATCCGGCCGATGGCATCCTTCAGCCCGCAGGCCTCGGCCAGGTCGTGCAGCAGCCGGAGGGTCTCGGCCGTGATGCGGTTCTTGGAGTAGTCCACCAGGATGTCGTCGAAGCGGATGGAGAAATTCCAGGAAGCGCTCCGGGTCTTCCGCGAAAAGGCGCTTCATGTGCACGCGCTTCATGGCCCCGTAATGGGCGGCGAGTTTTTTCCAGGCGGCAGTGGCGCTGGGGTCGATGTTTGGCAGCATCTTGACTCCTTCGTGCCGGTTAGTTGATTAATGAGGTCGTTGCTCTCATCTACGCTGGTATGCGCGATTCCGAGGGTGATGCTGGATACGTGATTCTATATGCTGGATAACAGCATTTCATTATGCTGTTTTTGTGGGAGCGGCTTCAAGCCGCGATCAACCGTTTTTTAACCAGCATCCGGCATCTCGTATCGAGTATCTCATTGCCTCCCAAGGTCGATGATCTCCATGCGGTTGTTGCGGTCCGGGTGCTTGCGGGACGGGCCTTCGGTCAGCACGATGTAGCGGCCGGTCAGCTTCTGCTCTTCCCGCCAGCGCCGACACCAGTCGATCCAGCGGTCCGGGTGTTCTTTTTCGCACACCGGGAAGACCCCATAGGAAAACATCAGGTCCCGGCAGGTTTTCTCCTGGGAGCTCACGGCGGTGATCCACACCGGCAGCCGGAAGCGGGCGATGCCGCGGGCCGTGCCGCCGCTGTGGGTGGGGACGATGACCGTGGCCGGGGTGATGCGCCGGATGGTGGCTTCCACACTGGCGGCAATCAGTTCCTCGGCCTGGATGTTCTCGTTGCCGGCCATGACTGCGCCGGCGCAGACCGTGCCGAAGTCCGCGCGGTGGGATTCGGTGGCCGCCGCGATTTTCGCCAGCATGGCGACGGCCTCGACGGGGTGGCGGCCCATGGCCGACTCACCCGAGAGCATCACGGCATCCGTCCCGTCGAGGATGGCGTTGGCCACGTCGGTCGCCTCGGCCCGGGTCGGCAGGCGGTTGGTGATCATGGACTCCAGCATCTGGGTGGCGGTGATCACCGGCTTGCACGTGACGTTGGCCAGACGCATCAACCGTTTCTGAGCGACGGCCATCTCTTCGATGGGGATCTCCACCCCGAGGTCGCCGCGCGCCACCATAATGCCGTCGGCGGCGTCCATGATCTCGTCGATGCGCTTCAGGGCCCCGGAGCGCTCGATCTTGGCGATGATCATGGGGTGGTATCCTAAGGCGGCCGCGGCGGCGCGCACGGCCGCAATGTCCTCCGCCCGGTCTACAAAAGACTGGCTCACGGCATCGACCCCGTGCTGCAGGGCGAACTCCAGGCACTTGCGATCGTGCTCGGTGAAGGCGCTGATGCCGAGATCGATCCCGGGCAGGTTCACTCCCTTGCGCGACCGCAACTCGCCTCCCACCTGGACGCGGCAGACGACGTCGGGACCCTTGACCTGAACGACCTCCATTTCGATATAGCCGTCGTTGAGGAACAGCCGGTCGCCCGGACGGACCGATGCAGGCAGCTGCGGGAAGCTGACCGACACGCGCTGCCGCGAGCCGATGATGTCCTCCGTCGTCAGCGTGAACATCTCGCCGGCGGCGAGTTGGATCGGTTCTTCAACAAATTTGCCGATGCGCATCTTGGGCCCCGGCAGATCAGCCATGATGGCGACCCGTCGGTCGGCGGCCGCGGCCGCGGCACGGACCCGGGCGATGGTCTCCCCATGGCCGGAGAAATCGCCGTGGGAGAAATTGAGGCGCACGACATTCATGCCGGCCAGGATCAGCTGCCGGAGCACCTCCGGTGAATCCGACGCCGGGCCGATGGTGGCGACGATCTTGGTTTTGTTGAAGGGAAATGTCACAGAGTCCTCCTCGGCTGGCGGATGGCTTTTGACGAGTGGGTAAGGCGCTATATCACCGCAGAGACGCAAAGGCCGCTGAGGGTTTTCTTTTTTCCGGTGCCGGTGAGAGGCCGGCGCCGGAAAAGGCCCACCTGGGCTTTCGGCGAGGCCTTGCATTCCCTTTGAGCGACATTTTTCAAACCGCCGCCTCTCACGGTGGTTTGAAAACATAATTCACTCCGCGCACTTTGCGTCTCAAGCGAAGCGGGCGGTCAATCAAGGCCCGACCCTGCGCAATCGTCGATCGCGGCTGGAAAGCCGCTCCCACAGGAAATATCAAAGCTCCTCAGGGGGCCAAACCCAGGTAATCCTGGATGCCCGCCTCGAAGCGGGCCTTGAAGGCATTGTCCACCTTCTGGACGGGGTTGGCTCCTAAAAACTTGAGTAGGGAGTTCAGTTTTTCGGTGCGGGTCTTGCGCTCCGGGATGTCTTTCAGCCGGGCGATCTCGTCCTCGATCTCAAAGTACTTCAGTTTGTCCTTGAGGGGCAGTTGCCAGAACAGGAGAAAGCCGCGTTCGGGGAAATCCACGCCGATCAGGCCGTAGCAGTAGCGCATGAAGGTCTTTTCGAGCTGCAGGCGGACATCGACGAGCGCCTGCTTGGCCGCGGCGAGATCTTCGAGGCGGCAGGGCTTGCCTACCAATTCGAAATACATCTTGATCTTGGGCTCGGTCCCCGACGGCCGCACGGTGACGCGCAGGCCGGTCGTTTCGGGCACGTTCCGGAGGCGGAAGATGATGGCGTTGCGGGCGGAGGTGTCGGTCTCGGACAGGTGCGGCTGGGGCGCGCCCTGCCAGCGGTCGATCTTTTCGGCCACCGTGAAATCACCGAAGCGCTCCACCGCCCGACCCCGGAAGTGGTCCATGATGGCCGCGATCTGCTCCATGCCCTTGGCGCCCAGCAGCCGGATCTCGGTCAGGTAGTTGTGGCAGTAGCCATAGGCGGAGTAGATCTCGTCGAGGGCGTCCACCAGGGTCTTGCCGCGCTGTTTGAGTCGGGCCGCATACTCGGCGATCCAGACCGCGGCGCCGGCCGCGTCCTTGTCGCGGGCATAGGTGCCCGTGAGGTAGCCGTGGCTTTCCTCGCAGCCGAAAATGAAGTCCGACCCGCGGCCGGCGGATTCCAGCTTGTTCATTTCCTCGGCCACGTACTTGAAGCCGACCAGCAGGTCGCCGACGCAGGTGATGTTGTTCTCCCGGGCCATCTTGTCGATCAGGGCGGTGGTGACGTCCGTTTTGACGATCACCCGCTGCGGGGTCAAACGGCCCGCGGCGCGCAGCCGGTCGATGGCGTAGTTGGCCAGGATGATGGCGATCTCGTTGCCGGTCAGGAAAAGCCACTGCCCGCGGTGGTGCACCATGATGCCGATGCGGTCCGCATCCGGGTCGGTGCTGAGCAGGATGTCGGCGCCCGCCTTCTGCGCCAGCGGCAGGGAGGTGCTAAAGGATTCCACCACCTCCGGGTTGGGGATGTTGAACGTCACCTTCTCGAATGCCCCGCTCAGGTTGGAGGTCGCCGGGCACAGCGCCACGTCGAAACCCAGGTGTTTGAGCACCGGGTAGACCGTGGTGATGCCGGTGCCGTGCAGCGGCGAGTAGAAAATTTTCAGGCCGCGCTCCCCGGAGAGGGACACCCCGCCGGCCGCATCCTGATAGGCGCGGTCGATTTCCTCCCCGAGGATAACCACCAGGCCGCGGCGACGGGCCTCGTCAAAGGGCAGGTGCCGGATCGCCTGGACGTTGCCGGTGACCTCGTCCACCAGCGTCTGGTCGTGCGGCGGAATGAGCTGGCCGCCGAACTCGTCATAGACCTTCTTGCCGTTGTCGGGGGGCAGGTTGTGGCTGGCGCTGAACATGTCGCCGGCGATGGCCTTGAGGTGGCGGATGGCAAACGAGAGCTCCGGCGTGCTGCGCACGGTTTCGAAGAGGTAGCTCCGGATGCCGTTGGCGGCGTAGACTTCGGCCGCGGCCCGGGCAAGCCTCCAGCCGTCGAGGTCTTTCACCGGGTTGGGGATGTCGTCGGAATAGATCCCCTTGAGGCGGTAGATGCGGACGTCGAAGGTCATGACGACGCCCCGGCGTTTGGCCTCCTCGCCGTAGATTCTCAAGAGATACTGGGAATGCCCCTGGGCCGAGGCCTGGATGGTCCACGCGTTGATGCGGTTCGGGCCGATGCCCACCGGCCCGCGGCGGCCGCCGGTGCCGAAGGGGATCACCTGGTAAAAGGAGTCCAGGAGTACATCCCATTTGCCGGCCTCGATCAGGTAGCGGATCTGGGGGGCATACTCGGCAAAGGCGAGGTCGGTCAGCCAGGTTTGCAGGTTGGCCAGGGCGGCGGATTTAACCTTCTCGGAAACGTCCAATTGGGAAAATCCGTTTGTGGCGGTCGTGATCAAATCCATGGGGGCTGCTTCGCTCCTTTATTCAGTGGGTCGTCGGCGCTGCCGGGGGCAGACGCACTCATCATTCTTTCACGTTACTTTTTCTTTTTCAACTGGTCGCCAACCGCCTGGGCGGCTTTTTTCGCCGCTTCCGGGTCTCCCAGGTAGTAGCTGCGCAGGGGTTTCAGGTCGTCGCCCAATTCATAGACCAGGGGGATGCCGGTCGGTATGTTGAGTTCCAGGATGTCCTTTTCGGAGATGTTGTCGAGGTATTTGACCAGGGCCCGCAGGCTGTTGCCGTGGGCGGAGATGACGACGCGCTGGCCGGATTTCACGGCCGGGGCGATGGTGTCGTGCCAGTGGGGCAGAAACCGCTCGACGGTGTCCTTCAGGCATTCCGTGAGCGGGAGGTCCTTCAGCCCCAGGCCCTGGTAGCGGGGGTCGTGGCCGGGGAAGCGCGCGTCGTCGGACGTGAGCGCCGGGGGGCGGATGTCGTAGCTGCGGCGCCACAACATCACCTGGTCCATGCCGTGGCGCTCCGCGGTTTCGGCCTTGTTCAGACCCTGCAGCGCGCCGTAGTGCCGCTCGTTGAGCCGCCAACTCAGGTGCACCGGGATCCACATCCGGTCCATCTGCTCCAGCGCGAGCCAGAGGGTTTTGATGGCGCGGCTGAGAACCGAGGTGAACGCCACGTCGAACACGTAACCATCCTTTTTCAGGAGTCGCCCGGCCTCGACGGCCTCCTGGACGCCTTTTTCCGTCAACCCCACGTCGGTCCAGCCGGTGAAACGGTTTTCCTTGTTCCACAGGCTCTCGCCATGACGCAGCAACACCAGTTTCTTCATGCCTGCCTCCTTTTTTCAGCCGCAGACCGGGCCGGGAAACCCGCCCGCCCTTTTCCGGCTGTCGGTTGACTTATCGGCCTATTGTGCTATTTTATTTGTATTAATAAAGCATTATCGAATCCTGGTGGTGATTGTCAATCCTGCAGTCATCATTTGGGTTTTCTTTTTTGACGTTTCGGCCGCGGCCCACCCCCACTTCAGCGCAACGGAGTTCATTGCATGGCAGTCGACCAGTTACCAGACAACGAACCGATCAGCGCCGCCTCGAAAGATCGGGGGTCGCTTTTGCCGGCCATTTTGAACCCCTTCGGCCGCTTCGGCATTCAGCTCAACAACAATCTGGGCGCGATGGCCATATTCCTGGCGCGGGCGTTCATCCAGATCTTTCACTGGAAGCAGATCCCCGAGATCGTGAACCAGGTTTACTTCATCGGCGCCAAATCGGCGAGCATCGTCGCCCTGGTGGGGTTTTTCACGGGCATGGTGCTCGGCCTTCAGCTGTACTACGTCATGAACAAGTTCGGTGCGGTCGGGTTCCTGGGCACAGCGGTGTCCCTCTCGCTGATCCGGGAGCTGGGGCCCGTGCTGGCGGCGATCATGATCACCGCCCGGGCGGGCTCCGCCATGACCGCCGAGATTGGGATCCAGCGCATCTCCGAGCAGATCGACGCCCTCACCACGATGCGCATCGACCCGCTCGGCTACCTCATCAGCCCACGCATCGCCGCGGCCTTGATCAGCTTCCCGATCCTGACGGCCTTCTTCGACCTGATCGGCATCCTGGGCGGCTACCTGAGCGGGGTCATTCTCATGGGGGCCAGTGCCGGCTCCTACCTCTATCGGGTCGACGCCAGCGTGGAGTGGATCGACGTCAAGGGAGGCTTCATCAAGTCGATCGTGTTCGCCGTGCTGGTCATCACCATCTGCTGCTTCCAGGGCTATTTCACCCACATGCGCAGAGACAGCTACGGCTCCAAGAGTGTCAGCCTGTCCACCACATCGGCCGTGGTGCTCTCCTGCGTCATGATCCTGGTTTCGGACTACGTGGTCACGTCTTTTCTCCTGTAACGCGAGGACGGCATGGAACAGCAGCCCCTGATCGAGTTCCGCAACGTCACCAAGCGCTTCGGCGAACGCACGATCCTGGACGGCGTCAACTTCAAGGTCTACGAAGGCGAGGTGACCACCATCATCGGCCTGAGCGGCACGGGCAAGAGTGTCACGCTCAAGCACATCATCGGGCTGCTCAAACCGGACGCGGGGGAGATCCTCTACCAGGGCCAACCCATCAACCGCATGACCCGCCAGGAGTGGAACGCTTACATCGGCCGGATCAGCTACATGTTCCAGAACAACGCCCTGTTTGACTCGATGACCGTCTTTGAGAACGTCGCCCTGCCGCTCAAACGTACCACCACGCTCGGCCGCAAGGAGATCGAGGCCAAGGCCATGGCCCGGATCCAGCAGACCGAGTTGACCGAAGTGGCGCACAAATACCCCTCGGAGATCTCCGGCGGCATGCAGAAGCGCGCCGCCCTGGCCCGGGCGCTGGTGACCGACCCGCAGATCGTGCTGTTCGACGAGCCCACCACCGGCCAGGACCCCATCCGCAAGAACGCGATCCTGGGGATGATCGCCGAGTACAAGAAGAAGATCGGTTTCACCGCGATTCTCATCAGCCACGAGATCCCGGACGTGTTTTTCATCTCGAACCGCATTCTGGCCCTGTGGGACAAGAAAATCGTGTTCGAAGGCACCCCGGATCAGATGGAGAACTTCAACCACCCGTTCCACGATGAAATCCTGCAGAGCCTGGAAAACCTGCAGGAGGACATCACCGGGCTTTACTCCACCCGGCACTTCAAGATCCGCTACCAGACCGAGCTCGTGCGGCGGGGGGCCGATGAGTCCTACGCCGTGCTGATGTTCGGTTTCGACAACATGGACGAGATCAGCGAGGCCATCAGCCATGACGCGGCCCAGCAGACCCTGCGGTCGCTCGGCAATTACATCCGCAAACACTTCGGCGCCGTCGGCGGCTTCTCCACGCGGCAAACCATCAACGAGTTTGCCACCATCCTGCCGTTTTCCGACCTGGACGAGGCCCGGCGCATCCTCGAAAAATTTACCGCCGATTTCCAGGAGCACGGCATGCGCGAGCTGACCGAGGCGTTCCAGAAAGAGATCCCGCCGGACCAGTGCTTTGATTTCGTGATCTCGGTCGGCATGGCGCAGGGCCAGCCCCAGGTGGAAATCGAGTCGGTCATGGAATTCGCGCGGTTCGACAAGAAACCCATCGCCACGTTTCAGTGCGGCACTCGGAGGTGATTCGGTATGCAAAAGTATTCCAAGGAATCGGTGGTCGGCATCTTTGTGTTGGTCGGCCTGCTCTGCATCGGCTACATGACGGTCAAGATCGGTGACGTCGGACTTTTTGCGGACGACACCTACCCGTTGACGGCGCGCTTCAGCAAGGTGACCGGATTGAAACCGGGCAGCACCGTCAACATGCTCGGCTTGGAGGTCGGGCGCGTGGGCAAGATGACCATGGACCAGGAAAAGCAGCAGGCGATCGTGGAACTGCGGGTCAACAAGGGCGTCAAGGTCTACGACGACGCCATCGCCTCGATCAAGACCGAGGGTCTCATCGGCGACCGCTACGTGGGCATCGATGCCGGAGGCAGCGGCTCGCTGTTGAAAGCGGGAGATGCGATCACCGAGACCGAGGCGCCGATCGACATCATGGAGCTGGTAAGCAAATATGCGTTCGGCGACGTCAAAAAGTGACGAGCTCACAAGAAACCCAAATCCTGCGTTGCGCTTCACCTCGCGCTCACTGCGGCGTACGAACTGTACGCCTCGCTCGGCGAGGATCGCGCGCCTTGACTTTGGGCTTCCTGTGAGCCCGTCGGGATGGTTTTATCTTTGCTCGATTAACCGATAGAATGGAGGGACGACATGCGATTTAAAGGAGCACCGATAGTGGTTGCATTCGTGGCGGTGGCGCTGTGCGTGCTGCCGCTGCAGGTCTTGGCGGCGTCGGCCAAGGAGACGGTGGAGGTGCAGGTCAACAAGGTGCTGAAGACGCTGGCCGAGCCGGCGTTCAAAGACCAGCCCCGCGATGCCAAGATCGTTAAGATCCGCTCGATTGTGAACGAAATCTTCGACTACACCGAGTTGTCCAAACGGACGCTGGGCCGTGAATGGGCCAAGTTCAATGATCAGCAGCAGGCCGAGTTCATCAAGCTCTTCAGCGATCTGCTCGAAAAGACGTATGCCGACCGGCTGCTTTCCTATTCCAACGAGAAAGTCGTCTTCGACAAGGAAACCATGCTGAGGGAAGGCCAGGCCGAGGTCACCAGCAACATCATCACGGGCGACGGCAAAAAGATACCCCTCGACTACCGGCTGATCAGCAAGGGAAGCACCTGGGGGGTTTACGATGTCATCATCGAGGGGATCAGCCTGGTGAAGAACTACCGCGACCAGTTCCGCGACATCCTGGCCAAGGATTCGCCGGAGGAGGTTTTGAAGATGCTCCGGGACAAAGTCGCAAAGGGTTGATTCTGAAGGTTTCATTGCCCCGCAGGGGCGCCATGTGTCCTCGATAAAAAGCAACGGCCGCCCGGCAACGGGCGGCCGTTGCTTTTCAGGGGATCGGCTTTGTTTTGGAGACCCATTCCTCTCCCCGCCTCGGATCCAGCCGTTCGATCTCGAACCCGGCCTGCGAGTCTTCCGTGCTGATCAAAAAATAATACTTCCCGTTCGGTTCGACCGCCATGCTGATGCCGCGGTCCGCAACCCCGACGGTGTGCAACCCCGGCGGGGTTTGGAACACGACGCGCTCCCCGGACCGGAGGTGGGCGATGACCGCATCGTCGTAGGTCACTTTTACCGGGAACCACCATCCGAACAGGTTGTTGTTGCGCATGACGGCCACCTGGCCGGCGCCGGCGGGATCCGCCGCAGCGGGGAAGCTCGCGGTGCGGCCGTGAGAGCAGGCGGCCGTCAGCAGGATCGTCAAGAGGAGGAGGAGGGCTCGTTTCATCGGGGGTCTCCTTGGTCGGCGATGGCCGATGTTCAGCGGGCTTTTTTCTGCATGGCATCCAGGTAGGTGTCGAGTTCCTGGATGCTCGCAAACACCTTGAGCGAGGGCAGGGCGTTCAGAATGTCGAACACCTTCTTGATCTGGGGCTGCAGGTTGATGAACACGATCTTGCCTCCGCGCGGTTTCATGGCCTTCTTGGCCTTGACCAGCACGCGGATCCCCATGCTGTTGATGTACTCCGTGAACTCCAGGTCGAATATGACCACATCGGGGTTCTGGCTGAGAACGGAATCGACCTTCTCCTGGAAGACCGCATGGCCAGGGGTGTCGATGGATCCGATGGGGGTCACGGTAAAAATGCCCGGCCGCTTGATGACGGTGTTGACTATGAGCGCCATATTGCCTCCTGATAGAGAGATGACCCGGTTATTACTCCGGCGATTAAACAGGTGCAACTTAAGCCTCTGTGTGAGTTGCTGGAATTAGACCTATTTACTTGGCTGACGGTCCTGCCTAGACGGCCCGTAGCGGTTCCCGCCGGCCTCGTAGCGGCGCCGGTCGAATTCGGAGATCACCTGGGCCCCGAGCAGGAGGATGATCACTGCCACCTCGATGCTGAGCAGCGCCACCACCGTGGTGGCGAGCGAGCCATAGATCACGTTGACCAGGGACAGCTTGGAATAATACCAGACGAGGATGCGCCGGATGACCTCCCAGAGCACGGTGGCCGTGACCGCCCCGCTCAAGGCATGCCGGAACGATATGCGTCCGACCGGCATGACCAGGTAAAACGAGGTGAGCATCAGGACCATGCCGCCCATGCCCAACAAGTATAGAAGAATTTTGGAGGATCCTCTCAGGCTCAACTCATAGCCGAGCAGAAGCACCTGCTGTCGTTCGATAGCGTCCATGGCGCCGGAGATCAGGGTCACCAGGAGCAATCCCAAGCCCATCAGCAGAATGTAGAAGTACGGAATGATCGCCGATATGAAGAACGGCCGGCGCATGGACTTCTCGCGGTGGGAGAAGATCACCGCCATCGTGCTCTCCAGGACCGAAAAGGCCATGGAGCTGAAAAAGAGCATGATGAGAAACCCGACCACTCCGACCAGGTGGCGTCGCGCCAGAAACATGCGGACCTGGTCCGCCAGGCTGTTTGCATAACCGGGGATCAGAAGCTCGAGATTCCGGGCAATGGTCTGGATCAACTGCTCTTCGTTGACGAAGTGCGAGAGGCCGACCAGAATGAGGGCGAACAGCGGCACGATGGACAGCAGGGTGTAATAGGCCACCGCGCCCGCCAGCAGCAGCCCCTGGCGGCGCTGGAAATCCCGCAGAACGTGAAGCGTGAAGCGGACGATCCGTTTCACCACGCCGGGAGGTGCGGTCGGTATGGATGAATCATCGTTGTCCATGGGCTTTTTTTCGGTCAATCCTTTTCCAGCTTCAATCGGCCCAGGACCGCAAACGGGCTGCCGGCCGCCGCCGCGAGGCAGCCGCAAGCGGCCTTGTTCAAGTCGGTACCGCAATGCGGGCAGAGACCTTTGCAGCTCTCGCTGCAAAGCGGCCTGAGGGGCAGGGAGAGAATCACCTGCTCCTGGATCCCCTCGGTAAGGTCGATGTCCTCACCCTGGAAATAAATGAGACCGGCCTCCTCGACGTCCATCTCGATAGGCCCGGGTTCGCCGGGTTCTTCCGCTGCGGGCGCCGGCTGGGCATAGGTGAGGGTGAAGGGCGCCTCCAACGGGCAGATAAATTCAGCGAGGCAGCGGCCGCAACTCAGGCGAACCGTCGCGCGAATGTCCCCCTCGACCTCCACCATGTCGCCGATGCGCAACGCCCGGAGGCGTGAGCGGATCGGGCCGGTGAAGTCGCATTCGCGGCGGCCCATCATCTCGCGCAGGGCCGGGAAGCGGTCCGCCGAAGTGTCGAATTCAAGCGCGATGCGGGTTTCTTTGAGTTCTTCTGTTTGGATGCGCATAATGACGTCCGCCTCAGGCCGGCCCGCGGCCTCGACAGCGGGCAATGCTGTTTTGACGTTATTATACTCATTTACCGTTGGAATTCAAAGAATTGTTTGGTTCCGGCAGAGGGTTGCTGCTTCGGCCGGCTTGCCAGGGTTCGGAGGCTTTGATATAGGCAGTGCCATGAACCCCTCTGCCGCTCAGCCGTCATCGTGTTCGCGCTGCGGGACCTGCTGCCGCAAGGGAGGACCGGCCCTGCACCAGGAAGATCGCGAACGGGTGGAGCAGGGCGTCATCCACACCCGCCATCTCTACACCCTCCGGAAGGGCGAGTGGGCCACGGACCCGGTGCAGGACGGGCTCATCCGCGTCGACGGCGACATCATTAAAATCAAGGGCCACGGCAGCACCTGGGCCTGCCGCTTCTTTGACGACCGCACGGGCGCCTGCCACATTTACGCCGACCGGCCCCTGGAGTGCAGACTCCTGGAATGCTGGGATACCGTCCGGCTCGAACAGGCCTACCGCCGCGGGCGCCTGTCCCGCAGAGACCTGCTGGCCGACGTCAAGGGGCTGTGGGAGCTGATCGAAGATCATGAGCGGCGCTGCGATGTTGACGGTGTTCGGCGGCTTCTGGAACGCCGGTCCGGTCGCGGCCGGGCCGGGGTCGAGCGCGAGCTGGCCGGGATGGTCCGCTATGATGCCGAAATTCGGCGGCTGATGGTCGCGCAAGGGGGGCTTGAGGCCGAGATGCTGGACTTTTTGCTGGGGCGGCCGGTGGAACATGTCCTGCGTCTTTTCGAACGCAAAGCCGATGGGGTTGACGACCCGGAACGGCCGAGCGGGAACAAGTAGCCGATCGGGTGGCCGCTTCCAGGGATTTCAGAGGC
This sequence comes from uncultured delta proteobacterium, assembly GCA_963716325.1. GTDB lineage: Bacteria > Desulfobacterota > Desulfobacteria > Desulfobacterales > SpSt-501 > SpSt-501. Next base: position 37,371 of record CAVQTH010000045.1, on the reverse strand, counting down.
TGGCAGCTACAACTACGAGGCCGCCGCTTTGCCGGCCTCCGGCATCTCCTGCCTGCCGGTGGCGGCACCGTCACCATTCGATTTTGAGCCGTTGGCGGCTCTCCATGCGAATTTTCCGTACTTTACATAGCCGAAGACATTGTTCAGCCGCGAATCGATGTGGGGCTCCAAGGGCACCACATTGCCGTCGATCAGTGGCTTGAGGTGGCGGGCCAGTTCACGGGATCCGCCACCGGTCAAGACGATCAGGTCGATGTCCCAGTCTTGGGACCACAGCCGGTCGATTTCGCCGGCGATGGAACCGGCCAGTTGTTCGAACACCTGGTCCCGGATGCTGGCGAAGTTGATGGGCTTGCCGCGCATGCGGATGGTGCCCTCCTCGACGGCTTGGTAGAGTCGGTATAATTCTACCGACACCCCGCATTTCTCCTGGAGCTTCTGGGCGATCAGGCCGAAGGCCTTGGACATCCCGCTGTCGATGGTGCGGCTGCCGCGGTCGATGTGCCGCATGCGATCCATGATCGTGAAATCGGTGGTTCGAAAGCCGATGTCGACCACGCCGATCTTCTGGCCGGCAAGCTCTTTGTTTGAAACTTTCCCGTTTCCGTCCATCAGAAGGTTGAGAATACTTCCAAGGGGCTGGGGCAGCATGCGCACCTTGTTGATGTAGATTTCCTTCGTGGTCACCTGGCCGTGGGGGGAGTGGTAGGCAACCGAGTGGTGCCCGGACAGGATCCCCTGGAACCGCTCGTGGTTGCGTTTGAAATAGCCGATCGGAAGGCCCGAGACCACGTTTACCGGGACATTCACCTGGTGGCCGTTCTTGGTCAGCAGGCCGGCGGCCGTGAGGGCCAGGACCCGGACGTATTCCGTAATGAGCTTTTCCTGGTCCAGCGTGAATTTGGGCGTCCGGGACTGCTGTTCGGCCAGGTCCCCGATGAAATAGGACTTGCCGTCGATGGTCACTTGAATATGGTCGGCCGAGCGGTCGTCGCCGAAGTCCGCCCAGTACTGAATGTCGGCGGATTCGCCCAGCAGGGATTTGAAGATGATCGTGTCCGTGCCGTTGGTGGCCTTGGTGAAGCCGAAGCCGATATCGATGCCTAGAATCTCCATGAATGCCTCCTCAGCCCCTTGTTCAGGGAAAATGGGCCACCGTATGCCTGTGGGGTGATTCTGATTGTTTTTGTTGGTGTCATCGGTCAAATCGCGAATTTTCTTGAGTTCAATTTGAACTTTTTTCAGCAGGGGAAAAATGAAAGCGATCGTGGTTGAGCCGGGCGATCATGCGCCGCGGCTGGCATGGCAGAAGGCGCCGGATCCGGTCATGGGCCCGGAGGAGGTTCTGGTTGCGGTGCGGGCCACCGCCGTGAACCGGGCGGACCTGTTGCAGGCCCGGGGGCAGTACCCTCCGCCGTCGGGCGTGACGGACATCCTGGGGCTGGAGATGGCCGGAACGGTCGCGGCCGTGGGGGCTGCCGTTCAGGGCTGGCAGCCCGGGGACCGGGTGATGGCCCTGCTGCCGGGCGGCGGGTATGCGGAGCGGGCCGCCGTCCATCACGGGCTGCTGATGCGCCTGCCCGACGGGTGGTCGTTTGCCCAGGGGGCGGCCGTGCCCGAGGCCTGGCTGGCGGCGTTTCTGAACCTGTTCATCGAGGGGCGGCTGCAGCCCGGCCAGAAGGTTCTGATTCACGCGGGGGCCAGCGGGGTGGGCTCGGCCGCCATCCAAATGGCGGTTGCGGGCGGCGCCACGGTCTATGCGACGGCGGGCTCGGCGGAGAAACTGGCGGCGTGCCGTCGGTGGGGCGCCACCGTGGCCATCGACTACAAGAACCAGGATTTCGCCGTGGAGATCAAGGCGCACGCCGAGGGCCGAGAGGTGGACCTGGTCCTGGACCCCGTCGGCGCGGCCTACCTCAAGGGCAACCTCGAGGTGTTGGCGCCCGGCGGCCGGCTGGTGAACATCGGGTTGATGGGCGGCAGCAGGGCGGAAATCGACCTGGGGCGGGTCCTGGGCAGGAGCCTGCGCCTGATCGGCTCAAGGCTTCGGCCCCGCCCGGTCTCCGAGAAGATCGAGATCACCCGCCGCTTCGAGGGGCGCTTCCTGCTCATGCTCGCCTCCGGGAAACTCCAGCCGGTGATCGACCGGGTCTTCCCCATCACCGCGGCCGCGGCCGCGCACGCCTACGTGAAGGAAAACCGCAACATCGGCAAGGTGATCCTGGAAGTCCCGGGCGGCGGATGAAGAAGAGCGCTGCACTTCTTCAGAGGCCAAGGGCCTTTTCTTCTTCGGTGATGCACTCGCCGATCACCTTGAGGGCGAAATCGATCTCCTCCTTCCCGATGGTCAGGGGCGGGGCGAATTCAAGGGCCAACCCCATGGTCTTGGTGATGACTCCCTTTTTCTTGGCCCGCACCAGCAGGTTCATCAGGTTGGCGGTGGGATAGGGGGCACGTGTTTTCTTGTCGATGGTAAAATCGATCGCCAGCCAGAGGCCGGTGCCGCGGACTTCGCCGACGGATGGATGGTCCTCCAGGTGCTTCAACCCGTCCAGGAAATAGGCCCCCATGGCCGCGCTGTTTTCCACCAGCCGGTCCCGCTTGAGAATTTCGATGTTTTTGACCCCGACGGCGCACGGCACCGGGTGGTTCCCGTAGGTGTGCAGGTGGTTGAAGACCTCGATGGGTTCCATCACCTGGTCGGTGCACCCCACGGCGCCCAAGGGCACATAGCCGCTGGTGAGCCCCTTGGCCATGGTGATCATGTCCGCTTTGACGTTCAAGTGTTCCGTCGCGAACATCTTCCCGGTGCGGCCGAACCCGCAGATGACTTCGTCGATGATGAGCAGAATGCCGTAGCGGTCGCATATGTCCCGGATGATGGGCCAATAGTCCGCGGGCGGTTTCAAGGCGCCGTAGGCCTGCTGAATCGGCTCCCCGATAAACACGGAGAACTGGTCCGGCCCTTCAAACTCGAGGATGCGGGCCAGCTCGCGGGCGCACGCCATGTCGCAGTTCTGCCGGGTGAGATGGTGGGGGCACCGGTAGCAGTAGGGGGACTCGATAAAGGCGGCACCGGGGGCCAGAGGTTCCATCACCTGGCGCATGGGCATGACCGTTCCGAGAGCGCGCAGGCCGATCCCGTTCACCCCGTGGTAGGCGCCCCTCCTGGACATGATTTTGAACCGGCCCTTGTCGCCCCGGTAGTAATGGTAGTGCTTGGCGAGCTTCATGGCCGTTTCCACCGCCTCGGAGCCGCCGCACTCAAAAATGAAACGGTTGATGCCGCCCGGGGCGATCCCCGCCAGGACCTCCGCCAGTTCCATGGCCGGCACGTTGGCAAAGCTCATCGGGGTGAAGTAGGCCAGGCGGCACATCTGGTCATAGGCCGCCTGGGCCAGCTCTTTCGAGCCGTGCCCCACGTGAACCGGCCGGGTCACCCCGGCGTCCAGGTCCAGATAACGCGTTCCGTCCTGGTCGTACACCCACACGCCTTCGCCTTTGACGATGACGGTGATGCCTTCCCTGACCTCCTTTCGGCTGGTCCGGTGGAGGATCAAGTGAGAGGTGTGATCCAGCTTCTTAACCGTTTTTTGCATGTGCCTGCTCCCTCTTGGTATTTTGGCTTTCCCCGAATTTTGAACCGCCTCTGAAGTTTATTTGGTAGCATGACCAGGGCCGTGGAAGCAACCGCCTTGGCGGACACGCTCGGGCGTGGGGGTGGATTTCGTCGTTTACGGCGAGGCCGGCTTCTGGGCGATCGCAGTTATTACTCCGGCAAGTAAATATGTCTAATTCCAGCATCTCACGCAGAGGCGGAGCGGGGTGCCCGCCGCGGCGAGCACCCCGCTCCGCCTGGCATCGGTTTAAGTGGCACCTGCTTCAGCCGGCCTGGTCATTGATATCTATGCTAAAAATTTTGACAATGTGATATAAGCGATGCCGAGGGGCACCTTTTGTTTCCAAAAAGTGTGTTCCCAGGCAACGGCGTCTCGTTCATCGTGGGCTATGAAATGTTCCGCATGGCCCGGAAAAAATCACACTATTCTTCTTAAAGCGAGGCCATATGCTGCATAGCGCTAAGCGGTCTGTGTGGGCTACGGTGTGTCTCCTGCTGCTCATTTTTTTCGCCGACGGGACCGTCTGGGCCCAGAAGTTCCCAACGCCCAAGGCGAAAAAACCCGAGGCCAAGTCGGAGGAGGTCGCTGCTCCGACCCAACCGCAGACCCCGGAGCAAGTGGACGCGTTTATGGGCTCTCTGACCGACGAGAAGGCGCGGCAGGTGCTGGCCCAGATGCTCAGGCAGTCAGACGGCGGCCAAGGCCGCCTCGGACGAGGACGGGGTGGTCATCAAAGGCAGGAAACCGCGGGCTGGGGCCACTTTTCTTCCGGTTGGCCGACAATGCCTCGGCGCTGATGAAAAAGCTCATCCGGGACCTTCACCGCCGCGGAGGACGAATCAGACGACGCTGGGCGATGCCTGGCGCAAGCTGACCGGCGGCAAGGGCATCGGCCGCTTCCTGCTGACCCTGCTGGCGCTTCTTGCGATCGTGGCGGCGGGTCTGCTCCAGAGATGGTTTTTTTTCCGGGCGACCCGGGACCTCCACGAACGGCTCTTGACCTCTGCGAGATTGGGGCGGCTGGAGTTTTTCGGGCGGATCGTGTCGCATCTGATCCTGCAGGCTCTGGGGGTCGCCGTGTTCACCGTCACCACCTTCATCCTGTTTGTCCTTTTCTTCCAAAAAGGAGATTTGGGTTATGAGTTTGTCTCGGTCTACCTGCTCGTGAGCTACTACCTGCTGCTTTTCGCCTGCGCGGCCGAGGTCCTCTTCGCACCGGATGCGCCCGCCCTGCGCCTGTTCCCGATGAAGGATGCGGACGCCGTTTTTCTTTACCGGTGGATCCTATACATCGCATCGGGTGCGGCCCTGATCACCGGGGCGAGTACTGTTTTGGGTGAAATCGAAGCCAACTAAAGCCCTCTACCTGCTGTTCTACAGCCTGGGCGGCGCCTACATCGCCATCGCCCTCATGGTCATGATCTGGCAGAGCCGGCAGCGGGTCGCCGAGGTCATTTTGCCAAAAAACGCAGCGGCTGCGCCAGGCGGGCCGCGAGCCGCCTTCGCCCGCTACTGGCATTACCTGGCGAGCGTTTACGTGCTGATCATGGGCATCTTCTGGGTCGCGGACGTCCTGCTGGGGGGCAAGGCCACGGTCATAAACCTCATCCTCAGCCTGTTCGTGATCCCGGTCTTCATCGGCATCGACCAATGGGCGCAGCGCCTGCTCAAGCAGGCCTCGGGGGAGTTTACGGAAATCGTCGATCTGAGCGGCGAGGCCGTGCGCGAAGTGCCGCCGCCGGGCGGGGAGTCCCGCATCAAGCACTACGTGCCGCTGATCCGGCGGCTGCTGCGGCTGGTGCTGGCCGCGTTCATGTTCTTCATCGTGCTGGGGCTGTGGGGTGTCGATCTCGAGTTCGGGCGGATCTTCACCTCGCACGTGCTCAGCATCGTCGTGACCCTGCTGCTGGGCTTCATCGTGTGGGAGTTTACCAAGGCCCGCATCGACAGCCGGCTGCGGCAGGAAATGCCGGCGACCGACATGGACGGGGAAGGCGGCGGCCCGGGCGGGACCCGCACCGGAACACTCTTGCTGCTGCTGCGCAAGTTCATCCTGACGGTGTTGTGCGTGCTCGTCTCCCTGATCGTGCTCTCCTCGATCGGGGTGAACATCGGCCCGCTGATCGCAGGGGCCGGGGTGGTCGGTCTCGCCATCGGTTTCGGCTCACAGGCCCTGGTGCGGGACATCATCGCCGGGGTTTTCTTCATGATCGACGACTCCTTCCGGCTCGGGGACTACGTGGAGTCGACCGGCGTCAAGGGCACCGTCGAGCAGATCACGCTGCGGTCGATCAAGCTGCGCCACCCCCGGGGCATGGTGTACACCGTCCCCTTCGGGAACTTGAAATCAATCACCAACTTCAGCCGGGACTACACCATCACCAAGCTGGAAATCCGCGTGGGCTTCGACACCGACCTCGAAAAGGTGCGCAAGATCATCAAGAAGATCAACAAGACCCTGCGCAAAGACGAGGAAATCAACCGCGTCATGCTGGACGATCTCAAGTCCATGGGGATCAAGGAATTTGACGATTCGGCCATGATCGTGCGGGTCAAATTCAGGACCCTGCCCGGCGAGCAGTTCGTCCTTAAAAAAGAAGTCTACCGGATGATCCGGGAGGAGTTCCAGGCGGCCGGCATCGACTTCGCCAGCCGCAACGTCACGGTGTCCATGCCGCCGGAGTTCCGGCCCAAAGCCTCCGCAACGGGAGAGCCCCATGAGGCCGCTGATCCGGTCTTCCAGGCCGGCGCGGCCGCGGCGCTGGCCGTGATCCGGCAGGAAGAGGAAGAGCGGGCGAAAGCGATGGCGGCGGCCAAACCGAAAGAAAAATAAAAACCGTCAAACTCTAAAAAGTTGAACCGGCAAGGCCTTGTCGGCCCATTATGGCTCCGGCAATCAAATTCACAAATTGACAATTCTCATTCTTAAGTATATACTTAAATGTGTATACAGAAATGGAAGCGTCGCCTATGGTTTAAGGAAATGCGATCGCGCCACATGGCAAGGAGGCTGTTGTGACAACAACTCGAGTTTTTAAATCAGGCAATAGCCAGGCAGTCAGACTGCCGAAAGAATTCTCCGTCAAAAGCAAAGTACTTGAGATTCTCCGCCGCGGCGACGAAATCGTGCTGCGGGAACCAGGCAAGGGGCTGGGACGAGCATTTGAAGTGTTGACCGAACTTCCCGATGATTTTCTTGCTGAAGGACGTCAGGATACGCCGCCTCAGCATCGCGAGGGATTGTGATGAAGGCTCGTTTTCTGCTGGATACCAATATCTGCATCTTCATCCAACGCCAAAGACCCGGGAACGTATTGGAGCGTTTCCAAAAACTTGAGCCTGGCGATGCAGCGATATCCGTTATCACATGGGGCGAGCTGCTGTGCGGTGCGGAGAAAAGCAAGCAGCGTAAAAAGGTTCTGCAGTTGCTTGCAGAGTTCAAGACCTTTGTTCCCGTTCTGCCGATCCCAGAGAATGCAGGGAATACATATGGGATATTCCGGGCAGCACTTGAAGCCCATGGACAGCCTGTCGGTAACAACGATTTATGGATCGCCGCACACGCTAAAGCGGCAGACCTTACGATCGTTACCAACAACGAACGAGAATTTCGACGCATACCTGGTCTGAAGGTGCAGAATTGGGTTGCTTGACGCGTATCGGAAATGAACATGCGCTCATTCGGCTCTGAAAATTTTTTGCTTTCCTGACCGAATCTCTCAAAATCATGGTGGCTGGGGCAGGGTATGAGCTCGCTGCCCCAGTTCTGTTACATCCATACAGGTTTTCAATCCACACCTCTCCGACTCTCATCCCGCCCCGTGCCATAAGCTCCAGCATGATTCGATTCCTCGGCTTCATGGTATCAATCTGCCGGTCGCCATATGCATCCTTAAACCGGGTAAAAATGATCTCATCGTTCTTCAGCGTATTTTTTTTCGAGTTCAACCGATGGTATTCCCGAAACGATTGGATTGCCTGGGACACCTTCATAGGGCACCTCCTTGATTTTGGGATGGAAAACATTGACCTTAGACGGTATGTTCAGATAATTAAGGCCATTGCATAAAATGTTAGATTGCCATAACTAATTCACATCAGAGCAAAAAACCGAAAAACGCCTATACAAGGAGGGCACATGGCACTTGAAGTCAATACCGCCATCAAAAGTCCGGGCATCTTCGTCCTGTCACCCATCGGGTCAATCGACGGTGCCGACCGCGGATGGATGCCGAAGTTGATGATAAATGACAACTGGTGATGGCGTTCATCGAGGAAACAGCGGCCGGGTTTTTCGTTTACCCTCGAACCCTAAATCACTTGAACCCTTTGCCTGACGGGGTTGGATCATGCAGCCAGTCGATTCTGCGCCGCACCGAAGAAACGGTTCACGTCCAGTACCATCGGCCTGCTTACGCAATGCCGCTTTCTTGATAGTGGCCTTCCTGGCGTTCTTCAACGGGACCCTTCACGCACAACTCGCACCGGCCGGCGAGACCCAGGGTGCTGCGGCCATCCGCCTCACAGCCGAGGAGCGCGAGTGGCTCGCCCGCCACCGGGACATCCGCCTGGGTGTGGACGTTGCCCGGCCGCCCTTCGAGTATGTCGATGAAAAAGGGGCCTATACCGGAATCAGTGCCGAGTTCATGGCGGCGGCCGCCCAACGGCTTGGCATCGCAGTTGTTCCGCAGACAGGGATGAAATGGACCGAGGCCATGGAAAAGGTCAAGGTCGGCGATATCGATGTCATTCCTAAAGTGACGCCGTCAGCGGCACGGGAAAAGTTTCTGATCTTCACCAAGCCGTACACCACTTACCCATCGGTGATTGTTACGCGCAAGGATCGCCTGGCCGGGGGACTGGATGATCTGCGTGGGCTGAAGGTGGGGGTGAATAAAGGCCAGATCATCGAGTCCAACCTGGAACGCGACCATCCGGAGTTGTCCCTCGTTCGTTATCCTGACATCGAGACCGGCCTGCGTGCGCTCGCCACGGGAAAATGCGACGCCTTTATCGACAATCTCGGTGCTGTCGCCTACACCATCGAGACGGTGGGACTGCCGAACCTGAGAATCGCCGCTTCGACCCCTTACACCCATGACCTGGCAATCGGGGTCAGGAAAGACTGGCCTTTGCTGGCTTCGGCCCTGGACAAAGCCCTGGACAGCATCACAGACCAGGAAACGGCGGAAATCAAAAACCGGTGGCTGGCCCTTAAGTATGAGGCCGGCATCAACTGGCGGATGGTCGGACCGATTGGTGCTGCCCTGCTGGCCATCATCGCCTTCGTTCTTGTGTGGAATCGCCGCCTGGGGAGAGCCATCCGGGAACAGGAGCGCAGCGAACGCAAGATCAAGGCCATGAGCCAGGCGGTGGATGATGCCATGGTAATGATCGATGGCCGGGGCCAGGTGCTGTTCTGGAACCAGGCGGCGGAGAACCTGTTCGGCTACACCGCCGCAGAAGCCATGGGCATGGATTTTTACGAAATGGCAGTTCCAGCAGCGGGCAGGGAGAAGGCCCAGACGGGGATGCGGCAATTTGCCGCTACCGGGCAGGGCGCCCTTTTCGGCGCCGCGCGGGAGACTACCGCCATCAATCGGACGGGCCAGACTTTTCCGGTGGAGGGCAACCTGTCCCCCTTCCAAGTCGACAACGAGTGGTTCGCGGTGGTTACGGTGCGCGACATCACAGAAAGGAAGAAAGCGGAAGCGGATTTAAAGGAGTATGTGGCAGACCTGGAACGGTTCAAACGATTGGTCATCGGTCGGGAAGAAAGAATGATCCAGCTCAAGGAGGAGATTAATGGGCTGACGGAGAAGCTGGGAGGAGAAAAGAGGTATAAAATCGTATCATAGAAGCAGCAAGCGGAGGACAACATGTTCAAGGAAGAAAGAGAAGCACCCCAGTTCGACTGGAGCATGATCGGAAATGTGGGAGAGGGCCGCCCGAACCTCGGACCGACCATGGATGTGGCAGTCTACAGGCTCATGCAGTTTACCCTGAGGGATATTCTAATCACGGAGTTCGGAACCGAAGCCGCCGACCGGATTTACTACAAGGCCGGCGAACTGGCGGGCCGGCAGTTCTGTAAGCAGCTGATCAACAATAAAAACGACTTCAGCGGATTCGTCCAGGAAACCCAGGAACTGTTGAGCAAGCTGAAAATCGGGATATTGCGCATTGAGAAGGCGGATCTGGAGAAATTGAATTTTACGTTGACGGTCGCTGAAGACCTGGATTGCTCAGGTCTGCCGGTGTGCGAGGAAACCATCTGCACCTACGATGAGGGTTTCATCAGCGGATTGCTTTCGGAGTATACCGGACGCGAGTTCGACGTCAAGGAAGTCGATTGCTGGTGTTCAGGGGACAGGGTCTGCCGTTTTGATGTGAAACAGGCTGGAAAAGATTGATAGAAATGCTCAACGTCGAAGAGAAATACCTCGATCAGATCTCGGAAGTCTTCCATTCGATTTTGAAGGGCAAGAAGCCGAACGCCGTTCATCTGCCTGAAGATCACCCCGACAATGAACTCAAGCAGACGGTCGGATTCATCAATCAGTTTATCGATGAATACAACGGCATAAGCGAACAGATGTACTCCCTGTCGAGAGGCGATATTCAGTTCGAAGCCCCCAAGGGGAGGATGAGGGTCATTCAGTCTCTCAAGAGCCTCCAGGCCAGCTTGCGAAATCTCACCTGGACGACCCAGCAGATCGCCAAGGGGGAGTTCGACCACAGCGTCAATTTCATGGGGGAGTTCTCAGAGGCTTTCAACAGCATGACCCAGCAGTTGAAAATGTCCTTCCAGGAGCGCGAAAAAGCAACACAGGCGCTTCATGATCGGGTGGGTGAACTGGCCAGGGCGAGAAGGGCCATGCTCAATATCATGGAGGATCTCGAAGAGGCCAGGAAGGAGGCTGAATCCGCCACCAAATCCAAGTCCGATTTCCTCGCCAACATGAGCCACGAGATCAGGACACCGATGAATGCGGTGATCGGGATGGCCCACCTGGCCCTTCAGACCCATCTGACTCCCAAGCAGGCGGACTACGTGAAAAAGATCCAGCGTTCCGCCCATTCCCTTCTGGGGATCATCAATGACATCCTGGATTTCTCCAAGATCGAAGCGGGGAAGATGCAGATGGAATCCGTGGATTTCAGCTTGGACGAGGTTCTGGACAATGTATCCACGGTGGTGGGAGTGAAGGTCCATGAGAAAAAGCTGGAGTTCTTGATGAATACTCCTCACGACGTGCCCATGGCGCTGGTGGGCGACCCGTTGAGGCTGGGGCAGGTTTTGATCAACCTGTGCAACAACGCGGTGAAATTCACACACGAGGGTGAGATCGTCATTTCCACCAGGGCGGTGGAGAAAGAGGAGGAATCGGTCACGCTCCGGTTTTGTGTTCGCGACACCGGGGTCGGCCTGACCGAAGAGCAGAAGGGGAAACTGTTTCAGGCCTTTAGCCAGGCAGACACGTCCACCACGAGAAAATACGGAGGGACCGGTCTCGGGCTGACAATCTCCAAGCGGTTAGTCAACATGATGGGAGGGGAGATCTGGGTTGAGAGCGAGCCAGGAAAGGGGAGCGAGTTCATATTCACGGCAAAATTCGGTTTAGCGAGGAAGGTGGCCAGGAGGCGCCTGGAGCCGTCCGTGGATCTGAGGGGGATGCGGGTTCTGGTGGTGGACGACAATGCGTCATCCAGGGAGATTCTCCAGGCTCTGCTCGAAAGCATGAGTTTCGAGGTGACGGTGGCAGCCTCTGCCGAGGAGGGTATAGCAGAGCTGGAGAAGGATGCCAACGTCCGCCCCTATAAACTGGTGGTCATGGACTGGAAAATGCCTGGTATGGACGGGATCAAAGCGTCCGAGGTGATCAAGAGGCATCCGAGCCTCCCTCGGAAGCCCAAGATTATCATCGCGACGGCCTATGGTCGTGAGGAGGTCATGCAGCGATCCGAGAAGGTGGGGGTGGACGGCTTTCTTTTAAAGCCTGTGGGCCAGTCCGTGCTTTTTGACGCGATCATGGTTGCTTTTGGGAAGGAAGCTTTAGAGGATGAGGCTGTGGCCCGGGTGATGGGCAGTGACGAGGAAGAGCTGCGAAAGATTCGCGGGGCAAGGGTATTGCTGGCGGAGGACAATGAGATCAACCAGCAAGTGGCCAAGGAAATTCTGGAGCAAGCGGGATTGGTGGTGAGCATTGCCAGCAACGGGCAAGAGGCGCTGGACTTGGTCTGTGCCAATACTTTCGATGCGTTGCTGATGGACGTGCAGATGCCTGTGATGGACGGCTACACGGCCACCAGAAAAATTAGAGAGTTGGAAGCCAAACGGCCTCCAACCTCCAACCTCCAAGCTCCCATCTGGCGCCTCCCCATCATCGCCATGACCGCCCACGCCATGTCCGGCGACCATGAGAAGAGCATCGCAGCCGGCATGAACGACCACATCACCAAGCCTATCGACCCGGTGAAGCTCTTCGGAACCCTGGCAAAATGGATCGGCCCCCGGGATGCGGTGCAAAAACCGGCCGAGGCTTCTCCGGCCGCAACCGGTCTGCAGGCCAAAGCGCCCGCGCTTCAGGAAAAAAAGCTTCCGGACGAAATGCCTGAGTTCGATCTGACCGATGGGTTGCAGCGGCTCATGGGCAACCGAGCGCTTTACTGCAAGCTGCTGGTGAATTTCGCAACCCAGTATGCCCAGGCTGGGGCGGACATCCGCAAAGCACTTGACGCCGTCGACTTCGAGCGAGTCCACGGGCTGGTGCACGCCATCAAAGGGGTCGCCGGCAACCTGGCGGCCAAGGACCTGCAGCAGCAGTCGGTGGCGTTGGAAAAACTCGTCAAGCACGCCGACCCCGCCAGCCCGCCGCCGGCAGATGAGTTGAACCCGGCTTTCGAGGCCTTCGAGGGATCGCTGGGCCGGGCGCTGGGTGCCGTAGCATCCTTGATGCCCGCCGCCGCGGAGCCGGCGGCCCCTGCGAAGCCGGCCGCCGGCTCTCTCCCGCCTGCGCTGGCAAAGGAAGCGGCCACCCGCCTGCGGGAGGTGACCGAACTGGGGGACGTGTCGGGGCTTGCGATCATCTGCAGCGAGCTTACCGCCAAATCCGAAGTCTTCGCTCCTTACGCAGCCAGGGTGGCCCGACTGGCCGACGATTTTGATTTTGATGGGATTTTGAAGTTGGTTGATGAATTTGAACACTGAAAGTGTCCAATTCTGAAATTTTTCACCTTTCCTGATCGAAACTCTGGCATGTGCTCGCTGCCCCAGTTCTGTTTCATCCATACAGGTTTTCAACAGATCATCCGAGGTGCTTGACAAAAATTTTCATGTAGACTATTTATGTTTCTGCCTAATCTCGGCAACCGTCGAGAACGGGGGACCCACGTTTTTGGGGCGTATCGCCAATTGGCGGGGGATAACCTCTTCGGTCCTAGCCCTTCAGCTAACCTCGTAGGCGTCGATGAGGAAAACCTTCGGAATTGAACGGGGGTCTTTCCTCCACACTCTCGATTCCGTAGGTTTATGACATGCCTTCCGGGTATCACGCATTACACACTCCGCATCCCTGCCTTATCCAAGACCGGTCAACGCCCCGAAACAGCCGTCATCGAGAGCCTTGCGACGCGATGGAGTCATCGAGCCTCCTTTCAAAGGAAACCGTTGAACCATTGCACTCATGGCCTGAAGAACATAAACCCCTTTGGCCTGGATGTTTTTCATCGGTTCATGGGATCCCTTAATGGGCAATTCACCAAAATTATATTCACAGGCAGAAACGCCTCCCGGTTACCCCCGGGAAGCTCCTGACTGACATCTTGGCAGTCATTCCCATGAAAATTGGTTTTGCATTAATCCGTAAGGAAGCAGACCTCTACCGCTCGCAGGGATTGCATCGAGAGGCGCTGGGGCTCTATGCCAAGTATATTGCCCGCTCGGCCAACATTGATCCGGCAACCAAATCCTCTATTAAAAAGCAAATCCAGGTTATCGAGTCGGAAATGAACTGCGGTGACACTAAAGCAACCCGGGAACTCTCGGTTGATGGAAGTAACTTAACTGAAAAGTCCTGGGGGGCGAGTTCCACTGATACTAAAACACCGAAGGTGCTAATTGGTCAAGGCTCGCCCGAGAGAAAGCGTTTTCATCGCGATCATGCATTAAAGTCATTCCTCAAAAGCACAGTGGCATTCGTTCTGGTAGGGAGCATTTTTTTCTATTTTGTTGATTGGTTTTCTGAAGTTGCAAGAGATAAAAGCGGCGAGGTCGTTCAAAAGACAGTTACAATGGTTATCAAAAAAATGCCGACTTTAGTTGGCAACGAACACCTATCAACTTTGCCCGATAACGGAATGGAAGATCAGAGTGCGATGCTGTCCAAGGAGAAGGCCGTCATTGGAGATACCCAGCCCGCATTCGATCCGGTTGAGACACAAGAAGCAGCCAGGAACCTCGCGTCTTCCACGAATGATGACAAAATAGCGGATGGGGCTCCAGGCGACGATTTTCAAATAGATGGAACAAGTTATTCCGAAACGCCGGCTGTTGAAAATACAGATGCCAGGACCTCGCCCGAAGAACCGGATCCGGCTTCTGTGATTGATTATGTCCTCAAAAAGCGGGGGCCGTAGAGCTGAATCAACATCGCAGCGATAGACGATTCTTAGGTTGTCCAACGCAATGTGCATTAACAAACATCGAATATTAATAATAGTGCGAATCTAAACCCTTCAGTTCGGCTGGGAACCTCGCCCGTCGCCCGAATCCTCGCTCCAACCTCCCCCCAACGCCTTGTACAGCGCCACCAGGTCTGTTGAAACGGCGCTGGTGCTCAGGACCAGCGCCTCCTCGGTTACAAAAAGAGACCGCTGTGCGTCGAGCACGCTGAGAAAGTCCGTCTGTCCCTGGGTGTATAGCGTTTTCGACAGGCTGACGGCTTTGCGATTGGCGGTGACGGCGCTGATGAGCGACTCGCGGCGCTCCTGTTCCATCGCGGAGGCGATGAGGGCGTTTTCGACCTCCTGTAACGCACGGAGCAAGGTCTGCTGGTAGGCAATGAGCGTCTGCTCCTGCAGGGCCTCCTGCTGCTCAATGGCCGAGCGCGTGCGGCCCGTGTCGAACACCCGCCAGCTGGCCGAAGGTCCGAAGGACCAGAACCGCTGGGCATAGCTCAGCCAGGAACTGAGATCACCGGAGCGCACCCCCGCCGAGCCGGTGATCGTGAACCGGGGGAAGAGATCGGCCGTCACGACGCCGATACGCGCCGTGGCCGCATGAATGTCGGCCTCGGCCTGGCGGATGTCCGGCCGCCGGCGCAGCAGATCCGAGGGCACGCCGGCCGGCGCCGCTGGCGGCGCGGCCGGGATGGGGGATGCGGGTGCCAGCTCGGGGACCAGGTCGGCCGGCTCCCGGCCCAGCAGGATGCCGAGGGCATAGATGGACTGGCGGGCCGCCGACTCCAGAAAGGGGATCTGGGAGGCCGTGGTCGCCACCTGGGCGTTGGCGGTGGCGACGTCCAGGCCGCTCACAAACCCGCCCTCGAACCGCTGCCGGGTCAGCCGGGCGCTGTGCTCCTGGGTCGCCAGGTTCTGCCGCGCGATTTCGATCCGCTGCTGGAAGGCGCGCAGTTCGATGTAATTGCGCGCCACTTCGGCCGTCAATATCACCAGGACGTCCCGGCGATTCTCGACGGCGGATAGCAGATCGGCATCGGCGGCCTCGATGTTGCGCCGGATGCCGCCGAAGATGTCCACCTCCCAGCCGGCGTCGAAGCCGGCATCGTAGGAGTTGGAGACCACCCCGCGGGTTTCCCCGTCCGTCCAGCCGGAATTCCGGCCCGGATTCCGGCTGCGTTGAACGGCGCCGGTGCCGTCCACCGTGGGGCCGAGACCGCTTGCTGCGATACCCCGTGCCGCGCGCGCCTGGCGGATGCGGGCTTCGGACTGTTTCAAATCCAGGTTGGACCGGACGGCGCGTTCTTCGAGCGAGGTCAGGGTCGGGTCGTCGAAGACCGTCCACCATTGCGCCAGGTCGATTCCGGGCGGCACCGCCGCGGGGTCGGGAATCGGCCCGGCCCAGCGGTCCGGGACCGCTGCCGCCGGCGGATGGTAGTTCGGGCCGACCATGCAGCCGTCGCACAGAGCCAGGCCAGCACCGACTGCCAGCAGGCAGCTGGCGCCGTGACGCCATTTTCGAAGCCGTGAACTCATCGCTGAAGCCAAGGCCATTCTCCTCGCGGGCTCGCTGTGAGTTTATTCGTTATAATCTCGCATGAAGTCCTCATTCGTAGCGCAACGCGTCGATGGGGTCCAAGCGCGACGCCTTCCAGGCCGGGTAAAAACCGAAAATGATGCCGACGCTGGCCGAGACCAGGACCGCGGCGGCGATGGCCGCCGGGGAGGTCTCGACGGGCCAGCGCAGCAGCAGCTCCACGAGGCGCGACCCGCCGTGCCCCAGCAGGATCCCGGCGCTGCCGCCCACCAGGCAGAGAACCACGGCCTCCACCAGGAACTGACGCAGGATGTCCCGCCCCCGCGCGCCGACCGCCATGCGCAGCCCGATCTCGCGGGTGCGCTCGGTGACCGAGACGAGCATGATGTTCATGATCCCGACCCCCCCGACGACCAGAGAAATCATGGCCACGCAGAGCAGCAGGTTGGTCATCAGCCGCGTCGTCGAGGTGAGCGTGTTGGTCATCTCGGTCATGTCGCGGATGGTGAAATCCTCCGGTTCTCCGGGGCGGATGCGGTGGCGCTCGCGCAGTGCCTCGGTGATCTGCTGGATGGCCGTCGGGATCTCTTCGGGGCTGCGGGCGGCGGCCAGCAGCTGATCGACGTTGGCGAAGCGCACCGGCAATGGGGTGTTTGCCGCCTGGATATCGGATTGCTTGGGGTAGAGTTCCGGCGCCTGGCCGGGGTAAAGTTTGTTCAGGGTGTTCACGGAGCTGGTGGCGCTGCCGGCGGCGCTCTGGTTGGTATTGGCGAGCGTTGAGCCCGTCACCCGGTACTTGAGGGTGGTCCAGGGGGTGAGCAGGATGTCGTCCTGGTCGGAACCCATCATGTTGGCGCCCTTGGCGCTGAGCACCCCCACCACGCGGAAGGATACGTTCTTCACGCGGATTTCCTTGCCGACCGGAGATTCACCCTGGAACAGTTCGCGGGCCAGGGTTTGCCCGATCAGGCAGACCTTGTTGGCGTTGAGGACGTCGCGTTCGGTGAAGGTGTCGCCGTCGGCCAGGCTGGCCCAGTCCCGGATGTCCAGAAATTCCGGGGTGGTGCCGAGCATCTGCTGCGGCACCCAGTTGCGGTTGCCGTAAACCACCTGTGTGCGGGCGCGCACCACCGGTGCGACGTTGCGCACCGAGGGGCTGTCCCGCAGAATGGCCTCGCCGTCCAAAGGCGTCAGCGTCGTCACCGAGCCGGAACCGAAGCTCACCCCGCCGCTGGCGGCGGTGCCCGGCAGGACCAGAAGAACGTTGGCGCCCATGGTGGAGATGGTTTTCTGGATCGCCGCCGAGGAACCGGTGCCGATCTCCATCATGGCGATGACCGCCCCGACGCCGATGACGATGCCGAGAGTCGTCAGCAGGGCGCGCATGGGATTGCGCCGCAGCGCCGTCATGGCCGTGCGTGCCGTGCGATAGATTTTCATGGGACACCTCCACGCGCGATTGGCCCCGGGGCGGCTTGCGCGGCGGCGCTATGCGTGTCTTCGACGATCAGCCCGTCGTGAATGCGTATGATCTGTTGGGCGTGCTTGGCCACGTTCGCGTCGTGGGTGACGATGATGATGGTGATGCCGGCCTGCTCATTGAGCTCCTGGAACATGCGCAGCACTTCCGCGCTGGTATGCGAATCGAGGTTGCCGGTCGGTTCGTCGGCGAAGATCAGCGGGGGATGGTTGACGAGCGCCCGGGCAATGGCGACCCGCTGCTGCTGGCCTCCGGACAGCTGCGATGGTTCGTGGTCCAGCCGGTCCACCAGGCCGACCTGCTCCAGCACCTTGCGGGCCTGCTTCCGGGCCTGGCGTTCGGAGAGATGGCCGGCCGTGTAGGAGAGCGGCATGGCCACATTGTCGAGCGCGCTGGTCCGCGGCAGCAGGTTGAAATTCTGGAAAACGAAGCCGAACTTGCGGTTGCGCACCAGGGCGCGCTCATCGGCCGACAGCCTCGACACCTCTTCGCCGTCGAGCCAGTATTCGCCCGAGGTCGGCCGGTCCAGGCACCCGAGAATGTTCATCAGGGTGCTCTTGCCCGATCCGGACGCCCCCATCAAGGCGACCAGCTCTCCGCGGGCGACCGTCAACGAGACCCCCTTGAGCACGGGAACGGTGATGTCCCCCAGCTGGTAGGTCTTGTAGATGTTGCGCAGCTCGATGAGTTCCATGGGCCTACCGGGGCCGGCCGCCGCCGGCGGCGCCGCCGCCGCGCGTGAAACTGGGCGTGAAGGGGTTGCTGGTGCCGGTCTGGGCGCTGCCCGGCGGTTGCAGACCGGTCACCACCATCAGCCCGTCGGCTATCTGTTCGCCGGCCACTTCGGTCAGGGTGCCGTCGCTCAGCCCCACCCGCACCGATAGGGGTCGCACACCGCCGCCTTCGGGCAGCCAGAGCTCGGAGCGTCCGGAGAGTTCGTCGGGGGCCGCGGACTTTCCCGCAGCAGGCCGCTGGTCCTCCCTCGGTTTTTCTTTGCCTTCACCGGAACCGGGTAAGGCCTCGCGAGATCCCGGCGCAACCTGTTCCGCCGTCGGCTTGAACCGCAGGGCCGCATTCGGCACCAGGAACACGTTGCTGCGCCGATCCAGCTCGAATTGCACGTTGGCCGTCAGGTAAGGCAACAAGCGGCCGCTCGAGTTGTCGATGACCACTTCCACCGTGTAGGTGACGACGTTTTGCGTCATGGACGCATTCAACCGCACCTTGCCGACTTCGCCCGGAAAGATCTCGCCGGGGAACGCGTCCACGGTAAAGGTCACCGGCTGGCCGGGCCGGATTTTGCCGATGTCCGCCTCGTTCACCGCCACCCACACCTGCATGCGCCGGAGGTCCTTGGCGATCAGAAAGAGGCTGGGGGCGTTCAGGCTGGCCACCACGGTCTGGCCGATGTTCACGCGACGGTCGATGATGACGCCCTTTACCGGCGATGTGATCGTGCAGTAGCTCAGGTTGCGCTGGGCCCGCCGCAGAAGGGCTTCAGACTGGGCCTGGCCGGCTTTGGCCTGCAGAACCGCCGCCTGGCCCACGGCGAGGTTGGCCACCGCCGTGTCATAGGCCGACTTGTAAGCGTCGTAGCTGGCTTCAGCCAGTGCTTCGGATGGGCCAAGTTTCTGGGCGCGGCGCCAGTCGCGTTCGGTCTGCTGGAGCTTGGCGCGCAGCTGGCCCAGGTCGGCTTCCGCGCGCTGCACGGCCGCCCGGCCCGCCTGAACCTGGGCCTCGGCCTGGGCCGCATCCGCCGCGTAGAGGGAATCGTCGATCTTGGCGAGAACCGTCCCCGCATCCACCATCGACCCGTAATCGACGGCTTTGCCGGAGGCATCCTTCCCGAAGAAAAGGATCTGGCCGGCTACCTGTGCGCCCACATCGATCACTTCCTCCGGCTCCACCGTGCCGGTGGCGCTGATCGCCACCAGCAGATCGCCGCGCTTCACCGGCGCCGTGCGAAAGGCGACGGCCTGCCCGTTGCCGCGCTGCAGATACCAGACGGCGGCGCCTGCCAGCGCCGCCAGTAAAATGATTGCCATGACGATCTGTTTAACGCGTCGACTCATGTGTGCTCCCCGAGGATGCGGCAACGGTTCAATATCGCGCAGGCGGATGATAGGCACGCCGCTGCGTGTGCGCCACAACCGGCGCAAGAACGGCAGACGGATTGCGCGGCCTGCCGCTTACCGGAACAAATAATTGTAACGTATTTTAGATCAATTGGGTGTCTTTGACAAATGGCCGGCCCCAGGATTTGGTTGGGAACCGGTTATGGCGCACAATGCCATCCTACGCAGGAGTGAAGTGTGGTTTTGGGGGTGAGGCTTTCAGCCTCGATGATCGCGGCTGGAAAGCCGCTCCCACAAGAAAAAATTCCGGTTTGATTAGAAGGGTTGCTTGTGAGGAGTCGGGCTTGCGCCGTCCTTGTGCAGCAGGTTGTCAGAGCAGGATCCAGTCCAGACGGCATCCTCTGTTCGCGACCGAGGCTACGTGCCCGTCGAAAAAAAACTGGTCGACCGGCCAGCCTTGTCCGGCATAGTCCACCAGGAGGCGCGAGCTGCTTTCTACTCGGGCGACCCGGCAGCGGGACAGGTCTTTGATCCCTTCCCCGCCGGTTTTCAGAACGGCCTCCTTCGCGGTCCAGTAGCGGAAGAATGTCTGCAGCTTGTCCCCGTCCGCGGTCAATGCCCATTCCTGCTCGGAAGCCGTTTTGCGGAACAGCGCCGGCGAGCAGGGGCGGACCTGCTCCAGGTCGAGGCCGACGACGGTGGGGGCGACCACCCCGCCGACATATCCCGGTTTGTGGGTCAACGACCAGAAGTTTCCTTTGAAAGGCAGGGGGGCGCCGCGTGAATCTTTTTCAAGCGCACCCAGCTCGACATGCATCCGTTCGGCGGACAGCCGCAAGGCCTCCCGGGCGTGGCGGCTGAGGAAGCGGACCCGCCGCTGGGGAGGAAGGCTCCGTGCGTCCGGCGGAACCGGGAGGATCACCGGGTAGATGATCGGGGACATGGTCGCGTTGCTTGCGACCCCTCCCCCGACCCCTCCCGCTGGGGGAGGGGTGAGGTGGGCGGTGAATCCGCTCAATGTTTCGGCGCCTGGTCGCTTCCGGGTGCTCGCAAAATCATCCGGCAGTCGGCGGCCGTCGCGCCCTGGCCCTCGGCGTGGACGAGCAGGGGGTTGATGTCGAGTTCCACGATCTCCGGGTGGTTCATGGCCAGGTTGGACAGTCCCACCAGGCATTTCTCGACGGTCTCGATGTCGCCCTTGGGCCGGCCGCGGAAGCTCTGCAGCAGCTTGTAGCCCTTGATCTGCCGCACCATGCGCCGGGCTTCGTTGCGGCCGATGGGCGCCAGCCGGAAGGTCACGTCCTGGAACACCTCGACGAAGATGCCGCCGATGCCGAACATCAGCAGCGGCCCGAACACCGGGTAGCGGTTCAGGCCCATGATGATCTCGGTTCCTGCAGGCGCCATCCTCTGGACCAGCACGCCCTCGATGACCGCATCCGCCTTGTAGGCGCGGCCGCGGGAGACGATGGCGTCGAAGGCCTGTCTGGCTTCCTCCGGGGTTTGCAGCCCGACCATGACACCCCCGGCGTCCGACTTGTGCAGGATCTGCTCGGAGACGACTTTCATCACCACCGGGAAGCCCATCTCGGTTGCTATGGCGGCGGCCTCATCGGCGCTCTGGGCGAGTTGGGTCGGCAGCACCTTGAAGCCGTAGGATTCGAGGATGCCGATGCCGTCGAGCTCGCCGAGGCGGGTCTTGCCGCGGGCAAGGCAGTCCTTGATGATCTGGGCGGCGCGCTCCCGGTCGAACGTCAGGTGGTACTGGGCGAGGCGCTGGCGGTTCAGCCAGTTGGAGTATCGGTAGAGCGCACCGAAGGCCTTGGCCGCGTTCTCCGGGAACTTGTAGACCGGGATGCCGTGGTCCTGGAGGTACTTGACCCCTGCGGACACGTCGATCACCCCCATGAAGCAGCACAGGATCGGCTTGAAGGACTTGCGCGCGATGCGCGCGATGGCCTCGGCCGTGCCGAGGACGTCGGTCATCGACTGCGGGGTCAGGATGACGAGCGCACCGTCCACACCCTCGTCGCGAATGACGGCGCCAAGGGCGTTTTCATAGCGTTCCGTGGTGGCATCGCCGATGACGTCCACCGGGTTCTTGAGGTTGGCGGTGCTCGGCAGGTGGCTCGCCAGGGTCTCGATGGTCTCGTCCTTGAACCTGGCGAGCTCCAGGCCCGAGAACATGGTCATGTCGGTGGCGACGATGCCCGGGCCGCCCGCGTTGGTGACGATGGCCACGCGGTTGCCGGCCGGCACCTTGCGGCGCAGCTTGCCCAGCTCGCTTTCGTTCTTGTAGGCAAAGGCCGTGGCGAAGTCGAACAGCTCGTCGATCGAGTCGACCCGGATGATGCCGGCCTGCTGGAAGATGGCGTTGTAGACGCCCTCGGTGCCGGAAAGCGACCCCGTGTGCGAGGCGGCCGCCTGGGCGCCGGCGCTGGTGCGGCCGGACTTGATCACCAGGACCGGCTTCGGCCGGTAGTCGCCGCAGGTGATTTCCTTGACGGCTTCGATGAACTCCGGTCCCCGCCGCAGCTCCTCGATGTAGAGCAGGATCACTTCGGTGTCGTGGTCCTGGTGCAGGTAGCGCAGCAGGTCGAGCTCGTCGACGTCGGCCTTGTTGCCGATGGAGATGAACTTGGAGAACCCGAAGTTGCGGTCGGCGGCGAAATCGAGGACGGCCGTGCACAAGGCGCCGCTCTGGGAGATGAAGGAGATGTTGCCGGCCTTGGGCATGCGCGCGGAGAAACTCGCGTTCAGCCGGATGGCGGGCAGGGGGTTGATGACCCCCAGGCAGTTCGGGCCGATCAGCCGCACCCCGGCCTCGCGGCAAACGGACACGATGCGGTCTTCCAGCTCGCGGCCCTCGGGGCCCACTTCCCGGAAGCCGGCCGAGACGATGACGATGCCCTTGACCCCCTGGGCCACGGCATCCTGGATGGACTGCAGCGCCGCCTTGGGCGGAAGGATGATGATGCCCAGGTCCACCTGGTCGGGCACGTCCTTGATCGAGGGATAGGCCCGCACGCTTGAGATCGAGCGCGCGGTCGGGTTGACCGGGTACAGCGTCCCGGTGAACCCGCCCTTCAGGATGTTGACGAAAATGTCGTGGCCGACCTTGCCCGGCGTGGTGGATGCCCCGATCACCGCCACCGACTTCGGCGACAAAATGGCATCCAGCGGTTCAATGACGGAATTGGTTTCCATACCTCTGACTCCTCCTTTGCAAGCGTCCCATCGTTGGGGTTTTAGTCGTTTCCGTTTCCGGATTCCTTCAGTTCCGCTTTGATCCTCATCGCTTCCGTGTAGACTGCCTGGCGCGGCAGCCCGTGCGTGTGCGCGACGTCTTTCGCCAGTTCCGCAACCCCCTTGGATGGAGATGACAACCCCCGTCGGATGTCTTCCCGGACCTCCTCCCAGGAAGAGGGCCCTTCATCGGCTTTGCCTGCTATCAGAAGGGTGCATTCGCCTTTGATGTCGGTGCGGCGGCTCAGGTTCTCCAGGATCTCGCTGAGGCCGCCGCGAATGAATTCCTCATATCGCTTGGTCATCTCCCGGGCCAGGACCGCCCGGCGGTCGCCGAATACCGGGAGCATCTCCGCGATGAGCGCCGCGATGCGCTGCGGAGACTCATATACTATGACGGTTCGCGTTTCCGAGGCAAGTGCCATTATCTGCCGGGAGCGTTTGCCGGCTTTCTTGGGCAGGAACCCTTCGAAGACGAAAGCGTTCGTGGGGAGGCCGGACGCCGACAGGGCGGCCGCGGCCGCCACCGGGCCCGGCACGGGGACCACCCGCAGTCCGGCGGCCGCGGCCGCAGCGACGATGCGGTAGCCCGGGTCCGAGATGCCCGGAGTGCCGGCGTTGGTGACCACGGCGATCGAAGCGCCTTGCTGCAGGCGGCGCAAGAGATCAGGGGTCCGCGCGGTTTCGTTGTGCTCATGATAGGAAACGAGCGCGGCGGTGATCCCGAAGTGCCGCAGCAGCTGGCCGGTTTTGCGGGTGTCCTCGGCCGCGACGAGGTCCACCGCTTTCAGCACGGAGAGGGCCCGCAGCGTGATGTCGTCGAGGTGCCCGATGGGGGTGCCCACCACGTAGAGCGTCCCCGGACCGGTGGGGCGGCTGCGGCTATCCATAGAGGAGTTCGAAGGCATTTTGAATGATTTCCACCTCCGGCTGCGGCGCCGTGGAGTGAATGGCAACGACGTCGAAGCGGGCCTTGGATTGGCTTTGCCCGGTGGTCTTCAGATAGTAAAGGGCGACCATGGAGATTTTGCGCTGCTTGCGTGGGGTGACCGCTCCTTTCGGGTTGCCGAAGTGCAGGGACTGGCGCGCCTTGACCTCAACGAACACGATGGTGTCGCCGTCCCGGGCGATGATGTCGATCTCCCCGAGCGGGGTGCGGTAGTTGGCCGCAATGATTTTATACCCCTTCTTGCGCAACAAACGGGCCGCCAGGGCCTCGCCGGCTTCACCGTACTGCTGGCGCGGGTGCGGCATGGACATCCCCCTCGGGCGCGGGCAGGTGTTCCCGGACGCCCCGGAAGGTGCGCCGGTGGATGGGCGAGCAGCCGAACGTGCGAATCGCCTCCCGGTGGTCCTGGGTCGGGTAGCCCTTGTGACGGGCGAAGCCGAAATCCGGATAGTGCAGATGATAGATCTCCATCAACCGGTCGCGGGTGACCTTGGCGACGATCGACGCGGCGGCAATCGTGATGCTCAGGGCGTCCCCTTTGGGGATGGCATTCTGGGGCAGGTCCAGCGGGATGGGGAACGTGCCGTCGATCAGGAGGTAGTCCGGCGGCGGGCTCAGGTTGGCGACGGCGATCGCCATGGCTCGAAGCGACGCCTGCAGGATATTGATGCGGTCGATTTCGACGGCATCGACGATACCGATCCCCACCGTGGAGGCCCGGCGGTAGATGGTGCGGTAGAGCCGGTCGCGCCGGGCAGGGGTGAGTTTTTTCGAATCGGTCACGTGCGGGTCGGAGAAATCCGCCGGAAGCACCACCGCCGCGGCGACCACGGGTCCGGCCAGCGGCCCGCGGCCGGCCTCGTCAACTCCTGCGATGCGTTGGTATCCGCGGCGGGCGGATAGATGTTCGTATGCCCACAAATCCATCGGGTATGGCCGGTCGTTCGCGGCGGCCGCGGCCGGGCGGACGCTTCTTCTGCAGGCGGCCTTAATTCCTCAGCCGGTCAGCTCAGGCGTTTCTCGCGGATACGGGCCGCCTTGCCTCGGAGGTTGCGCAGGTAGTAGAGTTTGCCGCGCCGCACCCGGCCCCGCGTGATGATCTCGACCCGGTCGATGGACGGCGAATGCATGGGGAAGATGCGCTCCACGCCGACGCCGTAGGAGACCTTGCGCACGGTGAAGCTGGCGCCCATTCTACCCTCGCGCCTGCCGATGACCACGCCCTGGAAGGCCTGGATGCGTTCTTTTTCACCTTCTTTTATTTTGACGTGGACTTTGACGGTGTCGCCCGGAATGAAGTCGGGCAAGTCCATCCGCATCTGTTCGCGTTCGATCAACTCGAGCTTGTTCATCTCTCATCTCCTCATTCCAAATTTCGATGGCACCGAAATTTGGAATATTATTCTAAATTGATACCTGCCGTCAACAAAATATTCAATTCAAGCGCATAGAAACTCCACCCAATGGCGGGTGCGAGAAACCTTCGGTTTTGCGCACCGCAGGCCTCAAGCAGGTGCTCCCAGCAGCCGGTCCAGGACGATCGCCGCCGCGCTGCGCACCGAGAGGTGATTGTACCCACTGGTTCCGGCGATCGGGGCCAGCACCCAGTCGGCCGCGGCGATGACCTCCGGCGCCAAGCCCCAGGCCGTTCCGAACAGCAGCAGGTGCGGGCGGTCATCGGCGATCAGGCTGCGCAGCGCCGCGTAACCGATGGCCTGAGGATGCTTGCGGGCGCCGGTGGCGACCAGCCTCGGCGGCCGGCCTTCAGCGGCGGTGACGGCTGCGATGGCTTCGTCAAGCGACCCCGTGATCCGGACCAGCTCCATTGCGAGCCGGCGGTCCGGGATGTGGTCGGCGCCCGGCCCGGTGGTCCAGTGTTCCACGATCCGTCGGGCAAAACCTTGCTGGTCTTCCAGCGGGGTGGTGACGAAAAAGCCCTTGGCTTCGAAGGTGCGCGCGGCGCGCGCGATGTCGTGCAGGTCCAGGTTGGTCACGGCCGAGGCGACGACCTCGCCCCGGCGGTTGACGACCGGGTGATGCACGAGCGCGAGGTAAAGCCGGGCCATCGGCAGTCTCCGCGCAGCGGGTCAGCGCCGCTTGCGGTCGGGCGCATCCGGCCGCCCGCCGATCAGCTCGCCCAGGTGCGCGTGCCAGCGCCGCAGGATTTCGGCTTCCTCCGCCGTTAGCGCCCGCTGCTGCAGGAGATCCGGACGGTTGACCAGCGTTCGCATGAGCGAGGACTCGAGCCGCCAGCGTTCGATGTTGCCGTGGTGGCCGCTTAAAAGCACCTGGGGCACTCCCGCACCCTCGAACACCGGCGGCCGGGTGTAGTGGGCATGCTCGAGGAGCCCGTCGGAAAAAGAGTCGCGCGCGGCCGAATCCTCGCCGCCCAGGACGCCGGGGATCAGCCGGGTCACGGCGTCGATCACCGCCATGGCGGCGATCTCCCCCCCGTCAGGACGTAGTCTCCGACGGACAGCTCATCCGAGATGAGGTCGTGGCAGAGGCGGTCGTCCACCCCTTCGTAGCGTCCGCAGACGAGAATGATCCCTTTCAGACCCGCGAGTTCCCGGGCCCGTGCCTGGTTGAACACGCGCCCCTGGGGGGTCATGAGGATCGTGCGGGCCTCCGGCGCCGTCTGTTGGGCGTGGCGGATGGCGGCGGCCAGGGGCTCGGGCTTCATCACCATGCCGTTGCCGCCGCCGTAGGGACGGTCGTCGGTGACATGGTGCCGGTCGTCGGCGAAGTCCCGGATGTTGAGCGCCGCCGCCGAGATCGCCTGCTGCTCGATCGCCCGGCGGACCATGCCGTGCGACCACAGCCCGTCGAACATGTCCGGGAAAATCGTGAGCACCAGGATCCGCATGCCGCCGCTACTCCTGACTCAGGCCCTCGGGCAGATCGACCTGCATGCGGCGCGCCGAGAGGTCGACGGCCTTCACCACCGACTTGAGCGCCGGTACGAGGATCTCTTTGCCTGCGCCTTTCACCACGTACACGTCGTTGCTGCCGGTCTCGAAAATGGACTCCAGCCGCCCGAGAGAACGGCCGTCGATGGAAACCACCTCGAGGCCGATGAGGTCGGCCCAGTAATAGGTGCCTTCCGCGAGAGCCGGCAGCACCGCCTTGTCAATGAACAGGTCGCAGCCGGCCAACGCCTCCGCCTGACTGCGGTGGGTGATCCCCGACAGGAACAGAACCGCCCCCCGTCCCTGGGGCCTGACCTCGCCGACTTCGTAAACCGCTTCTTCGCCGTTGGCGCCGCGCGCGCGGATCGGGAGGCCGGCCGTGAACACGTCGAGGGATTCGGCATAGGATATCAGTTTCAGGCCGCCCCGCATCCCGTGGGCCCCCGCCAATCGTCCGATGAGAATGATGCGTTCGCCGGGCACCGCTTATTCGAGAATCTCCAGGACCGTGCGCTTCTTGAGCTTGGCCGACGCGGCGCCCAGGATGGTGCGCATGGCCCGGGCGTTGCGGCCCTCTTTGCCGATGACCTTGCCCAGGTCCTCCTTGGCGACCTTGAGTTCAAGCACGGTGGTCTGGTTCCCTTCCACCTCGGTGACTACGACCTGATCGGGATTGTCCACCAGTGCCTTCGCTAGGAGCGTGATCAGATCTTTCATGGTGTCGTCTCCTCAGTTGGCGGTTGAGAACGTCACATCGAGACCTGCCAGGCGCGCAACAGCCTCAGTCCGCCGCTGCGGATCTGCGCGGTTTTTCAACGCCTTGATGGAGCGTGACCCCGGAAGTTGAGACCGTTTCTACGCCTTTTTACCAAGAACGCCTTCTTTTTTCAAAAGGCTTCTGACGGTATCGGTGGGAGTGGCGCCCTTGCTCAGCCAGTACTGCACCCGCTCCGGTTTGAACGTGACCTTGACGGGGTTGGTCTTGGGGTCGTAGGTGCCGACGTTTTCCAGGAACCGGCCGTCACGCTTGTTGTCGCTGTCGGTTACCACGATCCGGTAGTAGGGTTTCTTGGTGGCGCCGTGGCGCGCGAGTCTGATTTTTACTGCCATGTCTCAATCTCTCCTTCAGAACGGCAGCATCCCGTGACGGGTGCCGCCTTGGTTGAACTTTTTGAGCATCTTCAACATCTGGGCGTAGTTTTTCAAAAGGCTGTTGACGTCCTGGATGCGGGTTCCGCTGCCCTGCGCGATCCGGCGCCGCCGGCTGCCGTTGATAATGCCGTGCTGCCGCCGTTCCCTGGGCGTCATGGAGTTGATGATCGCCTCGATCTTGACGAACTCCCGGTCGTCGACCTCAAGGTCTTTGAGGTGCTTGATCTTGCCCATCCCGGGGATCATCTTCAGGATGTCGGACAGCGAGCCCATCTTGCGCACCTGGGTGAGTTGTTCCCTGAAATCATCCAGGGTGAACTGGCTCTTGCGCAGCTTTCTCTGGAGCTCGACCGCTTTTTTCTGATCGACGGCCTCCTGCGCCTTTTCGATCAGGCCGAGCACGTCCCCCATGCCGAGGATGCTCGAGGCCATGCGGTCGGGATGAAACGGCTCGAGGGCGCTCAGCTTTTCGCCGACGCCGATGAATTTGATCGGCTTGCCGGTGATCGCCTTGATGGACAGGGCCGCACCGCCGCGGGCGTCGCCGTCCATCTTGGTCAGGATGACGCCGCTGATGTCCAGTTGGTCGTTGAAGGACTTGGCGATGTTGACTGCGTCCTGGCCGGTCATCGCGTCGGCCACCAGCAGGATGTCCGAGGGCCGAAGGGTCGTCTTGATCCGGCCGAGCTCGGCCATGAGTTCCTCGTCGATGTGCAGGCGGCCGGCCGTGTCGAGGATCAGCGTGTCGCAGCCCTGTTGAAATGCCCCGGCCTTGGCCTCCAGGCAGATCTGCACCGGGTCCTGATCCGTCGTGGACGGAAACACCGGCACCCCCAGCTGGTTGGCGATCGTCTTGAGCTGTTCGATGGCCGCCGGCCGGTAAACGTCGGCCGGGACCAGAAACGGCCGCCGTCCGGCCTTGCGCAGCTGGGTCGCGAGCTTCCCGGCCGTGGTGGTTTTGCCGGAGCCCTGCAGCCCCACCAGCATCACGGCGGCCGGCGGCGGTCCCGCCAGGTTCAACGCCTCGTGGCGTGATCCCATCAGCTCGGTCAGCTTCTCGTTGACGATCTTGACCACTTGCTGGCCGGGGGTGAGGCTGGCCATCACCTCCTGGCCGAGGGCGCGGGTGCGCACCTCTTCAACGAAGCTCTTGACCACGCGGTAGTGGACGTCGGCTTCGAGCAGGGCCATGCGAACTTCCTTGAGGCCCTCCTCGATGTTCGCCTCGTTCAGCTTGCCGTGCCCCCGCAGCTTCTTGAAGACGGATTCGAGCTTGTCGCTTAGATTTTCGAACATAGAAACTCTGCCGTGGTTTTACAAATTCTTGAAATTACAATCGCATCGGTGCTATGTCAAGCCTAAAAGGATTCAAGAGGATTCAAGGGTTCGAGGGCTCAAGGGGTCGAGTGAACGACAAGCGCATCAACATTCTGGACCTTTCCCGGGAACAGCTGGTGGACTGGCTGGCCGAGCGCGGGATCGCCGCCTATCGGGCGGGCCAGATCCTGAAGTGGATCTACCGCCGCCAGAAGGACAGCTTCGCCGAGATGTCGGACATCGCCAAGGATGTGCGCGCCCTTCTGCCGCAGCACTTCCGGATCCCGCGGCTGGAGATCCAGGCCATGCAGACCTCGGCGGACGGGACCCGCAAATACCTCTTCGGTCTCGCGGACGGGGAGCGCATCGAAAGCGTTCTGATCCCCGAGCGCGACCACTACACCCTGTGCGTGTCGAGCCAGGTGGGCTGCGCCCAGAACTGCCGGTTCTGCCTGACGGCCAAGAGCAAACTGCGCCGCAACCTCGCCCAGGGGGAGATCCTCGGGCAGGTCCGCGACATCAAAAAGGATCTGCCTCAGCCCGAGCAGCTCACCAACCTTGTCTTCATGGGCATGGGGGAGCCGCTGGCCAATTTCGACCATCTCCTGGGCGCGCTCGCGATCATCACCGACAGCGACATCGGGCTCGGGTTCGCGGCCAAGCGCGTGACGGTGTCCACCGCCGGCCTGGCGCCGGAGATGCTCGAGTTCGGCCGGCAGTCCCGGGTGAGCCTGGCGGTGTCCCTCAACGCTGCGGACGACGAAACGCGCAGCCGGCTCATGCCAATCAATCGCACCTACCCGCTGGAGACGCTGCTCGCGGCTTGCCGCAGCTACCCGCTTCCGCCCGGCCGGCGCATCACCTTCGAATACATCCTGATCAAGGGAGTCAACGACTCGCCGGAGGACGCCCGCCGCCTGGCCCGCCTGCTACAGCCGATCCGCTGCAAGGTCAACCTCATCCCCTTCAACCCCCACGAAGGCAGCGGCTTCGAGCGGCCCCCGGAGGAAACCATCCTGGCTTTTCAGGAGGTCCTCGTGCGCAAGCATTTCACCGTCATCATCCGCCAGAGCAAGGGGCAGGACATCTCCGCCGCCTGCGGACAGCTGCGCGCCCGCAGCGCCGAGGCTTCGTGAGACGCCCCATTTCGGCGTGGCCCTTCGGTACGCGGGCGCTGCGGCCTGCGGTACTGATTCTCCGTTGTGCATCATGTCGCTGATGACCTCGGCAACAACATTCCGGATGCCCTTGAGCGCCGCTTCGGGGGAAGTGGCCAGCCAGCTCAGGCTGGGAAACTCGGCGCAAAGGCCTACATACTCCTCGTCAGTTTCCGACCAGGTTACGCGATAGGTATACTTGTCATGCTTGGGTGCCACGCTCCAACTCCAACCTTTCAATTGTCTTCGATCTTATCAGATCATCAGCCTGCGCACGTCGTCGGGCGGTACGGCGATGGCTTGGATCACTTCCTCGCCGGAAGGCCACCTTACCGCCACGTCCACGGGAGAAAGCTTCGGGGCGCGGCTGTAGCCGACGCAGATGGCGGCCGCCAGAAGAAGGGTGTTCCGGTCGGCTGCGCCCTGCAGCAGGCCGACGGGGCTGGGGTAGTCGCGCACGTCGAGCACCACGTCCTGGGCCGGGTGGTGGTGCTGAAGGATGCTTTCGTTGTCCTTCTCGGTGCGGCCGACGATCAGCTTGGCCTGGTGGTTCAGCCGGAAGTGCCGGCCGAACTTCAGGAGCTGAACCTCGGCTTCGGTGCCGTCGCCGCCATGGTCGAAGAGGTCCTTCAGGCGTGCGCTGAACCCCTTGTCCGTGAGCAGGCAGCCGCCGGCCGGCGCCGGGTAGTCGCTGATGCCCAAGGTTTTGGCGAGCGCGATCTGGTCCCTGCGCCCCCGGCCGTGGATGTCGAGCAGCCGTTCGCGGTCCACCAGCCCCTGCTGCTCGGGGATCGTTTCGGGCAGGTGCTTTGCGCAGAGGGGTCTCAGTATGTAACCGCCCAGGCCGGAATGCTTTTCCACGTAGCGCAGCGACGGCTTGGTCTGAGACATGGGCCGCTGGCCGAGCACCTCGCCGCTGAAGAGGAAATCGAAGCCCCTCTCGCGCATGATCTCGCCGGCCAGGCGGAACATCAGCGTGTGGCAGTCCATGCAGGGGTTCATGTGCTTGCCGTAGCCCGCGGGCGGGTTGCGCAGCATGACCATGTAGTCGGCAAAGATGGGCTTCACCGTCAGCGGGATTCCTGTGAGACGGGAGGCCTTGCGCGCCTTGGCGGCCGCGAAAAACGGGGTTTCGAAGGAGACCCACTCGACCTCGATCCCCTGCGCACGCAGCACCAGCCCGGAAAGCATGCTGTCCAGCCCGCCGGAGCACAACCCCAACGCACGCACTATTTTTGGTTGCTGGCTCATGTGTTGTCCGCCCTTCTTGACGGGTCTGTTTGAATCGGGCTATATGCCGGACCTGATAGTTTCGTGAAAATCACGTTATGGCAAAATGCGCCATCCGACGTGGAACGAAATCCCCCTGCACCCCCTTTGCCAAAGGGGGTTGGGGGGTTTTTAAAAGCGACTTCATAGAAAATCATCGAACTTCTGTCGGGACCCGCTTCGTTAACATAGGTCAACGGATCTCAAATTCAAGTCGATCCGGCAAACGGGTTCTCGCCTTTTTCAGTTTTCGTGGGAGCGGCTTTCCAGCCGCGATTCGCTTATGGCTTCAAAAAAAACAGTCGAACGCGCCGCGGCCATTCTCAAGATCCTCAACGCGCTCTACCCGCAGGTCAAGCCGCAACTGTTCTATCGCAACCCGTTCGAGCTGCTGGTGGCCACTATTCTTTCCGCCCAGTGCACGGACAACCAGGTCAACCGCGTCACGCCCGCGCTGTTCAAGCGCATGCGCCGGCCGCAGGACTTCGTGAAAACGCCGGTCGCCGAAATCGAGGGGTTCGTCCGGCCGACCGGTTTTTACCGGAACAAGGCCCGGAATATCAAGGCTTGTTGTGAGGCGCTTCTCGAACGTCACCGCGGGCATGTGCCCCGGACGCTGGAGGAGCTGGTCGATCTGCCCGGGGTGGGGCGCAAGACCGCCAACGTGGTGCTCGGCGCCGCCTTCGACACGCCGGGTGTCGTGGTGGACACCCACGTGGGTCGCATCTCCGGCCGCCTCGGCCTGACGAAGAACAAGGACCCCAAGAAGATCGAGCTCGACCTGATGCGCATCATCCCCAGAAACGAGTGGAGCGACTTCTCGCTGCGCCTCATTTTTTTCGGCCGCGCGACCTGCACGGCCAGAAAACCCAAGTGCCCCATCTGCCCATTGGGCCCTCTCTGCCCCTACCCTCATAAAACTACGAATACCCCCTCCTGAGCTGTTTGCGCCAGAAGCAGGCGCAAACAGACCAAGCTGAGATGTTCCAAATTTATGTCGTTTTTGGTTGTTATTGGTTATTTTTTGTAATTTTGTATTGTTGAGGTTGACACTGTAGAATCGGTGGCCTATTTGACTACCGTTGACAACCATTAACGCCTCAATGTGCGAGGGTTTTCTATGGCCAGGCTCCTGTCCACCAGAGAAGTTTCCAAGTTCCTCAATGTGAACGAGAAAATGGTCTACACCCTCGTGTCCGAGAAAGGGCTGCCGGCGACCAAGATCACCGGCAAGTGGTTGTTTCCCCAGCACCTCGTCGAACAGTGGGTGGAGGCGAACACCATCAATTTTCCCAAACGCGACGCGAGTGCGGCCCCTTACAAGGGGCTTCTGGTCATTGCCGGAAGCAATGACCTGCTCCTGGATCGGGCCATCACGCTGTTCAACACCATGCACTCCGAGCACCTGGCGGTGTTCGGCAACCTGGGGAGCATGGGCGGCCTGCGGGCGCTGCGCCGCGACCTGTGCCACCTGGCAGCGAGCCACCTGCTCCAGGAGGACGAGAGCGAGTACAACTTCGCTTTCGCCTCGGAGGAACTGGGCAATCTGCCGGCCGTGGTGAATTTCTGCCGACGCGAGCAGGGGATCATCGTCCGGAAAGGCAACCCCAAGAAAATCTCCGGTGTTGCCGATCTCGGCAAGCCGGGGCTGCGGATCGTCAACCGTCCCCTGGGGACCGGCACCCGCCTGCTGCTGGACCGGGAGCTGAACAAAGCCGGCGTCAAAGGTGAAAAGATCGAGGGTTACACCCATGAGGTGCAACGCCACTTGGACGTCGGCCTCGAGGTCTTGTCCAACCGGGCCGATGCCGGTCCGGGGATCCGCCCGGTGGCGGCGCTGCTCAATCTGGGGTTCATCCCCCTGCGCTGGGAGCGCTTCGACCTCATGGCCTCCAAGGAGCGGTTCTTCGACGAGGGGGTCCAGCGTTTTCTGGGCCTCCTGCACGAGCCGAAATTTCACCGGGTGGTGAAGGACGGCCTCGAGGGCTATGATCTCAGTCTGAGCGGCAAGATGGTGTTCCCGCACAATACGCAAGAAAAGACAGCCGAAGAAAAGCCGGCATGACAATGGCGGGCGGATGGTCGCGGCAATGACGGCAAATAACCCCTTCCCCTGGCCCCTCCCGCAAGGGGAGGGGAATCCCTTGGATGAATCATCTCCCCTTATGCGGAGGCTCTCTTTTCTCCTCCCCCTGGACGGGGGAGGCGGGGCGAGGGTGAATGCAGGGACTATTTCATTGCTAAAAGGAGGTCTTCAATGGTTCGCATGAAACACGTTTTCAAGACGGTCTTGTTGCTGCTACTGGCATCTCTGAATGCAGCCGGCTTTGCCGGCGCCCAGGAGAAGGTTTTGTTGATGGCCACCACGACCAGTACCGAGGACACCGGGTTGCTGAATGTGGTCGCCTCGGAATTTAAAAAGGCGACCGGCATCGATTTGCGGTGGACCGCCACCGGCACCGGCAAGGCGCTCAAGCTCGGGGAGAGCTGCGACGTGGACGTGCTCATGGTCCACGCCCCCGATGCGGAAAAGAAATTCGTGGCCGACGGGTTCGGCATCAACCGCAAGGAGATCATGTACAACGACTTCGTCATCATCGGCCCGGCGGCGGATCCGGCCGGCGTCAAGGGCAAGAGCGTCAAAGACGCCCTGCTGGCCGTTCAGGCCAAGAAGGCCAACTTCGTCAGCCGCGGGGACAAATCCGGGACCCACATGATGGAACTGGACCTGTGGAAGGTTTCCGGGGCCGCGGTGCCGGAAAAAGAGGCCTGGTATGCCCAGGCCGGCCAGGGGATGATGGCTACCATCAACATCGCCGCCGAGAAGAACGGCTACACCCTGGCCGATCGCGGCACCTACATCAAGTATGAAAACAACCTGGGCGGGAACCCCCCGCTGAAAATCCTGGTGGAAGGGGACCAGACCCTTCTCAACCAATACAGCGTCATCGCCGTGAACCCGGCCAAGTGCCAGAAGGCCCAGCTCGAGCTGGCGACGAAGTTCAGCACCTGGATCGCCGGCCCCGAGGGACAGAAGGTGATCAAGGAGTTCAAGGTGATGGGGAAGCCCTTGTTCACTCCCAACGCGAAATAAAATGAGTTCCGAGTGATGAGTCGGAGTAAAAGGTAACGAGCAACGAGCAACGGGCAAAGAGAAAACAAGTGATGAGCCGGGTTAAAAAGCAACCGGTGACGGGCCGACCGGCGGACGGATTTTAATGGACTTTCTGCTTCAGGGGTTGCTCAAGGCGATCGAGTTGCTCACGACCAACGACCCGGAGACCTTTTCGGCCGTTTACGCCACGCTGGTCGTATCCACCTATTCCCTGGCGGCCACTCTGATCATAGGGCTGCCGCTGGGCTTCTGCCTGGGGTATTTTGATTTCAGCATCAAGAAGCAGGTGCGCGTGGTGGTGGACACGCTCCTCGCGCTCCCGACCGTCTTTATTGGTCTGCTGGTTTACGCTTTTTTTACTAACCGGGGACCTATGGGCGAGTGGGGCCTGCTGTTCACCCTGCCGGGCATTGCCGTCGGTCTGACCATCCTGGCGCTTCCGGTTGTTGTCGCCCTGAGCGCCACGGCCGTGGAGAGCATGGACCGCCAGCTGCGCGTGACGCTGATCTCTTTAGGCGCCAACCGGCGGCAGCTTTTCTTGAGCACCCTCTGGGAGGCGCGCCACGGGGTCATCGCCGCCGCTCTTACGGCATACGGCCGTGTCATGACCGAAGTCGGCATCGCCATGATGGTCGGGGGTAACATTAAGTGGCAGACGCGCACCATCACCACGGCCATCGCCCTTGAAACCAACAAGGGGGAATTTGCCATGGGGATTGCACTGGGGCTGGTGTTGCTGCTGATCGCCTTCGGGGTGAACCTCTCGGTGTCTTTCCTGCGGAAAAGGTATTGACGTGGAAACCCCGCTCTACACCATCCGCAGCCTCACGCATGTCTATCGCGGCAAGCCCGTTTTGAGCATCGACCGGCTTGACCTGCCCCGGGGCGGTATCATCGGGGTCATCGGCCCGAACGGCAGCGGGAAAAGCACTTTCCTGAGGCTGGCGGGGTTCGTCGAGAAACCAACGGCGGGCGAGGTCCTTTTCGACGGCAAGCCGGCCGGCCCGTTTGCGACGGAGGTCCGAAACCGGGTGACCTTGCTCCCTCAGGAACCCTTCCTTATGAAACGCACCGTGCTGAAAAACGTCGCCTACGGCCTGCGGATTCGCAAGGCCAGCGATCACCTATCGGAGCGGGTGGACAAAGCTCTGTCTTACGTGGGGCTGGACGGGAAGGAGTTCGCACAGCGGCCGGCCTATGCGCTTTCCGGCGGCGAGGCTCAACGGGTGGCCCTCGCGGCGCGTCTGGTTCTCAAACCGGAGGTGCTCCTGATGGACGAGCCCACGGCCAGCATCGACGCGCTGAGCGCCCAGCTCATCAAGGACGCTGTCCTGAAAGCCCGGCGCGATTGGGGCACGACGCTGATCGTCGCCAGTCACGACTGGCAATGGCTCTACGGTATCTGCGACACGGTGTTTCACATGCTGAAAGGCAACTTCCTGGGCACGGGCCGCGAGAATGTCCTCTTCGGTCCGTGGGAACCGATGGAAAACGAGCTGTGGGGGAAACCCCTCGGCTGACGGCCAGCACCTGCTGGTGCCCAAGCCGCCGCAGGCCCTTGCGGCGGCAGTTATCGAAAATGTCACCATTACGCCCCAGGTTGAGCCCATCACCGGCGCGGCGGGGCAGGTCGCGTTGTCCGGTCTGATCACACGGTTGGCGCTGGAGAAGGCATCCGGGTCGATTGTGGTTTCCGTGCTGGTCGCCAATATTCCGTTCACGGGGACGCTCACCGAACGTCAGGTCAGCGATCATGCGCTCTATCCCGGGCGAAAGGTCGCCATTCGCTACGGCGTCGATTCCGTCAAGTGGGTTTGATGACTTCGTAAGAAGCCCCATTTCGGCGTTGCGCATCGCCCCGCGCTCGCTGCGGCTTACAGAGAGTACGCCTCGCTCGACGGGTGCTCGCGCGCCTTGAACTTGGGCTTCTTACGAAGTCATCTCTTCGGATACCTTTAAGAGTCCATCGGGGGTTTGAACGATGAAAATATACATGGGGTTTGACGACACCGACAGTCTGGATTGTGAATATGGAACCGGGAAAGTCGCACGCTGGTTTTCCAGCGAATTGCCGGAAGGCTGCCGAATGTGGGGCGTGGTGCGCCAGCAGCTTCTGGTGGACGACGCAATCCCGTACACATCGCACAACAGCGCCGCCTGCCTCGTCATCGAGACGCCTGGCAACGGCAGCCTTCTCAATGAGTTGACCGCTTGCGCCGCGACGCATCTTGAACGTCATGCCGCCGACGGCAGCGACCCCGGGATGTGTGTGGCCGCGGAGAGCACGCCGGGATTGGACGGCCTGATGGAGTTCGGATTGACTTGTACCCGCAGCGTGGTGACCCAGGAAGACGCTCTGCGAGCGTGTCCGGGAATTCATTTATCCGGCCATGGGGGCTCAAACGGCGGGATCATCGGCGCTGCGGCCGCCGTCGGGTTGACCGCCGCCGGCTGGTACGGGCGATTCATCGAGTTCGGGTTGCTGCGCCAACTGCCATCAGAACTGCGGGTGGATGAGTTGGAAGCGCACGGCATCCGGGTCATGTCGATGGACCGGGATGCCACCGTGCCAAGGCCGGCAGACCGGGTTTTGACCAAAAACTGGGTGCGGCCGCGCCTGATGGCGAGCCAGCCGGTTCTGACCGTCGTCAAGCTGGAACCCGGCGTCTGGGAAGCCATGGGCGGCCGCCGGGGCCGGAAAAACGGCGAGCATCCGGCCTCTGGCCTCTGACGGCGACTCCGCCGCCGGCTCAGCGTTTTACGGTTTTGCGATAGGCCTTGATGAAACTGGCAATCTTCTGCGCCTGCTGCTCCATATACTCCACCCACAACGTCAACGCCTCCTCCCCCTCCGGCGTCAACTCG